>NZ_JAAMFB010000016.1 GCF_013322225.1 Agrobacterium larrymoorei
CAAAGCTGAACTGAGAACCGCTCTTCATCGCCATGCCACCGCCCCTTCGATCGCTCACAAACAAAGTGAATCATATTCGTCGGGTTTTGCAATGGTCCCCTTGTGGGAGAGAAAGCAATTTCAACACCTTAGCCAAAGGCTAAGTGTTAGAAATTGCAAGTGAGGGGTCAGGCACGGTCCCGCACGCCCGATGGGAAACTACTCTTTCCCAATCACCAAATGCACCGCATTCTCCCCACGCACCGTCTCCCGACACCGATACCCAAGCTCCGGAAAATCCAGCCCATCGAACAAGTTCTCACCCTTGCCCAACAACACCGGGCTCTGCGCCAGATGCAGCTCGTCGATCAGTTGCGCCTGCAAATACTGCCGGATCACCGAGACGCCGCCGCCCAGCCGCACATCCCTGTCCCCTGCCACGGCCTTTGCCGCGTCCAGCGCTTCCTCGATACCACCGGTGATGAAGTGGAACGTCGTTCCGCCCTTCATGTCGAAGGAGGCGCGCGGGTGGTTGGTCAGCACGAAAACGGGAACGTGGTACGGCGGCTCGTCGCCCCACCAGCCTATCCACTCCTCATCCGGCCAAGCCCCGCGGACCGGACCGAACATGTTTCGTCCGAGAATCCATGCACCCAGATTCTCGAAACCACCGGCGGCGAAACTTTCGTCCACACCAGTCGATCCGCCGTCCTGACCAAACATCTTGCGAAAAGTGCGCGTCTCGAACGCCCACTGGTGCAGCGTCTTACCGTTCACGCCGAGCGGGTTTTCCAGGCTCTGGTCCGGGCCAGCACCATATCCATCCAGTGAAATCGAGAAACTGCGAACAACGAGCCGTGACATGAAAGCCTCCTCATCCTCTTGAGGCAAGGCTACCAGGATTATAACATTTGCGTGTTCTTTTCGAACGCAAAAATGTTCTAATTTTTCAATTTTGCGCATTGTCCGGACGCAAAACCGCTTCGCACTTCTGCTGGAAATGCTCTTGCCGCCTACAATTCCTGACCGAGATTGACGGCTGTCGGAATTTCCTTGGCGGGCGCACTTTCTTTTTCGCCACCACCAGCAAGAAGATGCGCGGCGATCAGCTCACCATGAAATCTTGCAAGCTCGTAGCAATAGGTGATCTCGCGCCTTTCCGCAGACCAATAGACATCCGGCCTTCCGCAAGCCCTCGCCGTCAGCTTCACCTCGCCCTTCAGGCCATAGGCGCCGAAGCCGCGTGCGATGAGATCCAAAACCTTCGATTCCTTCACCATCGTCGCATAGATGTCGAGAAACGGATCTCTCACCGGCTCATAGGACGTCGTGAATTTCGTAGTTCCAGGCGTTTTGACATAAGGTTTCAGTAGCGTGTTCCAACGCGCAACCGTTTGTGGGTACGTGGCCTCGCAAGGTGTCCACTCGGCCTTGGGTAGCCCCATCATTTCCGCCAGATCGCCATACCCTTCGGCATCTTTGCCAACCATCAGGCAGGCTATCTGCTTGTCGCGCGTTTGGTCCGGAACGAGCACCGAATGATTTGGGGCATTATGTTCCGGCAACTGCTCCGCACTACGAGCCAGATACCAGCTGTCCGTGGCGTTGACGATTGCCGTGTCCAGCCACTCCTCATTCGCTTCCAGCATCATGGTCGCCGCAAGCTCGTCCGCCGAATCCTTGACGCCGTCAACCGCGGGCAACGAAAAGTCGGAGATCAGCATCTGCGCAGCTTCGTGATAAACGCCGAAAATCGCGTTGCCGATGACGAAATTCACCGTCTGCTGCAGTTGCTCGTCGGACAGATCGTCTAGCGCCGGGGCAACTTGCGCATGCGCAGCAGGTGAAACGAGAGACAGAACGGCGACCGGTAAAACGGTCCAAAACCTGCGCAGCATTTAACGTCAACTTTCCAGAACGAGACGCAAGATTGATCGCTAAAGTAAACGGCACAAGCAATGGGCTGGTTGCCTCGCCACAGAAGAAACGCGGGGAAAGATATGCGTTTGGCCGCCATAGCGGCAAAGAAGCAACGCAAATAAGGCAGCGCTTGAGATCGCCCGCATATGTACCATCACCGCACATCAACTGAACCGATCTGAAACAGCTTGCTAGAATTTTATGAAATATCCTAAGTGGCCTTCAACTTGCAGATGTCATGATGCCTTCAAACAAACGGGGGCTTCCATGACAAAAACCACGGCGATACGGAGCCGAAGCGCAGATCGCAGCAAGACACGCATCTACGGGACAGTCCAGTATTTCAACCAGTCGGTCGAAGGTCGCGTCGTCGATCTGTCCTCTACCGGCATGGCGCTGGACTTGGACGGACCGTTTGCCGCCGTCAAAGGCAGCCATGTTAAAGTAAGGAGTGACGACCTTGGATACATAGAGGGTGTCGTCCAATGGCAGCAGGGCAGCAGATTAGGCCTTCGACTACAGCTTTCCACCAAAACGCTGGCTCAGCTTTCCTCCTACTTCCGCTTCTTTCATGAAGAGATAAAGCCAACGCTTGCTGGCTGATATTTATCATCCGGTTCAAAAAAGCGGTACAAGTCACACGCCTGTCATTTTGGTGATGGACTCCTCTGCAATTCATTCTACGCTGCCCGGCGTCTTCAAGGGCAGTTGAAATCTTTCGGGGAGTTTCCATGTCTTCGCTTATCGGCCTTCACCCAATCACGCGTCGTTCTCTTCTTGGTGGCTTCGCAGCCACCTCCGCGCTGGTTATGCTGCATCCATTTGCTGCGCGTGCCGCGGGTAATCAGGCGCATCTGCGCATTATGGAAACCACGGATATCCACGTTCACGTCCTCCCTTACGATTATTACGCCGACAAGCCTAATGACACTCTGGGCCTTGCCCGCACCGCTTCCATCATCGACAGCATCCGTGCAGAAGCCGGAAACTCCATGCTGGTGGACAACGGCGATTTCCTTCAGGGCAACCCGCTTGGAGATTACATCGCCTATGAGCGCGGTATGAAGGCGGGCGACAAGCACCCCGTCATCAATGCCATGAACGTGCTGGGCTACGATTGCGGCACGCTTGGCAATCACGAGTTCAATTACGGGCTCGATTTCATGTTCAACACGCTGGGCGGCGCGAACTTCCCTTACGTCTGCGCCAATCTCACTAAGGGCGAACTCGCTTCCGATCCGAAGAAAGACGACCTCTTCTTCAAGCCCTACGTGACCCTCGACAAGCAGATCAAGGATGGCTCAGGCGCAACCAGCCCGATCAAGGTCGGCATCATCGGCTTCGTGCCACCGCAGATCATGATGTGGGATGCAAAAAACCTTGAGAGCAAGGCACAGACCCGCGATATCGTCGATGCCGCCAAGGCCTGGGTGCCGGTCATCAAGGAACAGGGCGCGGACATCATCATCGCGCTGTCCCACTCCGGCATCGACGGCAAGGGCCAGAGCGAGCGCATGGAGAACGCCTCGCTTTATCTGGCAGGCGTCGAAGGCATCGACGCCGTCTTCACTGGTCACCAGCACCTCGTCTTCCCCGGCCCGAAAACCTGGGATGGCATAGCGGGCGCCGATCCCGTCAAGGGCACACTGATGGGCAAACCCGCCGTCATGGCCGGCTTCTGGGGCTCGCATATGGGGCTTATCGATCTGTTGCTCGAAAAAGACGGCAACAGCTGGAAGATCGTAGACTTCACCACGGAGGCCCGGCCGATCTACCACCGCGACGACAATCGGAAAATCGTGGCTGATGTGAAAGACAAACCGGAAGTCGTCGAAGCGGCAAAAGCGGACCACGAGGCAGCACTTGCGTATGTCCGCCGCCCCGTCGGCAAGACGTCCGCACCGCTTTACTCCTATTTCGCGCTTGTGGCAGATGATCCTTCCGTCCAAATCGTATCCAATGCCCAGACCTGGTACATCAAGGACATGCTGAAGGACGGCCAGTACAAGGACCTTCCTGTGCTATCGGCAGCAGCACCTTTCAAGTCCGGCGGACGCGGCGGCTCTGATTACTACACGGATGTCGCCGCCGGTGACATCGCCATCAAAAATGTCGCAGACCTCTATCTGTATCCAAACACAGTTCAGGCCGTTCTCATCACCGGTGCACAGGTCAAGGACTGGCTGGAAATGTCGGCGGGCATGTTCAATACGGTAAAGGCGGGTTCAAAGGACGCGCCCCTGCTCAACAACGATTTTCCGTCCTATAATTTCGACGTCATCGACGGCGTGAGCTACCAGATCGACGTGTCGCAACCGGCCAAGTTCGACAAGGACGGCAAGGCCGTCAACCCAAACAGCAACCGCATCGTGAACCTTCAGTTCCAGAACAAGCCGATCGATCCAGAACAGAAATTCGTGGTCGCGACCAATAACTACCGCGCCAGCGGCGGCGGCAAATTCCCCGCCATCGGCTCCGACAAGATCATCTTCGTCGCCCCCGATACAAATCGCGACGTCATCGTCCGATACATCATCGATCAGGGCACCATAAACCCTTCCGCAGACGACAACTGGTCGTTTGCCCCGGTAGCGGACACGACGGCTATCTTCGAAACAGGCCCTAAGGGAAGACGGTATGCAAAGGATGTGAAGGGGGCAAAGATCGAGGAAGCCGGAGACGGTGCGGAAGGGTTTGCAAAGTTCCGTTTGATTTTGTGAGCCGACCAACTTACCCGTCTGGCAGAGCCTTCTACTAGCAAATCCAACACTTGGCCTTTGGCTAACTGTTGGAACTGCGAGTAAGATGTCACGGCACACGGACAGTCTCGCGTAACCCAAGGAAAGCCGACAGTGCGTTTCGTCGTAAAATCAGCCCTACTGCTCGCAGCCGTTCTTACCACTACCGCAATGGCCCAAACCACTGGCTGGTCTCCCACAGAGCAAACTAAAACCTACGCGATCTCTGGCAATTCTGGCATTGAACTCTACCGATCCATAGGAGAGAGCGGTCCGCAGGCAGGCGTTCAAGCCGTCGCACACACCACTTTCAAGCTTACCTGGCGCCGGGACTACCGCCCGCAACAGGACGGTTCTTGTATTCTCGCCACGGCAAGACCAAACCTTACGATTATCTACACCATCCCCAGGGCACCGGCGAAGCTTTCGCCAGATGTCGCCGCAAGCTGGCAACGTTTCATATCAGGCGTGGAAAAACACGAACGCATCCATGGTGAACATATTCTCGACCTGGTGAAAAAAATCGAAGCTTATAGCGTCGGCCTCAGAGCTGAAAACGATCCGAAATGCCAGAAGGTGCGAGAAGTTCTGCAAAAACGGCTAGGCGAACTCTCCGATGAGCACCGTCAGCGCGGTCGCGATTTCGACCGTGAAGAGCTATCGAATGGCGGTGCGGTGCACCAACTCATTCTGGCGCTGGTGAACGGCCCGTAATACGTAGCGAGCGCCCTACTCCGCAGCCTCGCCCTTTAGCACCACAGCCTCAGTCAGCACAGCCATTTCCAGTTCGTAGGAATATCCTTCAAGCATCGTATAGGCCTGCTCGATGGCCTCGATCTGGTTTTCCGCATTGCGAATGGCTTCGGCAATGGACTGGCTGCGCGCCCGCAGCATGGAGCCGAGGACGTCCGTTTCAGGCTTTTTACCCAGCCTGTCCATATGCTTGCGCACACGCGTGCGGTGGCGCTCAAGCTCCAGAATGTGAAAACGACTTTTGAGAATGTCGTCAGTCAGCTTGCGGCGCATGGCAGCCACAGGATCGAAACTTCCGGGTTCACGCTCATCCAGAATAAACTCGTTCACCAGCGTTTCCAGCATCAGCAGCCCCTTGAGGTCTTTTGGGTCCGCCAGTTGCGGGTCGTAGCCGGTATCGTCGAAAACTTTGCGTCGCACCGGGTCTTTCAGCAACTCATAAGCCAGTTGCAGTCTGGCAAACTGGTCGGCGTCGCCGCCACTGTCTGGATGGGCATTCTTTGCCGCCTTGCGATAGGCAGCTTTGATCGCAGCCTCGTCGGCATTGCGCTCAACACCCAGCAAAACATAAGGATCGATCACCGAAACACCTGCACTCGCATTCTCAAAAAAGACGCCGGTTCGTAATGACGAATGCGACGACCAAAGGGATCATACGCATTTTTCAAGCCTCAAGGCACCCCTGACCTGCGGTTTTGAACGCAAAACATGGAACCGGGCAGCACGCGTAAATCCGGCAACGCCATCGCTTGCAAATTTGTCTACCACATGACCATGAAGACGCATGGTGCAACAAAATTGTGGAAAGCGCCCGCGCGCAAAGGTCGCCCGAAAGGGCTCTGGTCTCGGTTTCATCCTGCTTTCAATGGGTTATGGCGCATCTGTTTAAACAGGTGTAGTTTTAGCAAAGGCTTCTGGAGGGAGGGTCAGAACAATGCCGGAGACGATAACACAGACCGTTGCCGATTACGTACACGCAATGACATATGCCGATGCGAGCCTGTTGCGCGACATCTTCGATCCCCGCGCCTCGATCGTAGGCAACTATGAAGGCGCAACCGAATGGTTGTCACTGGAAGACTTCATCGACCAGATCAGGTCGACGGATCAGGGTTTCCCTCATCCAGAACCATCATTCGAAATACTGGGCATCGACAAATCCGGCGATTCTGCCTCCGTCAAACTAACCACCCGCTTTGCTGGTGTGGATTTTTCGGAGTACCTTTCGCTGCTTGAACGTGAGCGCAATTGGACGATTGTCCACAAACTCTATTATCTCACGGGATAAAGCGGCGCCTCAGCTTCATTTTACGCGGTGAAGCGCAATTTTCGCTTTACATAGAAAAAGAATCTGGTATCTCCGGCGTCACTGGATTGCCCTTGTAGCTCAGTTGGTAGAGCACCTGATTTGTAATCAGGGGGTCACGAGTTCGAACCTTGTCGGGGGCACCAGTAAAATCAATCCCTTAGACTTACAGTGCGCCCAAACGTTCCGAGTTATCTGAACGCATTTGTGGTCGTTCTGGAACTATGCTTTGTAGTGCTGCATGAGTAGCACCCCATGCAGCAGACTTATCATTCCGTTTAAGCAAGCGTCGAAGAACGGTCTGCTGCATGTATTACAGCGTGACGTTGCCCTTGATGAGCGTCGTCACCTTACCGCCGATCCAGATATCGTCGCCGATCCTGTCGACTTTAACGCGCCCTGCCCGGCCTAACGCCGTGCCTTGGCTTGCGACATAGCTTCCCGGCGCAAGACCAGTCCCGATGAGCCATTGCGCGATACCAGCGTTGAGGCTGCCGGTAACAGGGTCCTCGACATATTCAAAGAAAGCGCGCACTTCGAAATCGGCATCGACGCCATCCGCCGCGCTGCAAGGAGCGACAACGCCCACCTTGAAATCACCGAGAGCAGCATAGTCAGGCTGAATCCTGAGAACATCCGCCCGAGATTTCAGCAACAGCGAAAGCCAGCCGGGACCGTTATCCGTCCAGTTCGCGTCCAGCACGACATCCCGTGACAGTCCGAAAGCAGCAGCGACTGTATTGATGGCATCGGCATCCACCGGACCGGATTTGCGAAGCGGCGGCGCGGCGAAGGCAAGCGTGCCATCGCTGATCTTGATCTTGATGAGACCCGCAGCGCATTGCTGGACGATCTCGCTTTTCGCGTTATCGCCCGACTGCGACAGGAATACGTGGCAGGTGCCAAGCGTTGGATGTCCGGCGAAGGGCAACTCGCCAGTGGGGGTGAAAATCCTCACGCGATAATCCGCACCCGGCACGGTTGGCTTCATCAGAAACGTGGTTTCGCTGAGGTTCGTCCAGTTGGCAAACGCCGCCATATGCTCGTCTAACCAATCATCCGCATCACACACAACAGCAAGCGGGTTGCCCTTGAGCGGCTGCTCGGAGAAGACATCAACCTGCTGAAAAGAGTAGGTTTTGGTCATGGCAATATCCTTTGAAAAGTCATGAAAAATAATCATCCTCGGGCTTCTCCCAAGGATCCAATCACGCTTCTACAGATGCGACGTCAGTAGATCCTCGGGACACGCCCGAGGACAACGGAGGCGAACAAGCGGTTCAACTCAAACCAGCGGCATCGTCGCCTTGGTGGTCGTTTCCGCATTCGCAATCAATCGGCCGAGACGCTTCATGCCCTCGTCAATCATCTCCTCGTTGGCACAGGAGAAGCTGATGCGCAGGGTGTTTGTACCGGAACCGTCAGCAAAGAAAGCCTTACCAGGAACGAAGGCGACACGCTCCGTCGCTATGGATTGTGCCAGAAGTTCTGCGCCATCGAGCCCTTCCGGCAGTGTCACCCATACAAACATGCCGCCCTCCGGCTTCGTCCAGCGTGCGGACTTGGGCATGTACTTGTCGAGTGCAACAAGCATCGCATCGCGCCGCGCACTGTAGGCGGCCTTGATTTTGGCAACCTGCTTGTCAAACCCGCGAGATGCCACATGTTCGATGGCCATCTGGTTGATGGTGGAAGAATGCAGATCGGCGGCCTGCTTCATCAACACCAGCTTGCGGATGACCGGCATGGAGGCAACGACGAAGCCGACGCGCAAACCCGGTGCCAGCGTCTTGGAGAAGCTGCCGGAATAGATGGTGCGCGTCTTTTCGATGCCGGCATTGCGGGCGATATCCAGCGCCAGGATAGGCGCCACAGGCTCGCCATCGAAACGCAGATTCTGATAGGCAGCATCTTCCAGCACAGCGATATCCAACTCATCGGCCAGTTCCAAAAGCTTCTTGCGGCCATTGAGATCGACCGTCTCGCCGGTTGGGTTGGAAAAGTCTGCCGAGAGATATGCGAACTTGACCGAACCACCAGCCTTGGCAGCGTTTTCGCGATAGGTTTCCGGAGTGCGATTGCCGCCTGGGTTGAGCTGATCATAGACAGGCTCATAAGCATTGAAAGCCGAAAGCGCGCCCAGATAGGTAGGCCATGTCACGAGCGCGGTATCGCCCGGCGACAGGAATAGCTTACCGAGATAATCGAGCGCCTGCTGCGAGCCGGATGTGATGAACACGTTATCGACAGAGCATTCGATACCGATCTTCGCCATATCCTTGACGATCCATTCGCGCAGCGGCTTGTAGCCCTCGCTGACGGAATATTGCAGAGCCGAATTAACCTGCGAGCCGGAAAAGATATCGGCATAGGCTTGCTTGAATTCCTCATCAGGAAACAGCGCGGGATCGGGAATGCCGCCTGCGAAGGAAATGATGTCCGGCTGATCCAGGAGCTTCAGTAGCTCGCGAATTTCAGAGGCTTTCATCCGCGAAGAGCGGCTGGCGAAGATTTGTTCCCAATCAAGCATGGGTCGGTTTCCTCATATTTCGTTTTGTTGCGCAAATATGTATCGAAATATCGATAGGTCAGCAATGCTGACTTATTGGATTCTGGTACGCTTTCAGATTTTTTGCGCATGCTCCCAAGTTACGGATTCTTCAATACAATCTCTCCAGCAACTTCACAATCTGCTTCAAGGCGGATTGACGAAAGCGGATTTTCCGGCTCGATTGAGACCACATGATTTGCTGTCTGGAGGAGACGACATGCTGAAGAATATCGACCCCGCGCTGAACGCAGACGTTCTGCACGCGCTTCGCGCCATGGGCCACGGTGATACTCTTGTGGTAACCGACACCAACTTTCCATCGGACAGCATTTCTCAATTTACGAGCGTCGGTCAGGTGCTGCGCATGGAAAACATTTCCGCCGCCCGCGCCATGAAGGCAATACTCTCCGTATTTCCGCTGGACACCCCCCTCCAGCCATCCGTCGGTCGCATGGAAGTCATGGGCGCGCCAGATCAGATCGAGACGGTCCAGCAGGAAGTGCAGGCAGAAATTAATGCGGCAGAAGGCCAGCCCGCGCCGATGTATAGCATCGAGCGTTTTGCGTTTTATGAGAAGGCCAAGGAAGCTTACTGCGTTATTACAACGGGTGAGACGCGGTTTTATGGCTGCTTTATTTTGACCAAGGGTGTGATTGCGCCTTCGGCTTGAGGTGACAGATGACCGGAAAAATAGTGCCTAAAGTAGACAGAGATCTTTGCAAGCACGCGTACGCCGACACCATTGAATCTATAAGTCGTCTAGCTTCCTATGCGACTTCTAGAAGCCTAAAAGACTTAGGGTATGGAGAATATTACAATATTTCTGAAAATCTTTGTCGAAAAGACTTGCTCATCCTCTGCATTTCTACACGTAGATTTGCCGAGATAACAAATACCGTATCTGCCTTAAAATCGCATAACGTTTCCATATCCGATAATGTTGCGCTGACTCAAGGAGGCGTCAGATCGGACAGCGCGTGGAACATAATTGGTAACATCATTCATGGAAATGAGATGAAGGTCTTCAAGGACCTAGGCACAATTAATTATGCGTCCGGTCAAATTGACCTGATCAAATGGTTGGATACAAAAGAAGAGATAGACGCAGCTATATCGATTAAGTCCGACAAGTTTGAAAGAAAATATTTTGCGTTGATGGACTTGCTGACCGCCATCAACACTTACATCGAAAGTGTTTCAGATAGCGTCGAAGGCATATACTTGGGATCAGCTTACGAAATATGAAAGGCCGGAGCTTTCGCCCCGGCCTTTCGCAATTCTCGTCCAAGCGACAAAGCTTAGTTGACAGCCTTGTCGACCAGCTTGTTCTTGCCGATCCAAGGCATCATGCCGCGCAGCTTGGCGCCGACTTCTTCGATCTGGTGAACGTCGTTCATGCGGCGGATGCCCTTGAAGCGGGCAGCGCCCGAGCGGTATTCCTGCATCCAGTCCGAGGTGAACTTGCCGGTCTGGATGTCGTGCAGGACGCGCTTCATTTCAGCCTTGGTTTCAGCCGTGATGATGCGCGGGCCGGTGACGTATTCGCCCCATTCTGCGGTGTTGGAGATGGAGTAGTTCATGTTGGCGATGCCGCCTTCGTAGATCAGGTCTACGATGAGCTTCACTTCGTGCAGGCACTCGAAGTAGGCCATTTCAGGAGCGTAACCGCCTTCGACCAGCGTTTCGAAGCCAGCGCGGATCAGTTCGACGAGACCGCCGCACAGAACGACCTGTTCGCCGAAGAGGTCAGTTTCGCACTCTTCCTTGAAGTTGGTTTCGATGATGCCGGAGCGACCGCCGCCAACGCCGCAAGCGTAGGACAGGGCAACTTCAAGAGCGTTGCCGGAAGCGTTCTGGTGAACGGCAACGAGGCAAGGAACGCCGCCGCCCTTCTGGTATTCGCCGCGAACCGTGTGGCCAGGGCCCTTCGGTGCGATCATGACGACGTCGAGCGTAGCCTTCGGCTCGATGAGGCCGAAGTGAACGTTGAGGCCGTGTGCGAAAGCGATGGCAGCGCCGTCACGAATGTTGCCAGCGATATCGGCCTTATAGATGTCCGCCTGAAGTTCGTCAGGCGTTGCCATCATCAAAAGGTCGGCCCACTTTGCAGCGTCAGCAACGGTCTTGACTTCGAAGCCATCGGCTTCCGCCTTTTTGATGGTCGGAGAACCGGCCTTCAGAGCGATGACGATGTTCTTCTGGCCGCTGTCCTTCAGGTTCAGCGCGTGGGCGCGGCCCTGAGAGCCGTAACCGACGATGGCGACGTTCTTCGCCTTGATGAGGTTGAGATCGGCATCACGATCGTAATAAACGCGCATTTCTAGGTCCTTCCCTATTCGAAACCAGATGATTGAGACCAGAGATCAGGCAGACTTTCCGCCCGTCTCCGAATGTACCTTTTCCGTGCCGTACAGCGTCAGGAAAGCGGCAACCGCCTTCCGCGCCCGGGCGGAAAAATCCTTTGCCTGCGCTTCGCCCAGCAGCATGCGAACATGCAGATCCGAGACGATGAGGCCGTAGAAGCTGCGATAGGCATCTTCCAGATCGTCGAAGCGAAGATAGCCGCAGCGACGCCCCGCCTCGATCAAGCCACGAGCGCGCTTGTCGATCTGGCGACGCCCGCGCTCCAGAAGCAGATTGCCGAGCTTTGAGCCATCGCGGCTGGCCTGGCCGATGGCAAGACGGTTCAGCGCCAGCGAAACATCACCCGCCAGAACGTCGAGCAGATCATGCGAGAAAACTTCGAGATGATCGACAAGCTGAGGGGCGGTTACGCGGTCGCCCGCCTTTTCAAAGGTGCGGACCTTGCTCTGCTGAAAGCTGATCATCGCAGCCAACAGACCGTCGCGGTCTCCGAACCATTTATACAGGCTTTCCTTGGAACAGTTGGCGGCACGCGCAAGACCAGAGGTCGTCAGCGCTTTTTCGCCGCCCTCGACCAGAAGACGCAATGCCTGCTCCAGAACGGCGTTCTGTCGCGGCGAAAATTCCTGCGCTGTGATCGGATCGGTCCCCACCTTGTCCACTCCACTCTCTATTATGTACCGTACGGTACGGTTCGAGAGTGATTTAAGCCGAGAGCCTTTCCGGGTCAAGCGGATTTTTATGCGGACGAAGCGATTTGATGCGTCGCAATATGCTCAGATGCCAAAGTACAGCTGGCAGATTTGCCCTATGCTTCGGCGTCGAAACGGGAACGTGCTTGCTTGACCGCCTCGTGGTTATCCAGCGCCCAGCTTATAACCTGAGACAGCGGTGAGTAGAGCGAGCGACCTAACGATGTCATGCTGTATTCGACACTTGGCGGCTTGGTCGGAAAGACCTCGCGGTGAATATATCCGTCCCGCTGAAGGTCGCGGAGCGTCTGCGTGAGCATCCGCTGGGAAATATCCGGCACCATGCGGCGCAACTCTCCAAAGCGATAGGGTCTTTCAGCAAGCGCCTGCAAAATCAGGGTCGACCATTTTCCACCAATCTGGCTCAGCAGATCACGAACCGGGCAATTATCGAAGTCGAGATTGGCAAAATCCGGTAGCGGTGCGGCATCTGGCTTGAGCTTCGAAACTGTCGCGGTCATTGCGGTGGTTCCCTTTTGGTAACGAGTGGACGCGGAAATGCCTCCTTTACAGGTCGAAGTCAATTCTTATTTTAGAGCTACTCTCTTTTTGAGACCAATAGAAAGGAACTGATTTCCATGAGCAAGATTCTCGTAACCGGCGCGTCCGGCCACCTTGGCCAGTCCGCCCTGCATCACCTTTTGGATACCTATAAGGTGCCGGCCTCCGATCTCGTCGCGGCAAGCCGCGACACGTCGAAGCTTGCGTCACTTGCGGCAAAAGGTGTGGAGCTGCGCAAAGCGGATTTCGACGATTCCACTTCGCTTGAAAACGCTTTCGCCGGTATCGATACCGTGCTCATCATTTCCACGGATGCGCTTGCGGTTCCCGGCCAGCGTCTCGCTCAGCACAAGGCGGCAGTTGCTGCGGCCGTCAAGGCGGGCGTCAAGCATGTCGCCTACACATCGATGCCGAACCCCGACAAGTCGCTCGTCACCTTCGCGCCGGACCATCTCGGCACCGAGGAAGCGGTCAAGACAAGCGGCCTGCCCTACACCATCATTCGAAACGCCTGGTATCTCGACAACTATCTGCATGCAATGCCGCACAATCTGGCAACGGGCCAGTGGTATACCGCAACGGGTGACGGCAAGGTGTCGAATATTTCCCGCGACAACTGCGCAAGAGCTGCCGCCGCCGCGCTTGCAAAGACAACGCCTGAGAACAAGACCTACACGCTGACCGGCCCTGAACTTCTCGATGCCGACCAGATTGCAGCGCTGATTTCAGAAGCTACCGGCAAGCCCCTCTCGGCAATCAAGGTTTCGCGCGAGGACTTGCAAAAGGGAATAGAAGGTGCGGGCCTTCCGGACTTCGTGTCGGCAATGCTGGCCTCGGCAGATGCAAATATCGCTGCGGGCAATTTCGAACTGCTGACCGCCGATTATGAAACGCTGACGGGCGAGAAGCCGCAGTCGGCAAAGGCATTTTTCGAGGCGAACAAAGCTGGCCTCCTCGGTTGAAGCAGCTCTGCCGGGAAAATCTCCTGCCAGCGCAACACGCGTGGCGGCAAAGCGCCGCCACGACAACCTCGGCGAGAAGGGTGGATCAGTTCTCGTCCTTCAATGTTTCCTTTTGCGTGATTAGGCGCGCACTATGCTGGCCGCTGAGGTAAATCCACAGCCAGCTCCACGCGACGGCAAGGCGAGAGCGCGTGCCGATCAGGAAGTAGATGTGTGCAAGCCCCCATATCCACCAGGCTATTACCCCTTTCAGCTTGATCCTGCCAAAGTCGATCACAGCGGCACGCTTGCCGATGGTGGCGAGGTTTCCTTGATGGCGATAACGGAAAGGAGCTGGTAGCGGCCGGTTCGCCAACCGTGCCTTGATCGCGTTGGCCACGTAGCTGCCCTGCTGCTTCGCGGCAGGTGCGACACCGGGAACCGGCTTTCCATTTTCCTGCATGACAGCTGCCGTATCTCCAATGATGAAAATGGTTGGATCTTCCGGGATGTGAAGCTGTGGGCTGACCTCCGCGCGCCCTGCCCGATCCGACTTGACGCCGAGCCAGTGCGCGGCGGGTGAAGCCTGAACGCCCGCAGCCCAGATGAGAGTGCGCGCAGGAATGAACTCGTCGCCGATCTTGACGCCCTCTTCCGTGCAGGCGGAAACGGGTGTACCGAGCATCACTTGAACGCCAAGACGCTCTAAAGCCTTCCGGCTATATTCGGAAAGATCCTCGGTAAAAGCAGGCAGGACCCGAGGCCCGGCCTCAACAAGAAGCACGCGGGTCATACGCGTGTCGATATTGCGAAACTCAGGCGGAAGCACCTTATTTGCGAGATCAGCGATCATGCCTGCCATTTCCACGCCGGTTGGCCCTGCACCTATGATGACGAATGTCAGAAATGCCTTCTTTGCCTCTTCCGTTTGCGCAAGCTCTGCCTGTTCGAAGGCCAGAAGCAGACGGCGACGAATGGTGGTGGCATCTTCCAGCGTCTTCAGTCCCGGCGCGAAAGGCTCCCACGAATCGTTGCCGAAATAGGCATGGCGCGCGCCCGTTGCCAAAACCAGTGTATCGAAAGGAATGACGCTTCCATTGGTGAGGTGGACGTTGCGCGATGCGCGGTCGACCCCGGAAACCTCCGCCAGTATCGTCGATACTTCCTTGCGATCCCTGTAAAGACGGCGGATGGGCCAAGCGATCTCCGAGGTTGCGAGCGCGGTCGTTGCCACCTGATAAAGCAGAGGTTGGAACAGATGATGATTGCGCCGGTCTATCAAGGTGATCCGAACCGGAGCGCCCTTCAGGTCATGAACGACTTGCAGCCCGCCGAAACCTCCTCCAACGACGACGACTTTGTGATCCTGCATATGAGTGCCCTTCAATAAATAAACAAAACCGCGCAACGGGTGCGCGGCTTCCTATATAGCGACAAAAAATTGACGTTAGTTATGAAATAGACTGACCGCAGGCGCGACAAAACCGCCTAATAGTCTCGGCCACTCCGTATTCCAGCGCATCGGCTGTCAACCCGTGCCCTATCGAAACCTCAGCCAGATAAGGGATACGCTTCACTAGACCGGGCAGGTTCGCTACCGTAAGATCATGCCCGCCATTGACCCCCAGCCCATGTTCACGCGCGAGATCTGCGGTCAGGCCGAGCTTCTCGATCCAGACGGCGGCAGCCTCTGGATCGTCGTAGCACCCACCATAAGGTCCGGTATAAAGCTCTATGCGATGGGCACCGGTTGCAGCAGCAAGTTCAATTGCCTGCCTGTCACCGTCCCCGTCGGCAAAGTGAGAGACGCGCATACCTTCAGCTTTAAGACGCTCCACAACATCCTTGAGAAATTCGCCGTGCTTGCAGAAATCCCACCCATGGTCCGAGGTTGCCTGCAACGGATCGTCCGGGACCAAGGTAACCTGCTCAGGTTGGTTTTCCTCACACAACAGAAGAAAATCCTCAGTCGGATAGCCCTCCATGTTGAACTCTGCCTCCGGGAATTCATCATCGATAAGTGCGCGAAGGAGCGGCAGGTCTGAGAAGCGGATATGCCGTTGGTCAGGGCGTGGGTGAACGGTCAGTCCACTGGCCCCGTTTTGCAGCGCCAACCGTCCGAAGTGAACGACATCAGGCCAAGGCAGGTCACGTCGGTTGCGCAACATGGCGATAGCGTTGAGATTGACGGAAAGTTTGGTCGGCATGATGTTCCAGCCCATTTTTGAAGGTTCCAGAAACCCTGTTTCTTCCACTATCCGGGCCTCCGCAAGCCAAGAGGAAAAATAATTTTTCTCTGCATGGAACCAGCCTCAACGTCGCGCGTTACAGCGCCGGTATAATGGGGCGAAATAATGAAACATAATTTTTCATATACGAATGCGCACATTGAAATGGATAGTGAAACGGGCCTGATCGAGCGGCTGGACCATCCAGCTTCAGAGCGGAAAAATTCACAGGCGATCCTATCCCGCGTTGGTCGCACTAGAAAATCGCCTTGGAGGGAAAAACCAGTGAGCGACGCACCGTTGAATGCCGCAAACGGTGTGCAGTTCGATGAACACAAGGGCTTCCTCCCTTACGTCCCAATGCCAACCCCTTTACCGCCTGAGCCCGTCGCCATTGCCGATATGGCAAACATGTTCGGTGTTACGCACAGAACGCTCCATTTTTACGAGGAAAAGGCAATTATCACGTCGCGCCGTTCCGGCCTGATGCGCATCTATTGCCACCGCGACGTTCACCGCATGGCCGTGATCAATACGCTGCGGGAGATCGGCGTCCCCGTCGCAACCATTCAGGACGTTATGGCGAAACTGGAAACGGCGCCCTCGCAAACCCAGGCCGACGCGATTTTCCAGGACGCTCTGGAAACACGCAAAAGAGAACTGGCCACTGAGATTTCCACCGTTCACCGGCAGATACAGCAGATCAACGAACTGACGATTAGCGATGCTGACGGCGAGCCGGAGCATAAAGCCTCGCGGCCAAAAGTCGATCTTACCCCGGGCGAACGCAAATGCCTTGAGCTGATGGCCGAAGGCTACGCGCCGGTGCGGCTGTCACGCACGCTTGGTCTTTCCGCGGAAGACGTGCAAAATCTGGAAGCGGGTATCATAGCGAAATTCGGTGCCAACAACCGCTTTCAGGCGGTGGCAAAAGCCGTATTGGCGGGCGTGATCACCGCCTGAAATAATAGTTACATCCAGAAAGCGAACAACGAAGCGCGTCAAAGACACCGCGCTTCGCGTCAGCGAACGATCGTCAAGGTTTCTGCAGCGCGCGTAATGGCAGTATAAAGCCATCTTTCCCGCGAGTCCCGGAAAGCAAAGCTTTCATCGAACAGAACCACATTGTTCCACTGCGAACCCTGCGCCTTGTGAACGGTCAACGCGTAGCCATAATCGAACTCGTCGTAACGCTTCCGGGTCGACCACGGTATTTCCGTTTCACTTTCCTCGAATGCCGCTTTCAGCAATTTGATCTTTGCCGCGCCACGATCCATATCGTCGTCTTCGGGGCGGATCATCAGATTGATGCCGGGCTTGACCGTTTCACGCGATGAACTCATGACCTGCCAGAGAGAACCGTTCAGCAGCCCCTTGGCAGGGTCGTTGCGTAGACACACCAGCTTGTCGCCGGATTGAGGATAGTCGGCCGTAAACCCCTTTAGTTCCCGCAGTCGCTGATTGTATCGCTTGCGTGTGCGGTTGGTGCCGACAAGCACCTGATCTGCATCCAGCACCAGTGCCTGGGTTACATCTGACTTGGAGATGACCTGCGCGGTTCCGTAATCCCCGCGCATGATCTCCTTGCCCTCACGCACATCCATGGCAATCTGGATGATCGGATTGTCCTTCGCCTGCCGGTGAATTTCTGACAGCAGATAATCCGGCTCCTGCTCGGTGAAGAAACCGCCTCCGGTCACTGGAGGAAGCTGGCCGGGATCGCCAAGCACCAGGATTGGCGTGCCAAAGCTCATCAGGTCCTTGCCGAGTTGCTCATCCACCATCGAGCATTCGTCGATGATGATAAGCGCAGCCTTTGAAAGCGGGCTCTGGCGGTTGATGGTAAACATCGGCGCAATCGAGGTCTTGCCTGTTTCCTCATCCTCAACCGCTTCCTCGCCACGCGGTCGATAGATCAGCGAATGGATGGTGCGCGCGTTGGAAGCGCCGCGAGACCGCAAAACCTGCGCCGCTTTGCCGGTGAAAGCTGCAAACAGAACCTCGCCATCCACATGCTCTGCGAAATGTTTCGCGAGAGTGGTCTTGCCCGTGCCCGCATAGCCGAACAGCCGGAAAACCGGTGAGCGGCCTTCCTTCAGCCAGCGCGAAACAGCCTTAAGGGCTTCATCCTGTTGCGGTGAAAATTGCATGCGTTCTCTTCGCAGGATTCGAGCGACCAGCGCAACTGAAAAAGAACGAAAGATGAATAAACACGAAAATTGCGACGCGAAAGAATCTAATTTAGGCAATCATAATTATTATAGATGACGATTAAAATCTTAACTAACAATAAAGTGATCGTCAATAATATCAAATTGCACGGGTGAAATATTAGGGATGTTTCACCTGCGCCATGAAACGGACCAGAACGACACGCGGCTTTCCTACGAAACCCCGACAAGAAAAACAAAGTTGTTCGGAGCAACGCCATGCTCACCACGCTGCAATAACTTCGATCATAGGGGCGGGGAAAAATGTTCTCTTTCAAGAACCTTTCCACAAAATCAAAAGTCGTGTCTGGAACGTCAGCGCCGGTATTGCTGGCAATAGCCATCGGCACAATCGCACTTACCAGCATTTCATCGATGACAGAGAGCAACGGTTGGGTTGACCACACCAACCAGGTGCTGAGCAAATCAGATAATATTACCGCTGCCGCCGTGGACATGGAAACCGGCATGCGCGGCTTCATCATAACGGGAAAGCAGGATTTCCTAGCTCCATACCGTAAAGGTGAGCAGGCAATCTATCCGATGATCGACCAGCTGAAAGCTATGGTCAGCGACAACCCGACCCAGGTCACACGTCTCGATAAAATCCGGACCGCCATAAGCGACTGGCAAAAGAACTTTGCCGAACCGCAGATCACGGCGCGCGCCACATTGGCCGACACCACTTCGATCGGCGACATGAACCGGCAGCTCGACGCATCACAGGGCAAGACCTATTTCGACGGCCTGCGAAGCGTCATTCTGGAGCTGCAGAACGACGAGAAGGTATTACTTACGAAGCGGTCTGCAGCAAATGACGCCGCAGTATCCTCTTCCATCAACATGATCTGGGGCAGCCTTGCAGGCGCGGTTCTCATCGCCCTTGCGGCCGGTCTCCTTATCGGCTCCGGAATCTCCCGTCCGCTGCTGGCCATGACATCCGCCATGAAGCGTCTGGCAAACGGCGAAACGCAGGTGGAAATCCCTGGCGTGGGACGCAAGGATGAGATCGGCCAAATGGCCGAAACCGTACAGGTCTTCAAGGACAACGCCATCGCCAAGATCCAGATGGAACGCGAAGCCGACGCCAATCGCTCGATGACCGAGAAGGAACGGCAGGAACGTGAAGCCCAGAAAGCCAAGGAAGCCGCCGACATTCAGTTCGCCGTCGATGCTCTGGCAGAAGGTCTCGGACAGTTGGCGGACGGCAATGTCGCCCACCGCATCGCGTCGCCTTTCGTGGAGCACCTCGACCGCCTGAGAAAAGATTTCAACAACTCCGTCGGAAAGCTGAATGAAGCCCTCATTTCCGTCGGCAAGAATGCCCGCGGCATCGATGCTGGCGCTAATGAAATTCGCTCCGCTGCGGACGATCTTTCCAAGCGCACCGAACAGCAGGCCGCATCCGTTGAAGAAACGGCAGCTGCTCTCGAACAGATTTCGACAACCGTTCGCGACTCCGCCAAGCGCGCCGAAGAAGTCGGCAGTCTGGTCACCAAGACCCGCATCAGCGCCGAAAATTCCGGCAAGGTCGTTCGCGATGCCGTCATTGCCATGCAGCAGATCGAAAAGTCTTCAAGCGAAATTTCCAACATCATCGGCGTTATCGACGAAATCGCTTTTCAGACCAACCTTCTGGCGCTGAACGCAGGCGTTGAAGCGGCGCGCGCCGGTGAAGCTGGCAAAGGCTTTGCCGTCGTCGCCCAGGAAGTGCGCGAACTCGCTCAGCGTTCCGCCAATGCGGCCAAGGAGATAAAAACGCTGATCGTCACCTCTGGAGAACAGGTAAGGGCTGGCGTCAACCTCGTGGGCAATACGGGTAGTGCGCTGGAAAACATCGTCGCCGAGGTTCAGCAGATCAATCATCACGTCAACGCCATCGTGGAATCGGCACGCGAGCAGTCGGTTGGCATTCAGGAGATTAATTCCGCGGTCAACACGATGGATCAGGGCACGCAGCAGAATGCTGCCATGGTGGAACAATCGACCGCCGCCAGCCACAGCCTTGCCAAGGAAGCGGGAGAACTGAACAAACTGATCGCCCAGTTCAGTCTCGAGGGGGGAACCGGCCACCGTTCGATCCAGGTCGCTTCACCTGCCTCCACTCCCGTCGCATCGCCGACCCGCCAGTTGATGAAGAAAGTCGCGGGCGCTTTCGGCGGCGGCTCAGCTTCGGCGGCTCAGTCATGGGAAGAGTTCTAGGATTATCTTGAATTTTAAAACCACGCCCGCGTCAAAAGCGCGGGCGTTTTTATTTCAGCATCGGCCAAAGGCTGATGACAAGCAGTATCGCCATGGAAATGTTGAACCATTTCAACCGTACCGGTACCGAGAGCCATTCGCGAAGGACCGATCCGAAACCCGCCCATGTCGAAACGCTGGGAAGATTGACGGCAGCAAAGGCGAGACCGACGATAAGGACGGTGAAAAAATACTGGTTCTCGTCCGTATAGGTCGCCATGGCTGTCACCGCCATCACCCACGCCTTCGGATTGACCCACTGAAATGCAGCTGCGCCCAGAAACGTCATAGGCTCCTCACTCGTCTTGCCGTCACTCAACGACCTGGATGTGCCGATTTTCCAGGCGATCCAGATGAGATACGCACCGCCTGCAAACTTCAGCGCCGTGTAAAGCATCGGAACCGAGTGCAGCAACGCGCCAAGCCCGAGGCCAACGCCAACCAGCAGTGACAGAAAGCCTGCGCCGATACCCAGCATATGCGGAATGGTCCGGTGGAAGCCGAAATTTACGCCGGAGGCAAAGAGCATCATGTTATTCGGTCCGGGCGTGATGGATGTGGTAAAAGCAAAAAGCACAAGCGCTATGAAGGTCTCGATTGTCATGGTTTTCCCCTTGGAGACCGAAATCTATTCGCCGGCGTTACCAAAAACCAGCCCGCTACATGAATGGAATTCCCTACAAGTTTTGATGGATCGACCTTGGACCGCCGTAGTTTATGGTGGGAAGATCAGAATGGGAGAAGACCATGTTCGAAGACTTGCCAACCGTTACCCTGCCCTTTGGTAAAACCGTCCCAGCCCTTGGAATCGGCACGTGGAATATGGGTGATGCCAAGGCTGGCGAAGCGCAGGAAATTGCCAGCATTCGCAGGTCTGTCGAGCTTGGTATGAAAGTTGTCGATACGGCGGAAATGTACGCGGATGGACGCTCAGAGGAAGTCGTGGGCAAAGCCATCAGAGATATACGGGATCAGGTCTTTCTCGTCAGCAAAATCTACCCTTTCAACGCCAGCGCGACCGGCACCATCGAGGCCTGTGAGCGCAGCCTGAAACGGCTTGGCGTCGATCAGCTTGATCTCTATCTCCTGCACTGGCGCGGATCACACCCGCTGGATGAAACAGTTGCAGCCTTCGAGAGACTGAAGCGTGATGGCAAGATCGCGGCATGGGGAGTCTCCAACTTCGATACGGACGATATGGAGGAACTCTTTTCCATGCCCGATGGCGCAAACTGCGCTGTCAATCAGATCCTCTATAACGTCTCTCGACGCGGCCCTGAATTCGATCTTCTACCCTGGTGCCAGCAACATGACGTCGCTGTCATGGCGTACTCACCCATGGAACAGGGTCGTATTCTGAACAATCACGAACTCATTCGGATCGCCAAGGCCTATCAGGCCACACCTGCACAAGTGGCGCTTGCCTTTCTGCTAGAACGGGAAGGTGTAATCGCGATACCGAAAAGTGCAAGACCGGAACGCGTAGAGGAAAATCGTGGCGCGACGGACCTTGAGATAAGCGACGAAGATTGGGCAGCCCTCGACGCCGCATTCCAACCACCGAAACAGCGGACTCCACTTGAAATGTTATGACGGGAATTCAATGCTTTACGGCGCCTTCCGGAATCAAGCTGAGATCAAATTGATTCCCCGCGTGAAGATGTTGGACATCTGACACAAAAAACCGGGCGCTTTCGGCACCCGGTTTTTTTCGTTCAGCGACGTGCTGCGGGAAAGATCAAAACTCTTCCCAGTCCTGCTTCACCGCTGCATTGCCATTGAAGGCGGATGCGACCTTGCGACCAAGCGCGCGGGCCGGTGATGGTGCGGGTCGTTCTGTCGGAGTTGCTGCACGAACCGGAGCCTCGTAGCCGCCTGCAAGCTTGAACTGCGCCAGAAGCTGGTTGAGAGAGGCAACCTCACGGGCCAAGCCATGGCTGGCAGCGGTGGATTCCTCCACCATCGCCGCATTCTTCTGCGTGTCCTGATCCATCTGGTTCACAGCCGTATTGATCTGCTGCAAGCCCGAAGACTGCTCCTGCGCCGATTCAACGATCGCCATCACATGCCGGTTGATCTCCTGCACTTCCGCAACGATGGTTTCCAGCGCACGGCCCGTCTCGCCCACAAGCTCCACACCCTCCTGAACCTGGGTATTGGAGGTGTTGATCAGCGCCTTGATGTCCTTGGCGGCACTTGCGGAGCGCTGCGCCAGTTCACGCACCTCCTGCGCAACAACGGCAAAGCCCTTGCCCGCCTCACCCGCACGCGCTGCTTCCACACCGGCATTCAGCGCAAGAAGGTTGGTCTGGAAGGCGATCTCGTCGATCACGCTGATGATGTTGGAGATTTCAGACGAGGACTTCTCGATCTGCTCCATCGCAACGACGGCCTTGCGCACCACATTGCCGGACTGTTCCGCACCGGTGCGGGCACGAGACACAAGCTCGCCTGCTTCCTGCGCGCGCCGGGTAGAATCCTTCACCGTGGTGGTGATTTCCTCAAGTGCTGCGGCTGTCTCTTCGACCGAGGCTGCCTGCTGTTCGGTGCGCTTGGCCAGATCGTCGGCAGCAGAGCGGATTTCGTTGGCACCCGCATCGATACCGCGGGCATTGTCGGCCACACGCGATAGCGCCGACTGAAGCTTTTCGGCAGAGGCGTTGAAGTTGTTGCGCACCAGATCGAGATGCTGCGCAAACGGCTGGCTGATGCGGTAGGACACATCGCCTTCCGACAGGCGCGACAGCGCATCGGCTAGATTATCGACCGCAAACTGCGTGTCTGCCGCTTCCCTTGCCTTCTGCTCTTCGCGGGCGATCCGCTCCTTCTCCGAAAGGCTGCGATTGGCATCGGCTTCCTGTTCCAAGCGAATACGCTCAAGCGCGTTCTCGCGGAAAACGGAAACAGCCGCAGCCATCTGGCCGACTTCGTCCTTGCGCTTCAGGCCGTCGATCTCAGCCTTCGTTTCGCCGTTGGCGAGCGAGACCATTCGGGTACTCAGACGCGCTATGGGGCCGGTTATGCCGCGTGCAGAAATCAAGAGCGCTGCGATAACGGCAAGGGCGAAGAGTATTCCGAGCGCTGCAAGCGAAGTCAGGATCGTCTTGTCTGTCGTGGCACTCAATTCACCCGACCTGTCCATTACACCCTTGAGGCTGCTTTCACTGATAGCACGAATGTCGGCCCGCCACTTTTCAATCTCTGGACCAGCCTCAAGCAACAACCTGCGGCTCGCCCGAAAATCGCCTGTACGCATCGCTTCCCAAGCCTTGTCCATCGATGCCACGATCGCCTTTGCGCGATCATTCATCGGGTCAAGACTGCTGGCAAGTTCCGGGACGCGTTTTTTGACATCTTCAAGCCGTTGCGAGATAACGCTAGCATCCCTCTTGTAGGTCGCTTCAATCTCGGTCGGCTTTACCGATTGCTCGGACATAATCAGACCGGCTGTCGTATCGTAGCCTACGGCGACGATTGCTGTGCTGGCGCGAAAAAGTTCGGTCGCAGCAATGGCGTCAGTCGTAATCAGATCGGAATAGGTGTCATCAGCACTCTTATAATTTGATGATACGAAGCCAACGCCACCCAAGCCGATCAACGAGACGGGAACGATGAGGGAAAGAATTTTCGTGCGGATTTTCGCGTTCTCAAGAAACGACATGGGTCCTCGCGTAAGGCAATCTGCCAGATGACAAAAGCGTGCCCACTCCCGGTCCCCCGATCTAGGTTGGAAGCCATTGCTTTGTCGATCTAAGTGAGACGCTCCATCATGGAGCGAGAGACTCCACAGTTGTGCCGTAAAACCAATTTATAAACATTTAAAATTGTGCAGCCGTGAATGCACTCCAAAGCAAAAAAGAAATCACCGATATAAAAAGATTACTGAGATCATCAGCTTACGCAACGTTAAGCAGAGCCATCACATGCCGCCAACAACTATCTTGGGTAGAGTGGAGCACATACAAAGATCTGGCTTCTGCCGAAATTAACCGCTGATCGAAGGGCGATCAGTCTGAAAAGACGTTGGCTTTCTTCAAAACCCAGTAGAGGGGAAAAGCCATAATCATCAGGACGATGCTGATCTCGTGGCCGGAAGTCCAGTCTGCCAGCCTGTCCACCATCGAGCGGCTGCCGAAGATGCCTGTCGTGAAAAGCCCGGTTCCGAGCACGCCGAAAACGGCGACCAGTGCCCAACCTCCGAAAGACAGTCCTTCCGCGCTGGATGTAGCTGCATAGATCACGAAAAGCACACCTGCGACCATGATACCACCAAATGTTAAAAGGTAGCTTCGGCAGTATAGCGCCATTGCCTGGCGGGACTTGGATTTCATTCCAGCACCTCAAAAATCTCTTGATGCGTGAAACCTGTGAACAGGGCAATCCCCGCAAACGTCACAAAGAGGAGGAGATGGCACGCTCCGAAAACCGAAGCCAGATGCGATTTGGCCTCATGAAAAGCAATTGCAGCTTTCTCGCCAGCACGTGGCGCAGTTTCGTGGATGGGAAAAATCGAACGTGCCCAGAGTTCGCCAAAATCCTTACGGCGCGACAAGCGGTAAAACATCACCAACCAAAACAGGATCAACAGAAGCGCAGCTCCGCACCGGAGAGAACGAAAACTTCCTTTGCACTCACTCTTTCGCGATCCTCATTTTCTCCTGAAAATATAAGCTCTTCATCCAAATTCACAACCCAAGCAGGCATGAAAAAGCCCGCGGCAAGGCCACGGGCTTCAAGACATAAAGATGCCCGCGAGATTACATCCCCTGTGGGCCGCGGTTCATCGCTGCGATACCGGTGCGGCAGATTTCGATTAGTCCAAGCGGCTTGATGATCGATACGAACTGATCGATCTTGGAAGACTTGCCGGTGATTTCGAAGATGAAGTGATCGAGAGTCGCATCCACCACCTTGGCGTGGAACGCATCGGCCAGACGCAGTGTCTCTGCACGGTCTTCCCCGCGCCCGGCAACCTTTATCAGTGCTACTTCTCGCTCGATGGGGCGTTCCTGACCGGCCTGACGGGCGCGCACTGTAAGATCAACCACGCGGTGAACCGGAACGATGCGTTCCAGCTGCGCCTTGATCTGCTCCAGCACGCCCGGCGTTCCCCGTGTGACGATGGTGATGCGCGACAGATGCGCTTCGTGTTCCGTCTCCGAAACCGTCAGGCTTTCGATGTTGTAGCCACGACCGGAAAACAGGCCGATGACGCGGGCGAGAACGCCCGGCTCGTTGTTGACCAGAACGGAAAGCGTATGGTTCTCCACCATCTCCGTTTCCTTCTGGATGAAATAGGCAGAGCCGGTGGGCTGTAGGTGTGCGTTCATTATTCCTGTCCTCTTCCCCCTCTTAAACTAGCTGACGGCCCTTGGCGTCGATGGCGTTTGCAACCGCTTCGTCAGTTGCCTCGTCCGGCAGCAACATCTCGTTATGTGCCTTGCCCGATGGGATCATCGGGAAGCAGTTGGCGAGATTGGCGACGCGGCAATCGAAGATGACCGGCTTATTGACCGCAATCATCTCGGCGATCTTGCCGTCCAGTTCCTTCGGATCGTCGCAATACATCCCAACTGCACCGTAAGCTTCCGCCAGCTTCACGAAATCCGGCATGGCTTCGGTGTAGGAGTTTGACAGACGGTTGCCGTGCAGCAACTGCTGCCACTGGCGCACCATACCCATATACTGATTGTTCAAAATAAAGATTTTGACCGGCAGGTTATACTGGATGGCGCAGGACATTTCCTGAATGCACATCTGGATCGAGGCATCACCCGCAACGTCGATGACAAGCGCATCCGGGTGCGCAACCTGAACGCCGATAGCCGCCGGCAGGCCGTAACCCATGGTGCCGAGTCCGCCAGAGGTCATCCAGTGGTTAGGCTCTTCGAAACCGAAGAACTGCGCTGCCCACATCTGATGCTGGCCGACTTCCGTGGTGATGTAGGTATCGCGACCCTTGGATGCCTCATACAGACGCTGAAGCGCATATTGCGGCATGATGACATCGTTGGAGTTCTTGTAGGCAAACGAATTGCGCGCGCGCCAGCGCCCGATCTGACTGTGCCACTCCGCCGTCTGCGCCTTTTCAGGCTTGTGCGGCAAGGCGCGCCACAGGCGAACCATATCTTCCAGAACATGGCCGACATCACCGATGATCGGGACATCGACGCGAACGTTCTTGTTGATGGAAGACGGATCGATATCGATGTGGATCTTCTTGGAGTTCGGCGAAAACGCATTCAGACGACCGGTAATTCGGTCATCGAAACGCGCACCGACGCAGACCAGAACGTCGCAATCATGCATGGTCATGTTGGCTTCGTAGGAACCATGCATACCCAGCATGCCCAGCCACTTGTCGCCGGAAGCCGGATAGGCACCCAGCCCCATCAGAGTGGACGTGATGGGGAAGCCGGTCAGCTCCACCAGTTCACGCAGCAGACGTGTTGCTTCCGGTCCGGAATTGATGACGCCGCCGCCGGTATAGAAGACCGGACGCTTGGCCTTGGACATCAGTTCGATAGCGGCCTGAACGGCATTCAGATCACCCTGAACCTTCGGCTTGTAGCTCTTCTGCTGAACGGCAGCGGATGGCGGCGTATAGGTGCCGGTCGCAAACTGTATGTCCTTGGGAACGTCAACGACAACAGGACCGGGACGGCCAGTCTGGGCAATGCGGAAAGCCTCATGAATGATGCCCGCCAGTTCGTTGACGTCCTTTACCAGCCAGTTATGCTTGGTGCAGGGGCGCGTTATGCCAACCGTATCGCATTCCTGAAATGCATCGGAACCGATCAGCGACGTTGGAACCTGGCCGGAAATGCAGACTAGCGGGATGCTGTCCATCAACGCGTCCTGCAACGGCGTAACGGCATTCGTCGCACCGGGACCGGAGGTAACAAGCATGACGCCGACCTTGCCAGTGGAACGGGCATAACCTTCTGCGGCATGGCCTGCGCCCTGCTCATGACGCACTAGAATATGCTGGATGTCTTCCTGCTGGAAAATCTCGTCATAGATCGGAAGAACCGCACCGCCCGGATAACCGAAGATATGCTCTACGCCGTTATCCTTGAGGGCGCGCAGAACGATCTCTGCGCCCGTCATGCGATTGCTGTTTTCCGTATTGTCCTTATCCGTCATTGCCTGTTCCATCCCGATTTGGCTTTGGATATCGTGGGCCTTATGGCCTGTGTGAAGACATAAAAAAAGGCCCCTTTGAGGAGCCTCGTTCAGCGCATGGGTGCTTTCGCCGGATGGTCACACCACCCTGCCCATGCGCCTTCCCACCACGATAAGTACGTTAAGATTTTTCATGGGGCGGAGTGTTAGTCATAAAGGAGGCATCCGTCAACGCAAATTGCGGAAAAAACGGCCGTCGATTTCTTTTATTGCGAAAAACGGTTGGCGGCCGAAACAAATATGCGCGACAATTACACGAGTTGTTAAATGCGATCGCTTAGTATCTCGCCATACCATCAGAAAATGCAAATGGCTGTATGACACTCTAGCCGTGAAGACCTATGACAGGGGCGAAACGTGTTCAACGACGATCTTCGCAGATCCGCTAAAGCTGGCGAACAAGATCGCCGCGATGAACTGACGGCGGGCAACCGTCGTCTTGGCCATGTCATTTCCTGTACGGGCTCGCGCGCAACGATTTCCGCAACGACCGAACCAGGCAATCAGGAGCTTGCCGAGTTATGGTCCATCGGCCGTCTCATCTCTATCGATCTCGGCGAAACGCGTGTCGCTGCGCTGACCAATTCCATGACGACGGAAGGGAAAAACTGGTCGGATAAACATAGCAACACGTTACTGATCGAAGTGGAATTGCTCGGCGAAATCTATCGCACCACAGATGGCGCAGAACGCTTCTCGAGCGGTATCTCCCGCTATCCTTATCTTGGCGCCGTAGCGCATCGTATCCGCTCCAGCGATCTCATGCGCATTTATGAGAATTCGGACAGGGGCTCCAGCGTCGTCGGCAAGCTTACTCAAGATGACAGCATCGATGCGACGATCAGTATTCCGGAAATGCTGTCCAAGCATTTCGCCGTTCTCGGCTCCACCGGCGTCGGCAAATCCACGGCAGTCTCGCTGCTTCTGAACAAGGCTATCGAAAAAGACCCGAAGCTGCGCGTCCTTATTCTCGATCCGCATAACGAGTTCGCAGCCGCCTTTCCGACCACCTCGGTCGTCATCGATACAGACACGCTGGACCTGCCCTTCTGGCTGATGAAACTGGAAGAATTCGCGGAAGTTTTATTCCGCGGTCGGCGACCCAATGCCGAAGAGCTGGATATTCTGCGCGATCTCGTCCCTGAAGCGAAACGCGCTTTTCGCGGAACGGAGAATGCGCCACTACGCCGCGCATCGGAAAAATCATCGCTTACCGCCGATACGCCTGTTCCCTACCGCCTGGCAGACCTTCTGGCGCTGATCGATGAGCGGATCGGGAGACTGGAAGGGCGAAACGACAAACCCGTGCTGCGCAATCTGAAAATGCGCATCATGTCTGCCGTCAACGATCCGCGCTATCACTTCATGTTCTCCAACAGCACGATCAGCGATACGATCATGGAGACGGTTGCGCATATCTTCCGCGTGCCGGGAGAAGGAAGACCGATTTCCGTTTTCCAACTGGCGGGCATTCCCTCCGAGGTCGTCAATTCTGTCGCATCAGTCCTCTGCCGTATGGCCTTCGAGCTTGCCCTCTGGAGCCAAGGCGCAATCCACACCCTCGTCGTTTGCGAAGAAGCGCACCGATATGTGCCTGCCGACCCCGAGCTTGGTTTCTTCCCGACGCGACAGGCCATCGCCCGCATTGCCAAGGAGGGCCGCAAATACGGCGTGTCGCTCGGCATCATCACCCAGCGTCCCGGCGAACTGGACCAAACCATCCTGTCGCAATGCTCGACGGTCTTTGCAATGCGGCTTTCCAACGAAAGCGATCAGGAAATCATCCGCAACGCGGTTCCGAATTCGTCTTCTTCCACCACCAGCTTCCTCTCCTCCATAGGCAATGGCGAGGCGATAGCGTTCGGTGAGGCGATCACGGTACCCATGCGCATGCGCTTCAATCGCGTGCCGCAACACGTCCTGCCCAAAGCCAACAGCATCGTCACGCCGATCCACGACGATACGCCGGACACAGTGGACCTGCGCTCCATCGTCAAACGCATGCGGGCCGTCGCTGGCCCGGATATTTCAGGCTTTCGCCAGAGCTACGACGCGCAATTGGCGAAAGATACCGACGATGAAGAGCTGGACAACTGGAAGCGCGAATTCGGCACGGGCCTTGAAAGCGGCGATGAACCCTATCGACCGGATATGCTGCCAAGAGGCCACGCTGGCTCCATACAGCGCGCGCCCTCACCGGCTTTAGACCCAGAAAACGAATTTCGCAGGCACGAATTTCAGCGGCAGGCGACCCGCTCGTTCTTCACTGAGGAAAACAGGTCATCCTTGCGTGAGACCTTGATGAAGAAACCGCTGGGCAGTCTCTATAAAAAGGACTGATCACGGCTCGATACGCCGCCAGTCCTCGTCCATCTGGTTGCGGAACCACGTCATCTGTCGTTTGGCATATTGCCGCGTCGCCGCCGCCGCTTTTTCGATGACGTCAGCTTCGCTCATCCGTCCAGCCAGCATCTCAGCAATTTGAGATACGCCGATGGCTTTCATCGCGGTAGCATCAGGCGAAAGGCCGAGCGATAGCAGCGCCTCGACCTCCTCGACGGCCCCGCTTTGCATCATCCCCTCGAAACGACGATTGATGCGGTCATGCAGCACGCTTCTTTCCGGCAGAACGACGATTTTTTGCGCCCGCTCGGGATCTATGATCATCGGCCCACTCGTGCTCTGAAACGTTTTGATAGACTGTCCGGTCGTTTCCAGCACTTCCAGCGCCCGAACGATCCGCTGTCCGTCCGATTGCTTCAAAGCACTTGCCATATCCGGGTCCCGTTGCTTCAACTCCGCATGAAGGCTGGCGCTTCCGCCATTCAATAGCCGCTGCCGGTAATGGTCGCGGATATCGGCTGGTATGGTCGGCATTTCGGAAAGCCCGCCCGTCAGCGCCTTGAAATAAAGCCCCGTTCCGCCGACGATGACCGGCAGACGTCCCTCGCCCCGAAGCCTTTCGAGAAGTGTGGTGATCTCCCGCAGCCATTCTCCGGTGGAGTAAAGCTGGCTTGCTGGCACATGCCCGTACAGATGATGCGGTACGCCTTCCATCTCCTGCGCCGAAGGACGTGCGGTCAATACGCGCAACGTGTCGTAAACCTGCATACTATCCGCATTGATGACGACGCCATTGCTCTCCTGCGCCAAACGAAGCGCAAGCGCGGACTTGCCGCTTGCCGTCGGGCCGGTTATCAGGATCGCATCGAATTCGACATCAAGGTTTTTCATCATGGCTCTCGTTGCCACGCTTATCGCCAATCCGTCAAATCCTGTTCTCGTTCCCGCCCTCGGAGAAAAGGCGGCAGCGGCCGTAAATGCCTCCGGCCTATACTGGCTGGCGGATGGGATAGCTTGCGATCTGGCCTTGCGCGACGGCACGAAACCAGATGAAGCGCGTGAGAAGATTGCCGCCGTTCTGGCGAATGCACCGATTGATATCGCTATTCAGCAGCAGGATACGCGCCGCAAGAAGATGCTGATTGCGGACATGGACTCCACCATGATCCAGCAGGAGTGCATCGATGAACTTGCTGCCGAAGTCGGGTTGAAGGACAGGGTCTCCGAAATCACCGCCCGCGCCATGAATGGCGAAATTGCATTCGAGCCTGCACTACGCGAACGTGTGAGCCTGCTGAAAGGCCTTCCCGTTTCGGTCATCGACGACGTGATCGAAACGCGCATCACCATGATGCCTGGCGGCAAAGAGTTGATTGCGACCATGAAGGCGAAAGGCCACTATGCAGCGCTTGTTTCAGGCGGCTTTACCTCTTTCACCGGCCGCGTTGCAGGGATGCTCGGTTTCGATGAAAACCGTGCCAACACGCTTGGCGAACAGGACGGACATCTTGACGGTACGGTCATGGAGCCCATCCTCGGCAAGCAGGCCAAGGTCGATGCCCTGATCGACATTTCAAACAAGCTCGGCATTACGCCTGCTGACGCAATCGCTGTGGGAGACGGCGCAAACGACCTCGGCATGCTGCATCTGGCGGGTACGGGCGTCGCACTTCACGCAAAGCCAGCCGTTGCCGCCGAAGCGCAAATTCGCATTGACCACGGCGACCTGACAGCGCTCCTGTACATCCAGGGCTATCGTAAAGCAGACTTCGTTACCGCATGATCATTCGCGGGACGCCAAGGTTGATCCTTCGCGAATGGAAGGACACGGATTGCGATCTGTTTCGCGAAATCAATGCCGATTCCAAGGTGATGGAATTTTTCCCGTTTCGCCGAAGCCACGCGGAATCGGATGTGGCACTGGGAAACGTGAACGATATGATCCGCGCCACTGGCTACGGCTTCTATGCTCTGGAGCTACGCGAAACTGCTGAACCCATTGGTTTCTGCGGCATTGCGCCCGCGAATATGGAAGAGGTTTTTCCATTGGGAACGATGGAAATCGGCTGGCGCCTTGCGACCCGCTTCTGGGGTAGCGGTTATGTGACGGAAGCCGCGAAGTCGCTCTTGACCATGGCCTTCGACGAGAAGCGCTTACCCGAGATCGTCTCCTTCGCCGTTCACGATAACCACCGCTCGACCGCGGTGATGAAGCGCATCGGCCTTGTCCGGGACGCCTCGCGCGATTTCGACCATCCCAGGGTGCCGGAAACGCACCCGCATCTAAAGGCCCATGTGACCTACGCGTTGACCCGAGACCAGTGGAAGGCGATGCACCGGCAAGTGCCGTAGACGGCAGTTAATGCAACCCAAAAACATGCAACAACTCCTCGCGCTGACGCACGAAAGCCGCTGAGCTTCGATCCCTCGGCCGTGGCAGATCTATATCGATGATCCGAGGTGCAGCGCCTTTTTCGCGCGGCAGGATCAGAATGCGGTCGGCAAGATAGATCGCCTCTTCCAGATCGTGTGTCACGAGAACCGTGGTCACGTCCTCCTCCCGCCATATCCGCGCCAGTTCCTGCTGCATGCCGATCTTGGTCATGGCATCCAGCGCACCTAACGGTTCGTCCAGTAGAAGGATTTCAGGTTGAACGGCAAGCGCACGGGCAATTCCCACCCGCTGCGCCATACCACCGGAAAGCTGGCGCGGGTACGCGGTCTCGAATTGCTGTAGGCCCACGAGATGAACGTAGCGCCGCACTCTCGTTCTTGCGTCCTCTTTGCCCAGTCCTTGAGCCTCCAGCCCGAAGGCAACGTTGTCCAGCACGGTCAGCCATGGCAGAAGACGCGGCTCCTGAAAAATGACGGCCCGCTCCTTGCCTACACCGCGAAAAGCCGCACCGTCGATCAGCACATCCCCACCATCGGCTTCTTCAAGACCCGCAAGGACACGCAACAGCGTCGTCTTGCCCGAACCGCTTGCGCCAACGATGGCAAGGCTCTCACCAGATCGTATGTTGAGCGTTATATCCTTCAAAACCTGAAAAGGCTTGCCGTTCAGGTGATAGGATTTGGAGAGATGGCGGATCGCCACCTCTCCACGAACGGCTTGGGAAGCACTCATGTGATTTCCTCAGTTGCTTGCGGCTGTTTCGGGAGAATAAAGGATGTCTTTTGCCACGAGTTGGCCTTCCTTCACCTTGCCCTCGCGCGTCAGGATATCGATCCAGAATTGCAGATCACGGTCGATGGCCCTACCACCGGGGCGGACTCCATATCCGAGAGAATATTGCGCGATCTCGGGGTTCTCGCTGCGCTCCTCGAGAGCCTTGGCCAATATCCTCTTGGTTTCTTCAGGGTTTTCGCGAGCGTAGTCGAGAGCGCGCTGCGACTGTTCTACGAAAATCTTCGCCGCTTCAGGATGCTCCTTGATGAAATCTCGACGCAGAACCACGAAGCCGCCAGCGATATCTCCCAGGACATCGGTGTCATCGAAAATCGCCCGTATGCCGCCGGTCTTCTTGGCCAGCCCCTCAAACGTGGTCTGCCAATAGCCGAATGCAGTGATATCTACCTGCTTCGAACGCAGGACCTGCTCGAGTTGCGGCCCCGGCACCACCACCGGCTTCGCCGCATCGGTTGGCAGATCGACCGAATGCAATGCCTCGCGGATCGTGTAATCGAGATGCGCACCCAGCGTATTCACGGCAATCGTCTTACCGGCAATGTCCTTGATATCCTTGATGGGGCTGTCTTCCAGAACATAGAAGACGGATTGGACCTGATCGTTGATACCGTTGGAAGGATAAGCAGCAACGAAGTCGTTTCCACCGGCGATGGAGTTCAAAACCGCGGCGGTGGCTGCGCTGCCGATCTCAACGTCGCCGGATGCAAGCGCAAACAGCGAAGCCGGGCCACCCTGGGCATAACCAATATTTTCGATCGTGATACCGGTTCCATCGAAGTAACCAAGCTGGGCGGCAAGTTCGTGCGCGGCAAGCCCACCCTGGCTGGCCAGATAGCGAAGTTTTACCTCTTCCGCCGAGGCAGCGCTTGTGAGGCCGAAGAGGATCGCTGCCGAGAACAACAGCTTGCGAGAATGAAAGGTCATGACGTGTCCTTTGAAATGAGAAACTGGTGAAATGAAACTGATGTCAGTGAGAAGGCTCTGACCAGAGGCACAACTTTCGTTGCAGGATAACCAGCACCGCATTGGCGGCGAGACCGAGGAGAGCCAGAAGCAGAATTGCTGCGAACATCAGCGGGATCTGGAAATTGTACTGGGCATTCATCACCTGAAATCCGACGCCCTTGTTCGCGCCAATCATTTCAGCCGCGATCAACAATAACAGAGCCGTGGTTGCGGACAGGCGGAGGCCGACGAAGATGGCAGGCACCGATGCAGGCAGAACGACGCGCCGGAAGATGGTGATACGGCCTGCGCCATAGGTTCTGGCCATCTCGATCAGCTTGCGGTCGACTTCCATGACGCCGCCAATGGTCGAAAGAAGGATTGGAAATAGCGTAGCCCAAAAGATCACAAAGACTTTCGATGCCTCACCCAACCCCAGAAGCAGGATGAACACTGGGTAAAGCGCGAGCGCGGAGGTCTGGCGGAAGAATTGCAACAGTGGATCGAGCGCACGTTCTACCGCAGCCACCTGCCCCATGAACAAACCGAGCGGAATGCCGACGGCGACCGCTGCGGCAAACGCGATGCCGGATCGTTGCAGGCTGATGGCAATATCATCGATCAAAGCGCCACTGAAAATTCCCTTCCAGAGAGCCACAATGATCGTATCGAGACGGGGAAAAACGGCAGGGTTGATCCAGCCTAGCACGCTCGATATCTGCCACGCGGCAAGAAAACTCAAAACCAGGCCATAGCGGGAGAGAAAAGGTAAAACTAGACGATTGACGGCTTGTAGAGCCTGCGGGGCGGGCTGCTCTTTCTGATAATCAAGCAGCTTGGGATGAAGAGATTTGGCATCTTCATAAGACATTTCAATACCTCACTCTGCGGCCTGGACGACCGAGCGTGCAGCGGTCCAGCGGTTGACGGGATAAGGGAGGCCCAGATTTTCTCGCAGTGTCGTTCCTTCATATTCCGTCCGGAATAAGCCGCGACGCTGGAGTTCAGGAATGACGAGATCGACAAAATCGTCGAGCGCCGTTGGCAACCATGGCGGCAGGATGTTGAATCCATCCGCCGCCTCGTTCTCGAACCACTCCTGCAATGTGTCGACGATCGTCTCCGGCGTTCCAACGATAGTGTAATGGCCACGCGCCGAAGCAACCCACTGGTAGAGCTGGCGGATGGTGAAATTGTTTTCGTCGGCGATCTGGCGAAGCAGCGCCTGACGGCTCTTCATGCCCTCGGTTGGAGGGGCGACAGGCAGTGGGCCATCAAGGTCATAACCGCGAAGATCGAGCGTGCCACCCGTCAAGCCGTTCAACAGTCCAACGCCATCCTCTTCCAGAATGAGTGATGTCAGACGCTCATATTTTTCCTGCGCCTCGGCGTGGGTGCGCCCGACGAATGGCGAGACTCCCGGCATGACAAGGACGTGATTGGGATTGCGGCCAAAGCCACGAGCGCGAGCCTTGATGTCGCGGTAAAACTCCTGCGCTGTTTCGATATGTTGATGAGCGGTGAAGATCACTTCTGCCGTTGCGGCGGCGAGCCCTCGCCCATCGTCTGACTGCCCTGCCTGAACGATCACGGGATGGCCTTGCGGTGAGCGAGATACGTTCAGCGGGCCGCGTACTTGAAAATGCTCGCCACGATGACTCGCCTCGTGCAGTTTAGCGCTGTCATAGAATACCCCGCTTTCGACATCGCGAACGAAAGCATCATCCTCGAAACTGTCCCATAGCTTCTTCACCACATCCACATGCTCGGCGGCACGCTTGTAGCGGTCTGCGTGTGGCAATTGCGTTTCGCGATTGAAGTTTTGCGCGGTGGGATCACCGGTCGTCGTAACCACGTTCCACCCTGCCCGCCCGCCGGAGATGAGGTCGAGAGACGCGAATTTGCGCGCCGTCAAATACGGCTCCTCGTAGGTCGTCGAAGAGGTGGCGATGAAACCCAGATTCTTCGTGAATGGTGCAAGTGCAGAGAAAAGTGTGGTTGGCTCGAAACCGGCCACGCGCGCGTTACCGCCTTCTCGCGCTCCGCCAAAACCGATGGCCAGATTGTCTGCCAGGAAGTAAGCGTCGAATAGCCCGCGTTCCGCAGTTTGCGCAAGTTGTCTGTGAAACTCCAGACTCAACGCTCCATCGGCTGGCTGATCGGGATGCCGCCATGCTGCAACGTGCTGCCCGCCACCCGGTAGAAATGCGCCAAGTCTGATCTTGCGTGACATATGGTTCCTCACTTTGTTTTAAGTCGCTGAAATTCATTATATTTCAGCTCAAAAACGTAAAGGCACCATCTCTTCCAAAGCAGCGCCCGCCGCCAAAAGAAGACTACATTGTCTATTATTTTAATATAGAATTGACGTTGCTAACTTGATCACGTCGCGCAAAAAAAATTTCGATATTCGTCGTCAGCGCAAAATAATCTCAGTCTAACGCACATGAAAAAAGCGGCGAACCCGGTTCGCCGCTTAGAAACTACAATAAATAGCAGAGGGCTTCGGTGCCACCTCATTCCAGCGGTATTGCCACGAAACGAAGATTACCCTGAGCATCCGCCACCATCACATGTGCGTTCTTGCGACCAGCAGACTTCAGGCCGTTAACGCGGACCAGCACGTCGCCCGGCACCTCCATGAAATCCTGACCGACTTCAACGATCACATCACCGGCTTTCACGCCTTTCTCTTCAGCGGCAGAACCCGGCGTTACACTGGAGACGTAAACACCCTCCACGCTCTCGGCCACGCCCTTTTCCGTGCGCAGTTCATCTGTCAGCATGACAAGATTCATGCCGAGCACGGTTTGCGGCGCTTCGCGAACGTCCGGTGCCTGCTGCTCTTCGCTTTCCGCACCGTTGTTTTCTTCAGGCGTGGCCATTTCACCACTTTCGCCGTTTTCCGGGGTCGCCTCGTCCCCGCTGGCACCGGGCTGCTGCTCTTCCGCGCTGTCCTGTAACTGACCGAGCTTTACCTTGACCGTCTGCTCCTTGCCATCTCGGAACACCACGACATCGACTTCCTTGCCGACCGGGCTTTCCGCGACGACCCGGGGCAGGTCACGCATTTCCTGGATAGGCTTGCCATCGAAGTTCAGCACCACATCACCCGCCTGAATCGGGCCGTTTTCAACCGGACCACCCTTCACGACGCCGGAAATCAACGCTCCGCGCGGGCTATCCAGACCGATGCTTGACGCGATATCGTCGGTGACCGGCTGCACGCGAACACCAAGCCAGCCACGGCGAGTCTCACCGAATTCAATCAGTTGCTGGACAATGTTCTGAGCAAGCTCGGTGGGAACCGCAAAGCCGATACCGATGGAACCGCCGCTTGGGGAAATGATAGCGGTGTTGATGCCGATCACCTCACCCTTCATATTGAAGAGCGGGCCGCCTGAGTTGCCCTTATTGATAGCAGCATCCGTCTGGATGAAATTATCATAGGGGCCAGCATTGATGTTGCGCCCCCGTGCAGAAATCACGCCAACGGTTAGCGAGCCGCCAAGACCGAACGGATTACCGATAGCCATCACCCAGTCACCGATGCGCATCGTTCGGGAATCGCCAAACTTAACCGCTTTCAATGGTGCTTTGGGTTCCACCTTGAGCACCGAAAGATCGGTCTTCGTGTCAGTGCCAACCAGCGTCGCCTTCAGCTTGTTGCCATTGGGGAAGATGACCTCGATATCGTCCGCACCCTCGATGACGTGATTATTGGTAACGACATAACCGGCCGGATCGATGACAAAGCCGGAACCGAGCGAACTGACCTTACCCCCATTGTCCGGCTTCTGGTTGTCGAAATAATCCTTGAAGAACTCCTGAAACGGCGAACCGTCCGGAATACGCGGCGGCGTCGGCCCCTTGCCTTCTGCCTTCACACTCTGCGAGGTCGAAATATTCACCACCGCATCCAGCAAGGGAGCTGCGAGATCCGCCACCGAAGCGGGTCCGATGCTTTGCGCCTGGGCGCTGACCGGAACGGAGAGACCACCGGCAACGATTGCTAATCCCGCCACTGCGGCGATGCTGCTGCGGAATGGCGAAAGGGTGGTCACAGGCATACAGCGTCCTCGCATCTGCAAAACATGGCCTCTAGCTTAATAGCCAAGCATAAGGCGGAATGATGAAGTGTAAAAATACCTTTTCGTGAACGCGTGCCAAGCCCGCAAGACATGCATCAGCTTCAAACGTCTGAATAAAATTCGGGTAGACAAGAGGCAGTTGTCAATCAACGATGAATAATTTGGCACCGGTCGCGGTATAGGATCGGTGCGGTTCCGCCTTGTCGGCAACCTGATAGCTCATGCCAGCCTTCAGGATGAAGCTGCGCCCATCTTCCAACTCGGTGGTGATTTCACCCTCAAGGCAAAAAAGGATATGGCCTTTACTGCACCAGTGATCTGCCAAATATCCAGGCGTGTATTCCACTATCCGTACACGAATGTCCCCAAATTGACGCGTCCGCCATGTCGCAGAGCCGGTTTCGCCAGCATGAAGTGTCGGTTCGATCTCCGACCAATCCGTCGTTCCAAAAGGAATATTATTTATCTGCAACTTAAAACTCCAAGGCAATGATCCATTGGCTGTATGCGCCATCATGCACCTGCATTGCCAGAGGAAAATTACGACCAAAAAAGAAAGCGCCGATGTTTCCACCGGCGCTTCATCTTTCGTCAATATCGACCAATCAGTTCCCAGAGGGCGCTGGTGTCGGCTGCTGTGCTGGCGGCGTTGCCTGGGCACCGTTGATATTGTTGAAATAACGGAAGAACGTCGAGTCCGGCGAAAGCACAAGCGTCGTGCCCGTACCGTTCAATGAGTTCGCATAGGCGGTCATCGAGCGATAGAACTCGAAGAAGTCCGGATCGCGCTGGAATGCGTCACCGAAGATACGGTTACGTTCGGCATCGCCCTCACCGCGAAAAACTTCGGACTGGCGACGTGCTTCGGATTCGAATTCGACAACCTGACGATCGGCGATAGCGCGGCGACGCTGACCTTCTTCGTTACCGCGTGCGCGGATCAGTTCGGCCTCGGCAAGACGCTCGGACTTCATGCGTTCGAACGTTTGCTGCGACACTTCCTGCGTCAAGTCCGTACGGCGAATACGAACATCGACAATGCTCAGTCCCAGCGATTCAGCATCGGGACGCAGGTCGTCACGCACTTCCTGCATCATCGATGCACGGGCATCGGAAAGCGCTGCTTCGAAGCCGCGAAGACCATAAACGCGACGCAGCGACGCGTCGAAACGAGTACGCAGGCGAGATTCCGCAGCAACCTGATCACCCGAAACCGTCTGACGGAAGCGGCGTGGATCGGTGATGCGGTAGACCACGAAAGCGTCAACCTCGTAGAACTTGCCGCCAGATACCTGAACACGGATGTTGTCATGGTCGAAACGCAAGGCGCGATTTTCGACGTACTGAACGCGGTCGGCATCCATGAAGGCGAAAGGAAGCTTGAAATAAAGACCCGGTTCCGTCTTCACGTCCCTGATCTCACCGAAGCGAACGACGATTGCCTGCTGGCGCTCGTTGACGACGAAGAACGAAGAGTAGGCAAAGAACAGAACAACGGCCAGACCGACGAGGATAGCAGTTAGACGATTACCCATATCAGTTGCCTCCCTGCTGGAGCGCAGCCGGATTACCACGCATCATTTCATTGAGAGGCAGATATGGCACCACTCCCTGCTTTTCATCGATGATGACCTTGTTCGAACCCTTGAAGACCTGCTCCATGGTTTCGATGAACATACGTTCACGGGTCACGTCCGGCGCTGTTCGGTATTGATCGTAGATCGACACGAAGCGCTGCGCCTCACCCTGAGCTTCATTCACAACTCGACTTTTGTAAGCATTCGCCTCTTCAACGATCTGCGCAGCCTGACCGCGTGCGGCACCCAGACGCTGGTTGGCGTACTGGTTCGCTTCCTGCACGAAACGGTCTTCGTCCTGCTCGGCACGCTGAACCTCATCGAAGGCATCGGCCACTTCACGCGGGGGAGCTGCATCTTCGATGGCGACTGCGTTGATCGAAAGCCCGGCACCATAGCTGTCCATGGTGGTCTGAATGATCGTGCGCACTTCCGCAGAGATCGCCTGACGATTGTCGCGGAAGATATCCTGCGCCGGACGACGACCGACGATCTCACGCATGGCGCTTTCCGCGACCTGTTGCAGTGTTTCGGCTGGCGTATCGACGTTGAACAGATAGGACTTCGCGTCGGATACGGTATAGAGCACGGAGAACTGAACGTTGACGATGTTTTGATCGCCGGTCAACATCACACCGCTCGGGGCGGAGTTGGAGTTGGCGCGACCGCCGATGTTTTGCTGCTGCTCCGTGACCTTGACGATCTCGACGGTTTCGATTGGCCAGAGATGGAAATGCAGGCCGGGCATGGAGACCTCATCTTTCGGCTTACCGAAACGAAGTTCTACGCCGCGCTCATCCGGCTGTACGGTGTAGACAGACTGGATACCGACAAATGCCAGAACGACCAGAACGAGGATCGCAACGACGCCACCGTTGAAGCCACCCGGCAGAACGTTCTTGAAACGATCCTGACTGCGACGGATAATCTCTTCCAGATCCGGCGGGCCACCGTTGCCGCCACCCCCACCGCCGCCGCGCGGGCGGTTCGGTCCCTGACCCCACGGGCCGCCTTGGTTGTTTCCACCACCGCCGCCGCTGCCGTTACCGCCGCCCCAAGGGCCGCCGCCGCCATTTTGATTGCTCCAGGGCATCAATACCTCTTTGACTGTAAACCTTCCCGCTCCCTCTCGAATGCGTTCATTAGCATTCGACGGGAATATCGTCCTCGTTATAGGAATAGGACGCGTCTCTTTCAACGCGGGGCCGGTAACTTAATACCAGATCAGGGTAAATAGTTCACTTTGCATCGATACGCCGTCGATAAGTGACAAAACGCACCGGGTAGTTATCCTTTTCCCCGGCTGGCAAGGGAATTTCGTCGATCTTCTCGAAAACGGCCGGGTCAATTTCGGGGAAAAACGTGTCCCCTTCCAGCTCCGCCTCCACATGGGTGACGGAAAGTTGATCGGCAAGAGGCATCGCCTGACGGTAGATTTCGCCACCGCCAGCCACGAAAACCTCATCGACGCCAAGTTCCCGCGCCTTCGATTTCGCAAGGTCGAGCGCCTCTTCCAGCGACCCGACGACATCCACACCAGAGGGATTATAATCGCTGTTTCGGCTGACGATGATATGCGGCCTGCCCGGCAATGGGCGCTCGCCGACGGACAGAAACGTCTTGCGCCCCATGATCAGCGGCTTGCCCATGGTCTGCGCCTTGAACCTTTTCAGGTCCGACGACAGTTTCCACGGCATATCGAGTTCGCGCCCGATGACATTGTTGCGGGAAACGGCTGCAATGAGCGTAATAAGAGGTTCACTCATACCGCAATCGGTGCCTTGATGCTTGAATCAGCCTCGTAGTTTTCCAGCGTAAAGTCTTCGAATTTAAAGGCAAACAGGTCGCGCACATCCGGATTTATGCGCATCGTCGGAAGCGCCTTCGGTTGCCGCGTCATCTGGAGTTCAGCCTGCTCGAAATGGTTCGAATAGATATGCGCGTCTCCTAGCGTATGCACGAAGTCACCCGGCTTGAGGCCGACCACCTGCGCAACCATCAACGTCAGCAGCGCATAGGAAGCGATATTGAATGGTACGCCGAGGAAAATATCTGCGGAGCGCTGATAAAGCTGGCAGGAAAGCTTGCCTTCAGAGACATAGAACTGGAAGAGGCAGTGGCACGGCGGCAAAGCCATCTCGTCTACCAATGCCGGATTCCAGGCCGAAACAATGTGGCGGCGCGAGTTCGGATTCGTCTTCAGGCTTTCGATCAAAAGCGCGATCTGGTCGATATGTCGACCGTCCGGTGCTGGCCATGAGCGCCACTGCGCGCCGTAGACCGGACCGAGATCACCGTTTTCATCTGCCCACTCGTCCCAGATTGTGACGCCGTTCTCCTTGAGATAGGCGATATTGGTGTCACCCTTCAGGAACCACAGCAGCTCATGGATGATCGAGCGAAGGTGCAGCTTCTTGGTGGTCAGCACCGGAAAGCCTTCGGAGAGATCGAAGCGCATCTGATATCCGAAAACAGAGCGCGTGCCTGTGCCGGTACGGTCGCCCCGGTCACTGCCGTTTTTCATCACATGCGCAAGAAGGTCGAGATACTGCTTCATAGTTCCGCCGCCGATTCCTTAAGTGGCCTTTATTATAGGCGTCGCAGGCGGCGGAACCAACAGGGAGAAAGAAATGCTCCCCATTATTCTACGGGATCAAAGGGTTTCCAGCTTTCCGAGATCTTTTGCCACCAGATAGTAGAATGTTACACGGGACTTCGTGCGGTCCGCTGCCATTGCTTTTGCCGCCGCATTCACTGCCTTGTCAGCGTCTGCACCATCGACACCCAGTTTCTTCCCACACCGACTCGCCTTGACACGGGCAAGCTCGTCCGGGTCCGAAGTCGAAACCATCGAGGAGTCACGATTTCGGAGCGCGATGCCCAAATGCTTGACGATTTTGTTTACCACCGCCTCATCGGCACCGGCATCATATTTCTTTACGTCTGCGAAGTAGTCCGTCATGTCCTATCCTCCAGTTTTCCGGCGCATTTTAGCGACCGGTTGAACAAGAAGATGTTCCAACCTCATTGCGACGTCAAGAATTGCGCGCAACCTTTCATCGAAATGTCACGAGACCTCTTTTCTAAGGCAGCAGAAATGCCTATATGACCCTTGCCGGATGCAAATCCGGCTATGGCGATAAACTGTCGGTGTAATAAGCCTATTGGACCCGGGGGCGGTACCCGGCGCCTCCACCAAAAACCGGCGGCCTCTCGTGAAGGCCGGCTTTTGATGGGGGCGAAATAGGATCGACAAGGGTGTAAAGATCGGTCTTTCGCTCGGCATGATACCGCCGTTATCGGGTCACAAGTGTAGTTGCAAATGACAACAACGCTAAGGAATACGCTCTCGCTGCCTAATGGCGGTGCGGGAATTCCGCTCTAAGTCCTTACGGTTAGCCCCGTAAGGCGGGGTTCGGAGGTACCTGGCAACAGAAACCTCCACCTTCTCCATTCCGCCAAAATTGGCTATATGATGCGAGTCACGTGCGTTGGCTGGCTTTTCCGTTGCCGCGCTCTAAGACATTGCGTATACTTAGGTAAAAGACGTTCGAATAAGGAAAGACAGGACCGTATGGGGCAGGATCATATCCGTTACGACATTCTCGCACAGGATGCCCTTCGCGGCGTTATTCGCAAGGTACTGAGCGAAGTTGCGGCGACCAGCCGCCTGCCCGGCGAACACCATTTCTTCATCACGTTTCTCACCGGCGCTCCCGGTGTCCGTATTTCCCAGCATCTCAAGGCGAAATATGCCGAGCAGATGACGATCGTGATCCAGCACCAGTTCTGGGATTTGAAGGTCACCGAAACCCAGTTCGAAATTGGTCTGTCTTTCTCGGATACCCCTGAAAAGCTGGTGATTCCGTTCAATGCAATCCGTGGGTTCTACGATCCATCCGTGAACTTCGAGCTTGAATTCGACGTGCCGCTTTCCGAAGAGGAAGAAGTCGTTGAGGCTGAAATCACGGCCTACCCTGCCCCAGCCGAAGGCAAGCCTGTTTCTTCCGAAGAGAAGAAGTCAGACGACGAAAAGAAGGCTGGATCGGTCGTTTCGCTGGATGCGTTCCGCAAGAACAAATAATGCCTCTGCGGGCTTTGGCCTGCTCATCTGACCTTGCACCAGACGGAGAGAGCCGCATGACGGGCGATGTCGTGAATCTGCGCCAGTTCCGCAAGCAGAAAACTCGTACCGAAAAGGAAAAACAGGCGGAGCAAAACCGCCTGTCATTCGGCAGAACCAAAGCCGAAAAGACCCTGACATCTACCATCAACAAGAAGGCCAGCCAAAAGCTCGATCAAAGCAAGCTGGAGAAGAAAGACAGCCTGCCGGATTAGGTAGGTTTTGGATCACCAGCCGGCCGGAACGTGACGACGGTTTCGGACAGGCGGGTCGAATGATTGCTGGCAACAAATCCGGCCTTAGCTCCATTGGTGAGTTTAAATTTTTCCGGCACCGGATAAGTGCGGAACTCCCACCGCCGATCTGCGTTATCGAGAGCCAGCAATCATAAATTTCATATACTTGCAGGCACAACATGAATCAGACTGACAAAACCCTGAGCCAGTTTGGGAAGCCGCAATTTTGATCCGAAAGCACTCCACAACCCTTCACGGCCACCGCACCAGCATCTCGCTGGAGGATGCGTTTTGGGACGAGCTTCGATCAATTGCTGAAAAGCGCAAAATGAGTTTTGCGGCACTTCTGGCAGAAATAGATGACAATCGCCCAGAAGACAGCAACCTGTCTTCATCTCTGCGAGTGTACGTGCTCAACTGGCTCAAGTCACATAAGTAGCCATATCAGCTAAATAATCTTTGCGGAGAAACGTTAAGGCGTTGCCGTATTCGGCGGGTTGGAGAATTGGCGGATAACCTCCTCCGTCGGCGGTACGCTAAGAGCTGGACCGGACTGAGGTTGGCTTTGTTCGCGTTGCAGGCGCTCCTGCTGTTCCTTTTTGGCCTGAAGACGTTCCTGTGCAATTGTGCGTAGTCGCTCTTCTTCCGCCTGCCTTACTTTTTCGGCGGCTTCCGCGCGTTCTTTCGCGGCCTGACGTTCGGCAGCCTGAAAGCGGTATAGCGCAACCTCACGCCGAAGCCGCTGCTTTTCCATGACGCTGGCCTGAAGCGCCTCGACGCGGCGGCGCTCGCGCTCGAAGGCGCGCAGCGAAAGATAACCTGTGAGGCCGGAGACATCCGTAGTCAGTGCCGGTTGCGCGAGCGGACCGGTATAGTTCAGCCGGATCGATGGCTCTGCACCGGCAAGTTCCTCAATCCCGGGATTGAATTTCATTTCGATACCGCCGTTCAGCGTCTCGGTAGCAAGGTTCAGGGCAAGTTGCCCATTAAACGAGACCTGCTGCGTTGCAGCCGACACATTCTGCATATGCAGACTGCCATCGCTGATCGTGAACGGCATTGAGACTTCACCGAGCGGAATTTCGCCCTGCCACAACTGTGCATCCACCAGCGGGCGCACCTTGGCAGCATCGATATTGCTCTGCAACGCGTTCGCTTCCTGCAGCCATGGCTGAAACGCATTTTGGTTGAGGCCGCGCGCGACAAGACCACCCGTGCGGATTTCGCCGGAACCACCAGCCGAAGACAAAAGCTCGGCGACGCTTTTGCCGGTTGCTTCCACAGTCATATCGACGGCGAAACGACCGCTCGCGACAGGAGCGTTGCCGCTCTTCCACATCACGCTGTCGGGGTTGGCACCGGAAATTGCGATTTTCGTGCGGAAGATACCGGCGCTTTCGCCAGTTGCCATCGCCACGCGGCCTGAAACCTTGCCCCCCATCCAGTCACCTGTCACGTCGTTGAGAGACAATGTGCCGTTGGCGTGGTTCAAGGCGAAGGAAAGCGCGCTTACAGTGCCGAACGAGCCAGCCTGGAAATTCGCTGCCTTTACCGACAGTGACGCATCGAGCCATGGAAACGCCGGAAGCGCGACTGGTTTGGCGTTGAGTGCGCCAGATTCAGGATCTATTACCGGCCCGTACATCGTATCGCCCAGCCAGGCGAGATCGACGTTATCCAGCGTAAGATCACCGGTAACCTTGTGTGGCGAGGCTTTCGCAACAGTCAGGTTGCCGGAAAATTTGTTACCGCCCGCTTGCCCCAAGAGATTAGAGAACGTTGCCTTCAAACTATCGATGGCGAGCTTCGCATTGCCTTTCATTGCCATGCCACCGCCAAGCTGCGGCAGACCGATGGCATTCATGATAAGGTAAGGCTCGATATCGACGCTTTCGAGCGCCAAATCGGCGCTACCTTCACCGAAATTGGACGCAGCCAGCGAAAAGCTACCATTGGCGGAAAAATGCGTACGCTCGGTGGAGAAACGGACGTCCGTCTGTGCCGAGGAACCCAATGTTCCATTCAGCTTCACAGACAGAAGACCTTCACCATCCGCATCGAAAGGAAGCGGATCCAGTCCCACCTGCCCGAACAGAATGGCCGTCGACTGGTTTTTGAGAACCGCCTCTAGCGTCAACGCCGTGTCGTCGGTGATGGACAAAAAGTCCGGCAGCTTGGCGACGGCCGATACGCGGCTGCCATTGATCGTGCCGGACACGGCAGCGTTCGCGCCGCCATTGTTGCTGTCGACCGAAAGATCCACCGCGACATCGGAATTTGCATACCAGGGTGCGCTTTTGACGAGACGATCCAGCAAAGGATGGTTTGGCAGTTTTTGCCGAAGGAGATCGAAAACCGGCTGCATATCGACAGCGTGAACATTGACTGTTCCCTTGCCTGCATATTCCAGCAAGGAACCCTGTAGCTGTCCCTTGGCACGCACTTCGGCGCCGGCAATATCGCCTGCATTCATCGTGTCGAGCGACAATACACCGTCGGCCAGCGTGAAAGCGGTTTCCACCTTATTGGCAGTCACGCCCGACATGTTGAATCGGTCTGCCTTGAACTTCGCGGTGATGCGGTGGTCGAGAACCGTGCCCCCGACCTGATCGCCGAGCGCCAGACCTCCCAATGCCTTTAGGGCGTCCAGATCTATCTCGTCACCGGAAAGATCGACATCGATACTTGCTCCCTTCTCCATCGACTGACGCACCAGGCTGCCGTGGAGAGAAGCCTGACCGATGGCGAGCTCGAGATCGTCGAAGCGTTGTGCCTGTGTCGTCAGTGAAACCTTAGAGGAAAAACCCGCTGCGTTGAGCTGCCGGATGGCGGGATCGACCGTGCCGGACAGCCAGTTTGCCAGACCGGACGGCTGGTTGGACGCCACCAGCATATCGCCGTTGAAAGCGGGACCACCCGTCAGGGTCAGCGAACCCTTGCCTTCCAGCTGCGTTCTGCCGGGCAAGACAGCCACTGCATTCACCACTTGCCAGCCCGCGCCATCGGGCTGCACCTCGAGACGGATATCGCGAATGGTCGTGTCGTCGGAAACCAGCGCCGGAAGGCTGATACTCGCCTTGCCGGGAACCTGTGGAACGGGAATACGCGCGATCAGCCCCGCGAAGGCTTCGATGCGCTGCCGCACGGAAGCTGTCGGTACACGAGAGGTCTTCCCCGCCTGTACGGGGGCTGGCGCAAAGCGATTGAAGTCGATCTGCTGGCCATCCGCCGTCAGCAGGAACTCCGGCTCGGTACCCGTGTCCAGTGTTGCTTCACCGGTTACAATGTAGGGGTTTTCCGTGCCGCCGAGTTCCATGCGGTAGCTTGGTATACGAACGCGCCCGTTCGTCAGCTCGAAGCTGCCTCGCGTACGCGGCGCGGAAAACATGGACTGGTCGTTCTGCTGCTTCTGCTTGTCGTCCTGCCGAAAATTGAAGGCGAAGGAACCGCTGTAAACCGGGCGACCGGCAGCAGCACCAATGCCGCCGTCCAGATCGATCTCGACCGGATACTCATCCGGCTGCATCCGCAGACGCAGGCCCATTCGACCAACAGTCGGGTCCGGCTCCCCGCTGCTCAGCGAGAAAGATCCGGCATGACCATCAATCGCAGCCCTGCCATCGGCACGCCATGGACCGGCAAGCGATTTTGCCGACATTGCCGCATTCAGCCCGCTGATCGTGCGATTACGACCCGATTGCTCATCGATGAACTCGATCTGTCCGCCTTCGATATTGACACTTTCCAGAACGACGGTGCGGGCTGGGATTTCAGCGCGACCGCCGCGCATCCAGTCCAGCGTACCGTCTTTCAACAACCGGATTTTTGCCTTTGGTTCTTCGATGCGCATATCGAAGATACGCGCTTCACCAGAAAGAAACGGCGCCAGTTCAGCATCCATCGAGAAGCGGGCCACCTGAATAAGCGGCGAGCCATCGGCATCCGTTCCGGCGCGCACGTCGTGCAGCGTGACTGAAGGAAAAGGTAAGAGACGCGCCTCCACAGGGCCGTGAACGACGACCTTCTTGCCGAGAATACGACTTGCCTGATCTTCGAAATTGCGGCGGAAATCGGTCCAGTCGATAAAGTAAGGTATCAGGAGCGCCGCAAACAGCGTCACGACCAAGAGCCCGCCCAGAAAAACCAATATGCGTCCGAGCACGACCCGACGTCTCCTTTAATCCTTGATGAAATTAGCGTTTTTTCGCTTGAGGGCAAGTGTCAATTAGAACCTGCCTAACCGCGTTAAAGACGGAAAAGCTTGCCCGGATTGAAAATATTATCGGGATCAAGTGACCGCTTGATGGCACGCATCATATCGAGCGCATTTCCGGCTTCTTCTTCCAGAAAACTCATCTTTCCCTGCCCTATGCCGTGCTCACCCGTGCAAGTGCCGTCGAAAGCAATTGCGCGACGGTTGAGGCGGGCGACGAAGGCTTCCGTCTTTGCTACACTTTCGGGGTCTTTGCCATCGAACAGCACCAGAACATGGAAATTACCGTCACCCGCGTGGCCGACGATCGGCGCTAACATCCCGTTCTCAGCAATGTCCCCCTGCGTTTCGACCACGCAGTCGGCAAGGCGCGAAATCGGTACGCAAACATCGGTCGAAAGGCCGTCCAGATGCGGCGCAAGCGCACGCGATGCCCAATAGGCATCATGGCGCGCCTTCCAGAGCTTGTTTCGCTCCTGAGCATCGCCTGTCCACTTGAAATCCGTGCTGCCGTATTCGGCGGCAATTTCCGCGAATTGTTGAGATTGCAGCGCCGTTGTTTCATCCGTGCCGTGAAACTCCACAAACAGCGTCGGCTTCTCGTCGTAACCGAGGCCGGAATAAGCGTTGCATGCACGAATCTGCACTTCATCCAGAAGCTCGATACGGGCAACAGGAATGCCGATCTGGATCGTCATGATAACCGCATCGCAAGCAGCCTTGATGCTTTCGAACGAACAAACCCCACCAGCAATTTTTTCAGGAATTCCCTGTAGGCGCAATGTAACGGAGGTCAACACGCCGAGCGTGCCTTCCGCACCAACGAACAACCTCGTCAGATCGTAACCTGCGGAAGACTTGCGCGCGCGTCTGCCGGTGCGGATTTCCTCGCCATTCGCGGTCACGGCGGTAACGGCCAGAACATTATCCTTCATGGTGCCATAGCGTACGGCATTGGTGCCGGATGCGCGTGTGGATGCCATTCCGCCGATGGAAGCGTTTGCGCCTGGGTCGATTGGAAAAAACAAGCCCGTATCGCGCAGATAGGTGTTGAGCTGCTCGCGGGTGACGCCCGGCTCCACCGTCACATCCAGGTCTTCGGCGTTCACCTCGATGATACGGTTCATGCGGCTGAAATCTACAGAAATGCCGCCTGAAGGCGCGTTGACCTGCCCTTCCAGCGAAGAGCCTATCCCAAAGGGAATGACGGGAACTTTGTGCTCCGCGCAGGCCTTTACCACCGCCTTCACGTCGTCCGCACTCTCGGCAAACACCACGCCGTCCGGCAACTGTGTCGTCAGATAGGTTGTTGTATGGGAGTGCTGTTCACGAAAGGACAGCCCGGTCTGGAGCTTGTCCCCAAGCTGCTGTTTCAGAACACCGAGAACGGCAGAAACAGCCGCTTCGTTTCTAAATCCCGATACGACATCCTTGAGGGCCATGAGGGTCTCCACTGCAATACAAAAGTCGGACTCGCTTTCCGCAAGTCCGGCTTGGTATGAGACACTGATCTGGCTTTGTCCAGATGCTATGCCGCCACCTCACTCGGCAGCGAGAAGCGGCTTGTCCTCTTCGATGGCCCGGCGGCGGATGGCCGTTTCCAGCTCGCGGTGCAGGCGGATTTCCTCGTCCGCGTGCGGCTTGGCAAAACGGGCCAGCAACAGATAGGACACCGGCGTGATGTAGAGCGTCACCAGCGTCGCGAGGCCAAGACCGCCGACGATGACCCAGCCGAGCGCGATGCGCGCTTCCGCGCCCGCGCCCTGCGCCAGCACAAGAGGCACACCGCCGAGGATCGTTGCGATCATCGTCATCATGACAGGCCGCAGGCGAATGGTGCACGCCTTCTCGATGGCTTCGCGCACGCTCGCTCCGCGATCCCGCAGCTGGTTGGCAAATTCCACGATCAGAATGCCGTTCTTCGCCATCACACCGACCAGAAGCACAAGGCCGATCTGGCTATAGACATTGAGGCTGGAACCGGTGACGAGCAGCGCGATAACGGCGCAGGCCAGACCCAGCGGGACGGTCGTCATGATGATGATCGAGCTCAATACACTTTCAAACTGTGCCGCCAATACAAGGAAGATGATGGCAATGGCAAAGCCGAAGGTCAGCAACATACCGCTGGAATTCTCCTCAAGCGTTGCCGCCTCACCGAGTGGCAGAAGACGCGCGCCGGATGGCAATATCGACTGCGCCATCTCATTGACCTTCGCGACCGCCTCGCCCAGCGAGACGCCATCGCGCAGATTTGCGGAAAAACCGACCGATGGAAGCTGCTGCTCACGGTTCAGTTCCGGCGCGACGGCTGTCTCCTTCAGCGTGGCGATGGTGGACATCGGCACCATCCTGCCGTCTTCTGTCTTGAGGAAGACGTTTTCGAGGTCGGTCGGATCGTTGATCGGGCGCGTTGACGACAAAAGCCGAACTGGAACGGCGTCGCCATTTACGAACACATCCACAATCGAGCGCCCTTCCAGCAACGACTGCATTGCGTGAGACAGGCCGGTGATATCGATGCCCAGGTCCGATGCCCGTTCACGATTGATCGAAACGGAGAGCTGTGCCTGGTTGGGTTCATTATCCAGTTGCGGTGTGTCGAACAGGCCGCTTTCTTCCATTGCGCGAAGCAACTTCTGAGTGGCTTCGTTCAGTGCTCCATAATTGCTGCCGACCATCGCCATGCTAAGGCCATTGCCCGCACCGCGAATACGCAGGCTGTTCGGCTGCGAAGCCGTTCCGCGAAGGGCCGGAACCTTCTGCGCGGCCGCGTTGACGTCCTGTGCAATCTGGTTCTGCGTGCGCTCGCGTTCTCCCCAGGGCGCAAGTGTCAGCACCATGAAGCCGGAGTTGGACGAGCCATTCATGCCGGTGATCGAATAGATGTTGCGGATTTCGCCACTATCGCGCAACGGCTTGAGGTTCTCTTCGATCCGCTGCAATTGATCGCGCGTATATTCAAGGCTCACGCCCTGCGGTGCCGTCACACGCATGAAAAGTGAGGAGCGGTCTTCGCGCGGCGTCAGTTCGTTCTGCACCATGCCGAAGGCGACCCAGGACACACCTGCAAAAGCAAGCGAGACAACGATAACGATGAGTGGATTGTTGAGGCATCCTGACAGCGTGTTCTTGTAAGTCGTTGCAAAGACATTGCCAAACCATGCGAGCGGCCCGGTCTGATCCTCCACATTGTTCTTGAGCATTCGGGAAGCGAGCATGGGGCAAAGCGTCAGCGCGACGATTGACGAAAGACCCACCGCGAATGCCAGCACGAAGCCAAATTCGCGAAACAGCCCGCCCAACTGACCAGGAAGGAACGATAGCGGAATGAAAACGGCGGCAAGAGTGGCGGTGGTGGCGATGACTGCGAAGAAAACCTCCTGAGTGCCGAGTACGGCAGCCGCACGCGGCCCCATGCCTTCGGCGCGGCGTCGAAATATGTTTTCCAAAACCACGATGGCGTCATCGACAACCAGACCCGTTGCCAGAACGATGGCGAGCAAGGTGAGGATGTTGATGGAAAAGCCCACCATATAGATCGCGACCAGCGTACCGATCAGCGCAACGGGCATGGTGATCGCTGGAATGAGGGTGGCGCGCCAATCCCGCAGGAAGAGATAAAGCACGACGAGAACGATCACAGCGGAAAGGCCAAGCGCCAGTTCCACCTCGTGCAACGCACCCTCGATAAACACCGCATCGTCGCTTGTCACGACGACCCGCGTGCCTTCCGGCAGGTTTGGCGTCATCGACTCCACCGCCGCTTTCACGCCGTTGGAAATGTTGAGCGTGTTGGACTGTGCCTGACGAATGACGCCCAGACCGACGCCCTGTACGCCATTGGAACGAAGAGAGGTATTTTCGTCATCCGCACCCAATTGAACACTAGCCACATCGCGCAGACGTACCCGGTCCTTGATCAGCAGGTTTTCAAATTCCGCAGGCGTCGTGAGGTTTGCCGTGGCGCGCACGACGATATCCTGTGTAGAGCTTTTGAGTGAACCCGCTGGCACATCGAGCGCGGCAGTCGACAAGGCATTCGAAACATCCGTGACCGTCAAGCCCCGACTGGCCAGTGCCGCCTGATCGAGATCGATGCGGAAGACCTTTTCCTGATCACCGTACATTTCGACGTCGGCCACACCATCCACGGCGGCGAGACGGTCGATGATTTCGTCGTCCACAAGGTTCGTCAGGTCTTCCATGCTGAGCGTGGAAGAGGTGACCGCAAGCCGCATGATCGGCTGGCTATCGGAATCCGCCTTGATGATCTGCGGCTCGTCGGCATCGTCCGGCATCTGGTTGGTAATGCGACCGATAGCATCGCGCACATCGTTCGCCGCAACAGCCAGATCGATATCGTCGCCGAATTCCATCGTCACACGGCTGGTACCGAATTGTGATTCGGATGATATGGATTTAACACCGCTGACACGGGCAACGGCGCCTTCGATGGTTTGGGTGACTTCCTGATCGATGGTTTCGGGCGAAGCGCCGTCATAGGTGGTGCGCACGGAAATGACAGGTCGGTCCACATCCGGCAGTTCGCGTACCTCCACACCGGCAAGTGCGGCAAGACCGGCAACGACGAGCAGCGTATTCAAAACCGCAGCAAGGATGGGACGGCGCACGAAAAGCGCGGTAAAGGCCAGCTTCGAATCCTGGCCCGTTTGAGGCGTCTGTCCGTTGATGGAACCACTCACTGGCGTGCGACCTCCGGTGCTTTCGGTTCATTACCAATCCGCACCGTGCCGCCCTCGCGTACGCGTTGCAAGCCTTCCGTCACAAGCAGATCCCCCTCACCCAGCCCGGCCTTTACAAGCACGGAATCCGGGTTGCGCTGCACCACCTGTACGCGGACTTTAGATGATTTATTATCCGTGACGCGCCACACGTAGGAGCCCTCGGCATCCCACTGCACGGCGAGCGGGTCGACCGAAGGATAATTTTCGCCCTCGAAGCGCATGGTGACGCCAAATGACATGCCGGCGCGCAGCGTATCCTGCGCATTGTCGAATACGGCGCGAACCCTGATCGTCCGGCTTGCCTCATCGACGCGATTATCGACCGCTTCAACCTCACCCTTGAAAGTCTCCCCGGGACGCGAAATGGACGTCGCTTCCACCGGCATTCCAACCTTGATGGCAGTGGTGAACCGTTCAGGCGCCCAGAAGTTGACCAATATTTTCGAGCGATCATCGAGGCTTACGATACTGGACTGCGTTGTTGCGTTGTCCCCGATATTGACCGCCACGATACCCGCGATCCCGTTGATGGGAGCAACGATGTTGCGACGCGTAAGATTGAGTTCGGAAGTTCTGAGCGCCAGTTTTGCCGCCTCTTCCGCGATCTGCGCGTCCAGAACATCCAGTCGCGCAACGGATTGCAGGTTCTTGTAGGAGCTGGATTTGTCGATTGCGCTCTTCAGCGCAACCTGCGCCTTTTCCCGCTCGATAACCTGTTCGTCATCATCGAGCCGCGCCAGAACATCGCCTTTCTTGACCCTCTGGCCGGAGGAAATGAGAATTTCGGAGATAAGACCTGAAGCCTGTGGGGTGACGACAACGGACTGGATCGCTTCCCCGTTGCCGATGGCGCTCACGCGGTCGTTCACGGTGCCAGTCTTCACAGGTGCAGTTATCACCAGCGTCGCATTATTTCGGCCACCACCCTGTCCACCAGCACGCGCTGGAGAGCCAGATGCAGATTGCGGAGCAGGCTTTTCAGCGTTGACGAGACCTGCTTTGGCCAACATGTCCTTAGCCGTGGACGAGTTATACGCCCAAAGACAGAAACCAGCGCCGACAACAGCAAGACTGACACCAACCTGCTTCCAAACCCGCATGCAATTCTCCGTATGATCTTTCCGTACCTACGCCACGGCTTTCGCACAGGCAGCCGGATGATTTGCGGCAGTATCTTTGCTCGTGCTTAACAACGCAACGCAAGATTCCGTTTCTTAACGAATTGTAATTCAGGCTGCTTTGTATCGCAGTGAACGGAAATCGGACCGGTTTAAAGTATTTCCGGTTGCGTTATCATGATAAACGACCCTCTTGCCAAGAAAGACGTGAGCCTACGGCCGGTACGGTCTTCAAGCATGATACAGTCCATCGGAGGGAAAATCGATGACCACCGTCTCCAAGCACCAGAATCCGGAAGCCGATCCACGCGTCAAAGCAGTGTTCGACGATATCCGCAGTACGCGGAAATCCGATTCCATCAACAACATGTGGCTTTATCTCGCATTTGACCCCGATCTACTGGAAAAGACGTGGGGAGAAGTGAAAGCCGTGATGGCCACGCCATCCGCGCTCGATCCGCTCGTGAAAGAAATGCTCTACATCGCGGTGTCGGTCACCAACGGGTGTTCATACTGCGCCCATTCTCACACAGCCGCCGCAAAGGCAAAAGGGATGACGAGCGAACAGCATGCCGATCTGATGCGGGTCATTTCGCTTGCGGCAAAGACCAACCAGCTCGCAACAGCACTCCAGCTTCCGGTCGATGCCGCTTTCGATACGGATCGTGGAGCCTGAAAGGAAAAATGCCTTGGAATAGGCGCTTTGCCAATTGATATGGGAATAAAAGAAGAACGAACTTCTAGCGTTTATATCCCGAATCACTACATTGGGCCACATGAGCAACAGTTTCGATGATATGCCGTTCTTCGATGAAGAGCCAAATGAGCCACGCCGTGCGGCGCCTGTAGCACCGGCAGCGGGCGGTTTAGGCATTGCCGCGCGCGCCATGGCGGCACGTGATCAAAACCGTGCAGCGCCAGATTATCTTACCGGCCTTAACCCCGAGCAGCGCGAAGCCGTTGAGACGCTTGACGGACCGGTCCTAGTTCTTGCGGGCGCAGGAACCGGCAAAACGCGTGTGCTGACAACTCGCATCGCCCACATTCTCGCATCAGGCCGGACATACCCCAGCCAGATTCTGGCCGTGACCTTTACCAACAAGGCGGCGCGCGAAATGAAAGAACGCATCGGCGTTCTGGTCGGTGGCGCAGTCGAAGGCATGCCATGGCTCGGTACGTTTCACTCCATCGGTGTGAAGCTCCTGCGTAAACACGCGGAGCTCGCAGGCCTCAAATCCAACTTTACCATCCTCGATACCGATGACGTAGTGCGCCTCATCAAGCAGCTCATTCAGGCCGAGGGTCTGGATGACAAGCGCTGGCCCGCCAAGCAGTTTGCGGGCATGATCGACAACTGGAAGAACAAGGGTCTGACGCCGCCCGATATTCCGGAGGGCGACAGCCGCGCATTTGCCAATGGCAAAGGCCGCGAACTTTACGCCGCCTATCAGGCCCGTTTGAGAACGCTGAACGCTTGCGATTTCGGCGATCTGCTGCTGCACCCAATCACCATTTTTCGCAAGAACCCGGATGTCTTGAAAGAGTATCATCAGAAGTTTCGCTACATCCTGGTCGACGAGTATCAGGACACCAACACTGCACAATATATGTGGCTTCGACTTCTCGCACAGCGCGGCAAAGGCGAGCCTCAGAACGTTTGTTGTGTGGGGGACGACGACCAGTCCATCTATGGATGGCGCGGCGCTGAGGTGGATAATATCCTGCGTTTCGACAAGGATTTTCCCGGAGCGAAAGTCATCAAGCTTGAGCGCAATTATCGCTCCACCGAACATATCCTCGGGGCCGCCGGTCATCTGATCGCTCATAATGAAGGCCGCCTTGGAAAGACGCTCTTCACGGATCGCGTCGATCCGAACGACGAGAAGGTCGTTGTTCACGCGGCCTGGGATTCGGAAGAGGAAGCCCGCGCGGTTGGAGAAGAGATCGAGCAGTTACAGCGAAAAGATCATCCACTCAACAATATCGCTATCCTCGTCCGTGCGTCCTTTCAAATGCGTGAGTTTGAAGATCGCTTCGTCACACTCGGCCTGAACTACCGCGTTATCGGCGGCCCGCGCTTCTATGAGCGTCTCGAAATCCGCGATGCCATGGCCTATCTCCGTCTCGTCTGCCAACCGGCCGACGATCTGGCGTTTGAGCGCATCATAAACACGCCCAAGCGCGGGCTGGGTGATACAACGGTTCGCAACCTCCATGATTATGCCCGCGCGCGCGATATTCCGATGCTCGCGGCGGCTGCCGATATGATCGAGACCGATGAGCTGAAGCCGAAGGCGCGCAAGGCGCTGTTCGATGTTGTGCAGGATTTTCGTCGCTGGCAGGGTCTGCTGGAAACCACCGAACATACCGTTCTGGCCGAGCAGATTTTGGACGAAAGCGGTTATACAGCCATGTGGCAGGCGGATAAATCCGCCGAAGGTCCTGGCAGACTTGAAAACCTGAAGGAACTCATTCGCTCCATGGAAGTCTATGAGAGCATGCGTGCCTTTCTGGAGCATGTTGCGCTGGTTATGGACGCCGAACAGAATGCTGAACTCGACGCCGTTTCCATCATGACGCTGCACTCAGCCAAGGGTCTGGAATTCGAAACCGTATTCCTCCCCGGGTGGGAAGAAGGCCTATTCCCGCACCAGCGTTCGCTGGATGAGGGTGGTCGCTCCGGCCTCGAAGAAGAACGTCGGCTTGCCTATGTCGGCATTACTCGAGCAAAGCGCCGTTGCCACATCTGGTTCGTCTCGAACCGCCGCATACACGGCCTTTGGCAATCCACCCTGCCCTCACGGTTTCTTGATGAGCTACCGCCATCCCACGTCGAAGTCTCGGCATCCGAAAGCAATTATGGCGGCTATGGCGGGCGCGGCGGCTACGGCCAATCCCGTTTCGACAAGGCCGAACCCTTCGCCAACAATTACTCCACACCGGGCTGGAAACGTGCGCAGGCCAATAAATCGGACGCTACCCGCGACAACTGGGGCACCCGCTCCGGTCACGCGGTAGAACGTATCGGCTACGGCGAAAGCGGACCAAAAGGCCGCACCATCGATGGCGAGCTGGTGGCAAAATCCACCACTGAGACGCCCTCGAAATTCTTCGTCGGCGACAGGGTGTTCCACATCAAGTTCGGCAACGGCAACGTCTCGGCGGTCGAAGGCAACAAGCTCACCATCGACTTCGACCGCGCCGGACAAAAGCGCGTGCTTGATGGGTTTGTGGAACGCGTTTAAGCGGTCACGTCAGGGATTTGTTTCGCCTGGCGTGAAGCCGACCAAGTAAATCAGCGCAACGATAACTGCGAGGGTAAAGATCGTTATGACGAAAAGGGTCATGCGGTTGAGTGGTTTGCGTGTTGTTTTTTTCATGTCGCAGAAACATGCAGCTGGCCGATTTGTTCCGGTAAAATCGTACCGCGTCTTGAAAGCATGAATGCTTCCATCAACCTAATTCGTTTTTAATTCCTACATATAGCGGCTAAAGCTGAATCACTTCCTCAAGCTTTGGCTTTCGAAAAGACACCTACATGACCCCTGCCCGCGCTCAACCACTTCACCTCGTTGCTGCTTTTGCCAGCGGATGCCTTTTGACCTTGATGGTGCATTTTAATGGAATGCTCGCACGTTATGGCAATGCGCTGTTTTCCTCCTGGACGGCGCATGGCACCGGCACCGTCGCAGCCCTAATCTATCTCGCTGTCCTCTATCGAAAGCCCGATGGCGGCATACCTGCAAAGCCAAAAGCGCCACTCTGGGCTTACTTCGGCGGCGTCGTGGGTGCGGCAATTGTCATGCTCACCTCGACCGCGGTGAACTCGCCGCTGGCGCTTTCCGGCACCATCGCGCTCGGCTTGGCCGGACAGGTGATCTTCAGTCTCGCGGCGGACTTCTGGGGGCTATTCGGCCTGCCGAAAAGACGACCGGAAGCACGCGATCTCTGCGCCATTGCGCTCATTCTCGGCGGCAGCGCGCTGATCATCCTGGTTGGGAGATCGGCATGATCATCTTCATAGCCATGGCTTTTGCGGGTGGCATATTCGTGTCGCTCAGCCGCCAGATCAACGGTCGCCTCAGCCTATCCAACTCACCGTTGATTGCGTCCTTCTGGAACCACATCGTCGGCTTCGTTGCACTGACCCTGCTCGGCCTGATCATTGGCGATCTTCTGCCCCCAGGTGCCGCCGATGCCCCATGGTATGCCTTCATAGGCGGCCCGATCGGCGTTGTCTTCATCGCGTCGGGCAGCTGGCTCATCCCGCGCATCGGCGCGGTCAACACCGCACTTCTGGTCATCAGCGGCCAGATGGTATCAGGCGTGTTGATGGATTTCTTCAGCGATCAGCCGCCAAAAATCTGGGCGACCGCGCTCGGCGTGATGATGATATTGGGCGGCATGGCGCTCACCCAGCGACGCAAATAATCAGGAATCCGTTCCGTTTTTCGCAAACATGCCAAACAGCGTCTTGCCACCCTTCGATCCACTACTGGCCGACATTGATGGGCGGCCGGAGAGCTTCGGAACGACAACGATACGCTTGACTTCGCCGCGTTTGAAGGCTGCGAGGAATTTCGTGTAATCCTTGAACACCACGCAGCCGTTGGATTCGCCGCGCTTGGCCAGCATGTAGGTGTGGGCAAGCAAGCCGTTGCGACCATGCGGATTGACGCCGTCTTCGGGTGTCAGGCGAATGGCCTCGACGCCGTGGAACAGCGATTCACGCATCGTCAACCGGTAGCTGGATGGCGGTGTCGCGCCGCGCATCTTCACATGTACGAAGTCCGGGTTGTCACGCATCTTGCCAATGCCCGAATGGGCCTCGAGCTTTTCACCGCTTGGAAGATGCACGACGCCAGCCGAAATATCGTAGATGGCAGTGCCGTTACCACGATCAGGCCAGGGAACGGCATTCATCTTTGTTTCGCGCATCGGGTTGTCAGGTCGGGCAAATGCCACCATCGAACTCGTTGCCGGTTGCTGCACGGGCTGGCGCGCAGGCGCCGAAGCGATAGCGGGATCCGCAAGCTGCTTTTCGGCAGGCGAAGGAGTGGCCGGACGGGGCGTCGGCTCAACCTCGACCGCTCTGGCGATCTCGGGTCGGAAGCTCGGCAGAGGAACGGTTTCCGGAAGCAGATCTATCGTGTCGTCAGCCGTGGCCTGCGGCTTGCCCAGCGCAACTTCGAAAGCAGGATGCTCCCGCGCCTGCGTTTCCAGCATCGCGGTCTCGGTGTTCTTGCCAAGGGCCGAATCGACGATGGCTGACGGGCGTAGTGCCGCAAGCGCCTTTACGGTTGCCTGCCCCTCAGCGTCCATGGCCGCAGAAGCCCCGAAACGGGCAGCGAACATATTTGCGTTGAGGTGATGCTCCGCCGCGACACGCGTCATTTTCTGATGTTCATGGGTCGTGCTGGAAAGGCGCGAGAATTTGCGAATGTGCAGGCTGTGTTCCGCAGCATCGAGCGTAGCCGGTGCGATTGCATCGGCCCGAGTCATCAGCATCTTGTCGAAATGCTCGGTCCCACGGGACGCTTGCGCCATTCCGTGCATCGATACGAACGCAGTCACCGCACAGACGCCAGCGAAAACGCCGCCGCCCAGCAATGCGGACATCCCGCGCAAGGAAATGCCACGTCGCTTGGTGGCAGAAGACGCAGCGCGAGAGCGCACGCCGTTATAGGTCACGACTGATGACGCCATGATACTCGTTACTCGAACCGTTTACGCAAAATCGGCCAGAGGCCGATGGCTTGATGTAGGCTTCGAATATCGGGTGCACGAAGCACCCCTTTCAAAGCGGACAGGTTCGAAGCATGCCGAATTATGGTAACCAAAGTCTTTACGAGTCCCCTGAAAACGCTGTCCCAAAAGCGTAGGCCAATTTCGATGCAGGTAAGAATCGGTATTTTCGTAATCATATTACGAAAATCAGGCAGAGGGGAAGGCTCCGGCGGCGGCTCTCATCTCGTGAGTCTGGACGGTTTCCTCTCCTCGGATCGTCCCACTATCTGCCGAGTTTGCCAAAAATGGGGCGACAAGCTGCCGCTTCCTTATTAAGCTGCACCGCGATCAACCGGGAATGAGAGACATGAAAGCGCTGCTGTTGATTGATATCCAGAACGGTTTCTGCCCCGGCGGCAACCTTGCTGTTACCGATGGTGACAAGATCGTGCCGATCGCCAATGCGCTGATTGAGAATGGCGGATACGACCTGATCGTGGCCTCGCAGGACTGGCATCCCGCCAACCACGGCAGCTTTGCCTCGCAGCATCCGGGCAAAAAGCCCTTCGACATGGGCGAACTTTCCGGCAAACCGCAGGTCATGTGGCCAGATCATTGCGTGCAGGAAACGCCGGATGCGGAGTTCCATCCCGACCTCAACACCGACGCTTTCGACTATGTGCAGCAAAAGGGCGAAAACCCCGCCGTAGACAGCTATTCTGCCTTTCGTGACAACGACCAAAACGCGACGACGGGCCTTTCCGACTATCTTGAACGTCAGGGCGTCAAATCGCTCGATATTTGCGGTCTCGCTACCGAATATTGTGTCAGCTTTTCGGTCATGGACGCGCTGGAAATGCTGCCGGACGTCAAGGTCCGCTTCATCGAGGACGCAAGCCGCGGCATCGACCCCGAAGGCATCAAGGCCGCGATTGCCGGAATGCGCGCAGGAGGCGTTGTCATCGTCAACAGCAGCGACATTCTGAAAGACTGATTATCGACCTTTCAATGGTTGTTCCAACACATCTATATCGCCCGCCGCATCGTCGAGCCTGCGCAAAACGGCAGCATGCGCGTCCCTCAAACCCTTGTTGTAGAAAGCTGGGCCAACCACGTCGGCGAGATGATCGAGCAGCATTTCAGACTGAAGCCCGCTGATCTCGACATCCAGTTCATTCACGAGAAACGATTGGACGGCTGAAATGAAATCGGCCTTTTGCTGTTTATCGAGCTTCAAATCCACGCAGATGCTCCTGTAACAAATGAAAGGGTAGACCAAGCTTCAAAGAAATCAATCTATGCCATTCCTTAAATTCGTTTGTGCAAGGTTGGTCAAAGCGTTAGAGCCCTCATTATCCAATCCACGCGCTCTGGCAGCGCCAGAAAGACAATTTCTCCGGCACAGGACCGGTCCACCCATGGCCCATACCACCTTCAAGTCCGGCGTCCGGCTGGGACTGCCCGTAGCCCTTGCGGTCTTGCCCTTCGGCGCGCTCTTCGGTGCCATCGCCATAGATAATGGCCTCAGCATGTTCGAAGCCACGTTGATGAGCGGCATTATCTATGCGGGCGCAAGCCAGCTCGTCGGTATAGAATTGTTCAGCCAAAATCTGCCCGCATGGCTGGTCGTGCTGTCCATCTTCGCCGTCAATTTCCGCCACATACTCTACTCTGCCGCCATGGTCCGAATCGTGCCGGAATGGTCCCTCGCCAGAAAGGCATTCGGCTTCTTCTTTCTGGTCGACCCTCAATTTGCTGAATCCGTGCGCCTGAAGGAGACGGATGGAAGGGTCAGCTTCGCCTGCTACATGGGTTATGCCTTCATCGTTTACCTGCTGTGGATGCTTTCGACCGTACTCGGGGCCTCGCTCGGCAATCTTGTCGGAGATCCCAAGGCACTCGGCTTTGACGTGCTGCTGCCCGTTTATTTCATGGGTATGGTGCTGGGCTTCCGCAAGCGAAGCAATTTCTATCCCGTGATGCTGGCAAGCGCGATTGGCGCCATCGTCGCCTTCCACGTCGTAGGCTCGCCCTGGCATGTCAGCCTCGGCGCCATAACCGGCATTCTCGTCGCGGTCATCTTTCCCCCTTCCCAGACGGAAAAATCTCTGGCTGACGAGGAGATTGCCTGATGAACGAGCTTTTCGACGTCCAAACACTTATCATCATCTTCGCTGGCGCAGTCGCAACATATATCACCCGCGTCGGCGGTTACGTGCTGATGACCCGGATGAAAACAATTCCTCCCCGCATGGAAGCAGGGCTGAACGCCGTTCCCGTCGCCGTGCTAACGACCCTCGTCGCCCCCGCTTTTTTCGAAGGCGGCTATGAGGTCAAACTCGGCATGATCGTTGCCCTCATCGTCGGCCTGCGATTCCCCGGCCTGACCATGCTTGCAGCAGGCTGGGGACTGGTGGTGGCGATGCGGTACTTTTCGCTGGCTTGAGGTCGAGTCAGTGCCGTCAGCCTCGGACTCGACCCAAAGATGACGGCGGAGACAGAAAACTCTCAAACCGCCTCGGTTGCAGCAATTAACCACTCCTGCACACCCGCAACGGAAATCAGCGGCATCAGCTTTTCACGCACGGTCGCATGGTAGTCGTTCAGCCACTGCCGCTCGTCCTCGCTCAGCAGCGCAACGACGACCAGACGGCGGTCGATGGGGCACCAGGTCAGTGTTTCGAACGAAAGCATCGGCTGATCGCCACCTTCGATTGCCTCAGCCTCCCGCACATAAATCAGGTTCTCGATACGAATTCCGAATTCACCAGGGCGGTAGTAGCCGGGCTCATTGGACAGGATCATTCCCGGTAGTATTTCCTGCTGCGAAACGCGGGAGATACGCTGCGGCCCCTCATGCACAGAGAGATAGGAGCCGACGCCATGGCCGGTGCCGTGGCCGTAATCGGCCCCTGCTTTCCACAGCGCAATTCGAGCCAGCGGATCGAGGTCGCAGCCTCTGGTTCCCTTTGGAAAACGTGCTGCACTAATGCCGATCACGCCTTTCAGGACCAGCGTAAAGAAACGCTTCTGTTCCTCGGGCACATTGCCGATGGCGACCGTGCGGGTGATGTCCGTGGTGCCGTTGACATATTGCGCGCCGGAATCGACGAGGAACATCTCACCGTCTTTCAGCACGCGGTCGCTTTCCGTCGTCACACGATAGTGGATGATTGCTGCGTTCTCACCGGCACCGGAAATCGTATCGAAGGAAATGTCCTTAAGCGGGTTTTGCATCGCCTGCCCTACCCGCGCGCGAACCTCTTCAAGCGCCTTCACGGCCTGAATTTCGGTGACGCTGCCCGGTTGCTGGCCGTCCAGCCAGGCGAGATATTCCACCATCGCCGCGCCGTCCTGAACATGTGCGGCAGCGGAACCGGCAATCTCCGCCTCGTTTTTGCAGGCGCGCGGCAGCTTGACCGGATCGGTCGCCTCGATCACCTCTCCACCAGCGTCCTTAATGACCCGCGTCAGGGCAACCGGCACGACATCGACATCCGCAAGGATCTTGCCGCCCTTTTCCGCGATGAGGCGAAGACGCAGTTCGATATCACTCGGTGCGTATTGCGTCGCCAGCGGGGCGAGATATTCGGCTGCCTCTGAACCGATCTTGCGCTTATCGAGAAACAGCTCAGCTTCGCCATTCGCGTGAATGATGGCCCGCGCCAGCGGATGCGGTGTGTGTGGCACGTCATTGCCGCGGATGTTGAAAATCCAGGCGATGGAGGATGGATCGGCAATCAGCACGGCATCGGCGTTGCGCAGCGTCACGATCTGCCCAACCGTGTCGATCTTTTGCCGCGCGGCATGTCCGGTAAAGGCACCCGGCTGAATGCTGATGGGCTCGAGAGGTTCAACCGGGCGCCCCTCCCATAAAGGATCTAGCGGATTGCTGGCCAGAAGCACGACCGCGCCATTTTTGGGTGAAAGTGCCTTTTCAAACCGCGCCAGCTCGGCGCTGGTATGCAGCCACGGATCGATGCCAAGCCGGAAACCGTCCGGCGCATTGTCAGCAAGCCATTTTGCAGGCGGAGCGCCGACCAGATCACCGCCAGTAAAAACGGTTTGATCCACCTGCGAGGCAAGCTGGGTGGTGTAGCGACCATCAACGAATACGATAGCCTGGGAGCGCGTGACCAGCACGACCCCGGCAGACCCCGTAAAACCGCTTAGCCACGCCATCCGCTCGGCACATTCGGGCACATACTCGCCCTGATATTCGTCGGCACGCGGCACGAGAAAGCCATCGATGCGAAGCGCATCGAACGTGCTCCTCAGTGCCTCGACACGTGCTTTGCCGAATTGCGGGGTAGACTTGTTTTCGAAGGTCTGGAACATGACATGCTTTCCGAAAGAACTGATTTGTGGCGGACCATAACGCGTCATGAAGCCCGAGGTCCAGATGAAAGAACCCTCTCCTGACGCCGCACAATTTTCAGGCAAGATGACGTAAATCAGCGTGTAGACGACAGTCGATATGCGCATCGCGCATATCTATGATGCGAGCAACCCACTACCGGAATGACCCATCTCGATCTATATCTGCGTCATCGAAAGGGCGACGAAACGCCCTGAGAAACAAGGATTAGAACAATGGCTAAGTCGATTTTCCGCACAGCTTTGGATCGTGTCATCGCAGCACGCCAGCATCAGGCAGATCGTTATGTCAGCGGCGCAATGCTGAGCCTCGACGATCAGGCGATCGCAGCGCTTGGCACAACCCGCGAAGAACTTCGCCGCAAGGCGAAATCCAGCTACGCGTTCTGAGCATTGCCGGGGCGGAACTCCTCCCTCCACCGTTCTGGCAATGGAATGCGTTGACCCGCTTGAGCAGCTCCTCCCACAGCTCGCGGGTTCGGTCATCCAGACCGATCGAGAAGGCGGCGCGCAAGCGTCGCCTTTTTCGTTTCGGTCCATCAGTGATACGTAGACACAACTCATCGCCAGCTTCCCATATCTCTTACAGAGGCTCAGTGCGCAGCCGAATTCTGCGTGTTCACGCTGCCGAAAACAGCTTCACACTTTTCCGTCTGATGCTCTATAGTCGCGCGATCATTGCCACAGGAGCGATTAATGACCATCAAGATCGGCGACAAACTTCCTTCCGCAACCTTCAAGGAAAAAACTGCGGACGGCCCTGTCGAAACCACGACTGACCAGCTTTTCAACGGCAAAAAAGTCGTCGTCTTCGCAGTTCCAGGTGCTTTCACGCCCACTTGCTCGCTGAATCATCTTCCAGGTTACCTCGAAAACCGCGACGCGATTCTGGGTCGCGGTGTCGATGACATCGCAGTCATCTCCGTGAATGACTGGCATGTGATGGGTGCCTGGGCGGAGTCCTCCGGCGGACAAGGGAAAATTCACTTTCTCGCAGACTGGGATGCATCCTTTACAAAGGCACTAGGTCTCGATGCAGACCTTTCCGCTGGCGGCCTCGGTGTGCGCTCCAAGCGTTATTCCATGGTGGTAGAAGACGGCGTTGTGAAATCCTTGAATGTCGAGGACAACCCCGGCCAAGCCACCGTTTCATCGGCAGCCACCATCCTGGAACAGCTTTGATATAAAATTGGCGGCACGTGGCTATACCGTGCCGCCTATCACGTTGTAAAATATGGCTTTCTGATCGATGAATAAGTCGGCAGGCTATCGGGCCTTGCGGGTCTATCCAGAAAATCGTCGTTAGAAATTTGACTCGCAGTCACTTCGAGAGCACGGCATCTACGTTGTGAGGTGGGCGACGGATAACGATAGGTGTGGCTTTCCATCAGCATCATGGCTGCCTCCGTTCGACATCCTTTATTTTAATGTAATAATGTTACAACCTGATGAAAAAGGCCAATTGAGTGATAATGTTCATAACAAAGCGGGTTTAGATCGCGAGGTCGAACACCAGCAATCCTGCAGCGCCGCCATCGGTAAGACCAATCAAACGATCGCCCACTTCGACATGTTGTGGATGCGTCAGATACTCGTCTCGCGCTTCCACGCTTTCCATGGTGACGATGAAACCATCCTGAAAACCGCCATTCAGGCCTTCAGAAGAAACGTTCTGACCGTATTTCACATCCACAACACCGGGAATCACGTCTTTGAGCGCGTCAATCGCCTCATAGATGGCTTGTTTTTCAGAAGTCGTAACGGCGGATTTGAAACGCAGGAATACACAGTGCAAAATCATGAAGTGTCCCTCTCTTCTCTATCGATCCGGTAAATAGGCCTTCGGCCCTGCAACGCAAACTGAAATGACAGAGCAGATGTCCGGTCTAACTCGCCGACGTGACAAGTAGTGCATCACGAACGCGTATGGTGCGGCAGAGACCGTCGATTGCCGCCATTACCTCCGCTTGAAGGGCTCCATACCCTTTCGAGCCAGCTCATCGGCCCGCTCGTTTTCGGGATGACCAGCATGGCCCTTCACCCAGTGTAGCGTCACCTTATGGCGCTCCCGTGCGGTTTCCAGCGCCTGCCAAAGCTCGACATTCTTGACAGGCTTGTTATCGGCGGTTTTCCAGCCTTTTTTCTTCCAGCCAAAAATCCATTTCGTGATGCCATCCTTCACATAGGCGCTATCTGTGTAAAGATCGACTTCGCAGGGCGATTTCAGCGCGTTGAGCGACTGAATGGCGGCCATCAATTCCATGCGGTTGTTGGTCGTTTCCGCCTCACCGCCGCAGAGTTCTTTTTCTACCTCGCCATAGCGAAGCACAGCGCCCCAGCCGCCCGGACCCGGATTGCCGGAACAGGCGCCATCGGTAAAAATATCGACATGCTTCATCAGCCGGCCAATCCATATTCGGCAACATCGCTAATAGAGCGGTGGAATCGCAGCTTGCGCAGATATTCGAGTGGATCCTTCTTCACCACCAACGCACCTTCTGGCGTGGTCAACCAGTCGTAAAGCCTGGTCAGGAAGAAACGCAACGCGGAGCCCCGCGCCAGCAGAGGTAGCGCCTCCAACTCTGCGTCATTCAATGGCCGCACGGACTGATAGCCCTCCAGCAGCGCTTTGCCCTTAGTCACGTTGTATGCGCCATCCTTCTCGAAGCACCATGCGTTCAGGCAGATCGAGACATCGTAGGCCAGAAGATCGTTGCAGGCGAAATAGAAGTCGATCAAACCCGACAACTCGTCGCCGAGGAAGAAGACATTGTCCTGAAAAAGATCGGCATGAATGACACCTGCTGGCAAGTCCTTTGGCCAGTTGGCCGCGAGAAAAGCAAGATCGCTGCCGATTTCCTGCTGCAACCCCTTCTCCACCTCATCGGCACGCGCTTCCGACTTGGCCCACAATTCCTTCCAGCCTTCCACCGAAAGCGAATTTCGACGTTCCAGTTCGAAGCCTTCGCCCGCCAGATGCATGGCAGCCAGCGCCTTGCCAACTTCGCGGCAATGTTTCGCCTCAGGCTTTCGCAGCCACATGCCTTCAAGAAATGAAATCAGTGCTGCCGGACGACCGGAAAGCTCACCCAGCAACTTGCCATCTTTGCGTGGCAGCGGCAGCGGGCAGGATAGGCCTTTGGCAAACAGATGTTGCTTCAGGCCGAGAAAAAACGGCAGGTCTGACTTTTCCACGCGCTTTTCGTAAAGCGTCAGGATCAGCGGGTCCTTCGTCGTGTGCAGCAGGAAGTTGGTGTTCTCGACGCCCTCGGCAATGCCTTTATAGGAGGTCAATTCGCCAACGTCGTACTGACCGAGAAAATCTCTCAGGTCATCTTCTGTGATGTCCGTGTAAACTGCCAATGGATTTCTCGTAAGGGAAAAGGGTTTTAACTCAGTTACTTATCGCGGCTTTCGAATGCAACGCATCGCGCGCACTTCCGTTGACGAATGCCATGTCTTCTGTGGTGAGTTCAATGTTGCGAAGCTCGCGGTTGACCAGAAAATGTTCGGTCTCTTCAACCGTCACGGCCAGATCGAGCGTGGTATCGAAGCGGGCCTTGAAGGCCTCGATGATCTCATCCACGATGACTTCCGGGGCAGATGCACCGGCGGACAAACCAAGCGTGCGAATGTCGCCGATCTCATCCCAATCGATTTCGGACGCGCGCTGTACCAGAACGGAGCGCTCGGCCCCTGCCTTCAAAGCAACCTCGACGAGCCGCTTGGAATTGGAGGAGTTCGGCGCGCCGACGACAATGAACAGATCGCAGCCAGGCGCAGCCTGCTTCACCGCATCCTGCCGGTTTGTCGTGGCATAACAGATGCTGTCAGCGGCGGGTGACTGCATGGCCGGAAACCGTTCCTGCAGCTTTGCGATGACCCCCGCCGTATCATCCACCGACAAGGTAGTCTGCGTGACAAAGCCGAGATTTTCCGTATCGACCGGCTGATAGCGCGCCGCATCTTCAACCGTCTCAACAAGCGAAACGGAGCCTTCAGGCAGCTGCCCCATGGTGCCAATGACCTCGGGATGCCCGGCATGGCCGATCAACACCACATGGCGACCGAGGCGCTGGTGACGCATGGCCTGCTTGTGAACCTTGGAAACCAGCGGGCAAGTCGCGTCGAGATAGAACAGGTTCCTCGACTGCGCATCTTCCGGCACGGATTTCGGCACGCCGTGCGCGGAGAACACGACCGGCTGCTCCCGGTGTTCCGCAGGAATTTCGTTCAGTTCCTCGACAAAGATCGCGCCCTTTGCCTCCAGACCTTCGACCACGTAGCGATTATGCACGATCTCATGGCGTACATAAACTGGCGCGCCATAGGCCTTCAGAGCCAGAACGACGATCTGGATAGCGCGATCTACTCCGGCACAAAAGCCACGCGGACCGCAGAGCCGAATGGTAAGGGGCGGCTTGGAAACGGCGATGTTCATTCCTGCTCCTTCTGCCTCCCGGTATCTCAGTCGCTGGTGTTTCTTGAGCCCCGGACATAGGCAAAACCGGCCACGAAGACAAGGGCGGCGGCTAATCCGTACCATGTAATCGCATATTGAAGGTGATTATTCGGCAGATCGATGATCGTCACGCCACCTTTTGGCCAGCCACCGGGATTGGGTGCGGTATCAGCATCAACAAAAAACGGGACCAGGCTATTGCGCGAAATACCCGCGCTATCGGCCATGGCGCGCAAATCCTTCCAATAATAGATATTTTTCGTAAGATCGTTGTCCGGCAACATCATCGAGGGCTTTTTGGCAAGCTGTGCTCTGGCAAGCCCCTCGATCGCAACGAGGCCGTCAACCTGTCCCAGACTACGTTTGGTCGCATCCTTCATCTCATAGGGTACGAACCCGCGATTGACGAAGATCGAGCGCCCGTCGGCAAGCTTCAGGGGCGTGTAAATGTAATAACCCGTCTGCCCTTGATGGGTGGCAAAGAAATGCTGTTCTTTCGTATGGTCGAAGGTGCCGGAAAGGCGAACCGTGCGATATTCGATATCGCCACCCGATGCGGCAAGCCGCTCGATCTCTGCAAGCTCGACAGCGGGTGTGTGCGTGCGCTGCTGGATATCGGCCATCAACGCCTCTTTCCAGTAGAGCCGCTGAACCTGCCATGTGCCAAGCGACAGAAGGATGATCAACGCCATCAGCACAAGCGGCCCTGCAAACCACATACGGCGTTGCGAAGGCTTTATGGCAATCGTTTCAACCATGATCGATCCTGCCTTCACTCGCATTATTGCGATATTGCAGCGCGACCATGATACCTTTGAGTTTACGCAGAAGAACGAGCGACGCCACCACTGTCAGCGGTAGCCAGATCAGCGCGTGGGCCCAGAGCGGAAGTGCGAAAGTGGCATCGAACCACAGAGCCAGACCCAGGATAAGAAAGCCCATAATCATCATGACGAAGACCGCAGGGCCGTCGCCTGCATCCGCGAATGTATAGTCGAGACCGCAAGCCGTACATTGCGGCTTCAATTTCAGAAAGCCATCGAAAAGCTTACCTCGCCCGCAACGCGGGCAGCAGCCTTGCAAACCGACCTTGACCGGATCGACCGGCGGAAAATCATGTCGCTCATCTTCGGTCATTGTTGCTCCTCCCCCAAAAAAACAAGGGGCAGCAATGCCGCCCCTCATGAAGTCGCAATGTCAGGCTCAGTGCGCGATAGGCGCGCCCCAGCCACCCCAGATATAGATAGCGAAGAAAAGAAACAGCCAGACGACGTCGACGAAGTGCCAATACCATGCAGCAGATTCGAAGCCGAAATGGTGCTTGGGCGTAAAGCCGCCGGCAATGGCGCGGAAAAGGCAGACCAGCAAAAAGACGGTTCCGACGAAGACATGGAAGCCGTGGAAACCCGTCGCCATGAAGAAGGTCGCACCGTAGATGGAGTTCTTGAAGTCGAAGGGGGCGTGGACATACTCGTAAATCTGCACGGCGGAGAAGAGCACACCGAGCGCGACGGTTAACGACAGGCCCGTAATCAGACCCTTGCGATCATTATGCAGCAGGGCGTGATGCGCCCATGTCACGCAGGTACCGGAGAGCAGCAGGATAACGGTGTTGTAAAGCGGAAGATGCCATGGATCGATGACCTCGATACCCTTTGGCGGCCACTGCCCGCCCGTATAGGCGAGGCGCGATGCCTGAATTGCCTCATGCGGATAAAGGCTGGCATCGAAATAGGCCCAGAACCATGCCACGAAGAACATGACCTCGGAGGCGATGAACATGATCATGCCATAACGCAAATGAAGCGATACGACCGGCGTATGGTTGCCTTCGTCACCCTCCTTGATGGTATCCGCCCACCATGCGTACATCGTATAGAGAACGATCGCGAGGCCAATGTAGAACAGCCAGGGATTGGCCAACTCCATGCCGAACAGCTTGAACGAGCCGCCATTCAGGTAGCGCATATAACAGATGCCGCCGAACGTCAGAACGAAGGCGCCTATCGATGCCAGGATCGGCCAAGGGCTGGGGCTTATGATATGGTAGTCGTGGTTTTTCTGGTGCGTGTCTGCCATGTGAACAATCCCCCGAAGGCTCTTCCCTTATCTCACTCGATCAGTGTCATTCCTGCGACCGTATCGGCGTCACTCCCGCGGCGCAGCGTTTATAGCCGCGCCACCCTCTCACAGTTTCGTTTCGTCACGTTCATTCTTTACCGGCAAGGACGCAACCGGTTTTTCCGTCTTGGATGGATAAAACGTATAGGACAAAGTTAGCGTATGAATATTTCTGGTTTCACGCGCCTTGACGATTTCCGGATCGATAAAGAAAACGACCGGCATTTCAAGGGTTTCACCCGGCTGCAGAGTGGTTTCGGTAAAGCAGAAACATTGAACCTTGTTGAAATAGGCTCCCGCTTCCATTGGCGTCACGTTGAAGACAGCGCTTCCCGTGGTCGCGACAGGTGACCGATTCGTTGCCTTGAACGTCACCTGTATCGTCTCACCGATTCTTGGTTCGACAGACTTTTCGACGGGGCGGAAATCCCAGTTCAAGCCGCTGGATGTGTTGGCATCGAAGGTCACCTTCATCGTCTCATCAAGGATGACATCGGAATATTGCTCCACGCGCTGGGTGGTGCCGTTATAACCCGTGACCTGACAAAAAAGGCGGTAGAGTGGGACGGAGGCATAGGCCATGCCGACCATGCCGCAGACGAAGATAACGCAAAGCACAAGAATAGAGCCGTTGCTCGTCTTCTTACCTGTCTCCGCTTTTTCACTCGCTCCCATGGTTCCTCCTCTCCCACAGACCGATGGTCAATGACCGCCGATTTTTATGATGGTGACGATGTAGAACAGGACCACCAGAGCTGCCAGAACGACACCGAGCGCGACGTTGCGCCCTCGCCTGGATTTCTTTTGAGCCTCGTTCAGCTTGATAGTGTCCATCAGAACACTCCTTCGGCAAGCGCCATCAAGGATGGCGCGAGATGATCGGCGAGAAGGCCAGAGAAAATTGCGAAGAGGTAGAAGACCGAATAGGCGAACATCTTCTTTGCCTCTACCATTTTCTCGTCGCCATCCGGCGTGCGACGCACCGAAATCGAACAGTATACGAAGATCGCGCTCAGCAACGCCGCAAAAATGCCGTAACCGGCGCTGGCAAGACCCGTGAAATAGGGAGCGACCGCCACTGCCGCAGTCAGTACGGCATAGGCGATCATCTGGTTCTTGGTGGAACGTTCGCCTGCAACATTCGGCATCATCGGAATGCCGACCGAGCCGTAATCACGCATCTTGAACAGAGCCAGCGCCCAGAAATGCGCAGGCGTCCAGAGGAAGATGATGAGAAACAGGATGGTGCTGTCGAGCGAGACATTACCGGTTACGCAGGCCCAGCCCAACATAGGGGGAAATGCCCCTGCCGCGCCACCGATAACGATGTTCTGCGGTGTAGAGCGCTTAAGCCACATCGTATAGACGACGGCATAGAAGAAGATCGTGAAGGCCAGCAGACCGGCGGAAAACCAGTTGACCGCAAGTCCCAGAATGACGACTGAGAAGGCCGACAATGTAAGGCCGAACGCGAGCGCTTCGCCCGGCGCGATGCGGCCGGATGGGATGGGACGCTTTGCCGTACGGGTCATCACCGCATCGATATCGGCATCGTACCACATGTTGAGCGCGCCGGATGCTCCCGCGCCAACGGCAATACAGAGTACCGCCACAAGTCCGAGAACCGGATTGATTTCGCCGGGAGCAAGTATCAAGCCAGCGAACGCGGTAAACACCACGAGCGACATGACGCGAGGCTTCAGCAATTCGAAATAATCGCGCGCGCCAGCTTCGGATAGCGAAGTCGGTTCAATGGCAAGCGTATCGCGATTGTCGATAAGGGTCATTCTTTCCTGCTTTCATGGGATACGCCGCGTGAAAAACACGGCGCTCCATTGGTCTTCATCCGAGCGTAAAACTGGCATTTACCATGCCCGATCAATATTTACGCTCGGACAAAATGCCTCAGCGAATGCGCGGAAGCTGTTCCCACTGGTGGTATGGCGGCGGCGAAGACAGCTGCCATTCCAGCGTGGTTGCACCATCACCCCAGGGATTGTTGCCTGCCACACGCTTTTTCGCGAAGGCTTCCCATACACCAAAGAGGAATATGAGTACAGCAACGGCCGAGATGTACGAACCGATGGACGATACGTAGTTCCAGCCTGCGAACGCATCCGGATAATCGATGTAGCGGCGCGGCATGCCGGCAAGGCCGAGGAAGTGCTGCGGGAAGAATATAAGGTTCACGCCGATGAACATGACCCAGAAGTGCAGATTGCCGAGCTTCTGGCTATACATGTAACCGGTGATCTTCGGGAACCAGTAGTACCAGCCCGCAAAGATGGCGAACACGGCACCCAGCGACAACACGTAATGGAAGTGTGCAACCACATAGTAGGTATCATGCAGCGAACGGTCGAGACCGGCATTCGCAAGCTGGACACCCGTGACGCCACCAACCGTAAACAGGAAGATGAAGCCGATTGCCCAGATCATTGGCGTTGTGAAGGTCAAGGATCCACCCCACATCGTCGCGATCCACGAGAAGATCTTGATGCCGGTTGGGACAGCAATGACCATGGTGGCGAAAACGAAGTAGCGCTGAGCCTCGAGTGACAGACCAACCGTATACATGTGGTGCGCCCACACGATGAAGCCGACGGCGCCGATGGCAACCATGGCATAGGCCATTCCGAGATAACCGAAGATCGGCTTTCTGGAGAATGTCGACACGATGTGGCTGATGATGCCGAAGCCAGGCAGAATCAGGATGTAAACTTCCGGGTGGCCAAAGAACCAGAACAGATGCTGGTAAAGGATTGGGTCACCACCGCCTTCGGGTGAGAAGAAGGAGGTACCGAAGTTGCGGTCGGTCAACAGCATGGTTATGCCACCTGCCAGAACCGGCAGCGAGAGTAGCAGCAGGAACGCTGTCACCAGAACGGACCAGGCGAAAAGCGGCATCTTGTGGAGCGTCATGCCCGGAGCGCGCATGTTGAGAATGGTGGTGATGAAGTTGATCGCACCGAGGATAGAAGACGCGCCCGCAACGTGCAGCGAGAAGATCGCCAGATCGACCGCCGGTCCAGGCATACCCGTCGTCGAGAACGGCGGATACATCGTCCAGCCGCCGCCCACACCATACGCACCTGCCGGACCTTCGACGAAGAGCGAAAGGAGAAGCAGGATGAAGGCAGGAACGATCAGCCAGAAGGAGATGTTGTTGAGGCGTGGGAAGGCCATGTCCGGTGCACCGATCATGATCGGCACCATCCAGTTGGCAAAACCGCCGATCATGGCGGGCATGACCATGAAGAAGATCATGATCAGCGCGTGCGCGGTGGTGAACACGTTGAACATGTGCTTGCCACCATCGATGGCAGCGTCACCTTCGAAGCCATAGACCATGGATGCAAGGCCATGGAATATCTGAATGCCAGGCTCCTGCAGTTCCATACGCATGACGACCGACAGGCCGCCACCGATGATACCGGCAATGATCGCGAAGATCAGGTAAAGCGTACCGATATCTTTATGGTTCGTGGAAAACAGCCAGCGCTGTGCAAAGCTTGGCTTGTGATCATGATGTGCATGATCGTCGTGATGTGCGTCATGACCATGAGAGTGATGGTCGTCGTGTGCGGAATGTCCAGCCATTGTCCTCACTCCTTACGTCAGTTGGTTTCGTTTCCGGCAACGCGAATGGCGCTTGGCGCGTCTGCGGAAGCCATGAGCGCCCGGTTGGCGCCGCTCAGATCGGAAGCAGCAGCAGCGAACCAGGTGTTGTATTGCTCTTGCGAAACCACCCGTATGGCGATGGGCATGTAGGCATGATCCTTGCCGCAAAGCTCAGAACACTGCCCGTAATAGAGACCTTCTTTTTCTGGCTTGAACCAAGTTTCGTTCAAACGGCCCGGTACGGCATCGATCTTGACGCCGAAGGCAGGCATTGCGAAGGCGTGAATGACGTCCGTCGGTGCCGAGGTGACAAGCAGGCGAACAGTTTTGCCAACGGGAACGACCATTTCATTGTCGACGGCGAGAAGGCGTGGGTAACGCGCACGATCTTCTTTGCCTGCGGCGGCGCGATCCGGGTCTTTAAGCAGGTAGCTGTCGAAAGCGAGTGGCTCTGCGCCCTCTGCCGTCGTTTGATACTCATAGTTCCACTGCCACTGGGTGGCGGTCGCCTTCAACGTCAGGTCCGGATTCTCCGGCTGCGCGAGCTGAGCATTGAGAAGATTGAAGGACGGGAACGCTAGAAACAGCAGAATGAGAACCGGAGCAAGCGTCCAGACGATCTCGATCGCCGTGTTATGGCTCGTTTTGGAAGGCACCGGATTCTTGGCTGCATGAAATTTTACGGCGACGATGATGAGCAGCGCGAGCACGAACAGGGTCACCGGCACGATGAACCAGAGCGTATATTGTTCGAACCAGCGAATTTCATGCATGATAGGCGTTGCAGCCTCCTGCAACCCCATCTGCCACTCCCTTGGCTGGTCGGCCTGAGCGCCACCAGCCAAGATGAGACAGATCATGCCCACCAAGCCTGCGTAAATCCTGTTCGTCACGGTATCTCTCCCTCACCGCGCATGAGCTTGATCAAACCCAAGCGCAGAATCCATGCCATATAGTCTAGACTTCAAATCACAGTTTGCTCTCCGCCGCAATATCGCCTTGCTTTTGGAAAGAGGCATTTTCCCGGGATAGTTTTACGGCAACACAGCCCGGTCGCAGACCTCTCAAGCCTGGTCGAAGATATGGTTTGCAGGCTCCACTGCCAGCGCGCGGCGGATGATCAGTCCTATTTTGGCCGTAGTCGCTTGGAATTGAAGGGATCGGCTCTTTCATTTCCGCAACAGGAAGTCAAAATAGCCTCACTGATTCGAATTCCAGAGGTATCTATGCGTCCGTCTCCGATTGCGCGTGCATTTCTTTTCGCCGCCGGTCTATCTATCCTCGCTCCCGCCGCGGGCTTTGCCCAGCAACAGCCGGGAACGCCGAAATCGACGCATGGTCCATGGTCGGTCATCTGCGACAAGCCAGCAGGCGCGTCGGAAGAGCAATGCGCGCTGATGCAGAACGTGATTGCCGATGACCGCCCGGAAGTCGGTCTTTCCGTCGTGGTTCTCAAAACGGCGGATCGCAAGTCACGCATCCTGCGCATTCTCGCTCCGCTCGGCGTCCTGTTGAAGGACGGCATGGAGCTTTACATCGACAACAACAATATCGGCCGTGCCTATTTCACCCGCTGCTTCTCCGAGGGCTGCTACGTGGAAGTGGACATCGACGACGAATTGTTGAAGGTCCTGCGTGCTGGCAAGAACGCCGTTTTTGCTCTGCGGGAATCTGTCGATCAGGATCGCGTCGGTATTCCTATCGAGCTGACCGGCTTTGCCGAGGGCTACGACGCATTGCCGTGATCGCTCTTGCGTCTCCAGTCTGCAACACTTAGATGCGATTGACGCTAAAAGTGGAGCCTGCGATGACACAAGACCTTCTGACCCTCTTCGATTGCGATGAAGGACAACTGCGCGCCCAGGTCGCCGACGCCCTTAACGGCGCAGACGATGGTGAGCTATTCGTCGAGCATGCGCAGGCTGAATCGCTGACATTCGACAATGGTCGCCTCAAGGGCGGCAGCTTCAACACCGATCAAGGCTTTGGCCTTCGCGCCGTCGCGGGCGAGACGGTGGGCTATGCCCATGCGGGCGAGCTTTCGCTCGCCGCCCTCAAACGCGCATCAGACGCAGTTGGTGCCGTTACCAACGGCTATTCCGGCTCCTACGCAGCGGCACCTCAACGCACCAACAAGAAACTCTATGGCGATGAGAACCCCATCGGCGCGCCCTCTTTCGAGGAGAAGGTCAAGCTGCTGACGGAGATCGACGCTTATCTTCGCGACAAGGACCCAAAGGTGCGCCAAGTCACGGCCTCCGTTTCGGCCAGCTGGCAGGTGGTTGATATCCTGCGTGCCGATGGCCATCGCGTGAACGACATTCGCCCTATGACCCGCATCAACATTTCCGTCGTTGCTGGCGAGGGCGACCGGCAGGAGAGCGGCTCCTACGGCATCGGAGGCAGAGTCGGATTTGGCGATTTCGTTACCGTCGAAAACTGGCAGCGCGGCGCAGATCAGGCGTTGCGGCAGGCTCTTGTTAATCTCACCGCGATCGATGCACCCGCAGGCACGATGGATGTCGTGTTGGGCTCCGGCTGGCCAGGCGTCATGTTGCATGAAGCCGTGGGACACGGACTGGAGGGTGATTTCAATCGCAAGAAGACCTCAGCCTTCGCAGGGCTTCTCGGCGAAATGGTTGCAGCCCCCGGCGTGACCGTGGTGGACGACGGGACGATGGATAATCGTCGCGGCTCTCTGACCGTCGATGATGAAGGTACGCCTTCCGGCTATAATGTATTGATCGAAAACGGCAAACTCGTCGGATACATGCAGGATCGCCAGAATGCGCGCTTGATGGGCATGAAAGCCACGGGCAACGGCCGCCGCCAGGGCTACGCCCATGTGCCGATGCCGCGCATGACCAACACCTACATGCTGGGTGGCGACAAGACGCCGGAAGAAATCATCGCGTCGGTGAAAAAGGGCATCTATGCCGTTTCCTTCGGCGGCGGTCAGGTGGATATCACATCCGGCAAATTCGTGTTCGGCTGCACCGAAGCGTACCTCATCGAAAACGGTAAGATCGGCGCGCCCGTTAAAGGTGCGATGCTGATCGGTAACGGCCCTGATGCAATGAAACGCGTCACGATGATCGGCAACGACATGAAGCTGGACACCGGCATCGGCAATTGCGGCAAGGCTGGCCAGTGGGTTCCCGTTGGCGTCGGTCAGCCGCATTTGCGTATGGATCAGATTACGGTTGGTGGAACGAAGGCGTGATGATTGCATTCCAGTAACAAGCGTGTAGCCTCACCGAATATTCAGGCACATAAATTTACTGGACAAGGAATATATGACATTCATTGCCAATGCCCTCGTCCCCGAACTTGCCGTCAGCGACTGGCACAAGAGCCGCACTTTCTATTGCGATCTCATCGGGTTTCACGTGGTTTATGAGAGACCGGAAGAGGGTTTCACCTATCTCGCGCTCGGCGACGCGCAATTGATGATCGACCAGATCGGTGCAGGACGAACCTTCGAGCAGGACGGTGCTCCGATCAGCTTCCCATTCGGGCGTGGGATGAACCTGCAACTGTCCGTTCCCTCTCTCGACCCTGTTCTGGAGAGGCTGAAACTCGCTCGGATAAAACTTTTCCTGCCACTGGAGGAAAAGTGGTACCGCAAGGGCGAAACGGAGGCCGGCAACCGGCAGTTCGTCGTGGCCGACCCGGATGGCTATTTGATCCGGCCCTTCGAGAGTCTTGGCGAACGCGCCTTCCGGTTCGGTTGAGACACGACATGACGATATCTCTTAGACCGCAGGCAGTCATCTTCGATATGGATGGTCTTTTGATCGAGAGCGAGAAGCTCTATCGAGATTCGTTTCTCGCCGCATCGGAAGAAGGCGGACATGGTATGTCGGTCGATGTTTATCAGCGGGTTTGCGGTAGTCCTTGGGAGGTCATAGCTGGCACCATCCACGCAGAATACGGTCGTGACTTTCCGATGAACCAGTTCCGCGATGCCTGGCTTCGGCATTTGGCAGTCCAGATGGCGGATGGCGTCGCGTTGAAAGCGGGCGTCGTGCAAATGCTCGACCTGCTCGATACCCTCCGCTTGCCGCGCGCCATCGCCACGTCCTCAGGGCATGAGGCCGTTAACCGGCATCTTGGCCCCTTCAATATCATCAGGCGCTTCGACCACATCGTCGCGCGCGGCGATTATGCCGAACCCAAGCCTTCACCCCTGCCCTATCTGACGGCAGCACAAAAGCTCGGCTTGGAACCGGCACTTTGTCTGGCTTTGGAAGATTCCTACCACGGTGTTCAATCTGCCTACAGCGCGGGAATGCAGGTTGTCATGGTGCCGGATGTCGCGCCGGCAACGGAGGTTATGCGAGATAAATGCATTGCGATCTGCGGTGATCTGTTTGAGGTCGCGGCAATGTTGAGCGTTCCTGTAGCGGGAGCTTAAAGGCCTACGCCACCGGTTCGAACAGCCACTTGCGCTTGATCGAGCCTTTCAGATCGAGATCGTTATGGTAGGCAAGCAGAAGCACATGACCCAATAGGTCGGCAGCTTCGTCCAACAAATCCTGTCGCATCTCCTCCGGCGTCTTACCCTTGGCTCTGCCCCGCCCGCTCAGACGATTCCATGCTTGCGTGACCTCACCAACCTCTTCCTGAAGCTTCAGTAGATACCAGTCACGGTCACGCTCGATCTTGTTTGCATCGGCGTATTTATGCGATGCCTGCTCGAATTGCTGCATGAGGTCGGAAAGCATACGTTCCTCCTTTGTTCATGCGCAATGGTGACCATGATTCCTTCCGCGAGTCGATAGGCAATATCTCGCGGAACATATTCACGGGTACATCCGAACCTTCGTCCACGGCGCGTCGAGAGCATCACGGCGGAACTCCACGCGGTCGTGCAGGCGGAATTTGCGGTCGTGCCAGAACTCAATGGTTAGCGGCTGAATGCGGAAGCCTGACCAATGCGATGGTCGGGGAATTTCGCCGATGGCATATTTTGCGGTATATTCGGCAACGGCCTTTTCCAGCGCAAACCGGCTTTCCAGCGGGCGGGACTGTTTGGATGCCCAGGCGCCGATGCGGCTGCCGCGTGGGCGTGACGCGTAGTACTCGTCCGCTTCGGCATCGCTGACGACCTCCACAAGCCCTCGGATACGCACCTGCCTGCGCAGGCTTTTCCAGTGAAAGCACATGGCCGCTTTCTTTTGGCCCAGAATCTCAACGCCCTTTCGGCTTTCGAAATTCGTGTAGAAAACGAAGCCGCGTTCGTCGGCGCCTTTGAGCAGCACCATGCGCACGCTTGGCATGCCGTCTTCGTCTACCGAGGCCAGAGCCACGGCGTTCGGATCGTTCACCTCGGACGCAGTTGCATCCCGCAACCATTCGGCGAAAAGCGCGAAAGGCTCATTTTCTTCGGTGAAGTCACTAGATGTTAACCCCGTTTCCGACATATTGAATAAAATGCTCCCGAGCTGATTTGCGTACCAGAGATGGTTTCTGGGTAAGAGATGGTGATCGTCATAGCAAAGTCGAACAGGCGAACAAAGAGCTTCCTTGCATCGGTCGTGGATCTTTCCGCAACTGGTTTGATGCTTGTGATGCTGACGAGCTGCGTCAGCCTCGATCTGTTCGGCGGAGACAAGGTGGACAAGTCGCTGTCCACGGCCTCCGTTCCCAACCAGCAGAATGGACCTGCACTTACGGACGACGCGACAATCCGCAACGCGGTGACATCCGCCGACATTTCAAAACTGGCCGATTCTCCCCTGCCCTGGGCCAATGCCGCAACGGGCAGCGCTGGCGTCGTAACCGCCATCCGCGAGGATAGAAGCACGGGCTTTGTCTGCCGCGATTTCAGAACCACGCGCCACTCCTATGAAGGTATCGCCGCCTATTCCGGTCAGGCGTGCCTTTCCGAAACGGGTGAATGGCTGATGACCCGCTTCGATCAGAAATAATAAATTTACCTTAGTTTTCGACAAGTACATCGCCAGCGGCGCCGGTCGACTGGCGTAAAGGTATGATTAGCAACTTCTTGGCACATTCAAACCAAATTCCGAACTAAACCGTGCAACGCAAGGAAAGGCTTGCACGTTCAGATCGGGTGTTGTTGGCGTTTCCAGTTTCCATGATGGATACATGTCTGGAAACGCAGGCGTAACTGGTGGTTCGGATGCGTGATCCTTATTCTATTCTCGGCGTTCAAAAAGATGCCGGTTCCGACGAGATAAAAGCGGCGTGGCGCTCGAAGGCGAAAACCGTGCATCCCGATCAAAACCGGGATGACCCGGATGCGACGGCGCGTTTTGCCGAAATCGGCCAGGCCTACGATCTTCTCAAGGACCCCAAGAAGCGCGGTCTCTATGATCAGGCACGGCGGGCAGCGGAAGGCAAACGGCGCGACCAGACAATTATGCAGCAGCGCGAAGCTGCACGGCAGGCAGCCGAGCGGGCAAAGGCGGCTGAAAAGTTGATGGAAGAACTGGCGCGGGCGCAGGAGCGCACCGCCAAAGCCGCTGGCACCTCTGCGGGTGACGCGCATGGCACGACCCAAACCGGATCTCCCAATACCGACAAAACGGCGAAGCCAGAAACGGCGGAAGATATGCTGGAGCGCATTTTCGGCACCGACGCCAAAGCGAAAGCGGCTGGAGACAGAGGCGACCCTTCTTCCGGCGACGATCAGTCCGACAAAAGCGAAACGGCAGCGGCAGGAAACGGATTTTTCGGCGCGCTCATCCGCCGCATTCGCGGCACACCGGTCGTCCCGGAAAAAGCACCGGATATGACCGCAGAGGCAATCGTCAGCGTCAGTGATCTCGTTGAACAGAAATGGATTACCATCAGGATGCCTGACGAGCGGGACGTTCGTTTCCCGCTCGAGGCGGGAATGACCGATGGACACAGTCTGCGCCTCAAGGGACAGGGACTGAAGCTGCCGGAGCTGTCGCGCGGCGATCTCGTGGTGACGATTCTCGTGTCGAGAACGGATGAGTTCACCGTTCGGGATCACGATATCCACACGACTTTACCAATTTTGCTTGCAGACGCGGTGCTTGGTTGCGAGGCAACCGTCAAATCTCCACGGGGAGAGCTGAGCGTTTCGGTCCCTGCCTGGTCGGGTTCCGACAAGGCCATCCGGGTCGAAGGAAAGGGACTGCAAAGGCAGGACGGCACGTTCGGCGATCTGGTCGTCGAACTGCGCATCGTGCTTCTGGAAACGCCGGATGCCAAGGTGACAGACCTTATGCGGCATATGCGTGAAGGACTTTATCTTTAGGATAGAGGTGGCGAAGCTTCGTTACGCTCGCCTTGGTGTTTTATTCCCCTAACACCACAGCCGCACCACCATTGCGCCCTGCTTTTTTATGAAAGCAGTGCACAATGACCCTTTGTTACGCTCACTAACACGAGATGATCCGGGCGCTGCTTGAACAGCCGTTCGGCCTATGCCATAGGCAACGTCGATCTAAAGTAAGCCGCGCAAAACCGTTTTCCCGGAATAGCGGTCACGGCACGCATCAAAACAAGAAGTTGAAGCATATAGAGCAGATCCGAAAGATCGCGGTGCGCTTCGAAGTATAGGGAGCACATAATGGCTCAGACATCTGGCCTGATGGCTGGCAAGCGCGGCCTCATCATGGGCGTCGCAAACAATCGTTCCATTGCCTGGGGCATTGCAAAGGCTTGTGCCGATGCCGGTGCCGAACTGGCCTTCACCTGGCAGGGTGACGCTCTCAAGAAGCGCGTAGAACCTTTGGCGCAGGAACTGGGCGCGTTCATGGCAGGCCATTGCGATGTGACGGATCTGACCACCATCGACACCGTGTTCTCGAATCTCGAAGCCCACTGGGGCAAGATCGATTTCGTCGTGCATGCCATCGCGTTCTCCGACAAGGACGAGCTGACAGGTCGTTATCTTGATACCAGCCGCGACAACTTCAATCGCACCATGGATATCTCGGTCTTCTCGCTGGCAGCCGTCGCCAAGCGCGCCGACCCTGTTATGAACGATGGCGGCTCGATCCTCACCCTCACCTATTACGGTGCGGAAAAGGTAATGCCGAACTACAACGTCATGGGCGTCGCCAAGGCTGCGCTCGAAGCCAGCGTTCGTTATCTGGCGGTCGATCTCGGCAATCGTGGCATCCGCGTCAATGCGGTTTCCGCCGGTCCCATCAAGACGCTGGCCGCCTCCGGCATCGGCGACTTCCGCTATATCCTCAAGTGGAACGAATATAACGCACCGCTCAAGCGCACCGTTTCCATCGAGGAAGTCGGCAAGTCTGCACTTTATCTGCTTTCAGACTTGTCCACCGGCGTTACTGGCGAAGTTCACCATGTCGATTCCGGTTACCACACCATCGGCATGAAAGCGGTAGACGCACCCGACATCTCTGTCGTAAAAGACTGACCACATGCTGCGCCGCAGGATTTTAAAACCAGCGGCGCATTCGGTCTTTTGACGATGGAATGCGAATAGAGGTGCTGATTTGCTGGTCTATGTTATCCGTCACGGACAGACAGACTGGAACGCGATACGCAGGCTTCAAGGCCAAAAAGACATTCCCCTCAATGACTTCGGTCGATCTCAGGCAATCGGGAACGGCCACGCCCTTGCGCAAATTCTAGGCTCGAAAGCGCAAGAGTTCGATTACGTCGCAAGCCCGCTCGGTCGCACGCGCGAGACGATGGAACTCATGCGCAGCGCCATGAATCTCGACCCTCAAGCTTACCGCACAGATGACCGTCTGGTAGAAGTTTCCTTCGGAGACTGGGAAGGCTACACCCTACCCGAGCTGAAAGTGGCGTTTCCAGAACGTGTCAAAGCGCGACGGGCTGCGAAGTGGGATTTCATTCCCCCGGGCAAGGAAGCGGAGAGCTACGAAATCCTCTCGTGGCGCGTTGGCGCTTGGCTGTCGTCCGTCGAGCGCAAGACGGTCTGCGTATGCCACGGCGGTGTGATCCGCTCGATCTTCCGGCTGGTGGCTGGTATGGATAAGGATGAGGCGTCGGAAATTCCGATCCCACAGGATCGGATTTTGAAGATCGAGACCGACAGGAAGCTCGCCGAATGGATCGGCGCTAACGAGGATATCTGAGCGCTTACTGCACGACTTCCAGATCATCCACGACCCGCTTTCCGTCGACTTCCGTGTAGAACACCAGCACCTTTACACCCGGCTGAAGTCCTTCGAAATTGAATTCCTCCGGCACCTTGTAATTCTTGCCATCTGCAAGAGTGATCGAAAGCCCTTTGACATCCACCCTGCTGATGGTGGACTCGACGTCTACGCTCTGCGCAAAGCCGTTAAGGGGAGCAAACAAATGTGCGGTGGCCAACAGTGCGGCAATCATCAAACGCATGGATCTGGCTTCCTTCAGGCTTATTACGATTTTTCGACGTGCCAAGATTTGTCTCCCGATTGTGGCGGAAATTGCCCGCAAGCATGGCATTTTCTGTAAAATTCGTGAATGGATTTTAACCAATAATCAAGCGTTTACGCTCGCCCGCAGATAACCCGCCGTTTTCCCTTTTAACCTGCAATGCGTAATACTGAATATTACAGGATTCAGAATATATTTCATTTTAGCTGATAATATTCGCAAGACATCTGGATTAGGGACTATTTGAGTGAACTCGCCGAATAAAGCCGTAAGATTTCTCGGTATTGCCAACAAAACGCATTTTGCCATTTTCTTGTTAGCAACCAGCGGTTCCTTCATTCTCGCGTCCATCTTCGGCAGCGCCCTGCTGTGGATTGTCCTACCGGTGTTTTCCACCGCTTTCCTGCTGGTGGAACGCCATCGTAATCTGCGTGCGCTCCATACTAGGGAAAACAAGCTTCTCGAAATCTCACAGCGCTTCCAGCTTGCTCTGGATAGTTCAGATATTGGCCTGTGGGAAATTGATGATAACGGCTCCTGCTATCTGGATGATCGCTCTGCACGGCTGCACGAGTTCGGTATCCACAAAATCGATGTATCCGTCTCCCAATGGCTCTCCGCAATTCTTTCGGAGGATCGTGAAAAGGCCAGCACGTTTCTATCGAACTGCACCAAAGGAGATCACACCGTCTCGGAAGTTTACAGGGTCGTCGGGAAAGGCGGCGGCATCCGCTATGTCCGCGCCGCCGGGGCCAGCTATCTGACGCAGGACGGCAGCAGCCGTACGACCGGCATCATGTGGGATGTGACCGCCGACATGCGCATGGCGCAGACCCTGAAGGAATCCAAATATAGCAGCGATGTGAAGAACGCCGAACTGGAGTTGGCCCTGCAGGAGCTTTCGGCCCGCGAACACGATCTGACGACGCTCTCGCGCCGTCTCGACCTTGCGCTGGAATCCTATAATTGCGGCATATGGGAAGCGGATTTGCGGGATAACAGCGCCTATTGGGACCCCCGTATGCACCAGCTTTACGGACTACCGTTTAAGGGAAACGGTCTGACCACCCGTCAGATGTGGCTCGACTGCCTACACCCGAATGACCGTCAGAGTGCGGTCGAGACGGCGGATCGCTCTGCGGAAAGAAACGAGACGCTGCTGAATGTGCATCGCATTTTGCTAGCGACTGGGGACATCCGTTACATCCGTTCCGTCGGGCAGGTTCATACCGCGCGCGATGGCACCCGAAGGATCGTCGGCATCGCCTTCGATGTGACCGAAGATCACCGTCTGGCGGAGGAACTGAAGGCCGCGAAAGACGAGGCCGAGGCCCGAAATGCAGAACTGATAGAGGCGAAATCCCGCATCGAACACAATGCGCTTCATGATCCGCTGACCGGCCTTGCCAATCGCAGGCGGCTGGACGATGAGCTTGATCTGCTCTCCACCCCCAGCGTCGACCCTGATCATAAACGTTTTGCAATTCTCCATCTCGATCTTGACCGTTTCAAACAGATCAACGACACGCTCGGACATGCTGCGGGCGACGCCATGCTGGTTCATACCGCTGAGATTCTGCGCCGGAGTGTTCATGATGGCGACGTCGTGGCGCGCATCGGTGGCGACGAGTTCGTTATTCTGACGAGCCACATGGGTGACAAGGATCACGTCAAAACGGTAGCGGCGAACATTATCGGCGCATTCAAACACCCATTCGATTTTCAGGGCTTTACGTGTCGATGCGGCGTTTCCATCGGCATCGCCTTTGGCGAGAGCAACAGCAGCGACGCGCGCAAGACGCTGATCAATGCCGATCTAGCGCTCTATCGCGCCAAGGCACTGGGCCGAAACCGCTACGAATTCTTTACGCAGAACCTGCAGGCAGAACTCGTCAATCACAAACGGATGGCCGACGAAATCCTCGCCGGACTGGAAAACGGAGAGTTCGAGACCTGGTATCAGCCGCAGTTCTGCATCCAGAGCGGTAATATCGTGGGTATAGAAGCGCTGGTTCGCTGGCGTCACCCCACACGCGGCCTTCTCACCCCCGACAAGTTCCTGAAAATTGCCGAGGAACTGAACGTCGTTCAGGCGTTGGACAGAATAGTGCTCCAGACCGCCCTTCAGGATAGGCGAACCTGGAACCTCAGGGGGCTGAACATTCCCCGTGTCGCCGTGAATGTTTCGCTTCGGCGTCTGCACGATGAGCATCTGGTTGAAAGCCTGAAAGAGCTTTCGATCCAGCCCGGCGAAGTCACTTTCGAACTGGTCGAGTCGATATTTCTCGATGATAGCGAAGAACTGGTCGTCCGCAACATCGAAAGAATCAAGTCGCTGGGTATCGATATCGAGATCGACGATTTCGGGACGGGCCATACCTCGCTCATCAGCCTGCTGCGTTTGAAACCCAACCGTCTGAAAATCGACAGGCAGCTTGTCATGCCGATCCTCGCCTCTCCGCAGGAACGGGCGCTGGTTCGTTCAATCATCGATATCGCCCGCTCTCTTGGCGTCGAAACGGTAGCCGAAGGCGTGGAGACCCACGGTCATGCAACGATGCTGAGGCAGATGGGCTGCGACATTGCCCAGGGATATGCTTTCTCAAAGCCCCTGCCCGCGCAGGACTTTGCGTCCTTCGCAACATCCGATAGCTGGCGTGGTTTTCCGCAGCCACTTCAAGAGATCACAGCCTGATCGGCTTACGGCGCTGAGTGTACGCGAAGGCGCGAAGTTGGGCTTTTGCCCGGTGACATTTTACACTAAGGAGAGGACCGGTAATTTTGAAAAACTGCGTGTCTTCAGAGAAACGCTTCCGGGTCGGTCTGGTTTATCATGTCGCATAACACTTTCGGTCATCTCTTCCGCGTTTCCACCTGGGGCGAAAGCCATGGTCCTGCATTGGGCTGCGTGGTGGATGGCTGCCCTCCCGGCATTCGTTTTACACTTGCAGAAGTTCAGGCCTGGATGGACAAGCGCAAGCCTGGTCAAAGCCGGTTCGTGACGCAACGGCGTGAAGACGATATCGTGAAGGTTCTCTCCGGCGTTATGCTGGATGAGGACGGGGAGACGATGATCACCACCGGGACGCCCGTTTCGATGCTGATCGAGAACACCGACCAGCGCTCCAAGGATTACGGCGAAATTGCCCGACGTTACCGCCCTGGCCACGCGGATTTCACGTATGATCTGAAATACGGCATTCGTGACTATCGTGGCGGTGGGCGCTCCTCTGCCAGAGAGACGGCAGCGCGTGTTGCAGCAGGTGCACTGGCGCGTAAGGTGGTTCCAAGTCTTAATGTGCGCGGCGCGCTGGTCCAGATCGGCAAGCACAAGATCAATCGTGCCAATTGGGACTGGGCGCAGGTCAACGAAAACCCGTTCTTCTGCCCGGACGCGGACATGGTGCCCGTTTGGGAAGAATATCTTGACGGTATCCGCAAGGCGGGCTCCTCCATCGGTGCGGTCATCGAGGTTGTAGCGAAAGGCGTTCCGGCCGGGATCGGCGCACCGCTTTATGCCAAGCTCGATCAGGATATTGCTTCCAACCTCATGTCAATCAACGCTGTGAAGGGCGTCGAGATCGGTGAAGGCTTTGCCTCTGCCGAGCTGACCGGCGAAGAAAACGCCGACGAGATGCGCATGGGCAATGACGGCAATCCGATTTTCCTGTCCAACCATGCGGGCGGCATTCTTGGTGGCATCGCCACCGGCCAGCCGATTGTGGCACGCTTTGCAATCAAGCCGACATCCTCCATATTGACGGAGCGCCAGTCCATCGACGCAGATGGCAACAATGTCGAAGTCCGCACCAAGGGCCGTCACGACCCCTGTGTCGGCATTCGTGCCGTGCCGATTGGCGAGGCCATGGTCGCCTGCACCGTTGCCGATCATTATTTGCGAGATCGCGGCCAGACCGGTCGCCTGAAATAATAAGGAACATCACCATGACCTACGATCAAAAACGCGTCGTTGAAGCCATCCGCGCCTTCGAGGCGGGCGAGATCGTGGTGGTGATGGATGATGACGACCGCGAAAACGAAGGCGATCTGATCGTTGCTGCCGTGCACTGCACGGCGGAAAAAATGGCCTTCATCGTGCGCCACACCTCCGGCATCGTGTGCGCGCCCATGCCGCGCGATGAGGCAAAGCGGCTGAACCTCAACGCCATGGTGGCGGAGAACGACAGCGCCCACACCACCGCTTTTACCGTTTCCGTCGATTTCAAGCACGGAACGACGACCGGCATTTCCGCCGATGACCGCAATCTGACGGTGCGTAATTTGGCCAACCCGAATGTCGGCGCGTCCGACTTCACGCGGCCTGGCCACATCTTCCCCCTCGTTTCCCGCGAAGGCGGCGTCCTGATGCGTTCCGGCCATACGGAAGCAGCGGTCGATTTGTGCAAGCTTGCAGGCCTGCCGCTGATCGGCGTCATCAGCGAACTCGTCAATGACGATGGCACCGTGATGCGTGGCCCACAGGTTTCGTCTTTTGCCGAAAGCCACGGCCTGAAGCAGGTCTCCGTTGCCGACCTGATCGCCTATCGCCAGCGCAAGGAAACGCTGGTGGAACTGGAATCGGAATTCACCATCGAAACGCCTTTCGGACCCGCCAAGGCGCAGACCTACTCCCTCCCCTGGGATCCGATGCAGCATATGGCCGTCATCTTTGGCGACATCCGCGACGGCGTCGACATTCCGGTGCGCCTGCACACGGAAAATGTTGCCGACGACATTTTCGGCAAGAAGCAGCCTGTTCAGCATTATATGCAGAAAATCTCGCAGGAGGGCCGCGGCGTCATCATCTATCTGCGCGAAGGCTCGGTGGGCGTTGGGCAGGTTGCCGGACGCCGCAAGGCTCGCGAGCCGGATGAGGCCCATGCGCAAGCCCGGACCCGCGACGAGGAATGGCTGGAAATCGGTCTCGGCGCGCAGATCCTCAAAGATCTGGGCATCAGCTCTATCAAGCTTCTCACGACCCGCGAGCGCCACTATGTCGGCCTCGAAGGATTTGGCATTCAGATCAGCTCGACAGATATATGCTGACCATCGCTTTGGCCCTGCGCGCCCAATCGAGGCGCACAGGGCAATGGCGTTTACAGGTCTTGGCGGCTCAGAAAACGCCTGATGAGTTCGGCGATCTCATCGACATGCGTCTCCAGAGCGAAGTGCCCCGTATCGAGCAGATGGATTTCTACATTCGGTAGGTCACGCCTGTAAGCCTCTGCTCCAGCAGGGATGAATGCCGGATCGTGCTTGCCCCATACGGCCAGCAAAGGCGGCTGGAACTCGCGGAAATACGCCTGAAATTCGGGATAACGGTCCAGATTGGTGCGGTAATCCAGAATGAGATCGAGCTGGATTTCCTCTGCGCCGGGACGCGACATCAAGGCAATATCAAGCATGTAGCCATCCGGCCCGAGCCTTTCCGGGTTCGTGCCGGTGCGGTATTGCCAGTTTTCGATAACGTCTGCGGAAAGCGATGCGCGGCATGCTTCGCGCGTTTCAGCACTCGGGTTGCGCCAATATTCTTCCCATGCAGTCCACTCATCACTGAAACCATCGGTATAGGCATTGCCGTTTTGACTGATAATCGCCGTCACTTTTTCCGGATGCTTCACGGCCAGGCGGTAACCGGTCGGCGCGCCGTAGTCGAAGACGTAGAGCGCATATTTCTCAAGCCCGAGACTTTGCGTGAAGCCATGGATCACATTGGCAAGGTTGTCGAAAGTATATTCGAACCTGCCACGATCTGGTGCGCTTGTGTAGCCAAAGCCGGGCAAGTCGGGGGCGATTACCCGATAGGTATCGGAAAGCTTGGGCATGAGTTCGCGGAACATATGGCTGGAAGACGGGAAGCCATGCAGGAGTAAGAGAACAGGCCCGTCCTTCGGACCCGCCTCCCGATAAAACACATCCACGTATCCGACAGTCTGGCGCTTATAGGTGATAGACATTTCAAACCTCGATTGCTGTTTCATATCCACGCCAAAATACTACCGATCGGTCGTTTGTAAATATAAAAAATTTGTGATAGCAAAAACTGACATTCGCGAGTGAGAGACCGATGACAAAAGTGAGCCGAGACAAAATCATCCACGCTGCCCGTGAGCTTTTTCGCGAAAAGGGCTATGCGGGCGCATCGATGCAGGATCTCGCCGACGAGGTGGGCTTACGAAAAGCATCGCTCTACATGCGTTTTCCAAACAAGGAATCACTTGTCCCCGAGGTGCTTGATTCGACTTTGGAAGAAACCTTCGACATTCCTGATATCGACCGTGTCGAGTGGCGAAAAGCCTTCGAAATGATCGTCCTATCCATCGCCAAGAGCCTTTCAGAGCGAAAGCGCTGCGTGGGCTTTCATCTTGCCTACGGCATTGGTGAAGACACGCCGCTGGCCAAGCAGGCGGTAAAAGACTTCTTTCAGGGACACCGCGACCGGATGACGGAGGTACTCGAGAAAGGCATGCCCCGCGAAAAGGCCGAAATTCTCGCAGCCGACGCACTGGTAAGGCTGGAGGGCGCAACATTACTGCTGGCCTTGTTCGATGAACGCGAAGCGATGGACCGCGCCGTGTCCGCGACACTGGACTCGCTGCCGGAACCCGGCAAGCGTTAAGGGTAGCTATTCTCACGCGCCACCGCGGATCAGATCAGCCAACCATCCAGATAACGTACGCTTTCCACGCCCGTGAACTTGGCGAGCCGGTTCAGTTCCGCATCCAGCTTTTCCAGTCTCCCGGAAGACGGGCGAACGCCTTTCTCCAACCAAAGCCGCTTTACATCCAGCGTGCCGTTTTTTCGCTCCGCCTTCATGTCGATACGGCCTATCAGTCGGCCGCCTTCCAGAAGCGGAAAAACATAATAGCCATATTGCCGCTTCGGCTCCGGCACGAAGACCTCGATACGATAAAAGAAACCGAACAGCCGTTCGGTGCGGGCGCGGTTTCGAAGCAAAGGATCAAAGGGACTGAGTACGCGGATACGCTGAGGTGGCTGCAAACTGGCCTCGGCCTGCGCGTCGCCGGCAAAACCGGCAAATGCATAGGACGCCCGCTCCTTTGCGCCATTGGCAGAAACAAGCGACACCTCGGTCAACTCATCGCGGTGGTTCGCTATCCAGTCTCTCGCCTCCTGCGGCGTGACGATATCGAAGAACGCTGAAATTTCGCCAGATGTGGCAAAGCCAAGACGGTTCAATGCTTCTCGGCAGGCCCAATCGACAAACTCTTCATGGTCCACCTCCAAATCATGGTGCTGAGAGGGGATGACCCGTTCGGCCAGGTCATAGACCTTCTGGAAATTAACGCGCCCCGAGATTGCCAACTTGCCCGTGTGCCACAGATATTCCAGCGCAGTCTTGGAGGGATGCCAGTTCCACCAGCCGCCGGACTGATGGTCTTCCGCCTTCATATCGCGCGACATGACCGCGCCGTTCTCCGCTATTCGCTGGAAAGTTTCCTCGAAAGCAGCGTCGAAGCCCTCCCCCTGCCATTTTCGCCACCGTTCGAGCAGGATCGGTTCACGCCTTCGAAACCGGTGTTTCCAATAGGGATAGAATGCCGAAGGAAGGATCGACGCGTCATGCGTCCAGTGTTCGAAAAGTGCCCGGTCCTTTTCCAGAAGCGCCGTCAGATGCTCCCGCCTGTAGGTCTGGTTTCTGGAGAAGATAATTTGGTGATGCGCACGCTCTACCGTCGCGATGCTATCCACCTGCACGAAGCCCAGTTCGGTGATAAGTTGCAGCAGATCATTCTTGCTCATTGCCTTGCCCGGCGGGGCAGATAGTCCCTGCCGTGCCAGAAAGATACGCCGCGCTGCTTCGTTCGAAACCTGAATCGCCATGGCAAAAGCCTATGGCCGCACACATAAAAAAGCAATGTTCTTTTTTTGTTCTTGATTTTGTTTGTGTGGACATATGTTTATAGAAGCGCCACGAGATGGCAGGGGACGGACGTGACGATCCAATTTCATGATGCAGGTGTCGCCTTCGAGGGACGAACGGCTATCGAGCCTCTCAGCATTTCGCTGAGCGAGCGACGCATAGGCATCATTGGCCTTAATGGCTCCGGCAAGACCACCTTCGCGCGCATGATCAACAGCCTCACGAAGCCGACGACAGGCCGCGTCTGCGTGAATGAACTGGACACGATGAAAGATGCCGATGCGGTGCTGAGAGAGGTCGGCTTCGTTTTCCAGAACCCGCAAAACCAGATCATTTTGCCGATCATCCATGACGATATCGCATTCGGACTGAAGAACCGAGGTATGGACAAGGCAGCCATCGATGCAGCCGTTCAAGCAATGCTTCTACGCTTCGGTATCGAGCACCTTGGGAACCGTCGTGCACATGAACTTTCCGGCGGCGAATTGCAGTTGGCGGCGCTTGCGGCTTTGACTATTACAGGCCCTAGAATACTGATCATGGATGAGCCGACCAACCAGCTCGATCTCAAAAATCGGGCTGTCGTTGAGCGAACGATGGCAAGCCTCGAGCAAAGCCTTATCGTCATCACCCATGATCTACCGCTGCTGGAAAGTTTCGACCGTGTGCTTCTGTTTCACGAGGGGCGGCTCCTCGTCGATGCCCTACCCGCAGAAGCGATCCGCGCCTATCGCGAGGTGGCGCTGTCGTGAGAAGCCTCTACGCAGAAGGGACAGGCTGGCTGTATCGGCTCGCGCCGCGTGTAAAGCTGTTAGCGCTGGCGCTGTTCAGCATCGGATTGTTTCTGACGCGCAGCCCCGCCCTTCTGGTTATTGCCGTCATACTGGCAATAGTCGTCCTTTGGCAGGCTCATCTGGGCATGCGCGAAACGCTGTCGCGTTTGCGTGCCGTTTTCCTTACAATCATGATCATCGCGGCCTTCAGCTACCTGCTCATTCCGGTGATGGATGCTACCATCACGTTACTGAGGTTGATCGCCCTGACACTCCTGGCAACAGCGATTACGGCAAGCGTCAGTATCTCGCAGTTCATGGACGAGATCAGCTTGGCGCTGCGTCCACTGGAAAAACTGGGGTTCGCTAGAGCATCGGATATCGGTCTTGCGGTGGGGCTCGTCGTGCGGTTCGTGCCGGAGGTGATTAATCGCTACCACACGCTGAAGGACGCGCACCGGGCGCGCGGCAGCCGCGTAAAACTTCACAGTGCTCTCGTTCCACTCATCATTATGACGTTGAAGGATGCCGACGCGATTGCCGATGCCATTGACGCGCGCGGTTTCAGAGGTCAAACCTCGCAGGGACAAAAGGGAGAGCCCACATGAAAACCCGTGACCTCGTATTGATCTCGCTGTTTTCCGCCATCATCATCGCGCTCGGTCTGCTGCCGCCCATTCCGCTCGGCTTCATTCCGGTACCGATCACGGCGCAGTCGCTTGGCGTAATGCTGGCAGGTGTCGTTCTGGGCGCCAAGCGCGGGACATTCGCGGTACTTCTGACGATCCTCATCGCCGCCATTGGCCTGCCCGTCCTTTCTGGTGGTCGTGGCGGGCTTTCGATTTTCACCACGCCGACCACCGGCTTCCTCATCGGCTGGATCGCCGCTGCTTTCGTCACCGGATACCTTTCAGAGCGGATCGTGAAGGCAGGCCAACCTGCACTGGCGCAAGGCATCGGCTTTTTTCTGGCGAGCATTGCGGGCGGCGTGATCGTTCTCTATGCCTTTGGCATCACCTATCTCGCGTTCGCAACCGGTATTGGTTTCGAAAAGGCCTTTCTTGGGTCGATGGCTTTCATTCCCGGCGACCTCGTAAAGGCCGTATTCGCTGCGCTCACCGGTCGCGCGGTGATGGCCGGTTATCCGCTGCTGCCACAACGCGCCTGACCTTCGGCCAACAGACATTTCAGGAGTCAGCATCATGGCCACAAGGCTTTACGAGCATCCGATATTCCTGGAACACATCACGCCGGAGGGACACCCGGAGAGGCCCGACCGTCTGCGCTCGCTGAATATCGCGCTCGAGCACCCGAACTTCGAGCGGCTTGAGAGAAAAGAGGCGCCGCAGGCAAATGAGGACGCCGTTCTTCTTGCCCATCCTGAAAGCCACCTGATTTCGGTCATGCGGCAGATTCCGGAAGAAGACGGCGAGATCAACCGTATCGAAGCAGATACATATGCTTCGCCCAAAAGCCTGCAAGCGGCGCTGACCGGCATCGGCGCTGCCATGGCCGCGGTCGATGACGTGTTCAAAGGTGCGGCCGACAACGTCTTCGTCGCAAGCCGCCCTCCGGGCCACCATGCAGAGACCGAAAAGGCAATGGGTTTTTGCCTGTTCAACAACGCCGCAATTGCCGCCCGCCACGCGCAGAAGGTACACGGCGCAGAGCGGGTCGCCATCGTCGACTGGGACGTGCATCACGGTAACGGCACGCAGGATATTTTCTGGAACGACACCTCCGTGCTGTTCTGCTCTACCCACCAGATGCCGCTTTACCCCTGGAGCGGGGAGAAGAAGGAAACCGGCATCAAGAACAATATCGTCAATGCGCCGCTCTCGCCCAATACCGGCAGCGAGCATTTCCGCGAAGCCTTCAAATCACGCGTGCTTCCGGCACTTGCCGATTTCTCACCTGACCTCATCATCATCTCGGCGGGTTTCGATGCGCATCACCGAGATCCGCTGGCACAAATCAATCTGGTTGGCGATGATTTCGATTGGGCGACGGGGCGAATTCTGGAGATGGCGGACAAATATGCCAGCAACCGGGTCGTCAGCCTGCTGGAAGGCGGCTATGATCTGGAAGGGCTGGCGGAATCGGCAGCCATGCATATTTTGAGAATGATGAAGGGTTGAACATGACGGAAAATGCCACCACAGCCGATGTCAGCGGTTATTCTTTCGAAAAGGCCGTCGCCGAGCTGGAAAGCATTGTAGCCCGCCTGGAACGTGGCGACGTGGCGCTGGACGAATCCATCGCCATCTACGAGCGCGGCGAAGCCCTGAAGAAGCATTGCGAGGCGCTGCTGACGACGGCTGAAAAGCGTATCGAGAAGATCAGGCTGGACCGCGCGGGCAAGCCCCAGGGCGTAGAGCCGCTGGACGGGGAGTGAGGGTCGCTCACTTCGTCATGCTCGGGCTCGTCCCGAGCATTTGCCGAGGTATCGTATGTTTCGACGTGAGTAAGTCCTCCGGACAAGTCCGAGGATGACGTTGAAAAATGAGGTGAACCCAGCCTCACAACGCGCCTAAATACACAATCGCGCTGAACACACTGTTTATAACCAAATCCTCACGCGCCTCGCAAATCGTGGTAATCTTCGGGTCAACGACGCAGGAGAAAACCCATGTCCTTTTTTCCCGGGAAAGACCCCGCCGCTGGTGATGCCTTTGCCTGCGATGCCATAGAGAACCTGATCATTCCGCGATCGAGCGATATTGGCGGCTTTTCCGTGCGTCGGGCCTTACCGACGCGGGAGCGGCGGCTGGTGGGACCATTCATATTCTTCGACCGCATGGGCCCGGCGATCCTGAAGGCTGACGAGGCGCTGGACGTAAAGCCGCATCCCCATATCGGGCTTTCAACGGTCACGTACCTGTTCGATGGCGAAATCAAGCACCGTGACAGTCTCGGTACGGAGCTCGTCATCCGGCCCGGCGATATCAACCTCATGACGGCGGGGCGCGGCATCGTACATTCGGAGCGCACGCCGGAAAATCTTCGCGGTCACCCCCTGTCGATGTCCGGTCTGCAAACATGGCTGGCGTTGCCTGACGACAAGGAGGAAATTGTGCCGGATTTCGCCCACACCGAACGAAGCGCAATGCCACTCATCGACACGACAGGCGCACAGGGTCGCGTCGTGATTGGCTCGTTTGCCGGTCTGCGATCTCCGGTCAAGACATTTACGGATACGCTATATGCGGATCTGACACTCGCACCCGCTGCGAAGTTCCCCTTTCCCGCAGACCACGAAGAGCGGGCAATCTACATCCTTTCCGGGTCGCTGGAGGTCGCAGGCGACGTGTTCGCGGCGGACCAGCTGCTGGCCTTCCGGGCAGGAGATGACATCACCTTAAAAGGCGGCGTTAACGGCTGTCACATCATGCTGTTCGGGGGTGCAGCCTTGAATTCGAAGCGATATATCTGGTGGAACTTCGTCTCGTCATCAAAAGAACGCATAGAGCAGGCCAAGGAAGAATGGCGAACCGGGCGTTTCGATATCGTTCCAGGGGATGAGGAAGAGTTTGTCCCTTTGCCGCAGGGTTGAAACCGGTTAAAACGAATTAAAAGCTTGCCGAGGGCGCAACTGTCACCCATCTACCGAGCAAGTTTCCTTATACAATACGAAGGCCGAACGATTGACCGGAATGCCAGAAACACCGTTGCTTGACCGGGTGAAATTCCCATCCGATCTCAAGGCGATAGAGGATCGCGACCTGCCCCAACTGGCCAGGGAATTGCGCGACGAGATGATCGATGCAGTCTCCAAGACGGGTGGGCATCTGGGTGCTGGTCTCGGTGTGGTGGAACTGACGATTGCCATCCACAAGGTTTTCAACACGCCGGAAGACCGGCTGATCTTCGATGTCGGCCATCAGTGTTATCCGCACAAGATATTGACAGGGCGACGGGATCGCATCCGCACGCTGCGACAGGAAGGCGGGCTTTCCGGCTTCACCCGCCGCGCAGAGAGCGAGTATGACGATTTCGGCGCTGGACATTCCTCCACCTCCATTTCCGCCGGTCTCGGCATGGCAGTCGCAGCCGAGCTGGACAAGAGTGACCGCAAGGTCATCTCCATCATCGGCGATGGCTCCATGTCCGCGGGCATGGCTTTCGAGGCGTTGAATAATGCAGGTGCGTTGGACGCGCGTCTCATCGTCATCCTCAACGACAACGACATGTCGATTGCTCCGCCGACAGGCGCGATGAGCGCCTATCTGGCCCGCCTCGCCTCCGGGCGCACCTATATGGGCTTTCGCGATTTCGGGAAGAAGCTGACGGCCTATCTCGGCAAGACGATCGACCGTGCGATTACCCGCGCCGTAACGCACGCACGCGGCTATGTAACGGGCGGCACGCTGTTCGAAGAGCTCGGCTTCTACCATATCGGTCCCATCGACGGCCATTCTTTCGATCATCTGCTCCCGGTGCTGCGAAACGTGCGCGACAACCAGAAGGGGCCGGTTCTGATTCACGTCGTGACCCAGAAAGGCAAGGGTTACGCACCTGCCGAGGCGGCGGCGGACAAATATCACGGCGTCAACAAGTTCGACGTCATCACGGGCGCACAGGCTAAGGCCAAGCCGAATGCGCCAAGCTATACATCCGTCTTCGCCGAAGCTCTGGTGCAGGAAGCGACGCTGGACGAAAAGATCGTCGGCGTCACCGCAGCAATGCCGAGCGGCACCGGGTTGGACAAGCTGGCCGAAATTTTTCCCAAACGCACCTTCGATGTCGGCATTGCCGAGCAGCACGCGGTAACATTTGCGGCCGGACTGGCGACAGAGGGCTACAAGCCCTTCTGCGCGCTCTACTCTACATTCCTTCAACGCGGTTACGACCAGCTGGTGCACGATGTAGCGCTTCAGGGTTTGCCGGTCCGCTTTCCGATAGACCGTGCCGGTTTCGTTGGCGCAGATGGTCCGACCCACGCAGGCTCGTTCGACACCACCTTCCTTGCGACTTTGCCGGGCATGGTGGTGATGGCGGCATCCGACGAGGCGGAACTGAAGCATATGGTGCGCACTGCCGCTGCCTATGACGAAGGCCCGATTTCATTCCGTTATCCACGCGGTGAAGGCGTGGGCATTGAAATGCCGGTGCGCGGTGAAATTCTCGAAATCGGCAAGGGCCGTATCATTAAGGAAGGTACGAAGATTGCGCTGCTTTCCTTCGGAACCCGCCTCGCCGATGCTCTTGCTGCCGCAGAAGATTTGGACGCGGCAGGGCTTTCGACGACTGTTGCGGATGCACGCTTCGCCAAGCCGCTCGACCTCGACCTAATTCGCCAGTTGGCGAGCCACCACGAGGTACTGCTGACTATTGAGGAAGGCTCCTCTGGCGGCTTTGGCGCACAGGTGCTGCATTTCATGGCGAGTGCCGGGTTGCTGGATATGGGCCTCAAGGTTCGTACCCTCACCTTGCCGGATCAATGGGTCGAGCAGGCCAAACCCGAGACGATGTATGCCGAAGCAGGGCTGGACCGGGCAGGCATCGTTTCTGCTGTATTTGCCGCCCTGGGACAGAAACAACCAGGCGTCGGTTTCGCTGGATAAGCGAAAGCATCTCATCAAAAAAGAAACCCGCCGGATTGCTCCGGCGGGTTTTTTGTTAGTGCTGCATGCGCGTTTAGCTCAGAACTCTTCCCAGTTCTGCTCGGCGGCCTTAGCCGAGCTGCTTGGAGCTGGAGCAAAGGCTTGCGCAAGGCTCTGCCCGAGCGCGCGGGCTGGAGACGCTACCGGACGGGCCGTTACTTTTGCGGCGACCGGTGTCGAGCGAGGCTTCGAAGAATAGACCGGCTTGACCGCAGTCATCGGCGCGGCACGGGGAGCCGAAGGTGTGGTCATCGGTGCCGGTGTGAAGGCAGCAGCCGACCGTACGCCGCCACCGAGGTTGAACTGGCCGATCAGGCCGTTCAGTGCTTCGGCTTCGCGCGCCAGCGAATGGCTGGCAGCGGTCTGCTGTTCCACCATGGCGGCGTTCTGCTGCGTGCCCTGGTCCATGGTGTTTACGGCGGTGTTGATTTCCTGCAATCCCGTGGACTGTTCACGCGATGCGGTGACGATGGCGCTGACGTGAGCGTTGATCTCTTCTACCTCGGCCACGATAAGCTGAAGCGCCTTGCCGGTCTCGTCGACGAGGTTGACCCCGTTTTCGACATGCTGGCTCGAGGTACTGATCAGCGCCTTGATTTCCTTCGCCGCATTTGCAGAGCGTTGCGCAAGCTCACGCACTTCCTGCGCCACCACAGCAAAGCCCTTACCGGCTTCGCCTGCGCGTGCCGCTTCGACACCGGCGTTCAGCGCGAGCAGATTGGTCTGGAAAGCAATGTCGTCGATGACGCCGATGATGTTGGTGATCTCACCGGAGGACTTTTCGATTTCCTGCATGGCGGCAACGGCCTTGCGAACCACCGTGCCGGACTTCTCGGCACCTGCGCGAGCGCGCTGAACCAGAGCGCCCGCCTCTTCAGCACCCTTGGCGCTGTCCCGAACGGTCGTCGTGACTTCCTCCAGAGCGGCAGCCGTCTGTTCAATGGAAGCCGCCTGCTGTTCGGTGCGGCGCGACAGGTCGTCGGCAGCAGACAGCATTTCAGACGCACCGGCATTGATCGCGGCTGCATTCTCGCCGACCTTGCGAAGGGTTTCCTGCAACTTGTCGAGCGAGGTGTTGAAGTTTACGCGAAGCGGCTCGATGAAGTCGGTGAACGGAGATTCGATGCGGTAAGCGAGGTTGCCATTGGAGAGAGCTTCGAGACCCTTGGCAAGCTCTTCGCGGGCAAAGAGCTGCTCGGCATCCGCACGGGCCTTATCGGCCTCGGCGCGGCGGCGATCTGCTTCCGTTGCGGAACGCATACGGTCGCTTTCGCTGGACAGGCGGGTCTTTTCGATGCCGGCTTCCTTGAAGACAAGAACGGCCTTCGCCATTTGGCCCACTTCGTCACCACGGTCGAGCGCGGGAACGTCGACGGTCGTATCACCTTCTGCCAGACGGCCCATGGCCTTCGTCATTCCGACGATGGGCGCAACGATGGCGCGCGACAGCAGCCAGATCAGCAGAACGGAAACGATACCAGCGGCAGCACCGCCACCAAGAAGTGCGAATTCCAGATTGGCGTGCGTCGAAGCCTGTTGATTATTGAGGCTGGTCGAAAGTACGGTCAGCTGCTCCTTGATCTTGGCAGCATTTGCACGAAAGCCGTCGAGCTGGCCCTTGGCCTGATTGCGCCCGATCTCGATGATTTCGGAAATAGGCGCCTCGGTCGTCTTTCGCGCCGCCATCTGCGGCTCGGCCAGTTCCTTGTAGAACACGGTCGCGGAGGCCTGCATGTCATCGATGGACTTCAGGATTTCAGGCTTGCCGGCAGCGAAACCACGTGCTTCGTCCAGCTTCTTCAGCATCAGGTCGCGTTGAGCGCCGACGTCGTTATATGTGCTGTCACTGCGAAACAGAAGGAAGCCGCGCTGGTTGACGGCCTGCTCCAGCATGGCAGCCTTGGCTTCATCAACGGCCTGCATCAATTTGGACGTCGTCACCTGCTCTGCAGATACCCGTCGCGCATCGATTGTTTGCAGGAAAACCACCGCTGATGCCACAAGGCAGACGCCCATCAAGGCGATGAAAGTAACCACCAGCTTGAGATTAATGGGCAAATTTTTCAAAGACATCGAGAACTCTTTCGACAAGCGTCGGGTGGCTCACTGGCAAACCTGTGCCGTCCCGCGCATCTTTAATGGGAGGATTTTGCCTTCATGGCAGCAAGGTCAAGCTAATCTCAACGTTAAGGGCAATCTGATATAAAGCTGTTTAGATTCGCTTAAATTCACCGAATTCTTATGGGTAAAGCAGGCTAGAATCCGATGCCATGGCCGGTCGGAAACGATAAAATCGCTTGCGCTGCGGGCGATTGGTCGTCATTGACACAAACCATGACCAAAATGACTGAAAATCAACGGCTGGACCAGCTTCTGGTGGCCAAAGGGCTGTTCGCCAGCCGTTCCCGTGCAAGGGATGCAGTGTCGCGTGGCACGGTGAGCGTAAATGGCAAGATCGTTACAAAGCCGAGCCTGTCCTTCCCTGAAAATGCGGTGATCGCCATAGACGATCCCGCGCAGGATTATGTTTCGCGCGCGGCGCTGAAGCTCGTAGCGGCACTCGATCATTTCAAGCTCGACCCTTCCGGCCATGAGTGTCTGGATGTGGGCGCGTCTACCGGCGGCTTTACCGAGGTTCTGCTGCAACGGGGTGCCGCGCATGTAACAGCCATCGATGTCGGGCATGGGCAAATCCACCCGCGTGTGGAGGCCGACCCACGCGTCACGAGCATCGAGGGGCTGAACGCCCGCTTTCTTAGCGAAGACGACATCGAAAACCGCCCGATCAGCTTCATCGTCTCCGATGTTTCCTTTATCTCGCTGAAAATCGCGCTTGCACCTGCACTGGAGCTGGCCGAACCGGAGGCCTTTGCCGTTCTGCTGGTGAAGCCACAGTTCGAGGCTGGTCGCGATGCGATCAGCAAGGCGGGTCTGCTGAAAGAACCGGAAAGCGCTCCGCAGGTCGCCGCAGAGCTGGAACGTTGGCTGGTGGAAGACATGGGCTGGATCAGCCTTGGCCTCATCCCCTCCCCGATCTCCGGCGGAGACGGCAATGTTGAATTCCTTCTCGGAGGCAGAAAGCCATGAGCACCCAGACCGTAAAAATCCAGAGCCTCGGCGCGCAGGGCGACGGCATTGCACACGGTCCCGAGGGCACGGTCTATGTGCCCTTCACGCTGCCGGGCGAAACCGTGGCGATCGCCCGCGTGAAAGACGAGGGCACCGTCATGTCCATCGCAGAAGCCTCGCCCGACCGCCGGGAGCCTGCCTGTCGGCATTTCGGGCCAGAGGGAAAGAACGGTACCTGCGGCGGCTGTTCGCTGCAACATGTAGCGGATGAGCCCTACCACGCCTTCAAGCGCAACCTCGTCTTTTCCGCACTGAGATCGAAAGGAATCGATATTGAGGTCGATCCTCTCGTGATCTGTCGCCCCGGCGAGCGGAGACGCGTCGTTTTCGCCGCCCGCAAGACGGAAAAAGGTCTGCTCCTCGGTTACAGCCAGGCGGGAAGTCACCACATCGTCGACATCGAGGAATGTCCCATCGCCGCAGTGGGGATCATCTCGAAACTGGACGCCATCCGCGCCATCGGCCTGACAGTGACATCGAATGCGGAGCCGTTCCGCATCGCGGTGCTGGAAACGCTGTCCGGGCTTGATATCTCCATCGAAGGCATCAAGTCGGTCAATGACAAGCAGCGCCGTGCGCTCACCGACACAGTGCTTTCCATGCGCGGTATCGCACGCGTTTCGCTTGCGGGCGAAATCCTGATCGAACCGCAGAAGCCAGAGATCGAATTCAATGGCGTAAAGGTGCTGCCACCAGCGGGCAGCTTCGTGCAGGCAACCAAGTCTGCCGAACAAGCCATGGCGGATTTGGTGTTTTCCCATGTCGGAAAATCCAAGCGAATTGCCGACCTCTTCTGCGGAACCGGCACCTTTGCGCTGCGGCTGGCACGCGTGGCCAGGGTTCATGCAGTGGAGGCGGAAGACAAGCCATTGAAGGCGCTGGATTTTGCAGCGCGCAACACGCAGGGCCTGAAACCCGTCAGCATCGAAAAGCGTGATCTCTTCCGTCATGCGCTGATCGCCAAGGAACTGAAGAACTACGACGCCGTGGTCTTCGATCCGCCGCGCGCAGGTGCGGAACTTCAGAGCAAGGAACTGGCGCGCAGCACCGTCAGGAAGATCGTCGCCGTCAGCTGCAATCCGTTATCGCTAGCGCGTGATCTGTCGATTCTCATTCAGGGCGGTTACCGCGTGACGCGGGTTGTGCCCATCGACCAGTTCCTGTGGTCGCCGCATGTCGAGGCCGTGGCTTTTCTGGAGAAGTGAGCCTCTTCAGTTGCTTTCCTTGCGAAGATGGATAGTCACCCAGCCATTGCGCCAGATGGTGCGGATATGGCTCAACTGCGCGCCGTTATAGGCCGAAAGAACTTTCCAGCGCTGCGAAGCGAGAATGCCGGAAAGGATGACCGTACCGCCCGGAGCCAGATGCGCCACCAGTTGCGGTGCCATCTTGATGAGTGGACGGGCCAGAATATTGGCGATGATGAGATCGAAAGGGCCATGCTTGCGGAACGAATCCGAATGGAAGCCGGGCGCGGTTTCGAAGGAAATGCCGGAGACGATGCCGTTCAGGCGCGCATTCTCCTTCGCCACTTTCGTTGCGATGGGGTCGATATCCGTCGCCAGAACCGGCACCTTGCGCATCTTCGCAGTGGCGATGGCGAGGACACCGCTGCCGGTGCCTAGATCGAGCGCGTTACGGATGGTGCGTGCGCGCAGCACTTCTTCGATCATCTCGAGGCAGCCCGCCGTCGTGCCGTGGTGACCGGTGCCGAAAGCCTGCCCCGCCTCGATCTCGATAGCGAGATCGTTTGCGCGCACCTTGTCGCGGTCGTGCGATCCGTGAACGAGAAAGCGCCCTGCCCGCACCGGCTTTAGCCCTTCAAGCGACTTTGCGATCCAATCCACGTCGGGAATGACTTCGCGCTCTATTTTCAAATGTGGAAATGCCGCTTTCAGCAGCGTGTCGAAGCGTTCGGTGATGTCCTCTTCCTGCTCTAGCAGCAGGTAGATCGACGCTTCCCAAATGTCGCGCTTTTCGTCCACTTCCGTCGTGGCGATGGCTATGTCTTCCTCGCCAAAGACCTCCGACATGACATCAAGCACTTCGCCTGCCTGAACTTCGGTGGTGGTGACATAGAGACGGATTTCGCTCACGGCTGACGCTTTCTTCGAATGGTATCAGCGTCAGCCTTTGCCACAAAACCCGCGTCAATCCAATGGATCGACGCAGGATTATTCTATGGCCTCAGATCTTCAGGAGATTTTCCAGCTTTTGCACGGCCACATCAGGGTTTTCCCCGTAGGCGATGGTTCCGGCAAAGCCGCCGTCTGGACGCAGCAGAATAACAGATGCCGTGTGATCCATGGTGTACTCGCCATTTGGATCCTTCTCGTCTACCGGCATCTTCTTGGCATAGATGCGATACCCCTTCAGCATCTCGGCAATCTTGTCAGGCGCACCGGTGATACCCGTTATACGCTTGGAAACATTGGAAATATACTGGTTCATGATCTCCGGCGTATCACGCTCGGGGTCGACCGAAACGAAATAGGCCTGCATCTTGTCGCCAGCCGGGTCCACTTTCTCCATCCAGCCATTCATTTCGAACAGGGTTGTCGGGCACACCTCAGGGCAGTGGGTGAAACCGAAGAAGAGTGCGGTCGGCTTACCCTGAAATGCCTTTTCCGTAATAGGCTGACCATTCTGCGCGACCAGTTGGAACGGCGTACCGTAAACCTCTTCCACCATTTCATTTCGGCTCTTGGTCAACTCCATCGTCAACCAGCCCATGACGCCAAGCAAAACGACCACAGCGCCCCAAAGCGCGAAACGGATATTTTTCATGCTGTTCCTCGATAAGCCCTTCGGCCGGAAACCCAGCCTCTTACAGCTTGTGATAACCAAGCGGGCGATTTTGCGCAAATCAAGAAGCCGGTGAGAACGACACCGCGCTGTTTTGTCTCACGAGATCAAAAACACCAAGCAATGCCGTTTTGAACGGTCGCGAGAAAGATGTCCGTGCTGTGACGGAGCCAGCCTTCGAAGGTCATTAGTGAAAGATACAGGATGCCGCCGGTAGCAACGGCACCGAAAAGCAACTTGCCGGAATGTGAAAGGATGGCGCTCATGCTGATAAATATACTGTAAATGCCGCAGCAAGTAAAAGGCTCGGAAACCTTTTTCAAAAGGTTACATCACGCTGTTAGGGAAAGCTTAAGTGGTTCTTGCCATGATGCTCGCCAGCGGTTCGCACAAGCGCTCGACATGATGTCACCGGAACGACCGGACACCGCATATCTCCGAAAAATTCAATACGGCCCGCCAGAGAGCCGTTAGGAAAAGTTCCGGCCATGACGAACGCCATCAAACAATCCGGCGCATATCTCGAAATCGTTTCCTTCCATCTCGGCGATCAGGAATTCTGCATCGACATCATGGCGATCCGCGAAATTCGCGGCTGGGCGCCCGTGACGCCGATGCCCCACACACCGCCTTATGTCCTTGGCCTCATCAACCTGCGTGGCGCAGTGATCCCGGTCATCGACATGGCCTGCCGCCTCGGCATGAAAATGACCGAGCCGTCAGAGCGTTCTGCCATCATCGTCACCGACATCGGCGGCAAGCTGGTCGGCCTGCTCGTCGAGCAGGTTTCCGACATGATGACGATCAAGTCCGAAGACCTCCAGCCCGCCCCGGAAATCATCCCGGAAGAACAGCGCGACTTCTGCCGCGGCATCGTGGCGCTGGAAAAAAGCATGGTCTGCTTCCTCAACCTCGACACCGTTATCGCGGACGAGCTCTCGCGCGAAGCTGCTTAAGCGATCTAATTTCCGATGGAATTTCGAAAATGGCGGGCTCTTGCTCGCCATTTTTTCGTTCGGGGGAACGCGCCGAGCTTCAAGGCTTGCCGTTCTTCCACGTCACGTTCTGCCCATAAAGCGGCACGGTCGAAATCGCCATCTTCGCCGACCCATCGGTCAGTTCACGCGTGTGGACCAGATAGACCAGCGTGTCGTTGGCCTTGTCGTAAATCCGGTTCACAACCAGCTTCTTCCAAACAAGCGACATGCCCTGCCGGAACACCTCTTCACCGCCCTTGGAGAGATCGATATCCCCTACCTCCACCGGCCCCGTCTGGCTGCACGAAATCGCATTGTTGGAAGGGTCTTCAAACCAGTTGCCGTTCTTAAGCCTATCGATCACGCCGCGGTCGAAATAGGTGATATGGCACGTCACACCCTTCACTTCGGGATCGGCAATCGCCTCGATCTTGATATCGTTGCCGGTCCAGTCCACCCCGACTTCGCCGACGACCTGCGCCTGCGCAGCAAAAGGCAGCAATGCCACACCTGAAACCAGCAGCGCCCGAAGCTTTTGTGAAATCATAGCCTTTACCTCCATATCTGGAATAACAGATAGGGTGGCGTGCGCACGTAACAAGATGGATGGATTAGCGTTTTCTCATTGTGCAGGGCTCATAGCCCATGGCATGCAAACGCCCCGCCACCATGCCGATCCTTGCCGGGATTTCGTGGACATATTGGAGCGCCAGCTCCTTCGCCGCCGCAATCGCAGCCGACGCACAGACCACAGCGTCCTCCGCGGCATTGTGATGGACGAATCTCAACTGCAAATGGTGCGCGATGATATTCAGCTTATGCGACGGCAGTGACGGCCAAACCCGCTGCGCCATCTTCACGCTGCAAAAGTAGGAAAGCTGCGGATAACTCTGGCGATATTTATCGAAGCTCGCACGCATCACGCTGAAATCGAAGGCAGCATTATGCGCGATCATAGTCGCGTCGCGGAAGTCGTCGACAAATTCATCCATGACCTCGGGAAACTCCGGCGCATCTTCCACGTCCTCGGGCCGGATACCATGCACGGCGATGTTGAAGGAAGAAAACCGCATATCCTTCGGTCGGATCAGCCGCTCCTCGACGCGCTGGATCACCCCATCCTCGATCCAGGCAAGCCCCACGGAGCAGGCGCTGCCACGCTCCTCATTGGCGGTTTCGAAATCGATGGCGATGGTCTTCAAGAAGCGATTCCCGTGTTGTCCAGAGCGGGCAATAGCGGAAACTACCGCAAAAATGAAGGCCCGGTGTTGACGGCAGGGCACACGGGCGGCATCTTCCGCGCGTGATCGCAACGACCAACACGATGATGCTCACGGCAACGACCACCGTAACCACGGCGGGCGATGGAGCATTGGCGCGATAGGTTTCGCGATCCTTCCCTCAAAGCCCTGCCGAAGCAGCAGGGCGAGACACTGCACCTGCTCTTCCAACTGCAAAAAGGAAACAGGCATGTCACAGTCCACTGAACCATCTCATCAAACGGATTTCTCAATTGGCGACGTCATCATACGGGGCATCAGGCCAGATGATGCTGAAGCCGCGACAAGAGTGCTGAACATGCCGGGGGTCCGTCATGGCACGCTGCGCCAGCCCTTTCAGAGCATCTCCCAAACCCACCGCTATATTGAAGAACTGACACCTGCCGATATCGTGATCGTTGCCGAATGGCATGGTATTTTTCTTGGCCAAGCCGGTCTCTATGCCCAACGAGGCCGTCGCCGCCATGCAGCGTCCCTCGGGCTTGGCATTCATGATGATTTCACCGGCAAGGGTATAGGAAACCTTTTCCTGAAAACACTTCTGGATGCCGCCGATAACTGGCATGACCTCAAGCGCATCGAGTTGAATGTCTTCACCGACAATCTGGGTGCCGTCCACCTCTATGAAAAGTTTGGTTTCGCAAAGGAAGGCGTGATGAGGCAATACGCCTTCCGCAATGGCACCTACGCCGATTGCTATCTGATGGCACGCCTCCGATGACGGGACTTCCGGCTGGTCTCACCCGGCAATGAGCGCCAGCCACTCATCCTCATCCATGGTCTGCACGCCAAGCTCACGCGCCTTGTCCAGCTTTGAGCCTGCACCCGGCCCGGCGACCACAATATCGGTTTTCTTCGAGACGGAACCCGCCACTTTGGCACCAAGGCTTTCGGCCCTCGCCTTTGCCTCGTCGCGGGTGAACTTTTCCAGCGAACCGGTGAACACCACCGTCTTGCCCGCCACCGGACTGCCTTCCGTTGAAGGTTTTTCGGCCTCCCTAGGGCGCAGCTCGCGGATCAGGCGGTCGATCACGTCGAGATTACGTGGCTCCTTGTAGAACTCCACGATGGCACGCGCCACGACTTCACCGATGCCTTCGATGCTGTTCAGCTCGCTCCAGGCATCGCCTGAAAGATCGCCTGCCGCTTTCATCGCCTCTTCGAAATGCTCATAGGTGCCGTAGGTCCGCGCCAGCAGCTTTGCAGTCGTCTCGCCCACATGGCGAATTCCGAGTGCGAAGATCAGCCGGTGCAGATCGATCTCACGGCGGGTATCGATGGCGTCGAATAGCTTCTTCACGCTGACCCTCCCGAAGCCGTCGATATTTTCCAGCTTCGCCAGAGACTTTTCCTGCCGCTCCTTCAGCGTGAAGATATCCGGCGCCGTCTTGATGGAAAGCGCCGGGTCGTCGCTCTCGAAGAAGAACTCGATCTGCTTGGTGCCAAGGCCCTCGATATCGAATGCAATGCGCGAAACGAAGTGCTTCAAATGCTCTACCGCCTGCGCGCGGCAGACAAAACCACCGGTGCAGCGCGTGACGGAATCCAGCTTGCCGGTTTTCTCGTTGCGCTCACGTACCGCATGGCTGCCACAGACGGGGCACTTCTTCGGAAACTCGTAACGCTGCGAATGGGTATCGCGCTTTTCCAGCAGCACATCCAGAACCTGCGGAATAACATCACCTGCCCGCTGTACGATCACCGTGTCACCGACACGAATGTCGTGATCCTCCGGTCGGATTCGCTCACCATTATTGCCGATGCCCTCGATGTAATCGGCATTGTGCAGCGTTGCATTCGTCACCACCACACCGCCAACGGTGATCGGCGTCAGACGTGCGACGGGCGTCAGCGCACCGGTTCGCCCCACCTGAATCTCGATCTTCTCGACCGTCGTGAAAGCCTGCTCGGCAGGAAACTTATGCGCCGTTGCCCAACGAGGACTGCGCGAGCGGAAGCCGAGACGCTCTTGCAGATCAAGCTCGTCCACCTTGTAGACCACGCCGTCGATATCGTAATCGAGGTCTGGTCTCGCAATGCCGATTTCATGATAATGTTCAAGCAGTTGTACGCCGGACGTGAATCTCTTCATCAAGGGGTTCACAGGGAAACCCCACTCGCGGAACTTCTCCACAATGCCATGCTGCGTGTCGGCAAGGCGCGTCGCCTGCCCGCCATTGGAAACCTCGCCCAGCGCATAGGCGAAGAATTTCAGCTTGCGTCGTGCCGTTACATTCGGGTCCAGCTGCCTCAATGAACCGGAAGCCGTGTTACGCGGGTTGACGTAGGTCTGCTTGCCATCCGCTTCCATCTGCGCATTCAGCGCCAGAAAGTCGCTCTTGGCCATATAGACTTCGCCACGCACCTCCACCACATCGGGCACACCGGCGGGAAGCTCATTGGGAATTTCCTTGATGGTCAGAATATTGGCCGTCACATTCTCGCCCGTCGTGCCATCTCCACGCGTTGCCGCCGTCTTCAGCCTGCCGCGCTCATAGCGAATGGACATGGAAAGCCCGTCGATCTTCGGCTCCGCGGTAAAGGCAATCGAATCGTCCGGCAGGCGCCCCAGAAAACGGTAAACGGAAGCCACGAAATCCGACACGTCCTCATCCGAAAACGTATTGTCCAGCGAAAGCATGGGCCGCGCATGGACAATCGGTGCGAATGTCGGCAGCGGCGTGAAGCCCACCTTTTTCGAAGGACCATCCGCCCGCACCAGATCAGGAAATACCGCCTCGATGGCGTCGTTGCGCCGCTTCAGCGCGTCATATTCCGCGTCCGAAATCTCCGGCTGATCCCTGCCATGATAGAGCGCATCATGCCGCGCAAGCTCTGCCGCTAGATATGCAAGCTGCGAAGAGGCTTCGAGTTCGGACAGTTTTTCGACAGGTGTCTGATCTTTCGACATGGCGGCCTCGCTTTTGAATCGGATCAGGTCTTACCTCAAAATTCCGGCAAGAAAAAATGGATAAATGTACGGTAGAAATCAAATAAAATACAACCTGGCTATTTTCTTGAGGAAAATGCTTTGCTATGCATCGCTCATCAAACATACATATTCAGGTAAGTTTTTATAATGGATAGCCAATTCGGTTGCGTGCGTTCTCCGGAGAAAATCGACAAATGGGAAGAAGGACGCAGGCCGGAATCCATCTCGACATTGAACGGTCCGCTTGCTGGAAATCTTGAAAAACTGAAAGCGCTCGCCCAGTGCGATTTGTTCCGGTTCGCCGCCCGCGCAAAGAATTACATTTGGGCAATGGACGAGGCTGGCGAAATTGTAATCGCCGTTGAAGAGCTCGCGTTGGATAAACCGGAAGCTGACTACACCGGCTATCCACGGCGGCGCGGTTACAAGCATCCTTCGGAAGAGAAGAAGCTGGGGCACCCTACTCTCCTCAACGGCGGCAAAGCCCGTATCGCAGGGGAACTGGCTTTCGACGATGATGATGATGGGTTGGTTTGGGTGCTCAACGCCAATTCGGGGCGTTACTGCAAGCAAATGCCCCCCACGAATGCGCAGATTGACGCCGTTGCAGATGTTTTCAAAGATCTTGGTGTTGACGTAAAAGTTGACTACGACTAACGAACGCAATTTAATATGGTGCGTTAATCCCCACACAAGCAAACCAGTGATATGGTGCGTAAGAGATTATTTATGGAGATAGCAATGACGAACTCTCTCAAGATCGAGTTGATGTCACGTTTAGGCACGTTCCGCCCAAGCGACCGCACCCATATCGATAACGCGCTCAAAAATGAGGCGAACAGACAGACTGCACTCGACGCGATAAAGGACTTTGTTATCGGTTGGGAAGAAGCAGATTGGCTCGAAGCCTACTCAATAGAGCGAATAGGCAAATGGATAGCCAAATATCAGTCCAAGCATACTGTCGATGTACTATCGGGTTGGGCGAGGAAAAACTCTCCTGCACGCCAGCCTGCGCGTCCAGCCCTGCTACGCGGTCTTGAAGTTGGCGCCAAGAATAAAGAGTTCGCCTGACGGTATCCGTAAATCCTCGTTTGAATCAGTGAGCCTCGCATCTTCGCGGGGCTTTTTTCTTACCACCGTCATCGCTCTTCCAACACTATTCAAAGGCTTGGAATCGCATAGAGTAAATATCCGGACTATGACTCAAGCTCCGGAGCCGCCCATGGACATCACGACGCTCTTTGCCTTCGTCGCTGCTTTCTTTGTTTTCGCAGCCAGTCCCGGCCCGGATAATATGACCATCGTCGCGCGAACGATAACTCATGGCGCGCCTTCCGGCATCGCTTATGGCGCAGGAACGGTCGCTGGCATCCTCGTGTTCCTCACCCTTGCCGCCTTCGGCCTGTCCTTGATTGCGCAGGAGATGGGATTGGTGATGACGGTGTTGCGTTACGGCGGCGCGGCTTATCTCATATGGATGGGTATCAAGCTGTGGACGGCGCAGCCAGTCGTTCCGCAGCTTCAGCCGACCGGTGAGCCGCGCGGCCTGTTTTCGATCTTCCTCACTGGCCTTGTGCTCAATCTTGGCAACCCCAAAATGCCGCTTTTCTACGTGGCATTATTGCCAAGTGTCGTTGGCGCGTCTTTAACGCTCGATCACCTTACGGCGCTCGCGGCAGTTATTCTCGGCGTCGAGATCGTGGTCATTGGCGGCCATGTGCTGCTCGCCTTGCGCGCCCGCAAGCTTCTGCGTTCTGAACGCGTTGTGAGGAGGGTCAACAGGGTGGCGGGAGGCGTCATGATCGGCTCTGGCGTAGCCGTTGGCGCAAGCAACTAATCCTGCGCCGCCAGCAACCGCGCAGCCGCCGCCCTCGCCTCGTCCGTCACCGAGGCACCGGCCAGCATGCGCGCAATTTCCTCGGTCCGGTGCTCAGGCTGCATGGTCGCCACACGTGTGGCAATCCGCTCGCTGCCATCGCCCGCCGGACCCTTGGCGATCAGCAGATGCGTTGAAGCACGGGCCGCAACCTGTGGAGCGTGGGTAACAGAGAGTACCTGCACTGTTTTCGACAGCCGCTTCAACCGCTGGCCGATGGCGTCTGCGACCGCGCCACCCACGCCCGTATCGATTTCATCGAAGACGAGTGTCGGCGCAGAGCCACGGTCGGCAAGCGCGACCTTCAGCGCCAGCAGGAAGCGGGAAAGCTCGCCACCCGACGCAACTTTCATGATTGGGCCGGGGCGTGTGCCAGGGTTGGTCTGGACATGGAATTCCACCACGTCGATACCGTCCGCAGAGGCTGAAGCAGCGTCGCTGGCCACTTCCACTGTGAAGCGAGCCCGCTCCAATTTCAATGCTGGCAATTCGGCCATGACCGCCTCGGAAAGCGACGCAGCAGCATGGCGGCGCTTGTCGGAAAGAGAAAGCGCGGCATGATCGAAATCGGCTTTGACGACACCAAGCTGCGCTTCGAGCTTGGTGAGCTTTTCTTCACCAGCATCCAGATCGGCAAGATCACCCACCATACGCTCTGCCAGCGCCGGAAGATCGGTAACAGGAACCGAATACTTACGACCGGCTGCGCGTAGCGCAAACAGGCGCTCTTCCACACGCTCCAGCTCACGCGGATCGAACTCGGTGCGACGAAGGGCTGCTTCCACTTCCATCTGTGCGTTGGAGAGATTGTCCAGCGCTGCATCTAGCAACTGCACTGTCTCTTCTAGGAGCCCTGGCGCTTCGTGGCTCTTGCGCTCCAGACGGCGCATCATGGAAGCGATGATCGGAACCGGGGAGGCATTGCCATTGAGGAATTCGCTGGCCTCAGCGATATCGCCCGCAATCCTTTCGGATTTCTGCATCACAGCACGGCGTTCCGCCAGTTCGTCTTCCTCGCCATCGCGGGGAGAAAGCGCCTCCAGCTCTTCGACGGAGGAGCGAAGATAGTCCGCCTCCCGCGCCGCCGCCTCGACCTTGGCGCGATGCACCTTCAAGGCACGCTCGGCATCTCTCCATGTGCGGTAAAGGCCTTGTACCGCTGTCACTTCTTCAGTCAGGCCAGCAAAAGCATCGAGAAGCGTGCGGTGTGCGTTGGTGTCCACCAGCGCGCGATCATCATGCTGCCCATGAATTTCAACCAGATGCTGGCCGAGCTGGCGCATCATCTGCACGGACACGGCCTGATCGTTGACGTAGGCCTTGGTGCGCCCGTCTGCGGATTGCACGCGACGGAAAATCAGGTCACCGTCGTCATCGAGACCGTTTTCGCGCAGTAGCAGGCGCGCCGGGTGATCCATGCCCACTTCAAAGGTGGCAGTCACCTGCCCCTTGTCCTCGCCGTGGCGCACAAGCCCGCCATCGCCGCGCCCGCCAAGCGCCAGCGAAAGACTATCGAGAAGGATAGATTTACCGGCACCAGTTTCACCGGTCAGCACCGAGAGCCCGGCCTCGAACCCAAGGTCGAGCCGTTCGATCAGAACGATATCGCGGATCGAAAGCTGGACCAGCATGCTATTTCGACCTTAACCTCAGGCTCCAACCAGCTTTTTGCCAGCGCGTGAAATCCAGGATTCGCGGTTTTCACGGGGCTCCAGCCCCTGCCCCTTCAACAGCTTGAAGGAATCGTCGTACCATTCGCTGTCAGGATAGTTGTTGCCGAGAACCGCAGCAGCCGTCTGCGCCTCGTCAGCAAGGCCCATTGCGTAATAGGCCTCCGTCAGGCGCGCCAGCGCTTCCTCAATCTGGTTGGTGTTCTGGTACTGCTCCACCACGATGCGGAAACGGGAGACCGCAGCGAGATATTCCTTGCGCTCCAGATAGTAACGGCCAACCTGCATTTCACGACCGGCAAGCTGGTCACGCGCAAAACGAATCTTGGCCTGCGCGTCGGCTACATATTCCGAATCGGGATAGTCGTTGACGACCTTGTTCATGGCCTCGATGGTGCGCTGTGCGGCTCGCTGGTCCTGCGTCACGTCGGCAATCTGCTTGGAATAGGCAAGGCCGATCATGTACTGAACGTAAGCGGCGTCTTTCGCCCGCGGATATTGCTTGAGGAAACGTGTACCGGAAGCAATCGCCGCTTCATTCTTGCTCTGACGAGTGGCGATGAAAGTGTTCATCACCAGAGCCTTCTGGCCCCATTCCGTGAAGGGATACTGCTTGTCGATTGCGGAGAACTTGCGCCCAGCCTCGGTCATGTTGCCTGCGTTCATGTTCGCAAGGCCCTGACGATAGAGAACATCCGGTGGATCTGTCTCGACACCAAGCTTGGTAATGTCGATATCCGGGTCGGACTGGCAGGCCGTTACCAGCGCACTGGCACCCAGCAGCATTACCGATACGAGGGCCGCCCGCACCGTTCCATTCATCGCACCAGACCCTACACGCTTCATTCGACAGTTCCCACTTCCTGCGTCAATACAGAGCTTTGGCTTTTTACTTCGGCGTTTCTAGCCATAAAAGCCCCCGCAGGGCAACGCAATGATGACGCAATAACGCATTTTTATGGCAGGGTCCCGCATTGCGGGTGATAATCTTGACTTACTGCCATGGAATTCTTGTCAGTGTACAGGAATACATGTTGCAGGAACGGCAGAACGCCAAGGTTTCATCACTCTCCCCATTCCTGTCCTTGTGACGGGAATGGCGGAGAAAAATGCGAAAAACCGCCCCAAGGGACGGCTTCAATCTTGTTTCATCGCAAACCGACCTTACGCAGACCAGGGCGCAAATTCCTGCTGCTGAATCGCTACGAATTCACGCGCACGAACAACCGGGCTGCGGACTGCCGGTGCTTCCACGATCTCGTAAGCAGTTGGATCACTAAGCAGCGCCTTCAATGCGTTTGCATTGACCTTGTGGCCGCCGCGATAGGAACGGTAGCAACCGATGAACTGCGCACCGGCAAGAGCCAGATCGCCTACGGCATCGAGCGTCTTGTGACGAACGAACTCGTCCTTCTCGTAGCGCAGGCCTTCCATATTGATGACAGTGTTGTCGTCGGAGATCACCACCGAGTTTTCCAGCGAGGAGCCGAGTGCGTAACCGGCAGCCCACAAGCGCTCCACATCACGCATGAAGCCGAACGTACGGGCCCGGGAAAGCTCGTTCTTGAAGGTTTCCGCAGTCAGGTCACCCTTCCAGGTTTGACGACCGATGAGCGGCGTATCGAAATCGATTTCCACTTCGAATCGCGTGCCGTCATAAGGGCGGAACTCCGCCCAGGATGCACCCGCGTCAATACGAACAGGCTTGATGACGCGAATGTAACGGCGCTTCACGCCGAGGTTTACGATGCCGACCGACTCGATGGCTTCAATGAAAGGTGCAGAGCTGCCGTCCATGATCGGAACTTCGGGGCCGTCGACTTCAACCATGAGATTATCGATACCCATGGCAAAGATACCAGCCATGACATGCTCAACTGTCGCGACCGACTGTGCAGGCGAGCGGCCGATGACGGTGCAAAGATCCGTGTTGCCAACATTGGCGGAAACGGCCTTCACTTCCACGACGGAACCATTGTCCAGCGTACGGCTGAAAACGATGCCGGTGCCCGCTTCCGCAGGCTGGAAGGTCATGGAAGCCGGATTGCCCGAATGCACGCCGATGCCCTTGAGCTGAACAGGGCTGGCGATAGTTGTCTGAAATCCGAGCAGTCCGATGGTCATGCGTAGGTGCCTTTTCGTATGAACCCGCCGATTTTACCGGCCCGGTTCGAAGTCCTGCGATGGGCATTGCACCCGCCGCACTGTATTAATTCTGTCGTCCTATGGTCATACATAAGCGCACCTGCGTACCATCTCAAATCACTGTTGATTTCGTATTGTTACACAGTCAAGCATTTGAAAAAATTAATGTAACAGCCGCTTATCCAAGGTGATGAAACAGCAATACCCGGGCCTTGTGAACCCGGGTATTTCATTAGACGGAGAATCGCAAGACGGCTCTCCAATCGCTCTGTTGATCAGTTCGACTGACGGCGCAGGAAGGCCGGAATTTCGAGTTGATCGTCTTCGTGATGGCTGGAAGCGGCAGGCGTCTGACGGCCATGATCATCCAGGTTTCCGCGACGCGGTGCGTACATGCTTGCTTCCTGAGACAGCGGACGGCGCTGCTGCGGAGCCATGCTTGGTGCGTCCATCATCTCGGAAGGAACGGCTTCGTCCTCATCGCGACGGCCAAGCGAATTTGTGATTCGCTTGAGAAGGCCCATCGGACCGCGCTCTTCCGGCGCTGCGTGAGCAGCCTGCGTGCGATGATCCATTTCAGCCTTTACGACCGGAGGAAAGTCCTCGACCTTTGGCATGCGAACCGGCTCCGGCTGGCGTGCGACAGGTGCTGGTTCATGGTGAACCTGAGCCTGCGGCTGTGCCATGCGCGGAGCCGGCGCTGCGACCTGCTCCGGAGCGTGGTATACAGGCGCCGGAGCGGCCTGAACCGGTGCTGCGGGGCGAGCAACGACCGGCGCTTCGGCCGGAGCAGATGCGAACAACTTGCTCTGAGGGCGGAACTCGGCTTCCGCCTGTGCCTGGCGGAGCTGCTGTTCGGCAGCTGCCAGTGCGAGTTCGCGTTCCATATCGACTTCTGCAGAACGGATAGTCTGAGCAATCGGGTCTACGGACTTTGGTGCCTGCGATACATAGGCAGGCTGAACTGCGGCCGGAGCAGGAGCAACGGCCGCGGAAGGACGGATAACGGGCTTTGCAGCAAGAGCGGCAGCAGCGCGCATGTCGGCGGCGTGCTGTTCGATCTGGCCGGGGACGCGGTCGATACCGGTCGCAACGACGGAGACGCGGATGAGGCCTTCGAGAGCTTCATCGAATGTCGCGCCGAGGATGATGTTTGCATCCGGATCGACTTCTTCGCGGATACGGGTAGCCGCTTCGTCGACTTCGAACAGCGTCATGTCGCGACCACCGGTGATGGAGATCAGCAGGCCTTGAGCGCCCTTCATCGAGGTTTCGTCCAGCAGCGGGTTTGCAATCGCCGCCTCAGCAGCCTGCATTGCGCGGCCTTCGCCGGAAGCTTCGCCCGTACCCATCATTGCACGGCCCATTTCGCGCATCACGGAGCGAACGTCAGCGAAGTCGAGGTTGATGAGACCTTCCTTCACCATCAGGTCGGTGATGCAGGCAACGCCAGAGTAGAGAACCTGGTCGGCCATCGCGAATGCGTCGGCGAACGTGGTCTTGTCGTTGGCGATGCGGAACAGATTCTGGTTCGGGATCACGATCAGCGTGTCGACCGACTTCTGAAGCTCTTCAATGCCCTGTTCGGCCAGACGCATGCGGCGACCGCCTTCGAAGTGGAACGGCTTGGTCACGACGCCGACCGTCAGAATGCCCTTGTTGCGGGCAGCCTGAGCGACGACCGGAGCTGCACCCGTACCGGTGCCGCCGCCCATACCTGCGGTGACGAAGCACATGTGCGTACCGTTCAGGTGATCGATGATTTCATCAATGCACTCTTCAGCAGCAGCGCGACCGACTTCCGGCTGCGAACCAGCGCCGAGACCCTCGGTGACATTGACGCCGAGCTGGATAACCCGGTCGGCCTTGGTCATGGTCAGGGCCTGTGCATCCGTGTTGGCGACGACGAAATCGACGCCCTGGAGACCAGCCGTGATCATGTTATTTACTGCGTTACCGCCGCCACCGCCAACGCCGAAAACGGTGATGCGTGGCTTCAGCTCGGTGATATCCGGCTTTTGCAGCTGTATCGTCATTTTACCATTCCTTCTATCTATGGCCGGCAACGCCCCGCAGGCCAATTCTCTTGATCTTCAACTCACTCCTTTTCCGAAAAAACGCCGGAAAAGGATTAGAAACTTTCTTTCAGCCACTGCCCCACACGGGCGATACGCCCGTTGCCCATTCCAAACGGCGAGAACATGCCACCCTGCGCCGCGTGAATTTCGATGTCTGCGATCTGCGGATAGATCATCAGTCCGCAAGCCGTTGAAAAGGCCGGGCCCTTGGCCGCAACCGGCAAACCTGCAACGCCCATCGGACGCCCGATGCGCACATTGCGAGCCAGAATTTTCCGGGCCGTTTCCGGCAGGCCGGTCAGCTGGCTTGCGCCGCCCGTCAAAACCACGCGCTTGCCGACGATCGGGCTGAAACCGGACTTCTGAATGCGGTCGCGGATCAGTTCCAGCGTTTCCTCGATGCGGGCGCGAATGATACGGCTGACCAGCGCCTTCGAGACCTGCGATGGCTGGTCGCGATCGTCTTCGCCGATAGGCGGGACGGCGATCATTTCGCGGTCGTCGACACCACCATTAGCGAGCGACGATCCATGCACGACCTTCAGCCGCTCAGCATCTTCGATGCGGGTGGACAAACCACGGGCAAGGTCAGTCGTTACGTGATGACCGCCAAGGCCGATGGCGTCCGTGTGAACCAGCCGACCTTCGGCAAAGACCGAAATCGTCGTCGTACCGCCGCCCATGTCGATAGCCGCGCAGCCGAGTTCGACTTCATCATCCACCAGCGCTGCAAGGCCGCTGGCATAAGGTGTCGCAACAATGCCCTCGACCGAGAGGTGAGCGCGGTTGATGCAGAGTTCCAGATTCTTCAGCGCCGTGCGTTCCGCCGTCACCACATGCATGTCCACGCCCAGAAGGTCGCCATACATCGACAGTGGATCGCGAATGCCGCGCTCACCATCCAGTGAATAGCCGGTGGGTAGCGAATGCAGAATGGCGCGGTCCTGACGCAAAGACTGTTGGCTGGCAGCAACCAGCACCTTGCGAAGATCGCCCGCTTCGACTTCCTGTCCGCCGAGATCGATGCTCGCGGTGTAAATGTCGCTTGCCAGACGGCCAGCGGAGACGTTCACGATCAAACTATCGACCGTCAAACCCGCCATCCGCTCTGCTGCATCCACGGCCAGACGGATAACGCCTTCCAGCGCATCGAGATCGGCGATAACGCCCGACTTCACACCGCGCGAGCGCTGGTGACCAATGCCGATGACATCAACCTTGTGCGTGCGGCCGGGCAGAACTTCACTCTCCTGGCGCGGCGTCAGACGACCGATCATGCAGACGACCTTGGTCGAACCGATATCGAGAACCGACACGACATGGCTGCGCTTGGAGGGCAGCGGCTTCAAGCGCGGGAGGCCGAGATGGGAAGAACCAAACAAGCTCATGTGCTCTTCTCCGCCTTCTTGATGGCCTCGCTGCGTGCATCCACGGCAGCCTGACGACGCTCTGCGGCGCCTTCAGTCAACTGAACCGTAGTGCGGTCGGGCAGACGTAGATCGACAGCCGCGACATCACGCGACAGAATCTTCTGTTCCAGATCGAGACGCGCCAGAAGCTGTAGAGCCTTCGGCACGTTTTCCTCAGGCAGCTTGACGACGATCCCGTTGTCCAGATGCAGATCCCAGCGGCGACCGGCAACGCGAACATAAGCGCGAACGCGGCTGCGGATTTCCGGCCAGTCAGCCAGTTCGCCAACGAAACCGGCAGCGCCGGTTTCCGCGTCACGGCCTACGAACAGCGGCAGTTCTGCATATTTGTTGTCGCGCAGCGGCGCGATGACGCTGCCGCTCTTTTCGATCAGCGAAAGCTCCGAGCCATGCTGCCAGATGCCGAATGCCTGACGCTCCTTGAGGCGAACGTCGATGGTCTTCGGATAGACCTTGCGGATATCGACATCTTCGACCCACGGCAGATCTGCAAGCTTTTTGCGGGCAGCATTCACATCAAGAGCGATGAGCGAGGTCGCGCCGTCGAGACCGAGAAGCTGGAAGACTTCGATTTCCGAGGTCTGTAAATTACCGGAAACCTTCACATCCTCGACCGCAAAGCCGGCCGCCGATGTCGTCGCCTGCGCAACCACCTCCGTATGGCCGCCAAGCGACATGCCATAGAGGCCGACAGCCGAGAAGAAGACGAGCGTCGAGACCGTGCCGGTATAGGCAGGAATATGAACGCGGCCCGTCGCCAGACTAACGCAGAAACGGAATGCGCGGCGCAACGGGCGCGGCAGAACGATCCGGTCATCGGCACCTGCCGACGCGAATTCATCGCGCTTTCTAGCTGTCGATTTTTTGCCCTTTACCGCAAGCACGAAGCGTCCTCCACCATCCAACGGACAAGCTCACCAAACGAGCAACCCTGATGGGCCGCCATTTCGGGCACGAGGGAGGTTGGCGTCATGCCCGGCTGGGTGTTGATTTCCAGCCAGATAATCTCGCCATCTTCTGAGAAACGGTCGTCGTAACGGAAGTCCGAACGGCTTACGCCACGGCAGCCAATCACCTGATGCGCCATAACGGCCAATGATTGGATTTTTTGGTAAATTTTCGGTGAAATTTCCGCCGGGATGACGTGCTTTGAGCCACCTTTGGCGTATTTCGCATCGTAATCATAGAAATTGTGACCGAGCGGCACCACCTCGGTAACGCCCAAGGCTTCGCCGTTCATGACGCCGCAGGTCAGCTCGCGACCATGAATATAGCGCTCCACCATCACCGCATCGCCGTAACGCCAGTCGGCAGATCCGAGAATTTGAGGCGGATGCGATTGATCTTCCTTGACGATCACGACGCCGAAGCTCGAACCTTCGCGGACCGGCTTCACCACATAGGGCGGCTCCAGCGGATGCTGGTTGCCGATATCGTGACGGTTCATAAGCTTTTCGGCAGCGACGGGAATGCCGCTCGCGGCAGCGATTTTCTTCGACTGCGACTTGTTCATTGCCAGCGAGGACGCGGCAACACCGGAATGCGTATAGGGAATTTCGAGATATTCCAGAATGCCCTGGATCGTACCGTCTTCGCCGAAAGGGCCGTGGAGCGCATTAAAAGCGACATCGGGACGCAGATCGACCAGCGTGGACGCGATGTTGCGATCCACATCCACGCGCGTAACCTTATAGCCCTCGCCTTCCAGCGCGGATGCGCAAGCCTCTCCCGACGAGAGGCTGACCGGCCGCTCCGAAGAAAACCCACCCATAAGAACAGCTACGTGTTTGCCGCCCATGAAAAACCTCTGACACTCAAAACCTTAGGGCGTGACCATCGAAACCAGAGTGGCTCGCGATTCTCTCACCCGACCGTGCCAAACACTTAAGCGTCATTAAGGTTAATGAAGTGTTTACTTTCGTTAACCGAAACGTCCGCTGAAGCGATTTTTGTTAAAGAATCACATCAGGCACGAATTCCTTCCTTAGAATCAGAGCGTTGCGACCAATGCAAGATTCAGAATTTCAACCTATGGCAAATAAATCCATTGCGCGCCCATTCGGAATCAACATCGAAAGCAAGGGCGATTCGTTAAGATTCGGCGTTTTTCCCCAGCCAATTTGGGACTGATAGCGACGCTCAACACGGCCCGCCTCATATGCCATCACGCGTGAAATAGATCAGCCTCGGCATGGCGAGCCGCAAACCCTCAAACGTAAAACTCCACAACATCCATAAGTTTTTTGAAAAATATTGCGTCTCAACCGTTTCAAAGGATCGAAAATTGCGTTAACGCAACGTCAGCCCGACAAAGGGTCATAAGTCTTACTTAACAATGGAACGATTACCATGTCCGACGCGATATCCCGTGTATCGCCGACAGCTGACAAACCGAACGATGTAAAGACAAATTCGCCTGCACGAGTTCTTACTGCCAGCCTGGTCGGCACGACCATCGAATTCTTCGATTTTTACGTTTATGCGACTGCCGCTGTGCTCGTGTTTCCGACGCTGTTCTTCCCGAATAGCGATCCGATGACGGCGCTGCTTGCATCCTTCGCTACCTTCTCCATCGCCTTTTTCGCCCGCCCGCTCGGCGCTCTGGTGTTCGGCCATTATGGAGACCGCGTAGGCCGCAAGACGACGCTGGTTGCGGCTCTTTTGACGATGGGTATCTCCACCGTCGTGATCGGCCTTCTGCCCTCCTACGAAACAGCTGGCGTTCTCGCACCTCTGCTGCTGGCGCTTTGCCGTTTCGGCCAGGGCTTCGGTCTTGGTGGCGAATGGGGCGGTGCCGTTCTTCTGGCAACGGAAAATGCGCCTCCCGGCAAGCGGAACTTTTACGCCATGTTCCCGCAGCTCGGCGCACCTGTCGGCCTGTTCCTGTCTTCGGGCATCTTCTGGCTGCTTCTGCACGTCATGTCGAATGAAGCGCTGATTTCCTGGGGCTGGCGCATTCCGTTCATCGCCTCGATCCTGCTGATCGGTGTTGGTCTTTGGGTTCGTCTATCGATCACGGAAACACCCGACTTCCAGAAAGCCATCGAAAAGCATGAGCGCGTTGCTGTTCCTGCCAAGGAAATCTTCACCAAGTACAAGCGCAGCCTGTTCCTCGGAACATTCGTCGCGCTCGTCACCTTCGTGCTGTTCTATATCGGTACGGCCTGGCTGCTGTCCTACAACGTCAAGGTTTTGAAAATCCCGTTCCTCGACGCTCTGGAAATCCAGATCCTCAGCGCCGTCGTCTTCGGTATCTTCATCCCGCTGACCGGCATCGTGGGCGATAAGGTAGGCCGTCGCCTGTCTCTCATCGTTATCACGGTCCTGATCGCAGCCTTCTCGTTCCTGCTCCCGGTTCTTCTGACCGGCGGTGAAGCAGGCGTCGCGGTCTTCGCGGCCAGCTCCATGGCGCTGATGGGCATGACCTATGCGCTGATCGGTGCCGCACTTGCCGCGCCGTTCCCGACGAGCGTCCGCTATACCGGCGCATCGCTGACCTTCAACTTCGCAGGCATCGTCGGCGCGTCATTGGCACCCTATATCGCCACATGGCTCCAGACCAATTACGGCATGGCAGCCGTCGGTTATTACCTCGGCATTGCCGCAGTCATCACGCTGGTCTGCATCCTTGCTTCCGGAAAAGACGAAGTGTAAAACATATAAAAGGGGCGACGCAGCCACGTCGCCCCTATTGACTCAAGAACAGAGATAATTCCTGCAGACTATCGCATGCAGATGCCTCTTAGACCTCATCAGCGACTTTCACGTGGACCGATGTGTCGAAATCGGTCCGGCGATGCAGATTACGGGCAGTGGCCGATGGCAGACGCAAGGCGCGATCGTCTCGAAAATACTCTTGGCCAGTTCGGCGTGCAAGAAGTGCCATGATCGGCGCAGCTGTAAAGGTGAGGAGCGGATTGACGAGCGCAAAGGCAGACACAGCAGTATCGAGCCAGGGATTAAATTGCGCTGTGTAGGCAACGATACCGATGATTGGCAGCAGCGATGCGGCTAGCATCAGTTCGGTAGAGGCTCCGCTGAGTGCCGACGCCACCGTGTGATGAGACGAAAACTTGGGCGTCCGCTGCCACTTCATCTCCTTGCCAAGCGCAGCGCTGATGGCCGCTACTCCGCGTACATGGCCAAGAGCCAATCCCGCAAACCATGCAGCGAAGATATTTCCAAGTTTTTTACAGCCACATATCCGGTACTCTGTAACAGTGCGGATTACGCCGTATCCTATCAGCAAACCGAAACAAATATATACGAGAGGCGGCAGTTGCAGACTGGGTATGACACCCAGCCAAACACAAACCGGGTAGATAAGCGCAAAAACAATATTGGAAACAAGTCTGTAGGTAATTCCCAGAGCCGCCAGCGAGCGGTAGATCTCGTAGCATTTCCCCCATGCCGTCAAATTGTTCGAACCACCCATACGAGTGGGCAAAAACAAACGCCAATGGCGACGCAATTGCTGCATAGGCCCGGCGGTCCAGCGAAAGCGCTGCTTTTTCCAGTCGCTGAAATTGTCGGGCATTAGGCCTCTGCCATAGCTATAGGGCAGGAAGATGCCGCCATAACCCTCGGCGCGAATTCTGATTGCAATTTCGGAATCCTCGGTCTGACACCATTCTGCCCAGCGCCCTGCTCTTTCGACCGCGGCCTTGCTCAGCACGCACATCGTTCCCACAGTAAAAGATGCACCCATCTCGCTTGCACTGGGATGTTCAAGGCGGGTCGGCGGCATGTAATCCCAATAGCAGGCACGATTGAAGAACGTCGCGTCATTGCAGCGATAATCATGCGAGGTTTGAACGAAGCCAAATCCTGGATCATCAAAAAAGGGCACGAGATGAGATAGAAATCCAGCTTCGCACAAATAGTCCGCGTCCATGATCGCAATCAACTCTGCGGATGGGTCGGTTCGGTCCAGGCAGTAGTTGAGAGCACCAGCCTTGGCACCGGTAAGACCTTCGACATGAAAGAAGCGGAACCGTTCTATGCCAAGTGCGCTGTTGAGCTTTTGACAATGTGCCTCGACTGGCTTCCACAGAGCCGGGTCCATTGTGTTGTTGTCGCACACCAGAACTTCGAAATTATCATAATCGATAGCGGCTATATGATCGAGTGTCTCAATGACTATGTGAGGAGGCTCGGCATGAACGGGAACGTGGACCGAGACACGCTTATGACCGACGCCTGAGAAATGGGGTGAGTTTGGTTGAAACCACTGTTTCCTGGTGAGAAGACCAAAAGTGCCGACCTCGATAAAGGCAACGACCATCATCCAGATAGCGGACAGCAGACTAAGGGTGACCAGAGCGAGAATGAGGGATGAAGGATATTCCTGCGCGCTCAGCCAATCATAACCCCAGGCAAAGCTAGACATACTGTACAGAGGCGCGGCGATCACAAAATTCAACCCCGCTGCACTCAGATGCGGCAACAACGTTGCTATGACGACCGACAGAATAACGACGATCAAAAATACCGGAATTAGAGCCTCGATCGCGACGAACAAAGCAGATGCGCTTGCCGCCATGACTGCAAGAATATGCACCTGAATAAAGTCATACCTGGATGTCCAGCGCACGCGATAGGCATCGGCGGTCGAGATGAGACCCCATACCCCGCCCAGAAAGATAAACCAACATGAGAATGAAAAAGATGCCAGCGTGACGTCAGCAGCATTCGCAAGCCAGCCCTCGATAAAATAAAGACTCATAACAATTCCTGATTATAAAACGAAATCCAAAAAACCTAAGAGGGTAATGTGAATTGAAATAACCTTTAATTGCAAGATTGCAATAGGCAACTTTTAAGAGTGTCACCTTGCGTTGCATTGAGGCTTTTCGTCGCGATTTGGGCGACGATGAGCTCACATAGAAAAACCCACTGCCGTCGACAGTGGGTTCGCTGTTGAAACGAATGTGATTCAAAAAGCGTAAGAGCGACTTGCCGCTAAAAAGAGGGCGGCGGATACCGCGCGCACCTTACGCTTGCCTTTTCCTACTTGCCCATAAAGGGCTCGACTTCCCGGCCTGGCATGAACAGCCCAAGGCGCTTGATTTCCCATTCCAGCCGGATGCCCGACTGTTCGAAGACACGCTTGCGCACCGCTTCGCCCAGATACTCCAGATCGTAGCCGGTAGCATGGCCGGTGTTGATCATGAAGTTGCAGTGCAGCGAGGACATCTGCGCGCCGCCGATAACCATGCCTCGGCCACCTGCCTCATCGATCAGTTCCCAGGCCGAATGGCCCTCGGGGTTTTTGAAGGTAGAGCCGCCCGTCTGTTCGCGGATTGGCTGAACCGTCTCGCGGTGATGGCGCACGGCATCCATGTCGGCACGGATCTTGGCACGATCTTCAGGGTAACCTTCAAACAGCGCGCCAATGAAGATCAGGCCCTTGTCGGCACCCGAATGGCGGTAGCTGTACTGCATGTCGGCGTTGGACAGTGTGTGCTGGTTGCCCTGACGGTCCACCGCATAAACCTCGACAACACGCTCACGCGTCTCGCCGCCATTGGCGCCCGCATTCATGCGCAGCGCACCGCCGATGGAGCCGGGAATGCCGTAATAGAAATGGAAACCACCTATGCCATTATCCATGGCCATGGCGGCTATGTGTTTGTCGGGGCAGATCGCACCGGCCTTGATGCGGTTTTCACCGGCGAGCTCCACCTGGCCAAAGCCCTTGGCGGACAGGCGCACGACGACGCCCGGAATGCCGCCATCACGAACCAGCAGGTTGGAACCGACGCCAACGACCGTCAGCGGAACATCTTCCGGCAGGAGCTTGAGGAAGGTGATGAGATCGTCCGTATCGTGGGGCTGGAACATCAGTTCCGCAAGACCACCGGCTCTGAACCACGTTACGCGATCCATTGGCGAATCCGGCGTCACACGTCCTCTGAGTTCCTTTACTCCGTCGCCGAGCCTTTCCAGCAACTTTACCCCATCCACCTGTCTCATGCAGACTTTCCTGAAATGCTATCCAATTCCAAAGGCAGCGCCGCCGCCCATTGTGTAATATTACCTGCGCCCAGCAGCACCACGAAATCGCCCGGACTTGCAATCTCAGCAACAGTCCGCGCCAGATCGTCGCGCGAGGCGAGATGACGCGCGTCCCGATGTCCCGCCGCTTTTGCAGCCGATACGAGTGCTTCGGAATTCACGCCCTCGATCGCATCTTCACCCGCCGCATAAACCGGAGCAAGAAGAATCGTGTCGGCATCATTGAAACAATGTGCGAAATCTTCGAACAGGCTGGAAAGACGTGAGTAACGATGTGGCTGGTGGACGGCGATAATGCGGCCCTTGCACGCCTCGCGCGCAGCCTTCAGAACCGCTTTGATCTCCACGGGATGGTGTCCGTAATCGTCAAAGACCTGAACACCGTTGCTTTCGCCCGTCAGCGTGAAGCGTCGCTTGACCCCACCGAAGGACGCAAGGCCCTTCTTGATGTCTTCCACCGAGATGCCAAGACGATTGGCAACAGCGATTGCCGCAGTCGCATTCGATACGTTGTGGCGACCCGGCATCGGCAGCACGAGGTCGGTAAAAGTAAACACCTTGCCGGTACGGCGGCGGCGAATTTCGACGTCGAAGATGGACTTGGTGCCATCGATACGTACATTCGAAAAACGCACGTCGGCCTGCGGGTTTTCGCCATAGGTGATGACCTTGCGGTCCTCGATCTTGCCAACAAGCGTCTGCACTTCGGGATGATCGATGCACAGCACGCCGAAACCGTAAAACGGCACGTTCTCCACGAACTGGCGGAAAGCGGCGCGCACGGCATCGAAATTGCCGTAATGATCCAGATGCTCCGGGTCGATATTGGTGATGACGGCCACATCGGCGGGCAGCTTCAGGAAGGTGCCGTCGGACTCGTCGGCCTCTACCACCATCCACTCGCCCTCACCCATGCGCGCATTGGTGCCGTAAGCGTTGATGATGCCGCCATTGATGACGGTCGGGTCGAGATTGCCCGCTTCAAGAAGCGTCGCGACCATCGATGTGGTCGTGGTCTTGCCATGCGTGCCGCCGATGGCAATCGCATTGCGGAAGCGCATCAATTCGGCCAGCATCTCGGCACGCCGCACGATCGGCAGGTGCTTCTCACGCGCGGCCATAAGCTCGGGATTGTTTTTCTTGATCGCGGTCGAAACCACCACTACCTCGGCATCGCCCAGGTTCTCGGCGGCCTGCCCGACGAAAACCTCGATGCCCTTGTCCCGCAGACGCTGCACATTGGCGCTATCTGCCTGGTCGGAACCCTGCACGCGGTGGCCGAGATTGTGCAGCACTTCGGCAATGCCGCTCATGCCAATGCCGCCAATTCCGATGAAATGGACGAGACCGATGGCTTTCGGCATCTTCATGGATGCACTCCTTCATTCTTAGATTTGAATTGCTGAACTGTCTTGCCAGCGGCAATCGCCTCCACCAGATCGGCCAGACGCTGCGCCGCATCCGGCTTGCCGGTGGCTTTCGCAGCCGCCGCCGTTTGGGCAAGTCGGTCCGGCTCATTGAGCGCACTGCTCAGCAGCGATGACAGTTTCTTCGGCGAAAGCTCCGCCTGCTTGATGACGCTCGCACCGCCAGCCGCCGAAAGTGCCGCCGCATTCGCTGCCTGATCGTGGTCCAGCGCATGTGGATAGGGCACCAGCACCGAAGGGCGACCGATAACCGAAAGCTCGGATACCGTGGAAGCACCGGAACGGCTGATCACCAGATCGGCTCCTGCGATGCGCTCGGCCATATCCCCAAAGAAAGGCGATACATCCGCCTGCACGCCAAGCTTCTTGTAGGATTCGATCACGCTGTCCTTGTCTTCCGGGCGCGCCTGTTGCGTCACCGTCAACCGGCTGCGCACATCATTGGGCAGAAGGCAGATCGCGGCTGGAACAGCCGCGGAGAAGAACTGCGCGCCCTGACTTCCACCGAAAACGACGAGCTGAAACGGTTCGCCCGCATTCGACGGCGTGTAGGCGATATCGGCAGCAGCCAGCACGGCGGGGCGCACCGGGTTGCCAGTCGTCACCGTCTTTGCGGCATATTCGCCCTTGTTCTCCGGCAAAAAGCCACCAGCAATCGCCTTCACGCGCTTTGCCAGCGCCTTGTTGGCGCGGCCCATGACGGCATTCTGCTCATGGATGATCGAAGGCACACCAAGTCCGGTCGAAGCCAGAAGTGGCGGCACGGTGGGATACCCGCCGAAACCGACGACCGCTACGGGCTTCAGCTTTGTCATCAGGCGGCGGGCGGAGCGAAGCCCGGTCCACAGCTTCAGCAGCGATTTCGCAACGTTGATCGGGTTCTTTGAGCCAATGGTGGCAGATGGCACGACATAGATTTCATCCGCCGGAAACTTGCCCGCATAGCGTTCGGCACGGCTGTCGGTCACCAGATGCACGGAATAGCCGCGCCCCTTCAGCTCGTAAGCCAGCGCCTCTGCTGGAAAAACATGGCCGCCGGTTCCCCCGGCGGCAAGCAAAACGATACCCTTGCTCATTACTCTTTACTCCGCAGGAAGACCCGCGCCAACGCGGAAGAAGCTGCGCTCCTGCGCACGCTTTTCAGGTCTGTGTCGTGTCAGTGCCAGCAGGAAGCCAGCGGTCACGCATATCGCCATCATGGATGAACCGCCATAGGAAATCAGCGGCAGCGTCATGCCCTTGGCAGGCATAAGCTCCAGATTAACGCCGATGTTGATCATCGACTGCATGCCGATCTGAAGCACCAGACCCGCAACGGCGAAGCGGACGAAATCGTCCTTTTCCTTGAAGGCGTGGCTCAGGCCCCGCAGCACGATGAAACCGAAGATCGCGACCAGCAGCATGCAAAACAGAATGCCGAATTCTTCCGCCGCAACGGAGAAGATAAAGTCGGTGTGGCTATCGGGGATGATACGCTTGACGATACCCTCGCCCGGTCCCTGACCAAACCAGTCGCCGCGAATGATTGCTTCACGCGCCGTATCCACCTGGAACGTATCGCCCTCACCCGTCCAGAACCGGTCGATACGTCCGGCAACATGCGGCAACATCAGATAGGCTGTGATAATGCCGCCAACGCCGAGACCACCGAGCATGATGATCCACAGCCAAGGAATACCCGCCATGAAGAACATGCCGCCCCAGACGACGGAGGTCAGAATGGTCTGCCCGAAGTCCGGCTGCGCGATGAGCAGTGCAGCAACGATACCGAATGTGATGATGGCAAACAGATTGCCCGGAATTTCCGGGTGACGCGCGCGTTCCGCAAACAGCCATGCGCAGACGATGACGAAGGCAGGCTTCATGAATTCGGACGGCTGGATGGAGAACGAACCGATGGAAATCCAGCGGCGCGCACCCTTCACTTCGATGCCGAAGAACAGCGCGAAGATCATCATCAGCAATGCTGCGATGAGCATGATGACGGCGACGCGGCGCACCTGTCGCGGCGAAAGGAACGAGAGACCGATCATGATCGCCAGCGAAGGCACCATGAACATTGCCTGACGCTCGACGAAGAAGAAGCTGTTGAGGCCGATGCGCTCAGCAACGGCGGGCGACGCTGCAAAGGACAGCATCAGCCCGATGCCCATCAAAGCGATGAACGCAGCCAGAAAGAACCGGTCGATTGTCCAGAACCATTCCGCGACTGGACCGCGGTCGATACGGCTTACCATTTCATCAGCCCTCCTTGTGCGGCTCCACCAACATCGTCACGCCGTCAAGCGCCGCGACGTGCGAAACGAACGAATCACCACGTATTTCAAAATTCTTATATTGATCGAAGCTTGCGCAAGCCGGTGATAACATCACCACATTGCCCGCAGCGCCATCCGCGTCGGCATCCCGTGCCGCGTGCTGCACCGCCTTGTCCAGCGTGCCGGAGATCTCGTAAGGCACCGCCTCGCCCAGCGTCGCGGCAAAATCCGCCGCCGCCTCGCCAATCAGATAGGCCTTGGCAACACGCGAAAACAGCGGCGAAAGACTGCCGATGCCGCCTGCCTTGGGCAAGCCACCGGCAATCCAGTAGATCCGCTCGTAGCTGGAAAGCGCCGGTGCCGCCGCATCCGCATTGGTCGCCTTGCTGTCATTGACGAAGGTCACATTGCCGCGCCGCCCGACAGGCTGCATGCGGTGTTTGAGACCGGGGAAGGATTTGAGCCCTGCCCTCACCTCGTCTTCGGAAACACCAACCGCAAGGCACGCCGCAATGGCCGCTGCCGCGTTCTGCGCATTATGGCTACCGCGCAGCGTCTGAATTCCATCGAGATCGACCAGAAGCGAAGACGTGCCGCCTTCAGCCTGCATGACGCGGCTACCCTCGGCGTAAAGCCCATCAGCCACTACATTGCGCTTGGAAATGCGCAGCACCTTCACGCCTGCCCGCTCGATGCGGTCTGCAATCACCGTGCAGTAGCTGTCATCGACGCCAACGACGGCCGTGTCGCTGCCCGCAACGAGGCGCTCCTTCACATCAGCGTAATGCTGCATGGTGCCGTGACGGTCGAGATGATCGGGCGTCAGGTTCAGCAGAATACCCGCAGTCGGGTTCAGCGTCGGCGCAAGGTCGATCTGGTAGGACGAGCATTCGACCACGTAGAAACGCTGCGCCTTCGGCGGTTCGAGGCTCAAAACAGCCGTACCGATATTGCCGCCAAGCTGCGTATCGCGGCCCGATGATTTGAGAATATGCGCAATCAGCGCCGTGGTGGTGGACTTTCCGTTGGTACCGGTAATGGCGATGAACGGGCAATCGGGCGCATGGGCCCGGCGCTCGCGCACGAAAAGCTCGACGTCACCGATGATCTCCACGCCCGCCGCTCGCGCCAGATCGACGGACCAGTGCGGCTTGGGATGCGTCAGCGGTACGCCGGGGGCCAGCACGAAGGCGGCAAGCTTCGACCAGTCGATGCTGCGAAGATCGGCGGTAGGAATGCCCTCGCTTTGCGCCTTGGCAACGCTGTCCGGGTTGTCGTCGAAAGCCACCACATCCGCGCGACCGGCAACCAGCGCCCGCGCGGTTACGAGACCGGAACCGCCGAGCCCGAACAGTGCTACTTTTTTACCGGCAAATGAGGTGACGGGGATCATCGCTTACCTCAGCTTCAGCGTGGCAAGGCCAAGCAACGCGAGGCCAACCGAGATGATCCAGAAGCGGATGACGACCTGACTTTCCGTCCAGCCCTTCTTTTCGAAATGGTGGTGGATCGGTGCCATCAGGAACACGCGGCGTCCGGTGCGCTTGAACCAGAACACCTGGATGATGACCGAGAGTGTTTCCATGACGAACAAGCCGCCGACGATGACCATGACGATTTCGTGCTTCACGGCAACGGCAATCGACCCGATCAGGCCGCCGAGCGCCAGCGAACCGGTATCGCCCATAAAGATGGCGGCGGGTGGCGCGTTGAACCAAAGGAAGCCAAGACCGGCACCGATAACGGCACCCACGATCACAGCAAGCTCGCCCGTCCCAGGCACGAAATTGATCTGCAGGTAGTTGGCGAAGATGGCATTGCCGACGAGGTAGGAAATCACGCCGAAGGTAGCTGCGGCAATCATCACCGGCACGATGGCCAGACCGTCGAGACCATCCGTCAGGTTCACGGCATTGCCCGCACCGACGATGACGAAGGCACCGAACAGAATGAAGAAATAGCCGAGATTGATCACGAAGTCCTTGAAGAACGGAAAGGCGATGGAACTGCCAAGCGTCCCGCCATGCGGGGCGGTCGCCAGTGCAATCTGCATCATGAAAAACACGGCAATTGCGGCGATGAAGAACTCTATGCCGAGACGCGCTTTACCGGAAAAGCCCTTGTCGCTCTGCTTCGTCACCTTCAGATAGTCGTCGTAAAAGCCGATTGCGCCGAAACCCAGCGTCACCATCAGGGTCGCGACCACATAGACGTTGGAAAGATCGGCCCACAGCAGCGATCCGCCGAGAATGCCCGCAAGGATCATCAGCCCGCCCATGGTGGGCGTACCGGCCTTCTTGAAGTGCGTCTGCGGACCATCGGCACGGATCGGCTGGCCTTTGCCTTGGCGAATGCGAAGCGAATTGATGATTGCCGGACCGAACAGGAAGACGATGAGGGCAGACGTGAAAAACGCAGCGCCAGCCCGGAACGTGATGTACCTGAACAGATTGAAGACTTGAACTTTGTCCGACAGTTCAACGAGCCAGATCAGCATGTTTGCCCTTTCACAAGGCTTTCAAAACGGCGGGCAAAAATGCGGGGTTGCCCGCGCCGCTTTAAGTTTTTGTTCCAGCATCCGGTAAGGCGAGACGCCTTACACTTCTTACCGATGCTTTAAATCTGGCGCTCCGTCTCCGGGAATGCCGGATACTTGTCAAGCAGCGCGGAGACAATCTTGCCGAAACCGATGCCGAGTGACGATTTTATCATCACCACATCGCCCGGCTGGACCCATTTCAGCACGAATTCGTTGAGTTCCGCCGTCGTCGGGAACCAAGCCACATTCACGCTTTCGGGCAAGGCATCACGCAGCGCCGCCATCGATTCTCCGGCAAGCCAGACATGCTCGATACCGGCAGACAGAATGGGACCGGACAGTTCCTCATGCACTTCCGATGCGAACTCGCCCATTTCCAGCATGTCGCCCAGCACTGCAACACGCCGTCCATTGCCATGAACTTCCGACTGCGCCAGAAGCGCAATCGCAGCCCGCATCGAAGCCGGGTTGGCGTTATAGCTCTCGTCGATCAGCAGGAACGAACCCTCGCCGACCGAAAGACGGTGGCGCTGGCCCCGGCCCTTCACCGGCTGAAGTGCGGAAAGCGCATCGAAGGCCCGGTCGAGATTGGCCCCGGTCACGGCAACCGTACCCAGCGCCGCCATCGCATTTTCCGCAATGTGACGCCCCGGCATGCCGATATTGAGCTCGCTTGTCTCACCATTGATAATGGCCCAGATGGTCGAGCCGTTCGGCGTGGCTTCGAAATCCGCCAGCCGGAAATCCGCCTTGGCGTGCTGGCCGAAGGTCAGGATATGCTCGATACCGGCATCGATAGCCGCCGTTTCCAGCTGCTCGAACTGCGCATTGTCGCGGTTGAGGATCACCGCGCCACCCGGCAGAACGCCCTCGAAGATTTCCGCCTTCGCAGCAGCGATCTCCTGCAGATTGTTGAAGTTGCCGAGATGGGCTGCGGCAATGGTGGTGATGATGGCCAGATGCGGCTTCACCTGCTTCACCAGCGGGCGAATTTCGTTCGCGTGGTTCATGCCCACTTCGAAAATGCCGAATTCGGTATCGGCAGGCATCCGCGCCAGCGTCAACGGTACGCCCCAGTGGTTGTTGAAGGAAGACACCGCCGCATGGACCTTGCCGGAAGGTGCCAAAACCTCGCGCAGCATTTCCTTGGTCGTGGTTTTGCCCACCGAACCCGTCACAGCAATGATGCGCGCAGACGTCCTTTCACGCGCCGCGATCCCGAGCTTCACCAGCGATGCCAGCACGTCTTCGACCACGATCATCGGTATGGTCAAACGGCCAAGTGCGGGCAGTTTCGCCTCGGAAACCACCATCAGCCCAGCACCGTTCGCCACCGCGAAGCTTGCATAATCATGGCCATCGACACGGTCGCCCTTGATGGCGAAGAAGGCTTCGCCCGGTTGCACCGTGCGGCTATCGATAGAAATGCCTGTAATGCCTTGTGGCAGATTGCCGACCGGACGACCGGCCATCACGGCGATCATATCCGCAACTGTCCATAACCAGCTCAAATCTTTAATCCTTCCAGCGCGGAACGCACCTGTTCATGGTCGGAAAACGGCAGCGTGACACCGCCGACAATCTGACCTTCCTCGTGCCCCTTGCCCGCAACGATCAATGTGTCTCCGTTCCCCAGCATCGAAACGGCGTGGCGGATCGCCTCCGCCCGGTCCGCAATCTCAAGCGCGCCGGGGGCCGCTGCCATGATCTCGGAACGGATCGTATCTGGCTCTTCCGAGCGTGGATTGTCATCGGTGACGATGACGATATCGGAAAGCCGTGTGGCGACCTCGCCCATGATCGGACGCTTGCCCTTGTCGCGGTCTCCGCCGCAACCGAATACGGTAATGATGCGGCCGGACGTGAAGGGACGAACCGATGTCAGCACGTTTTCCAGCGCATCCGGCTTGTGAGCGTAATCCACATAGGCCAGCGCACCGTTTTTCGTCTGACCGATGAGTTCCAGACGACCGGCAGCGCCGATCAGCTTTTCCAGCGCCTTCATCGCAACGGGCGCTGAAACGCCGGTGGACATGGCAAGGCCTGCCGATACGAGCGCATTGGCAACCTGAAAATCACCGGCAAGCGGAATATCGACTTCGAAAATCTTGCCCTGATGATGCACTTCGATCATCTGCTTGTGGCGGAAATGCTCGACGCGCTTCAGCGCCAGATAGTCACCCTTGCGACCAACGGTGCGCACGTCATGCCCTGCCTTTGTCGCAACTTCGATTGCCTGTGCAGACCACGGATCATCGGCAAAGATGATGACGGGCGACCCCTTCGGCAGCAGCGTATCGAACAGCCGCATCTTGGCCGCCATATAGTCTTCCACGGTCGGATGGTAATCCATATGATCACGGCCGAGATTGGTAAAACCTGCAGCGGAAAGCTTGACGCCATCCAGACGCCGCTGGTCGAGACCGTGGCTGGAGGCTTCCATGGCCGCATGGGTCACGCCTTCGGAGGCGAGTTCGGCCAGAAGCGCGTGAAGCGAAACCGGATCGGGCGTGGTGAGAGAGCCGTATTCCTCGCGGCCCGGAGCGATTACGCCAGTTGTGCCGATCTGTGCGGCAGAATGCCCTGCGAATGCCCATATCTGGCGCGTGAAGGAAGCAACGGATGTCTTGCCCGCAGTCCCGGTGACGGCAACCATGTTTTCCGGCTGACGTCCATGAAAACGGGCAGCAGCGAGTGCGAGATAAAGCCTTGTATCGGAGACGGTAAGAACCGGTACATCTGCCGAAATCGGCTGACCGGAAACGATGGCTGCCGCACCCCTGGAAACAGCATCCTGCACGAAACTTGTGCCATCCGCCTTGTTTCCGGCAACGGCAACGAACAGGGAACCGGGCTGGACCTTGCGGCTATCCGCCGTAATCCCTGCAATCTCCAGCGCGCCTGCATCCGTGCGCAGCAATTCATTCAGTTCCGGGAACTCGGCCCCGGAGAGATCTCGCAAAATCATATATGTGTCCGTCTTGTCCCCCCGGCGCGATTCGCCGGTACATCATAAGCTGTACCAATCAATAAGACACGAGCAAGGCCGATCCATCGCTGCCGAATTTCGGCTTGACGCCAAGCATGGAGGCAGAACGGCTAATGATATCGTGGACCATCGGTGCCGCGGTGTTACCGGCCAACGCCGCCCCATTGCCCTTGTCGGTGCGCGGTTCGTCGATGAAGGTCAACACCACATATTGCGGGTCATAGATCGGAAACGCGCCGAGGAAGGCATTGAAGTTCTTGTCGTGGGCATAGCGACCGTTGACGACCTTGTCGGCCGTACCGGTCTTGCCGCCGACATCGAAACCCTCCACGCGCGCGTTGCGGCCAGAACCCTTTGTGCCATTCCAGTCGAACAGGAAGCGCATATCCTTGCTGGTCGTGGGCTTCATCACCTGCTTGGCCACGAGGTCGGCCTGATCTCGGCTGCGCGGCAGGAAAGTCGGCTCGATCAGCTTTCCACCATTGACCAGCGCCGCACCGGCAATCGCCGTCTGCAAGGGGGTTGTGGACACACCGTGGCCGAAGGAAATGGTGATCGAATTGATCTTCTTCCATGTGCGCGGCTGCGATGGCATGGCCACTTCCGGCAACTCGGTCTGCATTTTCGACAGAAGCCCGAGCTTGGTCAGGAAGTCCTTGTGGCCATCGATACCCACGGTGTCGGCAATCTTGGCCGTACCGATATTGGAGGAATACTGAAAGATTTCCGGCACGGAAAGCATACGACCCTTGCCATGGAAGTCCTTGATGGTGAAGCCACCGATGCGGATCGGCGCGCGCGCATCGAACATGTCGTTCAGGCTAACCTTGCCGGAATCGAGACCCATGGCGATGGTGAAGGACTTGAAGGTGGAGCCCATTTCGAACGTACCGTTCGACATGCGGTTCAACCAGCCCTCTTTGGCACCTTCAGCGGGGTTGTTGGGATCGTAGTCAGGCTCGGACACCATTGCGAGAATTTCGCCGGTATGGACGTTCAGCACGACGGCACCCGCGCCGATTGCTTCGGTTTTCTTGATCCACTCGCTGACGACATCGCGCGCAATTGCCTGCACGCGAAGGTCGATCGAAAGTTTCACCGGCTCCAGCGACTGGTCGGAGGTCATGCCAAGCGCAGTCAGATCAGCCAAACCCTGACTGTCCAGATAACGCTCCATGCCTGCAACGCCACGGTTGTCGATGTTTACGTGGCCGATGACATGGGCCGCCGTTGCGCCACCAGGATAGAAGCGACGCTTCTCAGGCCGGAAGCCGACGCCCGGAATACCGAGCGCCAGTATCTGGCTCTGCTGTTTCGGCGTCAATTGACGGCGCAACCACTGGAAGCGGGAGTTGGACGTCAGCTTCTGATACGTTCCGCGTGTATCGAGATCGGGTAGAACGGTGCGCAGCTTTTCGACCGCCTCATCAACATCAACGATACGATGCGGCTCCGCAAACAGCGAAACGGTGCGGATATCCGTCGCCAGTACTTCGCCGTTGCGATCCAGCAGATCGGGGCGCGATGCCATCAGCCGGTCTGCGGGCGCAATGCTGGAAACCGTTTCCGGCATTGCCATACCATACTGCACCAGCCGCCCGCCAACGACACCGTAAAAGCAGACAAAGCCGAAAATCAAAAGGCCGACGCGGCTTCTCGCCTGCGCGCCACGCTTCTTGCGGGCTCCTTCGAATGCGGAGTGATCGCCCACACCGCCGGTACTTGCTGAAAAATGGGCTTTGCTCTTCAAAACCATGACACGGGAGAGAAAAGACATCAGTCCACCGATCCTGTTATCGTTTCATCCATATCGCCAGACTCGTCACCCAATTGCGGGCGAGCCGCAGGCATGGGCGAAGCCGGACGTGTAACCTTTCCACGCGACATCGGCACCGGCACGCCGCCGGTTGCGACGATCTGCCCGGCAGGTGCCGATTTGGCCTTTGCACCGCCAAGTGTCGCGCCGGGCTTGGAGCCGTTGACGGCAGCGGCGATCACGTCTTCCACGCTCATACCTTCCGGCTCCGGGGGCTGCGGCAGTTGCGAACGCAGCATCGGCAGTTCCTGCGGCTGCGCAAGCTGTGTCGGCAGCGTCGGCACGAGCTGAAGATCGTTCTGATAGGCGTTGACCAGACGGTGCAGACGGTTTGGCTGCGTCAAGAGCGCCCAGTCGGCGCGCAAGAGGTCGATCGTGTCTTTTTCAAGCTTGATTTCAGCCTCGAGCTTGCGAACCGAATCCAGCTTCAAATCGGCCTGATGCTTGATGGAATACGTAACGACGGCTGCTGCCACCATGACGCCGAAAAGTATGAAATCGAATGTCCGCAGCATGTCAGCCTCCCAATTTTTCTAGGCTGGCGAGATCGGGTAAATCGAAAATCGAAAGATCGGCTGCGCGCGCCGGAGCGGTCGTGCGCACCCCCGCCCGCAGCTTCGCCGAACGGGCGCGCGGATTGGCTTCCGCCTCCTCCTCGCTCGCCGCGATCATGGGCTTGCCCACTGCATCGAAAATTGCGGGCCTGTCTTCCACCATCGGCATGTGGCGTGAGCCCGCCGCCCGGCTGGAGCGATCCGTGAAATATTTCTTGACGATACGATCTTCCAGAGAATGAAAGGTAACGATGACGAGACGGCCGCCCGGCTTCAAGGCACGCTCGGCAGCAAACAACGCCTGCGCAAGCTCTCCAAGTTCGTCATTGACGAAAATGCGGAGCGCCTGAAACACCCGTGTCGCGGGATGGATCTTGTCCTTGGCCTTACGCGGCGTCACGATTTCGATCAGCCCGGCCAGATCGCGTGTGGTGCGAAACGGCTCTTCCGCACGCTTCTTTTCGATAGCGCGGGCAATACGGCCCGACTGTTTTTCTTCGCCCAGAAAGCCAAAAATGCGGATCAGATCGCCCACCTTGCAGCGATTGACGACATCCGCCGCCGAGACGCCGGAGGCAGACATACGCATATCGAGCGGTCCGTTTTTCTGGAAGGAAAAGCCGCGCTCAGCCTCGTCGATCTGCATGGAGGAAACGCCGATATCGAGCACGATCCCATCCAGTCCTTCGGATGGAACGTGAGAGGCAAGATTGGAAAATTGCGATTGCTTCAGCGACAGCCGCCCGCCGCTGGCGACAACCATATCATGTCCACCAGCAATTGCAGTGGGATCGCGGTCAAGCGCGATGACGTCAGCACCTTGGTCGAGGATGGCTTGGCTGTAACCGCCAGCCCCGAAGGTACCATCCAGAATGACCTTGCCCGGTGCAGGCTCAAGCGCCGTCAAAACTTCACGAAGAAGAACCGGAATGTGACGAACAGGTCCGCCACCGGCATCAGAAGATCGTCCGCCAGAATTCGCCGCCATTCCGTTTCCCCGTCTTACACGGGACGAGCAGCCGCAAAACCGCGCCCCGTTCTTGCCGCCGTCTGCGCCTCGTGAAACGCTTCCGGCTGCCACAACTGAAAATGATCTGCCCGACCGACAAAGGTGACTTCGGAGGTTATGCCGGTAAAGTCCCGGATGAAATCCGTGACCATCAACCGCCCTTCCCCGTCGAGCTTCATGAAAACGCCGCCACCGTGAACCAGCAGCGACATAGCATTTGCTTCCGGCGAAAATGCATCCATGGACGCAATCTGCCGTTCGTAGCGCTCCAGCAAGTCCGGGCCACCGGCACTTATTGCAGGAAACGCAAAATCCTGCAGGCAATAAAGCTCCCTGATCTCGCGCTCTGCCAATACCGAACGGAACGCCGATGGAATCGAAACGCGCCCCTTGGCGTCGATCCTGTTCGTCACGTTCGATAAAAAGCGACCCATTTGCCAACTCGCGAAAACCACCAGGGATCACGGACAAGACCGCATTCCCGGACGACACCGTTACGCACGACAAATCGCTGCCCGACAGGACAATAAATCCCGCAGACCCATTCAGGCACTTCAACAGTTTCAGCGATTGCGGGTCAAAAACACGACCCTTTGTGGTGTGCATTTGGGATATCATGGGACACTATGGGCGTCAATGGGAGAAGGCAGCGCGAACCGACTTCGGATTCGAATATTCATATCCCGTTAAGTTTAACGAATGGTTTACCGGCAGCCTTTTCGGCACAGCAAAACAACTGCCCTAACGTTAGTTAAGCAGTAAATTTTATCAGCAATAACAATTGTCTACGCGAATCATCCGAAACTTTGCGCAAGGACGTTCAAGAAAAGGAAAATTTGCCAGTTGGCCTGTAAGCCGGGTTCTGTATGGCCCCGGTTTGACCCGGAACGTGGCAGCCATTCATCTGGGACGACATTTGCACGCCGCCTCTCGCAACCCACCCGGATAACTCGCCCAAAAACCGGCTGTAGGCCTGCTTGCGCAAGGCCCCGCGTTATCCCTATTCGGTCTTGCTCCCGGTGGGGTTTACCTTGCCACCCCTGTTACCAGCGGCGCGGTGGGCTCTTACCCCACCCTTTCACCCTTACCATCTAAAAGATGGCGGTCTACTCTCTGCGGCACTTTCCCTAGGGTCGCCCCCGCCGGACGTTATCCGGCACCGTGTTTCTGTGGAGCCCGGACTTTCCTCACCTTACCGTCTTTCGACATTGATAAAGCGCGGCTGCCCGGCCAACTGGCACGCGCTCCTTAGACGGGTTCAAGATGAAAAGCCAATGGAAAATCAAAGCATCTCTAGCGAGAGGTCGACACCTTGGATCATGTGCCTCCACTTTCAGCGAGAAACGCCACATGCGCCCGTCAATCGGAATCGCCCTACTCTTCGCCGCTACAATTTAGCTGTCCTAAAGACCTGCCGTCTTTCTCAGATCGTCATTGATGCGGGACTGCCAGCCTTTGCCAGTGGCTTTGTAGTGCTCCACCACATCAGGATCGAGCCTTATCGTTACCGGCGTCTTCGTATTTTCGACCTTCGGCCTGCCCCGACGAGCAATTTCCCTATCGATACTTTTGCCCAGGTCGGGAAAAATCTCCCGGAAAGGCTTGGCCCAAGCGAGCTCCTCTTCCGTAGCTTCAGGCGCATCCGGATCGGAGGCGATCATGCGCTGCACTTCAGCCTCTTCCGCATCTGAAAGCGGCCGTTTTGAAGAAAACTTAACAGGCATCACATTCTCCTTTCCTTGGCGCTGGCCGGACGCATCGAAATCACTGACAGCGCTTGCGCACCCAGCGGGCGAAAAACAACGGCGATGATTATTCTCCCTTGAAACTCACCTATTGCCATATAGCGCTCAGCCTTGGACGGAACCACGATGGATGCTGCAAAGAACTCGAGCGTCAGGTCCGCGAAGTCCAAACCGTGTTTCTCGATATTCGTCACGCGTTTCGCTTCGTCAAACGTAATCTTCATTTATTGTACGTACATTAATTGACTTCAAAATACAAGAGCGACCCCGCGCGCCAGTGCGTGACTCCCACACATGCCGAACGCAGCCTACCGGGTAAACACAGGCGCAAAATCCACGCCATACCCCTGCCCGCTGACATTTCCCTCGGTCAGCAAGACCGCGCCCAGTCGCCCGATCTCATCTGAACTCTTTGCTGCCGCACCACAGCCACCGGTCAAAACCGCGATCCGCGACGACCCACCATATCCAATCGCGGGAAAACCGCTCGGCGTGTAGGAAACTACGCAAGCGGTCATGGAAATCCGCGTGCGGTCAATGCTCGGAATGAGCGACCCGATGATGTCGAAGAAATCGTCTCGAACCTGCGGCTTGCCGCCATCCCGAAACCATTCCCGCATCTCCGCATCCGTTCGCAAAGGAATATCGACCGGCTCACCGCCGATCTTGAGATATGTCTTGCCATTGGGGTAACGCACCGGCGGCAGAAGATAGATGTGTTTTCGCGGATCGGCAGGCTCGTAGATGAGCGACGGCATATCCGCATATTGCCCTAACTCTGCATCTGGAATTTCAAACAGGGCGACGGTCCGACCATATACATTCATCGAAAGAGGTTGCGGCAAAAGCCCTTCCGCAATGGAAAATCCACCTGCGGCAACCAGCACCTTCTCCGCTGTGTAGCTCTTGCCAGACGCCGTCGTAACCGTCGCCATACCGCCGTCTTCACGCACCGAAACGGTAATATCGTCAAACCGCGTCACACCTCGCTTTTCGGCTGCGATAATCTGCGCCCTCACAAGTTCACGCGGATTGATGTAGCCTGCATTGCGCCTCTCAAACACACCTTCACAGCCGCTTTCGAAGGAAAAATACGGGAAACGTTCAGCAAGCGCTGCGTCGTCAAACATCTCGGTCTCAACGCCGAGCTTCTGCGCCGCTGCACATACATTCTCAATATAGGGAAAGCCCGTGCCCCTCGTCTTTCCGACGATCAGGCACCCGACTTCACCGTAAAAGTCTACCCCGCTTTCAAGTGATATCTCTTCGTAGCGGGCAATGGAGCGGTTGGCGAGAAGCGCCCAATCCGCGTTGCCGTCTATCGTGCGCGTTATACGCGCCGCATCGTAATGGCTGGCAAAAACGCCCTGATGGCTCGCGATGTCTTCAGGCTCCTTCGGCCCGATCAACGCTACGCCGTGCGTCTTTAGCGAAAGATGCCGAGCCGCCGCGGCCCCCATCATACCTGCACCGACGACAATATATTTGAACTGCGCTGCCATACCAACTCTCACCGATTTTTAGACTCTGCTTCAGGGGTTTGTAGCCTGTTCTTGAATCGGTGTCAGAGGGATTGAGGAGAGAAAATCAAACAAAAACCGGCGCCATCTCCCGCGCAAAATCATTTCCCCCCAACTGCCCTTCAAGCAAAAGCACCGCTCCCAATCTGCCAATCTCATCCGAAGACTTGGCCGAGACGAAATTGCCGCCGGTGAGTACGGCGATGTTGGAGGACTGGGTGTAGCCGATATAGGGGTAGCCGGTGCGGGTGATGGAGGCTACGCAGGAGCCGGAAGTGACCGGGCATCCGACAAGCTCCGGCATCAGCTCCGTCGCGCGGCGGATGAGGAAATCGACCTCGCTTGGCGTTCCATCCGAGTGAAACCATTCAATCGCCTCACCCAGCGTTTCGAGCCTGCCCTTCTCGCTCTCCCCGCCGATCTTCAGATAGACCTTGCCATCGGGATAGCGGACCGGAGGAAGAATGTAGACGATATCGTCGGCGTTTTCGGCAAGCACGATGGTTGACGGCATATTCGCAAAGGCCTGCTGCTTTGCCTCATTCAGTTCGAAGAAAGCGGTAGTTCGGCCGGTCGCAGCCATGTCCACCTTCGAAGGTACGATATCGGCCATGTTGGTGAAACCACCGGCGGCAACGATGATCTTTTCAGCGCTGTAGCAATGCCCTTCGGAGGTTTCCACCGTAACGCCAGACCCGGTATCGGAAACCCTGGCGGCAGTCTCGCGGATGAGCTTCGCACCCTGGTTTTCGGCAATCGCAATCTGCGCCTTCACCAGCGCGCGCGGGTTCACGTAGCCCGCATTGCGCGGCTCGAACCAACCTTGATGATCTTGCGCCAATGAAAACATCGGAAAGCGGGATGCGAGCGGCGCGGGATCATACGTTTCGATGGAGAGCCCGAGCACTTCACGGCTGCCCATTGCGCCCGCCACGTAATCGCCACCCAAACCCTCACCATTACCGACGAACAGGCACCCTACCTCGTGATAAAAGCGGATGCCGCTCTTCTCTTCGATTTCTGCATAACGGCCAATCGAACGCTTCGCCAGTTCGGCCCAAACCGCGTCGCCGTCGAAACCACGGGTAATGCGGGCTTCATCGTAATGGCTGGAAAAAACGCCGCGATGGGTTTTCCGGTCGGCTGGTTCGGCTGGGCCGATCAGCGCCACGCCATCCGCCTGCGCGGAAAGATGGCGCGCCGCAGCAGCCCCTATCATTCCAGCCCCGATCACGATGTATTTGAAGTCCGGCATACCTGTATTCCCTTTTGCTACCCATCAAGTAGCAAACCCGATACGCCGAAAGAAGCCCCCGCCGCATCGATGCCGATCAACCCTGCAAAAGCGCCTGCACCTTGCCGCAGTAACGCTTCGAGACCGGGTTCATGCGCGTGGCACCGTGGCCTGCATTGTAACGCAGAATGGTGCCGCACACTTCGCCGCCGCCCAGCTGGTGGGCCGTTGCCAGATACTGCATGCCCCAGCGAATATTGGTTTCGGGATCGTAAAGCGCTTTCGTCGTGCCGTGATACCCCATCATGCGCGCGGTTGCCGGTTTGATCTGCATCAGCCCGACCTCGCCAGCGCTGCCACGAGCCTTGGGGTTGCCCTTGCTTTCCACCGAAACCACCGCATGGGCGAGGTTCACAGGCACGCCGTAACGCGTGGCATATTTAACGATGAGATCGGAGTAATCGTTCTTCAGCGTCGTTGGAAGTGTTCGTTCAGGGATGGGATAACCCGGCTTGCGGAAATAGGTCTGCAGGGTCACGGTCTTTGTCTTCACATCATCCTTGGCAAAAACAATTCCAGTCTGCGCGGCCAGCATGGACATGCAGACCGAGACAGCAACAATTACGCTTCTCATTAGTAGTTAGTATCTCCAGGCATGAAGTCTGTCAGTACAACGGACGCAAAAGGCATCCATGCGGATAGTTCAACCGAACGATCCGTCGAAGTCTTCATCATTGTTATTGACGGCTACACACGCGTATCGAGCCAGCCGCAGTTCGATGAAGCTGTTAAAGTGGCCCAATAAGGATTTACTGTGGCAGAGAAGAAAAAACGCGCTGCGCGATCTAAATTTTCGGAACCATTTTGCGCGAAAGCGCTTATGCGACCCGAAATTTCGGCAGCGACGAAATCAGCCGATGCAGCGTATCGATGGTCGAAAAATCTGCGATACCATCCACCAGAACAGGCCGGAAGTGCCGCTGGAAGGCAGCAACTGCACCCTCGGTCTTGTCGCAATAACTGCCCGAAATTTCAACGCCGTAACCATAGAGCGACAGCATGGATTGCAGCGCCTCGACCGGCTGCCCGCTATCGCCTCGCTGGAAGAAGCGCCCGCCACCAATGGCTGCTGGCGCAACCCAGTGCCCGACACCCTGCTGCGACAGGATGTCCCACGGGAATTTCTCACCCGGATCGACCTTGCGAACCGGTGCGATATCGGAATGCCCAAGCACCCGCTCAGGCGCGATGGACCATCGCGCGCCGCAATCGCGACACAATTCGATGACCGCATTAATCTGGGGTTCAGGAAACTCCGGCAGCCCGGCAGGGTGCCCGCCATTGGCAATCTCGATGCCGATGGAGCGCGAGTTCAGATCCGTCTCGCCCGCCCAGAAACTTTTGCCAGCATGCCATGCCCGGCGGCTTTCCGGCACCATCTGAATGACGCGTCCATCCTCGAACACGAAGTAATGGCTGGAAACCTGGCTTTCAGGGTTGCTCAGCCACGACAGCGCGCTCTCGGCACCATCCATGCCCGTATAATGAAGAATAATGGCATCCGGTGCGGAAACGTCCACCCGCTCGCCGTGGTTCGGCGAAGGCCGGACGACGGCACCGGTATAATCCGGCTGGAAGTCACTCATGCGACGCGGCGTTCTTTCTCGATTGCCGCATAGGCGGCGTTGAGAGCCGCCATACGCTCATTCGCTGCCGCATGCAATTCCATCGGAACACCGCGCGCGATCAGCTTGTCCGGATGGTGTTCAGCCACGAGTACGCGGTAACGTTTGCGAATATCGGAGAAGTCGTCAGATGGCGAAACACCAAGCACGCGATACGGATCGCGTCCTTCCATATGCACATGCCGCGCCATGATCATCTGGAAATGATCTTCAGTGATGCGGAAGATTTCGGCGATCCGGCCGAGGAATGCCAATTCCCGTTCGTGGATCAGCCCGTCAGCCTTGGCGATATGGAACAGCCCGTCGACGACACTTTCCAGCATTTCGCAGTTCTCGTCACCGGAACCGCAAAGGCCGGCAAGCTGCCCTGCATAGGCTTCAAAGCCTGCCACGTCCTGACGAGCGAGATTGTAAAGCCGCGCCACGTTGCGCGCTTCATCATCGGGAAAATCGAAAATCTGGCGAAAAGCGCGAACTTCGGCATCGTTTACCACGCCGTCGGCCTTGGCCATCTTCGCCGAAAGCGCAATGATCGCAACGGAGAAAGACACCTTGCGGCGAGTTTCCGGGTCGCCCTCGAACACCGTACGAACCGCCTCGATAACGCGAGACAAAACGTTGCCCGCCGCATCGCCGATCGCGCCGAGCAGACGTTCCCACAGAGACGAAAGTTGCAAACAGGCGAAATCGTACATCATGTCTCCAAGCATACGGGCCGATTTTGTGAATGCAATATGCATAACGGTCGCATGGCATTAACTTTTATTCATCTTGAAATCATGTCGGCTGACATGATTGGTAATACGGTACTTGGCCTCGTCCGGTTTTCCATATGTTGGCGCAGGTCCACAAGTTATGCGCCGATTGAAACGATTAGATCGGCTAACTCATTCAATCGCCTCAAAGTTTCGCGTTTTTCTTGAGAAATTCACTTTACATGCCACATTTCAAGGCCCATCCATTTGCCCTGTCATTGAACGAAGCTGACAAAGGAGACTATGATGGCCAAACAGAAAGTCGCGATGTTGACCGCAGGCGGCCTCGCGCCCTGCCTCTCTTCCGCCGTTGGCGGACTGATCGAGCGCTACAGCGACATCGCCCCTGAAATCGACATCGTGGCCTATCGCTCCGGTTATCAGGGTGTCCTTCTGGGCGATAGCGTTCAGATCACCAAGGAAATGCGCGAAAAGGCGCCTCTTCTGCACCGCTACGGCGGCTCGCCCATTGGCAACAGCCGCGTCAAGCTCACCAATGCAGCAGATTGTGCCAAGCGCGGCCTCGTCAAAGAAGGCGAAAACCCGCTGGCCGTCGCGGCGGATCGTCTTGCTAAGGATGGCGTCACCATCCTCCACACCATTGGCGGCGATGACACTAATACGACAGCGGCGGACCTCGCAGCCTATCTTGGCGCGAACGGCTATAATCTTACTGTGGTCGGTCTGCCGAAAACCGTCGATAATGATGTGGTTCCCATCAAGCAGTCGCTCGGTGCATGGACGGCAGCCGAAGTGGGCGCAAATTTCTTCGACAATGTCAGCAACGAGCAGAGCGCTGCCCCGAAAACGTTCGTCATCCACGAAGTCATGGGCCGCCACTGCGGCTGGCTCACTGCTGCAACCGCCCGTGCGTATATCCAGAAGACCAAGGGCAACGAATATGTCGAAGGCCTGATGATGGGCGGGCAGCTCAAGAGCATCGACGGTCTTTATTTGCCGGAAATGGCTTTCGATATCGAAGCCGAAGCCGCGCGCTTGAAGAAGATCATGGAAAAGACCGGCTTCGTCACCCTGTTCGTCTCGGAAGGTGCCGGCCTCGATTCCATCGTCGCCGAGCGCGAAGCCTCCGGCGAAACGGTCAAGCGCGACGCCTTCGGTCACGTCAAGATCGACACGATCAATGTTGGTGGCTGGTTCCAGAAGCAGTTTGCCAGCCTGATCGGCGCAGAACGGACGATGGTTCAGAAGTCCGGCTATTATGCCCGCTCCGCCCCAGCGAACGGCGAGGACCTGCGCCTCATTCAAAGCATGGTGGATCTGGCTGTTGAAAGCGCCTTGAACAAGGTATCCGGCGTCACCGGCCATGATGAGGACCAGGGCGGCAAGCTTCGCACCATCGAGTTCCCGCGCATCAAGGGCGGCAAGCATTTCGATCTGTCGACAAAGTGGTTCGGCGAGGTGATGGAGCACATCGGCCAGCCCTTCAAGGCCGCATAATCCAAAACTCTAAAATACTGTGGCGTAAACACATCAGCAAAAAATCATGCATCCTTCGGCCCAGAAATCCGTTTCGGTTTCTGGGCCGATGCTGTAGTCTGTCCAGACGATAACGACGAGGCAACGGAGATTGAGTTCATACTCTGCAAGCTTCGTAAGCTGTCTGGGAGGGCAAGGAGGAACGTTAATGTCCGCACAAGTCTGGCTGGTTTTCTGTGCAGCCTGTGCCATTCTTTTCGCGCTTCCATCACCCATCGCCTTTAAAGTCGCGAGCTATGCCGCCATTCGCGGAAAACGCACGCTGATTGCTTCCGTCTCGGGCGCCACCCTCGGCACTGTCACCACCGTTACCGCGGCCTCCATCGTCGTTGCTGGTGCAGAATACGTGCCCGAAGCTTTTCTGGATATTGTCCAGTGGGCGGGCATCGGCTGGCTGATGCTATTCAGCCTTTGGACCATCGCAACGCCTGCCGCCCGTGAAGCGAACGGCGACAACGACAATCTGCGCGGGAAGACCTTGGGCGCGATCTTTATCGATTGCTTCGTCCTTGCTGCCCTCCGTCTGCGATACTTCGGCTTTTTCGTCGCATTCCTGATTCAGTTCATCAACGGCACGCGCAACGTTGTTGAAATGCTTGCACAAATACAGGCAGTCGCTCTTGTGATCGCATTTGTCTGCCTCACCGCTCAGGCGATTTTCGCGAAATCCACCATCGCACTCGTGCGCCGCTTTTCGGCCACCAAGAAAGTGCGCAGCCCCCGAGGTACTCACTTCATCGCGGGCCGGGCAGTCACTGCCGGATACCGCGGCATCGCCGCTTGATGGGCAACTGGCTGTTCCCGTCTTGCCGCTAACCTTACAATAGGTTAATGATCTCGCGTTGGGACTGCCTGCTTCGTTCGAAACGGGGGTATCGAAAGACAGGCGAACTAGAGGCGGCAGCATGACAATTTCTGGCAATTTGCGCCGAAAACCGGCGTTACTTTTGTCGTCCACCGTGGGACTGGCTATGGCGCTGGCAGGATGCACAAGCGTTGAAGTCGCCGACAAGACCGATCTCCATTCCCCCAAGATCGCCGCAGCAGCCGCAACGGCCCAGACCGCTTCCGGTACGACCAACGCGGCGGAAGCTACTCCCGGCACGACCACCGCGCCGGTTGAGGTCGCATCCAACTCTGAAACGACACCACCGATTTCCACGACAGCCCTCAAGGGTGGTCGCGTAGCGCTACCTCCGGCAGCGGAGATCGCTGCAGCGGCCGCAATTTCCGCACAGATGCAGCCACAGGCTGGTGCGCCACAGACAGCATCCGCAGATATACTCGGCGCAACACCGGTTGCCGCCACTGCCGCGACGACGACGGATGCCGCCAGCCTTCACGCCGCAGCAAAAGCCTCTGGGACCGCATCGTTGCCGCAGGTCGTTGCCGTCAAGGGCAGCTTCCCGCCCGCCCCGCCGCCGCCTGGTACGCCCTCTTCGGCACCGGTGCAGCTGACGGAGGAAATGGTCCGCGAACAGACCATCGTGCCTTTGCCCAAGCCTGAAAGCACCATGCTGGCTTACGCCGCCGCGCCACAGAACGCAGCCCTTGCCGCGATCAGCACCCGCGAAAGCATCGTCGTGGCACCAGATACGCCCCAGCCGGCCGGTCGAGAAAAACTCAGCGGCCTCATTTCCAAATATGCGTCCATGTATAACGTGCCGGAAGATCTGGTCCACCGCGTGGTCATGCGCGAAAGCCGCTACAACCCGGCAGCCTATAATGGCGGCCACTTCGGCCTTATGCAGATCAAGCATGCCACCGCCCGCTCGATGGGCTTCAACGGTCCGGCCAATGGCCTCTTCGACGCTGAAACCAACCTCAGATATGCCGTGAAATACTTGAGCGGCGCATGGAAAGTCGCTGACAACGACCGTGATGGCGCGGTTCGCCTGTACGCCCGCGGCTACTATTACGATGCCAAGCGCAAGGGCATGTTGCACGTTCTGCGGCAGTAACAGCGGAATCCAGCATCGCGGAAAATGGGCGAAAAGCGCGCCGAGGCCCTTACTCTAACCTGTAGAAGAACAAGCGATTTCAATACCTTAAGCGCAGCTTAGATGTTGAAAACTGCCGGTGATGAATTTAAACTCGCCGTCCGAAAATCCCTACGTCATCAAACTGTTGCGTCCTCCCGCTAAACGCCTCTCACCCGAACGAGAGGTGGAATCAGATGACGAGTGCCGCACCGAAAACCGGCTTCAACAAGAACGCCAAGCTCAAAGCCGCGCTTCTCCAGCACAAAGCTCTTTCCAGCCATGGATTATCCGAACGGCTGTTCGGCATGCTGTTTTCCGGTCTCGTCTATCCCCAAATCTGGGAAGACCCGGAAATAGACATGCAGGCAATGGAGCTCGAGGAAGGGCACAGCATCGTCACCATCGGCTCCGGTGGCTGCAATATGCTGGCTTATCTTTCGCGCTGCCCGAAAAGCGTCGATGTGGTCGATCTCAATCCGCACCACATCGCACTGAACAAGCTGAAGCTCGCTGCCTTCCGCAACCTGCCGAGTCACCGTGATGTCGTGCGCCAGTTCGGGCAAGCAAATGTTCGAACCAACATCACAGGCTACGACCGCTTCATCGCACCGAACCTCGATGAACAGACCCGCGCCTACTGGTCTAAGCGTACGATAAGCGGTCGCCGCCGTATTTCGGTGTTCAACCGGAATATCTATCGCACCGGTCTCTTGGGTCGTTTCATCGGCGCTGGCCATGTGCTGGCACGATTGCATGGCGTGAAGCTTCAGGAAATCGCCAAAGCCCGCTCCCTGGAAGAACAGCGCCAGTTCTTCAACGAGAAGGTTGCGCCCCTTTTCGACAAGCCGATGATCCGCTGGCTGACCAAGCGCAAAAGCTCGCTGTTCGGCCTCGGCATTCCGCCCCGTCAGTATGACGAACTCGCCAGTCTATCGGACGGCAAAACCATTGCGCCCGTGCTGCGCCAACGACTGGAAAAGCTGGCTTGCGATTTTCCGTTGCAGGAAAACTACTTCGCATGGCAGGCTTTCGCACGCCGTTATCCCGATGCCCATGAAGGCGCCCTGCCCGATTATTTGAAAACTGAATATTACCCCGCCATCCGCGAAAACACCGCCCGCGTCGCCGTGCATCACGCCACGTTTACGGAATTGCTGGCCACCAAACCGGCCTCCTCGGTGGATCGCTACGTACTTCTCGACGCCCAGGACTGGATGAGCGACACGCAGATTAACGAGTTGTGGGCGCAGATCAGCCGCACCGCTGCACCGGACGCACGCGTCATCTTCCGCACCGCCGCCGAAAAAAGCGTGATCGAAGGCCGTCTTTCGCCGGATCTGCGCGCCCAATGGGCCTATTTGGAAGAGCGCTCGAAGCAACTCAACGCCAAGGATCGTTCCGCCATATACGGTGGCTTCCACATCTATCAGAGGACATCCGCATGAAAAGCATTGGAGACAGTGTCGGGCTGGGCGATGTCCATCATGCAAGCCTGATGGACCGCATGTACCGCCACCAGCGGCACATATACGACATCACCCGCAAATATTATCTGCTGGGGCGAGATGGCACCATCGAGAAACTGAACGTGCCTGAAGGCGGCAGCCTGCTAGAAGTCGGCTGCGGGACGGGCAGAAACCTCCTGCTGGCGGCAAAGCACTTCCCCGACGCAAAGCTCTACGGCCTCGATATCTCGGCAGAGATGCTGACAACCGCGAGCGAGAACTTCGCGGACAAAAGAGAGCGCCCGACCCTGCGCGTTTCGGATGCGACAAGCTTCCGGCTGATCGAGTTCTCCCGCAGCGCGGGCTTTGATCGCATCATGATCTCCTATGCTGTTTCGATGATACCGGAATGGGAGATGGCAGTGGAGCGCGCACTCACCTCACTGGCACCCGGCGGCTCACTGCACATCGTGGATTTCGGCCAGCAGGAGCATCTGCCACGCTGGTTTAGAACCGCCCTTCAGGCATGGCTCACGCGGTTCCACGTCACCCCTCGCGCCAACATGCGCTATGTGTTGGAAACCCTTGCCGGAAGCCATAATGCCGCGCTGGAGTTCGAACCGATTGCCAGAGGCTATGCATGGCGGGCGGTCTTGACCTTGCCAGAGGCTTGAAACGTCGTTTTTCTTAAGTCACCGTCTTGTCATAACCGCTTGTTTACCCTGTTATGGTAAACGGGAATTAACGATGTGCGTTGGTCAAACCGCGCTTCGGACGGGAACTTCATTCGGTAACTTAGGAAAATCATGCGGCGGCTTATTCCGGCTCTTCTTGGCACCCTCCTCGCGTTGAGCGGATGCACCTCCACTAGCTATGATTTTCTTGAAACGGCCTCGGTTGCAAAGCCGCGGTTCAAGGATAACGATCCGCAGGATTTCGGCCATAAATCACCTCACAAGCATGAGGTTCACGGCATAGATGTTTCCAAATGGAATGGAGATATCGACTGGGCTCCGGTCCGCAAAGCCGGCGTCTCCTTCGCCTTCATAAAGGCGACCGAAGGTACGGATCGGTTGGACGCCCGCTTCGACGAATACTGGCGCGGTGCGGCCGCCGCCGGTGTGCCGCACGCGCCCTACCACTTCTATTACTTTTGCGCCCCGGCAGACGCGCAGGCAGACTGGTTCATTCGCAACGTTCCGAAAGAAGCGATGAAGCTTCCGCCGGTTCTCGACGTGGAGTGGAACCCCGCCTCGCCCACCTGCAAGACACGGCCGTCGCCAGACGTCGTTCGCGCTGAAATGCAGCGCTTCCTGACGCGCATCGAAGCCTATTATGGCAAGCGCCCGATTATTTATACCAGCGTCGATTTCCACCGTGACAATCTGGTTGGCCATTTCAAGGGCTACCCATTCTGGGTACGCTCAGTTGCCGCTCACCCCTCGGAAATCTACAGCGATCGGCAGTGGGCCTTCTGGCAGTACACCGGCACGGGCGTTATTCCCGGCATAACCACGCCGACGGATATCAACGTCTTCTCGGGAACAGAGAAGAATTGGCGCACATGGGTAGCCTCTTCGGCAAGTCAAGCGCGTAGCTGATAGCAAACGACTTGCTTTTTCTATCAAATCCGGCAGATGTGCTGCAAATTCGCACGCGTGTAAGAAACAAAACACGTGGGCGAAACTTTTAGAACGGCCCGCCCACTCTTCCGCCACAAAGCTTGGCGACGGATTTGGCAAAGGCCGGACGACGGCCATCCAGCATCCCAAATTGCACATTGAGGAATTCCGATGTTCAGCAGCTTCTCGCCCCGCAGCATCACGCTTGCTGCCACCCTGCTCGCCTTGTCCTGCGGCTCCGCGCTTGCCGTCACCCCCATGGCATCTCCGGATGATCCCAAACAGGTGGCTTGTGGCGGCGATCTTTCCGCATTCCTGCAAGGCGTGAAGGATGAGGCGGTCGCCAAGGGCGTTCCGGCGCAAGCAGTAGACAAGGCACTCGCCGGTGCGCAGATCGATCAGAAGGTGCTTTCGAGAGACCGCGCGCAGGGCGTATTCCGCCAGACTTTCCTAGAATTCTCGCAGCGCACCGTCAGCCAGGGCCGTCTTGATCTTGGCCGCAAGAAGCTTCAGGAATTCTCCTCCACCTTCAAGCGCGCAGAGGACGAGTTTGGCGTTCCCGCAGGCGTCATTGCTGCCTTCTGGGCCATGGAAACGGATTTCGGTGCCGTTCAGGGCGATTTCAACACGCGCAACGCGCTTGTCACGCTCGCCCACGACTGCCGTCGCCCCGAGCTTTTCCGCCCGCAGTTGATTGCGCTGACGGAAATGGTGCAGCACGGCGATCTCGATCCTGCGACCAATACAGGCGCCTGGGCCGGTGAAATCGGTCAGGTCCAGATGCTGCCGAAAGACATTATTGCTTTCGGCGTGGATGGCGATGGCGACGGCCATGTGAACGTGAAGGGCAGTTCCCCGGATGCGATCCTCACAGCCGCAAAGTTTATCCAGCACCTCGGCTTCAAGAAGGGCGAGCCTTGGATTCAGGAAGTTTCCGTGCCGGAAAACCTGCCATGGGAAAAATCCGGCCTCGGCGGCACTATGACGGCAGGCGAATGGTTCAACCTCGGCGTTACCCCGCGCGATGGTAACAAGAACTTCGCCAATTTGCCAGCAGCCCTCGTCATGCCGCAGGGCCGCAAGGGGCCGACCTTCATCACCTACCCGAACTTCAACATCTATCTGGAATGGAACCAGTCCTTCATTTACACCACCTCAGCCGCCTACTTCGCAACGAGGCTCATGGGCGCGCCGGTTTATGAAAAGGGCAATCCAGATCCCGGCCTGGACGATGCCGCCATGAAGGAACTCCAGACCAAGCTCGATGCAAAGACGCACGATGTCGGCAAGATCGATGGTATCCTCGGCTCAGGCACCCGCGTCGCCGTCCAGCGCGAACAGCAGCGCCTCGGCTTGCCTGCGGATGGTTGGCCGACGCGAGAGTTGCTCGACAGGCTTTGATCGTCTGCCCGGACTTTTGCAGACGAAATGACGGAGATTTTAATGATGGCTGTGGCATTAACCACAGCCATTTACTTTTTTTCACATCCGAAGAACGAATTTTTCACTCTGTAATATAAGTTGTTTTTCAAAGGATTGCTGCCGCAATTTCATCCATGTTGAGCTCAATTGGTGTGCAGCGCATCATAAAAAGCGCTTTTCAAGAGACACAAAACGGTCATAATGCTTACTGTCAACGAACAGGAGGCAAGCATGGGACTTACAAATTCTCTTAATGCCTTAGCAGTCGGTATGGCGTTTGCGTTCGTCGGGGTGATGCTTTTCATCTGACGTAAACGTTGGGGTTTAGGACGCATACTCGAAAGTTGATCCTTATAAGCCATTAAAAAAGCGCAGGTTTTAGTACCTGCGCTTTTTTTATTCCTTGAATTTTAGCTGCTCTCAGGCCGCAGTTTTGCGGGTCGGACGATAGCCGACATTCTCAAGAGTTGCGTTGACCAGTGGCGCGCGATTCATCGTGTAGAGATGGAATTCGTTAACGCCGCGACGGCGGAGGTCGAGAATCTGTTCGGCAGCGACGTCTGCAGAAACTTTCGCACGACCGGCCGGGTCTTCGTCGTAGCCTGCAAAACGATCGTCCAGAAACGCAGGGATCGTCGTCCCCGCGCGTCCGGCAAAGCGCTTCAGCTGCGTGAGGTTCTGGATAGGCATAATGCCGGGCACGACGGGGATGCGTATGCCAGCCTTCACAACGCGCTCCATGTAACGTTCATACATGTCGTTATCGAAGAAGAACTGCGTCAGCGCACGGGTCGCGCCATTGTCCGCCTTGCGCTTCAACATGTCGATATCGACGTCCAGGCTGGCGCTCTGCGGATGCTTTTCCGGGTAGGCGGAGACGGAGATTTCGAAATCGCTGATTTCGCGCAGTCCCTGCACGAGTGCCGCCGCATTCTCATAACCCTGCGAGTGAGGCTGGTAAGGCGTACCGATGCCGGTGGATGGATCGCCACGCAGCGCCACGAAGTGCTTCACGCCGGCAGCGCGAAACTCTTCCACGACGGCGTGAACTTCATCCTTGCTGGCATCCACGCAGGTCAGGTGCGCGGCAGTTGCCAGACCGGCAACAGAAATCATGCGTCGCACCGCATCGAGTGTCGGTGCCTTCGTGGTGCCGCCTGCGCCGTAGGTTACGGACACGAAATCCGGATTCCAGCGGGAAAGCTCTTCGACCGTTTCCCAAAGCTGGATGTCCATATCCGGGCTTTTCGGGGGAAAGAATTCAAAAGAGAGCCTGAAATCACCATTAATGTGGCGATTGGTGTCAGTGTTCGTCATGTCATGCCCTCCCGGCAGAAAGAAGCGGAGCTGCAACCTGCCCCTCGCCTGCAATCAGCAAGCGCGGATCGCGGGCAACCCAGATTGTTACGTCAAGCGATTTGGCGGAAGCTTTGCCGGAATGCAGATCAAACGCCTTTTCAGGCGAGAGCCCGGCCTTCTTGAGCCACTCCTCCATGGTTTGATGCGAAAATCCGAGGCGAACATGAGCATGTTCCTCCCGCAGATATTCGAGTGAATGCGGCGCCAGATCGATCACTACCAGCCGACCGTTCGGCCGAAGCATCCGTGCCGCTTCGGCAATCGCCATTTCCGGGTGATCGAGAAAGTGAAGCACCTGATGGACGACCACCAGATCGAAATCCTGACCTTCCAGCGGCAAATTGAGAATATCGCCATGCCGGACGGAGGCATGTGCAACCCCTGCCCTGTCCAGATTGGAGCGAGCAACGGCCAGCATGTCGCGACTGGCATCGACCCCTATGGCACGGCGATAGATGCCGCTCAGCAATTGCAGGATACGGCCCGTGCCGGTGCCAAGGTCAAGCATCGAATCGACCGGCGTGGTGCCGATCAGCTTCAACAGCGCGCTTTCAACCGCTTCGTCGCTGACATGCAGACGGCGCAGTTCATCCCATGCAGAGGCATTGCGGCTGAAATAATCCTGCGCGCGGTCAGCCCGCACGCGCTTGACCGCGTTTAGACGTTCGCTATCGCGAAGCAGAACGGCATCCGTAGACGAAGCAACGGAAAGCAGCGATTTTACCAGCTCGGCGGCCTTGCCATCTTGCCTTAAACGGAAGTATGCCCACGCACCTTCCTGATAACGGTCGATAAGATTTTCTTCGGCCAGCAACTTCAGGTGACGCGAGATGCGCGGCTGTGACTGACCGAGGATCTCGGTAAGGTCAGTGACTGTCAGATCGCCCGCGGACAAAAGGGCAAGCAAACGAAACCGCGTCGGCTCTCCCGACGCTTTTAGCAGCCCTACCAGATTATCCAGCCCTAAAGCCAAAGCCCCAACCCCATCCAATCAACATATAAAGATATCTTTATACGATTTGATTTGGAGCTGCAAGAGGAAGCGATGTTGGTTAGAGAGCATTGGGTGCAAAAAGGGTGAGAGTGGCGCCTTCTTTAAGGAGCGTGAATTTTGGACATTCTGGCGGAACGCAACTCTTCCGTAGTGCGGAACTTGATTCACTGCTGTTCGGTTTAAATCAAGATCCTAGTTTGTCCCAAAACGATCGCCGCCCTTATTCCTGTGCTTGTCACAGGAATTCAGCCAACGCGCAGATGCGCGTTGGCTCAACCGTAGATCAAGTCCGAGATTACGAAGCTCGAGAACCTAAATCAAAACTCCGTCCAATCCTCTGAAACCTTAACCGCCGCGTTTCCATGAACCATAGGCGCAGTACGTCTCCCCGGCACCTCCCGGCGCACCGCAGACGGCGGGGCCGCAGCGCGCATCGTTTCCGCCATACCTCGTAGCTGGCTTGCGGCCTGACCCAACTGGAAGTGCGACAGCAGCGACTTCAGATTGGCACTCTCCTGCGCCAGAGACGCACCGGCGGCGTTCATTTCTTCGACCATTGCGGCGTTCTGCTGGGTGGCCTGATCCATGTGGTTGACCGCCGTATTGACCTCGGCAAGACCGGCGGACTGCTCCTGTGCGGCGGTGGCGATGGCTTCCATGTGGGCGTTGACGGACTGGACGAGTTCGGCAATTTCCCCAAGGCCCGTGCCGGTATCGCTGACGAGGCGAACGCCTTCGCTGACGGCGATGGCGGAGTTGCCGATCAGCTCCTTGATCTCCTTGGCTGCCTTGGCGGAACGCTGTGCGAGCTCACGAACCTCCTGAGCGACGACCGCAAAGCCCTTGCCAGCCTCACCTGCACGCGCTGCTTCCACACCGGCGTTCAGAGCGAGAAGGTTGGTCTGGAAGGCGATTTCATCGATCACGCCGATGATCTGGCCGATCTGCTTGGACGAATCCTCGATCTTGCCCATGGCTTCCACGGCGTTACGCACGACGTCGCCCGAATTGCCGGCCTTGTCTCGCGCATTACGAACAACGATACGAGCTTCGGCTGCGCGCTTTGAGGTAGACGTAACGTTTGCCGTGATCTGCTCCAGCGCTGCTGCCGTTTCTTCGAGAGATGCGGCCTGCTGTTCGGTGCGCTTGGAAAGATCGTCCGATGCAGACGATACCTCATTCGAGCCGCCGGTAACGGTCGAGACCGACTGGCCGACGCTGGTCAGCGTTTCGCGCAGTTGACGAACCGAGCTGTTGAAATCCACACGCAGGGCTTCAAACTGTGAAGACAATGGCTGGTGCAGCTCACAAAGCATGTCGCCTGCGGCCAGCCGCTTCATGCTTTCCGCAAAGGCGCTGGTGGCCTGCACCAGACGCGCTTCGGCTTCCGCCTCTGCCGCGCGCTGCATTTCTGCGCGTTCACGCTCTGCACGGGCGCGGTTGTCGGCTTCCGACGCTTCCAGTTCGCGATTGCGGATGGCGGCCTGACGGAAGACTTCGACAGCCTGCTCCATGTCCCCAATCTCATCCTTACGACCGGAAGAAATTGCGGCATCGTCGATCTGACCGTGGACCAGCTTGCCCATGGCGCCCACCATGGAGCGGATGGGGCGCACCACCGTCATAGCCATCAGGCTGGAGAAGGCCACCATGAAGAGGCCACCGGCGAGACTGAGCAAAGCGATGATGACAAGGTTCTGGAAAGCGTTGCCTGCATATTCCGTCGCAAGGCCGGAAATGTCACTCAGGCTTTCGTTCTCGACACTCTTCAAGACTTCGATCTGCTTGGTAGCTGTAGCAAACCATGTCTTTGCATCGAGCGCACTTAAATCGGCACTCTCGCCATTTGCCAGAATGCGGTTACGCAAGCCAGAAAGTTCAGCGGAGCCTGCCGCGAGCATACCGGTGAAGCGCGCATTTTTGTCGGGGTTCTGGGCGCTCATGAATGCGCTGATCAAAGCCTGTTGACCGCCCGCCATTGCAGCAAAGGAGGCAAATCGTGCCGCATCCATCTTTTTCGCCGCAATGAACCCGTTACCGAGGCCGCGCTCCTGCCCGGCAAGTTCCTTTGCCTTCATCAACTCCACAAAGGCGGCAATATGTCTGGAGATGACCGGATCGTCCGCTTCGCCAACCAGTTCCCCTGCGATACCGATCACACTGGCGATGGCTGATGTATAGGCAGCAAACGCTTGCGGTCCCGTCGCGGAGCTTCCATCAACCGCCTGACGGATCTGCTTTGCGGCATCGAGGCTGGTTTTGGTCGCGACCTGCTGGCTGGACGCCTGACCGTCACCGAGATCCGAAAGCGTCTTGGAAATAAGGTCAAACTGACCCACGGCGCCATCAGTCTGCGTGCGGGCGCTGGATAATTCCGCGCCATTCTGCGCGCCTTTCGAGCCAATGAAGCCTGCCGTCAAACCGCGCTCTACCTGAAGAGAGTGGGCGATATCGCTCAGCTTCTTAAGCTGATCGCCGATCACCACGATCTCGTTCATGTTGCGATAATCGCTCCAGCGCTCGGAGACCTGAACGTAGCTCAGATAGCCAGCAGCGAGCATAGGCAAAGTGACGGCCGTCCAAAGCCGCTTACTGATTGAAACGTCAACCAACTTCATGAGGCACCCCTGTATCGTGACCTCATGCCACCCGCATGCGCAACTCATACGCGCAATAGCAGTTAACATTGGCTTTATTAAATAACTCTAAATAACTTACACTATACTTAGCTATGGCAACTATTGATAAAAATCAACAATATACAACTGTCAATCTGTTTAAAATAAAAGCCGCCGCATAATATTAATGCAGCGACTCGGTATTTTTGCCGATAATTAATGCAACTTAGCGTGTCAGGCGCTTGTAAGCCTGGCTGCCGGGGTTCAGAGCATCGGGGCCGAGGCGGCGGATTTTGTCCTGTTCGTAATCTTCGAAGTTACCTTCGAACCACTCCACATGACCGTCACCTTCAAAGGCGAGAATGTGGGTGGCCAGACGGTCGAGGAACATGCGATCGTGGCTGATGATGATGGCGCAGCCGGCGAAGGCTTCGAGCGCGCTTTCCAGAGCACCCAGCGTTTCGGTGTCGAGGTCGTTCGTCGGTTCGTCGAGGAGGAGAACGTTACCGCCTGCCTTCAGCATCTTGGCAAGGTGAACGCGGTTACGCTGACCACCGGAGAGATTGCCGACCTTCTGCTGCTGATCGCCGCCCTTGAAGTTGAAGGCGCCGCAATAAGCGCGGCTGTTCATGTCGAACTTGCCGAGCTTGATGACTTCAGCACCACCGGAGATTTCTTCCCACACGGTCTTTTCCGCATCCAGCGCATCGCGGCTCTGGTCGACGTAACCGAGGTGAACCGTCTCACCGACGCGGATGGAGCCCGCATCCGGCTTTTCCTGACCCGTGATCATCTTGAACAGGGTCGACTTACCGGCACCGTTCGGGCCGATGATGCCGACGATACCGCCTGGTGGCAGCTTGATCGACAGATCGTTGATCAGCGTGCGACCTTCGAAGCCCTTGTTGATGCCTTCGAGCTCGATGACGACCTGACCGAGACGCTCGGACACCGGAATGATGATCTGCGCATCGCCGGGACGAATGTTCTCTGCGGCATCAACCAGTTGTTCGTAAGCCTTGATACGGGCCTTCGACTTGGCCTGACGCGCCTTCGGGCTGGAGGCAATCCATTCCTGTTCGCGAGACAGCGACTTCTGGCGACCGGCCTCTTCGCGGGCTTCCTGCTGCATACGCTTGGCCTTGGCGGTCAGATATGCGGAGTAGTTGCCCTCGTAAGGAATGCCGCGACCACGGTCGAGCTCGAGAATCCAGCCGGTGACGTTGTCGAGGAAGTAGCGGTCGTGGGTGATCATCATCACGGCACCGGGGTAGTCACGCAGGTGCTTTTCAAGCCATGCAATGGTTTCCGCGTCGAGGTGGTTGGTCGGTTCGTCGAGCAACAGCAGGTCCGGCTGCGACAGCAGTAGACGGCAGAGCGCGATACGGCGACGCTCACCACCGGAGAGAACGGTCACGTCCGCATCCTTCGGCGGGCAGCGCAGGGCTTCCATCGCCATTTCGACCTGCTGTTCCAGATCCCAGAGATTCTGGCTGTCGATAATATCCTGAAGCTTCGCGCCTTCATCGGCGGTCTCGTCGGAATAATTCATCATCAGTTCGTTGTAGCGGTCGAGAACAGCCTGCTTGTCGGCAACGCCGACCATGACGTTTTCGAAGGCGTTCTTGGTTGGGTCCAGATGCGGTTCCTGCTCCAGATAGCCAACGGTCGCACCTTCGGCGAGCCAGGCTTCACCCGTGAATTCCTTGTCCTGACCGGCGATGATGCGCAGAACGGTGGACTTACCCGCGCCGTTCGGTCCGAGAATACCGATCTTGGCATCCGGGTAGAAGGACAGGTTAACGTTCTCTAGTATCTTCTTCGCGCCATAGGACTTGTTCAGTCCGGACATGTGATAGATGAATTGGCGTGCCATTGTAGCGAATGCTCCACGTCGGATTGGAAAATGCGAATTGGGAAATTTGCCGCTATGTAAGGTAAACGGGGCTGAGGGGCAACCTCTTAGAGCGCCGCGCGTCCTTTTTGGACGCACAAAGGACGCTCTAATTTTTTTAACCTCGCATCGTAGTTTCCGAAAATCGATTCCGATTTTCGGGTCGATGCTGCCCTCATAATAAGCGGCCGGGAGTAACGATGAAAGACGATCTGATGTTTGGCGAAATCCACCGGCTGGAAAGCCCCTCCGGCGCAACTCTCGCCTACCGGCACGAGCCCGCGCGTGGAGAACCGCGCGGCGTTCTGCTCATTTGCCATGGCTTGGTCGAACATGCCGGACGCTATCGCCGCTTCGCAGATTTCATGGCCGAACGCGGCTTCGAGATTTACGCTCACGACCACCGCGGCCACGGACGCACGAAGGCGGATGATGCTCCGATTGGCCGTTTCGCCTGGAAGGACGGGCATTACAAAGCAGTCGAAGACGTTATGGCGATGCGAAACCTCATCGCCGAGCGCCACCCTACCCTGCCCGTCATCCTCTTCGGCCACTCCATGGGCGGCCTGATTGCGCTCAACACCGCCGTCAGCCACCCGGATCGCTTCAACGCGCTGTCCATCTGGAACTCAAATTTCAATTGCGGCGTGATGGGCAGGATCGCTCAGGTCGTGTTGCGGCTCGAAAAGATGCTGAAGGGTTCCGATGTGCCAAGCGGCATTCTGCCCAAGGCAACCTTTCGAATCTGGAACGGAAAGATGCCGGAAAAACGCACCACGGCGGATTGGCTGAGCCATGATAGGGAAGTGGTGGATGCTTACGTGAACGATCCGCTATGCCAGTTCGAAGCCAGCGTTTCACTCTGGCAGGACGTGTTCGCGATGTCCTATCGCGGACCGAAACTCATGGAGCGCTTGCCGAAGGATTTGCCGATACTGGTTGTCAGCGGAGACGAGGATGCCGCGACCAATGACGGAAAGGAAATTCGCTGGCTTGCTGGGCGGTTTCGTGAGGCGGGTTTTACCGACGTGGAGGACACGATCTATAAAGGTATGCGTCATGAGACGTTGAATGAGATCGGCTGGGAAGGACCGGCAGCGGATTTTGCGGGTTGGGCTGATAGGTCAGTCGCCGTACATAATTTCATAAATCGTTTTTAAACGAATAAAATAGACATGTTTGAGATAAAGCATTATCTTACAGAAGACGGTGAAATCCGATCACAAAATGGCTTGGCGAGTTGCGTGACGTTCAAGCGAAGATTGCCATTACCAGACGCCTTAACAGGTTGGAAAAAGGCAACTTCGGAGACTTCAAACCCATACGGGATGGAGTTCACGAACTGCGCATCGATACCGGGCCGGGCTACAGGGTCTATTATGCCCGCTCTGGCAAAACGGTCATGCTGCTTCTATGCGGCGGCTCGAAACGAACGCAGAGCAGCGACATAGACAAGGCGTGCGAATATTGGCGCGACTGGCAGAGCCGGACAGACTGAAGGAACACGCCATGAAAGACAAAAGCCACGATGATGCGATGGCGGACTTGTTTCGGGATGACCCTGCATTCGCGGCAGCAACACTGGATGCAATTTTGGCCGATGGCAATCAGGGCGAGTTGATGGTGACACTTCGGCAGATGGCGAAAGCGTTTGGCGGCGTAACGCAGGTCGCAAAAGATGCAGACCTGAACGCAACGCAACTCTATCGAACCCTGTCGGTCAAGGGAAACCCTGAACTGCGCAGTCTGAGCGCGATCCTGCGCACGATGGGATTGCGTCTCGCCATCCAACCGATCTCAGACCACGCCGCAAACCACTAACCACTCAGACTTTTCCCAAACGGAATAAACCCATGAGATAATTTCAGATGCGCGTATTCATCGGCCTCTTTATAAGGCCAGATGAAAGCATAGGGAATTCCATGGTCGAACCGTCATCATCAAAACAGCCGCCTCTTAAGGGAATTCGTGTCATCGAGCTTGCGCGGGTTCTGGCAGGCCCATGGGCGGGTCAGATGCTGGCCGATATGGGAGCCGATGTCATCAAGGTTGAAAGCCCGGAAGGCGGCGATGATACGCGCGCATGGGGGCCGCCTTTCGTTGAAAGCGAGGATGGCGACAATCTTTCTGCCGCCTATTACCACTCTACCAATCGTGGCAAGCGCTCCATCACCATCGACCTGAAGACGGAGGAAGGTCGCCAGATCGTACGCCGTCTGGTCAAGACCGCCGATGTCGTTATCGAGAATTTCAAGCGTGGCGGGCTGGAGAAATACGGGCTGGATTATCAGAGCCTGCGGGCGCTGAACCCGAAGCTCATCTATTGCTCCATCACCGGCTTTGGCCAAACCGGTCCTTACGCGGATTTCGCCGGTTACGATTATATCGTGCAGGGCATGTCCGGCTTCATGTCGATTACCGGCGAGCCGGATGGCCAGCCGATGAAGGCGGGCGTTGCCGTCGCAGATATCTTCACCGGCATCTATTCCGTCACCGCCATTCAGGCAGCGCTCATCCACGCCATGAGAACGGGTCAGGGCCAGCATATCGATATGGCGCTGCTCGACGTACAGTCCGCGGTTCTCGCCAACCAGAACATGAACTACCTTATTTCCGGCAAAGCTCCGGTACGGCTCGGCAATGCGCATCCAAACATTTCGCCCTATGAAGTGGTGCCGACGGCAGACGGGTTCCTGATTCTCGCTGTTGGCAATGACGGCCAGTTCCGCCGGCTTTGCAAAATACTCGGCATCGACGCGACTGCCGATGACGAGCGTTACGCCACCAACAAGGCCCGCGTGGCGCACAAGGTGGAAGTCCGCCAGATCGTCTCCACCGAAACACTCAAATGGATGAAGCGGGATCTGCTGACCGCCTGCGAAGGCAACGCCGTTCCGGCAGGGCCGATCAACTCCATCGAGGAGATGTTCGCCGATCCACAGGTGCAGGCACGCGGGCTCCGCGTCGATCTCGAAGCCGCGGATGGCACAGTCATTCCCGGGGTCCGCACGCCTATCGTTCTCTCGGAAACACCGCTACGTTACGAGCGTCCAAGCCCGCGACTCGGTGAACATCAGGCCGAAGTTCTGGCTGAACTGGAAGATATTGAGAGGAATATCGCGCCATGACGACTTTGGGGAGGAGAACCGGCGGGCAGTTGATCGTGGAGGCGCTGAAAGCAAACGGCGTCTCTCGCGTTTCCTGTGTACCGGGTGAAAGCTATCTGGCGGTTCTGGATGCGCTTTATGAAAGCGGCATCGAAACCATCGTCTGCCGTCAGGAGGGTGGAGCGGCGATGATGGCGGACACATGGGGCCGCCTGACGGGTGAACCCGGTATCTGCATGGTTACACGCGGTCCGGGCGCGACCAACGCCGCCGCTGGCCTGCATGTGGCGAGACAGGATTCCATACCGATGATCCTTTTCATCGGTCAGGTGCAGAGCGATGCACGCGAACGCGAAGCGTTTCAGGAAGTGGAATATCGCCGCGCCTTTACCGAATTTGCCAAATGGGTTGGCGAAATCGATGACGCCCGCCGCATTCCCGAATTCGTCACCCGTGCTTTTGCAATAGCTACATCCGGTCGCCCCGGCCCCGTGGTGCTGACACTGCCGGAAGATATGCTGGTGGAAGAAGTCGAGGCACCGGAAGCCAAGCCCTATACGCCAGTCGAAAACCACCCCGGCCCGAAGCAGATGAAGAAGTTCGCCGAGCTGCTTTCCAGCGCCAAGCGCCCGATGTTCATCGTCGGCGGCACACGCTGGACTGAAGAGGCCGTCGCAAAGTTCAAGACCTTTGCCGAAAGCTTCAAGCTGCCTGTCGGCTGCTCCTTCCGCCGTCAGATGCTGTTCGATCACCTAAGCCCATCCTATGCGGGCGATGTCGGCATCGGCATCAATCCGGCGCTATCGAAGGAGATCAAGGAGTCGGATCTCATCGTGCTGCTCGGCAGCCGCATGTCGGAAATGCCCTCCTCCGGTTATACGATGCTGGACATCCCCTACCCATCGCAGACTTTGGTGCATGTCTTCCCGGAAGCGGAAGAGCTTGGGCGCATCTACAGGCCCGATCTTGCGATCTGCGCTTCGGCGGATGATTTCGTTGATGCGCTCGAAAGCTTGGATACACCACAGAATCCAGTCTGGGCAGATCGTACCGCCTCAATGCACGACGCCTATCTGAAGTGGTCCACCCCGCCAAAAACCGGCCCCGGCAATGTGCATATGGGTCCGATCATGGAATGGATCGAGGCCAATGTGCCCGCCGATACCGTTTTCACCAATGGCGCGGGCAATTATGCCACATGGCTGCACCGCTTCCACCGCTTCCAGCGCTTCAACACCCAATCGGCCCCGACATCCGGCTCCATGGGTTACGGCCTGCCAGCGGCAGTTGCCGCGAAACACCTTTTTCCGGAGCGCGAAGTCGTCTGCTTTGCCGGTGACGGCTGCTTCATGATGCACGGCCAGGAATTTATCACCGCCATCCGCTACGGTCTGCCGATCATCACGGTGTTGGTGAACAACGGCACCTACGGCACCATACGCATGCATCAGGAGCGCGAATATCCCGGCCGCGTCAGCGCCACCGACCTCGTCAACCCGGATTTCGTCGCTTATGCGAAAGCTTTCGGCGGTCACGGGGAACTGGTGGAAAAAACGGAAGATTTCGGCCCGGCCTATGAGCGCGCACGCGCCAGCGGCAAGCCTGCGATTATCGAAGTGAAGCTGGATGCGGAGGCGATTACGCCCGCGCGGACGCTGACGCAGATCAGGGAACGGAGCTAATTTCCGCGAAGGTTCACTCTTGCTCCTCCCTCATTCCTGTGCTTGTCACAGGAATCTAGTCAGCCCAAGTCTTTGGGCTGAGAGGAGTCTTCTCATCGTGCAGACGCACGATGACTGGATTCTGTGACGAGCACAGGAATGAGGGAGAGAATTATGGTGACCGCGACAACCCCACCCATCACCCCACGCACCGCAAAAATCGAACCCTCCGCAGGCGCTCCCTTCGAAGCCGTTCGCATCGCCCGCGACGTTCTGCTCACATCCCGCACCGCAGGCCTCGCCACACTCGACCCCACAAGCGGCTATCCCTATAACACCGCAACCAACATCGCGGTCGAGCCGGATGGGACGCCGTTCTTCTTTGCCGCGCGGCTGGCTCTCCACGCCCGCAACATAGAAGCAGATGCCCGCATTTCGCTGGTGCTGGCGCCGTTCAACAAGGGTGACGCGCTGACGTTGCCTCGCTTGACGCTAGTGGGCAAAGCGGAGTTGATTGGCGAAAGCGAAGTAGAAGTCGCCAAGGCGCGTTACATTGCGCGGTATCCGAAGGCCAAGCTCTATCTGGCGCTGCCCGACACGCTGCTTTACCGGCTGAACATCGAAGGCGTGCAGATCAATGGCGGGCCAGCGCGCAATGCCAGCAATATTACGCCAGCCGATCTTCGTACCGATTTTGTTGGTGCGGATGCACTGATGGCTGCTGCGGACGAAGAGATTGCGCGGATCAATGCGATTAAGGGTGAGGCTTCTCGAATTGCGGTGATGGCGGGTAGAAAGGCGGGCGCTTGGAAGGTGACGTCCATTGATCCCGAGGGCATCAACCTGGCATCTGCGGGCGATCTTGCGCGGCTTTGGCTTGAAGCGCGGGTGACGGATTTGAATCAACTTTCGAAGGTGATGACTCAGCTGTCGAAGTGATGTGGCTAAGGGGTTGGCAAGTAAGTGGAAAAATGCCGAGGCATAAACCCCTCTACCCAAGAAAACCTAGGACTTCGCTTCGCGAAGATCGAGGTTTTCTATCCTCTCCCACAGGGGGGAGAGGAAATAGCGCAAGCGGCGCGGCATACGCCTTATCTCACCGTCCTGAGCTTGTCGAAGGGGTGGGAGAGAAAGCAATTTCAACATTTTAGCCCAAGTCTAAGTGTTAGAAATTGCAAGTGAGGGGTCGATTTTGTTCACCGATCAACAAAAAAACCGGCCCACGAGGGACCGGCTTTCCAATCTCAAATCATAAACCCACTCAAATCGCAGCGGTTACGATGAACTCGACCTTGTAATCCGGTGTCGCCAGCGGTGCGCCGCTGGTGGCGCGGGCTGGTGGGTTTGCCGGGTCGATCCAGCCTTCCCAGACAGCGTTCATTTCGCCGAAGGTGGACATGTCGGAGAGGTAGATGATGGTCTGGAGGATCTTCGACTTGTCGGAGCCAGCAAGAGCCAGCAGGCGGTCGACTTCAGCGAGGGCAGATTTGGACTGCTCGGTCACGGATGCACCTTCGCCAACCTGGCCGGCGAGGTAAACGGTGTTGCCGTGAACGACGGCTGCACTCATACGCTTGCCGGGCTCGATACGCTTGATGCTCATGGTAAACTCCTGTTTGTAGGCTTAAATAAAACCGGCGCGGATCAACCGCGCAAATGCTGCGTCTTTTCGTAGATGGCTGTCGAGCGTGCGCCGGAGCGGCAATAGCCGAGCATGGGACGCTGTAAATCATCCAGCGCATCCACCATCCCGTTGACGGCATCCGGATCGACGCCAAAACGGCCGACCGGCACATGCATGATGGTGATGCCAAGTTCTTCCGCACGTTCCGCGATATCGGCAAAGCGGGGCTGGCCCTCTTCTTCGTCATCCGGACGGTGGCACACAATCGACTTGAAGCCGAGCGCCTTGACCTCATCAAGATCGGCAACGCTGATTTGCCCACTTACGGAGTAATCGTCATCGATACGTCTGATATCCATCTTCTGCCCTCCGATGGTGACGATGCCCGGCAGAAAACCTGCCGCAAGCCTCACATTCGGCACCCGGTGTAAGGCGTTAAGCCGGGTGCGTCAATGACACGAAATTTCAATTAGAGACCAGCCTACTGTCTGCTCAGGAATCGTCGGATGTCTGGCGAAAATGGTGATTTCGAGAACCGGAGCGCAGCGTACTTAAAGGTACGTGAGCACCGGAAGCGCAGAAATCGCCATTTGCAGCCGACAGGCGGCGTTTCCTGAGTAGGCTGTCAGAGAATAGAAAAGCGCAGGGCGTAGTCCCGACTTTGCCCCGGCTCCAGCATATTGAACTCGCCCGCCTGCCTCAGTTCCTCGCGACCGACCCCCCGATGCGAGACGGGTTCTATGCCGAGGACGTTGGCAGGGTCGCTCTGGTTTCGCCACATCTGCAGATAAGGCAAGGTGTCGTTCCGAAAAGCCACCTTCAAAGTGCGTCCGCCGATAGCGGCGATCGGACCCAGCTTCAGTTCAGCCCAGCCATCGGCGGCTTGTGCAGACACACAGAACACGCCGCCTGGCTCTTCGCCAAAACGCCAGCCAAATCCGCCACCATTGAAAGAGCTGCTTTCCAGCCGCACGGCGTCATCGAACAGCTTCGCTGCAACATTCATGTGATACATGAGGAAGGTTGGGCGGGCCGTATCGCTCGTGTTCGTCACACGGTCTTCAAGGCTAATGTCGCCACTCTCGCCGTCGATTCGCCATTCACGTTCCAAGAGCGCTGTACCACCATCCGCAAGCGTGACCGGAACCCGCGCCACCGCCAATGCATTCTCTTCTGAAACATCCCAGGCGGTTATTTCGGCGGGATGGGAGGAGAAAGACCCATGGAGAGGGTATTTTCGGCCGGAAGTGTCACCTTCGATAGCTTCGGTATGGCGAATGTGATCCGGCCCGCAGGTAAAGAGGAAGCCTTCGAGCGAGTGGTCGATACGCGGATCGCCATCATCAGGAATGGCGCGTTCCGGTGCGATATTGATGCCGTCAACGATGCAGGCACCGATGTCGAACACGGATGTCTCGTCGAGCAATATGGTTGGCGACTTTCCAGCTTTGAACTCCCGCATGGGTTCTCCTGTTGCTTCGTAGAAACAGCGATCACGCAAATGCTATCGCGAGATCGAGAAATTAATATTGCATTAACCGCGAATTCACCTTTTTCACAATAGGGTCAAAATTAACGTGTGTTTACTGGGGAAATACCCAAGGGATCGCAGAGTCGTGAAACTTTTTCTTAATGCAGCGTTTGGCCTCGCAGTTGCGATGACGCCAGTTCTCGCACCGGCAGACGCCAGCGCGCAGTCTCGTTACGGCTATCAGGAACAGTCTGTTCTCGTGACGCCGGATGGCCGAGTGCTGGATTACATGCCGGAACGCGGCGATATCGTCATCAGCCGCGACCGCATGGGACGAACCGTGTATTACGACCGTTACGGCAACCTCGTAGCCACCGAAATGCCAGGAGGTGCGCAGCAGCAGCGCCGTGAGGCAGCGCGCGACCCTTACCGCAACCCCTATTATGATCAGCCCGAAACCTATTATCCGCCAGCACCGGGACAGCGCCAAGGTCAGGGCCAGCGTCAACAACAAGATTACGGCTATCAGGGCAATAACAGCGGACAGTACCGCGATTATCGTGATTTCCGCAACGATGGCAGCGACCGCGACGTTTACACCGGCTCCGTAGAACCCCGCCGTGGCGATGTGGAAAGCGGCCCGTTGACACAGCCCATGCCTGGTGAAAGCACCACGGCTGCCGTGCCGCAACCCGATCACCTGATTGAGCGCAACCAGCCGGTGACGGCACCGGTCAACCGTTCGCGTCAGGAAATTGTGGCGCTTCAAGTATTTTTGGATCGCGAAGGCATTTCGCCGGGCGTGATCGATGGCAAGATGGGCGACAACGTCAACAAGGCGATTGCTGCCTGGCAGGACATGACCGGTGAGCGTCTGGACCCGAACAATACCGACGACATTCTGGAGCGCCTTCGCAACAGCGGCGGTCTGGCAATTGTGGATTATACCATTACTGCTGCCGATGCCGCTGGACCGTACGTGGCTTCGATCCCGGATGACTACGCGGAGAAGGCCCAACTCCCTGCCATGTCCTTCACATCGACGTCCGAAGCATTGGCCGAGCGCTTCCATATGGATGAGACCTATCTGAAGGAACTGAACCCCGGCGTCGACTTCTCCGTTCCCGGCACCATCATCAAGGTTGCCAACCCCCTGGACGTCAAAAAAGGCCAGGTCTCGCGTATCGTCGCGCACAAGGGGATCAAGCAGGTGTTCGCCTATGATGAAAGCGGTACGCTGGTTGCGGCCTACCCGGCGACCATCGGTTCCTCGGATACACCTTCGCCAAGCGGAACGCACACGGTGGAGCGGATCGCGCTCAATCCGGGTTACACCTACAATCCGAAGATCAACTTCCAGCAGGGCCAGAACACCCAGATCCTGCAGATTCCACCCGGCCCCAATGGCCCTGTTGGTACGGTCTGGATCGCCCTTTCGAAGCCGACCTATGGTATCCACGGCACACCGGAACCTTCCAAGATCGGCAAGACCAATAGCCACGGCTGTATCCGCCTGACCAACTGGGATGCGACGGAACTTGCGAAGATGGTTCGCCCGGGTGTTGTCGTGGAGTTTGCGGAGTAAGGCTGTTCACGCCTTATCGACGTTATCCTCGGGCCTGTCCCGAGGATCTGAACTCATTCAATTTGGGGTTTGTTAGATGCTCTGGTCAAGCCCGGGGCAGTACGGTTAAAAGCCCCCGTGAAATCGTCACCCCAGCTTCAAAGCCCGCGCTTCCCTTCGTCCTTCCGTCAAAAAGAAAACGAGCGCCATGACCGGAAGAGCAAAGCCGAGCCACGAAGCAGCCATCCACTGGCCGGAAGCATAGGCCCAGCCACCAAGCGCTGACCCCAACGCGCCGCCCATGAAGAAGGTGGCCATGAAGACGCCATTGAGGCGGCTGCGGAATTCCGCGCCGAGGGAGAAGATCGCGCGCTGGCCAAGAACGAGGTTGGTAGTGACGGCGAAGTCCAACGTGATTGCGGCAATGACGAGCAGCGCCAGCGAAAGATGCGTGCCCTCAGATGCGATGTGCGTGATGAGGAAGGATGTAGCTGCCGTTACCAGGGCAAACAGCGTCGCACCCCATGTCCAGCCACGGTCTGCCATCCGACCCGCGATGGGCGCTGCAACTGCGCCTGCGGCTCCGGCCAATGCAAAGAGCGCGATTTCACCCTGAGTCAACCGAAAAGCTGGACCACTGAGATAAAGCGGAGTGGTTGTCCAGAACAGGCTGAAAGCGCCGAACATCGCGGCCTGATAGGCAGAGCGGCGCTGGAGTATGGGCGTGTTGCGAGCCAGCTGACCCATTGACGCAAGAAGCGAACGATAAGGCAGCTTCGCGTCCGGCATGCGTTGCGGTAGAAAACGATAGAGAACAAGCGCCAGCACGACCATGACCGCGGCCGACAGCACGAACACCCCGCGCCAGGACACGAATTCCGAAAGCACGCTGGAAACCGGCCGCGCCAGCATGATACCGACCATCAGACCGCTCATGACGTTGCCAACGACACGACCGCGCGTGGCATGCGGCGTCATATGCGCGGCGAACGGCACAATCATCTGCACCGCAACAGAACTGATCCCGACGAGGAAGACTGCCACGAGAAACGGCGCGGCATGCGGGGCAAGTGCAGCAGCAACCAAAGCCAGAACGGCAGTTCCAACCGTCGCAACGATCAATCTGCGGTTCTCGACCAGATCGCCCAACGGCACGACGAAAAGAAGGCCGAGACCATACCCTATTTGTGTCAGCGTCACGATCAGTCCTGTCGCTGCGGGCGACAGACCCAGTTCAGCACCGATGACGCCCGCGAGCGGCTGAGCGTAGTAAAGATTGGCCGCCACCAGCCCGCAAGCGCTGGCGAGCAGGAAGATCATAGCGGAAGAAATCGTCTCTTCCTGCGGATTGTCCGCATCAACAACCGTCGAGGTCATCATTTCACTCCTAATTGGAAACAATCATTTCCAAATTAATCAAAAAATCAATCGAAAATGCGCATCGCAGCATCAACGATCGACGACAATTCCTCCCGTGAGGGGCCGGTTTTCCCGACAACCCGCATTCCGTACAACAGGCAAAGCGCTGTTTTCGCCAGCACCTCGGCATCGCCTTTGCTGGTCACAGATCCATCCGCCTGCCCTTCCCGCACGAGGCGGGCCAATATCCTCTCGCGCGCGTCGATGGCACTACGCACCACACGGGACATATCCTCATCCAGTGAAGCCAGATCGGATGCTGCGCCGACGACAAGGCAACCCTGCCTGCCGGACTGGTCGGCAGAAGCGTCGGCATAAAAATTCATCGCCGCCAGCAGCTTTTCACGGCCATTCTGCCCCGCCGCCACCTTGGCCTCGAAACGCTTGGTCTGCACAAGCCGGTAGCGCTCCACGGCAGCAATGTAGATGTCTTTCTTGTCCTTGAAGGCCTTGTAAAGACTACCCTGCGTCAGCTCCATCGCCTCGGTTAGATCGCCTACCGAGGTTGCATGGAAACCGCGCTCCGCGAAAACGCCGATTGCCTTATCGACAGCGGCATCGACGTCGAATTCACGCGGGCGTCCGCGTTGACGGCTTGAAGTGGATATCGTTGAGATCTCGTTCATGGATCGAATATAGGAAACGATCATTTCCAAATCAAGCAAAAAGATCGCGCCTCTGATAAGGCGCGATCTGGCTTAAGCCGCTTTGCGATTGAACAGACGCAGATTTCGGCCAGAGCGCACGACGCGCGCCGGCATCAGGCTTAACACCTCCGCTGCGAACAGACGCACGTTTTCCATGGCCTTATCGAGGTTGCTGACCTTTTGACAGTCCAGCGAAGCAATGGTGCCGCCATGGTCGAAAATGTCACGGAAGGCGGCGCGTTCAGCGATTGGAGTGGTTAGAACGCGTACATTTCTCTGAGCAAGAAGCCCTTTGACCAACAACAGGGCGCGAGTGCTGATCATGGCGTTGACGCGGGTCAGCACCACGGAGTGATCGATTTCGCGTCCCATCTTTTCACGGAGAAAGGCGAGATGATCGAGAACTTCGGCAGCACCTCGCGCATCCATGGCCGAGCCTTGAACGGGGATAAGTACATGGTCGGAAATGCCGAGCGCCATGGTCAGGAGTGGGTTCTTGGTTCCGGGCAAGTCGATGATGAAACAGTCCGTATTAGCCCTGTTCTCACGGATATGCGCTTCGAGCGAAGCCATTGTGACGTTGGATATGACCGAAAGATTGTGGACGGAGCCAGATAGTTCGAACCAGTGCGAAATCCACAGCTGTGGATCGGCATCGAGAACGGTGACGCGATGACCGGTGCGGGCAAGTTCGGTGGCGAGCAACAGAACGGCTGTGGTCTTCCCTGCCCCACCCTTGGTATTGGCGAATGTGATGACTGGCATTGTGGCCCCCGAAAATTTCAGAGCCTTTAATTCCGATGCTCTGCAACGCACCGAAGCAAATCATGGTGCTTTACATAGTGTTAACCAACATAATTAACAAAATGGAAACACGACCGGGCGAAGTCTTGCCCGGCCCTGCTCCATCCCATACTCGGCCGTCAGAAACGAGCCCCCTTTTCAGCAATGACTTTCACCAGGCTGCCATCTGCCGGGAACAGCGGAATAAGGCATGCCTGCAGGGCGTGATAGATATCGCCCTTGCCCGGAAACAGCGTGTTGGCAGGAACGAGATCATCCGTCAGCTCCTCATGCCAGCCGCCATGTTCATGATCAAGGAAGCGGTTGGCAATCGTGCTCCAGATGCGGCGGTAGCTGTCTTCGTAGAACTCGTCGGCGGGCAAGTGTTCGTTGAGGAAATGGGCGGCTCCGGCTGCCTCACTCATGGGCCACCACAGCTTCTCCCTCTTGGCGGGCGTGTTGTCCCAATCGAGCGTATAAAAGAACCCGCCCTTTTCCCGGTCCCAGCCCAGCGCCATGGATTGGACGAAAAGCGATTTTGCCGCCGTCGGCATCCAGTCATGCTTGCGGCCGCCAAGCACCCAGAGCTGGAGGATGAGGCGGGCCCATTCCAGCCAGTGGCCGGGGGTGGAGCCGGAAGGGCGGAACATTTCGTTGCCGCGATAATCCTTATCCAGCACCCAGTTCTCATCGAAATGTTCCGGCACGCGGAAGTCCAGCGCACCGGCGGCACGGCGGATGATGAGGTCTGCGATACGTTCGGCCTTGGCGAGATAAGTCTTGTCACCCGTCACCTCGAAAGCAGCCATCAGCGCTTCGGTCAGGTGCATGTTGGAGTTCTGACCGCGATAATTTTCGATGGGAGACCAGTCGCGATAAAACTCCTCATTGATAGCACCGTGTTGGTCTTCCCAGAAGCGGGTTTCAAGAATCTCGGTGATGTCAGCCAGCATTTTATCGGCCAGCGGATGGCCAACAGTCTTTGCCGAGGAGGCGGCGAGAAGCACGAAAGCGTGGCCATAGCCCTGCTTGGTGGAATCTGCCGGGCCGTTATCATCCACCTGCCAAAAATAGCCGCCATGCTCCTGATCGCGGTGCCTGTCCCAGAGATAGGTCATGCCATGATCGACGATATCGCCGCAGCCGGGGCGACCGAGCAGATGACCAATGGAGAAGCAATGCACCATGCGGGCTGAGGCGTGGATGCCCCGCACCTGATTATCGGAAACGAGAGGCACGCCCTGACGGTCGAGGTCGAAAAAACCACCCTTGGGATTGACGGCGCGATACTGGAAGAAATCAAACAGGCCTTCTGCCTGCTTTGCCAGCCATTGCCGGTGCCAGGGCAGCGTACTCCAGTTGGCTTTCGTGCTTTCTGTCTCGCTCATCCAGTCCTCCTTTGATGCGGTCTTGATTCTACCTATATCTTTCGGGCGTAAGGGTGTCATCCATAACGGAAATTTCGTAACGTCGGTTCGGGACGCAAATGGTTTGCTTGAACCGCTTCATATGTTGACATAAAGATATCTTTATGTGACTTGAAATTTGCTGATTTGCAAAGAATGAGGAGTGAGTGCCGATGTTGGATAATCTGTTTGGCCCTCTGGGCGGCAAACAAGACGGCGCGGAAATTCTGAAAGCGCTGAGACAGGCTGCTCAGGAGCGCATCCTCATTCTCGATGGTGCCATGGGCACGCAGATCCAGGGCCTTGGATTTGACGAAGACCATTTCCGTGGAGATCGCTTCATCGGTTGCGCCTGTCATCAGAAGGGCAATAACGACCTGCTGATCCTGACCCAGCCGGATGCAATCGAGGAAATCCATTACCGTTACGCCATGGCGGGTGCGGATATTCTGGAAACCAACACCTTCTCCTCCACGCGCATTGCGCAGGCGGATTATGAGATGGAAGGTGCGGTTTACGATCTGAACCGCGAGGGTGCCTTCGTCGTGCGCCGCGCCGCACAGCGCGCAGAGCGCGAGGATGGCCGTCGCCGTTTCGTGGCTGGTGCCATTGGCCCGACCAACCGCACCGCCTCCATCTCGCCAGACGTCAACAATCCCGGCTATCGCGCCGTTTCGTTCGATGATCTTCGCGCTGCCTATGGCGAGCAGATCGATGGCCTGATCGATGGCGGTGCCGACCTCATTCTTATCGAAACCATTTTCGATACGCTGAATGCCAAGGCTGCAATCTTTGCCTGCGAAGAGCGCTTTGCGGCCAAGGGCATTCATCTGCCGGTGATGATTTCCGGCACGATTACCGATCTTTCCGGCCGCACGCTTTCCGGCCAGACGCCATCGGCATTCTGGAATTCCGTGCGCCACGCCAACCCCTTCACCATCGGCCTGAACTGCGCGTTGGGTGCCAACGCCATGCGTCCGCATTTGCAGGAATTGTCCGACGTTGCGGACACTTTCATCTGCGCCTATCCGAATGCGGGTCTGCCGAACGAATTCGGCCAGTATGATGAAACGCCGGATATGATGGCGGCGCAGGTTGCCGAGTTTGCGCGTGAAGGACTGGTCAATGTAGTGGGCGGCTGTTGCGGCTCCACGCCGGAGCATATCCGCGCCATTGCCGAGGCCGTGAAGGGCTTCGAGCCACGCAAGGTCCCGGAGCACAAGTCCTTCATGTCGCTGTCTGGCCTCGAGCCCTTCGTGCTGACCAAGGACATTCCCTTCGTCAACGTCGGCGAGCGCACCAACGTCACCGGGTCTGCCAAGTTTCGCAAGCTTATCACGGCGGGCGATTACACGGCGGCTCTCGCCGTTGCCCGCGATCAGGTGGAAAACGGTGCGCAGATCATCGACATCAACATGGATGAGGGCCTGATCGACAGCCAGAAGGCCATGGTCGAGTTTCTCAACCTCATCGCCGCCGAGCCGGATATCGCACGCGTTCCGGTCATGATCGATAGTTCCAAGTGGGAGATCATCGAGGCTGGCCTGAAATGCGTTCAGGGCAAGTCCGTGGTCAACTCCATCTCGCTGAAGGAAGGCGAGGAGAAGTTTCTGGAACAGGCGCGTTTGGTGCGCCATTACGGCGCCGCCGTCGTCGTCATGGCCTTCGATGAGGTGGGGCAGGCCGACACTTATGAGCGGAAGGTGGAAATCTGCACCCGCGCCTACAAGCTTTTGACCGAGAAGGCAGGTCTTCTGCCCGAAGACATCATCTTCGACCCGAATATCTTCGCCGTGGCGACGGGTATCGAGGAGCACAATAATTACGGCGTGGACTTTATTCAGGCCACGAAGACGATCCGCGAAACCATGCCGCTGGTGCATATTTCCGGCGGCGTTTCTAACCTGTCCTTCTCCTTCCGCGGCAATGAGCCGGTGCGTGAGGCGATGCATGCCGTGTTCCTCTACCACGCCATTCAGGTCGGCATGGATATGGGCATCGTCAATGCCGGTCAGTTGGCGGTCTATGAAAGCATCGATCCCGAACTACGCGAAGCCTGCGAAGACGTGGTGCTGAACCGTCGCGAAGATGGCACGGAGCGGCTGCTGGCTGTGGCGGAAAAATTTCGTGGCGGTCCGGGTCGGGAAGCAAAGGTGCAGGATCTGGCATGGCGCGAATGGTCTGTCGAAAAGCGGCTGGAACACGCGCTCGTCAACGGCATCACCGATTACATCGATGCCGACACGGAAGAAGCGCGCCTCGGGGCCGCGCGTCCGCTGCACGTCATTGAAGGCCCGTTGATGGCGGGCATGAATGTGGTTGGTGACCTCTTCGGTTCGGGCAAGATGTTTCTGCCGCAGGTGGTTAAATCCGCCCGCGTAATGAAGCAGGCCGTGGCCGTCCTTCTGCCCTATATGGAAGAAGAAAAGCGCCTCAATGGCGGCGATCAGCGCAAGGCCGCAGGCAAGGTGCTGATGGCGACCGTGAAAGGCGATGTGCACGATATCGGCAAGAACATCGTCGGCGTCGTACTGGCCTGCAACAATTACGAAATCATCGACCTCGGCGTCATGGTGCCGACCACGAAGATTCTTGAGACGGCAATCGCGGAAAAGGTCGACGTCATCGGCCTGTCGGGCCTGATCACGCCTTCGCTGGATGAGATGGTGCATGTCGCGGCTGAAATGGAACGCATGGGCCTCGACCTACCGCTGCTGATCGGTGGCGCGACGACCAGCCGTGTTCATACGGCTGTGAAGATCCATCCGCGTTACGAAAAAGGTCAGGCGATCTACGTGACGGACGCGTCGCGCGCCGTGGGCGTCGTGTCTGCTCTGTTGTCGGACGAGCAGAAGCCAGCCTATATCGATGGCATCCGTGGCGAATATGCCAAGGTGGCGGAAGCCCATGCCCGCAATGAACGGGAAAAGCAGCGCCTGCCGCTGTCTCGTGCCCGTGAGAATGCGCATAAGGTGGATTGGACCGGCTACCAGCCGGTCAAGCCGCAGTTCTTCGGCACCAAGACCTTCGAAACCTATGATCTTGAAGAACTATCCCGTTACATCGACTGGACGCCGTTCTTCCAGACATGGGAGTTGAAGGGACGTTACCCAGCCATTCTGGAAGATGAGAAGCAGGGTGAGGCTGCACGTCAGCTCTATGCCGATGCGCAGGCGATGTTGAAGAAGATCATCGACGAGAAGTGGTTCCGTCCTCGCGCCGTCATCGGCTTCTGGCCCGCCAATGCTGTGGGTGACGATATCCGCCTGTTCACCGACGAGAGCCGGAAACAGGAACTCGAAACCTTCTTCACGCTTCGCCAGCAGCTTTCCAAGCGCGATGGACGTCCCAATGTGGCGCTTTCGGACTTCGTAGCTCCCAAGGATACGGGCGTTGCAGATTACGTAGGCGGCTTTGTGGTCACGGCGGGTATCGAGGAAGTGGCGATTGCCGAGCGCTTCGAGCGGGCAAACGACGATTACTCCTCCATCCTCGTCAAGGCTCTGGCAGATCGCTTCGCCGAAGCCTTTGCTGAACGCATGCATGAGCGCGTGCGCAAGGAATTCTGGGGCTACGCAACCGACGAGAGCTTCAGCAATGAGGAATTGGTCGGCGAAGCCTATGCAGGTATCCGCCCTGCCCCCGGCTATCCCGCCCAGCCTGACCATACGGAAAAGGAAACACTTTTCCGCCTTCTGGACGCCACCAACCAGACCGGCGTGGAGCTGACCGAAAGCTATGCCATGTGGCCCGGCTCCTCCGTCTCCGGCCTCTATATCGGCCACCCGGAAAGCTACTATTTCGGCGTCGCCAAGGTAGAGCGGGATCAGGTGCAGGATTATGCGCAGCGCAAGGGTATGGCCGTGGCAGAGGTCGAGCGCTGGCTCGGGCCTGTGCTGAACTACGTACCTACGGATGCGGCAAAGGAAGTGGAAACGGCGGCTTAACGCCGCCTTTCGTCACTTTCGTCATGCTCTGCCTGTCCCAAGCATCTGCTGACATTTCAGCCAGCTCAAGCGTGTTTTTATCCTCGGCACAGGGCCGAGGATGACGTTCAGATAAATATCAGCCGCGCAGTGCCGCCAGCTCTTCTATACCCACATGGCTCTCCACCTCGCTTCCGCGCAGATAGAGATATACGCCAATGGAAAATGCCAGCACCGAAATGAAAACCAGATACCAGGCGTGAGCCATGGGGTTGATGGCGAGTGCAGTCGATACGGCAATTGGCGTCAAACCACCGAATATCGCGTAGGAAACATTATAGGCGAAGGATAGGCCGGAGAACCGGACCGAGGCCGGGAAAGCGCGGACCATGACGTAGGGCACGGCACCGGCCATGCCGACCGAGAGGCCCATCACAGCGTAGAGCGCGAACATCACATTCAGCGATGTTCCGGCATAGCTGTAGAATGTGAAGGTGGCGATGCCGAAGAATACGCTGGCACACATGAAGAATACGCCACTGCCCACACGGTCGATCAGCGCGCCCGCAATGATGACCCCGAAGATGAGAAACAGCGTGCCGAAGCTCGTTCCGGCAAGCGCTTGCGTCGGAGTATAGCCGTAAAGCTTTTGCAGGAAGGTCGCCGTCATCAGCGTCGTCACCACGATTGCGGCGGAGAGCACCCATGTCAACAAAGCCGAAACGATGACGCCACGCATGTGGTTCTTCAACACGAGGCCGAGCGGCAGCTTGTCCGTCAAGGCTTTCGACTTTTTCATTTCGTTGAAGATCGGCGTTTCTTCCAGCCAGCGACGCAAATAGACGGCGATAAGGCCAAAAACGCCACCGATAAGGAACGGAATGCGCCACGCATAACCGGCCACGTCTTCGGCCGAGAAAATGGTGTTGATCGCAAAGGCAATCAGCGAACCGAGCATGATGCCGAGCGAAAGGCCGGAGGTGAGAAAACCACAGGCAAGGCCGACGTGGCGGAACGGCACATGTTCGGACACGAAGGTCCAGGCTCCCGGCACTTCACCGCCTATTGCGGCACCCTGCAACATGCGCAGAACGACAAGCAGGATCGGAGCGGCAATACCGATAGTCGCATAGGTGGGCATCAGCGCCATCCCGAGCGTGGAAAGCGCCATCAGCAGAATGGAGAAAGCGAAGACGCGCTTGCGACCGTGGCGATCGCCATAATGCGCCAGAACGATGCCACCCAGCGGGCGCACCAGATAACCGGCAGCGAAAATACCGAAGGTCTGGATCATCACCAGCCAATCCGGCATTTCCGACGGGAAGAACAGGTGCCCGATGACGGTGGCGAAGAACACGAAAATGATGAAGTCGTAAAACTCCAGCGCGCCGCCGAGAGCGGAGAGACCAAGAGTTCTAAAGTCCTGCTTGTTCAGCGGACGAGCTGAGACCGGCGTGGTGGTAGGCGACATGTTCCCGTTCTTCTTTCAGGTGATCCTAAAAAGGTGAATGGGCCATGCATCGCATCATTTCAAGCGCTTTATGTGTAAGCCCGCACAATCTGCGCATGTTCAAGGCAGATGTGGCACCGTAATTCTTCAAGCCGGCCCGGGTCATTTTCAGGACTCTTCATTTACGCAATATTAGATAAATCGAAAATACAAATTCTAGATACGCCCATAGGGATAAAACGGCCCTCTATGCAAGAAACGAGGTTGGATCAGTGCAGCAAATATCATCTCTGATTACGGTCTTTGCGATCATCGCTGTCTTCAGCGCTCGCATCTTCGTTGAATCGCACAACAGTGGACACTGGTGGCCCGCACTCGGCACGCTCTTCGGCTGGGCCTTTGCGTTCTTCTTTGTGTTTCACACCGCGCTCTATCTCATTCTTCTGCTTGTGCGCGGCAGAGACGGTATTTCGTCCTACACAACCACCAAGGCCAACTGTCTGTCGGCGCTGGTGACGATCTGTGCGACCGTGATTATGGTCTAAATTGAGAGAACGCTGTTTCTCGTAGATGAGCCCTCTGCCAGTCGAAACTTGGCGAAATCACTCGAAGCGATTGATGATGCTGATGCCGCTGTCCTTGAAACTGTCCATTTCAGGCAGAGCGGTGACGGCATCCGAAAGTGAGATGTGGCGCCCGATCAGCTTTTCCGGCGAAAGCTTGCCGCTCTGGATCATGGCCAGCATATCGTCGTAACGCCATGCCTGCATGCCGTGGCTACCATAAATTTCCAACTCATGCGCAATGACACGCGCCATGGGTATTTGCGGCATGGAGTGATCGGCGAGCATCAGGCCCACCTGAACGTGGCGTCCGCGACGGCGCAGGTTGCTGATGGAGTTGCAGCAGGTCTGCGGATGGCCGAGCGCATCGACGGAGACATGCGCACCACCGCGCGTCGCATCCCGAACCGCTTCGGTCACGTCGGCGACCTCGCGGCTGTTGATGGTAACGGTCGCGCCGAGCTGCTTTGCCAGCACCAGCTTGTCCTCGGCAATATCGATGGCGACGACCTGTGCGCCGAGCCCAGCGCCAATCATGATCGCGGACAGGCCAACGCCGCCGCAGCCATGAACAGCCAGCCACTCGCCGCCCTTCAGGCGGCCCTGATCGACAACGGCGCGGAAGGAGGTGGCGAAACGACAACCGAGGCTGGCGGCGGTGTCATAGGCCATCTCATCCGGCATATGAACGAGGTTCTGGTCGGCGTAGTCGATAGCGACATATTCCGCAAACGAACCCCAATGGGTAAAGCCCGGCTGGAACTGCGTTTCGCAGACCTGCTGATTGCCGGAGCGGCATTCCTGGCAGTGGCCGCAGCCGGAAACGAAGGGAACGGTGACGCGATCACCCACCTTGAAGCGCATGACGTTCTTGCCGACGGCAGAGATGACGCCCGCGAATTCATGCCCCGGCACATGCGGAAGCGCGATGTCGCTGTCATGACCCATCCAGCCATGCCAGTCGCTTCGGCAAATACCTGTCGCCTTGACATCGATGACCACGCCGCCCGGCGTCGGTTCCGGGTCGGGCAGGTTCGCGACTTTCGGGGCTTCGCCAAAGCGTTCGTAGAATAAAGCGCGCATTGTGTTCTCCTGAGATGAGCACCGAGTAGCGCTTTCCAGAACGGAGAAACAGTGCGTTACTCTGCTACAATCATCAAATCTTCTGATGAGAAGTTGAGCGTGATCCGCTCGCCGATAGCAGGCGGGGCGGTGCCGGGATCGTTGAACATGTCGAAGGACAGCACGGTGCCGCCGACATCCAGACGCGTACGGATGACGGAGCCGAGGAAGTGGCTGGAGGTCACGACGCCGGAAATCGCAACATCGCCCTTGGCGCTTGGGTTCAGCGAACCGGCTTCCGGGCGAAGCGCCACGGTCACCTTGTCGCCATTGGCTTTGTCCAGCGGCTTCTTCAACGAAATCTGCTGGTCTCCCACCAGAACCTTGCTTGTCGCCACATCGGTTACGGTTGCGTCGATGAGGTTCAGCGTGCCGACGAAGGAGGCGACGAAGCGCGTTGCGGGGTTGTTGTAAATCTCGAACGGCGAGCCGATCTGGTCTGCCCTGCCCGCATTCATCACCACAATGCGATCGGAAATCGACAGCGCCTCTTCCTGATCATGCGTTACGAAAATAGTCGTGATGCCGAGTTTGCGCTGGATCTGGCGGATTTCTTCGCGTAGCGACACGCGGATCTTGGCATCGAGCGCAGAGAGCGGCTCGTCCAGAAGCAGCACTTCCGGCTTCGGTGCGAGCGCACGCGCCAGCGCCACGCGCTGCTGCTGACCGCCCGACATCTGGTACGGATAGCGATCCGCCAGATGCTCCAGATGGATCAGCGCCAGCATTTCCTGCACGCGGGCATCGATTTCCGCCTTGGGCTTGCCCGCGACCTTGAGGCCGAACGCGACGTTTTCGCGCACATTCATGTTGGGGAACAGCGCATAGGCCTGAAACACCATGCCGATATTGCGCTGGTTCGGTTTCAGCGTCGTCTGGTCCTTGCCATTGATGACGATCGAGCCGTCGCTTGGCGTCTCAAAACCGGCAATCATGCGCAGTACCGTGGTCTTGCCGCAACCGGATGGGCCGAGGAAGGAGACGAATTCACCCTTTTCGATGGCCATGTTGAAGTCATGCACGACCTGAACCTGACCGAAGGATTTCTTGATGTGAGTAAGTGTCAGAAAGCTCATGAATGATCCTTCAGGCCTTCGGGGCCTGGCCCTTCTGGTAGCGGGAGACGAGTTGGATGAGCCCGAGGCAGCCCCATGTGATGCCGAAGGAAATGACGGCAAGTGCTGCGGGTTCATAAGCGCGGTTTGCGCCGAGCAACTGCATGTAAGGGCCGAAGGCTGGGCGGTTCAAAAGCGCCGCCATGGTGAATTCGCCGATGACAATGGCAAAGGTCAGGAATGCGCCAGACAGCACGGCCACCAGCACGTTCGGCAGGATGATGCGGGCAAGGATCGTTGTCCACCCGGCACCAAGGCTTTGTGCTGCTTCCGTCAAGGTGCCGATATCGATGGTGCGAAGACCGGTATCGACGGCGCGATACATATACGGAAGCGCAAGCGTCGTGTAGCCGAACATCAAAAGCAGGTTGGTGCCGGAGGTGGAGCCCGTCAGCGGCAGCCAGCTGGATGTGTTGTACAGACGGATATAGCCGAAGACGATGACGATGGCCGGAATGACCAGCGGCAGTAGCGTAATAAATTCGATGACCGGGCGAAGCGCCGGCAGCTTTAGCCGCACCCAATAGGCCGTAGGCACCACCAGCACCACGCCGAAGATGATGGTGACGAGCGCCATCATCACGGAGTAGGTGAAGGTTTCCTGAAAGCGTGGATCGCTCAGCACCACGGCGTACGCGTCGAAGGAATAGACGCCGCGACGCATTTTCAGTGAGAAGTTGGTCATGCCGATCAGCGGCAGGGCAAAATAGAGGACGCCGAAAAGAAGCGCACCCCAAGCGAAAATGCGCTTCATTTCAGCCACCTCTCACTGCGTGTACGCATCCAGATATAGAGGGTATTGGCAATGCAAGTTACGACGATCATGCCGAAGGCCAGCGCATAGCCGAGATTGGGATTGCCGAGAACATCGCCGCGGATCTGAGCGAAAAGCAGGATCGGTACGATGTTCAGCGACGAACCGGTGAGCGCGATAGCCGTTGCTACGGCGCCGAAAGCGTTTGCGAACAGAAGCGAGAATGTGCCGAGAATGGAGGGCAGCAAAATCGGAAACGCCACCATGCGCCAATATTGCGTCCCGCTGGCACCGAGAATTTCAGCAGCCTCGCGCCACTCGCGCTTCAAACCATCCAGAGCTGGCGTGATGATGAGGATCATCAGTGGAATCTGGAAGAACAGATAGGTGAGCGTCAGGCCCCAGAAGGACAGGATGTTGAAGCCGAGCAGGCGCAAATCAATGCCGAGCTGGGTTTTCAGAAACACCGTAACGAGGCCGACCGGGCCAAGCGTTGCGATGAAGGCAAAGGCCAATGGCACGCCAGCAAATTGCGATGCAACGCCGGAGAATGTCAAAAGCGGTGCGCGGATTTTCTGAGGCAACCCGCCAAGCACAACGGCGGCGGCAACGCCAAAACCGATCAGGCAGCCAAAGAAGGCAGAGGCAACGCTGATCTTGATCGAAATCCAGTAGGCCGCGAGAATGGATGGTGTAAAAAGGCCCGTAATATTATCAAATGTGAAGCTGCCGTCCGCGTTCTGAAACGCGCCGATGACGATCTTCATCGTCGGCATAATCAAGAAAAGAAGAACGAAAATTGCAAATGGCAGAATGCCAAGCCATTCGAGCTTCGGGCGAAAGCGCCGTTTAACCGGCAATGCTGTGCCAGTATTCGCTGATGACATGCTGTCCCCAATGCCGCGGTCATCGCGGTCTATTTGTTTAACGCATTGTCCGGGCGCAGAACCGTGACACACTTTCGGCCCGGAAATGCTCCCGTATTTATAAACCAGCCGCCCCGGCCTGTGGAAAGATCGGGACGGCTGTTATCAAATCGTTACTTCACGTTGGCGCCGACAACCTTGTCCCAGCCGGCGGTAACTGCGGCCTTGTTAGCGTCCAGCTCTTCGAGTGTCGGGAAAATCGCCTTTTCGTAAGCTGCTGCCGGCGGAAGGGCATCAAGCAAATCCTTTGGGATCTTGTTTGCCTTGACCATGGCATTGAAGCGGATCGGATGGCAGAAGCCTTTCAGCCAGCCAAGCTGACCTTCATCCGAATAGAGAAATTCCATCCAAAGCTTCGCTGCATTCGGATGCGGTGCATAAGCAGAGATACCCTGCACATAAACGCCCGCCAATGTGCCTTTCGTCGGCACGACTACTTCCGTTTCCGGGTTACCGTTAAGCGTCTTGGCCCACGACAAAGCGTTATAGTCCCATGTAACAACAATCGGCGTCGCACCCTGTGCAAGTGTACCTGCCTTACCGATGACCGGAACGAAGTTGCCAGCCTTATTGAGATCAGCGAAGTATTTCAGGCCAGCTTCACCAGCATCCTTGCCGCTTTTTGCGCCTGTAGAGAGTCCGGCTGCCAAAACGCTCAAGATGGCTTGGCTGGAAGCGCGTGGATCACCTGCGAGCGCAACCTGTCCAGCGTATTCCGGCTTGACCAGATCAGCATATTCCTTTGGCGGATTTGACACGAGGTCCTTGTTCACCAGGATCGACATCGCACCATAATAGTCGCCGTACCAGTAACCTTCAGCGTCCTTCAGATCGTCTGGTATCTCATCCCAGGTGGAAACCTTGTAAGGCTGAAGGAGACCTTCTTTCTTGCCTTGCGGGCCGAATGCGAGACCAACGTCGATCACGTCAGGAGCCTGTGGGCCCTTGTTGTCCTTGTTGGCTTTGATGGCTTCGATTTCGTCAGCAGAACCGGCGTCCGGGTTCAGTTCGTTGACCTGAATTTCAGGATACTTGGCCTTGAAGGAGGCGATGACGTCGCCGTAACCGCACCAGTCATGTGGCAGAGCGATGGTCGTCAGCATGCCTTCCTTCTTGGCGGCTGCGATGAGCTCCTCGCTCGGCGCTGCCGAAGCGATTGCCGAGGTGGCAAGGATGATTGCGGTGGTAAGCGAAAGCAGTCGGCGGCTATGCGAGATCACTTTGTTCTCCTCTTCGTGTCTCATGCGTCGGCGGACGCTGTACGTGGCTTGCATGAAGGTTATGTGACGGTTGTATCAGCTGCCGATCTCCACCGGCCAACTTTGGTCTGTCGTTTTATTGCCACTTTAGCGCCACCTTATCGCCATGATGAGCGCTGTGCGACAATAAAATTTTTGTTATGTTTCTCATATCTCCGTTCGTTGAGCGCCTTGTGTCACTTTCTCTCCGGTTTCCTGAAAAGACGGGTCTGCTCGAACAGCCCTTCGAGTGAGTTCATGCGCTGGCGGGTTTCGTCCCAGCCGTTGCTCTGTACTGCTTCGATCAGCGCCTCCACCACGAACAGCGTCACGACGGAGCTGTCCCAGGCGGACGGCGCTTCGATTCGCACGCGGAAAGTATGTTTGGCAAAGCGCGAAACGGGCGAGGTCCACTGGTCGGTGAAGAGCAGGATGCTGACGTCGTTTTCATGCGCCACCTGCGCCAGCGTCACCATGTCCTGCTCGTAGCGGCGGATGTCAAAGATCACCAGCACATCGCCCGCATTCATGTTCAGCATATATTGCGGCCATGAACTGGAATTGGAGGACATTAATGCCGTTTTGGGCCGAATGACCTGCATGTGCGTGAAGAAATACTCTGCGATCGAACCGGTGATGCGCCCGCCGACAAAGTAAATGCCGCGCTTCCTGTCCGATAGTAGCGCGGCGGCATTGTCGAAATCGGCGGTATCAAGATCGCTCAGCGTATCACGCAGATTGTTGGTGATCGCATCGGCAAAGCGGTTGAGAATATGCAGCCCGGGCGCGTTGGAAGCCCAGCGATCGTGCTTGGCAATCGGGTTGGAGATGGTGGCCTCAAGCTCCTGATGGAGGCTTGCCTGGAATTCCGGATAGCCTTTGTAGCCAAGCTTCTGCACCATCCGCGCGACGGTTGGCGTGGAAACGCCTGCATTTTCCGCAACGGTGGTGATGCTACCAAGGCCGGAAACCGGATAATTTGCCAGCAAACTCTCCGCCAAGCGCCTCTCAGCGCGCGTCAAGTTTTCGTAGTGGGTCTGAATGACCTCTGACACCGTCCCAGACGATGATTGGCGCAAATTTTTCCCCTTTTCCGGTTTTTCTACCGGCTTTTGACGATGATTAAGATACGAGGTCGACGTGGAGTCAATCGAAAAAATGAAGAGAAAATTTCAAAATTCCATTTGACACTTTGCGTTATGTGAAGAATTCTTTTCTTGGCCGTGGGGACGGTCAGGCAAGCAGGGTCAACCATGACGGTTCGTTCGCAATTTTTTAGCGCCGATGAAGGCGAAACGGTCGCGGTGGAAAACGCCGAAGGCAAAAGCGCGATACTGCTCGTCTGCGAACATGCGTCGAACAAGCTCCCCCTTCGCTACAACAATCTCGGTCTTGGCAGCGATGCCCTCTCAAGCCACATTGCCTGGGATCCCGGCGCACTCGCGATTGCGCGTCTCTTGTCAAGAAAACTGGATGCTGCACTGATTTTCCAGCGGTTTTCACGGCTGATTTATGATTGCAACCGCCCTCCGGAATCAGCTTCGGCCATGCCGGCTTCCAGCGAGATTTACGATATTCCCGGGAACGAAAACCTGAGCGACGCGGAGCGTTTCGCGCGCACCGCTGCCCTTTATATTCCCTTCCACGAGGCAGTTTCCGGCCTTATCGAAAGGCGCAAAATCACTGGCAAAGGGACAGTCCTCGTGACGATCCACAGCTTCACGCCCGTCTACCACGGCCGGGTGCGCGATGTGCAGATCGGCATTCTGCATGATGCCGATTCGCGTCTGGCGGATGCGATGCTGAAAGATGCCAAGCCGAATTTCCGGGTTGAGCGAAACGAACCATACGGCCCGGAGGATGGCGTTACCCATACGCTGCGGCTGCACGCACTGCCGAATGGCTTGCTTAACGTAATGATCGAAGTACGTAACGATCTGATTACAGATGAGGAGGGGCAGCAGGCCGCTGCCGAATATTTGGGAGAGCTTCTGAGAAAGGCAATTGCCACTCGGGGTCACTGAAAATCTCCGGCCGGCTCAGCCTGCCGGATTGCAATATTGCCGCATCTTCCAGAACGCCGAAACAGGCGCAGGATGCGACAAGGGAACAGCAGATGCATGCGGCCTGATATTTGGGCCGAGACTGGGGCAAAATCGGCCATTCCGGCTGACTGCCTGTTTTTTCTCGATCAGGAGAGTAAAGCATGGACAGTTCATCATCAGGCGTTAGCTACAAGAAAGCGGACGCCACTTATTTCGAAAAACGAGGGCTTTCGCGCTATGCGGGCGTCTGGTCTCTCTGGGCGCTCGGCGTTGGTGCGGTTATTTCAGGCCACTTTTCCGGCTGGAACTTCGGCTTCGCCACCGGCGGCTGGGGCGGCATGCTGGTGGCGGGCATCATCATCGCCATCATGTATCTGGGGCTGACATTCTCCATCGCGGAGATGAGCCCTGCCCTGCCCCACACGGGCGCGGCCTATTCCTTTGCCCGCACTGCCATGGGCCCCTGGGGCGGCTTCATCACCGGGCTGTGCGAAAACGTCGAATATGTTCTCACACCCGCCGTCATCGTCACTTTCATCACGGCCTATGTGAACTCCATCCTCGGGCTCGATCCGGCCTATTCGCCGTTCCTGTGGGTGCTGTTCTACATCATCTTCCTGAGCCTCAATGTTTTCGGGCTTGAACTATCTTTCAAGGTAACGCTTGTCATCACACTGATTTCGCTCGGTGTTCTGGTGTTCTTCTGGATCAGCGCCATTCCGAACATGGACTTCTCTCGCTGGGCCTTGAACATCGGCGTTGGGCCGGATGGTGCTGCGGTGGAACTGCCGGAAGGCAACGGCTCCTTCTTCCCCTTCGGTATTTCCGGCGTTCTTGCCACGCTACCCTTCGCCGTCTGGCTGTTCCTTGCCATCGAGCAGTTGCCGCTGGCAGCCGAAGAGTCGGTCGATCCCAAGCGCGACATGCCGAAAGGCATCATTCTCGGCATCATCACGCTGATGATTTCCGCCTTCATGATCGTGCTGCTTAACCCGTCACTGCCTGGTGTCGGCGCGTTTCATCTCGGTTCGGCGCTTGAGCCTCTGCTGGATGGTTTCAAGGCCGTCTATGGAGATAGCGGCGTGGTTCTGCTGGGTCTGGTGGCGCTGACAGGCCTCATCGCCAGCTTCCACACCATTCTTTATGCGCAGGGTCGTCAGATCTATTCATTGTCACGCGCGGGCTATTTCCCGACGGCGCTTTCTATCACGCATCCCAAGTTCAAGACGCCGCATGTGGCGATGCTGACGGGTGCCATCGTGGGCTTGAGCGTCATGATGATCATCTGGTTCGCACTGGGTGCGGAACAGGGCGGCAGCATCATCGGCAGCGTTCTTCTGAACATGGCCGTTTTCGGCGCGATGTTCTCCTACATCATGCAGGCGATCTCCTTCATTTTGCTGCGAAAAAACCTGCCGCATATCGAGCGTCCATTCCGTTCGCCGCTCGGCGTGCCGGGCGCAGTGCTGACCATCATCATCGCAGTCGTGACGCTGCTTTATCAGGTGCAGGATCCGAACTTCGGCAAGGGCGTACTGTGGGTCGCAATCTGGTTTGCGGTTGCCATCGCATACTTCGCGATTGTTGGTCGCCACCGCCTCATTCTCTCGCCAGAGGAAGAGTTTGCGATGGAGCACAAGCAGGCGGCACTCAACGCGGCGGCGGCCAAGGCCTGATGTTTTGAACATAAAGGCGGCGCGCCATGCGTGCCGCCTTTTACCAACACATAAACAGGGAACAACGACATCATGACGACCTACACATTCGACGAGTTGAAAAAAGACGTCGCCGAGGGGCGCATAGACACGGTTCTGGCATGCCTCGTGGATATGCAGGGTCGCTTGATGGGCAAACGGTTTCAGGCGCAGTTCTTCGTCGAAAGCGCGCATGAGGAAACACACAGCTGCAATTATCTTCTGGCAACCGACATGGAAATGGAAACGGTCTCCGGCTACAAATCCACCAGTTGGGAAAAAGGCTATGGCGACTATACGCTGAAGCCTGATATGGCAACGCTGCGACGCGTGCCGTGGCTGGAGGGCACAGCGCTCGTTCTCTGCGACGCCTATGACCATCACACCCATGCGGAAGTGCCGCATTCGCCGCGCGCTATGCTGAAGAAGCAGGTTGCCCGGCTCGAAGCCATGGGCCTGAAAGCCTATATGGCAAGCGAGCTGGAATTCTTTCTCTTCGACCAGAGCTTCGAATCCGCCCGCGCCAGCGGTTATCGCAACCTGCAGCTCGCAAGCCCCTATAATGAGGATTACCACATCTTCCAGACCACCAAGGAAGAAGAGGTGATGCGCGCCATTCGCAATGGCTTGCAAGGTGCTGGAATTCCTGTCGAAAACACCAAGGGCGAGGCATCCGCGGGTCAGGAAGAAATCAACGTTCGCTATGCCGATGCGCTGACCATGGCCGATCGCCACGCCATCATCAAGAACGCGACCAAAGAAATCGCATGGTCCAAGGGCAAGGCCGTTACCTTCCTTGCCAAGTGGAATTATAGCGCCGCAGGCAGCTCGTCCCACATCCACCAGTCGCTCTGGAGCCTGGATGGCAAGACGCCGATGTTCCTCGATAAAAATGACGAGCACGGCATGTCCGATATGATGAGGCATTATGTGGCGGGTCTTCTCGCCCATGCCAGCGAGATCACTTATTTTCTTGCACCCTACATCAACTCCTACAAGCGCTATATGGCGGGCACCTTCGCGCCGACGAAGGCCGTGTGGAGCATGGACAACCGCACTGCCGGTTACCGCCTATGTGGAGACGGCACTAAGGGTATCCGCATCGAGTGCCGCGTGGGCGGCTCGGACCTCAACCCGCATCTGGCAATGGCTGCGCTGCTTGCGGCAGGCATTGACGGCATCGAGAAGAAGATGGAACTTGAGCCGCAATTTGTGGGCGATGCCTATGGCGGCAAGGAGATCAGGGAAATTCCCAAGACCCTTCGCGACGCGACAGACCATCTCCACGGCTCTGCCATGCTGCGCGCGGCCTTTGGTGACGATGTGATCGACCACTATGTTCGCGCCGCAAAGTGGGAGCAGGAAGAATACGACCGCCGCGTGACGGACTGGGAAGTCGCGCGCGGTTTCGAACGGGCATAAACAACATCGGACCGAAAAGTGTGAAGCGGTTTTCGGGTAATCCGATGTTAAGCAGAGTAACAGGGAAGCAATCAATCATGGTCATGATCCAGAATATCTCGCCGATCGACGGCACTGTTTATGCCGAACGGGAAGCGATGTCGCTGGATGCGGCGCGGGGCGCCGTGTTGAAGGCGCGCGCTGCGCAAAAAGCGTGGGCGCGTCGTCCGCTGGAAGACCGCATTCAGCTGGTGCTGAAGGGCGTGGCGCGTCTCAACGAGATGGTGGATGAGGTGGTGCCGGAACTGGCGCACATGATGGGCCGACCGGTTCGTTATGGCGGTGAATTCAAGGGCTTCAACGAGCGCTCCAACTACGTCGCCTCCATCGCGGCAGACGCGCTGGCCCCGCTGGTTATCGAGGAAAGCGGCAATTTCGAGCGCCGTATCGAGCGCGAAGCGCACGGCGTCGTATTCGTCATCGCGCCGTGGAACTACCCTTACATGACCGCTATCAACACGATTGCGCCTGCCCTGATGGCGGGCAACACGGTCGTCATCAAGCACGCCGCGCAAACGCTGCTCGTTGGTGAGCGCATGGTTCGCGCCTTTGTCGAAGCGGGCGTGCCGGATGATGTTTTCATCAACCTCTTCCTCGACCACCAGACGACGTCTGCGCTTATTTCCGAAAGCCTGTTCAACTTCGTCAACTTCACCGGTTCGGTGGAGGGCGGACGCGCCATCGAGCGCGCGGCGGCTGGCACCTTTACCGGGCTTGGTCTGGAGCTCGGTGGCAAGGACCCGGGCTACGTCACGGAAGACGCGGACCTCGACGCTGCCGTCGATACGCTGATGGATGGCGCGACCTTCAATTCCGGCCAATGCTGCTGCGGCATCGAGCGCATCTATGTCAATGAAGCTCTGTTCGATGCCTTCGTAGAAAAGTCCGTCGCATGGGTGTCCAACTACAAGCTCGGCAACCCGCTGGATCAGGAAACGACGCTGGGGCCGATGGCGAACAAACGCTTCGCCAAGGTGGTGCGTCAGCAGGTGGCGGATGCCCTGGCGAAGGGCGCGAAGGCGCTGGTCGATCCCAAACTGTTTTCTGCCGATGATGGCGAGAGCGCCTATGTCGCGCCGCAGGTTCTCATCAATGTCGATCACTCCATGGAATTCATGAAAGAAGAAACCTTCGGCCCTGCCGTCGGCATCATGAAAGTGAAGAACGACGACGAAGCCTTGCATCTGATGAACGACAGCAAATATGGCCTGACCGCATCGCTCTGGACGCAGGATTCGGAGCGCGCGGGGCGCATCGGTCGCGAGATCGAAACCGGCACCGTCTTTATGAACCGCGCGGATTATCTTGACCCGGCACTGTGCTGGACCGGCGTCAAGGAAACCGGTCGCGGCGGTTCGCTCTCCGTCATCGGCTTCCAGAACCTGACGCGCCCGAAATCATACCATCTGAAGAAAGTCACGAAATGAATATCGTCGCAAACTGGAGCTATCCAACCCCCATCAAGCTCGGTCGTGGCCGCATCAAGGAACTGGCCGATGCCTGCAAGACGCTCGGCATCAAGAAGCCGCTGCTGGTCACGGACCGCGGCTTGGCTGGCATGGCGATCACCGGCCACGCGCTGGATATTCTCGAAGAGGCCGGTCTTGGCCGTGCTATTTTCGCGGAGGTCGACCCGAACCCGAACGAGATCAACCTAGAAGCGGGCGTGAAGGCATTCAAGGATGGCGGCCATGATGGCGTCGTCGCCTTCGGCGGCGGCTCCGGCCTCGATCTCGGCAAAGCGGTTGCCTTCATGGCGGGCCAGACGCGGCCTGTGTGGGATTTCGAGGATATCGGCGACTGGTGGACGCGCGCCAATTCCGACGGCATTGCCCCCATCGTTGCAGTGCCGACGACAGCTGGAACGGGCTCGGAAGTGGGCCGCGCCAGCGTCATCACCAACTCCAAAACCCATGTAAAGAAGATCATTTTCCACCCGAAATTCCTGCCCGGTGTTGTGATCTGCGACCCGGAACTGACCGTCGGCATGCCGAAGGCGATTACCGCTGGCACCGGCATGGACGCTTTCGCCCATTGCCTAGAGGCCTATTCCTCGCCCTTCTTCCACCCCATGAGCCAGGGCATTGCGCTGGAAGGCATGCGGCTGATCAAGGAATTCCTGCCGCGCGCCTATAAGGATGGCACGGATATCGAAGCCCGCACTAACATGATGGCCGCTGCCGCCATGGGCGCCGTTTCCTTCCAGAAGGGCCTCGGCGCCATTCACTCGCTCTCGCACCCAATCGGTGCGGTGTACAACACGCACCACGGCATGACCAACGCCGTCGTCATGCCCGCAGTCCTGCGTTTCAACCGGCCCGCCATCGAAGAAAAAATAGCCCGCGCCGCCGCCTATCTCGGCATTGAAGGCGGGTTTGATGGCTTCTATGATTATGTGCTGGAACTGCGCAAGGAACTCGGCGTGCCGGATACACTGACCGCCATGGGCTTCAGGCCGGATCGCATCGATGAGTTGACGGCTGAGGCGATCAAGGACCCGAGTTGTGGGGGTAACCCGGTTGAGATGACGCTGGAGAATACGAAGGCGTTGTTTGAAGATTGCTTCTAGTAAGACCTCTTCTCACCCCCATCCCTGTGACAAACACAGCGATGGGGGGCGAGTTGGGCGAACACCTCGAAACCATCGCCACCCTTCCCTAATCGCGCTATGGTACTTCCTTCCATGGGAGGAAGATCATGCACAAGAACACGATATGCGTCTGGTACGATAAGGACGCGGAAGCAGCAGCCCGTTTTTATTCGGAAACGTTTCCCGATAGCAGCGTCGGCAAGGTAACCCGCGCGCCCGGTGATTACCCGGATGGCAAAGAGGGTGATGTACTGGTGGTGGAATTCACCGTCGCGGGCATTCCCTGCATTGGCCTCAATGGCGGGCCGGTTTTCAAGCACAACGAGGCTTTTTCCTTCCAGATTTCGACCGAGGATCAGGAAGAAACCGACCGGTACTGGAACGCCATCGTCGGTAATGGCGGGCAGGAAAGCGATTGCGGATGGTGCAAGGACAAGTGGGGCGTCTCGTGGCAGATCACGCCGCGGGTACTCATGGAAGCAATGGCGGCTGGCGGAGCCGAGGCAAAACGGGCCTTCGACGCGATGATGACGATGAAGAAGATCGACGTCGCCAAGATTGAATCAGCCAGACGCGGCGGCTAAAACAACAGCGCGCCTTTCGCTGATCGACACCATCGCTGCGTTTCACACTACGTATGATTGGGAAACCCGGGCTCGGTTTCCCGCAGCTTCAGAAGCCGATTGTTTCCTCAAACTTGTCCCAAGAAGAATACATGGCGTAACGACCGATGCCCGGAACAGGGATATGCCCGTAATAGGGGGAAAGCTGGAACTCTGCGGCAGCTTCACTCTTCTTTGCGACTGCACCCATATATAATGCAGAGGCAAGACCAGTACGGTTTGCACCATGTTCGCAGTGGATAAGGATCGGCTTTGGCGCATCTTTCATCAATTGAACGAGACGCTGCGCCTCTTCCAGCGAAACCTCCTTTGCGGAACTCAGGGGAAAGTCGATAAGCTGAACGCCGCTTTCCGTGGCGGCTTCATTTTCCTCGTCATACCATGCTTCGCGCTTTTCATTGCGCAGGTTGACGATGGTCTTGATGCCCTTTTCCTGCGCATAGCGGGCAATATCTTCCCCGCTCGGCTGACCGGAGCGATACAGCTCACCCGGCAGCACCTCGTGGAAATTTCCGGTCAGCTGGTTGATGCCCATATGAGCACCCGTCAATACGGGTACGGCGACGAGGCAGATGGCGCCGATCTTCAGAATTTTCGATACAGAAATCAAAACAAAGCCTTCCCGAACTCACGAATTGCGGGTGACTTGGCATCGCACGAGCCCACCTGCAAGGCCCATAAAGTTGCATTTGTATTGGAGACGCCGACAGAAAACCCGCAAGGCCTTGTACCGAGGCTTTTATTAGCGAGTGTGACGGGGACGAATATATTCAGTCAAAATCCTGTGATGACTAACGTAGCTTTAATCTACCTATTAACGGCCTAACCGAACTCGGCGGAATCAATCGTCACACGCCAATCGAGCGTACTCGGATCGACATTTTCGTTATTGCGTAGCCTGAATGGCCGACACGCAGCGTAGGTCTCATGTGGCTCCAGCCGTCTCTCGCTCACTTGATAGGGGTCAAATGACACCGACACCCGGAACGCAGCTTCGAAACCTTCAAGCGTGTAGGTAACGCGGCGCACCGCAATATTGTTGGCATTCTGGAAACTGAGGCGAATCGGTGCACGCGGGTCTTGGCAACTTGTATCGTAAGAGGCTGTAGCAACGATTGCCGCCAGCCGGTCACCCGTTCGCATCCAGTCGAAGACGATCCACAACGCAGTTGCAACCCACACCACAACAAGGCCGACAACGATGGGCTTCAGCTTACGAGGGAACGCGATAAGGAACAGTAGCAAAGCCGCCGTCAATACAAATCCGACGATCATGCACGCGCCCTATAAACCCTAACCATCACACGCATGATCATACTATTCCTCCATCAGCATTCTCGTCAGCCGACTCTAAAAGTCGGTCATAGACTGTCAAGGCACCACTGGAATCACAATGCCGTATGATTGGAATTTGGTCTAACTTATTGAAAAATGGTGGGCCTGGAGAGACTCGAACTCCCAACCAAGCGGTTATGAGCCGCCGGCTCTAACCATTGAGCTACAGGCCCTCTCGACAGCGAAGCAATCGAAGCATCCGTTTGCAATGGTTCAATCGGATACAGCACTCGCTCTAACGTAATTTTTTAGCGAGAACAAGCCGTTGCGACAACGGTTGAGATATCAATGCCGCAATAGTCACATAATCTCTGGCCATAGTTGCATCAGGGACGTTAAATGAGGAAAATTACATGTCATTAAATCTTGGCCGGGTCGTTCTTTTCGGCACAATCAGCGCGCTTGCACTTGCGCCAGTCGTAGCGACCGCACAGCAGATCCAGCCACGTGAAGCGACCATCAGTGTTTCCGGAGAAGGTGATTCTTCCGTTGCGCCGGATATGGCGATCCTTTCCTTCAACGTCTTGAAACAGGCAGATACCGCCGCTACCGCCTTGACAGACAATAGCAAGGCGATGGGCGAAGTTCAGGCTGTATTGAAATCTGCGGGCATTGCGGACAGGGACATGCAGACCAGCAATTTCTCCGTGCAACCGGTCTACAAGCAGTTCGAGCCGAAGGATGGCGTCTACGTCCCGCCGGAAATTACCGGTTATCAGGTGACGAATGGACTGACCGTGCGGGTGCGCGATCTGGCGAAGCTTGGAGAAATCCTCGACAGCTCCGTGAAGCTCGGTATCAATCAGGGCGGCGACATTACCTTCACTAACGACGACCCGAAGTCCACCGTGACCGAAGCGCGCAAGAGCGCCGTTGCAGACGCAATCGCCAAGGCGAGGACGCTGAGCGAAGCTGCTGGCGTGAAGCTCGGTCGCGTGATCGAGATCAACGAGAACATGCAGCGCCCTGCCCCCGTACCGATGGCCATGATGCGCGCTTCCGCCATGGAGAAATCCGACGCCGTGCCGATTGCAGCGGGCGAAAACACCTACAAGGTGATGGTGAACGTGACCTTTGCCTTGGAGCAATAAGCTTGCATACGGGCGCCGCTCACTAAGCGGCGCTCAAACCTTTTTGAATTCTCTTTAAAATGACATCTCAAAGCTTCAAAAAGAAAAAGCCCCTCACCCGCCTTAGCGGATGAGGGGCTGAATTTGTCAGATTGCCGTTATGTTAGCGACGAATGACCGGGCAACCACGGACGTTCGCGAAGACGATACGGTCGCGGCCATGACGGTCGAAACCGGCTACAACGACGCGGCGTGGAGATACATCGATCACACGAGCACGGCGCAGACCCATGCGGCTGGCCTTTTCTTCAGCCCGCCAGGTAGAGCAGCGGTCGCGGTCACGACCGCGATCAGGGCGACCCCAGCCATGACCGCCGTGGCGGTATCCATCCTGAACGTAGATTCCGTAACGGACATCCTGAGCCGAGGCTGTGGAGGCGGTCGCAGAGATGCCGCCAAGTGCCATGAGCGCTGCGAGGCCGAGTTTTGCAAAGTTGCTGATCATTGTCTTACTCCGTTTCCTATCCGTCGCCGGGGGTTCAAAGGACCCGATCGATTGAGCAGACACTAGTCAGCGCCGACTGAACGATTTCAGAACCATGCATTCACATGGCATTCATAATGCTAATATTCGCGTAAACAGTATGAAACAGGCCCAGAATACTTTCACGCGGAAAGATGGAGAACCACTTCGCGCATATGCGGATGGTCCCTGTGTTCGAAAAGATAGATGCCCTGCCAGGTGCCGAGCATGAGCTTGCCGCCTGCGATCGGAATGCTGATCGACACAGGCATCAACGCGGACTTTATGTGCGCCGGCATGTCGTCCGGCCCCTCCATGGTGTGAACGATCCAGCGCATGGACGGATCGCTCGAAGGCGGGACAAGCCTTTTGAAGAACTGCTTCAGATCCGCTTTTACATCGGGGTCCGCATTCTCTTGTATCAACAGCGAGCAGGAGGTGTGACGCACAAAAATAGTGGCAAGGCCGATTGCTACATCGGCGGATCTAACGAAGGTCGCAACGTCCCGGGTGAATTCGTAGAGGCCCTGACCGCGCGTGGCGATCTTCAATGACTGTTGGGGCAAAATAATTTCCTGTTGTTGGAACAAAACTCCGGCATATCCCGTTTTTCATCCTAAGGCCGGGTTTGGACTTTAAGCCTTCAGTTCATGAAACGAGATCGACCTATGCACCGGTTCGCAAACGCGAAAAGAACAATATGTAAAAATATGACGTCAGTTTGCGCTTCCCATTATGCCTTATGCTCATCACTGGGCGTCATTATTTTAACTGAGATCTATTTATCATTGTTCCGAATACAAAAAGATTTCTTCGCGCTCGCCAGCATGAATGTTATTCGGAAAGCCTGATCCATGACGCCCACAGATCAGCAGATCGATCTTACGAACTGCGATAAAGAACCAATCCACATTCCCGGATATATTCAGCCACATGGGTGTCTTGTCGCTTGCGACAACGCCATGCGAACTGTCTTACGCGCATCGGTCAACTGCTCCGACTTTCTGGAAACCAAAGGCGAACTTATCGGCCTGTCGGCGGAAGAGATATTCGGGCACGATATCGTGCATGACTTCCGCAATGCCTTGACGGTAACGGCAAATAGCACCCGCCCTGCCCTTCTTCCAAACGTTACCCTCGCATCCGGCAAAACCTTCGATGTAGCCATTCATCGCTACAAGTCGGTGACGATCATAGAACTCGAGCCGGCCAGTGAAGAAAGCAGGCCGCTGCACACAGCGCAACTGATGATCGACCGCATCCGCGAGGCGGACAATGTCGATAGCCTGATTTCACGCACATCACGCCTGATAAAGGCCATGCTGGGCTATGACCGCGTGATGATCTACCAGTTCGAGCAAGATGGTGCAGGCAAGGTCATTTCCGAGGCAAAGCAGCCAGCGCTTGAAAGCTTTCTCGGCCAGTATTTCCCGGCAAGCGACATCCCGCAACAGGCGCGCGCGCTTTACCTCAAGAACACGCTCCGCATCATCTCCGATGCACGCGGTATCCGCGTTCCTGTCGTGCCGACGCTGGATGCCTCCGGCGAACCGCTGGATCTATCATTTTCGCATCTGCGCAGCGTATCGCCCATCCATTGCGAATATCTGCGCAACATGGGCGTCGCTGCCTCGATGTCGATCTCGATCATTATCGATGGCGAATTATGGGGCCTGATTGCCTGCCATCATTACTCTCCCCGTGTCCTGCCAATGCCGATGCGCATCGCGGCGGAAATGTTCGGTGAGTTCCTGTCGCTGCATCTTCAGGCTCTAAAGCAAAAGAAAAAGCTGACGACGGCGCAGGAAGCTCACGCTTCTCTCGACAATTTTCTTCGTTTGGCGACCCATCATAGCAACATCGAAGAACTGCTTGTCGAAAGCCTGCATGACTTCAAGAACCTGATGCCATGCGATGGCGTCGGGCTGTGGATGAACGACAACTGGTATGGCATCGGCACGACTCCGCCTGATAGCGCCATCTCGCAACTCAGCAGGCTTCTGGCCTCCGTTTCCGATGGTAAGTCGTGGGCCACTCACGCGCTCTTTAATCATCTGCCAGAGGCCGAGGATTACAGTAGCGAGACGGCGGGCGTGCTGGCAGTTTCACTGTCCCAGGTGAAAAATGAATATTTGCTGTTTTTCCGCCGCGAACTGATCCAGACGCTGAACTGGGCGGGTAACCCCGACAAGTCCTACGAGACCGGGCCGCTTGGCGACCGGCTAACGCCACGCAAGAGCTTCGCCATATGGAAGGAAACCGTTCACAGGCAGGCGCAGCCATGGACGGAAGAAGACCGGCAAATTGCCGAGGCGGCTAGAGTTGCGCTTGTGGAAGTGGCATTCCGCCACAGCGAGGTGATGGCTGGAGAGCGTGCACAGGCGGAAGTGCGTCAGCGCATGCTCAACGAAGAGCTGAACCACCGGGTCAAGAACGTCCTTGCCATCATCAAATCCCTTGTCGGCAATCCGAAGCAGGAGGGCCGGACTTTGCAGGAATACGTATCGGCGCTTAAGGGGCGTATCCAGGCACTTTCCTTCGCGCATGATCAGGTTGTCCGGGGTGAAGGCGGCGGCTTGTTGCGCGATCTGCTGGAAGCAGAACTTTCACCGCACCGCTCTCCAGACAGCAAAATCATCATGGACGGTCCGAACGTCCTGCTGGACTCACGCGCCTTCTCGGTGATGGCGTTGGTGCTGCACGAACTTGCGACCAATGCCGCGAAGTATGGCGCCCTTGCGCAGCCCGGGAGTACATTATCCGTCCGTTGGCACATCAACGACGTGCGTGACTGTATTCTGGATTGGCGGGAAAGCTTGACAGGAAGGCTGTCTCCACCTGCGCGCAGCGGTTTCGGCACGGCGCTCGTCAGCCGAAGCGTTCCATATGATCTGGGCGGAAAAAGCCGGATCGACTACACCCGCACCGGCGTCGAGGTACAGATATTGGTCCCAGCGCGCCATGCCTCCGCTGGCCCCGCGGACACAAACCTGACCACTGAAACCGGCGGACAGCCGAGTTTCGAAGCCTATAATTCGGAGGCACCCTTGAACGTATTCCTCGTCGAAGACCAGATGCTGATCGCAATGGATGTCGAGTATATGCTGGAGCAGAACGGCATTACCGATATAGAGACGGCAACCTCCTCCGCCATGGCGCTCGAAAAGCTAAAGACGGCAACCCCGGATGTCGCGATCCTCGACATCAATCTCGGCGCGGATACATCTATTCCGGTTGCCTATGAACTTCTGCGCCGCCAAATTCCCTTCATGTTCGCCACTGGTTATGCAGACGGCATCATGGTGCCGTCCGAATTTGCCGACGTTCCGGTCATCCGCAAGCCTTACGACGAGGATTCGCTGATGTCTTCGATTGGCAGGCTAGTGGGCAAACCCGTGGCGGCTTGAGCCGTTACTGAACGGGTAGACCGCGAGCCCTCGCCTCCGATGGCGAGAGCTTTGCTCCCATCTGATAGCTGAAATCGGAAACGACGTAGTTGTCCAGGTCGACCTCACAACGGAACGTTATCGCATACCAGTCTGAACCGACGTTGAAGGCTCCACCGCTGGCATTCAGCACATTGCCGCCAATCATGCCGCCCTTGCCGGTGTAGGGTACGATACCTTCAGGCTGCGACTGGCCGGCTCTTGCCTCCATGATCTGCGCAAGCGCCTCCGTGCTGCACATCTGCACGATGCGACGCCTCGGTGGAAGTTCGCCGAGCATCTGCCGTAGCATAGGGTTCATCAGGGTCGAGCCAGACAGGATTTGGCGGGCTGGCTTAAGTTCCGGATTACCTGCTCCCGAGGGCGCGTTGTCGGCTGCTGGCTCCGGCTTGGTTGGAACTTGCGGCTTCGGCAGCGGTACCGCGACAGCTGCGGTCTCTTGCTCAGTTGGCGTTTTAGATGCTGCGATCTCCCCGTCTTCTGCCGTCGCAGCTAGGTCAGATGACGCCTGAGCCGTCTCGTCTACAGGTTTAGTTTCAGGCTGCGGCTCGCTTTTTGCCTCGTTCTGCACTGGCGTTTCGGCCTGTTCGGCAGGTTTCGGCTCCTCCGTCTTTGCGTTTGCAGGGCTTTCAGAAGGCTTAGGCTGTTCCTCACCGCCCTGCTCCTCCTGCTTGCCCGGCTCGTCACGCGCATCAAGCTGGGTGGCATCCGGCCGGAGCGCGATATTTGGCAAACTTGGCTGGAGCGGAGGCGGTGGCGGTGGAGGCTCTTCGGCATTCGTTTCAGCAGGCGGTGGTGGGGGTTCCTCTGCCTTTTGCTCTTCAGCCGGAGGCTCCTCCTTGGGAGGCTCCACCAATTCCACGCTGACGCTTTCTGGTTCTGCCGGTGCCTCCATGCTCTCCGGCCATTGCAGGTAGAAAGCGCCGACGATCAGAACATGAAGCAGCACGGAAGCCGGAAACGTCCAACTCCTCTGCCGCCAGTTCTTTTTCGGTGCCCCATCCATTGAGAACCCTGCCCTCTCTTCGATCACAGAGATAAGCGTTTTGACGCGCAAGACCATCCCTGAAACGAAAAACCCGGCCAGTGACTGACCGGGTTTTGTATCTTTATGTTGCTGAAAATCAGCTATCCAGGAACGAGCGCAGCTTGCGCGAACGGCTTGGGTGCTTGAGCTTGCGCAGCGCCTTCGCTTCGATCTGGCGGATACGTTCGCGCGTAACCGAGAACTGCTGACCCACTTCTTCCAGTGTGTGGTCGGTGTTCATGCCGATGCCGAAACGCATGCGCAGCACGCGCTCTTCACGCGGCGTCAGCGAGGCCAGAACGCGGGTCGTGGTTTCACGCAGGTTGGCCTGAATGGCGGCATCGATCGGCAGAAGCGCGTTCTTGTCCTCGATGAAGTCACCGAGATGCGAATCCTCTTCGTCACCCACCGGGGTTTCGAGCGAGATCGGCTCCTTGGCGATTTTCAGAACCTTGCGCACTTTTTCAAGCGGCATGGCCAGCTTTTCAGCCAGTTCTTCCGGCGTCGGCTCGCGACCGATTTCATGCAGCATCTGGCGCGATGTGCGAACGATCTTGTTGATCGTTTCGATCATATGCACCGGAATACGGATCGTGCGGGCCTGGTCGGCGATCGAACGGGTGATCGCCTGACGGATCCACCACGTCGCATAGGTCGAGAACTTGTAACCGCGACGGTATTCGAACTTGTCCACCGCCTTCATCAGGCCGATATTGCCTTCCTGAATGAGATCGAGGAACTGAAGACCGCGGTTGGTGTACTTCTTAGCAATCGAGATAACCAGACGAAGGTTGGCTTCTACCATTTCCTTCTTGGCGATACGTGCCTCGCGTTCACCCTTCTGCACCATCGAAACGATGCGGCGGAATTCGGCAATCGAGATACCGGTTTCGCTGGAAAGATTCTGGATTTCCTGACGGATATCGCGGATCGTGTTGTTCTCTTCGCGTGCGAATTCCTTCCAGCCCTTGGCAGCAAGGTTGGCAATGGACTTCATCCAGTTCGGATCGAGTTCCGCACCGTGATACTGCTCGAGGAAGCTGTCGCGCTTCACGCCATAGGATTCGGCCAGACGCAGCAGGCGACCCTCGTTCTGCATCAGACGCTTGGAGATGTCGTAGAGCTGCTCAACGAGGCTATCGATACGGTTCTGGTTGAGCGATAGCGACTTAACCGCCGTGATCAGCTCGTCCTTCAGTTCCTTGTAGCGACGCTCCTGGCCTGTGGAAAGCGTGCCAGTGCAGGCAAGGCGCGCCTCAACCTGCTGATCCTGAAGTTTGCGTAGCTTCTTATAGGTGTCGGCAATCGTATCCAGCGTTTCCATGACCTGCGGGCGCAGTTCGGCTTCCATCGCGGCAAGCGAAAGATTGGACTCGTCTTCGTCCTCTTCCTCTTCCGGCGGCAGGCCTTCACCACCCACATTCGTCACATCGTCGTCGCCGACACGCGATCTGCGGACCTTTTCCTTTTCTTCGGCAGCCTTGCGGTCAGCCTCGATCTTCTCAGGGCTCTGAAACTGCGGAGCAGCCTTGGCTTCCGGACCGGAATAGGTGGTTTCGAGATCGATGATCTCGCGCAGCAGCGTCGTGCCTTCGTTGAGTTCGTCGCGCCAGATGATCAGCGCCTGGAATGTCAAAGGGCTCTCGCAGAGGCCGGAGATCATAGTCTCGCGGCCGGCCTCGATCCGCTTTGCAATGGCGATTTCGCCTTCGCGCGACAGAAGCTCGACAGAACCCATCTCGCGCAGATACATGCGCACCGGGTCATCGGTACGGTCGGTCGGCTCTTTCTTCTTGGCGGTCGCGAGCGCGGTGCCGCTGGAAGGAGCAATCTCGCCGCCTTCGGACTCTTCGCTATCGGAATCGTCGCCATCCGATTCAGCAGCCTGCTCTTCAGCGTCCTCGTCCTCGACGACATTGATACCCATCTCGCTGAGCATAGCCATGACGTCTTCGATACGGTCAGGGTCGACCTGGTCGGACGGCAGGACTTCGTTCAACTCATCCATGGTGACGTAGCCGCGCTTCTTGGCGGCCTTGATCATCTTTTTGACCGCGTCATCCGAAAGGTCGAGAAGCGGGCCATCCGTCGCGCCATCGCGTTCGTTTTCAGCTTCTTCGTTTTCTTTGACTTTGGTTGCCATCTATCTCGTCGCTTTCCCTGACGCTAACATCCGTTATCCGGCCAACGCCGTCCACCTTGCAAAGGTTTCCGGCAATAACCGCGAATCACGTCAAACACCTAACGGAATGATCTTTAATTGCCGATTAACCACGGCACACATAGGCGGAACATCAAGACAGTGCATCCGGAAATACGTGCTCATGCAGTTTCGATCCGCCAAGGTCCATTCCACCTTACTTTTCCTGAAATGGTGATTCCCGCTATTTCCCGTCACGTCAAGCCTTTCCGGCCAGAGCGAGGGCTAAAAACCGTAAAAGCCGTCATTGCGGCAACATTTTGCGGGCCTTCACCAACTTTTCCACTATTTAGGCCGATCTACTCAAAAGACAAGCCTGCACCACCACAAAACAACTATCCATGGCTGTAGGCTGGCCCTTTGACCCTGCCGGACATGACGCCAAAGCCATCGATGATCGCCTCCTGATTTTCCATCCGACCGATTTCCAGCTGCACTTCTGAAAGCGCGCGGATCAGCAATGTTCCGCGCTCGTCATCACCCGCCTCCGTCGCTTCGGCAATCTCCCGCTCCAGATCGATTTTCTGCCAGCGCAACGCTTTCGTGCGCTTATGCAGCGATAGCGCCTGAACATACCCTTCACGCGCATCTTCCGGCGCAGCCTGCTCGGTTGCGGTCCAGAGGCGGGCATTGCGAACCTGCTGGTTCATCGCCTTCACCAAGGTATCGAAGCCGTGAGCCTCCAGCCGCCCGATCAATCCATCGCGGGAAAGCTCCGCCGCGCTTTCGGCAGCGTAAGTCAGAACCTGCGACCAGAGCCGCTGCAAATCGCGATTTTCGTAATCGATGGCAGCAATCTCGTCATACTCTTCCAGCAACAATTGTGGATGATTGACGATGGTCAACGCCAACACGCTTTCGCGGAGTGCAGGCGCAGTTAAATAGCCCCTTACTAGACCGGACTGGCTGAGACGGTCCGAGACGCGACCAGCATTCATCGCGCCGGGATTACTACCCTGCCCTCGCTGGCCGTTGCGTCCATTTGCCGAGCCTCCGCCGCGCTGGAAATTCCGATTCGGCATATTGCCGCGCTGAAACTGCGGCTGGAAAAAGCTGTTCAGCCGGTCGCGCATATCCTGCTGATAGAAACGGCGCACGCTTTCATCGCCGATGACGGATACGATCTGTCGCAAACGGTTTTCCAGTTCGGCACGCTTTTCAGGCGTGTCGAAAGTAACGGACGACGTTTCACGGCTCCAGATCATCGCAGCCAACGGTTTGGCCTCGGAAAGCACGCGGTCGAATGGCGCCCTGCCCTCGTGGCGCACCAGATCGTCCGGGTCTTTGCCATCCGGCAGCAGCGCGAAGCTGACCGAACGGCCAGGCTTGATATGCGGCAGCGCCAGATCGGCGGCGCGACTGGCAGCGCGGATACCCGCACCATCGCCATCGAAACACAGGATCGGCAGCGTCGACATCTTCCATAAAAGCTCAAGCTGGTTTTCCGTCAACGCCGTGCCCAAAGGCGCGACGGCATTTTCGACACCGGCCTGATAAAGCGCGATCACGTCCATATAGCCTTCGACGGCAATCACAGTGCCGGAGGACTGCGTGGCGCGACGGGCTCGCGCAAAATTGTAGAGAACATTGCCCTTGTGAAAGAGCTCGGTCTCGTTGGAGTTCAGATATTTCGCCATCGCATCCGCCGCCATGGCACGGCCGCCGAAGGCGATGACCTTTTCACGCGATGACAGGATCGGGAACATGATGCGATCACGGAAGCGGTCATAGGAAACCGGCACATTCTCATGCACCACGAGACCACAGGCTTCCATCTGTTCCTTGGTGATGCCTTTGGAAGCCAGATGCTCCTTCAGCGCATTGCGACTATCGGGCGCAAAGCCCAGCCGGAAAGTTTCGATGGTGCGGCCCGTCAGACCGCGATCGCGCAGATAGGCGCGCGCCCGCGCACCTGCTGCGGTCTGCAACTGATCCTGAAAGAACAGCGTCGCCATTTCCATGACGTCCTGCAAAGACGCCCGCTCACGCTCACGCCGTTCCGCCTGCACATCCGGCTGAGGCATGGCAACGCCCGCCATATCGGCAATCTGCTGCACCGCCTCAGGGAACGCCATACCATCGAGTTCGGTCAGGAACCGGAAATGATCGCCGGAGACGCCGCATCCGAAGCAATGATAACGGCCTTTTCGATCTTCGCAATGAAAGCTGGGGCTCTTCTCACCGTGGAACGGGCAGCAGGCCCAATAGTCACCTTTGGAAGCATTGCTCTTCTTCCTGTCCCACGTCACGCGTCTGCCGATGACATCGGAGATGTTCACCCGGTCGCGTATCTCGTCGAGGAATGAGTTAGAAAAGCGCATTGTAACCTGAAATCCAAGCCCGCTGATCGGCAGTCTTCTATATAAGACCGGCAGAGCCGAAATACCAAGCCTGCAAGTTGGTCATACCCGTTATTCACAGCGCCGTATTGACATTTTGTATATACAGATGAATATACACCCATGGCGCATGAGTGCCTGAAAGCTTCAACAGTTTCGGGTCACTAATGTTCGTTGTGAAGAGAGAATTTGTCTCGTTCGATTGGGACGAGAATAAACGACTGAAAAATGTCGAGAAGCATGGCATAGACTTTCCAGTGGCCGCCAATGCACTTTCGGAAACGCATATAGAGCGACGTTCCGATCAGAATGGTGAATGCCGCATCTTGGCAATATGCCCTGAAACGGATCGTCTGATCGCCATTGTCTATACTATGAGAGGCGACATTTGCCGCATCATATCAGCAAGGGCAGCGCGAAAAAATGAGCGAGAAACATATCGTCAGCTATTCGCTGGATGAAATTCGAAAGAAGATTGACGCCGGACAAGACAAAACCGACTGGGCACGCGTCGATGCGCAGACCGATGAGGATATCGAACGTGCGATGCGTGACGACCCCGATTGGGCGGAGTGGATCGATGTCGACTGGTCGAAGGCCGTGGTCGTCGTGCCGGCAGCGAAAAAATCAATATCCATAAGGCTCGATGAAGAGGTCATAGACTTTTTCAAGTCGACAGGTCGGGGATATCAGACGCGGATGAATGCGATACTTCGCCACTACGTGCGCGAACAGAAAAGCAAAGACCGCTAAAGGCAGGCGCGAATCGCTGCTCGAAGTTCAGGCAAATTTGCGGCAATCGCGACAATCCGAAAATTATGTTTTTGTAATTTGCTGAGAGCGAAAACCAAGCCTAACGTCGCATCATCGGCATGATGTCGATTGTAGTGCGTAATGCTTGAGGGACGGCGAAATCCCCCAAAAATAGAGCCTGGTCATTGCGCTGTTATCCGCAGGCGCGTCCTCAAGCATCAAGAAAGGCGAGGCTGCCACATCTGCCCCGCCTTTCTTATTTTTGGTGAGGCTTACTTCAGTAAGTCTTTGATCTGGCCGGATGCCTTACCGAAATCGATACGGCCCGGATAACGTTCTTTGAGAACGCCCATCACCTTGCCCATATCGCGCAGCCCTTCTGCACCTGTCTCAGCAATCACATCCTGAATGATGCCGCGCACTTCCTCTTCCGGAATCTCCTCCGGCATGAAAGATTTGATGATGGCGATTTCATCGCGTTCTTGGCTGGCCAGTTCATCGCGGCCAGCCTTTTCATAGAGGCTAGACGACTCCTCGCGCTGCTTGATCATCTTGGCTAGGATCTGGAGAATTTCTTCGTCCGACACCGGCTCCTTGCCGATACCGCGATTGGCGATGTCGCGATCCTTGATCGCCGCCTGAGCGAGGCGAATGGTCGCCAGACGAAGGCTGTCTTTCGCCTTCATGGCGTCTTTCAGTGCGGTCGAGAATGTATCGCGGATCATATCTTTCTCCTTGGAAAAGCCTGGCACCGCGGTTCATTTTCCGCAGACGGCTTTTCGTCATAATGTGCCGCCGACATAAACGAGCGGGCGGCAATCGGCAAACTATTTGCATAAGCCTTTGTTTTGACGCGTCTTTAATTCCGGGGAATCCGTGAGCCCGTGGTTGACCCCGAAAGCCGCTTTCGTTATTTTCCGGCACCTGCACAGGATTTTAACGAAGGTTACGACGCGAAGGCTTTCGCGCGCCCTTATCCGCGAGAAAACATGACCGCTTTCATCCTGCCTTTCAAGAGGCGGGCCGAACCGGCAGAAACGGGAAACGAGATGACCGAGACAGCTCCCTGGACAACACGCAAACCGACCGCCATGCTCGTTCTTGCAGATGGCACCGTGATCGAGGGAACCGGCATCGGCGCAACCGGCAAGGTTCAGGCGGAAGTCTGCTTCAACACGGCCCTGACCGGTTACGAGGAAATCCTCACCGACCCGTCCTATCTCGGCCAGATCGTTACCTTTACCTTCCCGCATATCGGCAATATCGGCACCAATGACGAGGATATCGAAGACCTGACGCCTGCGGCGCGCCGCGGCGCGGTCGGCGTCATCTTCAAGGCCAACATTACCGAACCATCCAACTACCGCGCCGCCAAGCATCTGGATGCATGGCTGAAGAGCCGCGGCATCATTGGCCTCTGCGGCATCGACACCCGCGCGCTGACCGCGTGGATCCGTGAAAATGGCGCACCGAATGCGGTCATCGCGCATGATCCGAACGGCGTCTTCGACATCGATGCGCTGAAAGCAGAGGCGAAGGCCTGGAGCGGCCTCGTCGGCCTCGATCTTGCCATCGAAGCCACCTCCGGCCAGTCTTCTGTCTGGAACGAGACGCCATGGGAGTGGAACAAGGGTTACGGCACGCTGGGCGAAAAGGACGCGAAGTACCACGTCGTCTGCGTCGACTTCGGCGTGAAGCGCAACATCCTGCGTCTCTTTGCGGGTCTTGATTGCAAGGTCACGGTCGTTCCGGCCCAGACGTCCGCAGAAGACATCATGGCGCTCAAGCCCGATGGCGTCTTCCTGTCCAACGGCCCGGGAGACCCGGCTGCGACGGGCGAATATGCCGTGCCGGTCATCCAGAACCTCATCAAGACCGATCTGCCGGTCTTTGGTATCTGCCTGGGCCACCAGATGCTTGGTCTTGCCGTTGGTGGGAAGACGGAAAAGATGCATCAGGGCCACCATGGCGCAAACCATCCGGTAAAGGATTTCACCACCGGCAAGGTGGAAATCGTGTCGATGAACCACGGCTTTGCGGTGGATGCCAAGTCCCTGCCGGAAGGCGTTGAAGAGACTCACACTTCGCTGTTCGATGGCACCAATTGCGGCCTGCGCATCACCGGCAAGCCTGTCTTCTCGGTCCAGCACCACCCGGAAGCCTCCCCCGGCCCGCAGGACAGCCACTACCTCTTCCGCCGGTTCGTAAACCTGCTGCGTGAGAAGAAGGGCGAACCTGCGCTCGCAGAACGCTGATAAGATTCATTATATCGAATAACGAACGGCCCGCTCAGCGGGCCGTTTTGTTTCGTGGACTATGTTTTAGTTATGCCGAGAGGACGATACGCTGACGCGCCGCAGCCCTCATCTCCCGCTTCACAAGCAGATAGAACCGCAGCGAGAGCAGGAAAGCCGCTGCTGAAAGCCCTACGACGAAGCCGGACCAGACGCCGACGCCACCGAAGCCGAGCGGGAACGCCATGGTCCACGCTAGGGCAAAGCCAATCGGCCAATAGGAGATCAGCGCGAGAATTGCCGGGACACGGGCATCTTTCAGCCCACGCAACAGGCCAGCCGCAACAGCCTGAATACCATCCACCAACTGGAACACCCCTGCCATGATGACGAGCGTGCTGGCATAGGAAAGAACCTGCGGCGCTTCAGGCAGGCTTGCATCAAGGAACCACTGAGCGAGAAACTCCGGCGCCAGCGCAAAGAAGATGCCACCCGAAAGCGCGATGGTGCAGGCAACGCCATAGACCATGATCGCCGCGCGAATAAGATTGGCATAATCGCCCTGACCATGCGCAACCCCGATACGAACGGTCGCCACCTGCGAGAGGCCAAGCGGGATCATGAAGGCGATGGACGCTAGTTGCAGGGCAATACCATGGGCGGCGAGTTCTATTGTGCCGATCTGCCCCATCAGAATTGAGGCCGCGGAGAACAGCATGGTTTCGGCAAGAATGGTAATGCTGATGGGCAAGCCCAAACGCAGCACTTCCCAAAGCGCATGCCAATCCGGCCTCCAGAAGCGCACGAACAACTCATATCGGCGCGTTTCATCACGCGTCTGTATGTAGCCGACGATGAGAACGAGGCTGAAGGCGTTGACGAAGACGGCAGCGATCGCAGCACCCTGCATGCCGAGGGCCGGAAGGCCAAAATGACCGAGGACAAGGCCATAGGCCAGAAAACCATTGATCAGCAGCATCGCAATGGTGGCGTAGAGGATGACTCCTGCCCGACCGATCGCGCTCACCAACCCGCGCATGACGTAAAACAGCAGCGCAGGCAGAAGTCCGAACTGGGAGATGGCCAGATAATCGCCGGTCAGCTTAGCGACTTGAGGGTTTTGCTTCAGTGCCAGCAGAATGTTTTCTGCATTGAGAAAAACAGGAAGGGCCAGCAGCCAATAGGCAATAGCCACCCACATACCCATGCGAAGAGCGCGGCGGGCCGAGGTTGCATCGCCCTGTCCATAAGCATTCGCCACCATCGGCACCACGGCAACCGAGAAGCCCGTGCCGAAAATGAAAACGACGAAGTAGAACTGACCGGCGAGTACCATGGCTGCCAGCTTTTCTGCGCCGAGCTGGCCAACGATGATCATGTCTGTCGTGTGGATGGCAAGCTGCGCCAGCTGCGCTCCGACGAGAGGGATGCCCAGCACCAATGTAGCGCGAAAATGCGCTGCCCATGAACTGCCACCTTGCGGGGCGTTCCTGATAGCTACCGACGAAGACATGGATCACCTCAAAACGAAAAACCGCTTCGAAGGAGAATGAAGCGGCATATGCGTTGAATAAAATATTTGCGACGCCTGCGCAACAAGAAGGCAAATTGCCTGCGAAAGTGCAGTTTCTAAACTATTACGAGGAAGAACAAAGACTTACATGAAAGTATTATTAAACATGCACTTAAAGTTCTTTTTACCGTTATCGAATAGACATACCAGCCTGATAGAAATCAAATTCTCGGCTGCATGAAGCATGCCAATAGCGCCAGTGGCATGTTTTGTTAGCACTTCCGGTTAAACCGGCTTCATTTCTAGGACCAAAAATCTTGGCCACCAAATCCAACCTGATGACGCGCATCGTCATTGCGGCTTCCTGCGTTGTCGTCACTGCCTTTGCAGGCTTCTCGATCTATATCGACAGTCTCCAGCGCGGAGCGACCGATCAATTCGTCCGCGACAAGATCGGCGCCACCGGCGGGGAAGCCTCCCAAAGCATTTCCAACTGGCTGAATGGCCGCGTCACCATGACGGAGATGGTCGCTTCGGCCATTTCCAAGGGGTCAGACCAGACCACGCTGGAAAAGGCGCTTTATAACGATGTGCTGGCCAGAGAATTCAAGTCCACTTACTTCGGCGATGAAGCGGGTGTCTTCACGAACTGGCCGGCACAGAAAATGCGCGACGGCTACGACGCTCGCCAGCGCCCATGGTACAAGGCAGCAGTCGCTGCGAATGCTGGAATTCTGACGGAACCCTATATCGATTCCTCCACTGACAAACTCGTCGTCAGCGCCGCATTCCCCGTAAAACGCGAGGGCAAGCTTGCAGGTGTGGCGGCAAGCGACTTTACGCTGACAACGCTGGTTTCGATGATCGATGCAGTCGATGCCGGACAGGATGGCTATGCATTTCTGGTGAACAAGGATGGAAAAATCCTGATCCATCCGGATAACGCCATGATCTACAAGTCGCTTACGGATCTGTTTCCGCAAAACACGCCGTCCATCGATACGGAATTGCACGAAACCGCACTCAATGGCGTCAACAAGATCACCAGCTTCATTCCTGTGAAAAATCTGCCATCCGTGACTTGGTATCTCGGCTTCGTGGTGGACAGCAAGGCGGCCTACGCCTCGGTGTCGGAATTCCGCCTGGCGGCAGTCATTGCGACAGTCCTGGCTGTGGCAGGCATGATAGCCTTCCTTATTTTCCTTCTAAGCCGCATGGTCGTGAAGCCGGTCACGCAGATGACCTCTGCCATGGAAAAACTTGCAGCAGGCACCCTTGATACGGCAATCCCCGGGCAGGAACGGACGGACCAGCTCGGTTCCATGGCCAGCGCCGTCGCCGTTTTCCGCACCAACGCGCTGGAGCGTCAGCGTCTGGAAGGCGATGCCGAACGCAACCGCAACCTTACCGAACAGGAACGCGCAGAGCGTGAACGCCATTCCGCTCAGGATGCCGCAGATATTCAGTTCGCGGTCGATGCGCTGGCCGGTGGTCTCGCCAATCTTTCCGAGGGCAATCTGAACTACCGCATCGACACGCCATTTGTCGCGCGGATGGATCGCCTGCGCAACGACTTCAACGCTTCGATTGCGAAGCTGAATGCAGCCCTTGTCAATGTCGGCCATAACGCCAAGGCCATCGATGCGGGCGCCAGCGAAATCCGTCACTCTGCGGATGACCTTGCCAAGCGGACCGAACAGCAGGCAGCATCTGTGGAAGAAACCGCAGCCGCTCTGGAAGAGATCACCACCACGGTCAAGGATTCTGCCAAGCGCGCCGAAGAAGTCGGTCGTCTGGTGGAGCGCGCGCGCACAAATGCCGAGCAATCCGGCGTGGTGGTCGGCGATGCCGTCAAGGCGATGCAAGGCATCGAGGAATCTTCATCCGGCATTTCGAAGATCATCGGCGTGATTGATGAGATCGCCTTCCAGACCAATCTCCTCGCCCTGAATGCGGGCGTTGAAGCGGCGCGCGCGGGTGAAGCGGGCAAGGGCTTTGCAGTCGTCGCGCAGGAAGTGCGTGAACTTGCTCAGCGTTCCGCAAATGCTGCCAAGGAAATCAAGACTTTGATCAGCGCTTCGACCACACAGGTGGAAGCGGGGGTCGAACTCGTGGGCAATGCCGGAAAAGCGCTGGAAACCATCGTCGCCGAGGTGCAGGAGATCAACAAGCACATCAACGCGATCGTGCTTGCTTCTCGTGAGCAATCCACCGGTCTTCAGGAAATCAACACGGCGATCAACACCATCGACCAAGGCACGCAGCAGAATGCCGCGATGGTGGAAGAACAGACCGCAGCAAGCCACGGTCTGGCCTCCGAAGCCGCAGCGCTCAACGCGCTGATTGAGCAGTTCCAGCTTTCGAACGCACCGCGCCAGCACAATAGCTATCGCAACGCCGCCTGATCGGACGCAGCACTATTTAAATATCGAGGCCCGAGAATCGCGTGCGGTTTTCGGGCCTTTTTTCTTGCTGAAAGCCAACGTCGATATGGCGCGATGTGCTGTCATGCCTTGCTCCACCACGACTGAGAGGACATGTTTGACGTCTTGATTCGGGAGGGGCAAATGATGTGGGAGATTCTTTGGCGCGGAACGGCGATGGGCGTGGGCGGCACCATCTTCATGGACATATGGGCCATAGTCCTGCACCGGATATTTCAGCAGCCCGCCGCCAATTGGGGTCCGGTCGGCCGCTGGTTTTGGCACGTGCCAAAAGGCAAGATTTTTCACGACAGCATCGCACACGCCGAACCTCACGAAAACGAGTTGGCTTTCGGCTGGATTGCGCACTATGTGGTCGGCATTGTTTACGGTATTCTTCTGGCGTTAGTAGTGCCCACGGGCTGGTTCCAAGCGCCGACGTTCCTGCTGCCATTCATAGTCGGCATTGTAACTGTGTGCGCGGGCTGGTTTCTTCTCCAGCCGGGATTGGGCATCGGATGGGCTGCCTCGAAGACGCCCAATCCGAACAAGGTGCGCGCGCTAAATCTCGTCGCACACACCATATTCGCATCGGGAATGTTCGTGACGGCGCTGCTCCTCGCCTAATCTTAGATGTCGGCGGAGAACGTGTCGCAATCTTCCACGCGGCCGCTGTCGAAACCTCGGCGGAACCACTCGACGCGTTGCGCGGAGGTACCGTGGTTGAAGCTGTCCGGCACCACGTAACCCTGCGTTTTCTTCTGCAAGGTGTCGTCACCGATCTGATGTGCTGCGTTTAGAGCTTCCTCCATATCGCCAGCTTCGAGAATCCCTTTCTGCTGAGTGGATTTACCCCAGATACCCGCATAGCAATCCGCCTGTAGCTCAACCTTCACCGACATGGCATTGGCGTCGGTCTCGCTCATCGACTGGCGCCGGCGGTTGAACTCCGGCAAGACGCCCGTGAGATTCTGGACGTGATGGCCGACTTCATGCGCGATGACGTAAGCCTGCGCAAAGTCACCGGATGCACCGAAACGCTGTGATAATTCACGGAAAAAATCCGTATCCAGATAAACCTTACGATCCACCGGGCAGTAGAATGGACCACTCGCGGAAGATGCCGCGCCGCAGCCGGAGCGCGTTTGCCCCGCGAAGAGGACCAGTGTCGGCGTCTGATAGGTCTCGCCGGACGCCTGGAATATCTTTGTCCAGGTATCTTCCGTCTCTGCCAGCACCGTGCGGACAAAGGCAGTGGTATCATCTGCGGATTGACCTTGCGGGCGGGTGCCGGTCGTCTGCTGACCGCCTCCATCCATAGAGATATCGCCGCCCGAAAGAAGCGTCAGCGGGTTGATGCCCAGGACCCAGCTGATCAGGAGAATAAGAAGAAGTCCGCCTATCCCGATACCGCCACCACGACCGCCGGTGGGAATGCGGAAGCCGCCACCGCCACCCATGCCGCCGGACGACATGCCGCGTCTGTCTTCTATATTGTCCGATTGACGGCGCCCTCTCCACTGCATTTCAGTCTCCCCTACGGCATGTTGCGCAAATCTGCGCAGCGATTGCGAAAACGACATGCGCCAAAACAAATACTTAAAAGTGGTCGTTAAACGCTAGATCGGCGGAAGCGTTCCCGCAAGAGTGCCCTGCACCAGATGTCTGTCAGCTATCCGAATAGATGTAAGCACCGCCCTTTTCCAAAGCTCGTCTATAAGCAGGGCGCGCGCGGATTGTTTGGAGGAATTTACGGATTGCGGGCTTATTATCCAGACCATCGGCGCGGCTCATCGCGGCCTCGACCGGAAAGCTCATTGCGAAATCCGCCCCCGTCAATTCACTACCCGCGAAGAAACCGTGTCTGGCGAGATGGTCTTCCCAATAATTCAGATGGTCCGTTAACTGTGGGTCGATGAGCTTGGCGGCGACACCCTTCGAGATCAGCGAGGCGACGGGTCGCAGGAAAAACGGCATCTGCCCGGGAAGCCGAGAGAAAAGCAGCTTGAGCAAAAGCAACGGCATTGCCGAGCCTTCCGCGTAATGCAGCCAATATACGTAATGGCGATAGTCATCGGTCCTATTTTCCGGCCTGAATTGCCCCTGCCCGTACGTGTCGATCAGATACTCGATGATGGCCCCGCTTTCGGCGTAGATGCGCCCACCATCCTCGATGACGGGAGATTTGCCGAGGGGATGGATCGCTTTCAGGCTCCTGGGAGCGCGCATGTCCGGCCCCCGCTGGTAGGTCTTCACCTCATAATCGACGCCTAACTCCTCCAGCAGCCAGAGAATGCGGTGCGCACGCGAATTTTCGAGATAATGGACTGTGATCATGTGATCTTGCTTCTTACTGACAGGAGGAGATTTCTTGTTCAAAAACACATACGTATCGCGGGCGAAAAGGGATCAGCGAAAAGCACGGTTTGATGACAATTCAACTTTCTGTCGGAAAGCGAAGATTCGGGGTTCCGTTCACCAAAACATTTGCCTATAAGCCGCTTCTAGCCTGAAAAGATTGGAATTGCGCGCCCCGGCCGGTGAAGTTTCACCATGGCCGTTTTTTGCGCAACATGAAAGTGGAACGAGAGCCATGCCAAAGCGCCAAGATATCAAATCCATTCTCATCATCGGCGCTGGACCGATTGTTATCGGTCAGGCATGCGAATTCGACTATTCCGGCACACAGGCCTGTAAGGCGCTGAAGGAAGAAGGTTACCGGGTCATCCTGGTCAACTCCAACCCCGCCACCATCATGACCGATCCCGGCCTTGCGGATGCGACCTACGTCGAACCGATCACGCCGGAAGTGGTTGCCAAGATCATTGCAAAAGAACGCCCGGATGCGCTGCTGCCGACCATGGGCGGCCAGACGGCGCTCAACACCGCGCTTTCGCTCAAGCGCATGGGCGTGCTGGATCGCTACAATGTCGAGATGATCGGCGCAATGCCTGAAGCCATCGACATGGCGGAAGACCGCGCCCTCTTCCGCGAGGCCATGGCACGCATTGGCCTTGAAACGCCCCGCTCGATGCTGGCCAACGCAACCGAAATCAAGGACGCAGACCGCAAGAAGCACGAAGCAGCCCGAACCGAACTGAAGGCAAAGCTTTCCGGCGCGGATCTGGACAAGGCTCTGGATGAGCTGGAAAACCAGTGGAACCTCGGCGAGACGGACCGCAAGCAGCGCTACATGGCTCACGCCATGGCAATTGCTGCGCAGGCCATCGATCACGTCGGCCTGCCCGCCATCATCCGCCCGTCCTTCACGCTCGGCGGCACCGGTGGCGGCATTGCCTATAACCGTTCCGAATTCTTCGATATCGTTTCCGGCGGCCTCGATGCTTCGCCCACCACCGAAGTTCTGGTGGAAGAGTCGGTTCTCGGCTGGAAGGAATATGAGATGGAAGTGGTCCGCGATAAGGCGGACAACTGCATCATCATCTGCTCCATCGAAAACATCGACCCGATGGGCGTCCACACCGGCGATTCGATCACCGTTGCACCTGCGCTGACGCTGACGGACAAAGAATACCAGATCATGCGCAACGCCTCGATTGCGGTTCTGCGTGAAATCGGCGTGGAAACCGGCGGCTCGAACGTTCAGTTCGCCGTCAACCCGAAGGATGGCCGCCTAGTCGTCATCGAAATGAACCCGCGCGTGTCGCGTTCCTCTGCTCTCGCTTCGAAGGCAACCGGCTTCCCGATTGCCAAGATCGCCGCGAAGCTCGCTATCGGCTACACGCTGGACGAACTCGAAAACGATATCACCGGTGGCGCGACACCGGCGTCCTTCGAGCCATCCATCGACTATGTGGTCACGAAAATCCCGCGTTTTGCCTTTGAGAAATTCCCCGGCGCGTCGCCAATCCTGACCACCGCCATGAAGTCGGTCGGTGAAGTCATGGCGATTGGCCGTACTTTCGCAGAATCGCTGCAGAAGGCGCTACGCGGTATGGAAACCGGCCTGACCGGTCTCGATGAAATCGAAATTCCCGGATACGAGGAAGGCGAAGGTTCCAAGAACGCCATCCGCGCCGCCATCGGCACGCCGACGCCGGATCGTCTGCGCATGGTTGCGCAGGCACTGCGCATGGGCATGTCCGAAGCCGAAGTCCACGAAAACTCCAAGATCGACCCTTGGTTCATCGCCCAGTTCAAGGCCATCGTCGATATGGAGGCTCGCGTCCGCGAGCATGGCCTGCCGACCGATGCCGAAAACCTTCGCATGCTGAAGGCCATGGGCTTCTCCGATGCCCGTCTGGCGAGCCTCACCAACAAGCGCCCGAAGGAAGTTGCCGAGCTGCGCAACAGCCTGAACGTGCGCCCGGTCTTCAAGCGCATCGACACCTGCGCTGCCGAATTCGCGTCGCCAACCGCCTACATGTACTCCACCTATGAGACGCCTTTCGTCGGCGCTCTGCGCTCCGAAGCGCAGGTTTCCGACCGCAAAAAGGTCGTCATTCTCGGTGGCGGCCCGAACCGTATCGGCCAGGGCATCGAGTTCGATTATTGCTGCTGCCACGCGGCCTTCGCGCTGAAGGATGCAGGCTTCGAAGCCATCATGATCAACTGCAACCCGGAAACCGTGTCCACCGACTACGACACCTCCGACCGCCTCTATTTCGAACCGCTGACCGCTGAAGACGTGATCGAAATCATGCGTGCGGAGCAGGAAAAGGGCGAACTCGTCGGCGTTATCGTGCAGTTTGGCGGCCAGACCCCGCTGAAGCTTGCAGAAGCGCTGGAAAAGAACGGCATCCCGATCCTCGGCACCGCACCCGACATGATCGACCTTGCCGAAGACCGCGATCGCTTCCAGAAGCTTCTGATGAAGCTGGACCTGACGCAGCCGAACAACGGTATCGCCTATTCTGTGGAGCAGGCCCGCCTCGTTGCGACCGAAATCGGCTTCCCGCTGGTCGTTCGTCCATCCTACGTTCTGGGTGGCCGCGCCATGCAGATCATACATTCCGAAGGCCAGCTTCAGACCTACCTGCTCGACACCGTTCCGGGCCTCGTGCCGGAAGACATCAAGCAGCGTTACCCCAATGACAAGACGGGCCAGATCAACACGCTGCTCGGCAAGAACCCGCTGCTCTTCGACAGTTACCTGACCAACGCGGTCGAGGTGGACGTGGACGCGCTTTGCGATGGCGAGAACGTGTTCGTATCCGGCATCATGGAACACATCGAAGAGGCTGGTATCCACTCCGGCGACAGCGCCTGCTCGCTGCCATCACGTTCGCTTTCCAAGGACATGCTGGACGAGCTGGAGCGCCAGACGACGGCGCTTGCCAAGGCGCTGAAGGTCGGCGGCCTGATGAACGTGCAGTATGCCATCAAGGACGGCACGATCTACGTTCTCGAGGTTAACCCGCGCGCATCGCGTACCGTGCCATTCGTCGCCAAGACCATCGGCGCGCCGATTGCCAAGATCGCCGCCCGCGTCATGGCCGGTGAGAAGCTCGATCCGGCGATTGCCGCTTACGGCGAAAAGCCGGATCCGCGCAACCTGAAGCACATCGCCGTCAAGGAAGCCGTCTTCCCGTTCGCCCGCTTCCCAGGCGTCGATATTCTGCTTGGGCCGGAAATGCGCTCCACCGGTGAAGTCATTGGTCTCGATACCGATTTCGCACTGGCATTCGCCAAGTCGCAGCTGGGTGCTGGCGTCGATCTGCCACGTTCGGGTGCCGTATTCGTCTCGGTGCGCGATCAGGACAAGGACGGCGTTCTCCCTGCCATTCGCAATCTGGTCGAGGCTGGCTTCAAGGTTCTGGCAACAGGGGGCACGCAGCGCTTCCTCGCAGAACAGGGCATAGCCGCCGAAAAGATCAACAAGGTACAGGAAGGCCGTCCGCATATCGAAGACGCCATCCGCAACCGTCAGGTCCAGCTGGTCATCAACACCACAGACAGCAACAAGGCGATCTCGGATTCGAAATCGCTGCGCCGCGCAACGCTGATGCAGAAGGTGCCCTACTACACGACGATGGCTGGCGCGGAAGCGGCGGCCCTTGCCATCAAGGCGCTGAAGGCAGGAAACCTCGAAGTGAAGCCGCTGCAAAGCTACTTCTGATTTTCGGTGATATTATCAACCGGCCAGCAGCGATGCTGGCCGGTTTTCTTTTGTCCGGAATTTGCGGGGCGCGGGAGAAAAGCATGTCCGAGAAGATTGAAATTCTGAACGAACGCGTCTTAAGCGTTGACCGCGAAACGCTATTTCGCACCTTCTCCGAGCCAAGACTTCTGGAGCAATGGTGGGGGCCTCACGGCTTTAGCAATACAATCGGCGCATTCGACTTTCGTGAGGGGGGCATATGGCAGATCACCATGACGGCCTCGAACGGAACCGATTTTCACAATGTCTCCACTTTCCGCGAAATCGACCCGCCACGGCGCATCGTCTTCGAACATCATGAACCGATGCATGTGTATCGAATGGAAATCGATTTCTCCGAAGAAGGAGACGACACGCGACTGAACTGGCGAATGCTGTTCGAGGCAACGGAAGAAAATCTGCAACTCAAGAAATTCATCTCCGCCGCCAATGAGCAGAATTTCGATCGGCTGGAAGAGATTGTTTTAGCAATGGGTGATCTGTCGTGAGGGGATTGCTGGATCGTCGCCATTTTCCGGCTTGCTAATCCGGCAAAATCGGTAAACCCTCCGCGCCTCTGGAAGAGGACGTATAATGCTAGAGATGCCGGGAGCCGACGAACGCGCGAGCCAGCGAGACTGGATCGGCCTCTGCGTGCTATCCATCGCCTGCCTGATCTATTCCATGGACCTGTCGGTACTGTTTCTGGCCATGCCAGCGATCGTTGCCGACCTCGACCCAAGTGCGGCAGAACTCTTATGGATCAACGATATCTACGGGTTCATGGTCGCGGGCTTTCTGGTGACGATGGGAACGCTTGGAGACCGGGTTGGTCGCCGCAAACTGCTTCTTTTCGGAGCGTTTGCGTTCGGGGCTGCATCCGCGCTCGCCGCCTTTTCTCAGACATCCCAGCAGCTTATCATCTCTCGATCACTCCTCGGCATCGCTAGTGCCACGGTCGCGCCATCAACACTTTCGCTCGTCGTCAACATTTTCAAGAACGAGGCGGAGCGAAACCGTGCCATTGGCATATGGGGTTCAGCCTTTGCTCTCGGCGGCCTCATCGGTCCTTTGATCGGCGGACTATTATTGCAATATTTCCATTGGGGATCGGTTTTTCTCATCAACATCCCGGTGATGCTGGTGCTGCTGGCTATCGGGCCGTTCATCCTGCCGGAATACAAAAACGAAGATGGCGGGAGGATCGATCTGCCCAGCGTCTTCCTGTCGCTCGCGACGGTGTTGCCCGTCATCTATGGCTTCAAGCATATGGCAGCGGATGGCTTCGATCTGCGCCAGCTCCTGCCGATTGCGGCGGGCGTCGCCGTCGGCGTCCTATTCATCGGCCGACAAAAGCGGATAACGCACCCGTTGATCGATCTGAAGCTGTTTAGAATCCCCGCCTTCACCGCCTCGTTGATCGTTAATCTGGCCGGTGTCTTTTTCGTGTTCGGCACATTCCTCTATCAGAACCTGTTTCTGCAATTGGTCATCGGTCTGTCGCCACTGCATGCGGCGCTCTGGTCCGTTCCGTCAGCCTCTGTTTTCGCCATCATGTCGTTCCAGGCCTATCGTTTCACCAACCATTTCGGCCCGGTAAAGACCGTGCTGTTAGGCCTTGTCGTCAACGCAATCGGCACGACGGCCATGGCAATCGCGTCCTATAATCAGAGCCTGATTGGAGTTCTATGCGCAAGCGTCATCGTTGGCCTGGGCTTCGTGCCAGTCATCCTGACAACAACAGGTCTGATCGTTGGCACCGCTCCACCTGAACGGGCCGGTTCGGCGTCGGCCATTTCAGAAACCAGCGCGGAATTCGGCGGGGCTCTTGGCGTCGCATTGCTCGGTAGCCTCGGAACGGTCGTCTACAGAATGGTTATGAACGGCGTCGAGTTGGGTGGCCTGAATGAGCATCAGGCGGTAGCCGTAACCGCAACGCTGGCAGGCGCTGTGGAAACAGCCAAAGCCATGGGTGTAAGCAATGCCGCGTGGCTGGAGCCTGCACGCCGAGGATTTTCCCTCGGGTTTGCCGCATGCTGCCTGCTCGCCTCAGTCACACTGCTACTCTTGGCTCTCATCGCTAAGAAGGTGTACGCCAAAGCGCATATCGATGAAAGTGCTATGAGTGGCCATTGACGTTGCGGCTTTCACCTTATGGCGCTCGTGCCGTAATCCATATCTTTTAGCCTCTGCACTGCTGCCATGTCTGCGCGAAACTTCTGCAGTTCCTCCTGCTTCCTGCCTTCATCGGGAATTCGCAGTAGATAAGATGGATGGACCGTCACAAAAAGCATTCGTCCTGCGGACATAGGCATGGGCTTTCCACGCAGGTCGGAAATCTTCTCTTTCATGCCTGTCAGCGCGTATACCGCTGTGGCCCCCATGGCGACGATCAACCTTGGCTGAACCAGATCGATTTCGCGCGTCAACCACCAGCGACAGCGTTCCACTTCACCGGCGTCAGGCCTCTGATGGATGCGTTTTTTGCCTCGTGCTTCATATTTGAAGTGCTTTACTGCATTGGTGACATAGAGTGACTTTCGCTCGATCCCAGTCTCCGCCAGTACCTGATCGAATACCCTGCCCGCCGGGCCGACGAAAGGACGCCCGGCGAGATCCTCGTGATCGCCCGGCTGCTCTCCGACAACCATGATGTCGGCATCGCCACTGCCTTCACCAAACACCGTTTGCGTTGCCTTGCAGTGCAAGGGACACAGCTCGCAGCCTTCAGCGGCGCGTCTCAAACCAGCCAGCGAATCAGCATCGGGTAATTCATCCACCGGCCTGGCGGCAGCGGCGGCCTGAATACGATGGTGAAAAAGTTGCGGCTCTGTCGCAGCTTTCGCAGCCATTCCAAGCACCCGCGCTTCTGCCCCTAAGATAAGGTCCGGAATAAGCTCCGCCTCCGGCAAATTCTTCCAGTATTTTTTCGGCATCTCCGCTGTCATGGCTTTGATCTTCAAGCGGGCCGGGTTGAAGATATTGGCATAATATGTCCGCCACAGCTCATCCGTTTCGTCCGAAATATCCGGCTCTTCCGCAGCTTCGCGCGACGTTTCCAACCGCTCGCCATCCCACCGCGCAGAACCTTTCGGTGTGGCAATCAACCAATCCATATCCGTGAAGCGCCTTTGGAAAAATGAAGCCTTGCGTTCGACGATGAAATGATCCGGCTCGAACCATGCGATAAAACAGCGCCGACCGCCTTCAAACGCAGACGGCACCTCTTTGAAGCGAACAAATGCCGTCATCTTATGGCTATCTCGACGCACGGATTTTTCCAGCTTACGCGCATTCAGAACATCGGGGTCGGATTTGAATTGCAAGAGAGAGCGGTCAGCTTGCAACCGCCATAACAGCCGGTAAAGCAGTGCGAAACGCGCCGGGTCAGTGTGACAAATCACCGCCTCGGCAAGCGGCATGAAGGAAGCAGGAACGTTGACCTGTGGCGACCCGCTGTAAGAGGGTATAGCTGGCGCTTCTTGAAAGCCAAAAAAATCCCTGTTCTCGGATTTCAGACGCCATTCGACTTCACGGGGCGCAATATCAGCGGCAAGCAAGGCACGTGCGGCATTGCGCCACTCGGTAAAATCTCCCCTTCCCTCCAGATCGATCCGATACATTAGAGCAACGACAGCTGTTCCGGTTGAGGAGCAAACATTGCGCGCAAATCTGGCCGCTCGATCAACTTCCCCGGCGTCCACCCATCAGCGACAACAAAGGCTTTCACCTTTTTCAACGATACCCCGAAACGCCCCAAATCCTCCAATCGCAAACGACGAAAACGCCGAGACGATAGGATAGAATTCACCGTCTTCACGCCGAAACCAGGCACACGGAGCAACATTTCCTTATCCGCCCTATTCAAATCAACTGGAAATTTCTGACGATTGCCAAGTGCCCAGGCAAGCTTCGGATCGATATCGAGATCGAGCATCCCGCCTTTTTGGGTGGACGTTATTTCGTCAATATCAAAGCCGTAAAAGCGATAAAGCCAATCGGCCTGATAGAGTCTGTGCTCCCGCATCAAAGGTGGTTTGATCAGTGGCAGGTTTTTAGATGAATCAGGGATGGGACTAAAAGCCGAATAATAAACACGCCTCAGTCCATAGCTTCCATAAAGACGCGCGCTTGTGGATAAAATAGTGCCGTCGTCTGCCCCATCGGCGCCCACGATCATCTGCGTACTTTGCCCCGCAGGTGCAAATTTCTTCACACGCTTCGACTTTAACGTCGGCTCCCCCGCCTCTTCGATCTTGAGACGGATATCAGCCATCGAACGACGAATGTTGCCGGGCTGTTTTTCCGGCGCGAATTTCCCGATACCGCTATCTGTCGGCAGTTCGATATTGATCGACAGGCGATCAGCGTAAAGTCCCGCCTCCTCCACCAGACGAGGCGACGCCTCCGGAATGGACTTGAGATGGATATAGCCGCGAAAGCCATGAGTGACCCGCAGTTCCCGCGCCACGCGGACAAGCTCCTCCATTGTGTGATCAGATGATCGAATGATACCGGATGAGAGAAACAGCCCTTCAATATAATTCCGGCGATAAAACTCCAGCGTCAGCCAAACCACCTCCTCCACCGTAAAGCGCGCGCGCTCTACATTGCTGGAAGACCGGTTGATGCAATAGGCACAATCATAAATGCAAAAATTCGTCAGCAGGATTTTAAGCAGAGAGATACAGCGTCCATCCGGCGCATAGGCGTGGCAGATGCCTGACCCCTCCGTCGACCCTAACCCGCCGCTACTCGAGGAGTTTCTTTTCGAGGTACCGCTGGACGCGCAGGAGGCGTCATACTTCGCTGCATCCGATAAAATCGCAAGCCGGTCTTTTATTGACTTCTTCATAATTATGTTCTCTATATGTTCCATGGCGAAATGTCAATCACATCGATAAGTCCCTGCTATATCGGCATTTTCCGGAACTTTAATTTTCTGGCAATTTGCTTTGATCTTCTGATATAGTCGCTTCAATTGTGATTTTGACATGGTTCCGAGGTTTCGCTTCGGAACCTGTTTCTTTTTGTGTCTGCGACTAACGCGGTGCGAATGTGAAGGAATAAAAAGATGATAGAAAAAGTACCGATGACCCATGGCGGTTTTGTCAAGTTGCAGGAAGAGCTTCGCTGGCGCCAGCAGGAAGAACGCCCACGCATCATCGAGGCGATTGCCGAAGCGCGTGCCCATGGCGATCTGTCGGAAAATGCCGAGTACCATGCCGCGAAGGAAGCGCAGAGTCACAATGAAGGTCGCATTACCGAGCTTGAAGATTTGACTGCACGCGCGGAAGTGATCGACCTGTCCAAGATGTCCGGTTCGAAAATCAAGTTCGGTGCGACCGTCAAGCTCGTCGATGAAGATACCGATGAGGAAAAGACATACCAGATCGTTGGCGATCAGGAAGCAGACGTCAAGGAAGGCCGCATTTCCATTTCCTCCCCCATCGCCCGCGCGCTGATCGGCAAGGAAGTGGGCGACAGCATCGAAGTGAATGCGCCCGGCGGCTCTCGCGGTTACGAGATTTTGTCCGTCAACTGGGGCTGAGATACGCCGCTCCTTCTGCGAGAACGAGACTTGCCCTACGTCGATTTGAAAGATGTTCAGGTCCTTGCGCCCAACTTCAAGCGCAGGCTATCAGGCGTGACATCAACCATCATCCAGCTCGTGCCGGTTCAAAACCGGCTCGGGCAGAAGGTCGCCGTTATCGGTCCGGGCCTGCCAGATAGCCTGCCAAGGATTCGTGTTCGAGATCTCTGGCGGCTCTGGCAGCATGGGCCCGAGGGCAGATCGCGCATCTGGCATGCGCGCCGAAATATAGAGATGCTGCCGGGCATCGTCATGCGCGATCTCCTGCGCATGAAACTAAAGCTCGTCTTCACCTCTGCATCGCAGAGAAAACATACCGGCTGGACGAAATTCCTGATCTCCAAGATGGACGCCGTCATCGCCACGAGCAACAAGACGGCCTCGTATCTGGAAGTTCCCTGTACCGTCATCATGCATGGAATAAACACCGAGCGTTTTTACCCAGCCGACGACAAGGCAGCGGCAAAACACAGTCTCGGGCTCGATCCTCAACTGAAATATGCTGGCTGTTTCGGCCGTGTCCGTCACCAGAAAGGTACGGATCTGTTCGTAGACACTATGATTGCCACGTTACCGGCATATCCTGAATGGTCTGCGATTATTGCCGGTCGTGCAACAGCCGCGCACGTAGAGTTCGAGAACGGTCTTAAAGAAAAGGTTCGTGAAGCAGGGCTCAAAAAACGAATTCTTTTCGTTGGCGAACATACCAACATCAATGAATGGTACCGCGCCCTCGATCTTTTCATCGCTCCGCAACGCTGGGAAGGTTTCGGCCTGACGCCGCTTGAAGCAATGGCAAGTGGCGTTCCGGTGATTGCAACGGATGTAGGCGCGTTTCCGGAATTGATCGTCCAAGGCGCTATGGGCGATATCATACCTCGCGACGATCTCCAAGCAATGGCAAATGCAGCATCGAGTTGGATGAGCAAAGGCGAAAGCCACGATGTTTCTGGCAATCAGGCTCATCAACATGTGAGCCAAAAATTCACTATCGATTCCGAAGGCAGCAATATTGGCAAAATCTATATTGCCAACACTTGATATTCCACCGAGGTTTCTCGGCGTGAAAATTAGGAAATGAGTTAGTTGATGTTATTGGCATGTGCGATTGACCGGAACTATGTTGAACTCGCTGGCGTGATGCTTCGCTCATGCCATCTCAATGGAAACATCCCAGAGGTCGAATTTGTTGTTCTCGGGGATGGCCTTACCCACAAAGACAAGGCGAATATCGAACTTGCAGCGGGCCGCCCGGTGACTTTTATCGATATGACGGACGAAATGATTGGAAGGGTGCGCCAGCTTCGCACCACGTCTTACTGGAGTCGGGCGACATATGGACGTCTCATTTTGCCCGAACTCTTGGATGGCAACCATGCCCGTCTCGTTTACCTGGACGCCGACGTTATCGTAAAACAGGATATCTCCCACTTATTTTCCATGTCGATGACAGGTGCTCTGATGGCTGCCGTCCCCATCAAAGTCTCGGAATTCGTGGATGCTCGCAACAGTGCACTTAAGAGAAAAAAAGACACCCCGTACTTCAACGCAGGTGTTATCGCAGTCAATTTGGAGCTATGGAACTTTGAAAAGACAACAGAAAAGGCGTTCGACTTATTGAAAACGAACCACTTTGACTTTCTTGACCAAGACGTTTTGAACGTTCTGGCAACTGATCAATTGATCCAGCTCGATTGGCGATGGAACGCGCAAAGAGAACCTGATTACTCTACAGCAATCATTGTCCATTTCACCCATGACAAACCGAATACAGAGATATGTAAGCATCCGGAAAAAGTCACGTTTCTTAACTACCGCCAGCATACGCCGTGGGCAAATAAGGCTCTTCTGACAAAGAGGCACAAGTTTATCCGCACTCTAAAGCATTCAGCTAAAAAGCGCTGGATCAAGCTCACCCAATTCTGGCTTTGATCAGCTTCCTACGACGGTAAATAATCACGGATGTCTAGAAAACAGTTCCAAATATTGACCCACCACCGCATCTTCTGAAAACTGCGACATAAGGGATTTATTCCCTCCCGCGGCAAGGTTTTCGCCCAACTCTACGTCGTCTCGAATTTTCGTGATGGCTGCCGCAAATCCATCAGGTTCGCCAATGTCAGCGAGCAAACCGTTTTCACCATCTTTCATAAACCATAAGGGGCCTTCAGACTTTGAAGAGACGACGGGCTTTTCCTGTGCCCATGCTTCGAGAATGACGTTACCTAGCGGTTCATGACTTGAAGGCATAACAAATATATCGGAGGCTGCTACGTAAGGCCTCGTATCGTCCTGCCAGCCTAGAAAACGAACGCGATCATTCATATTTCGCGCAGACACCTGCGCCTCCAGGTTCTCACGCTCTTCACCATCACCTGCAAGCCAAAGATAGACACCGGGCAAAGCAGCCACCGCATCAATCAGCGTGTGAAATCCCTTGCGTTTGACAAAACGCCCCATCGACATGACGACCGTCGCATCGACAGGTGTATCAAGCGCAGCACGAGAGACCGGCGAAACTTTCTCGGTACTGGTAAAGTTGGAAACCACCTCGACCCCTCGGCTCCAACCGATAGCTTTCACATGCTCCGCGATACCGGGCGTGTTGCAAACGAGAATGTCTGTATTTTGAAAGTAATCCAGCTTGGTCGGATAATCCCCCAAACGGGAAAGCTTGATGCAGCCACTGTAATTAGGCATCAAACGACTGGGGCGGGTTGCCCAAGACATCAGTGCGTTTGGTTTTTCCGCCTTTGCCATACGCATCACCTTCATGGGCAGCAGCAGCCGATCCGGAGAGAGATTGCGAAAATTACTTTCAATAATGCCGCAGACATCATCGATATTCTTTCGCCAGAGACGGTTCGGGCGAATGACAGCAGTCTGCTCTACACCACGACGCGCCAATGCATTGACGAGATGAACGAAGAAACGTTCAGCGCCACCATCCTTGCCAAGATGGTAATGCATGACTTTCATAGGCTTTTCCTTCCACGTTCCATGTCATCGACATTGGGATGTCGTTTCAGCGCATGACGCTGGTAAATCTTGGCCTGAGTGAGAAAGGCGTAAACACCTCCCGTTGCCGCTTCTATGAAGCCCGATATGCCGCAACGCCATAGCCCATTCTTGAAATAGAGGCGAAGAAAATAAAGCCATGGAGAAAATAGCAGTTTGGAAACTTTGGCCTTCTTACCCTCTGCAAACTGCTGATCCGCCTTAAGTGTCGAGTATTTATTTTCTTTCAGAATTTGCTCGTCGATTATGAGCGGTCTGTAATGCAACAGACTGCCTTTCTGTGAAGATGCCACCTCGCCCTTCGGCACTATGCCTTCATGCACCTTCTGCGCCAGATCGTACCCACCCTGCCCTCGGCGGATCAAACGCAGGTTCTTTCGCTCTCGTACATTTTCTGGCGTGTAACCGAAGCCAATAAGATAGGGACGTCGCGCGACTTTCCAGCCGACGATATTTGGAGGTGTCGCCAGTAATTCAGGCAAGGCCAGACGCAAGGCATCATCCAGCCGCTCATCTGCATCAATGTTCAGGCACCATTGCTGGCTGCACTGTTCCAGCGCAAACTGCTTCTGCCCCGCATATCCGCGCCACGGCTCGAACATGAAACGGATTGGCCAGCCTTCGTCGATATAAGACTGTACCAACGCCGCCGTACCATCGGTGGAACCGGAATCGACAATAACGATCTCCGCACAGCTTTCGAGACTTGCGATGCAATTGCCGAGATAGGCCTCTTCATTGAGACAGATGATAAAGGCTGAGAGCCCAAGCTTTTCCATGCTACTCCCAAAGATGAAGCGGATAAATAACAACCACACCCTCGCGAGCGTGGTTATGCCTTATACTGTCTATAAGATTGCGGAGGGCAGAAAGGCAAGCGCCGGATAGGCCGACGTTTTCAAGCGTTAACTTCGCAAAACACTGGTTTATTTTGCTTGTGACTTATTATAGATGCAGGCACACGATTGCCCGATAAAATTAAATAGCCAGAGGCTGAAATCCACAGCCTACAGCATAAGGCGTCCAAGGGTGCCGACAGGGATAAAACGAACCAATGTCTAAAAAAACAAAAGTAGCCCTCATCACAGGCGTAACTGGTCAGGACGGCGCATACCTCGCGCAGCTTCTGCTCGACAAGGGTTACATTGTTCACGGCATCAAGCGTCGCTCCTCGTCCTTCAACACCGGTCGCATCGAAAACATCTATCAGGATCCGCACGAGGAAAATGCTCGGTTTTTCCTCCATTATGGCGACATGACCGATGCAACAAACCTCATTCGCATCGTGCAGGAAACGCAGCCGGAAGAAATTTATAACCTTGCCGCGCAAAGCCACGTACAAGTTTCCTTCGAAACACCGGAATACACGGCGAATGCCGACGGCATCGGCACTTTGCGCCTGCTGGAAGCTATCCGCATCCTTGGACTTGAGAAAAAGACGCGCTTTTATCAGGCCTCCACATCTGAACTTTACGGTCTTGTTCAGGAAGTGCCCCAGCGCGAAACGACGCCCTTCTATCCGCGCAGCCCCTACGCTGCGGCAAAACTTTACGCCTACTGGATCGTTGTAAATTACCGGGAGGCTTATGGCCTGCACGCATCGAACGGTATTCTCTTCAACCACGAAAGCCCGCTTCGCGGCGAGACTTTTGTAACGCGCAAGATTACCCGCGCCGCCGCCGCGATAAAGCTCGGCCGGCAGGAAAAGCTGTACCTCGGCAACCTCGATGCCAAGCGCGACTGGGGTCACGCGAAGGAATATGTACGCGGCATGTGGCTGATGATGCAGCAGGACCAGCCGGATGATTACGTGCTGGCGACCGGCGAAACGACGCCGGTCCGCACCTTCGTAGAGTGGGCATTCGCCGATGCCGGTTTCATCCTGAAATGGGAAGGCAAAGGCGTGGACGAGAGAGGCATCGACACCGCAACCGGCAATGTTCTGGTGGAAGTCGATCCACGTTATTTCCGCCCGACGGAAGTCGATCTATTGATCGGCGACCCCAGCAAGGCGCATGAGAAACTTGGCTGGAAGCACGAAACGAGCGTGCGTGAACTGGCACAAGAGATGGTGGCCGAGGATCTCCGCCTGATGCAGTCCGACAATATCGCAAAAGGCGCATAAGCTATGACGATCTATAGCCTTCAGGGAAAGCGCGTCTGGGTGGCCGGGCATCGCGGCATGGTTGGCTCCGCAATTGTTCGGCGCCTCCAACAGGAGGACTGCGAAGTTCTTGCGATTGATCGCGCGAAAGTCGATCTGCGCAATCAGGCGCAAACGAGTGAATGGATCGCGAAAAACAAGCCGCAAGCAGTATTTTTGGCCGCAGCGAAGGTTGGCGGGATTCTCGCAAACGACACGCGCCCTGCGGAATTTCTTTATGAAAACCTGATGATCGAGAGTAACATCATCGACGCCTCCTACCACGCTGGCGTCGAGAAGCTTCTCTTTCTCGGCTCATCCTGCATCTACCCGAAATTTGCAGAGCAACCGATCAAAGAAGAAGCGCTACTGACTGGCGCGCTGGAACCGACCAACGAATGGTATGCGATTGCAAAGATCGCGGGTATCAAGCTGGCTCAGGCCTACCGCAAACAATATGGCTGCGACTTCATTTCCGCCATGCCGACCAATCTCTACGGCCCCGGTGACAACTTCGACCTAACCTCAAGCCATGTTCTGCCCGCCCTGATCCGCAAGGCACACGAAGCCAAAACGCGCGGCGATACCGAAATCACGATCTGGGGCACCGGCACCCCTCGCCGCGAGTTCCTGCACGCCGACGACTGCGCCGACGCCCTCGTCTTTCTCATGAAAAACTACTCCGAAGCAACTCACGTCAACGTAGGCAGCGGCGAAGACATCTCCATTCTGGACCTTACCAAACTCATTTGCGGCATTGTAGGCTTCGAAGGCGAGATCAAGCATGATCTGAGCAAGCCCGATGGCACGCAAAGGAAGTTGATGAGCGCGGAGACGTTGAGGGAAATGGGGTGGGAACCAAGAGTTCCCCTAGAACTCGGAGTAAAAAATACGTACATAAAATTCAGAGAAAATCCATGACTTGCGGATTCCAAGAATGCACACTTCATTACTAAAAATTATTTACTCATGACATATTTTTTTGAGATATACTTATGTATCTCGAATCTCTTCTCTAAAGAAATGTCGCGATTGTCAACCTTCTCCCGATTATGTATTAGGGGCAAAGTTCGAGGGTTGGGTATATGAAAATAAAGTTCGTCACCTTTTATGCCGATGGCGGCAAAGCGAAACCCGTTATATCGGGGGACCTTGACGGACCAAGCCAGATCGATTTGCTTGTGAAATCCGCGCAGCAAATTCATCCTGCTACTCGATTTACGGTGCTTACAGACGAATTCACCGATTTGACGAGCCTGCCAAACGAAGTATCGATAAAGCGCCACCCTATCGACCTCTCTCAGATAATGCTCGAGAGGATGCGGGCGCAGCGTGAATTTCTTATGTCTGGCGATTTCGATTCACCAACAGTATTCGTCGACACCGATGTTCTTATATCGGGCGACTTGACCGATCTTTTCCTCGATGATTTCGACATTGCCTTCACATGGAGAAAGTCGGATGAAATGCCGCTAAATGGCGGCGTTATCTACGTGAACGACAAACGCCCTGAAAACAGTGTCCGGTTGTTTAGTCGTCTGTTCGATATTTATGTTGAAAAATATACCGGCACCTCAGCTTGGTACGGCGACCAGTTCGCAATGTTAAACCTTATCAACCTTCCGTTTGACAGTATTTATGAATCACCGACGGTTGAACGGCATGAAGGCAAGATCAAGCTTCTCGACTGCGCCACATATAATTACTCTCCGAACGGGGAACGTCCAGATCTTGGTGGGTTTCCTTCAGGCATAAAGGTTTTTCATTTCAAGGGAATGAGCCGGAGAATAATGGAACCGACATGGTTGCTGCATCTTTCTGCCGACCGACCATCCGGGCTGAGGAAAAAGCTTGCCATCTCATATCAAAATCTCCGTTTAAGGGCTTTGAGGCGTAATTACCGCACGAAGCTCCGAAAGGACTTGAAACGGTTCAACTGCGGTGAGCAGAATGATGCTGCGTGGATAGACCGCGCCGAAATAGCGGCGCAGCTGGCATCGATTGTCGTGAGTGACAACGGCAAAGAAGTAACAGTGGCAGATGTCGGATGCGGCAATCAAAAGCTCAAAGCCGCGCTTTCCCGCCTAAGCCTGAACGTTGCCTACCAAGGTTACGATCTTGTGCCGCAAAGCGAGTCCGTGACAAAGATGGATATTAACACCGATTCCATCGCAAGATGCGATATTGCGTTCGTGTTAGGCGTTCTCGAATATTCGGGCGACATCTCAAAACCTCTTCAAATGCTCGCTCATAACGCGCAGTATCTTGTAGTGAGCCACGCTGTCAGTGATTTTAGAAAAATGAGCGCCTCTTCCTTAAGGCGTCTGAATTGGAAAACACATATGTCGCAAAAGGACTTCGAAGAAACGCTGCGCGGCAATGGCTTTCAGATTCGAGAAACCCGAATGACTGCAAACCAACGCTCGGTTGTGTGGTTATGTGAAGTAAAATATCTCGCGAGTTAGAAGGATTTGCCAGAAGCAAAGGGATGGCTCCGTACCCAATGGCTTGAATGAAATAGCGGTTGGCTTTCAAACAGAGGCCAACAGCACATCGTTTCACTTTAACGGATGTCGGGCTATCATAGCACTTAGAGGGGTAGAATTATTGATCCTTTCGCATTGAGATACTGATCTTAGGTTTCAGAGCTGCAGGTTTGAAACCTGACTAAACTCAGAATGCACGCGTACTTCACTAGCACTTTCTGGTCCCCTGCTTCCGAAACTACCTCCAATCAGCGCCGAAAGTGGACTGTTTTGCGGTCGCTAAAGCCTTGCTGATAGCCAATGTCTTTAAGGTGATCACAAATCTCGTCAACCTTGTCCTGACCGATAATGCCCGGATGCAATTCGACCAAAATATTATTTGCCTTCAGCTCAGTTGCGCCGAGTAATAACTCGTACTCGCTGCCCTCCACATCCATAATTACGATATCAGGCTTATAGGAGTTGAGCACATCCATAAAGCGATCACTACGAACTACTACGTTTTTGGACTTAGCATCAATGGCAAACGCACTAGACGATATTACGTTCTCTGCAGCGTGGAAAGTTAAGTCGCGCCCATCCACTGTGATTGCGCGCATCTCCATTGTGGGATGGAGATTATTTAGCGCAAAGTTTTCACGAATTAATTCCTCAGCGTCGGGGTTGGCTTCGTAGGTTAGTACATTTTTCTCGCCACAAATGCTCGCGGCCAAGAGCGCGATGAACCCAACCCCCGTTCCGATTTCTAAAACTTTCATACCGGGCTTCAAAACACTTAAAAGGACGTTTTTTTCAGTGTCCTCATACGCTTCCCGAAAAATGAGATCACGCAAATGGGCGGGAATTCTATCTTTGTCGGTTATCAACTTAACTCCGCTAATGCGAACTGTCTTCGCGTCCAACATATAGCGAATTTTTTTTCGGATTGATCTCGACAGTCTCTTCATAGCGTTCCCTCTCAGATTTTGCTGTGTATTGCAGTAATCAAACCTAGGCACAATTGAAAAATAGAGATGCTGCGCATATTGCCCTTGCCACTCAGTTCGCGCTGAAATGGAATGAGCTCGCCAACATCTAGGAACCTTTTTGTGATCAATACAGAAAGCATATTGTCGGCGATATCGAATTACCTTTTTAAAAGTCGTCACTAAGGAATTTTCTTAGCTAACAAAGTAAATTTTTTGTCGAATCCGCACTGAGATAGCTGCGTCCGAGAATCGAACGTCGGGCCGTTTATATTACGTCTCACGGCGCATGGGCGCGCGCTCAATCCCAATTTTTTTTAACCATTGCTGATTTGAAAGCCAATCAACGGATCGCAACCTGCTAATCCATTTACCAGAAATACATGCCCATATCAGATTAATTAACTGCCCTATAATGCTTGGCTGCATCGGGGAAAGACGGGCTGCCCTGACAGCATATTTCAAGGACTTCCCGTAAGCGAGAACTCGCATCGCGGCTATCGAAACAGATAAACAAGCAAAAGGGCTTTCTAAAAGTGTGCGATTTTCGAGCGCCTGCAACCAAGGCTCTGCCTTTAAGTTTCCGCCGGGGTATCGATTTGACAAGAATCTGAAAGCTGAAGTTCTGGCAACCATTATACCATTTTTTGAGAGGGCGGATGCCAGTACACGATCTCCCTCATAATTTCTCCCAGCCTCAAACAGAAGCTGCGCCATGATAAAAATGTAGAGTACATTTTCAGGATCGTTTCTTATTGCGCCGTCCACAGCAGCAAGCTTCCAATCACTCTGAAACCCCTCTGCAAAATGAAGTGCTATTCGGTAACAGAACGCAATTTGTAACGGGGAAACGAGACTGCTGGATTCGAATGTTTGCAGCCCGTCCATCGTCAGCGATGCGATGTCTTGCGGCGTGTAAATGCGTAGCGGGTCATGGATCGGCACGGTTCCAATCGCGGCGGGAACGTAAGCAAACAAGCTCATACCAGCATGAATAATTTCCATTCTGGAAAGAACAACAATCTCGAAAACCGCGCGCTCCAGAACGGTCATATCGGACATGTCGGCAACCTGCTCCACGGTCCTACAATCGGTGATCTCTGCCAAAAAATTACAAGTTGTTTGATCCTGCCCGAAAATTACAGGGCTATGACCATCACGTTTCAAATCAAGTATGATTACGCGGGCGAGTGGTAGGGGAATGACTTTACTTTCAAAGCCGATATCCAGCCTGTAATGACCGAAAACTATATCCCCACTGCGAAGATGAACAGCAGCAGGGCGAAGGGGCAAATCGACTTCACGTGCGGAAGAAACGATTTTTTTAAGGTCCGAGTTGAAACCGATCCGCTCAAACATCTTAGCGACCGCGTTTTCATCGTAGCCGGGAAGACAACATAGTTCTTGAGGTTCATCAAGACGGCTGACAATGATAAACTGGGGACCCGCACTCAAAACCTCTTCTAACAAAGCCTGGTTCAACTGTGTTTCTGGCTCGATGACATAACTGGAAGCCGTAATATGCTTCAGTTCCTGCTCGCTTGCCAAATGCTTGACAAGGAAATCTTTCTCAAACACCTCTTCCGCACTATCAAGCGCGTGAAATTCCTTTGACGTGTCTCTCCATGTAAACCGGAAATCGCCACCATACGCCTCGGCCAACATCATGGTAATCATCATGTTATAGACACGGGCACCAAAGCCATCAGTTCGGTGAGCTATGAAAACAACCATTTAAAGTCTCAATTAATGAAAGCTTCGTTCAAGTGTCGCTTGCTGCTGAGTTATCTTCGAACACGTAAATCTCGGGCGAAATCAAACCTCAACCAATCCCACCCGCTTCACCTGCCGAATGGTCAGCATCGTCCGCACTGTATCGACATGCTCGTCCGCAGTCAGCACTTCAATAACGAAATCCTGGAACTGGGTGAGGTTTTCGGCAACGCAGTGGAGGAGGAAGTCGCTGTCGCCGGAGACCATCCAGGCTTGGCGCACGAGAGGCCAGCGGTCGGTGGCGGCGGCGAAGGCTTTTAGATTGGCTTCCGACTGGCGCTTGAGGCCGACCATGCAGAAGGCCACGAGATCGAAGCCGAGCTTCGGCGCATTCAGCATCGCGTGGTAGCCTTCAATGATGCCCGCCTCTTCGAGCTTGCGCACGCGGCGCAGGCAGGGCGGGGCGGAAATGCCGACGCGGTCTGCGAGATCGACATTGGTCATGCGTCCGTCGCGCTGCAATTCCCGCAAGATTTTCAGATCGATGGCATCGAGTTCGACGCTGGCCACGGCGCACATTCCTTTATCAGCATGAATGCTTCCTTCTACTCTTCACCGCGGGATTCGCAATAATCCTTCATGTCCGCGACACAAAATTACGTGTTCAGCCGCAACTGCGCTGTTGGTAATGCATAGCTGCCCTTGAATATCGACACTGGACACCCTTAAATACCGCGCAAGAAGGGGTGTTTCTTCTTGGCGCCATTTTGATTCCGGCTTGCCCGCACCCTGTTGAAAGGAACGTTCCATGTCCGCCCGCCATACAAAGGTTTTGATCATCGGTTCCGGCCCTGCCGGTTACACTGCCGCAATCTATGCTGCGCGCGCCATGCTGAACCCGGTGCTGATCGCGGGCATGGAACAGGGTGGCCAGTTGATGATCACCACCGATGTGGAAAACTACCCCGGTTATGCTGACCCCATTCAGGGCCCGTTTCTGATGGACCAGATGTTGAAGCAGGCGCAGCATGTTGGCGCTGAAATCGTCAACGATCTCGTCACCGAAGTCGTAACGACCAGCCGCCCCTTCACCGTAAAGACGGATTCCGGCGCGGTCTGGACTGCCGATACGCTGATCATCTCCACCGGCGCGAAGGCCAAGTGGCTGGGTATCGAAAGCGAGCAGCACTTCCAGGGCTTCGGCGTTTCCGCTTGCGCCACCTGCGATGGCTTCTTCTATCGCAACCGGGATGTGATCGTGGTCGGCGGCGGCAATTCGGCTGTCGAAGAAGCGCTATACCTCGCCAATATCGCCAAGACGGTCACCGTCGTGCATCGCCGTGATAGCTTCCGCTCGGAGAAAATCCTTCAGGAACGTATCTTCGCCAAAGAGAATGTGAACATTCTCTGGAACACCGAAGTCGCGGAAATCACCGGCACGCCTGCGAAACCCCCGATGCCGCCTTCCGTCACCGGCGCAAAGCTGCGCGACGTTAACACGGGTGAGATTACGGAAATGCCGATCCACGGCGTGTTCGTCGCAATAGGCCACGCTCCTGCCGTGGAACTGTTCAAGGGCAAACTGAAACTGAAGCCCAATGGCTACATGTGGACCGCGCCCGATTCCACCGCAACCGATGTCGAAGGCATATTTGCCGCTGGCGACGTGACGGACGATACCTATCGCCAAGCCATAACTGCCGCGGGCATGGGCTGCATGGCAGCGCTCGAGGCGGAACGTTTTCTGGCAGCACAAGCGCCGCTTGCTGTCGCCGCCGAATAAAGAAAGGCACCAAACCGCATGCCTATGCCATTGGACTGGGACAAACTGCGCATATTTCATGCGGCTGCCGAAGCCGGATCGTTCACCCATGCTGCCGATAAGCTGCACCTGTCCCAGTCGGCCATCAGCCGTCAGGTCAGCGCTCTGGAGCAGGATGTCGGCGTCAAGCTGTTCCACCGCCATGCCCGTGGCCTGATCCTTACCGAACAGGGCGAGTTGCTTTACAGAACCGCGCATGACGTTCTTCTGAAGCTCGAAACCGTCAAGATGCAGTTGACGGAAACGACGGAAAAGCCAAGCGGCAAGCTGCGCGTCACCACCACGGTCGGCCTCGGTCAGGGCTGGTTGACAGACAAGGTACAGGAATTCCTCCAGCTCTATCCGGAAATGTCGATACAGCTCATCCTCGACAATGAGGAGCTGGACGTGAACATGCGCCATGCTGATTGCGCCATCCGACTGCGCCAGCCGCAACAATCGGATCTTATCCAGCGCAAGCTGTTTACCGTGCACATGCATGTCTACGCTGCCCCTTCCTATATCAACCGATATGGAGAGCCGCAGTCGATAGAGGATCTGGACAACCACAAGATCATCTCCTTCGGTGAGCCTGCGCCGAACTACCTGCTGGACGTGAACTGGCTGGAGAACGCCGGGCGCTCTTCCGATAACACCCGCATCGCGCATCTGCAGATCAACAGCCAGACCTCCATCAAGCGCGCCTGCCTGCTTGGAATCGGCATCGCCTGCCTTCCGGATTACATTGTGGGTCGTGACCCTGGTTTGATCCAGTTGTCGCTGCCAGCGGATATTCCATCCTTCGATACTTATTTCTGCTACCCGGACGAAATGAAAAATGCCGCGAAGCTTAAAGCCTTTCGCGATTTCATCGTGGCAAAAGCACGCAACTGGAACTTCTGATTCGTTCTCGTTCGACCGTTGAGGTCATTTAAAATCAAGGAGATGAGAGGCGTTGCCTGCCCTCATTTCTTTGCGCATGCGCGAAGATTTGCGAAATAAGTGTGACAATGAAAGACAGCATTGCGTGCTACGCATGCCTGTCCTGCACAAAAAAGAGTTGAAGCCCGCCCAAAAAAGCAGCATATCGCACTCAGTTGATGCACATGGCGGCTTTTCCTCCCAGTTCCGCCGCATCAGCTGTTCCCCTCTGGAGGTTTTTAACCTTCACACTTACAAGGGCCCTGGAGCAATCTGGTGGCCCTCTTTTTTTACCCGCAATAATTTTCCTTTAGATGCTGCTTTATTTGGATAAAACGCCCTTGTTCGCAGCACCCTGTGGTTCCATATCTTAAAGCAGCACACGACGCTGTTGCCGTTGGGTGCTGTTCCCCTCTGGAGGTTATGACCTTCAAACTGTCAGGCCGCGGAGAAATCCAGCGGCCTTTTTTTTTGAAAAATCTGCGGACCTTCCTTGATATCGAAAAAGATCGATATAAATATCGTTATGTTTAGATATGTAGGGATGAGATGAACCCCGAAGACGTCTTGAAAGCGATTGCCCATCCGGTGCGGCTGAAGTTTCTCAAATGGCTGAAAGAGCCAGAGAACCATTTCAACCAGGCGCACCCGTTCAGCATGGGCGTGTGCGCGCATCAGTTCGAAATCAGCGGCCTGTCGCAATCCACGGTGTCTTCGCACCTTGCGGCCTTGCAGGCGGCCGGTCTGGTTCGCTCGCGCAAGGTTGGCCAGTGGAACTTCTACGAACGGGACGAGGAAAACATCGCCAAGTTTCTTGCATATCTGAACGATAATCTTTGATGCATTCGCGCAAACGCTGCGCTCTCTATCAACAAGAAGAGAAAGCCACCTTATGACAAAACTGTTCGAACCGGCACAGGCAGGCGACATTGAACTGGCAAACCGCATCGTTATGGCGCCTCTCACACGAAACCGTTCTCCGGGCGCAATTCCCAACAATCTCAACGCCACTTATTATGAGCAGCGCGCGACGGCGGGTCTGATCGTCAGCGAGGGCACGCCGATTTCGCAGCAGGCGCAGGGTTACGCGGATGTTCCGGGCCTCTACAAGAAAGAAGCAGTCGATGGCTGGAAGGCCGTCACAGATGGCGTACACAAGGCTGGTGGCAAGATCGTCGCGCAGATCTGGCATGTAGGACGCATTTCGCACACCTCGCTTCAGCCACATGGCGGTCAGCCAGTCGCCCCTTCTCCGATCAAAGCGAAGTCCAAGACCTATATCCTGAACGATGACGGCACAGGCGCATTTGCTGAAACCTCCGAGCCACGCGAAATCGGGCTGGCAGAAATTCCTGTCATTCTGGAGGACTATCGCGCCGGTGCGCGCGCTGCGATCGAAGCCGGTTTTGACGGCGTCGAAATCCACGCGGCCAACGGCTATCTGATCGACCAGTTCCTGAAGTCCGGCACCAACCAGCGCACGGATAATTACGGTGGCTCCATCGAAAACCGCGCGCGCTTCCTGCTGGAGGTGGTGGATACCGTCACGAAGGAAATTGGTGCCGGTCGCACCGGCATCCGCCTTTCGCCCGTCACCCCCGCCAACGACATATTCGAGGCTGATCCGCAGCCGCTGTTCGAATATGTGGTCAAGGAACTTGGCAGCCGTGGGCTCGCGTTCATCCACGTCATCGAAGGTGCAACCGGTGGCCCGCGCGATTTCAAGCAGGGCGACAAGCCGTTCGATTATGCAGCGCTGAAGACGGCATACACAAATGCGGGCGGCAAGGGTCTGTGGATCGCCAATAACGGCTACGACCGCGCATCCGCTATCGAAGCCGTTGATATCGGTAAGGCCGATGCCATTGCCTTCGGTAAAGCCTTCATCGCCAACCCGGATATGGTTCGTCGCCTCAAGGAGGATGCTCCGCTGAACGAGCCAAACCAGCCTACCTTTTATGGCGGCGGCGCGGAAGGTTACACCGACTATCCTGCACTCGGCTAAGTATCAAGCCGCGCGGATTTTACCCGCGCGGCATTTTTCTCTGCGCAAGGGCGCCTGTGGAAATTTCTGCGTCTCGAGATAAACGATACGGAGCGGCAGGTTGATTAGCTTGGGTCAGTGTCGCTTAGCTCGCAAAGCATCGTGAGCTGACGCCTCCAAGCCGTTAACTGCGTTGCAGCCCCATCGGATTTAAGATGCGCTGTAGAATGGGTGATAAGCGGTATGTGGGGAACTTTCGCCTTCGGTAGCCATGTAAGACAATATCTACTCGGCGCCGAGCAGCCCCTTATGCTTCAAAGGCACCGCTGGACACGCAACGCTTACGCCATGTTAGCAAACGATCACCGACCTTCGCTGCTGGCGAAGGTTTGCGGCTCATAACTATCAAAATCAGGCCGAGCTGCCCCGTTGCGCCTGCCCGTCGCGATTATCCACCACCTCCGCTTCGGGGCGGTCTCCGCCATCGCTATGTTCCTGATGCCAGCGACCATGGTCATCCTGATAGCTGATCTCCTCATCCTCACCACCGACCTGCTGCTCTGCGGCGGCAATGCTGGCGGCCTGTACAGCGTCCGAATGCGTGGGAAATGTTTCTGAGTAGGCGCCATTCATGCGGTAAGCCCACCCGCCATCATGCTCAACGATTTCGTACAACACCTTGCTCATGCACACTTCCTCCTCACGCGTGAACGCATCTCCAGCAAAAGCGCGACGCAGCTTTGCCTATATAGAGTGCGCTGAGACCAGACGCGGGAGCGTTTTCGCCTTTCCATGAAATTCGCAAACGCTCCGCTGGAACGTGGCAACCAATGCCGCAATCAAGCATTTCAACGACGAGGTCGCTGTGCGGTAGCCCTCTCCTTGACGAACACTATCCTACCAAAAAGCCGGTAGTGCAAACGCTTCTCATCAAGAGCTCTGCGGCAATCGGTTATGCACGGCAACCCGGGGAATGGCCGGAAGGGGACATAATGACTTTTGCAAATACGTTAAAACAGGAGCGGATGCTGTTGCTCGCCGTTCCGGCAGCAATCGCGGCCTATCTCGGTGAACATACGATGCCGGGTCTCGGCAAGTCGCTCGCATTTCTTGTATCGGCGGCATTGGTCGCGGTCATCGTTGCGGTGTCCATGCGCGTTGCACACCACGCCGAAATATTGGCTTCGAAAGTGGGCGATCCCTACGGCACCATGATCCTCACGCTGTCTGCGGTCGCCGTGGAGGTCCTGATCCTTGCGATCATTATGAGCGAATCCACCTCCCCTACCCTCGTTCGGGACACGATCTATTCGGCGGTGATGATCGACATCAACGGCATACTCGGCATCGCCGCACTTCTCGGTGGCCTTCGTCACGGAGAACAGCCCTATAATGACGATTCCGCACGCACCTACGGCGTCATGATTTTAACCGCCATGGGCATCTCGATGATCGTGCCGGAGTTCATTCCTGAAGCGAAATGGCATTATTACTCGATGTTCACCATCGGCGCCATGATCTCGCTCTACGCCCTGTTTCTCAAGATGCAGGTCGGGCCACACAGCTATTTCTTCAGTTACAGCTATCCTCGTGCCGAGCGCAAAAAGGCGGCCTCGGAAGGACATGGGCAGCATGACGATGAAGACGGCCCAGCCTCGCGCTCCATCACCGTCATCCTTATCGGGGTGGTATTGATCGGTATATTGGCGGAATTCATGTCGGCTTTCCTCAATCATGGGCTGGAAGGAAGCGGCGCGCCTGCTGCACTGATGGCCGTCGTCGTTGCAACAATCTCCGCTGCACCTGAAATCATGACCGCCATGCGCTCGGCTTTGAGAAACCGCATGCAATCGGTGGTCAACATCGCCATGGGCGCTTCGCTCTCAACCGTCATTCTGACGGTGCCAGTCATGGAAGCGATCGCCCTCTACACCGGCCAGCCCTTCATCATGGCGATGACGCCCGTGCAAACGATCATGGTCTTCATCACCCTTATAGTCGCTGCCATCAACCTCAATGATGGTGAGACAAATGCCATCGAAGGGATGACGCATTTCATTTTGTTTGCAACATTCCTGATGCTGCTGTTTCTGGGACTATAAAATAAAAAAGCCCGGCATCTCTGCCGGGCTCAATGTCTCAAATCAATTGCTTAGCGGCAGTTTGCGCAGAAGCGCTGGATGCGGTTGCACGCCTCTTCCAGCAACTTTTCAGAGGTTGCGTAGGAAATGCGGAAGTTAGGTCCAAGGCCGAAGGCCGAACCGTGGACGACCGCAACGCCTTCCGTTTCCAGAAGTTCGGTCACGAAGTCCTCGTCGGTCTCGATGACCTTGCCCGAAGGCGCAGTCTTGCCGATCAGGCCTGCGCAGGACGGGTAGACGTAGAACGCACCTTCCGGCATCGGGCAATTGATACCCTTGGCTTGGTTGAGCATGGAAACGACGAGATCGCGGCGACCTTCGAAGATTTTCTTGTTGGCTGGAATGAAGTCCTGCGTGCCGTTCAGCGCTTCGACAGCTGCCCACTGCGCGATGGATGTTGCGCCGGACGTCTGCTGACCCTGAATCATGTCCATGGCCTTGATGAGCTGCAACGGACCTGCCGCATAACCGATACGCCAACCGGTCATTGCGTAGGCTTTGGAAACGCCGTTCATGGTCAGTGTGCGGTCATAAAGCGAAGGCTCGACTTCCACCGGTGTCACGAACTTGAAGTCGCCATACGTCAGATGCTCGTACATATCGTCGGTCAGAACCCAGACATGTGGGTGCTTGACCAGCACATCCGTCAGCGCCTTCAACTCATCATGCGTGTAGGCCGCGCCCGAAGGGTTGGATGGCGAGTTGAACAGAAACCACTTTGTCTTCGGCGTGATTGCCTTTTCCAATGCGTCTGCCGTCAGCTTGAAATTGCCTTCCAGCGTGGTCGCAACGAAAACCGGCGTACCGCCGCAGATCGACACCATTTCCGGGTAGCTGACCCAGTAAGGTGTCGGGATGATAACTTCGTCGCCGGGGTTAAGGGTCGCCATGAAGGCGTTGAAAAGAATCTGCTTTCCACCCGTCCCGACAATCGTCTGCTCCGGCTTGTAGTCCAGACCGTTTTCGCGCTTGAACTTCTCGGCGATCGCCTTGCGCAGTTCCGGAATGCCGGAAACCGGCGTGTATTTCGTTTTGCCGGCGTTGATGGCGGCAATGGCTGCTTCCTTGATATTGTCAGGCGTATCGAAATCCGGCTCGCCTGCGCCAAGGCCAATAACATCGCGGCCCTGCGCCTGCAATTCGCGCGCTTTCTGCGAAACGGCGATGGTGGCGGAAGGCTTTACGCGGGAAAGAATATCGGCAAGGAAGGCCATTTTCATCGGTCCTTATAAGATTGACACCAGCAGAAGCTTGCGAAAGGCCACCTTCTGCGGCAAGTGGTATGTCGAAAGACGGCGTTTCTTTCAAGGCCACTAAACCTAAAATATTGCATGCAGGTATAATTTAAACATTGCTTAACTGACGGGTAACGCTTTGCATGTAAACATCTCTGGATTGAGATGATTTGCTGGATTTTTAGCAGTGGCAGCCAAAAGCATTTTCTCAAATCTAATCCGCGAAGCAGACGGTTCCTGGTCGACCGCTTACGCCCCGTTCATCCTGAAATCGGCCCTCCAGCCGATTTTTCGCCGTTTGACTGACGGGCGTTTCGATATAGATTCCTTCGAAGGTCTGGTTCGCCCGTATCAGGGCTCGCAACTGCTTTCACCGGGCCAGTTCTTCGCTCAGGTCCATCCTGACGATATCGAAGCCATCGACAGTATTCTTCGTACCATACATATACTCAATACGGGTGCGCTTGAGCGCAGCCGCGCGCGGATCTTCGTAAACTTCCATCCCGGCCTCTTTCGTACACCGGACAAGATGCGTCAGGAAGTGGAGCGCATGCGGCTTTCGGCGCACGAGGCAGGCATGTCTCCTGATCGGATCGTCTGTGAGATTTCCGAGAAAAGCGCCGCCGACACGCGTCTGGTCGCAGATTTCGCGGAGCACATGCGCGCCATGGGTTTTCGCGTCGCTATCGATGATTATGGTGCGGGCGATTCCGATATAGAACGCGTGAAGCTCATCAAGCCGGATTACGTCAAGTTCGAAGCCGCCTGGGTGCGCGAATTTTTGCGCAATTCAGCGGGTGCCGCGTTGCTTCGCGTCATCGTCGGTCAGTTCATGGATGAGGGCATAGAGCCCGTCTTCGAAGCACTGGAAGAAGAACGGGAAGTTGAGCTGTGCAGCGAACTCGGCGTCAGCCTCATGCAGGGCTATGCGCTGGCGAGGCCGGAACTCGCACCAACCACCTTCAACCAGCGTTTCCCGGAGCTTCTGGGAGGCAACCGCCTCTCCTACTCCGCAAAGCGGGACGATGCGCCGCAACAGCCGTCCAATCCGGGTTTTGAAGTAAAGGCCACAAAACCCGTCAGAACCTTCGGAAAACGTGGGATTTAAAAGCTCTTTCCCCTTCGTTAACCCTTGCCTTGATATCGCCACGATAAATACGCCGGACTGTCCGAATTCCGTCTCCAAGAGGTCCACTTCGAAGGCTCTTTTCGTACACGCGGCAAGAGCAATAAAGGGACGCGGAAATGTTTGTGAACGACCGGAACTCCGCAGACAAACTGAGAGCGAAAAGATCCCTGCTGTCGCTCTGGGTCGCGCTGACCGCTTTGATCGGCACAATTACTATTGTGGCAGGAATGGTAACGCCATCCTTGGCCGCGCAAGCGGTTGATCCCATCACCACCTCCGCCATTGCCGCAGCACCGATCTCGCAAGCTTCCGACCGAATATTCGTCATTGCGCTTGTTACCGCCGGCTTCTTCACCATGGCCGCTGGCGGCGTTCTGCTGACGCTCAGCAGCATCCGCGACAGCGCTCCCCGCAAGCTTCGCCATTAAAGAAATCCCAAGGGTTCCCTTAAAGCCTGAAAGGTTTTAAAGCAGACGCGAAAAGGCACTTCGCCTTATCTTATTTTCCTCTGCTTTTGATCGTTGCCCGAAATGCGGCCGCGACTTGATCGTTCTGGGCGGAGGACGATCTTTGAGTTGGTACAGTCATGACGCGTATTCAGGCTAATCTTGTTCTTCTGCTCGCGGCCGCAATCTGGGGCGGCGGTTTCGTTGCCCAGTCCACGGCGATGGCGAGCATCGGGCCTTTCTGGTTTGTCGGGTTGCGCTTCGCCATTGCGGCGTTGGCGGTTCTGCCGTTCGCGATGATTGAAAGCCGCAAGCTTGGCAGTCGTCCATCCCTCAGCGAAATGCGGGCGTTCACACTTGTCGGCCTCGCGCTCTTCATGGGCGCCACCACGCAGCAGGTTGGACTTTTGACGACGACAGTCACGAATTCCAGCTTTCTGACTGCACTCTATGTCATTTTCGTACCAGTGATCGCGGTGCTGATTTATCGCCGCCACCCGCACTGGGTCGTCTGGCCGGGCGCCTTCATGATGCTGACCGGCATCTTCTTGCTCTCCGGCGGCGAGTTTGCCGCACTCACGACCGGAGATTATCTTAGTATAGTCTGCGCATTCTTCTGGGCGGTTCAGATTACGCTTGCAGGCCGCGCGGTCATGGCAAGCAACAGGCCGCTGGCACTGTCCTGCGTTCAGTTTTCCATATGCGCGGTGCTCAGCATGATGATCGGTGCAGCCATGGAGCCGATCGATTATCAGGCCGTCGCGTCATCCATGAAGGAAATCCTGTACGTCGGGCTCGTATCTTCTGGCTTGGCTTTCGTTCTGCAAGTGATAGGGCAGCGCTATACCACAGCGCCGCAGGCGGCGATCTTTCTGTCTTCGGAAGCCTTGTTTGGCGCCATGTTTGCGGCGATTTTCCTACAGGAAACCATTGGAACGGCAGGCTATGTCGGCTGCGGCATCATCTTTGTCGCAATTCTTCTGGTGGAACTGATCCCCGAGCTTACGAAAAAGCGTGGGGACAAAATAATAGCGGCCACCTGAAGACATTTTGGTGTTGCGCGTTTTAGAGAAAATTTACCGTTTCAGCGCGAAAATCACCATCGAAATTAATCGCTGACGATGTTTTCGTTTCGCAAGCAGCCCATGATGGGAAAAAATTCTGCAAGTGCCTTCGCTGCACTTTTTACGCTAATCCGCTGATGCGATTAGTGTATAAAAACTTTTGCTTGCCAATTTCAAATAAACACAGCACTCTATTGCGGTTCGGGCAATTTGCGAGCATGGGAAGACCTAAAATTGATGCACCGAAGACCATACTTCGGGCGGTGGGGACAATAAAACGTTGATCAGAACGTCAAGACTTCCACAGCGAAGGTCCAATTTCTCAAAATTCAAGAACTGCCTGCCGTACGCCCTTACGGGCAAAACTGTAATGCTGCCTGGAGCTGAACACGGGCAGAGCGAAAAGGACCTGATGCATGGCCGAGACTGGCACCGTTAAATTCTTCAATACCGACAAAGGCTTCGGCTTCATCAAGCCAGACAATGGTGGCGCTGATATCTTTGTTCACATCTCTGCTGTACAGGCTTCCGGCCTGTCCGGTCTTTCAGAAAATCAGAAAGTGAGCTTCGACACGGAACCGGATCGTCGCGGCAAGGGCCCAAAGGCAGTCAATCTTCAGATTGCTGGCTGAGCCACGACGACTTTCTCTTCTAGTTGAAGCCCGGCAGGAATGCCGGGTTTTTTTATGCGAAGCGTTCAGCCTTCAAGCATGTCCCGCAAACTGTGCAGCGGTTTTGCAATAGAGACAGTCGAAACTCAGAGCTTCCGCTTTCAAGCCTTGGCGCTGTTATCGAGACGAGGCTTTTCTGCTACATGTTCAATGCCCTGCAAGTAGGGGTTGGTGCGCCGCTCCTCGCCGATACGGCCGCCGGGACCATGACCGCAGATAAAGCCGACATCGTCACCCAAAGGCAAGACCTTATCGCGGATCGAAGCCAGCAACTGATCATGGTTACCACCGGGAAGGTCGGTTCGTCCAATGGAGCCGCTGAAGAGAACATCACCCAAATGCGCAAAGCCCTGCTCGCGATTATAATAGATGACGTGACCGGGTGCGTGGCCTGGGCAATGATAGACCTCGAAAACATGATCTCCGAACGATACGGTCTCGCCATCCGCAAGCCATCGATCCGGCAGAACGTTTTGCAGACCGGTTATGCCGTATTTCTCCGCCTGCGTTTCGATGCGCTCCAGCAAAGGGCGGTCGTCCTCGTGCGGGCCGGTAATCGGCAGTGAAAGTCTTTCCTTGAGTTCTTTCGCTCCGCCCGCATGGTCGAGATGCCCATGGGTCAGCCAGATTTCCTTCAGGGTGATGCCGTTTTCCGTTACGGTCTGGATGATGACATCCACATCACCGCCCGGATCAACGATCACGCCCTCTTTCGTAGCATCGTCAAAGAGGATTGTGCAGTTCTGCTGAAACGGCGTTACTGGAATGATGCCTGCCTGCAGCTTACCCATGATAACCTCTTCTCCTGCTGTAAAAACAGCGCTTCTATAGACCGGCCAGACTTATGGCACAATGAAAAGCGGGAGAAAAAATCATAACCCGCCACCTCATCCTCAATAAAATCATCATCGAATTCAAATAGATGATCAGACTTACTCTGCGTGAATTTACTTTAGACTTCACGAAAATGGGAACGGACTGGCGAAATACGCGTTCTTGCCCCAGTCTTTCAAAGGAGTGAGGCAATGGACAAGAAGCTGAAACTTATGATCGCTGGTGGCGCATTTGCGCTCATTGCCGGTTATGCCAACGCAGCCATGGTCGCGACTGCGGCATCTGACATTTCCGTGCGTTCCGGCCCGGGCCAAGATTACCCTGAAGTTGGTCTTGCCACCCGCGGCAGCGACGCCGTGCTGGACGGATGCCTTGACGGCAGCGCATGGTGCCGTATCGAAGTGAACGGCCTGCGCGGCTGGGCGAATGCCGACTATCTCAACGTCATGTATGAAGGCTCTCCCGTCATTCTCCGTGAACGCAGAGCCGACATCGACGTTCCGGTCGTGACCTATGAAAAGACCTCAAGCGTCGAGACTGTCCAGGCAGAGCCCAACCCTGGCGATCCGAACCTCGGTCGCGTTGGCGAAGTGAACCCGCCGGAAAAGATCATCACTTATATCGACCGCCATCCTGGTGAAGTCGTGCGGGTCGAAGGCGACGTCGTCGTCGGCGGTGAGATACCCGGCAGCGCGCAGCTGGTGACAATCCCGGATTACGAATACAGCTATGTAAACGTCAATGACCGTCGCGTATTGGTCGATCCATCGACCCGCCGGATCGTTTACGTTTATCAGTAATAGCTCCTGCTTGGAGCTGGTCTCTAAAGAGCGCGGCTTCCGTCCGCGCTCTTTTTGTATTTGGTGGATGGCCTTTACACATTAGCGTTGATGTTAAATCTGCGGCATATTATCGAACGCAACAGAAAATGATCGCGCATCCTTCGGGCTGGACACCATTTCGGCTAATCTCATGATAATGGTGCTGCTGCCCGATAAAAACGAAGGAACGACAGTGCCTGCCCAATCGCTGAAAAAGGCTGCCGTGAAACAGACACCGGCGCTGCCCCATGTCGATGATGCAAAAATCGACTTCGATACGATTGAGGCATTCTTCTTTGCGTATCGGGACTTCGTTTCAGACCCGGATGCCATACTCGAAAAGCTGGACTACGGGCGCGCCCACCACCGCGTCGTCTACTTCGTTTGCCGCAACCCCGGCATGACTGTGGCCGATCTGCTGGATACATTGCAAATTACCAAGCAGAGCCTCGCGCGCGTGCTGAAGCAATTGATCGATGATGGCTATATTCGCCAGATGGCAGGTCCCGAAGACCGTCGCCAGCGCCGCCTTTACCCAACCCTGACCGGTCGCGAACTTGCTCTTGCGCTCAGCGACCCTCAGTCGCGCCGTGTCGGACGGGCTCTCGAAGGCATGTCGGCGGATGCGCGGGCCTGCGTTCTGGAATTTCTGGCACGGATGCGTGACACCGAAACTGCGGGAGCAGAATAGATGCCGACTACCCCCATCAAGCAGCCCCTCGCGGAAGACGATGCCCCTCACCTTTTGATCGTGGATGACGATGCGCGTATTCGCGAGCTTCTCCAGCGATTTCTTGGCGACAAGGGCTACCGCATAACTGCCGCTGCCGATGCGGCGGAAGCCAGGCGCAAGATGCAAGGCATCCGCTTCGATCTTTTGATCCTTGATGTCATGATGCCAGGCGAAAACGGCCTTTCCCTCACCCGGTCCCTCAACGAGGAGAAGTCCGTTCCGGTTATCCTTTTGACCGCTCGCTCGGAAGCCGATGCACGCATTTCGGGGCTGGAGGCAGGCGCTGACGATTATCTGGCCAAGCCTTTCGACCCGCGAGAACTGGTTCTGCGCATCAACAATATCCTGAGGCGCAACGCCTCGCCGGATACGCCAAAGATCGAGCAGATCATTTTCGGACCCTACAACTTCTCTCTTCCGAAGAAGGAATTGCGGCGCGGTGCCGAAGTCATCCGGCTAACGGATCGCGAGCAGGACATCATGCTCCTTTTCGCCATCAGAGCTGGCGATACGATCCCCCGACACGAACTGGTGGATGCCGATGCCGACGTGGGCGAGCGCACCATCGACGTACAGATCAACCGGCTGCGTCGCAAGATCGAGGACGACCCGGCAAATCCGGTTTACTTGCAGACGGTGCGCGGCATCGGCTACCGTCTGAGCGTTGATTGACGACAGGCGCGGCTGAATGGGCTGACGCGGGATAGGCGACGAATGGCAAGCCTCGATTTTCTAGCAACAGTTCGCAGCAGCGCACCCGCAAGGGGATGGCGTTTTTTTGTGAGATGGCTTCGGCACTGGCTACCGACAGGTCTTTATACCCGTTCGCTGCTCATCATCATCTTGCCGATGGTGCTGTTGCAGGCCGTGGTCGCAGCCGTTTTCATGGAGAGGCACTGGCAGTTGGTTACGGAACGGCTATCCGCAGCAGTGACACGCGACATAGCAGCCATCATCGAGCTTATCGAGACCGACCCTGAAGAGGATGATTACCAACGCGTCATCGAGATTGCGCGACAACGGCTGGAACTTAGCGTCTACATCGAGCCGAAAGCCGACCTCCCCGCCCCTCGTCCGGAGCCGCTGTTTTCAATCCTCGATACCATTCTTGCAGACCAGATCAGGACCCAGATCGGCAGGCCTTTCTGGCTTGATACCTATGGGAACGGCTCTCTGGTTGAAATCCGCATTCAGCTCGAAAACAAGACGCTCCGCGTCTTCACCCGCCGCAGCCAGGCCTATGCTTCCAACACCCACATCTTTCTGGTCTGGATGGTGGGTGCCTCTCTGGTGCTGCTCGGCATTTCCATTCTGTTTCTGCGAGGGCAGATCCGCCCTATTCTGGCTCTGGCCAAGGCTGCCGAGAGTTTCGGCCGCGGTCAAAAGATCATGGCCTATTCGCCCAGAGGGGCGGATGAAGTAAGACGCGCTGGCCTCGCCTTTATCCTGATGCGGGAGCGTATCGAGCGACAGATGGAGCAACGCACCGCCATGCTGAACGGCGTCAGCCACGACCTGCGCACCATCCTCACCCGCTTCAAGCTGCAACTGGCATTGGCAGGCGACAACCCCGAACTCGAAGGGTTGGACAAGGATGTCGACGATATGCAGTCCATGCTTGAGGCCTATCTGGCTTTTGCGCGTGACGATGCGGAAGAAGATGTCGGCAATCTTGAGCTTCAACCCCTCATGGACAAGATCCATGCCGATTTCCTGATGTTCGGCAAGACAATGCGGTATCAGTTGAACGGGGTGGAGGAATTGACCGTTCGCCCCAACGCCTTTTCCCGTGTGATTGGAAACCTCGCCGCAAATGCCCAGCGTTACGCGAGCACGCTGGAAATCGAGCTTCGCCGCGCACCCAAATCCATCACTCTCATCTTCGACGATGACGGACCCGGCATTCCACCGGACTCTAGAGAGGATGTGTTCAAGCCATTCTTCCGGCTGGATGAAGCCCGCAACCTCAACGCTTCCGGCACCGGCCTTGGCCTATCCATCGTACGCGATATTGCCCGAAGCCATGGCGGGGATGCGACTTTGGACGAAAGCCCACTGGGTGGTCTGCGCGTGATCGTTAAAATCCCGGCTTGATCCGGCAACTTGTGCCGCTCAGCACATCTTCTCGCCGTTGGGAACAGCCCGTTCCACAGCGGCGAGAACGATGTCACCATTCTCATCCGCAAAACCAAGCGTCAAGACTTCCGAACGAAATGGCCCGATCTGGCGCGGCGGGAAGTTCACGACACCCAACACCTGCCTGCCGACCAGCGTTTCCAGCGTGTAATGGACGGTGATTTGCGCGGACGACTTCTTGATGCCGATCTCTGGCCCGAAGTCAATTTTGATCTTGAACGCAGGCTTGCGCGCTTCGGGAAACGGCTCCGCCTCGATGATGGTCCCGACGCGGATATCGACCTTCTCGAAATCGGCGTAGCTTATCTCACCGCTCATCGCAGCCCCTTATCCTGTCAGTTTGCCAGTTCTTCTGCACGCTTCTTGGCGGAAGCGATTGCTCTGTCGAACAGCGGCTGCATGCCATCTTCCGCCATCAACACTGAAAGCGCTGCCGCCGTCGTGCCGCCCGGCGACGTTACATTTTGGCGAAGTGTCGAAGCCTGTTCGGGGGACTGGTGCAGTAACTCACCAGCCCCCGCGACGGTTTCCCGTGCAAGGCGCATGGCAAGGTCCGCCGGCAGGCCCGCTTTGCGGCCTGCCTCTGCCATGCACTCCACGAGATAAAACACATAGGCAGGGCCGCTGCCCGAAACGGCTGTGACCGCATCGATATCGGCCTCGGTCGCCACCCATTCGACAGGCCCGCTGACTTTCAGCAAGTCTTCGACTGTCTGCCGTTGTTCAGCGGAAACGGCATCGTTTGCATAGGCACCAGTCACGCCTCGACCAACCATGGCAGGCGTGTTCGGCATGGCGCGCACGGTCGCCGCCTTACCGAGATGGCTTTCGATGTAGGAGAGCGTCTTGCCCGCAGCGACCGAAACAATCACCGTTTCTGCACCCGCCAAAGGCTTGAGCGGCGGGAGCACGGCATCCATCAATTGCGGCTTTACGGCGAGAAACAGAATTCCCGCCTTCACATCCTGCGGTGCGCTCGTCGCATGCGAGGCACCAGCGTCAGCGATTGCCGCGGCCATGGCATCCGATGGCCGCGGATCGACCACGATGATCGACGCACCCGGCACGCCCTTTTTCAGCCAGCCGGACAACATGGCACCACCCATGTTTCCAGCACCGATGAGAACGAGCGGACCAGACGCAAGCGAAATCATGGCTTCAAGCTTCCCCGACTGTTTCGAACAGGGCTGCTTCCATCGCGGATTTCGCGTCCATACCCGACCAGACGACGAACTGGAATGCCTGATAATATTGTTCGCAAGCTTCAAGCGCGCTGGAAAGCAGCACCTCCACCTGCTGGTTTGTAGGCTCGGCACCGCCAGCAAGCAGCAGGGACTGGCGGAAAATGATCACGTCTTCCTGACGCCAAAGGTCGAAATGCCCCATCAGCGTCTGGCAGTTGACGTGAGACAGCAGGCGGATAACTTCGTTGACGCGGTGATCCGCAATCTTGATGTCGAATGCGCAAGCCAGATGAAGGGCTTCGAACTGCTCCATCCACGAAAACGAGACATGATAGTCTGCCCAGCGACCTTCCACCGTCATGGCAATTTCGTCCTCGCCAGAGCGCTCGAACGTCCAATCGTTGGATGCCGCAACAAACTCGATCATGTCGACCGGGTTGGAGTGACGCTCAACTTCAAATTCCATCAGGCTCATACGGCACCTTTTCAGCCGGAGTTGAATGTTCTGTTCCGCACGCAAGGCACAAAAACGCACATACAAATGCCGGTTACATCAGTTTAGGACGATTACCCGACGCCGCCAGATTAACGCAGTGAACCTGTCTGGAGCTTACCGAGTTCGTTTCGAATCATCGTTGAAAATCAGTGTATAACGAGCGAGTCCCAGCGCCACCCCCCGCCCCTCCATTTTCCAGTGGGAACCGTGGATATCTCTTAGTTCGGAGGATCAGTTCAGAGTCATAACCGACTCTGCCGATTGCGTTTTTCGGGAGTGTCCACAGACGTTAAAAAAATGCGAATGAAAATGCTTGCTCTTTAAAGGCGAATCCGCACTCGGCAAAAAACTGCATCAAAACAACACAGAACGAAAAAGCCGGACCCTTTTCAGAGCCCGGCCTAGCGTCAGATTTTCAATCAGAGTTAAGGATCGCGTCAGGAGGCGTCGGATGAAAGCCGGGCTTCGAGTGCTTCTATCCTTGCGCGCAGCGCGTCGTTTTCATCGCGGGCCTTGATAGCCATCTCGCGCACCGCATCGAACTCCTCGCGTTTTACCACATCGAGGCTATTGAGCCAACGATCCGCCTGCGCGTGAAATGCCTGCTCCATTTCCTTGCGCACGCCCTGCGCGGCTCCTGCGGCATCCGTCATAAGTTTTGCGAATTCATCGAAAATGCGATTGGTTCCGGTCGTGCTCATGGCGCTTCGTCCTCGTCAGTGTCAGGAGAGCAGCTCTGCTCTTTCCAGTTCATGCAGATCAGGTAGGCACTCACCCGCCGCCTTGCAAGCGAAAACAGGAATATGGCCTGCGGTAACCTTACCATCGGCCGCCTTGGATGCGCCAAAGAATCGCCTTGACCGCACCCTTTTCAACCGCCATTTTCGCCCACCGAAAAGGTTGCAGAAATGCGCCCGGCCTCCGGGAATCCAAGGGTTCCTTTCGTCAACGATTATAATGGAACCCGCCAATTGCTCGGACCGCTTGCCCAGTTCTCCATAATGCCATTTCCAAATATCGATCCGATCGCCTTCTCTCTTGGACCGCTTTCGATCCACTGGTACGGCATCGCATACGTCGTCGGCATCATGCTGGGCTGGTATTATGCGCGCAAGCTGAGCCTGAACGAAAGCCTTTGGCCACAGAATAAGTCACCGGTAACACCGGTGCATCTGGATGATTTCATCGTCTGGGCGGCGGCGGGTATCGTGCTGGGTGGCCGTATAGGCTATGTCCTTTTCTACGATTTCCCGGCCGTCATGCAAAACCCCATCCGCGCCATCGAAATCTGGAACGGCGGCATGTCATTCCACGGAGGCTTCCTCGGCACGACAATCGCCATGTTTCTCTTTGCAAGACGCCACAACATCCCGGCGTGGAGCATGTTCGACATCATCGCTGCCGTTGCACCTGTCGGCCTTCTGTTCGGGCGCATCGCCAATTTCATCAACGGAGAGCTCTGGGGGCGCATCACCGATGTGCCATGGGCGGTCGTGTTCCCAACAGGCGGCCCCTTCGCCCGCCACCCTAGCCAATTATATGAGGCAGCGCTTGAAGGCCTGCTGCTCCTCATCGTCATCGCCATCCTTATCTATGGCGTTAAGGTACTGAAGAGACCCGGCACCGTGACGGGGGTATTCGTCGCGGGCTATGCGCTGTCTCGCATTTTCGTGGAATTCTTCCGCGAGCCGGATGCCCAAATCGGTTATCTCGCGGGGAACTGGCTGACCATGGGAATGGTTCTATCGACGCCCATGGTAGCCTTCGGCCTATGGGCCGTTATCCGCGCCAACCGTGCCGCCACCGTCCCGCAGAATGGGTGATATGCCATGCCGACCCCTCTTGCCCGTCGCATCAAGTCGCTCATCCGCCTCAACGGCCCCTTAAGCGTCACCGACTTCTTCTCACTCTGCCTGGCTGATCCCGAACACGGCTATTACAAGACGCGCCAGCCTTTTGGTCGCACGGGCGATTTCGTCACTGCCCCGGAAGTCAGTCAGCTCTTTGGTGAAATGCTGGGCGTCTTCATTGTCCATGCCTGGCAGCGTCATGGCACCCCTGGCAATGTGAGGCTGGTCGAGATCGGCCCCGGTCGCGGCACCATGATGGCGGATATGCTGCGCGTCATCCAACGCATCGCCGCCCCGCTCTATGATGCCATGAGCGTGCATCTCGTCGAAACAAGCCCGCGAATGACGGAAACGCAGCGTCAGACGCTCGCCGGGCACGACGGCAAAATTACATGGCACGATAGCTTCGATGATGTTCCTCCCGGCTTCCTGCTGATCGCCGCCAATGAGTTGTTCGACGCGATCCCGATACGGCAGTTCGTGAAGACGCCACAGGGCTTCCGCGAACGAGTGATCAGCCTTGATGCCGAGGACGAACTGGTCTTTGCGACGGGTGTAGCGGGGATCGATCCGCACTTGCTGCCGCCCTTGGCGGAACGCCAGCCATTAGGCACCATTTTCGAATATTCTCCCGCCCGCGAAGCGGTAATGACAGCCATCTGCGAGAGACTGAAATCGACCAGCGGCACCGCGCTCATCATTGATTACGGCCATATCGTTTCAGGTTACGGCGACACGATGCAGGCGCTGCGAATGCACGAATTCGACCCCGTACTCGCCCACCCCGGCGAAGCGGACCTGACCAGCCACGTGGACTTTGAAAGCCTGATCAAGACGGCGGAAGCCTGCGGCGTTCACGTCAACGGGTCGCTGGCGCAGGGTGATTTTCTTTACGGCCTCGGTTTGAAGGAAAGGGCGCAGGCGCTTGCCGCCAAGGCGACACCGGATCAGACCTTGCAGATTGCCGAAGCTGTCAATCGTCTGGCCGGTGAAGGTGCTGGCAAAATGGGCGAACTGTTCAAGGTTCTCGCCGTCTCCAGTCCGGCTGTCCACCTTTTGCCATTCCGTTCTTCGGATTGACAGCGGCACCGGCCTTGGGCCAACATCACGCAAAATCGAAGCAGAGATAAATCTGCCGTTGGGTGCCGTTGCACGGCGCATTCATTGGAAACACGCGCGAAACGATCCACGTTTAAACTCAGCGACATCGCCAAGGAATTATCACCTCATGCAGGACGAAACGCTGCCGCTTCCCGTTCAAAGCCCGTTGCTCGCCTCAGCCGGAAGCCGCATTCGGCACGGCTTTTTTACCCGTCAGGGCGGGGTATCGGAAGGCATCTATCGCGGATTGAACGTAGGTCTCGGCTCGGAAGACAAGCGTGAGGCCGTTCTTGAAAACCGTAAACGCGTGGCCGACTGGTTCGCCATGCCGGTCGAAAAGCTGGCGACCGTGCATCAGATCCATTCACCCGATGTCGTCGTGGTGGATGAACATTATAGCGGTGAAAGACCGCAGGCCGACGCAATGGTTACGGCCACCCCCCGAATGGTGCTTGGCGTTCTTGCAGCAGATTGTGGCCCGATCCTCTTTGCGGATGCTAATGCTGGCGTTATCGGCGCGGCTCATGCGGGCTGGAAGGGCGCAGTTTACGGTGTACTGGAAAACACCATCGAGGCCATGCTGCGTCTTGGCGCAAAGCGCGAAAACATCGTCGCGGTCCTTGGGCCTTCCATCAGCCAGGAAAATTACGAGGTCGGCCCTGAACGGGTGGAAAGCTTGAAGGAGCTTGACCCTGCCTACGACACCTATCTTGCGCCGTCACCCAATAAGGGCCACGCCTTTTTTGACCTGAAGCAACTGACCGTCGACCGTCTCGTTAAAGCAGGCGTTCGCGCAGAAAACCTCGGCATCTGCACCTATTCCGATGAAGAGCGCTTCTTTTCTTTCCGCCGCACCACGCATCTGTCGGAACCGGATTACGGGCGACAGATTTCGGCGATAGCAATTCTGGAGAACTGACATGGCACTGCACTTCGACCAAGCTGAATTCGAGGCTCGCCGAGCGCGATTGATCGAGAAGATGGCGGAAGAAAAGCTGGACGCCGTCCTGCTCTTCGCACAGGAAAGCATGTACTGGCTGACAGGCTACGACACGTTCGGCTTCTGCTTTTTTCAGACGCTGATCGTCAAGGCCGATGGGACGATGACGCTGCTCACCCGCTCTGCGGATCTGCGTCAGGCGCGGCAGACCTCCAATATCGAAAACATCGTTATCTGGGTCGATCGCCTCAATGCCGATCCGACACTCGATCTCAAGAACCTGCTGAGCGAAATGGACCTGCTCGGTTGCCGCATCGGCGTGGAGTTCGACACACACGGAATGACCGGTCGCGTTGCCCGCCTGCTGGACAATCAGCTTGCCAGCTTCGGGCAGATCGTTGACGCTTCCTATCTCGTCAGCACATTGCGCCTGGTTAAAAGCGAGGCCGAAATCGTCTATGCAAAACGCGCTGGCGAGCTGGCGGACGATGCGTTGGATGCAGCGCTTGCACTCATCAAGCCCGGTGCGAATGAAGCCGATATTCTAGCCGCCATGCAGGGCGCGGTTTTTGCGGGTGGCGGCGATTACCCAGCCAACGAGTTCATTATCGGCTCCGGTGCCGATGCCTTGCTGTGCCGCTACAAGGCCGGTCGGCGCAAGCTGGATGAAACGGACCAGATAATGCTGGAATGGGCTGGCGTCAGCGCGCATTACCATGCAGCCATGATGCGCACCGTCGTGATCGGAGAGCTGGGGTTCCGCCACAAGGAGCTTTACAATGCCTGCGTTGAGAACATCCGCGCCATCGAGGAGGTTCTGCGTCCCGGCAATACATTTGGCGATGTTTTCGATGTCCACGCCAAGGTCATGGATGAACGCGGTCTGACCCGCCACCGTCTGAACGCATGCGGTTATTCGCTGGGCGCGCGCTTCTCTCCGTCATGGATGGAGCATCAGATGTTTTATGCGGGCAACACACAGGAAATACTGCCGAATATGACGCTCTTCGTGCATATGATCATCATGGACAGCGATGCGGGCGTGGCCATGACGCTTGGTCAGACTTACCTGACCACGGAAGGCGCACCGGAATCGCTTTCTCGCCACAGCCTCGACATACTGACTGCCTGACGTGATTTGACTCTCTGCGAAATCAAACCGTACATTGCAGCCCACCCCTTCATGCCGGTTGAAAATCGATCTCGATTCTCTGCCGGCACTGATAACTCGGGCCGACTGACGGAGAGATAAATGAAGGCAAACCTTCGATGACGAGGCTTGGGGCTTTACTCTCCATTCCTTGCACCGCGTTTATTCTAACGGCTTGCAACACAACGGATGCGCTTATCCCGCAAGTCGATGTCGGCCACAACACTTCGCAATCCACGCCGGTCACACAGGGCGATCTCGATCAGATGGCAGCCGCGGCGGACCGCACGCCCTCCGGTCCGATCTCACCGGTGCAGGCCTATGCACCGCAAAATTCGTTGCAAGCGCAGGCGCAGGCCCTGAACGATGGCGCGCAATATGGTGAACCGGTCGCTCGCCAGCAACAACCTGCTCCCGCTCCGCAACCTCAGCAGACCGCTGCCCTGCCCGCGACAGGGGGTTCGGGCTCGATCCGCTTTCTACCGATCATTGGCGCGCCTGTTCAAGCCGTCACGCCTCTTTCGCGCCAGCTTGGTGCGGAGGCACGCGCCAAGGGGCTAACTATTCGCCCCTCCACCGACACGTCGGCTGACAACATACTCAAGGGCTATCTCTCCGCCTTCGACGACGGCGGTAAAGTGACGGTGGTCTACGTGTGGGACGTGCTCGACGCCAACGGTGCGCGCCTGCATCGCCTGCAAGGGCAGGAAACCGTGGCAGCACGTGGCAGCGATCCGTGGGCGGCCGTCAACGATAGCGTCATGCAGAAAGTTGCCGCAAGAACTCTGGACGATTATCAGTCCTGGAAGCAGGCGACGCGGGGTTGAAGACAGCTACAATCGATTGAAAAACCGGTTGCGAGACGAGAGTCACAAAGTTTTCACGAAAATCATGGGTAACGCGGCTTGACCTCTTGCATTCACGGGCAACACCGGTATTAAGGCGCGCATGGCAAAACGGCATGTCCGGCACCCCCTTTGGGTCGGGTATTCCTCCCCGTTGAACGACGCACAGACCACGTAGAATGTCTCTACCGGGTCGCAGGCGATGGCATGGAAAACAGGCGGCACCAATGAAGGTTTTCGCAGGCAATTCGAACCGGCATTTGGCCGAAGCGATCTGCAAGTATCTCAATGTTCCTCTCGGAAATGCCACGGTAAAGCGGTTTGCGGACCAGGAAATCTTCGTAGAAATCGGTGAGAACGTGCGCGGCGAAGACGTGTTCGTCGTTCAGTCCACATCCTTTCCCGCCAACGACCACCTGATGGAATTGCTGATCATGATCGACGCCATGCGTCGTTCCTCGGCAAAGCGCATCACCGCCGTTCTTCCCTATTTCGGCTATGCACGCCAGGACCGTAAAGCTGGCCCGCGCACGCCGATTTCGGCAAAACTCGTTGCCAACCTCATTACCGAAGCCGGTGCCGACCGCGTTTTAACGCTCGACCTTCACGCAGGTCAGATTCAGGGCTTCTTCGACATTCCGACCGACAATCTCTTCGCGGCACCAATTTTGGCGCGCGATGTGAAGGAACATTACGACACGAAGAACGTCATGGTCGTTTCGCCGGACGTTGGCGGTGTTGTCCGCGCCCGTTCGCTTGCAAAACGTCTCGACTGTCTGCTGGCAATCGTCGACAAGCGCCGCGATCGCCCGGGTGAATCCGAAGTGATGAACGTCATCGGTGACGTGACCGGCAAGGACTGCCTGCTGATCGACGACATCGTCGACTCCGGCGGCACGCTGTGCAATGCGGCGGAAGCCCTTCTCAAGAATGGCGCGACCAGCGTTACGGCCTACATCACCCATGGCGTCCTGTCCGGCGGTGCTGTTGCCCGAGTGGCGTCCTCCAAGCTGCGCGAACTGGTCATCACCGACAGCATCCAGCCGACCACCGGCGTGCAATCCGCCCACAACATCCGCGTCATCACCACCGCCACCCTGCTCGGTGAAGCGATCAACCGTACCGCGATGGAACAGTCGGTTTCCGGCCTATTCGATTGATGCCCCACGGGCCGTTGAGGATATCGAACCTCAAGGACCGGCCCGATTTTGCCGATACCGTTGCCGCCCGGGGATGGAACGCCTGGTGGACGGATAGCGGCTCATCGGTTGAAGATTATCGTGCCGCTTTGACGCCAATGCTGGACGGCGGCGGCGTTCCCCTAAGTCTCGTCGCTCACGAGGGCGACCGCTATATCGGCTCTGTCCTTCTGATCGAAAACGATCTCGATGAGCGCCCTCAATATGCGCCGTGGATCGCGGCGCTCTGGGTCGAGCCAGAATATCGCAGGAGCGGCATTGCGGCTGAACTCATCAGATCCGTCGTAATCGAAGCGGGCAAGATCGGTTGCAAATCCTGTTACCTCTGTGCCACGCCTGAAAAACGCGCCTATTACCTCAAACAGGGCCTTTCGCTTGTCGAGACGAATGTAGACGGTATGGACGTATCTTTAATCGCGACGTGACAGTAGTCTGACTTGGCAAAAAAATATCGAAAAAGTTGAAAGTAAAGAATTTTTCACGGAAAAGTACTATATATTTTTGCTAAATTATCTTATCACTATCAACTCTGACGCGAGGAGGCGTCAGCGTAATTGGTGAGGAGATATTATGAGCTTTCGCGGCCAGCACACAGCTTTGGCAACGGTGGGTGTCATTGCTGCATCTATCGCATTATCCGTTCAACACGCATATTCCAGCCCCGACCTTGCACGCCAAGTCATTGCAGAAAATGATGGCTGGGCGGCAGGCACGGTTGGCGGCTCACAAGGTGCTGCGGAGCATGTCTATACCGCGACCAATCGCGCAGAACTGCTGAGCGCGCTCCAAGCGGGTGGTACGCCGAACCTGCCGAAAATCATCCAGATCAGGGGAACGATCAATCTTTCCGTGGACGACGAGAACCGGGAGCTGTTTGAAAAGGATTATGCCGATCCGGCTTATGATTTCGATGCCTATGTCAAAGCTTACGCGCCTGCAGTCTGGAACGTGAAACTCGATGACAAGAAGCGGCCTGCACGCGATTTGACTGGGCCGCTGGAAGAAGCGCGCCAACGTTCCGCCAAAAACCAGAAAGAGCGTATCGTTATCGATGTGACGTCCAACACAACCATCATCGGCCTTGGGAAGGATGCGAGGATCATCAAGGGTAGTCTGATGATAGGCAGCGGAACCGAAAACGTCATTATTCGCAACATCACATTCGAAGACGCTTTCGACTATTTCCCCGCATGGGATCCGGGCGATTCATTCAAGATCGACGCAGATTATCCCGGCTGCCACGAAACTTTCGCGGATACTGAGACCGGTCCGCAGAAATGCCCCGGGGGGCGCTGGAATTCGGAATATGACAATATCTCGATAAACGGCGGCAAGAACGTCTGGATCGACCACAACACCTTCACCGACGGCGACAGACCGGACAAGCTGTTCCCCTCCGTCTACCCCTACCCTCACGATCAGGTAGAGCAAAAGGTCCAGCACCATGATGGACAGGTGGATATCACCAACGGCGCAGACAGGGTGACGTTGACCTATAATCACTTCAAGGGCCACGACAAAACATCGCTCATTGGCGGAAGTGACAGCAGAACGGAGGATGCGGGGCTGTTGAACGTCACCTTCCGCGCCAACTGGTTCGAAGACGCGGGGCAGCGCATGCCTAGGGTTCGCTACGGCAAGGTTCATAGCCTCAACAATTACTTTACCGGCAATGCATCCGGCGCGCCCGGCAAAGCCTCAAGCGCCGTGGATAGCCACCAGAAAGCGAAAGGAGCTCCGAAAGATACCCCGATCTTCCGCAGCGCTTTCGGAATTGGCAAAGATTCAGCAATTTATTCGGAAAACAACCACTTCAGAGTCGAAGACGTAGCCCATCATCACATCGTCAACGTACAGGGTGGCGCAAAATTTTTCGACAGTGGTTCAACAGTGAACGGCGAGGCCGCTGACTTCCACACAGCCCTCAACAAGGACGTCAAAAAGCCGATCTCGAACGATGTCGGCTGGAAGCCCACGCTCTACGGCAAACAGCCTATTCCGGCTTCGGATGTGCCGGATTATGTGACGACGAATGCGGGCGCGGGGAAGCTGTAGCTACGCGCTTTCTTATTCACGACATGCGCCCCTCAAGCCTGTCTCCCGGAAGCTCTCGAAGCCTCCGGGAGTACGCTGGCGACTTGCGCAACCAGCTCCGGGGAGGAAGCCTTAGAAGAAGCCGAGTTTGTTCGGGCTATAGGAAACCAGCAGGTTCTTCGTCTGCTGGTAGTGATCGAGCATCATCTTGTGGGTCTCACGGCCGATGCCGGACTGTTTGTAGCCACCGAAAGCGGCGCCCGCGGGGTATGCATGGTAGCAATTGGTCCACACACGACCGGCTTCAATGCCGCGACCGGCGCGATAGGCGATGTTCGTATCACGGCTCCAGACACCGGCACCAAGACCGTAAACCGTGTCGTTGGCGATCTCGATGGCCTCTTCTAGTGTTTTGAAGGTCGTGACGGAAACGACCGGACCGAAGATTTCCTCCTGGAAGACACGCATCTTGTTGTTGCCTTCGAATACGGTCGGCTGAATGTAATAACCGTCCTTCAGATTACCGGAGAGCGACTTCTTGTCGCCGCCTGTCAGGACTTTTGCACCCTCGTTTTTGCCGATCTCCAGATAGCTCATGATCTTGTCGAACTGCTCCTGCGAAGCCTGCGCGCCGATCATGGTCGAGGAGTTTAGAGGATCGTCCTGGCTGATGGCTTGCACCCGCTTCAACGCCTTTTCCATGAAGCGGTCATAGATCGATTCATGCACCAGAGCGCGAGACGGGCATGTGCAGACCTCACCCTGATTGAGAGCGAACATGGCAAAGCCTTCCAGCGCCTTGTCGAGGAATGCGTCGTCTTCGTTCATGACATCCGCAAAGAAGATGTTTGGTGACTTCCCGCCAAGTTCCAGCGTTATGTTGGTGACGTTATCGGCCGCATAACGCATGATTTCCTTGCCGACGGAGGTGGAGCCGGTAAAGGCGATCTTGGCGATGCGGTTGCTCTGCGCCAGCGGCTTTCCTGCCTCTGTACCGAGACCGTTGACGATGTTGATCACGCCCGCTGGCAGAAGGTCTTCGATCAATTCCATCACGAGCAGAATGGAGGCAGGCGTCTGTTCCGCAGGCTTCAGCACCACGCAGTTACCGGCAGCAAGCGCCGGTGCCAGCTTCCACGCGGCCATCAAAATCGGGAAGTTCCACGGAATGATCTGACCCACGACCCCGAGCGGCTCATGGAAATGATAGGCAACCGTGTCATTGTCTATCTGCCCGATCGAGCCTTCTTGGGCACGCACGCAGCCTGCGAAATAACGGAAGTGATCGATGGCCAGCGGAATATCCGCATTCGTGGTTTCGCGCAACGGCTTGCCATTGTCCCACGTTTCCGCGCGGGCAATGAGATCGAGATTGTCTTCGATACGCTGGGCGATTTTCAGCAGAATGTTGGAGCGCTCTGTGACGCTGGTACGTCCCCATGCTTCGCGCGCCTTGTGCGCGGCATCCAGCGCAGCTTCGATATCGGCGGCATCGGAGCGCGGCACTTCGCAAATCTTCTGCCCGGTCACGGGTGAAAGGTTATCCATGTAACGACCGGATTTCGGCTCGACCCATTTTCCACCGACATAGTTGCCGTATTTGAGTTTGAAGGGGGTCTCTCCGGCCTTTTGCTGGACCTGAATGTTCATGAATTCATCCTCCCTGATGAACGACGACCTTTCTTGGTCGCGTGCAGAGAGGTTCTGCCTGCATGGGCGCAAAGCAAAGGGCGGCGCAGCCATTCCGCACTGCACACTGTTTCACTTCTGCGACAAAGCGTGAAGAAGATACGATAAGAGATGCTGATTATTGCACGGAAAGCTTCTTCATCTTGCGATGAAGCGTGGCGCGACTGATGCCGAGAAGAGATGCCGCGTGGGTAATGTTGCCGTTGGCGCGCGAAAGCACCCGCCGCAAAGCTGCCCTTTCCGCCTCGACAAGATCCGAGCCCCGGTCTTGACGCTCTTCGCGCAACGCGTCTGATGCTGGAATTCCCTGAGCGATATGGGCGTCGTCCAGACGAAGCGCCAACCGCGCGGCGCGTGTCGCACCGAGAATGATATCGTCCTGATCCACCGCGAGCAGCGAAAGCGCTGAAGAATTGGTAGACGGCACCATAAGGATGCGCGCACCCGGATATGCCCGCCGGAACAGATTGCCCTCGATCCGCTGGGCCGCATCTCTTACCGCCTGCGTCACCATCGCAAATGTCAATTCATTGATATCGTCACGGCAGGTCGAAATATCGAGGGCGCCGGTGACACGTCCCAGATGGTCGCGGATCGGCGCTGTGGTGCAACAAAGGCTGATGTTGGCTGAGAAAAAGTGCTGGTCGCGATAAACGACCACCGAACGCTCGTCGGCAAGTGCGGTGCCGATACCGTTCGTACCAACGCTTGCCTCACTCCATAGCGCACCCGACCAGAGGCCAAGCGCGCGAAACTCTTCATCATCCGCCACCGCACCGCGGCGGTCGAGCGCAACCCCCTGTGCATCCGTCAGCAGTAAACAGCAGCCAGCTTTTCCGACCGCAAGAAAAATACGGTCCAGTTCATCGGCGCTTTCGGCGATCAGCGGGTCGGACATCTGCCGCACGCGGCGAAACTCGGCATCTGTGAAGAAGGTTGGCTTGCGGTTTTCTTCGGGAGCCAGATGATGCATCGTCATGCACCGCCGCCATGATGCGACTATGGGCGAACTGGCCGCCGCAGACGGTCTGTTTGCGCTTTGATAAACATGATCTGCGTGAGCTGCATCGGTCGACATGCATTCCTCCCAAGCATGCCAACGCAGAATCGTTAAAATGTTCTGCGGCAAGGTACGCTACGAGCCTAGTTTAGAACATGGTCGGATAATCCGAAAGATCACCTCGGCTTGGAAGTGTCTTTTTGTATTGAACGATCATCCGCGCAGGGGAGATCGCTCAGCTTGCGGCCTTTAGCGGCGATATGTCCAATTGCGGCTGCACGTCTACTTCATTGACGAGGGGGAAGATATTTTCGACCGGCCCCGGCCTGCCAAAATAGAAGCCCTGAACATAGTGGCAGCCCTCACGCCGCAGGAAATCCAGTTGTTCCTGGGTTTCCACTCCCTCGGCCAGAACAACGATATCGAGGCTGTTGGCAAGGATAAGCGTGGAACGCACGATGGCGTCTGACTGGACGCTGGAAGGCAGCCCTGTTACGAAAGAACGATCCAACTTAATCTTGTCGAAGGGAAAGCTTTGCAGGGTGGAGAGCGATGAATGACCCTTGCCATAGTCGTCCATGGCGATCCTCAGTCCCATGGACTTCAAACCACGGATGGTCATTAGCGCATGTTCATGATCGGCGATGATGCTACTTTCGGTAATCTCGATTTCGAGACGCCGGGGATCGAGGCCCGTTTCAGCCAGAATGCGCTCGACCTTGGTCGTGAACGACCGGTCCGCAAGTTGCTGGGCCGCGACGTTGACCGCTATTCCATATGGCGCCTTCCATCTCACCGCTTCTCGACAGGCATGCCGCAACACCCATTCGCCTAGCGGCACGATGAAACCGGTCTTTTCTGCGATCGGAATAAACTGCACCGGCGACACCATGCCCCGTTGAGGGTGGTTCCAGCGCAGGAGCACCTCGAAACTGACCGTCACACCGGTGTCGGTCAGGTTCTGATGCTGATAGTAGAGCTCGAATTCATTTCGCTGGAGACCGGCACGCATATCCGTCGCAAGCGCATTACGCTCAAGCTCCATTTCATCCATGCGCTTGTCATAAAAGCAGATCGTACCAGCAACACCCGCCTTCGCCCGGTACATGGCAACATCGGCCTGCGAGATCAGGGCATCGACACTTTTGGTCTCGGCAGAAAGTTCGGATATGCCGAAACTTGCACCAACGGTCAGGGTCTGCCCTTCCCACTCGATTGGGCTGGTGACTTCCTTTTGCAGCCGACGCGCAAATTCCAGGCTGTCGTTGCGCGAATAATAGCACTCTTTTACGGCAACGAACTCATCGCCCCCGATGCGGGCAACGAACTCCCGCACGCCGAGAACTGCCGATATGCGCCGCGCAATGGTGCCAAGGACGGCATCTCCCGCCGCATGACCGTAAACGTCGTTGATTTCCTTGAAGCGGTTGAGGTCGAAGGATAGAAGTGCCACGCCCGCTACCGTAGATCCCGCGCGGTCTATCGCGCCCACAAGATGCTCCTTGAAGCCAACCCGGTTGGCGATGCCGGTGAGAGGATCGTGCAGCGACAGGTAGCGGTAACGCTCCAGCGCCTGCCGGGTGGACTGCATGTCGATCCTGTAGGTCGCAAGGCAGGAAGACATCAGCGCGACAATGATGAGAATAGCACCACTTGCAACGACCGCAGGAGAAAGAAAGCTTTCCTGAAGCTGCGCCGCCGGATCGAACTCCAGCGACATCGCGGCCATACCGATATTATGATTTATGACGACAGCCAGAAAGAGAAGGGTTGCCCCGCCGTAGCAGCCGTACCGGCTGGTTGACCGGAAGACCCGATTGACCGCCAGTATTCCGAGACACATGGAAACCATTATCGATATGATGATGTATGTGTGGTCCCAGACCAGCCTGCCCTGTACGGAATAGGCCGCCATACCGACGTAGTGGGTGGAAGCGACGCCGATACCGATCACCGCACCACCTGCTTCAACCAGCAAACCACGCCCACCATAGATCGAAATCGCAAAACCTGCGAGAGCAGCACAAACCGCAACGATGAAGGAAAACGCCGTCAGATTGGGGTCGAAACCCGCAACGCCTTCTATACGATACCCGAGCATGGTTACGAAATGCGTTGCCCACATGGTGGCGCCACACATGACGGAGGCGAGGCATAACCAGTTCAGACGCTGAAGAAGATTTGGTTGTCGGGCACGAGCGAATAGATTGATCGTCAGGAAACTGCCAGACGCACAGATAATGCAGGCGGCAAGCACGTATCGGATGTCATGCTCGAAGACTATACAGTTCCACAATCTCGTCATTGCACCGACCCGAACAAAAATACTTCTGCAATATAATAAAGGTTTGTTTTCAGCCGGTTTACAGAAATGGCTAAATATACATTAAGTGCGCAGCAAGCCGGGAAGGCTACTTAGGCCGCTCTGTCGGGATATCAGCCACCCTCGACATTCATCACAGACTTGCGTTCAGCGGCGCTTTATACTATAGCGCGCGCATCCGTGTAGACACCCTTGGAGGCAACGCGGTCGGGATGGCGGGTAAGCCCCCTCCCCAGTTCGTCCGGGAAACCGGTCAGAACTCTCCATATAAACTTAAAAAGGAAAATGCCATGAGCAAAGAAACTTATGAGCTCAAGGCCGAGGCGCGCGAACGAGTTGGTAAGGGGTCCTCTCGTGAACTTCGTCGCAACGGTTTGATTCCAGCTGTCATCTACGGTGATAAGCAGGCCCCGGTTTCCATCGCGATTTCGACGAACGAAATCACCAAGCGTATTCACGCTGGCGGTTTCATGACGACGATTGCGACCATCGATGTCAACGGCCAGAAGTACAAGGTTCTGCCGAAGGACTACCAGCTTGATCCGGTCCGTGACTTCACGATGCACGTAGACTTCCTGCGCGTTTCCGGCAATTCGACGGTTACAGTTGAAATTCCTGTCCACTTCATCAACGACGACAAGTCCGAGATCAAGAAGGGCGGCGTTCTCAACATCGTTCGCCACACCGTTGAAGCTCACGTTCCTGCCAACGAGATTCCGGACGCCATCACGGTTGATCTGGACGGTCTCAAGATCGGCGACAGCATTCACATTTCTCAGGTAAAGCTGCCGAAGAACGTATCTCCGGTCATCACCGACCGCGACTTCACCATCGCAACCATCGTTCCGCCGGTCGTTGCAGTTGTTGAAGACGAAGCTCCGGCTGCTGAAGAAGCTTCCGAGTAATCTATCGTCGGAAGCGTTTGCTTCTGCATGAATGGAATAAAATGCCTCGCATCTCGATGCGGGGCATTTTCTTTTGGTGGTGACGCAAATGGCCGATCTCACTGAATAATAACAAGGCACTACATTGCCTTATGATCGAGCCGAAAGATTTGGCACCCCAAAGCTGGGGCCTGCGATTTATTTTCGATTAAGCATCCCCGGAAACGATAAGTCAAAACTTTAACTTTAAACCTGTGGGCTGACACACGGTAAAGGCGGCCTACCTACGCATGTGCTGCATAATTTTTCAAAGCGCATAACTTGCCATCAGGGCAAGCGATCGCGTTTCAACGGGGATAAGCGCAGCAGGGGGCGGCAGTCTGAATTCATGACCCACTCGGTAGAAAGCCGCTTCATAGCGATCGTTTCCGGCGTCCTGCTTGCTGTCGTGGCTCCCCTTTTCACGATTTTGCTGACACTGTCCTATCATGAATCAATCACCAACCAGCGTGACCGTCTGGAGATTCTGCTCGTCGCGAACTCTCAGGCGCTAGGACGCCCGCTTTGGGATCTGGACGACGAAAGCATCAATCAGATCACCGGCACCCTTGTCGCGGACCCGGCTATCTACATGGTGAAGGTTCGTGACCATTTCGGCCAGCTCGATGTCACGCAAACGGCTGGAGCGCAAGAGCCACAAGATCACTCCTTCATCTCCCGGGAGATAACCTATAAAAACCTCGACGGAGAAACGAAGGTCGGAACCATCACGATCTACTTCGCCAATGTTGGCCTTTTCACCTCGCTCAGCGAAATTGAGCTTGCTTTCATATCCATCTTCGTACTGGCCATCCTGGTGATCTTTGCAGCCGCGATCGTTGGTAACCGCCTGATGGTCATGAAGCCCCTGTTGCGCCTGACGGCTGCAATAGAAGCGACACGTCGCCTAGGCTCTCGCCACCATGTCGACTGGCGCTCGAAGGACGAAATGGGCCGTTTGGCGAGAAGTTTCAACGAAATGCAGATCCAGCTTGAACGTGAGGAGCACGAAATCAAGCGGGCCCATAGACGCACGACCGAAATATACAACCGCACCCCGGCAATGCTGTTTTCACTCGATCAGCAGGACCGGATCGTCGCCGTCAGCGATTACTGGGTGGAGGCGACGGGCTATAGCCGTACCGACGTTCTTCATCGAAGCTTTTCCGATTTGATCCATGAAAAAGACCGGCAGAGCTTCACAAAACGCAGATCACTTGCTGCTAGCGGCAATGACAAGAACACTGATGCGGATATGACAGTGCGTTTCATTTGTGCTGATGGCCACATGATGGACGTATTGATCTCGGAAAAAAACCTCGACGCGAAGGACGCCCAGCGGCCCGCTGAGGTGCTGAGCGTCATGACGAACGTTACAGAACTTCGGCGCTCGGAGAAAAAGAACCGGCTTCAGGCCATTTCCGACCACCTGACGGGCCTGTTCAATCGCCAGGGTTTCGAAGCTATTCTGGACCAGAAGATATCAGAGGCAGATCGGGAGGGAACGGAGCTTGCGTGTCTCTTCATCGACCTGGACCGTTTCAAGGCGATTAATGACAATCTGGGCCATGCTGCTGGCGACGAAGTCCTGAAAGAATTCGTCGCACGGTTGGAACCCCTCCTGACGCCCATCGACAGCGCCTCGAGACTGGGCGGAGACGAGTTCGCACTGCTTCTGGCCGGAGAGCGGGCACAGGAGCGCGCCTTGCAGCTTTGCGACGAGATTAACACGATGTTCGACGAGCCCTTTACGGCCTCGGCACAAAGTGTCCGTCTCAGCGCAAGCATAGGACTTGCGCTCTATCCGACCCACGCCAAAAATGCTTCCGAACTGCTTCAGAACTCCGACATGGCGATGTATACGCGCAAGCGCGCAGGCAAAAACGGGGCGCAAATGTTCGATCCTGCGATCATGAACAAGGCGCGCAAGCAGGCAGAGATCGAAAAAGATATCGAGCAGGCGATCGAAGAAGATTGGCTGGAGGCGCATTTCCAGCCGATCCAGAAGCTGGAGGGCGGTGCGACGGTCGGCTTCGAAGCGTTGATGCGTCTCAACCATCCGACGAAGGGCATTCTTGCGCCCGGTCCCATCATCAGCGTTGCCGAAGAAAATGGCGCAATAACCCGCATCGGCAGCGTCATTCTGGAGCAATCCCTCAAAAATCTCGCGCGGGTATCGCTGTTGCCGGGTCTGGAAAATTCCTATGTCGCGGTGAACTTCTCAACGATGCAGTTCGAGCCCGGCCTGCCGACACGAATGGCGGGTCTGCTTTACAGGCACGGCATCCTGCCGCATCGGCTTGTGGTCGAAATTACTGAAGCCGTGTTGATGAATGACGACCCGCAGATCCTGGCCGTTCTCAACGCCATTCGGCAACTCGGATGCCGGATCGCGCTCGATGATTTCGGGACAGGGTATTCTTCACTCAGCTACCTCAACCGGTTCCCCGTCGATATCGTAAAGATCGACCAGTCCTTTACCCGCGCCATCAGCGACGATGTGGCCGAGATCTGCACGCGTAGCCGTATGTTGGTCGAAGGTATCAGCGCGATTTCACACAAGATGGGTTGTGTCGTCATTGCCGAAGGCATTGAAACGCACCAGCAAAAGGCCATGCTTCGGGAAATCGGCGTGGACTGCGGCCAAGGTTATCTTTTTGCCAGACCGCAGGCAGTTGAAAGCGTTATTGCCGCATATACCGTACAGGACGACCGACATAGATCAGCCATGGTGGGGACGTGACCCTTTGAGGAGGAAAGGCATGTGGAGGCTCGGATTTTTATCGTTACTTCTATTTGTCGCCGCGCCTGTCAGGGCAGAGAAGCTGTTTTTATCTGCGGAATATTATCCTCCCTATAACCTTCGGGATGCCTCGGGTCAGCCATCGGGCGTCTACATGGACCAATTGAAGATCGTGCTGAAGCGCTCGAACCTGACCTATGAGGCGGCGGTGATGCCTTGGGCACGCGCTATCGCACTTGCCGAAAATGAGCCGATGCATTGCGTTTTCGCAGCCGCCCGGACGGCGGAACGCGAAAAACGCTTCAAGTGGGTATCGCCGCTCCACAAGGACAGGAACATTCTCGTCGCACGAAAAAGCGCTCACTTACGGCTGAAAGATCTGGAAGAGGCAAAGAATTATACCGTCGGCACTCAGCGGAATGATTACACTGAGACCCTGCTTCGAGATCGTGGCTTTCCCCGCATCGATATCAGCGCCGACTTCAACAACACCCTTTCCAAATTGGCTGCCGGGCGCATCGACATGATGCCGATGTCGGAAAGCGCTTTGAAAAACCTGCCGAAAGACGAGTTTGAAGAAGTGATCCTCTTCAGCGAACAGAGCCTTGGCCTCGCCTGCAACAAGCTCGTAGCCGACGCCTTGATCAACAGAATGCAGCAGGCTCTCGACACGCTGATTGCCGATGGCACACAGCGGCGCATATTTGAGAATTACGATCTCGTTATTCGTGACTGACGTTTTGTCACGCGATCCGCTCGAGGCCACCACCTTCTACAGGGATCAACCGCGCGCCATTCAATGATAAAAAAGTTGACACCCGCCGCGTTTCAGGATGGTGAAGAGCAAACTGACACGCACAACGCGGATATTTCGATGATTATCATTGCTGGCCTCGGCAATCCCGGCACGCAATATGCGGGAAACCGGCACAATATCGGCTTCATGGCGGTGGATGCCCTGCAACGCCTGCCCTCCTTTACTCCATGGTCGAAGAAGTTCAGGGCGGAGATTTCCGAAGGTGAGATCGCAGGCGAAAAAATCCTGCTGATGAAGCCGCTGACCTACATGAATCTTTCAGGCGAATCCGTCGGCGAAGCTGCGCGTTTCTTCAAATTGAAGGCCGCGGACATCATAGCCATCCATGACGAACTCGATCTGCCTGCCGGGCGCGCCCGCATCAAGATCGGCGGGGGGCATGGCGGGCATAACGGATTGAAATCGCTCGATGCCCATTGCGGCAAGGAATACCGACGCCTGCGCCTTGGCATAGGTCACCCGGGCGACAAGGAGCGCGTCCACGGTCACGTGCTGGGCGATTTCGCCAAGGCAGACAAGGTTTGGCTCGAACCCCTGATCGATGCAATTGCCGATAACGCCGCCATGCTGGTGAAGGGCGAAGATTCACAGTTGATGAACAAGCTGGCACTCGCAACTGGTGCAAAACCGGAAACGGAAAAGCCTGTAAAGCCAGCGGCCAAGTCACATATCCATCAAGCTCGCAACAATGCCCAGCCGAAAAAGCTGCCGGAAACAGGCCCGATGGCGGAGATGCTCAGAAAGATGTTTGGCAAGAAAGATTGATGAAGTTCGGCAAGTTGCCTGCTTGAAACCGGCCTCACCGTCACCATCTGACGTTCCATGATGACGACGACGACGACTTTCAACCGATCTGAATTTTCGCCGGAAGTGCCTGGACATGGCTGAAACCGCAACGCACCACAGTATGGCCGCCGCGTTAAGACGCCTGCCCGATGATCTTCCGGAAAAAGTCTCGCTCGACCGGCTGCTGGAGCAACTGGGCGACAAGGCGATCGCATTCGTGCTGCTCGTCTTCGCGATTCCTGCCATTGTCCCGACACCTGGCATTCCCGCAGGAATGATTTTTGGAACGGCGCTCGCCATCCTTGCGCTGCAAATCATTTTCCGTGCGCGCAAGCTGGTGCTGCCCGGATTTCTGGGCCGCCTGTCTGTTTCGCGCTCCATCATTCAACTGACGGCGGATAAGGCCGCGCCACGGCTGGAAAAGCTGGAGACACTGCTGAAACCGCGCGGCCACTTTCTTGCGCGCTTTGCTGGACCAGCCTTCATCGGCGTGGTCATTTTTCTGATGGCCATACTCATCGCCTTGCCAATTCCATTTGGCAATACTCTGCCGGGAATAACCGTGCTCGTCATCGCGCTTGCGCTCGCCCAGCGGGACGACCTCGCGCTTTTGGGTGGGCTGGTCCTCGCGGTCATTTCCGTTCTCTTCAGCATCGGCATCGTTTATGGCGGCTGGGCGCTGCTATCGACGTGGTTTGGCTTCGGCCAACCTGTCGCTTGAGGCCTGTTTTAGCGGAATCGGTGCGGTTTACGGCATCAAGACTTGACCTTGACGTGCCCATTCCGCAAAAGGCTGGCAAACAGAATTCTTTGAGATAGAGACAGGTTCAAGCCATGGGCTTCAAATGCGGTATCGTTGGCCTGCCGAATGTCGGCAAGTCCACCCTTTTCAATGCGCTGACAAAAACGGCGGCAGCACAGGCGGCAAACTATCCTTTCTGCACGATCGAGCCGAATACCGGCGAAGTGGCCGTGCCGGACCCGCGCATGAAGGTGCTGGCTGATATAGCAGGTTCCAAGGAAATCATCCCCACGCGCATTTCCTTCGTGGACATTGCCGGCCTCGTGCGTGGCGCCTCCAAGGGTGAAGGCCTCGGGAACAAGTTTCTCGCCAACATCCGCGAAGTCGACGCGGTTGTTCACGTCCTGCGCTGTTTCGAAGACGACGACATCACCCATGTCGAAGGTCGCATCAACCCGGTCGGCGATGCCGATACGATTGAAACGGAACTGATGCTCGCCGACCTCGAAAGCCTTGAGCGGCGCGTAGAGCAAACCCGCAAGCGCGCTATGTCCAAAGACAAGGAATCGCTGGCGCAGCTCCCGGTCATGGAAGCGGTCATCAAGCTGCTCAACGACGGCAAGCCCGCACGTCTGCTTCTGAAGACGCTCGCCGCAGACGAGATCGAAGTGCTAAAAAGCCTCAATCTCCTGACCTCGCATCCGGTCCTCTACGTTTGCAATGTAGCGGAAGCCGACGCCGTTGACGGCAACGAGCACACCAAGGCCGTTGCCGAAATGGCAAAGGCGCAAGGGGCAGAATGCGTCATCATTTCCGCTGCAATCGAATCCGAGGTAGCGCAGCTTCCCGAAGAGGAATCGAAAGAATTCCTGTCGGCTCTCGGTCTAGAAGAAGCCGGTCTCGACCGCCTCATCCGCGCTGGCTACCATCTGCTGGACCTCATCACCTACTTCACGGTCGGCCCGAAGGAAACACGCGCGTGGACCATCGTTCGCGGCACCAAGGCTCCGCAGGCCGCCGGCGTCATTCACACGGACTTCGAACGGGGTTTCATCCGCGCCTTCACCATCGGCTACGACGATTACGTGGCCTACAAGGGTGAAGTCGGTGCCAAGGAAGCGGGCAAGGGACGTGACGAAGGCAAGGAATACATCGTCCACGACGGCGACGTTATCCACTTCCGCTTCAATACCTAACGCTTGCACGCACAACTCTCAGGAGTTTGGCATGTCGCCTGTGCATATGGCCCGCGATCACATCGCGGGCTTTTTTGTATCAACGGATTTCATCTAGCAACCACAAATTTTACCTTTACGTAAAAGAAAGAGTTGGGGTAACCTTCAACCCGATTACAGGACGGAGGAGTAAGCTCGTGCAGTATAGTTTCGAGGATTTTACGCCGGGGCGCAGCTTTGCGCTTGGGCCGAAAGCTGTCACAGCGGAAGAAATCATCGAGTTCGCGTCCGAGTACGACGCCCAGCCAATGCATCTTTCGCAAGAGGCTGGAAAAGCCAGCATACTCGGTGGCCTTGCGGCTTCCGGCTGGCACACCTGCGGCATGTTGATGCGTATGACCGTGGATAGCTACATCGGCAAATCACCCTCGCAGGCCGGTCTCGGCGTCGATTTCATCGAATGGAAGAGACCCGTTCTGGCTGGCGATACCTTGACCGGCACGTCAACCGTGGTTGAACAGCGCGTCTCGAAATCCCGTCCCGGCACGGGCATCGTCAAACTGCGTCACGAACTGCAGAATCAGCGTGGGGAGACGGTGTGTGTGGCTGAGTTGAATGCGATGCTGACAACCCTGGGGGAGAAGGCCGCGCTATGAAATTCATGGAACTCTACCCGGTTGGCGAAAGGCTTAAACTCGGCACGGTCAACTTTTCGACCGAGTTCATCACGAAATTCGCTGAAAAATTCGACCCACAGCCGTTTCATCTAGATGTCGAAGCGGCAAAAAACTCCGTCTTCGAAGGCTTGTGCGCCTCCGGCTGGCAGACCAGTGCCTCATGGATGAAATGCTTTCTCGCTTATTGGGTCGAAGACGTGAAGCGACTGAAGGCCGAGGGCATTGAGCCGCCAAAGCTTGGCCCCTCGCCCGGTTTCAAGGATATGAAATGGCTTCGCCCGGTTTATGCGGGGGATGACGTGACGTATTTCGCAACTCTTCTAGCATCGCGGCCGCTTGCTTCGCGCCCGGGCCTGCTGATGAACACGACCTTTAACGAAGGCGTCAACCAGCGCGGCCAATTGGTCGTCAGCTTTGAAAGTAGCGTGCTGGAATTCGAGTAAGGCGAATTTTCGCCTTATCGAACCGCCGGGTTACAGCCGTCCGTTACACTTCTCCGGTCCAAAGAGGCAGCCCCGTTGCCTTGGCGACCTCAGGATCGGCGGTGTAGACCGGCAAACCCTTTTGCTGCATATGCTGCAGTGCTTCCAGGTCGGGCCCGCTATGCTTGCGATAGAGGTTTTCCGAGTTATAGACGTGACCGGTCGAAGCCGGGTTGATACCAGAAATCACAACGCGCTCCGCCCCGCTGTGCAGCGCCAGCATGACAGCAATCACCCCGTTCGAATACTTTGATTCCGGGCTGATTTCGAAATTCAACTTGCCCGTCATGGCGCGAACGAGGGCAACGCGGCTGTACCTGTCCACCATCGACAAGGCGTCGTAACCGTAATTGATACGTGCGAGCCCCTCTTGCAGGCGTCGAAGATCGTGCCGCCATAAAAGCATACAAAGATGCCCGGTGCGCTCGCCGTTCAGTACCCGGCGAACCTCCTGCGCATTCTTGTACTTGCCCTCGATCTGGTGGAACATCATCAGCGTGATGTCCGGCTTTTCCACGCCCCACTTCTTCGCCACGATCTGCGATGCGTTGATGGAGATCACCATATAGGATGACCCAAAATCCGCGGGTTTGGTGGAGTTCGGCGCGGACCCCACCACCATCACGTTTCGCCCGCTGATCGAAGAATCACTCCAAGGCTTTGGCTTGAGCCAGATGTATTTCAGGTAGCGGAAAAGCCACGACTTGAAGTCTTTAAGCTTCTGCAATGAAACGGTCTCCATGACTGGTGAGCGATGATCCGCGCTGAACGCTGGCGGCCATCTTGGCGAACTTCAGTGACCCGAAAACTCCACCAGCGTCCGCACTTCAACGCCCAGATCTTCCAGCTTCTTGCGTCCCCCGAGATCGGGAAGATCGATGACGAAGCAGGCGGAGACGATGTCCGCACCCATCTGGCGAAGCAGCTTTACAGCCCCCTCCGCTGTTCCACCGGTCGCAATCAGGTCATCGACCAAAATCACTTTTTCGCCCGGCTGCACGGCATCCACATGCATCTCCATTTCGTCCACGCCATATTCCAGGCTATAGGCCACGCGGACAGTGGTGTGCGGTAGCTTTCCTTTCTTGCGGATCGGCACGAAACCGGCGGAAAGCTGGTGCGCAACTGCGCCGCCCAAAATGAAACCGCGCGCCTCCATGCCGGCGATCTTGTCGATCTTCGTTCCAGCATAGGGTTGAACCAGTTCATCCACCGCACGGCGGAAAGCACGCGGATTGCCCAGCAGCGTTGTAATGTCTCGGAAGATGATGCCCGGCTTCGGATAATCGGGAATAGAGCGAATGGCAGCAGCAAGTTCCGATGAGATGACGGTCATGATAATTCCAATGGTATAGGGGAGTGTTCGGGCGCGACCATATCAACTTGGTACCGCCGCACCAAACGAAAAGAAGCCTTAGCGTTAAAGCCACTCACTCGCCACTGCCAGCCGTGATGGTCCGTATGAGTTACCCTCAGGCGAACAGGATTTTTTGCTAAGGCCTTATCAGCATTCGCGATGAAATGAACAAAACAAAAACCCTCACGATTTCTCGTGAGGGCCATAGCTTTTACCGCAATAAATCTACGCTCAATGTTCCTTGCTTGCGTAGACCGATTTTTTGGTCAGGTAGAGCAGTGCCGTAAAGATCAGCAAAAACACGATGACCATGAAGCCAGTGCGCTTGCGCTCTTCCAGATGCGGTTCCGCCGCCCACATCAGAAACGCCGACACGTCTCGAGAATACTGATCGAGTGTCTGCGGCGTGCCATCGTCGTAGGTGACCTGATCCGCGCTGATCGGCGGCGCCATCTTCAGTGAGGTAGCGCCTGCGAAATACGGATTGAAGTGCGTGCCTTCCGCAACCTCGATGCCTGCTGGTGGATCCTGATAACCGGTCAGCAGAGCGTGGATGTAGTCCGGTCCACCTTCCTGATAACCGCCCACGATCGGGATCATGTCGATCAGGAACTGTGGAAAGCCACGCTCCACGCCACGCGCCTTTGCAAGCAGCGACATGTCCGGAGGAGCAGCACCGCCGTTCGAGGCTGCCGCCGCTTCCTTGTTCGGATAAGGCGACGGGAAGTGGTCGGATGGAACGGCCTTGCGGGTGAACATTTCACCATCGCCGTTCGGACCATCCTGCACTTCATATTCCGCTGCGAAAGCCTTTACCTGATCTTCCGAGTAACCGAGATCTTCCAGCGTGCGGAAAGATACGAGGCTCATCGAATGGCAGGCGGAACAGACTTCCTTGTAGATTTTGAGGCCGCGCTGAAGCTGGCCCTTGTCGTACTTCCCGAAGGGACCGGCAAAAGACCAGCTTTCCTCATGCGGTTTCAGGATGGGGAAATGCCCGCCCGCGATTGCATGTTCGGTTTTGGCGGCCAGATCGTCATGGCCCTCCTGTGCGCTTGCGGCGGAAAAACCACCGAGAGCGGCAATGAGCACGATGCCCGTTACAAGCTTCTTCATTGTTATAGTCCTCTCTCGCACTCAGATCTTGACCGCTGCCGGAGGGGCAGTGGTGGCCTTGCCGTTCTTTTCGAGAACAGCTTCGGTGATCGAATTCGGAATGCGCCTTGGCGTCTCGAACAGGCCGAGAAGAGGCATGATGATGAGGAAGAAGCCGAAGTAGTAAAGCGTGCCGAGCTGCGACATCGATACGTACAGGCCTTCCGCCGGACGGGAACCGAGCCAGCCGAGCATGATCGAGTTGGCAACGAAGATCCAGAAAAACAGCTTGTACCATGGGCGATACACCGCAGAGCGAACCTTGGACGTATCGAGCCATGGCAGGAAGAACAGCACGACGATCGCACCGAACATCACCAGAACGCCACCGAGCTTGGAATCGATCGGGCCGACATTGAAGGTGATGGCGCGCAGCATGGCGTAGAACGGCAGGAAGTACCATTCAGGCACGATATGCGCCGGTGTCTTCAATGGGTCCGCCATGATGTAGTTGTCGGGGTGCCCCAGGAAGTTCGGCATGTAGAACACGAACCATGCGTAGCCGAGCAGGAACACGGAAACGCCGAGCGCATCTTTCAGCGTTGCGTAAGGCGTGAACGGAACCGTATCCGTCTTGCTCTTCACTTCGACACCGGTGGGGTTGGTCTGGCCGGTAACGTGCAGTGCCCAGATATGCAGGATAACCACGCCTGCAATCATGAACGGCAGCAGATAGTGCAGCGCAAAGAAGCGGTTCAGCGTCGGTTGGTCGACGGCAAAGCCACCGAGCAGGAACTGCTGAATCCACTCACCGACGCCCGGAAAGGCAGTGAAGAAGCCGGTGATAACCGTCGCGCCCCAGAACGACATCTGGCCCCAAGGCAGAACGTAGCCCATGAAGCCAGTCGCCATCATCAGCAGGAAGATAACACAACCGAGAATCCAGAGGATTTCACGCGGAGCCTTGTAGGAGCCGTAGTAGAGGCCACGGGCGATGTGGAGATACACCGCGATGAAGAAGAACGACGCGCCATTGGCGTGCATGTAGCGCAGCAGCCAGCCGTGGTTCACGTCGCGCATGATCTTTTCGACGGAGGTGAATGCCACGGTCGTCTCGGCGGCATAGTGCATGGCCAGCACAACGCCGGTTAGGATCTGCACGATCAGCATGACGGATAGCATCGCGCCGAAGGTATAGGCATAGTTCAGGTTGCGCGGAACCGGATAGGCGACGAAACTGTCGTATATCATCCGTGGAAGCGGCAGGCGGGAATCGACCCATCTTTCGATACCGGTCGAGGGCTGGTAACTGGAATGACCACTCATTTCAAATGTCCCCTTATCCGATTCTGATCACGGTATCGGATGTGAATGCGAAGGTCGGAATGTGGAGGTTCTCCGGTGCCGGACCTTTGCGAATGCGGCCCGCCGTATCGTAGTGCGAGCCATGGCAGGGACAGAACCATCCGCCGAAATCGCCGGCCTGACCGAGCGGAACGCAACCGAGATGGGTGCAGGAGCCAATCATGACGATCCAGTTTTCCTTGCCCTGACCTGCAGAACGGTCGACATCCGTCGCCTGCGCATCGGCGGCAAGGTTGGCATTGCGGGCAACGGGATCTTTCAGGTCACCAAGCTGAACGGCATTGGCTTCCTGAATTTCCTTTTCTGTGCGGTTGCGGATAAAGATCGGCTTGCCGCGCCACTTCACTGTCAGGGACATGCCGGGCTCGACGCTCGCGACATTGACCTCGATGGAAGCGAGCGCAAGGGTGGAGGCATCCGGGCGCATTTGGTCGATGAATGGCCAGGCAACGGCTGCAGCGCCAACGGCACCCGCCATACCCGTTACAAGATAAAGAAAATCACGACGGGTTGGTTCTCCCGACGTGTCATGGTCATTTACGTGTTCGCTCACCGCTACACCATCCTCTGCGCTAATGTCGTTGAAAATCGCATGAGTCCTCCCGCTATGATTTGATCCAAGACAAACTCCATCCCCAAGGTCTCGGTCATATTGCGCGATGACAAATCCGCGCTCATTGCATTTGATCGCAAACTATCCCCGACCTTGGCAAGAGGAAAGCTCACAAAGCTGCCGTAATTTCGCCTTGCTCGATGTTTTTCCGCGCCTTTTCCGTCCCGGCTGTCCATCCTGCAACATTGTGCGGCATGATTGGCCGTGTTAAGCGAAGCGCGGGAGAGCAAGAGGACAGGACTTTTTACGTGAAAGCACGGCTTGCCTGCATCGCCTCCTGCGCGATCTTCATCGCAGTTTTTTCGATAAGCATTCGATATCTCAAAGATTTCTGGCTGCTGGCCTTCGTCAACAGCTTCCAGCTACATATCGCTATTCTGGCCAGTATCGCCGCTCTCTTCTGCTTACTCGTCCTGCGGTTTCGCGTGTTCGTTTTTCTGCTCGTCTGGGCCATTCTGCTCGGTGCACATGCCGCTTATATGAGCCAGCAATTTAAAACTGACGCCATCGCCGCCGCAGATGCAAAACCGTTCCGTTTGCTTTCCTTCAACGTGCTGATGCAAAACCGCGCCAACGCCGAATCAATTGCCGACACCATCATCGCCTCTAGGGCAGACGCTGTTTACGTTATGGAGGCGGCTGCGCTTGTCGGCGTTCTGCCTCGCCTGCAACAGACTTATCCATATCGTCTTGGATGCGGAATTGGCACACTCTCCTGCGACCTCCTGATGCTTTCGAAGCACCCGTTGGAAAGCGCAAGCATCGGCAGCCTCAGCTTCGTCAGTCGTGACCGTTTCGGCGTGGCGTCCGTCAATATCGATGGTGTGCAAGTGACGCTCGCCGCCATGCACCTCACCAAGCCCTATTTCGATGAATTCCATACGAACGAACTGCGACGTGCCGGTGCGGCTCTGTCTGGCATCACCGGCCCGCTGATTGTCGGCGGAGATTTCAACGCCGCAAGCCTCGCGCCGGATGTTCGCGCATTCCTGCGTGACAACGATCTGAATAAGGTGGCTTGGGAGCCCGCGACGTGGCCGATCGACGCAGGTCCGCTCGGCATCGCCATCGACCATATCTTTGCGCGCAAGCCGGCAACACTGATGAATTTGCAGAGATTGCCGGATGCACTGGGTTCAAATCATTACGGGCTGGTCGCGGACTTCATGGTCGCCTCGCAATAATCACTGCTCCGCGTCGAGAAATCCGCCAGACTGGCGCGCCCAAAGTTCCGCATAGAGCCCGCCCCGAACCACAAGTTCGCCATGCGTTCCCTGCTCCACAATGCGACCGGCATCCATCACCACAAGGCGATCAAGCGCTGCGATGGTGGAGAGGCGATGCGCGATGGCGAGAACGGTTTTCCCCTGCATCAACTCATCCAGATTACTCTGGATCGCAGCCTCGACTTCGGAATCCAGCGCAGAGGTCGCTTCGTCGAGAATGAGGATAGGCGCGTCCTTGAGCATCACGCGAGCAATAGCGATGCGCTGGCGCTGGCCGCCTGAAAGCTTAACCCCACGCTCACCGACATGGGCATCGAGACCCTTGCGCCCGCGCTGGTCTTCCAGTCTTGCGATGAAGTCATCGGCTTTCGCCCGCCGCATCGCTTCCAACAGTTGCTCCTCTGTCGCATCAACGCGCCCGAAGATGATGTTGTCGCGGATGGAGCGGTGCAGCAACGACGTATCCTGCGTTACCATGCCGATGTGGGACCGAAGGGTTTCCTGCGTCACATGGGCGATGTCCTGCCCGTCAATCAGGATGCGGCCCTTTTCCACGTCGTAGAAACGCAGCAACAAATTAACGAGCGTGGACTTTCCGGCACCGGAGCGACCGACGACGCCCACCTTCTCACCGGCCTCTATCGTAAGATCGAGATTGTCGATCACGCCCTTGCCGCGCCCGTAATGGAAGCTGACATTTTCGAAACGAACGCTCGGTGCGTTGATCTTCAAAGGCTGAGCATCCGCGGCATCAACCAGGGAAATCGGTTGGGAAATCAGCTCCGCCGCATTCTGCACCGTACCGAAGTTGCGCATGATACCGTTGAACTGCGTCATCAGACGACCGAGCAGAAAATTCAGCCGAAGCACCAGCGCAAGGGTGAAGGCCACGGCACCGGAACTGATCCTGCCCGAAAGCCAGAGATCGATACAGAGCGCCGCCATCGACGTGATCATGATGCCGGACAGCAGCGCCATGGACGCCCGCACACCAGTGATGAAGCGGGTGAACATCATCGTCGTGCGCTGGAAGATGTCGAAGCCCTGCTGCATGTAGCGGTCATTGGCATCGTTGCGACCGAAGAGCCGCAACGTCTGGATGTTGCTGTAGGCATCAACCATCCGCCCGCTCAGCATGGAGGCAGCCTCGGCGGTCTCCTTGGAATGGAAACGGATGCGCGGCACGAAGTAGCGCACCAGCATCGAGAATGTTGCGACCCAGATAATGACCACCAGAGCCAGCCGCCAGTCGAGCCCACCAATCAGAAACAGCATGGAAACCGAATAGATTCCCACGAACCAGACGCTTTCCATCAGCGATGTAACGAGATCGCCCGCCGCCTGCCCGCCGGACCAGACCTTGGTGACGATCCGGCCGGAAAAATCATTCTGAAAGAAGGAAAGCGACTGCCGCGCCACATGCAGGTAGGACTGCCATCGCACAAGGTTGTAAAAGCCTGGCGTGATGATCTGCTGGTCCACCAACGCCGTAACGAGGGCAACGACGAAGCGGACACCTGCGATCAGGATCAGCATTCCAAAAAGTTCATACCCATGGCTGGCAAGCAGCCCGGACCACCCCTCCCCGGGTTTTACGGTGGCGAGAATATCCACCAGCCGTCCCACGAACCAGAACAGGGCCGCCTCTATGGCCGCCGTCAGCCCGCCCAGCACCAGCATTGCAAAAAACGGCGCCTTGGCCTGCGAAAGATAGAACCAGATGAAGGAAGAAGTGTTTTCCGGCGGCCTGAGATCATCCTTGCGCGCGAAGGGCTCGATCCAGTTTTCAAAGTAGCGGAAAATATGTGAGATCAACATGATATGGGTATAGGCGGATTCTTGTAGGCAGCAAAGCAGGCGCGAGATTATATTTCGGTAATGCGCATGAGATGAAGGGACGGAAATATCCCGCCCCTTTTGACCGCAAAAGTGTCGACGTTGTCAAAACTCCGTCCAGCTGTCTGTCGCGACGGCGGCGGAACCGCGCGCAGCGAAGGCAGATACCAGGCTTTTGCCGAGCGCGCGCCGGTGAGGGTGACGCACGCTCATCAAAATCTCTGCTTGCGATGTCCACCGCACGAATGTTGCCATTCGCCGCACCGAGCTTGAACTGCGAGAGAAGCGACATCAGCGGGCATCAGCCTTTTACGAGAAAGCGCATCGCTTCCGATATTGAAAGATCTTGAAGGAATAAGCGGGGATTTACTCCCCCGCCTCCTTCATTTCAAGGTCTTCGTCGGCAATGAATCCACCGGATTGACGGTGCCAGAGGTCCGCATAAATTCCGCCTTGTTCGACCAACTCCGTGTGGGTTCCCGCTTCGACGATATTGCCCTTGTCGAGAATGATAAGTCGATCCATCTCGGTCAGAGTCGAAAGGCGGTGAGCAATGGCAATCACTGTCTTGCCTTCCATCAGCGCAAACAGGTTTTCCTGAATGGCCTGCTCCACCTCGCTATCCAGCGCTGACGTCGCCTCGTCCAGAACCAGAATCGGTGCATTTTTCAGGAATACGCGCGCAATTGCGATACGCTGGCGCTGACCGCCAGAAAGCTTCACCCCACGCTCGCCCACCTGTGCATCGAGACCGGTGCGGCCATGCATGTCCACCAGCGTTTCGATGAAGTCCCACGCATTGGCACGTTTCGCCGCCGCGACGATTTCCCCATCGGTGGCGCCCGGATGACCATAGGCGATATTATCGCGTATGGAACGGTGCAGCAGGGACGTGTCCTGCGTCACGACGCCGATCAGTGCGCGCAAGCTGTCCTGCGACACCATCGAGATATCCTGCCCGTCGATTGTGATCTTGCCCGATTCCAGATCGTAGAAGCGTAGTAGCAGGTTCATCAATGTCGTCTTGCCCGCACCGGATCGACCAACAAGGCCCACCTTTTCGCCCGGCTTGATGTCCAGCGAAAGACCATCGATGACGCCCTTGTTCTGGCCGTAGTGGAAGCGGACATTATCGTAATGGATTGCGCCCTTCGGTGCGGCCAGCGCCGGAGCATTGGCGGCATCCACGATATCGTGCGGCTTCGTCATCATGTTCATGCCGTCATAGACCGTGCCGATATTCTCGAACAGCGACGTCACTTCCCACATGATCCATTGCGACATGCCGTTGACGCGCATGGAAAGGCTGATGGCGATGGCAACTGCACCGGCAGAAACCGAACCCTGCATCCAGAAATACAGACCAAGCCCTGCCGTCGAGAACATCACGATGGCATTGTTGATGTCGATCATGATGTTGAAGCCGGAAATCTTGCGCATCTGGCGGTGAACGGTTCCGAGAAAGACATTCATGCCTTCGCGCGCATAGGTTTCCTCGCGGCCCGCATGCGAAAACAGCTTGATGGTCGAGATATTCGTATAGCTGTCCACGATGCGGCCAGTCATCAACGAACGCGCATCCGCCTGTTCCTGAGAAAGCCGTCCGAGCTTTGGGACGAAATAGGTCAGGATGCAGATATAGATCGCCAGCCAGACAAGCAGCGGAATGACCAGCCGCCAGTCCGCTGCCGCCACCATGACCAGCATCGAGACGACGAAGCTGATGGCATAAACGAAGACGTCGATGACCTTCAGCGCCACTTCGCGGATCGCCAGCGCCGTCTGCATGACCTTCGTGGACACGCGACCCGCAAATTCGTTGGCGAAGAAGGTCATGGAATGGCGAAGCAGAAACCGGTGCATCTTCCAGCGCGCAATCATGCCGAAGTTTCCGGCCAGCGTCTGGTGCATCGTCATGGTGTGGATCGCGCCCATGAGCGGCAATGCAAACAGCACCAGCGCACCCATGCCGATTAGATGCCAACCCTCGTCCGCAAAGAAGGTCTCCCGGTTGGCCGAAGACAGCCAGTCCACGATGCTGCCGAGAAAGCTGTAGAGCATCGCTTCAGCAATCGCGATACCCATCGACATCAGCCCGAGAAGCAGCAGCCATGGCCATGCAGGTTTCACATAATGCCACATGAACGGCAAAAGATTTTGCGGCGGAACAGTGGGCACCGATGCGGGAAATGGGTCGAGACGTTTTTCAAACCAGCCAAACATAGGCCAAGCTCCGGACAATATAATCCCGAAAAACGCGGCAACGGGACTTGAGGCTCCCACGGCCTGAACGGGAAAGAGGTGGAACGCGGCCGTAACAGCCACATGACGATTGATTATCGGAAAAATGCGGAAAACCGCGAGGAAACACCTAGGCCTGCAGAGGCACCACAAAGGCCGGGAGGCGATATCGAACGTGAATATTCATCAGAACCTCCATGGCTGGCGTTGAAGATGACTTCTCTTAGCTTAAAAACTGTGCATTGGCCAGCAAGAAACGAATTGGATTTCAAAAAACGCTCAATCGCAGGTTTGCATGGCGCGGCACGACAACGACGAAACCATGAGGCTGGCGCTTCTTGTTCAGGCGCGGCCAGCCGTGATAACGGCAAAGCTGTGTAGAACGAGAGACATCGATAATGCCGGATATCAGGATCGCACTCTATCAACCGGACATTCCGGGAAATACCGGCACCATCCTGCGGCTCGCCGCGTGCCTGGGTATTGGTGTCGACATTATCGAACCGGCGGGCTTCGATATCTCGGATCGAAATCTCAAGCGCGCTGGCATGGATTATCTCGCCATGGCGTCGCTTACCCGGCACGTAAACTGGGAACGGTACGAGGAGTGGCACACGGCAAGCGGGCGGCGGTTGGTACTCGCGTCCACCAAGGCAGCACTGCCCTACACGAAAATCGAATACCGTGCCGATGATGTTCTGCTTTTCGGTCGCGAAAGTGCGGGCGTGCCGGACCATGTGCATGAAAAGGCCGATGAGCGTGTGCTGATTCCAATGGTGGAGGGCCAGCGCTCCATCAATGTCGCCATGTCGGCCGCAATGATTGCAGGGGAAGCACTTCGTCAAACAATTTGGTGATAAAAATCTCTCGATCCTGAAGAAATTGTTTCAGGCTCTACTATACGCATGAACTTTTCCTACCTATATTTGTTAGCCAACTAAAGATTTCCCCGCCGAGACTTTCCACGCCCGCCCTGGCATCAGACGGTGAAAGGCTTCGGGCAAGGCTATTCTTTAATAATGACAGACAAGACGGGAAGGAGTGGCCGCTCATGGAATCCACCATCGTTATCGTCAATCTGCTCGGCGCCGTCGCGCTGCTTCTGTTTGGCCTTGCGCAAGTCAAGGATGGTGTAACCCGCGCCTTCGGTGTGATGCTCAGAGCGGTTCTCGCCGCCAGCACCAAAAGCGGCCCGCGCTCCTTCCTCTCCGGCTTCTTCGCAACCATCGCACTGCAAAGCTCCACCGCCACGGCGCTCACTGTCGCCTCGTTTGCGGAACGCGACCTCATCCGTCCGCGCATGGCGCAGATCGTGCTCCTTGGCGCAAACATCGGCACCGCCGTCACCGCGTGGATCTTCGCAACCGGTGTCGCATGGCTTTCTCCACTCCTCATCCTCTCCGGCATAATCCTGCGAAAGGGCAGCTCCAACGCCCGCCAGGGCGGCGGAACGGCACTTGTCGGCATCGGCCTGATGCTGCTTTCGCTTCACCTTCTCAGCAATGCTACGGAGCCGATGCGCGCCTCACCGGCACTCGGTGCGTTCATCGGCCTTCTCGATGACGCCTGGCCGGTCGCTCTCATCCTGTCCGCCACCATGGCATTTGCCTCCTCCTCCAGCCTTGCCATGGTGGTGCTGATCCTGTCGCTTGCATCGGCTGGAATACTCTCGACCGGCCTCATCATCGTTCTCATTCTGGGAGCCAATCTTGGTGGTGCGATCCCTCCGGTCATCGCCACCCTCTCAGGTCCGGCGGCTGCCCGCCGCATTACCCTTGGAAATCTGGTGATACGCGCCGCTGGCTGCGTTATCGCTTTACCGCTCGCCCCCCATGGCGCAACCGCGCTTCAAAAGCTCTCACTGTCACCATCGATGCTGCCGGTCGATGCGCATCTGATCTTCAACATTCTGCTGACAATCGTCGCATGGCCCCTTTCCGGCTGGGTTTCGGATATGATGGCAAAGCTGGTGCCGGAGGCCGCGCGCGCAGATGACGGACCTCATTTTCTCGACAAGGAAGCGCTGGACACGCCAGTCGTCGCGTTGGCAAACGCCACGCGTGAGGTTCTGGTCGTCGGCGACACCATTGAACGGATGCTGATCCGCGCAGAAAACGCCTTCAAGCATAACGATCTCGCTCCGCTTGCCGAAATCACCGCGCTTGAAAAGAAGGTGGACCGGCTGCAGCAGGAAGTGAAGATTTACCTCTCTCAACTTGGCCGCCAGGGGCTGGAGGAAAACGATGCGCGCCGTTCCATAACCCTCATCGATTACGCCATCAATCTGGAGCATATCGGCGACATCGTGGAGAAGGGGATTTGCGAGCAAATCCGCAAGAAAGTTCTGAACGGCTTCAAATTCTCCGATGAGGGCTATGACGAGCTGAAGACGCTATTCGATATGACCATCGAGAACCTGCGCTCGGCCCAGAGCATTCTCGTCACCGGCGATTTCGCGCTGGCCCGCCGTCTCATGGAAATCAAGGTCGATATTCGCCACCTCGAAAAACGCTCATCCGCCCGCCATCTGGAACGTCTGCGCGATGGCCTGACGCAGAGCCTTCAAACCAGCTCGCTCCATCTCGACATGCTGAGAGACCTGAAACGCATCAACGCGCATATCGTTTCTGTCGCATATCCCATTCTGGACGAGAGCGGAGTCCTGGTTGAAAGCCGATTGAGGGCTGCGGAGACGCGCGGATGATCTAATCCGCCGAAGGCAATCGCCGCATCGTAAACTCGATCCGGTCACCCTCCAGTTGCCGCCAGCTCTCGACCTCGGTCCAGTAGGCGGCTTTGGGAAACTCGCTGAACCATTCGCGGGCTTTAGCGCGTGCCTCATCCCGAGTCAGACAGAATGTCTGTCGCACGAACATGCCGTTCTTGCTGTTTTTGGGTGTACCAGCCTGCTGATCGCGGCGATGCGCGGCGATCCTTCGTTTGAGGCCTTCAAGCGGCGGCGGGCCGGTAAATTTCGTCATGACATTCACCTCTCGTTTCAAAACATAGTGTGTGGCCTTGACCTTGGCGAGTCCAATTTGTGTCTGTTACGCACGGCTGCTAAACCGGCTGGCAAGGAACGAATCGCGTGAAGGAGACCGGATATGGAACGCCCCATTTTGCCAAAGGGCCTGCCGGACGATATCGAGGATAAGAAAGCACTCGCCAAAGCCTGGTTCGAGAGCTTGCGAGACACAATCGTCACCTCTTTCGAAACACTAGAAGACGAGCTGCAAGGCCCCCTTTCCGATCAGGAGCCTGGTCGCTTCATCCAGAAGGAATGGCTGCGCGAGGGCGGTGAAGGCGGCGGCGGCAAGATGTCCATGATGGAAGGCCGCGTCTTCGAAAAGGTCGGCGTCCACACCTCGACCGTTCATGGCGAGTTCTCCGAGGAATTCCGCAAACAGATACCGGGTGCGGAAGAAGACCCGCGCTTCTGGGCGTCCGGCATATCGCTGATTGCCCACCCTGTTAATCCTAACGTGCCAGCCGTGCATATGAATACCCGCATGGTCGTTACCACCAGTCACTGGTTCGGCGGCGGCGCGGATCTAACGCCGGTCTTGGACCGTCGTCGTACTCAGGAAGACCCGGATACGCAGCTTTTTCACCGCGTTTTCGAAATCACCTGCAATCGCCATGCCATTGCGGATTATCCGCGTTACAAGCAATGGTGTGACGAATATTTCTTCCTGAAGCACCGCAACGAGCCACGCGGTATCGGCGGCATCTTCTTCGACTGGCTGCACCCGGATGAGGAAAAGGGCGACTGGAACGCCAACCTTGCTTTCGTGCAGGACATTGGCCGCGCCTTCAACCTGTCCTATCCCCGCATCGTACGCGGCAACTTCAACAATCCATGGACGGAAGAAGACCGCGACGAACAACTGATCCGCCGTGGCCGTTATGTGGAGTTCAACCTGCTTTACGACCGCGGAACCATTTTCGGCCTGAAAACCGGCGGCAATGTGGAGTCGATTCTCTCCTCTCTTCCACCGGTGGTCCGCTGGCCATAAGGCTTTCTCAAGAAATCACGAAAAGTTTGACTTTTGTCAGCGAGCTTCACCAATTTTTAGAAAATTAGCTCTTATGAAAACACAAAGGCGGTGCTAGTCTCCAATCCGTAGATGGACTGGAGGAGCTATCGTCATGATTACTTCGAACAGCATGCCCATTCCTGCGGCCGGAACTGAACAGCCGCACTCCATTCAAACGTCGGAACTGATCGACCGTCTGGCCGCCGAAATGCGAGCCACGGGCGATCGCGAGTTGCCATTGTCCTTTTATGTCGAGCAGGTGAAGCGCAGGCTCGCAACCGAAGCCGCTGCCAACGATGACAAGGTCGAAACGGGGCCAAATCCCGCGGCAGCAACATCGTCCGTGTTCCATTGCTGGGCTTTGCCCGATCAGGGCTGATCCGCGAAACGCGCCCGTTCTGAGGAGGCCGGGCGCGCCTTAACGGGAACCGATCCCCTTCCCACCCGTTTGGCCAACAAGACCAGCCCGCCTTTCGCGCGCCTGCGTCTGCTATTCATACAGGGAGGCTGTTATGAGATTGTTTGAATGCGGAACCCTCGTCCCCGGCTGCGAATGGCACACCCGCGCAGATGAAGACGCCGAAATCGTCCGCCGTGCGGTAGAGCATATGCGTCAGGCCCATGGCGAAACCGTTATTCGCGAGAACATGGTGGATAATATCAAGGCGCGTATTCGGGATGAGAGTGAGGTTGGGGTTTGAACGTCTGAAAAAGACAACCCCTCACTTGCAATTTCTAACACTTAGCTAAAGATAAGATGTTGAAATTGCTTTCTCTTCCACAGGGGAACGTTGCGTGGCTCACGTGGTTACGCAACGGTCTCCTTGTGGGAGAGGATAGAAAGCGTCGACCTTCGCAAAGCGAAGTCATAGGCTTCCCCGGGTGGAGGGGGGTACCCCCGCAAATTCAGAGGGTATTTTTCAACCGCTCTAAAAGCCCATCCCGCTCCAGCGCGAAATTTCCCTCCACCCACTTGTCTTCCAACTGTCCCAAAATCTCACCCACCTTCGGGCCCGGCGCAACACCGGTCGCCAGCACATCGGCTCCACTCAACGGAAATACCGGCTTCTGGAACCTCTCCGCACGCGCCAGCAGCGTCGAGAGCCGGGCAATTTTCTGCATCGAACCCTCACCGCCGGAAATGTCGGCTCGTGCGGAGCTAAGCGCCAGCCGCAAACGCATCTTCACACCATCGGGTTTCTGCCAATAGAGCAGCCGGTCCAGCGCGGTCTCCGCCATGGCAGGATCGATAGCGGGTGCCTTGGCCCACTGTTCCAGCCGCACCGCCTCGTTCTTCGACATGCGAAGCCGGGTGGAAATTGCCGCAAGGCGGTCCGCATCCGGCGGAATGATTGAAGCCAGCCGCAGCATTGCATCCGGCTTCCAGCCCAGCGCCTGCTCCGCCGCTACCACACCATGAATTGCGTCGATGCCCCATTTTTCCGTCTCGGGCAGAATTTGCGTCAGCACACCGGCCTGCCGCATCCAGAGAAGTGCGCGCGATGGGTCGTCGGCGGAAAGAAGCTTCTTCATCTCGCTCCACACCCGCTCGGCGGAAAGCGTGGAAAGCTTGTCCTTGGCGCGCGCGCTAGCCCGCAAACCATCGGCATCGGGACGACCGGAGCCATAATAGGCGAAGAAACGGAAGAAGCGCAAAACACGCAGATAATCCTCGGCAACCCGCGTCGCCGCATCGCCGATGAACCGTACGGTGCGCGTTTCGATATCCGCCAACCCGCCGATGAGGTCGATGACCTCGCCCGAGGCATCCGCATACAGCGCATTGATCGTCAGATCGCGCCGCTCAGCATCTTGCCTCCAGTCGGTTCCGAAAGCCACCTGCGCGTGGCGGCCATCGGTTGCCACATCGCGGCGCAGCGTGGTTACTTCATAGCCCTCGCCATCGACAACAAGCGTTACCGTGCCATGCTCGATGCCAGTCGGCACCGCCTTGATGCCAGCTTCCCTGGCGCGCTCGACCACATCCTTCGGCGGCAGCGTGGTGGCGAGGTCAATGTCCCCCACCGGCAAGCCCATCAGCGCGTTGCGCACAGCGCCTCCCACAACGCGCACTTCGCCGCCATCTGCATTCAGAAGCTCGAAAATACGCGTGAGACCGGGTTTGGAAAACCAGCTCTGCCCGGCAATGCTCATGAATAAAACCTCTCGTAAATGCTGCGCACGATGCCCGCCGTAATGCCCCAAATGTAGCGCTCGCCATAGGGCATTTCGTAGAAAAACCGTTCCTTCCCCTGAAACATGCGGCTGCCGCGCCTGTGATTGGCCGGGTCCATCAGGAAAGACAGCGGCACCTCGAACACCTCATCCACTTCGGTTGGGTTGGGCACCAGCGTAAAGCCGCGCTTCACCACCGAAAGCACCGGCTTGATGCGAAAGCCCGTGCCGGAAATATAATCCGGCATCCGCCCCACGGTCTCGATGAAATCCCGCGAAATGCCGATTTCCTCTTCCGTCTCACGCAGCGCCGCCGCTTCCGGAGAGCGATCTTCCGCATCGATCCCGCCACCGGGGAAGGAGATTTGGCCGGAATGCTTGCGCAGCGTCGATGTCCGCTGGGTGAATATCACCCGCGCATCTGGCCCGTCATCGATAACCGGCACGAGCACCGCCGCATCTTTCAGGCGGATACCTTCGCCCGACAGACGAACACCGGGGTTCAGCACATGGTCGCCCTGGTCCGCGTCTTCCCGCTCCGCCACGCCTTCGCCCTGCTGGAGGACACGCCGCCGGAAGTCGGCGGCTGAGAAATTCTGGAGGTCATTCGTCGCAGAAAGCATCACCGCAAACCTCCCTCATTCCTGTTCCCCGGATCAAGTCCGAGAACGTCACAGGAATCCAGTCGACGCGCGTCTGCGCGGCGGAAGGACTCTTTCAGCCCAAGACTGGACTGGCTGGATTCCTGTGACGTTCTCGGACTTGATCCGGGGAACAGGAATGAGGGAGAACAAACAACAACATTCATCTCGACAATTCACTCAATTCATCCGCAGGCATCACCGGAAACGCCTCCCCGCCTGATCGAACGGAAAACATCTCCCGGCCATCGATCTCGATAACCTCACCGAGTTCCACCAGATCATACATAACAGCGCGCGAAACCAGCGCTTCCAGCCGCCCGCGCACAAGCAGATAGGGCTTCAGCTCGTCATTCCCATCACCCGTCACGAAACGAAGCGGGTGTTCGGCACCGGCCTCCACCACATCACCAACATTTGTGCGGAAGGTCAAAAGTGGCTCACCGCCCTTCACGCTCACATTCATCTCGACAGCGATGAAGGGCGCGTCCACAACGCGGATACCGACCTTTTCCACAGGCGTCACGAGATAGGTCTTGCCGTCCTCATCCTTGCGCAAAACAGTGGAAAACAGCCGCACCAGCGGGGCGCGGCCAATCGGCGTGCCCATGTAGAACCATGTGCCATCCGCCCGGATTTCCATGTCCAGATCACCGCAGAAAGGCGGGTTCCATTTCTCGACAGGGGCAGGTCCACGGCGTTTTTCACCGGCTTGCTCGCTGGCACGGGAGATGAGCGCGGCAAGTCCCGCCGCGTCGCCCGCCGAATTTATCCTGTCATCTGCCATATTCGAGCCCTGCTTTGCCAACTATTGAATAACTAGCATGGGTAACGAGATAGTCATTCAAAGGATGCTTGTCAGCCGCCCCAATGGCAATAAGCTATATGCAGCGCGAAATCCGTCCTGTATTCGGTAAGTATCGGTAGCGACGGAAACTTCGGCGAGGTCTTGAGGAGAGCGATATGGGCATTATGAATACCAGCGAAACCCTCGACGAAAAGGCGATCATCGCCGCTGCCGAAAAAGCGCTTTCGGATATCGCGGCCATTCGCGGCGAAGTCTCCAAGGTCATCTTCGGTCAAGAGAAAGTGGTCCAGAACACGCTTCTCGCCATCCTGTCCGGCGGACACGCGCTTCTCGTCGGTGTTCCCGGCCTTGCCAAAACCAAGCTCGTCACCACGCTCGGCACCGTTCTCGGCCTCGATGCCAACCGCATCCAGTTCACCCCGGACCTGATGCCATCGGATATTCTCGGCTCGGAAGTCATGGATCAGGATGAGAGCGGTCGCCGCTCCTTCCGCTTCATCAAAGGCCCGATCTTCGGCCAGCTTCTGATGGCCGATGAAATCAACCGCGCCAGCCCGCGCACGCAATCCGCGCTCCTGCAGGCCATGCAGGAATATCACATCACGGTTGCCGGTCAGCGTTTCGATCTGCCGAAGCCATTCCATGTTCTGGCAACCCAGAACCCGCTGGAGCAGGAGGGCACCTATCCGCTGCCCGAAGCCCAGCTCGACCGCTTCCTGCTTCAGGTGGATGTCGATTACCCCGATCTTGCCGCCGAACGCCAGATCCTGCTCGACACGACAGGCACCGCATCCGGCGAAGCCCGCAAGATGATCGATGCCGATCGCCTGATGGAAGTCCAGACCTTGATCCGCCAGATGCCGGTTAGCGACAAGGTGGTGGATGCTATCCTGTCTCTCGTTCGCTCCGCCCGCCCCGGACAGGGCAACAAATTGACCGATAAGAACGTTGCTTGGGGCCCGGGCCCGCGCGCTGGCCAGTCCCTGATGCTGACGGCTCGCGCTCGTGCCCTGTACGAAGGCCGCCTCGCACCGTCACTGGATGATGTCTATGCGCTGGCCGAACCCGTGCTGGAGCACCGCATGGCGCTCACCTTCGCGGCCCGTGCGGAAGGCATGTCGGTCCGCGATGTCATCGCCGGCCTCGTGGAACAGGCAAAGCACTAACGCCTTATAGGTCGCGTCAAGCAGACAGGAGCGCATGTGGCATCCATCGGCCAGATCGTAGAGCAGACATCGGGCAGCGACGTGCTGGCCCGCGCGCGCCAGCGCGCCGCTCTGGTGCCGGATTGCATGGTGGAAGCCAAGCGCATCGCCAACACCGTCACAGCTGGCTGGCATGGCCGCCGCAAGCGCGGAATCGGTGAGAATTTCTGGCAATTCCGCCCTTATGCAGACGGCGAGAGCCTGTCGCGTATCGACTGGCGCCGCTCCGCCCGCGATGACCATACCTATGTGCGCGATCGTGAATGGGAAGCCGCCCACACCATCTGGCTATGGGCGGATTTGTCGCCCTCCATGATGTTCAAGTCCACGCTCGGCACCGTTTCCAAGGAAAGCCGCGCACTGGTGCTGATGCTGGCGCTGGCGGAAATCCTGGCCCGCTCCGGAGAGCGCATCGGCTGCCCCGGCATCATGGAACCGGTCTCTGCCCGCAACGCGGCGGAGCGTCTGGCAACCGCCATCATGCATGCCCCCGCCACAACTGGCCTTCCAGATACGCGCATGATCCGTGGTTCCAGCGATATCGTCCTGATCGGCGATTTTCTCGACGATGTTGGAAGCGTCATGGAGCGGTTGACCCCACTCGCCCGCCGTGGCCTGCGCGGCCATGTGGTGGAAATTGCCGACCCGGCGGAAGAAGTCTTCCCCTATAGCGGTCGCACCGAATTCTCGGACCCCGAGACCGGCGAAAAGCTGACCTCTGGCCGCGCCGAAACCATCCGCGATGACTACACCCGCGCCTATTTCGCACGGCGCGACGCTCTCTCCTCATCGCTGCGCCGTCTCGGCTGGAACTTCGTCTTTCACAGAACGGATCATCTGGCCTCCGAAGCGCTGGTCGCCATGCACATGTATCTTTCCGGCGCGCCTGCCGGTAGACGAAACGGAGGCCGCACATGAGCGCGTTGCCCTTCGTCTTCACCAGCCCTTTCATTCTGCTTGGCCTGCTTGCGCTGCCTGCCATCTGGTGGCTGCTGCGGCTCACGCCGCCGCGCCCGAAGACGGAAGTCTTCCCGCCCCTGCGCATTCTCGCAACGGTGCTGAAGCGTGAGGAAACGCCCTCGAAAAGCCCATGGTGGCTTACCCTTCTGCGCATGTTGCTGGCCGCCGCCGTCATTCTGGCGCTGGCCGATCCCGTCATCAATCCGCGCAACAACACGCTGGCTGGCAGCGGCCCGCTGGTGCTGATCGTGGATAACAGCTGGGCTTCCGCGCCGGACTGGGAGCGCCGCGTGCGCACCGCAGAAGCTTTGATTGGCGATGCCGAACGCGCCGAGCGCCCCGTTTCCATCGCTTTCACCGCCGACCGCGATCATGACGCCGAGCCCGGCACGACAGCGGCGGCACTTGAAAAGCTCGCCGCCGCAAAGCCGCAACCGCTGACGCCGGATCGCGTGCGCGCCGCAGAGGCGGTCCATGAAGCGCTCAACGGCACCACCCCCGGCACGCTTGCCTATATCACCGATGGCGTGGCAACACCGGAAGACCGCGCCGCACTCAGCAATCTCGCCAGCATTCAGCCATCCGAGTTCCGCGTCATCGAGGGCGATGGGCAGGCCGTTACCGCCATCACCGGCGCGGAAAACGGGGCCGAGACGATGACCGTTTCGCTCTCGCGCCTCGAAACCGGCGGCCCGGCAAATGTCACCGTCAATGCGCAGGATAGTCAGGGTCGCATCCTCGCCAGCGCCGGCGCAACCTTCGCACCCGGTGCTGCGGAAACCACTGCAACGCTCAGCGCGCCTTTCGAACTGCGCAACGATTTCGCCCGCCTCTCCATCGATCGCCTCTCCACCGCAGGTTCCACCCATTTGCTGGATGATGGCTTCCGCCGTCGCCGCGTGGCGCTTCTGGCTGGCGAAACCGGCAATGATTTCCAGCCGCTGCTTCAGCCGCTCTATTACATCAGCCGCGCCCTTCAGCCCTATGTCGATCTCGTTCCGCAGCGTCAGGCAGATCTCGCCGTCGCCATTCCTGAACTTCTGCAGTCCAATCCTTCCGTCATCGTCATGGCCGATATAGGTCGCCTGCCGCAGGAAACCTACGCGCCGCTGGAACGCTGGCTTTCGCGCGGCGGCACCCTGATCCGCTTCGCAGGCCCACGCCTTGCCGCCGCTCCGGCGGAAGACCCGCTGGTGCCAGTGACGCTTCGTCAGGGTGAGCGCGCCCTTGGCGGCGCGCTGTCCTGGGCAGAGCCGCAGCCGCTAGCAGACTTCCCCAAATTCGGCCCCTTTGCAGGCATGGCGAGAGCCGAAGGCGTGCACATCAAGCGGCAGGTTCTGGCAGAACCGACGCCTGATCTTGCCGAACGCACATGGGCAAGTCTTGCCGATGGCACCCCCCTCGTCACCACCCGCAATGTCGATGCGGGCCGCATCGTGCTGTTCCATGTCAGCGCCGAAGCCAGCTGGTCCGATCTGCCGATTTCCGGCCATTTCGTGGAAATGCTGCGCCGTATCGTGCAGCTGTCGCAGGTCGGCGGCTCTTCCGCCTCGGCCAACGCTCCTGCCGCGGCACTCCCGCCTTACCGCGTACTCACGGCCACCGGCTCGCTTTCGCCTGAAATCGGCACCGCCCGCCCGCTGGAAGCACGCCCCGGCCAGAACCCGCTTGCCAGCTTCGATAACCCGCCCGGCCTTTACGGCACGGAATCCGGTTTCGTTGCGCTTAACCTGTTGCCGCCCGGCGCTACGCTGCGCCCCATCGATACCGCGCTGGCAGGCACGTCGGTCGCGACGGAAGGCCTTGTTGGCGAAGCGGCAAAGTCGTTGCGCCCTGCCCTCTTCATCGCAGCCCTGCTCATGCTCTTTGCCGATAGCCTCATCATGCTCTTCATGAACGGCGTCTTCTCGCGCTTGCCCCGCGCACGCTCGTCCGCCGCCGCCATCCTCATCGCAGTCGCCAGCGCCTTTGCACTGATGACGCCCAGTCCAGTGCAGGCGGATGACACAAAGCCGGGCGACGAGGCCATTCTCAACAGCCTCGACACCACCCACCTAGCCTATGTCCGCACCGGCGAGGACGATGTCGACCGCATTTCCCAGCAGGGCTTGCAGGGTCTGACCGAGTTCCTCACATGGCGCACCACGCTGGAACCCGGCGCGCCTGTCGGGCTCGATATTTCCAAGGACGAGCTGTCCTTCTATCCCATCATCTACTGGCCAATTTCCGCCACGGCCCCCATGCCCTCGACCGCGGCCATCTCCCGCATCGATGCCTATATGCGCGCGGGCGGCACGGTGCTGTTCGATACGCGCGACCAGTTCTCTTCCCTCGAAAGCGGCAGCACCAGCGCCAACGGCCAGCGCCTTCAGGAAATTCTCGCCAATGTCGATATTCCGCCGCTGGAACCCGTCCCGCAGGACCACGTCGTCACGCGGTCCTTCTATCTCCTGAACAACTTCCCGGGTCGCTATAATGGCAGCCCGCTCTGGGTCGAATCCCGACAGGATGCCACCCGCTCAACCTCCGGCGTGTCGTCGCAGGGCGATGGCGTTTCGCCCATCATCATCACCGGCAATGACTTCGCCGGTGCATTGGCCATCGATGACAATGGCGCACCCGTGCTGCCCACCGTTCCGCCGGATGAGGTTCAGCGCGAACACGCCTTCCGCTCCGGCGTCAACATCATGATGTATATGCTGACCGGAAATTATAAGGCCGATCAGGTACATGTGCCCGATATCCTCCAGAGATTGGGGCAGTAACGCATGAATTTGACTTTCGCGCCCTTCCTCCCCTGGACTGTTCTCGCCATCCTCGCCGTCGCCGGCCTCATCCTCGCCGTCATCGGCCTGCTACGCGGCGTGCGCGGTGCGTGGTTGCGCGGGCTGGCGCTTGCGGCCCTGCTGCTCGCCATCGCAAACCCGCTGCTGACCAATGAAGAGCGCGAGCCGCTCTCGACCATCGTCCCCGTCATCGTGGATCGCTCGCAAAGTCAGGACGTGCAGCAACGTCACGAGCAGACCGATCAGGCACTGGCAACGCTGCGCGAACGCCTCGCCCGCTTCCCTCGAATCGAGCCGCGCGTCGTGGAGGTGGAGAACGATCCGAATAGCGATTCCCCCGCCACCAACCTCTTCTCCAGCCTTGCCGCAGCCGTCTCGGATGTCTCACCCTCACGCGTCGGCGGCGCGATTTTCCTCAGCGATGGCCAGATCCACGATATCCCCAACGCCACGCCCAATATCGAACAGACCCTCGGCTTCAAAGCCCCCGTGCACGGCCTCATAACAGGCCGAGCCGATGAGTTCGATCGTCGCATCGAGGTCGTCCGCGCCCCGCGCTTCGGCATCGTCAATGAAGAACAGCAGCTGACGCTCCGCGTCTTCGATGAGGGCCGCACGCAGAGCGGATCGGCCAACGTCACCGTCAAGATGAACGGTCAGGAAATCGCCAATCTCCAAGCCGTTCCGGGCCGCCCCATTCCCTTTAGTTTCAAGGTGCCACGCGGCGGCAACAACGTCATGGAATTTTCCGTGGCGGAGCTTCCCGGCGAAGTCACCACCGCCAACAACCGTGCCGTCCACGTCATCGAAGGCATCCGCCAGAACCTGCGCGTACTGCTGGTTTCCGGCGAACCTCATGCCGGTGAACGCGCATGGCGCAACCTGCTGAAATCCGACACATCGGTCGATCTGGTGCACTTCACCATTCTGCGCCCGCCGGAAAAGCAGGATGGCACGCCGATCAACGAACTGTCGCTGATCGCCTTTCCCACGCGCGAACTCTTCGTTGAAAAAATCAATGATTTCGACCTGATCATCTTCGACCGCTACCAGCATCGCGGCGTGCTGCCGATCCTCTATTACGATTACATCGCCCAATATGTCGAAAAGGGCGGCGCGCTTTTGATTGCCGCTGGCCCCGAACATGCGGGCCAGGATTCTGTCGCACTGACCCCACTCTCATCGGTCTTGCCAGCCCAGCCAACAGGTCAGGTCAATCAAGCTCCCTTCTATCCCCGCCTCTCAGACGACGGGAAGAAACATCCGGTCACGCGCGGTCTTGATGGCTCGGCAGCAGAACCGCCGCAATGGGGCCGCTGGTTCCGCACCGTGGGCGTTGATCAGCCGCAGGGCCAGACGGTCATGCTCGGTGCCGGGCAAGACCCGCTTCTGGTGCTGAACCGTCAGGGCGAAGGCCGCGTCGCCATGCTGCTGTCCGATCAGGGTTGGCTCTGGGCGCGCGGCTTCGAAGGCGGTGGGCCGCATGTGGCGCTCTATCGCCGCATCGCGCATTGGCTGATGAAGGAACCCGAGCTTGAAGAAGAGGCTTTGACCGCCCGCGCCAATGGCCGCATGCTGGAAGTGACCCGCCAGACCATCGGCGATAATCCCGGCAACGCCACGGTGAAATTCCCCTCCGGTAAGACGGAGACAATGAATTTCACCCAGACCGAACCCGGCCTCTACAAGATCGAGCGCCGAATGGACGAAACCGGGCTCTACGAAATCGCCAACGGTGAATTCACCACGCTGGTCCATGTCGGCGCGGTCGATGCGCCGGAATTCAAGGCGATGATTTCTAGCACGGAAAATCTTAAGCCGGTGATCGATGCCACACGCGGCAGCATCCACCGTGTGGTGAACGATAATGGTCGCGTCGTGCTGCCGGATATCCTGCCCGTTCGAGGCGATGTCCGCGTGGCCGATAATGACCGCATGCTCATTCGCCTCACCGATGAAACCGTGCTCAAGGGCGTCAACACCCTGCCGCTCTTTGCCGGTTTCGCAGGTCTCGCCGCCCTGCTGCTCGCCTTCTCCGCGCTGTGGTGGCGTGAGGGTCGTTAAGGCATGAACTATGAAATCAACCTAACCGATGGCGCAGACGACGAAGCCAAAGCCACTATTCTCGGTGCGCTGAAGAACTACAACGTCAACCGCTTCGGTTCAGCCGAATGGAAAGACATCGTCATCTCATTGAAAAACGAAGATGGCAATGTGATCGGCGGTCTAGCCGGTCAAACGGCCCGGAGCTGGCTCTATACCGCCCTCTTGTTCATCCCAGAGGAACTGCGCGGTCACGGCCTCGGTCCGAAACTGCTCGGCATGGCAGAAGATGAAGCCCGCCAACGCGGCTGCAAGGGTGCCTATATCGACACCATGAGCCCGGAGGCGCTCTCTTTATATCAAAGATGCGGCTATACAATCTTCGGCCAGATCGAGGATTTCGGCGACGGCATCACGATGACCTATTTGAAGAAGAACTTTTAACGCGACCTAACTTTATGGCTGGTCATGACAGACAGTGAATCTTTCTCGCCCATCACCGTAAATGTTGGTGACGCTCACGTGACCGCGTTCTTTGATGGTTTCCTTACAACAGCCATCGGCCAATTGTACCGCCGTGGTTTGGACTCTCCGACGCCGGAGGAATTTCCGGACACGCCTGACGGACTGTGCGTCAATGCGTTTCTGGTCCAGACAGGCGGAAAGAACGTTTTGATCGACACCGGTTCTGGCGAATTCTTTGGCCCGGACCATGGAAAGCTGATCGGCGCTCTCGAAGCCTTCGGCATTGGTGCCCATGAGGTTGACGACATCATACTCACCCACATCCACGCCGATCATTCCGGCGGACTGATTGTCGGCGGTGAGCCAGTCTTTACAAATGCGGAACTTCATATCGCCCGAACGGAAGCATCCTTCTGGCTCGCGCATGATGGTTCGAACCTGACGGATAGGCTTCGCGGCCAGATCGAGCGCGCCCACGCCGCTATCGACCCCTATATGGCCGAGGGCCGCGTGTCGTATTTTGACGATGACGGCATCATCTTGCCGAACTTCAGCTCAACCCTTCGTGCGGGTCATACGCCCGGCCACATTTCTGTGCGGTTTGAAAGCGGCAGGCAAGCAATCAACTTCGTGGGCGATATCGTTCATGGCGACAGCGTTCAGTTTTACGATCCGTCCGTCACGATCACGTTCGATTATGATCAGCCCGCTGCGGCGGCCGCCCGGATCGAGGCCTTTGCCAATCTGGCAAGAAACGTCGAACTCATCGCCGCTGCCCATCTGCCCTATCCGGGCATCGGCTTTATCCGGCGCGAAGACGAATATTTCAGGTACGAGCCTTATTCAGGCTAACGGTCTATAAGAGCAAGAGGGAGCCTCGCCCGCTCTTGCTCAGTCGTATCAGGACAGAGCCACCTGCCGCGTCTCGGCATTAATCATGCTTGCTGCAATCGCCGCAATCACCAGCAGACCGGCAAAAATTCCCACCGCAAAGCCAAAGCCCTGCGCGATGGCGTAACCAAGCAGGGATGGTGCCAGCAGGCCGCCAAGGCGGGCCATCCCACCGGCAGCACCCATGCCGGTTGCGCGGGATTCGGTTGGGTAAAGCTCCGGCGTATAGGCATAGAGCGCGCCCCATGTGCCGAGCAGCGCAAAGCTCATGAGCAGCAGCGAGGTTGCAATGAGCGCACCGCTACCAGCCAGCGTGAAAAGTAGGCAACCTAGTGCGGAAAGCAGGCAGAAGCCGACGAGTGTCGGTTTGCGGCCCCATTTCTCGACACCATATGCAGCAAGGGCATACCCCGGAATTTGCGCAAGCGCGACGAGAACGAGGAATCCATAGCCCCGCACGAAGCCGAAGCCTTCGCCCGCAAGCCGCGCCGGCATCCAGGTGAAGACGCCATAATAGGAAACCGATACCAGAAACCAGATCGCCAAGATCATGATGCTGCGTTGACGTAAAGCGGGTGAGAATATGCCCTGCCCCTTGGCTCCGTTAGCGTGCGCAAGTCCGGTCTTGGCATCCAACGTTGCCCGGCCATTCACCCGCAACATCGTATTCACCACCACCTTGGCCTCGTCAGGACGCCCGTTTTTCAAAAGATAAAGCGGCGATTCAGGCACCATGAAACGCAGGCCGATGCCGATTAATGCAGGAAAGGCCGTCACAGCGAAAATATAGCGCCAAGCGTCTTCTACACCGGCAAGACTTGCACCCCAGGCAGCGAGCGCCACGACCAGCGTGCCAACGGCCCAGAAGCCTTCCAGAATGACCAGCCAGCGTCCACGATTTTTTGCTGGCAGAAACTCCGCCATCATCGCGTAGTCCACCGGCAGCGTACCGCCCACCGCAGCCCCGGTCAGAAAACGCAGTACCAGAAGAATGGTGAAATCCGGTGCGAAAATCGAAAGCACGCCGAACACCGCATCGCAGGCGACAGTTCCGATAAGAACACGGCGACGTCCATAACGATCTGCAAGGCGTCCAAATCCAACCGCGCCCAGCAACATGCCGAGGAAAAATGCCGTACCCGTTTGCAGCGCCTGCGGCACCGTTAACCCGAAGGTCGCGGCAATGGAGGCGGCGGTGAAGCCGACAGCCAGAACCTGCATGGCATCCGCCGCCCATACGAGACCGAAAATTCCCATCAACCGTCGCTGATAGGCACCCGCACCTGCGCGATCCAGCGCATCGTTCATCGTGATTGCAGTCATCCCGCTCCCCTTGAGAAATCAACCTGTGCCACCGCTGCGGCACAAGTGCTAGGAGGTGAGAGACGCTGTCAAGCCTTGTTTAACAGGCTTTCATCAGCTGGCCGCCAGTAAAATCGGTTCAAACGCAATTTCCTGTGTGTCGCCAACAGATAAATCCGTGTCGCACTGGCGCCAGCCGATCGCACCCTTCAACCGGGCATGTACATCCTCGTTCAGCGGAACAACGAGAACGCGATTCATATCCACAGGGCCGGGGAAATCAAGCGCGCCGTAGGCTACCTTCTCGAAACCAAGCGGCATGTAATAGGGTGGATCGCCGATCAGGATCACCGCTTCGGAACCCTTGCGTTTGGCCGCTGCAATTGCAATCCGCACCAGCTCCCGGCCAATGCCCATATTCTTGTGCGAAGGCCGCACGGCCAGCGGCCCAAGCATATGGCCCTTCACCCCGCCCGCCAGAACGGGCGTCATCCGCACCGAAGCAATCGTCTCGCCATCGTCGGCGCAGATGTAGGAAAGCGCACGATCATGCGGCCCCTGCTCGCGAATTCGCGCTGCGGCGCGCGTGTGCCGACCGGGACCAAAAGCTTCTTCGTTGATGAGTTCGATAACGGCGTCGTGGGACGCGTCTTCTGTGAGGTAGACAAGTTCATGCTTGGACATGAGGAGACCGAAACCTTGGATACGGACATGACGATGTGCGACGGTGCACCTGACAATAGCCTGACAGGGCGTTGAAAAGCGTCAGCGTCGTCGGAGCGTCCGTGGTGCGATCATAGTGAAGAATTTCCTCGAAATTGTGGAAATCGCAATTATCAGGAAAATTCGGCACCGTCCAGAACAAAACATCTGATCCTTACATTCACGAGATAAGAACGAACTGTTCAACGATCCGAGGGTTCGTTTAGCGGCTTCGTTCAATTAGAGTGAACTTGATCACGAGCAAGGAGACGAAACATGGGCAGACTGGTTGAAGGCGTTTGGCAGGACGTGTGGTACGACACGAAGGAAACCAAAGGCCACTTCAAACGCAGCGCTTCCCAGTTTCGCAACTGGGTGACGGCGGATGGCGAGCCCGGGCCTTCCGGCAATGGCGGTTTCAAGGCGGAGAAAGACCGCTATCATCTCTATGTTTCGCTCGCCTGTCCCTGGGCGCACCGCACCCTTATCTTCCGCAAGCTGAAAAAGCTGGAGGATTTCATTTCGGTGTCCGTGGTCGATCCGTTGATGCTGGAAAATGGCTGGGAATTCAAAGTAGAGAACAAACGTACTCCCGGCGCGACCGAGGATCATCTCTTCGGCTTGTCGACGCTGTGGCAAGTCTACACCAAGGCAGACCCGAAATATTCTGGACGCGTGACTGTGCCTGTGCTGTGGGATAAAAGCCAGAACACAATCGTTTCGAACGAATCGGCGGAAATCATCCGTATGTTCAACAGCGCTTTTAACGGCCTCACGGGATCGGAAACGGATTATTACCCTGAGCAAAGCCGCTCCGAAATCGATAAGCTGAACGACCTGATCTACGACACCATCAACAACGGCGTCTACAAGGCTGGCTTTGCCACCACTCAGGAGGCCTATCAGGAAAATGCCACCAAGGTCTTCGAAACGCTGGATATTCTGGAAGAAAAACTGACCAGAAAGCGCTTCTTGCTGGGTGCCGAACAAACGGAGGCGGACTGGCGGCTGTTCACGACCCTGGTTCGTTTCGAGCCTGTCTATGTCGGTCACTTCAAATGCAACATCCGCCGCATTCACGATTATCCGAACCTGACAGGCTATCTGCGCGATCTCTACCAGACGCCCGGCGTGCCGGAAACGGTCAATATGCGCCACATCAAGGAGCATTATTACCGCAGTCACAAAACCATCAATCCCACCGGCATCGTTCCCGTGGGGCCAGAGCTTGATTTGGACAAGGCTCATGACCGGGCGCGGCTAGGTTAAGCTTACCAGTAATCGTCCGGCGTCGCCTCGCCACCCAATTCCGTAAGTCGCCTGCGGGTGGCGGGTGTCGTGCCTTCAGGCAGGGCATCGAGGGAAAAGAAGCCACTCTCGCTGATCTCCCGATCCGGAACTTTCGCCGCGGTTTGGCGAACATCCAGCCGGTAGAGCAACACATGATCTCGATCGCTGGTGCGGTTGTTAAAATAGACGTGAAAAAGCTTAGGCGTTGAGGTCGCAGCGAGATTGCCTTCTTCGCGAATTTCCTTGTGCAGCGCCTGCAGCCCGGTTTCGTGCCGCTCCACCCCGCCCCCGGGCAGATGCCAGCCGGAAATATAGGTGTGGCGCACCAGAAAGACCCTGCCCTCCACATCGAAACACGCTCCTCGCACACCAAGCGTCATGCCGCGTCGGTAAAAGAAGAAGAGGTGCAAGACGCGTTTAGCCATGTTTCGAAAAATACGCCGGAACCCTTGCCCGCTGACAATGTTTTCACTCAACGCTCAACTCTCCTTTATCCCATTGAAAAATCGGGGTTTCGCGTTGGACGCCCGCTAAACCATACGTTATGGCTGAATGCATGTTTAAACTTGCTCATATCTCCGATATCCACCTCGGTCCGCTACCGAAACTCACCTTTCGCGAACTGGCATCGAAACGCATCACTGGTTTTGTGAACTGGCGTCTCAATCGCCGCAAGCATCTTTTCACCGATACGCTCGAGCGGCTGCTCGACGATCTGGAGAGTAAGGTGCCGGATCATACCGCGATCACCGGCGATCTCGTCAACCTTGCAACCGGCATCGAAATCCGCGCAGCCGCCGACTGGCTGGAAGAAGTGGGCGATCCGCTGAAGGTTTCGGTTGTGCCCGGCAACCACGATGCCTACGTGCCCGGTGCCCATGACAAGGCCATGGCCGCCTGGTACCCTTACGTGCGCGGCGATGGCGATGAAGATCATTGGGACGAAGACCGCAAAATTTTCCCCTACCTGCGCGTTCGTGGCCCGGTGGCGCTGATTGGCTGCTCGACCTCCATCGCGACCCCTCCTTTCTCCGCCACCGGCTATTTCGGCCGACGTCAGGCCCGCGCCACAGCGGATTTGTTGAAGAAAGCCGGTGAACAGGGGCTGTTTCGCGTGGTGATGATCCACCACCCCCCTATCCGAGGCGCCGCCGCCACCCACAAACGCATGATCGGCATCCGCCGCTTCGCCGCCGCCATGGGGACAGGTGGTGCGGAACTCGTGCTGCACGGACACACGCATCTCAACACTGTTTACTGGCTCAACACCCATCGCGGCCAGGATCATATCCCTGTCGTGGGCATTGCCTCCGCAAGTCAGGGACCGGGTGGCGAAAAGCCCCGCGCAGGTTACAACCTCTTCCACATTTCCGGCAGTCCCGGCAATTGGAATGTCACCTGCGAACGCTTCGGCCTTAACGAGAAGGCGACGGGCATCGAACTGGAAGACGTGCGGGTGTTCTATGACAACGGTAGGCCGCTTGGGTTCGGCAATCCGGTGGAGCAGGCGCCGGAGGACTAAGAGCAGGCCACCCAGACCTCGGGTCTGACTGTGTCACTCCGTCATCCTCGGCCCTGTGCCGAGGATCTGCGCACGTTCAACAAAATTCTAGGTAGCAGATGCTCGGGACAAGCCCGAGCATGACGATCGTAGGACGACTAACTACTTCGCCCGCTCTTCCAACACCCGATTCGCAGCAGAGACAATTGCTTCCAGCGATGCAGCGACAATGTTCGTGTTCACCCCTGCGCCGAACAGCTTGCCGCCGGGGTGCTCCATCTCGACATAGGCGATGGCCGAGGCGTTGGAGCCGTGTTGGAGGGAGTGCTCGGAGTAGTCGTTTACCGACAGATCGATGCCGAGATAGGTGGAGAGCGCATTGATGAAGCCGTCGATGGGGCCCGTACCCTTGCCTTCGATGCGCTTGATCTCGCCATTGTCGGTGATTTCTGCCGCAACCACACGCACGCCCTTGAAATCACCCGCTGGATATGTGTGGTGATCCACGAATTTCAGGCGTGCGCTCGGCTGCGTCACGTAACGCTCGATGAAGCGTTCGTGGATGCGTTTGGCAGGCAGTTCTACGCCTTCCTCATCGGTGATGCGCTGGATGTCCTCGCGGAATTCCACCTGGAGATTGCGCGGCAGGTTCAGGCCATAATCCTGCTGCAGGATATAGGCGATGCCGCCCTTGCCAGACTGCGAGTTGATGCGGATGATCGCCTCGTAGGAACGGCCGACATCCTTGGGATCGATGGGCAGATACGGCACTTCCCAGACCGGATGGTTGGCGACCTTGATGGCCTTCATGCCCTTGTTGATCGCATCCTGATGCGAGCCGGAAAAGGCAGTGTAGACCAACTCGCCGACGTAAGGGTGGCGCTCGGGGATCGTCATTTCGTTGGAATACTCATAGACGGACTTGATGCGTTCGATATCGGCGCAATCCAGTTCCGGGTCCACGCCCTGCGTGAACATGTTCAGCGCCAAGGTCACGACGTCCACATTGCCCGTGCGCTCGCCATTGCCGAACAGCGTTCCCTCCACGCGGTCCGCACCTGCCATCAAGCCCAGTTCCGTTGCGGCGATGCCGGTGCCGCGGTCGTTATGCGGGTGCAGCGAGATGATGACGTTTTCGCGGTTGTCGATGTTGCGGCACATCCATTCGATCTGGTCGGCGTAGATATTCGGCGTCGCCATCTCCACTGTCGAAGGCAGATTCAGGATCAGCTTGTTCTCAGCCGTTGGCTTAACTTCCGCGATGACAGCGTTGCAAATTTCCAGCGCAACTTCCAGCTCGGTACCGGTAAAGCTTTCCGGAGAATATTCGAAGCGATAACCGCCACCGGCCTTCGCCGCCATGTCGGTGATCATCTTGGCCGCATCGACAGCGATCTGCTTGATGCCGTGCACGTCCTTGCCAAACACCACCCGGCGCTGCAACTCGGAGGTGGAATTGTAGAAGTGGATGATCGGGTTTTTCGCGCCTTCCAGGGATTCGAACGTGCGGGTGATCAGTTCCGGGCGGCACTGCACCAGCACCTGCAAGGACACATCTTCCGGCACGCCGCCTTCTTCCACGCACCAGCGGGCGAAATCGAAGTCGGTCTGCGAGGCAGACGGGAAGCCGATCTCGATTTCCTTGAAACCCATATCCAGCAGCAGCTTGAACATGCGGGCCTTGCGATCATGCCCCATGGGGTTGACCAGCGATTGGTTGCCATCACGCAAATCCACCGAACACCAGATCGGTGCCTTCTCGATGGTCTTGCCCGGCCATGTGCGGTCAGGAATATTGATGGTGGGATATGGGCGATATTTTACGCCTGCTTCCGGCATGCCTTTGGAAAATTTATTGTTTTTCGCGTCCATTATCTTGCTCCTTCCACGCACCGGGGCTGAAAAGCCTTCGCAGATGCGCGCCCGAACGGGCCTTAATCCAGTATCAATTGAGATTTCGAGTTGAGGAGCGTTCGCATCAGCGGGCTTTCGGCCGCCGGGCGCTCCTCACTGGACCCGGCAACCGCGTGTAAGGTCGAGGCTAAGAAGCGAGAGTGCACCGCACGGCGAAGCGCTCGCAGAAATCTGCGCGCTCATGCCGGAAAAAGTTTCGGTGCAACTGTTCATGAGGTTTGTATAAACAGCCGTTTTTGATCTGACAAGTAATCTTCGCACTCAAAAATCATCTATTTCAATGGCTGGTCGCCACCAAGCTTTTCGGTGATCAATTCAGCGAGCAAAGACTGACGCGTCGTGCCGAGACGAGAGGCCTCTGCATCAACCTTCTTCAAAAGCCACTTCGGCAGATCGACCTCGACATGTTCGGTTTCAACGCCAGGGCGAATGGCCTGAGACCAATCAACGTAGTCGCTGACGTCCTCACCGTCATCGAACCGTCGGTCGAATTCTTCAGCATTGATCGCCTTCATAATGCTGCCTTTCCTTGTCTCGCGCCCGTCTGACGGAAATGATTCGGACGCGACCATCTCTATACGTAAAGATCGTGCTCCAGATTTTATCATGAAGCTTAGCGACCATAATATATCGCTCCTCGCCTTCCATTGCGAGTGGTGCGATTAACCTTCGTTCATCAAGCCATAAACGCTGGGCATCGACAAAATCAATGCCGTGCTTGTCCTTGTTACCAGCGCTTTTCGCAGGATCGAATTCGAATTCCATCTATGCCGCCTGCTATCCGTTTCGTCTGGCACTCACGAGCCGCTGCAATCCCATCATCACCCCTCCCCCGATCAAACCCCAGAACGCGCCGGAAATTCCTGCGAATGACAGACCCGAGGCCGTAATGAGGAAGGTGATGGCGGCGGCTTCTCGCGTATCCGGCTCTTTGAAAGCAGCAACGGCAGAGCCGGAAAAGGCACCGACCAGCGCAAGTCCCGCGACGGCCTGAATGAGAATGGGCGGCGCAAGCGCGACGAAGGCGGTGACGACGCCTGCGAGCAGCCCGAGAATCACATAACCGAAACCGCTGACGAGTGACGCCCAATAGCGGCGCTTTGGGTCGGCGTGGGCATCTTCGCCTGCGCACATGGCAGCGGTAATGGCGGCAAGGTTGACGGCGTGACCGCCGAACGGGGCTGCAGCCAAGGAGAACAATCCGGTCGTTGCGAAAAGCGTGCTGGGCGGGGCGTCGTAGTTGTTCACCTTCAGCACTGCGATGCCGGGAATATTCTGGGAGGCCATAGTGACGATGAAGAGCGGCAGCGCAATCGAGACGAAACCTTGCAGGTTGAACAGGGGAGAGACGAACTCCATGGGCGGGGCAAGCGATCGAGCAAGGCTATCGAACGCACCTGCAGGAATATCGACACCGAAGATCATGACCAGCACGAAGGCAGCCAGTGCTGCGGGCACCGCGAACAGCCGCTTGAATGCACCGACGACGATCCAGGCGAGGATGATCGGCAGGCCGAGCGCGGGGTCGAAGCCGATGGCCTTGATCGGTGCGAAACACAGACCGACGATGACGCCAGACAGCATGGCATTGGCCAAGGGCGTTGGAATGGAGGCCACTGCCCGCCCGAGGGGCTTGAACAGACCCGCGATGATGATCAGCACGGCGCACATGATGAAAGCGCCGACCGCTGCCGCAAATCCGCCCTCGATCACACCCGTCGTCGCAAGAAGCGCTGCACCCGGAGTAGACCATGCGGCGCTGATGGGAAGCCGTTTGGTCGCGGAGAGAACGATGGCGCAAAGCCCAAGCGCAACCGACAGCGCCATAAGCCCCGATGCCGCCTCGAAATCCGTCGCTCCGACGCCCTTCAACCCTTGCAGTACAACTGCGAAGGAGCTGGCAAAGCCTACAAAAGCGGTAAGGCAACCCATGAAAAGGGCTTGAACGGAAAAATCTTTTAGCATGGCGGGACTCTGCAATATCAACATCTACCCAAGATCAAAAATCGCCCGACATGGCAAGGCGGTTTTACACACCAAAGCGCTCGCATAGCTTGCACGGCGAAATCTACCTCACTCGACAAGCCGTTATGCACCCCGCTGTTCCAGGGGCTCGGCCCATGCTAGAGGTCCGTTTTTTAAGACGCGGAAAGATCATCGATGCTTCCTTGGATAGAACTGGACCGCGCACCCATTCCGGGCGATGGCACCGAGTTGCGGCTGAAGCAACGGGGGCAGGAGTTTTCCATCATGCTCGGTTCGAACGAACTGATGAACAGCCGGTTGAGCGGTTCGGAGGAGGCGCTGGCGACGCTCTCCTGTCAGCGAATTGCGGGCCGGGCGAAGCAGAGCGTTCTGATCGGCGGGCTGGGCATGGGGTTTACACTTCGGGCAGCATTGGGTGTGTTGCCTGACGATGCGAACGTGACCGTTGCGGAACTGGTGCCAGCGGTTGTCGAATGGGCGCGCGGGCCGATGGCGGAGCTTCACAAAGGGACGCTCGATGATGCCCGCGTCGATATTCACGTGGGCGACGTGGGTGCGCTGATCCGGTCGAAAAAGGCGGCCTACGACGCGATCTTGCTGGATGTGGACAATGGCCCGGACGGGCTTTCACGGCCATCCAATGACAGCCTGTATGACCGCAGCGGTTTGGCGACGGCACAGGTGGCCTTACGCTCCGGTGGTGTTCTGGCCGTCTGGTCTTCCGCCCCCGATGCGGCATTTACACGAAGGCTGAAACAGGCGGGTTTTGCGACGGATGAAGTGCCCGTTCGTGCCAATGGCAAGCGCGGCGGTGCGCGGCATATGCTATGGCTCGCTACGAAGGCATAAGACTGTGCGCCCCTGCCCTACCTCTTTGAGGATGCGCGGCTTTTAAGCGCGTCCAGTGCATCGGCATTATCCCTGCCCCACGCATAAAGCATCTCGACCGGTTCGATGAAACGGTGGCCGAGATCCGTCAGCCGGTATTCAACGGCGGGCGGCCTTGTCGAATGTACGTGGCGCGTGACGAGACCGGACTGCTCCATCTCCTTCAGCGTCTGGGTCAGCATTTTCTTGGAGATGCCGGGAAGGCTTCGCTCCAGCACCCCGGTTCGGGCCGCGCCATCATGAAGCTTGTGCAGCGTATGCAGGATCATGCTCGTCCACTTGGTCGAGAAAAGTTCCAGCACCCGGCGCGGCGCGCAGTCTTCGCGCCACTCCTCTTCATTGCTGCCCGGCTTCATTGTGGTTACCTCTTTGTATCCATGTCCCCAAACAGTGCCATCTACTCGTCGCCCTGTTCGGTGCCTAACTGTGGTTCGATCAAAAATGGAGTAGCATCATGGTTAGAACAGCATTGGTCGTCGGCGCAAGCGGGATTGTCGGCAGCGCAACGTCAGAGCTTTTGCTGAAAGAAGGCTGGAAAGTCTATGGGCTGGCGCGGCGACCCAAGGATCATCCGCAGGTCATTCCTGTTGCCGCCGATCTGCAAAATGCGGTGGAAACCGCAAAAGCGCTGCAAGAGGTGCGCCCCGACGCCGTTTTCATCACCACATGGGCAAGGCAGGATAGCGAGGCGGAAAATATCCGCGTCAATTCTGCCATGGTGCGCAATCTGCTGGATGGTTTGAGCCTTGGCAAATCCACCCACCATGTGGCGCTGGTGACCGGCCTGAAGCATTATCTCGGCCCCTTTGAGGCCTATGGCAAAGGCACCTTGCCGCAGACGCCGTTTCGTGAGGAACAGGATCGTCTCGATATCGAAAACTTCTATTATGCGCAGGAAGATGAAGTTTTTGCCGCTGCCGAACGCGATGGCTTCACCTGGAGCGTCCACCGCCCGCACACCGTAATCGGGCAGGCCGTTGGCAATGCCATGAACATGGGCACGACGCTCGCCGTCTATGCCACCATTTGCCGCGAGACGGGCCGCCCGTTCCGATTCCCCGGTTCATCCGCGCAATGGAATGGCCTGACCGACATGACGGATGCGAACCTTCTGGCGAAGCACCTGCTCTGGGCAACAGAAACACCGCAGGCCCACAATCAGGCCTTCAACGTGGTCAATGGCGATGTTTTCCGCTGGAATTGGATGTGGGGGCGGATAGCGAGCTGGTTCGGCGTTGAGCCCGCACCTTTCGACGGCACGATCAGCACATTGACGGAACAAATGGAGCGGGATGCGCCGATCTGGAGTGACATCGCAAAGCGTGAAAATCTGGCCGAAAGCGACCTCAACCGCCTCGCCTCGCCATGGCATACGGATGCGGATCTGGGTCGCCCCATCGAAGTCGTGACCGACATGGGCAAAAGCCGCCGTATGGGATTCAAGGAATACCAGCCGACCGACGATGCATTTTTCGAGCTGTTTGAAGGCCTGCGAAAGAGCCAGCTTATTCCGTAAGGGGGTAATTGCTGCTTATAACCCCTAAGACGCAAAAAACCGCGCCAGTTTGCAACGGCGCGGTTTCCAAACTTCCAATCCAGAAATCTCAGACTTCCGACTGGTTCTCTACGATCTTGCCAACAAGACCATAGGGGACGGCTTCTTCTGCGCCGAGCCAGTAATCGCGGTCGATGTCCTTGGCGATCTTTTCTTCCGACTGACCGGTGGCCTTGGAGAAGATCTTGATCAGGCGCTTGTTCATCTTGATGATTTCGCGGGCCTGGATTTCGATGTCCGACGCCATGCCGCGTGTGCCACCGGAGGGTTGGTGAAGCAGGAAGCGGGTGTTGGGCAGGCAAAGACGACGCTCCTTCGGCACAGATACGTAGATCAGCGCGCCAGCGGACGCGACCCAGCCCGTGCCGATGATATAAACCTTCGGCTTGATGAACTTGATCATGTCGTGGATGCTATCGCCGGATTCGACATGGCCGCCGGGCGAGTTCACGTAGACACGGATATCGTCATCGCTGGCAGCAGCAAGAGCCACGAGCTGGGTGCAGACCTTCTGCGCCAGTTCCTGCGTGATACCGCCATAGATGAAGATCGAACGCGACTTGAAAAGATTCGCTTCCGTTTCCTTACCGATCGGCAGTTCCTTGCTCTTGTCGTCTTCTTCTTCGTTCATCATGCGACGGTCTCCAACGTAATTTATTACTCATCGGACATAGTGTGATTTGTGTCGTAAAACAATGAGCGAAAAAGACAAGGCGCGGAACTGCTTAATAAACAAGGCACATGTGGCAGCACCGGCAAATGCCGCATGGACAGGTTCTTCATAACTGCGTTATCGTCCGCGAAGCAGAGTCTGAAGGCAGCCCCAAGAGCCGCAGACCCGACGCTTGAAGAATCAAAGAGGGAACGATGCTCAAAAGACTTTCACTTGCAGCGGCTGGCCTTGCCGCAACCACTTTGCCCGCTTTCGCGCACCTGAACCCGGCGGAACACGGCTCGTTCATGGCTGGCATCTCGCACCCGGTTTTCGGCGCGGACCACATTCTGGCAATGGTTGCCGTTGGCCTGTGGGCATCGCAAATCTCCACCACCGATGGCCGCAGAAGCGCGCTGTGGGCCGTGCCTGCTGCATTCGTCGGCACAATGGCGCTCGGTTTCTTCATGGCGGTCTATGGCGTCGACCTGCCATTCGTTGAGCCTGCAATCTTAGCCTCGGTCATCGGGCTTGGCCTGCTGGTGGCGGTGGCTGCGAAACTGCCGACCTCTGCAGCGGCGGCTATCGTCGGCATTTTCGCGCTGTTCCACGGCCATGCCCATGGCGGCGAGCTGGGAAGTGCAGGCGCGCTTCAGTTCGGCCTCGGCTTCATGATCTCCACCGCGCTGCTGCATCTGGCGGGCATTGGGCTTGGTCTCGGCATCTCGCGCTTTGGCGCGATTGCTGCGCGCATTGCAGGCGCGGTAACGGCTCTTGCAGGCCTTTCGCTGGCCTTTGGCGGATGAGGTGTCACCTTACTGAAATGTAAGGTTTCCGGGGCTTTTAAAAACCGGAATTGAACTCTAAATCCTTGGTGTGCGTTTCCAGAGCGCCGTGCGTCCTTCAGGGCGCACAAAAGACGCTCTGTTGTACGGGATCTGCACACCAAGGAGGCAAGCGATGTCACCAGAAGAAACCCAACTTCTCAAGTCCCTGTTCGACAGGGTGAAGACCGCATCATCCACGCCGCGCGACCCGGAAGCGGAAACGCTGATTTCGCAGGCCGTGCGCGACCAACCAGCTTCACCTTACTACCTCGCGCAAGCCGTGATCGTGCAGGAAAAAGGGTTGGAAGCGGCAGCGGCGCATATTCGCCAGCTGGAAGAGCGCGTCCACCAGTTTGAAGCAGGTACATCCGCGCCACAGCAGGCGCAACAGGGCGGCTTCCTGAGTTCGATTTTCGGGAACAACCAATCGCAGCCACCTGCTCCGGCGGCCCCTACTCCAACATATCGCAATGATACCGCAGGCCAGACAGCGGGGCCATGGGGCCGCAACCCCGAGCCTCAACAGCAGCCGAGCGGCCCGTGGACACAGCAGCCACAGACGTCCGCGTTCAACCGCATGGGTGGCGGTGGCGGCGGCTTTTTGCAGGGTGCGCTGGGTACGGCGGCGGGTGTTGCCGGTGGTATGCTGCTGGCCAACTCGCTGAGCGGTATCTTCTCCAACCACGTTGCGTCTTCCGGCTGGGGTGGCCTTGGCGGCGCGGGAACCGGCAATGCGCCGGTGGAAGAGACGGTCATCAACAACTACTACAATGATGATGACCGCCCGCAGCAGGATGCCGCCGACAACAACGATAATCTGCAACAGGCGGATTATGACGACAGCAACGACGATACGGATTTCGATTCAGGCGATGGAGATTCCTTCGTCTGAACCAACTCGATATCAATCAGCCGCGACCGCGATAGGTCGCCACGCCTTGATCCGGCAGCCAGACGCCTTCGGGCGCTGGCCCGGTCTGCCAGAAGACATCGATTGGAATGCCGCCGCGCGGATACCAGTAAGCGCCGATGCGCAGCCATTTTGGTGCAAGCAGTTCGACAAGGCGCTTGGCGATATAAACCGAGCAATCCTCATGGAAAGCGCCATGGTTGCGGAAGGAATGCAGGAACAGCTTCAGCGACTTGGATTCCACCAGAAAATCACCCGGGATGTAGTCGATCACGATATGGGCGAAATCCGGCTGGCCCGTCATGGGGCAGAGCGAGGTGAATTCCGGCGCGGTGAAGCGCACCACGTAATCCGTTCCGGCATTACCGTTCGGCACTTTTTCCAGAACAGCGCTTTCCGGATTTTCAGGCGACGCAACCTGCGCGCCCAGCTGCGACAGGCCGGAGACATCCGTCACTGACATGGTTCAAACTCCTGCTTCGATAACATCTACCTTGACGCCGTGCGCCACTTCACTTTCAGGCTCCACATGGATGCCAATCGTGGCGCCCGGTATGGCCTCCCTTATGGCATCTTCAAGGCGGTCGCAAATCTCATGCGCTTTACCGACCGACATCGAGGCCGGAACCACGACGTGAAAATCGATGAAGGCGGCGGCACCGGCGCGGCGGGTCTTCAGATCATGCACGTTGAGAACGCAAGCGGAATTCTCGGAAATCGCCTGCCTGATCGCCTCATCCTCCTCCGGCTCCACGGCCTTATCCATCAAACCGCCGAGGGAATGCAGAATGACTTTCGAGCCCTGGACGAGAATGTTGATGGCAACGAGGATCGCGAGAACGGGATCGAGAATGGCATAGCCGGTGAAAATCGCCAGCACGAGACCGATGAGAACGCCGCCAGAAGTAACCACATCCGACATGATGTGCTGGCCATCGGCGGTCAGCGCAGGCGAGGCATGCTTCCTGCCGACCCGGATGAGGATCGTCGCCCAGATGGCGTTGAGAGCGCCCGCTAAACCGTTAATCGCCAGACCCAGCACCGGCGCTTCCGGCAGGCGCGGCTCAAACAGCCCGGCATAGGCTTCCTTCACGATCAACAGCGCCGCAACGACGATCAGCACGCCTTCCAGAACGGCGGAGATATATTCCGCCTTGTGGTGGCCAAACTGATGATCGTCATCGGCAGGCTTCTGCGCGTAACGAATGACGAAATAGGCGATGAAGGCCGCAACGACATTGACGGTCGATTCCAGACCATCGGACAGCAGCGCAACAGACCCCGTGACCCACCATGCCAGAAGCTTCAGGCCAAGGATCGCAAGTGAAAACGGAATGCCCCAGAAAGCCAGCTTCCTGACGAGAGCGTTACCTTCAGCGTTCATGACTAGACCCCCGTGCGGATGCGAATGAATTGCAGAAATGGACCCCAAAACGCACGAACCGCCCGCACGAGGGTTCGTGCAGGCGGTTCGCTGTTTGAGCGTTCTATGATTTAAAGTGGGCGCGGGGTCAAGCCCCGCTCCGCAAAGCAAAAAACAAAGCGCCTATCAACTTCAAACTGCGTATTACTACTCGCTCGAGAAGGCATTCACCATGGAGGACGTCTTAATTAGGCAGCGTAAACTTTAACTCTCACGTGCCCTCCGGGTGCCGTAGGATCATTAAAATGCAAATAAAGCCCAAGCGTAAATACGAGCGTACCGGGCTTAAAGTTTTCGTCAAAATCCGTGGCGGACAAGATCGGCACTCCATTATAAGGCTTTACTACCGCCCATCCTCTGCCGCTGCCTTCCGTACCCTCGCATTCGATAATTATTCCCGGTGGTATATCGCCTGGGGCTAGGTTTGAAGTGTCGCCGCCTCCAGCATTTTTGAATACGGGCTGAACTTGGCCTATTCCAGGCGTCAGGCTCGATACCGGGATGCGAACTTCATGATTCTCTTTATGGTTGGTGCGATAGCCTGCGTCATGCCCCATCCACATTTCACCGACTTGTGTAGCCATATTTGCCCCCTTTAGCTTTATTGGCAAAGGCATACTTACAGTAAACAAACCCTTAATCAACTTTAAATTTTATATAAAAAAATACAACCAATTACACCTTACTTAGTAGCAGCTTGATGCCCGCAAAGCCGAAGAAAAGCGCAAGCGTCACCTCGATATAGCGCTTGGCCTTTTGATAGATGCGGATGGCGGGTGCGGTGGAGAATAACAGCGCATAGCCGCAGAAGATGATGAGGCCGAGCATGGCGCAGCCGCCGATGATGGCGGCAAGCGTGGCGGGGCCAGCGCCGGGCTTGAGGCCGAGCGACATGATGGCGAGCCAGCCGAGGACGGCTTTGGGGTTGGTGAGGTGCAGCAGCAGGCCACGACGGTAGAGCTTGATGTAATCTGCGCGGCTGGTGGCGAGCGCGCCGGGTTCTGCCTGTGGTGCTTTCGCGAAGGCCGAACGGGCGGATTTATAGGCCAGATAAAGAAGGTAGAAGCCACCGGCAATTTTGATAACGAAGAGCGCGTTGGCAAAAGTGGCAAGGACGGCGGATAGGCCGGTTGCAGCCACAGTGGCCCAGCACAGCGAGCCGGTCATGACCCCGAGCGCGAGAATGATCGCCGGTGCCCTGCCCTGACTCATCGCAACACCCATAATGGTCATGTTGCTGGGACCGGGACTTGCGACCGCGATGATATAGGCAATGTAGACGATAAGTAGCTGGTGGAGGTCTAGCATCCGGCTGGCTTTCTTCGAGATGAGGTTTCGGAGCCTATGTCATCCGAGCGGTGGGGTGGTGTCAATTCGGGCGAGGCCGAACTATCGGACGGAATACATTTACCTTCTATCTCAAGGGCGAGACGACATCGGCGGGAATGACCGTCTCGCTATTATGCAGACGCATCGACGCTGTGAGAAGTGGGGGCAGAGGCGTCCACCATCCGGTCTTAACGCCTGCATGGCGAAGGGCGGCGGCGGTCCAGGTGTTGCAGCCCATCAACGCGTTGAAATAACCTTCCGCTTCGAAGAAAGCGTCATCCCTTCCATAGGATTGCCCGATCAGCGGTATCTGCTTTCCCTGCGATCGGGTGAAGCTGGCGAGAGTGAAATCGAGCAGTTTTGCGTATCCCTCATCCGACAGATCGACTGCGGTCACGCTGGTATCCGACAGCGGGATATCTCCGGCAAGTGCGATATGCATGACCGAATTGTCGATGGTTACGCCCTTGAGCAATGGAAGCGGCTTGAGATCAGACCATGTTGGTGTTTGCGTGTAGAACGCGCGACCGCCCCAGCCGAAGACCAGATAGCGAAAGCCGGGATAATCGATTTCAAGATGGCCTTGCCGAAGAAACGCAAAGCGCGACAGCAGTTCCGCGTCCACCGGCAAGGCGATATCGGTGTGGATGGGATTGCTGAGGACCAGAATGCGGCGGGGGTTCTCTACCGTGGGATCAGAGGTCTTGCCCGTAAGCGGCCTTGGCACAAGGGTACCGAGTGCGAGGCTCCCGAAGACAAGAGCCAGGGCGACGCGAAGGTATTTGAAGAATTTCACCAGCATCACCAAAGCTTGGAAGAATGGCGCCGTATCGAAACGCCGCCGTTGATCGTGACTGGTCTTAAGCCGCTTTCGTCTTCGCCTTCTTTACCAGATGCGTCACCACGTTCTCGATCATCCGCATACCGGCATCGCCGCCGAGCGTCATGATGGATTCGGGGTGGAACTGGACGGCGGCGACGGGTTCTTTGGCGTGTTCGATGCCCATGATGGTGCCGTCTTCGCTTTCTGCCGTGATGATGAAATCGCGGTGGAGGGTTGCCGGGTCGGCGAAGATGGAGTGGTAGCGGCCGACGGTGACTTCTTTGCCGAGGCCGGAGAAGACGAGGCCGGGTTCCAGCACGCGGATGCGCGAGGGTTTGCCGTGCATGGGGATGGCGAGCTGGCGCAGCTCACCGCCGTAAGCTTCCGCCAGTGCCTGAAGGCCGAGGCAGACGCCGAAAATGGGGAGATCGCGCGCACGGGCGGCCTTGATGGTGGCCCTGCAATCGAAATCACCGGGGTTGCCGGGGCCGGGCGAGAGAACGACGAGATCGGGCTGAAAGCGGTCGAAGATTTCTGCCGCAACGGGTGAGCGCACGGTGGAGACGGTCGCGCCCGTCTGGCGGAAGTAGTTTGCCAGCGTGTGGACGAAGCTGTCTTCGTGATCCACCAGCAGGATTTTCACGCCGGTTCCGACTTTTGCCGCATCCCGCTTGGTTGCGGTGGAGTTCTGGGCTTTCGCATCGCGAATGGCTGAAATCATGGCCGATGCCTTCAGTTCGGTTTCCGCTTCTTCTTCCTGCGGGTTGGAATCGTTGAGCAGCGTGGCCCCTGCCCGCACTTCCGCAATGCCATCCTTGATGCGGATGGTACGAAGCGTCAGGCCGGTGTTCATATCGCCATTGAAGCCAACCATGCCGATGGCGCCACCATACCATGCGCGCGGGCTCTTTTCATGGCTTTCGATGAAGCGCATGGCCCACAGCTTTGGCGCACCTGTGACGGTAACAGCCCATGCGTGGCTGAGGAAGCCGTCGAAGGCATCCATATCATCGCGCAGGCGGCCTTCGATGTGGTCCACCGTGTGGATGAGGCGCGAATACATCTCGATCTGGCGGCGACCGATGACTTTCACCGAACCGGGTTCGCACACGCGGCTCTTGTCGTTACGGTCCACATCCGAACACATGGTGAGTTCGGACTCGTCCTTCTTGGAATTCAACAGCTTGAGGATCTGTTCGCTGTCGGCAATCGGATCGTCACCGCGCTTGATGGTGCCGGAAATCGGGCAGGTTTCGATGCGGCGACCGGAGACGCGCACGAACATTTCCGGGGATGCCCCGACCAGATATTCCTGATGGCCGAGGTTGATGAAGAAGGAATAAGGCGATGGATTGATAGCCTTCAGGCGGCGGGAAATGGCCGAGGGATTGCTGTCGCAACGCTCCATGAACTTCTGGCCGGGCACGACCTCGAAGAGATCGCCACGACGGAAGCTTTCCTTCGCTTTGGTGACGAGTTCGGCATATTCGCCGGGGTGGTGATCGCCGCGCGGCGGAATGGTGTCCGTCTTCACGAACGGCTCCGGCGCGATGTCTTCCGCCTTGCCGTGGGTGGTGACGCCAGCCTTTTCGAAATCATATCGATCCACCCAGGCCTTGGCGGAATAATGGTCCACCACCAGAATTTCATCCGGCAGGAAGAGAACCATATCGCGCTGGTCTTCCGGACGCTGAAGGGATAGCTTGATGGCATCGAACTGGAAGGCCAGATCGTAACCGAAGGCACCGAAGAGACCGATGGCGGAATCCGCGCTGGAATAGAAGAGATCGACCACCGCGCGAAGTGCTGTGAAGACGGTCGGGATTTTTGAGCGCTCTTCCTCGGTGAAAACGCGGTCGGGCTCGTTAACGAGGAGATCAAGACGGCGAGCGGTGGATGCGCCGAGCGTGAGGTCCGGCGTTTCCTTCAGCTTTTCCGCAATGAAGGAGAGCAGCACTTCGCCACGGCCATTATAGGCCTCGATCCACATGTTGCGGCCAAACGAGGAAATGCCGAGCGGTGGATCGATGATGGCAGTATCCCAGCGGGTATAGCGGCCTGGATATTCATAATTGGAGGAGAAGACGGCACCGCGGCGGGAATCCAGCCCTTCGACGTAAGAGTCGATAGCGCCTGCGTAGTCTGCCGCGCGGCGCTGGCGGGTGACCTTGATGCCGCCTTTGGTTTCGTAGGTCTCGGACCCGTCATCATGAATAATCGTTACCATTCTCGCAGTTCCCGTTTTTAGAGTCTTACCGCATTTCTTCGAAACGCGAAAACGCTCTTAGTTTTTGTTCTAACGCATTATCCGCACGCAAAACCGCTACGCACTTTTGCTGGAAATGCTCTAAACCCGATGATGACAGGCGGCATAACAACAAAAAAGCCGCCTGAGATTTCGGGCGGCTTGGACTTGTCTTGTAAACATGACTGGTCGAGGCCGCGTTAGCTGACCCACCACCAGTTAGCAATGTTCTTCGACACTGTGTTCATGGGCAGAATTGTTAGCGGCAAGAGGGCGGCTTGGCAAGCGGGATTTAAGGCGGGATTTGAACCCGATGGCGCATTGATGCGTTGTGGCTGCGGCGCAAACAGGGAGCGACCAATCTTGATGGCTTACCGATTTCTCATGCTGGCAGCATCCATGCTGCTGATCGCCGCTTCCGAACCGCCGAAAGATGTGCCGGTTCCACAGGAAAAGCCGCAGGTTCAGGAAGCGCCCGCCACCAAACCGGAGAGCGATAAGCAGAGCCGGGAAACGCCCCCTCCTCCGCCTGCGGAAAACACCGTTCCGAAGCCCGAGGAAAAGCCGGAGGTGCCAGCGAAGCCGGATGCAGCACCGGCCGATGAAGCCAAGCCTAATGAGAAAAAGCCTTCCGCAGAAAACCCCGTCGAAGCGAAACCCGAAGAGGTGAAACCGGCAGAAGAAAAAAAGGCGGAAGAACCTGCGCCTGAGCCTGTTAAGGAAGAGAACCCGGAAGAACTGAAGGCGTGTCTGAGTGAGTTGAAGGAGCTTGGTGCGGAGTTTAAGCAGATCGACGCCATCAAGGGCGAGGAAGAGGGATGCGGCATCGCCTCCCCGCTCGAACTCTCCGTCGTCATTCCCGGCATCAAGCTGGAGCCGAAGGGCACGATGCGCTGCGAGGCGGCGCTGGCGCTTTCCCGCTGGGCGAAAAACGTGGTGGTTCCGACTGCGAAGATCGCCATGCCGGACAGGCAGGTGACAGCCTTCGGCCAGGCCTCCACCTATATCTGCCGCAACCGTAACAGCGCCGAAACCGGCAAGATTTCCGAACACGCCAAGGGCAACGCTGTCGACATCGCCACCATGACATTCGACACGGGCGAACCGCTGGTGATGAAACCGCGCCACGAAGACGGTACTATGGAAGGCGCATTCCAACGCACGATCACCACCGCCGCCTGCCTATTCTTCCGCACCGTTCTTTCCCCCGGAAGCGACGCGACCCATCAGGACCACCTGCATCTGGATGTGCTGGAGCGCAAGGGTGGGTATTTGTATTGCCGATAAAATAGAAAAAGGCGGAGCATAATGGCCCCGCCTTTTATGTTGTTGAGTTCTGATCAGAACTTCTGCGTCAGGGAGATTTTGAATGTGCGGCCTGGTTCGGAGTAGAAGGCGACGGGCTGGTTTGTGGTTGATGTCGCACTGGTGCTGACATCTCTTACACCCACGGCATTCCAGTAGGTTTTGTCGAAGACATTGTAGATGCCTGCCTGGATACGAAGACCCTTCGTCTGTTCCGGTTCCCACCAGCCGGTGAGGTTGACAATGCCGTAGCCGGGAGCATCGAAGGATTCATAGGTTGCGCCAGTGACGGTTGTTGCAAGCCCGTCCTTTCTCATTCCGCCGGAAAGGATGGTGGTCATATCAAGACCCCATTGCTCCTGCTCGTATCCGACACCCAGAATAGACTTGAAGGGCGCGACGGTACGGATGAACTCGTTGGTATCTGTATCTTTGCCGTAGGAGTAGGCAAGCGAGCCGTGCAGGAAGAAACCGTTCGCAAAGTCCTGACGCGCGCTGACTTCAACACCAGAAATTTCGACACTGTTACGGTTACGCCAGGTAAATATCTGCGCTGGTTCGCCCGGAATACCGCTGCCCGGTTGGCTGATCGTATCGATGAAGTTCGAATATCGGTTATGAAATACTGTCAGCTTTCCGTTGAGATCGTTGCTGGAGTAGTTGGCACCGATTTCGAAGCCCTGCGCCGTCTCTGGCTTTAGGTTTGGATTACCCAGGTTGGCATAGGCTGCACCATTACGAAAATCGATGTAGAGTTCGTTGATGGTCGGCGGTCTGTACGCCATGGACCATTGACCGAACAATTCGACTTCTGGAGTCAACTGGTAGGTCGCAAGCAGCTTGGGTGAGAGACGAATGCCATCCTGGCCCTCAGGAAGGCCGAAAACCGGGAAACCGGTGTTGTTTCTGAATGCCGCAGATTCTTTGGGACTATAGTCGTACCAGTCCAGACGCACGCCAGGCGTTAGCGCAAAACCCGTATCCGCGAATGAAATCCGGTCATCGAGATAAAGCCCAAGGCGCTTTCCGTCCACATCCGGCATATCCGATTGGGAAACCACGGTCGTTACAGGAACAACGCGCAGGAACTGTTCCGTCTCGGAGAACTGCAAACTTCCACCAAATCGAACTTCGTGGTTGAAAGTGCCCGTACTGAATTCAGTAAGCGTGTTACCGGTAATGCCAATTGAGCTCTCCTCCAGATCGTTATCGCGGGAATAGGGCGTCAGCGCTGCTGGCGGTATACCGCGCGTGCCGTAAGATCCCGCGCTCTTTTGAAGACGTTGCCAGTAAAGCGCGAAATCCGCAGCATCGATCAAGCCATCGGTGGTGTCGGCTTCGTAGCTATAATCGAGCGATACGCGCTCTCGCCTTGTGTCATCGTAGCCCCAATAGTTTCCAGGGGTGAAGTTTGACGGAGGCGCGGGCGGGTTCGGTATGAGTCCCTGAACCGTCTTCAAATCCGTCGTGCTGTCTAGATTGAAGCGTTCAGCCGTTAGCCCGATACGATGCCCACCTTCCAAATCCTGACGGATCTTGAACAAAAGATTGTACTGATCGTAATCGCTTGGGTTCGGTTCGGTGCGATTTATGCCAAGAACATTGACAGAGCCCCTGCTGTCACGCTCATGACCTTTCTTGTAACCGCCCTGAAAAAGGACAGAGGTATTTTCGATTTTCTTTGCGACAGCAACCGATCCACCAAAGCTGCGATCTTCACTATCGTATGTCAGCTTCGCAACGCCACCCCAATCACGACCGTCCTCAATGAGGTCTTCAGGCTCGAGCGTCCGCAGAACCAGCGCACCACCCAGCGCTCCCGCTCCGATGCGACTTGAATCGGCACCGCGTACGACATCGACCTGCGACAGCGAAGAAAAATCGTAGCTGTTATTGGTATCGCTCATACCAGTCGTCGCGATGGTAGCGCGTGCGAAATTCTCAAAGAAAGGAACCGGAATATTATCGATCAGCGTCGTGACGCGCGCGCCGCCCAGACCTCGAATGAAAAGGCCGCCCGGCTTGCCCGGCTTGGCTTCTATGAAATCGACGCCCGGTTCACTGGTGTTGCCGAGATCGCGAGCGTTGTTGATTTCCTTCTTACGAATATTGTCAGCCGTGGTCGTGCTGGCGAGAGGTGTGTCAGATACTGCATTTGCCGCTGCATTGCCGGTGCCAGCGCGCTTGCCCTTGACGATGATCCGCTCAAGGACGATGGCGCCGTTCTGTTGTGGGGCCGCGTCCTGCGCGACGGCTGCCGAATGCGCGGCGAGCAGCGTCATCGCGGTGCAGACCAGCAAGGTGGATTTGGAGCGTGTGATCGTCATTGTAACCCCCTGAAGACGAGCGCACGAAAGCGCGCAGCGGCAATGATGTCGCTGACGTTCCGAGGCCCGGTAATGCCCTGAAATTTTACGGCCCCGCCGTTGATGCAGAACTAAGAAACATGAGTATCTGTGTCAACTAATAAAATATGATTTTACCATTCATATTTAGTAGCGAAATCATGCGTGGCAAAAAAGTGACAGTCGCAGATTGGGTCGACCAACGTTGGCGCTCATACATGTGGCGACACTCGCTTTTCAATGCCCGTTGGAAATGCATCTTGCTAAATGCTGTTTTCTTTTGCCTTTACACAGGCAGAGATTTCCCACGGCAAGACCATTCTGACCCACTTGAAGGCTGAGGGTTCATGGCCTAGATCAGGCCACGCATCATGTTTGCACCCGTCAACATCATTCGGAACGATCCATGAAGTCCCTTGAACTGCTTGTAGAGCGCATTATTCTGTCCAGCCGCTGGCTCCTTGTGGTGTTCTACCTCGGGCTGGTCGCGGCCCTCGCCGTTTATGCGCTGTCCTTCGGCTTCAAATTCCTGAAAATCGCACAGAACGTTTTCACCTACAGCGATGCCGAGATGATATTGGCGATGCTGGCGCTGATCGATGCGGCTCTTGTGGCAAGCCTGATCGTCATGGTGATGATCTCCGGCTACGAGAATTTCGTCAGCCGTTTTGACGAAGGCCAGGACGAAGTGTCTTTCATCGGCAAGCTGGACGCGGGAAGTCTCAAGATCAAGGTGGCCTCCTCCATTGTTGCCATCTCTTCTATCCACCTGCTCCAGATCTTCCTGAATGCCAATCAGTATAGCGACAGCAAACTGATGTGGTTCACTATCATTCACCTCGCCTTTGTCGTTTCCGCCGTGATGTTAGGCTTCCTGGAAAAGCTCATGGCCAAGCCTAAACCGCAGGACAAGAGCTGAACGCCTCTGCCCTAGGAAGCGGAAACAGACAGTAACGCGGGCTGCAAACCGTCGATTGGGCGGCAAAGACGGGAAAACAACCGAAGTAAACCATTGTTAGCATTGGGGAAAAATTAAAGTAACCAAGTCGTAGGAATATCGGAAAAAAAGGTGGAAATTCGACCAGATTCGTATATTCCTTACCATTAACATATCAACATTCTCACGAACGAAATATCAATGGCCACAATCGAGCGTCAGTCGTTGCTAATCGAGGAAATTTCAGCGGCGGATAGCCGTCCTCGGTGGCTTCAGGCATTGCAGAATGTGGCGAAGAAATTCGGCTTCAGCCATGCCACCCTGTTTCGCGTTCCGCAGGTGTGGGACGAGCTGAATTCAAGTAGTCGTATCGAAACGACGATGCCGATGCGCTTTCTCCGGGAGTTCGATCAGTTTCGAGACGTGCGGCAATGCCCGGTCGAGGCCAAGATCTGTTCATCCTTGGTGCCTCACTGCTGGTCGTTGAACGACGATATAAGCATGCAATCCTGCCCTGAACAAATGCAGCAGTTGATGCGTCGCTTCGGCATCGTCAACGGTGTGCTTGTGCCGGTCAGTTCGCTTTCTGGCGACCGTTATATACTGAGTTTCGATGGCGATTGCCCGCCGCCTTGCCAGATCGTCCTGAACGAACTGGGCATGGTAGCGCTTCATGCGTTCGACGTTTACGACAAGATGCGCCGGGCTGAACTCATTGTCCCAAAGGCGTTGACGAAGCGCGAACTCGAAGTCGTCAGATGGACGTCCCATGGCAAGACTTCCGCCGAAATCGGCCAGATTCTCAACCTTTCAGACCACACCATCAACGCCTATCTCAACAACGCCATCAAGAAGCTGGACTGTGTCAACCGCACGCAGCTGGTGGCGAAGGCTATCCGCTACAAGCTGATAAACTGACAGGCTGACCGTTATTTCTCGTCAGACAAAGCGTAGGCAAAGTTTAGAACCGCCAACAAACGCCCGGAAACAGTCCGGGCGTTCAGGTGCAAAAACCGTCTTCTTATCGGTCCAGTACCGAGCGAAGTTCCACGAGGTTTGAGCGTACCCTTAAAACGTAGAAGCCCATGGTTGCCAGGTGAGATGGCATGATCCAGCCGCTCTCATCCCCGTTTGAGATCATGAACGGCTGAATTCGCAAGGCGGCGCGCGTCTGTGCCAGCGTGTCGTTCCACAGGCTGGTTACATTGCGTTCACGGATGACTTGAGAAAAATCCGCGCCAGCTGCAGATAGAATTCCGTAGTAGCCGTAAAGCTGACCGTAGGCGAACCAGAAGCGATCGTCCGCACGGGTGTCGAACCAGCCGCCATTGTAGTTTTCCGAACGCTCCCGCAGGATGGCCGAGGTCCCGCCGATATCGTTGGCAATGCGGTCGATGAATTGGATGAGGTTATCTGCCCGCGTATCGAAGACGGATGTGCACTGGACAAGGCTGGCATTGAATTTCCGCAGGCTTTCTGCTGCCGACCGGTAGTAGCTGGGCGTAGGCGTCTTCGGTCCGAAAGGGCTGATGCCGAAATACCAGGAATATTCGTCGTACTGCAGATTGCCGCGCGCATTCTGCAAATCGTTATTGATGCCCGACGTGCCACGCACGCGGCCTAGCGTATCGACAAGCTCGACTGCCGTTCTGCGAATGGCCTGATTGACGCCGCGCTGGAAGGACGCCTTGTTGTCGAGAAATGGCGTGCTGTCCCAATCCATGCCGAACAGACCCATCTTGTAGAGCAGCATCGAGGAAATCCATGCATTCTGATCGACGTTAAAATCGATCAGCCCTGCGGACACATCAACGATAGCCGAATTTTGGCATGTGCGAGCGGCCGCCGTCGATGGCGTCGCCGTTGCTACCGAACCCACCTCCGCAGCCGCCGTTGGGGCTGAGGCCAGTTCCTGCCCTGCTCCAACCGTGCGCTCCGACAGCTTGTAGTCATCGACATAATCCGGATTGAAACCTGTCCATACCTGCGTTTGCCAGATGAAATTGCCGTAGAGCCCGACAAGTAGTATCACAACTATGGCTATTGGAACCTTGATGATGAGGTTTCGTTCGGCATACCAGCCGCGCGATGCGCGGAAAGGCCAGACCATAGCGGCGAACGCACGCCTGAAAAACGCATTGACCGGTTCAAGCATGCCTTTGGCTCTCCTCATCAAAAATCCACAGAGCCATCACATAGTGCGCAAGTCGGATGATGCAAAGGACGGGCTATACGTTTTATAAGCTTTGTTTCAACGGCTATTTTTCACAATGCCCGGCCGCGTCCCTGCGCAACGGTCCTTAGGCATCGCCTGACCGACCGACGACCTGATCCTTTTCCAGCCGATAACGGGCGTAAAACGCTTCGTCGGCGTGGACTTTCCGTCGCTCCAGTTCATCCATGGAGATGCTATGGGTACCGTGTAGCCCCAACAAACCCGAGAGATGTGGAGATGCCATAGCAGACGGGCCACCCGGCTTACCGATCAAGCTGTCCAAAGACCCGGAGATCGCAGAATGCAATTGTATGGCCCGCTCCATCTCGCATGTCAGCATCTTAAAAAGCAGACTGTAGCCTGACAGGCACTGGCTAATCAGTGCGGTGAAATCGTGGGATAACTGGATTTGCCGGTCAAGAGTGTCCAACCGGCCGCGAGCCTCACCATACTCTAACTCCCCTTTTTCAAGAGCAAGCGAAAGGCCGTCCCGTTCTGCAAGCAGCGCCTTCGAGCGCAACTCATCCGTCGTATTACCCGCTTTCCACTGCGTCGTAGCCAATGATGCGTTCGTTTCCTTCAAAGCATGGCGCGCATCTTCCACAGATACGTTCAGCTTCGTTCTGACTTGCATGAGAGAAACGGCAACAGCCTCGCAGCGGCTCAAGAAATCAGCGCTATGAGATTTGGTTTCAGCGGCAATGACGCTGGCCCGGTCACACTGGAGAAGAACGTCGGCCAATTGGACGGAAAGAGCCCGCTCCTTGGTGCGCACGGCATGACGCTTGTCGTTCCTTCGCTTCAAAAAGAAAAACAGGAAACGTTCATAGCGCGTGGTTTCGTTGATCGAACCGAAAGCCTCGTAAAGCCGACCGATCCGTTGCGAAAGTCTGTGAACAATATCGGCAAGTGTGGCTTCCGCCTCCAGAGCTTGCCGTTGAAGGGTTTCTAACGCGGCGCGATCCGGTTCCGGCAGGGCATCGGCCTTTGCAACTTGATCGGGTGCCAGGACTTCGAGCAACTGCAGGAACCCGAGCTGCCCGGTCAGCAGGGCCGCATTCATGGTCTGCGCCCTGTCAATATCGCTGCCGATGGATTGCGGCTTCACCATGAGATTGATCTCCCGACTCACACAGGTCTGTGTCGATGACGGACTAAAGCGTTTCCGCGTGAAGGGAAACGCTCTTGTGGGATACGGGAGATCGAAACACTCAGTTCGTCAGTTTGGCAAGCTCCGCATTGAGTCGCTCGCGCGCCTTCTTAGGCATTTTGGCTGTTTTTACCATCTCCAGATTGGCGGGAGCATCACCGACGACGACGAGAGCAACCATCCCCATGCCGAAATGCGGCGTGCATTTGAACACATAGGCACCTTCCTTTTCCACCGTGATGCGCAGCGCCTCGTTCATTTTCCCTTTGGTCTCCTGGACGCCCTCGGGGATGAGATCCTTTATCGTTGCGGCATCATGGCCCTTGTCCACAGGAACGAAAGTAATGATGTCGCCAGGGTTCGCCTTAATGACAGCGGGCTCAAATACCATCGCCTGCCCATCCGAACCCTTGTTGAGCATCTTGACTTCAATTTCCGCAGCAGTTGCTGGAAACGTGAAAAATCCGGCAACGACTGCACTGGTGAGAAAATTAAGAACGTTGTCGCGCATTGGCCTGCTCCTGATTTCGACCGCATAACGCGGCCTTTCGCCAACCGTGCTACGCCCTGATGCCAAGCTGCTCCTTGACCGAAATCAACCGAAAGACAGGTGCGGCAATCTGTACCGCAACGACATCATGTGTCGCCGTTTACTGTCTCCAACCAATGGCGGCGACAGAAGGAAATATATTTTTCATTACCGCCGACATCGATCTGCGCGCCTTCACGCACGGCCTTTCCAGTCTCATCGAACCGTGCCACCATAGTCGCCTTGCGGCCGCAATGGCAGATGGTACGGATTTCCCGCAATTCATCGGCGATGGCCAGAAGCTCCCGGGATGCGGGAAAAAGCTTGCCCTGGAAATCCGTGCGCAGGCCATAGGTCATAACCGGAATGCCGAGATCGTCCGCGATGCGGGCCAATTGCCAGACATGATGTTCCGAAAGGAAATTCGCCTCATCAACGAAAACGCAGGCGACGGGCTCCTGCCCGTGCAGGCACTGCACGTCCGCGAAGATATCCGTGGTCTCATCGAAGACAAGCGCATCGGAAGACAGGCCGATGCGCGAGGCAACCTTGCCGGTTCCAGCCCGATTATCGAAGGCTGCCGTGTAAATCAGGGTGCGCATTCCGCGTTCCTGATAATTATAGGATGCCTGCAGCAGCATCGTGGACTTGCCAGCGTTCATCGACGAATAATTGAAATAGAGCTTGGCCATCATGCCCTCCGAAACTTATCCACGGTCTTTTGCAGGGTGGAAGCTGCGGAGGGAAGTCCGCAATCAAGAAAAACACAGCTTTCCTGCGGTTCCCGCCTGATTGAACCAACCGCCGATTTCTTGCGTTGGTGTCGCAAAAATTGCTGCAGCGCACGCAAATACGCGTGAGTTGATTATGTGCGGAGGCTATTCATAATGGCAGAGTCATAGCGACGGGTTTATTTCGCGTCCGAAAAAAGCCAGATTGCGGCCATGACTTCGGGAACACAAAAAAGGGAGTAAGCACAATGCTTGCACATCATCGTCGCTGTCTGGCACTCGCCGCAGCAGTTTCTGCAATGACACTCTTCTCGACCGGCGCAATGGCCGCAGAAGTTGAAAGCTGCAGCACGGTCCGCTTCTCGGACGTTGGCTGGACCGACATCACCGCAACGACCGCGACAGCATCCGTTATACTCAAGAGCCTGGGCTATCAGACGGATGTGAAAATCCTGTCTGTTCCGGTTACCTACACCTCGCTGAAGAACAAGGACATCGACGTCTTTCTCGGCAACTGGATGCCGACAATGGAGGGCGACCTCAAGCCCTACCGGGATGACAAATCCGTGGAGACCGTGCGTGAGAACCTGACGGGTGCCAAATACACTTTGGCCACCAACAGCAAGGGTGCTGAGCTCGGCATCAAGGATTTCAAGGATATCGCTGCCCATAGCGACAAACTCGACGGCAAAATTTACGGCATCGAGCCCGGTAATGACGGCAACCGTCTGATCCTCGGCATGGTAGAGAAAGACACCTTCGGCCTTAAGGATTTCCAGGTCGTGGAATCCTCCGAGCAGGGCATGCTGGCCCAGGTTGCGCGTGCGGACAAATCTGGCGATCCCATCGTCTTCCTCGGCTGGGAACCGCACCCGATGAACAGCAATTTCAAGCTGACCTATCTGACCGGCGGTGACGATGTGTTTGGTCCCAACCTGGGCGGCGCGACGATCTACACCAATGTTCGAGCCGGTTATCTGAATGAATGCGCCAATGTCGGCACGTTCCTGAAAAACCTTCAATTCACGCTGCCCATGGAAAACGAGATCATGGGCAAGATCCTGAACGACGGCATGGAAGGCGAAGCGGCAGCCACGGAATGGCTGAAAGCGAACCCGACTGCAATCGAGCCATGGCTCGCAGGCGTCAAGACCAGGGACGGCAGCGAGGACGCGCTTGCCGCTGCGAAAAAGAACATCGGGCTTTAAAGCCGGTCATTTGAAGTTTCGCCCGGCTTCCGAAGGTTACTCCTCGGAAGCCGACAACATGAACCCGTTCACGAAAGGCAAAATCTTACCGTGGAATGGCTCAGCGCATCTCAAAATCGTTTACCGGTCGGTCGATATGCCAAGGAAGCAATCGACTGGCTTACCGGAAATCTGGCATTTTTCTTCGATTGGTTAGCCCTTATTTTTTCAAGCGTCATCGACGCGATACTCTATTTGCTGCAAGCGCCGCATCCATTCATCATCATCGCCATCCTGACTGGTCTTTCGGGCTGGACGAGACGCTCGATAGGGATGCCGATCTTCACGGCGCTCGGCCTTCTGCTCATCATCAACCTTGGATACTGGAAGGCGACGACGGAAACGCTGGCACTGGTCATCGCAGCAACGACGGTCTGCATGGTCATCGGAATTCCGCTGGGTATCCTCGCAGCCAGACGCAAATGGGTATACGGCATCATGCGCCCAGTACTCGATCTGATGCAGACCATCCCGACCTTCGTTTATCTTATCCCGGCGCTGGTTCTCTTCGGCCTCGGCATGGTACCCGGTCTCATCGCTACCGTCATATTTGCCATCGCCGCGCCAATCCGGCTAACGCGGCTTGGCATCATCTCAACGCCCCCGGCCCTCGTGGAAGCGGCGGTCGCCTTTGGTGCAACACCCTCGCAGGTATTGCGAAAGGTGGAGCTGCCCTTCGCGACACCGCAGATCATGGCGGGCCTGACACAGACAATCATGCTTTCACTGTCCATGGTGGTTATATCCGCTTTGGTGGGAGCAAATGGACTTGGCGTGCCGGTAGTGCGCGCCTTGAACACGGTCAATATCGCAATGGGTTTCGAAGCCGGCCTTTGCATCGTCATCGTGGCGATCATTCTGGATCGTCTGTTCCGCCTGCCCGGATCGGAGGATGAAGTATGAGTGACGCAATCATCTTCGAAAACATCGACATCATTTTCGGCGACAACCCCTCGCAGGCCCTACCGCTCGTCGATGCGGGCAGGACACGGGCGGAAATCAATGCGCAGACCGGTCTGGTTCTGGGCGTTGCCGATGCCTCGCTTACGGTCAAGGAGGGCGAAATCCTTGTGCTGATGGGACTGTCGGGATCGGGAAAATCGACCCTCCTTCGCGCAGTCAATCGACTGGCGCCCGTCGTTCGCGGCAAGGTCAGCGTGAAGACGCCGGGTGGATATGTCGATCCTTACCGGGCATCTTCCAAGGTTCTGCGTGATTTGCGCACACACACGGTTTCCATGGTGTTCCAGCAATTCGGGCTGCTGCCATGGCGCAATGTAGCCGACAATGTCGGCTTTGGGCTTGAGCTTTCCGGCGTACCGGACGCGGAGCGCAAGAAGCGGGTGACCGAGCAACTGGAGCTGGTCAACCTTTCCGACTGGGCCAACCGCAAGGTCGGCGAGTTATCGGGTGGCATGCAGCAACGCGTGGGCCTCGCGCGTGCCTTTGCAACAGGCGCCCCCATTCTTCTGATGGACGAACCGTTCTCCGCGCTCGACCCTCTCATCCGCAGCAGGCTTCAGGATGAACTGCTGGAATTCCAGAGCAGGCTGAAAAAGACGATCCTCTTCGTCAGCCACGATCTGGACGAAGCGTTTCGCATTGGCAACCGTATCGCCATGATGGAAGGGGGACGGATCATCCAATGCGGCACACCGCAGGAGATCGTCAAGAACCCTTCCAATCAGTATGTTTCCGATTTCGTGCAGAACATGAACCCGATTTCAGTCCTGACGGCAGCCGATGTAATGCAGCGCGGCGTAACCGCCCAAAATGGCAGCCTTTCCATTGCTGCCACCGCCCGACCTGAATCCCCACTGGTGGACATTCTGGACGCCATGGCAAAGCAGCCAGGCGCGATCGGCATTGTCGAGAAAGGCGCAGTCGTCGGCACTGTTTCGTCCGACGACATCGTTCGCGGACTGACCCGACACCGCACAAAATGATAAGATTGCCCCGGAAATTCCGGGGCATTTTCTTGCTGAAACAGGCGCTCGCACCCATCGTTTGGTCTGGGGTATTCGTCAGATTTACGAGGCTTAAAGCATGCCGAATTATTTATCGCTCAACGGGGCCTGTGCGAGAAATTGGGTATCGCTTAAAATAACAGCAGATAATTCGAATTGAGGAACATTCGAACTAGCTGAAAAAAAATACCTTCGAAGACGAGAGAGGCGCAAACATCAACGTAGTTTAATCGTTTATATTTCAGCGATACGAAATATCATACCCGTCTGACAGCTAGACCGCTCAACTTACGCGCATTTCGATACATGCTAATAAAGCGTAGCCTTTACCCTAGATTTAGGTATATACAATCACCTTCCAGAGTTGGTACACTTCACTCATAAAATATTTTGCTTCAAAAACGATAGCTCTGGGGCGGGCTTTACGCAGGAGAATAGGGAATATGACCACGCAATCTCTCTCAGAACAGTCGACGGCGGCGGCGGGACTTCTTTCCGCAATGGCCAATCCGAAGCGGCTAATGATCCTTTGCAGCCTTGTCGAAGGTGAGGTTCCGGTTGGCGTTCTTGCTACCCAGGTTGGCCTAAGCCAGTCCGCCCTGTCGCAGCACCTCTCCAAGCTGCGCGCACAGCGTCTGGTCAAGACGCGCCGCGACGCGCAGACCATCTATTATTCCAGCACCTCTGAATCGGTGAAGAAAATTTTGGCGACGCTTGAAGGCATTTATTGCGAGACGGCAAGCGCCAAGTCTGCGGCCTGATATAACGACATAACTGTTAATCGCTTTTTTTAAAGCGATGATGCCGCCCTTGAGTTTAAAGCCGTGCGCTATCTGGCGCGCGGCTTTAACGTGATAATAGCCCAAAGCGCTAACTACCCGTCGATCTGCGCCTTGAGATTGGCCGCAGCCTGCGCGTATCCGCCATCCGCGCCGTCCACGAAATGCATGTGATCCCGCGATAGCGGTGATGGAACGATACAGGTCATCAACGCCGAATCCTGCTCGTGCACACCGTAATAGCAGACCCCGTCACGCGCAGCGGATTCCAGACGCGATCTTACTTTACCGAGTTGAATGGCATCGACGTCCACCGTCATCTTCAGCCCGTCTTCAAACTTCCGAAAATCCGTATTGCTTGCAACGGATCTCTTGTACTGTATGGGATCGAAGCGACCGACCGGCTTTCGCAGCCAGTAAAGCACCGCAATGAGAACAGTCTGGAGGAAAACCCAACACGCCTTTTTGAACTGCGAAATACGATCCCGATACGCTGAAAGCGCCATTGCCTCTATAACCAGACCTTCACGAATGAAGCCGAGCGGAGGCCCATCTTCTGGAACGGGGTGACCATCGCGAGCTGCTTCGCTGGCAATATTGACGATATCCATGACGAGCGTTCGAAATGCTGCCATATCCCCATCCAGCCGCGGCAGGGCGATGATGGACACGACCTTGCCATTGCTGGCGGCAATCGGGTTCCAGCGGCAGGACAAACCGGTCAGGTCAGGTCGAGCACCCTTCGCTGCGGGATCGACGAGATAGTTGCCCGCCTTCATTTCGTTTTCCGCCCAGTGATTTCCGCCACCGGAAAACATGGCATAGGAAACGTCCTCGCTGGCCTGGAAGCGTGCCACGCGGACATCGAAACCATTCCGGCGAATATCGGCCAGTGGAACGATGGCGGCCCGCAGTGTCAGCCCGATATCGTCCGATACCCAACTCTGGAGTTTCGACAGGGCATTGCGCGCGGTCTCGACAGACGCCGGTGGGATGGCGACGGCAGCACCATCCCCGCCGAATGCGAATGGCAGATCATGCCGACCCATGGCGTTGAGCAGCCCGGATATGACGCCTGCGCCCGCCATATTGACCGCCTTGTATCGCCCCTGCCCTATTGCGCCGGTCGAATCCACTATATCGGCGAGCGCCAGCGCCCAGCCTTCTGGCAGGGGGCGATAAAGCATAGGGTCTGCGACATCTTCGAAATGTGCGAAAACTGGCAGATCGGCGAGAAACACGTCGTCGGTAGATTGCATGGGGACAATATCCTCCCGCGCAGACAAAAAAGCCAGCCCAAGCGGTACGTTACGAAATTTTGTAGCATCGTGCGCATCACACAGGTTTTACGCTTCCTCGGGCAATTTGGATCAAACACCGCTTGCGCTCGTGGCTGACACGAGTAAGACCGGAAGGGGGATTCGTAATTCAAAGATGGAACGAAGCTCCTTTGCCTGACGGACCGGCCCCTTGCGCCAGCAGGATGGAAAAGCTGAACCGCGTCAAACAGGGCTACAAGCCCAACCAAGGAGAGATTACATGAAAAGCAAGATTTTTACGGGTCTGGCACTCGCTGCATCCGTTGCATTCGCGCCCGCAGCGCATGCCGAGATCGTCATCGGCCTCATCGCTCCGCTGACCGGCCCGGTCGCGGCTTACGGCGATCAGGTCAAGAACGGTGCGCAGACCGCAGTCGACGTCATCAACAAGAATGGCGGCATTCTGGGCGAGCAGATCGTGCTGAAGCTGGCGGATGACGGCGGCGAGCCGAAGCAGGGTGTTTCCGCCGCCAACCAGCTGGTTGCCGAAGGCGTACGCTTCGTCGTTGGCCCTGTGACTTCGGGCGTTGCCATTCCTGCCTCTGACGTTTTTGCCGAAAACGGCGTGCTGATGGTGACACCGACGGCAACCGCACCGGACCTCACCGCACGCGGGCTCACCAATGTCCTGCGCACCTGCGGACGTGACGACCAGCAGGCCGAAGTGGCTGCGAAGTTCGTTCTGGCCCAGCTGAAGGACCGCAAGATTGCGATCATTCACGACAAGGGTGCCTACGGCAAAGGTCTTGCAGACGCCTTCAAGAAAACGCTCAACGATGGCGGCGTCACCGAAGTGTTTTACGATGCGCTGACGCCGGGCGAAAAGGATCTGAGCGCGCTGACCACGCGCCTGAAGGCCGAAGGCGCGGATGTCGTGTATTTTGGCGGCTACCACCCGGAAGCCGGCTTGCTGGTCCGTCAATTGAACGATGTTGGCGCAAAGGCCACCGTTATCGGCGGTGATGGCCTGTCCAATTCGGAATTCACCAACATCGGCGGCAATGCCTCCACCGGCACGATCTTCACCAACGCGTCAGACGCTACCAAGAGCGCAGACTCCAAGGCTGCCGCCGACGCGCTGAAAGCAGCCAACATCCCGGCTGAAGCTTTCACGCTAAACGCTTATGCGGCTGTCGAAGTGCTGAAGGCTGGCATCGAAAAGGCCGGTTCCGCAGAGGATTCCGAAGCGGTTGCCACCGCGCTCAAGTCCGGTGAGCCGGTCAAGACTGCGATTGGCAACCTGACATACGGCGAGACCGGCGACCTTAGCTCGCAGGCTTTCGCACTCTACAAGTGGGAAAACGGCAAGATCGTTGCCGAGTAAGCCACTCTGCAAACTTATTGAAGCCGGGCGTGACCACCACGCCCGGCTTTGTTTTTTACATGCTGGACAAGCGCATAACAGGTCTGGCTTTATTGATTTTCAATAGAACACTTGAATGGGGTGAAGCGTGGTATCGTCACTTGAGCGCAAGATCGATCAGGGAACAGGCCGGGAGAAGGCCGATATCGTTCTGAAAGGCGGACGCTTTTTCGATCTGGTCTCAGGCGAACTCGTCGCTTCCGATATCGCGATTTGCGGAGATACCATCGTCGGCACATGCGAGGCCTACGAGGGCGTGCTGGAAATCGACATAACCGGCAAGATCGTGGTGCCTGGGTTCATCGATACACATCTCCATATCGAATCGTCGCTGGTGACACCGCACGAGTTCGACCGTTGTGTTCTGCCCTACGGTGTGACCACCGTCATCTGCGATCCGCATGAGATCGCCAATGTGCTGGGATCGGAAGGTATCCAGTTCTTCCTTGATTCCGCGCTTGAAACCATCATGGACATTCGTGTCCAGCTTTCGTCCTGCGTGCCTGCCACCCATCTGGAAACCGCAGGCGCGGATTTGCCGATCGAAAAGCTGTTGCCGTTCCGAAACCATCCGAATGTCATCGGTCTGGCGGAATTCATGAATTTCCCGGGCGTCATCCATAAAGACCCGATCTGCATGGCAAAGCTCGAAGCGTTCCAGGGTCAGCACATCGATGGACACGCGCCGCTTCTTTCCGGCACTGCGCTGAACGGTTATCTTTCCGCAGGCATTCGCACCGAGCATGAATGCACGACGGCAAATGAAGCGTTAGAAAAAATCCGCAAAGGTATGCACATTCTGGTGCGCGAAGGTTCCGTTTCCAAAGACCTGCACGCGCTGATGCCGATCATCACCGAACGACTGTCCCCATATCTTGCGCTCTGTACCGATGACCGCAACCCGCTGGATATCGCCGAACAGGGCCATCTCGATTACATGATCCGCACGGCAATCGCTGCCGGGGTAGAGCCACTGGCGATCTATCGCGCCGCCTCCATCTCCGCTGCAAAAGCTTTCGGGCTTCGGGATCGCGGTCTGGTCGCGCCCGGCTGGCGGGCCGATCTGGTGGTGATCGACACGTTACAGAACTGCAAGGCAAGCATGGTATTTTCTGCCGGAAGACAGGTTACGGCAGAGCTGTTCGAAACCCGCAAACCCGTTGCACCTGTTGGGCTGGACAGCGTCAAGGCGCGACCGGTTCTAGCGTCCCACTTCGGCGTTCCGAAGAGTGAAGGCGAAACGCCGGTGATGGGTGTGTTGCCAGGCAAGATCATTACCGAACATCGCCGCTTCAAGCTGCCGAGCGATGGCAATCAGACCAGCCTCGATCTCGAAAACGACATCATCAAGGTCGCGGTCATCGAGCGTCACGGCAAGAACGGCAATCACGCCAATGGCTTCGTGCAGGGCTTCGGACTGAAGAAGGGCGCGATCGCCTCCACAGTTGGCCATGACAGCCACAATATCTGCGTCGTCGGTGTCAGCGAGGATGACATGGCGCTGGCCGCAAACCGCCTCGGCGAGATCAAGGGCGGGTTCGTGGTGGTGGAGGACGGCAAGGTGACGGGCGAAATTGCCCTGCCCGTCGCCGGATTGATGAGCCTTGAGCCCTATGAGGTGGTGCGAGACACCCTGCACGATCTGCGCAAGGCGGCTTACGCGCTGGGAACGACGCTGGAAGAGCCATTCCTGCAGGTCGCCTTCCTGCCTCTGCCCGTCATTCCGCATCTGAAGATTTCGGACAAGGGGATGGTTGATGTGGACAGGTTTATGCTGATTTAAACAACACATTTCCAGCAAGAGTGCAGCGCGATGACACCGTCACAGCGCTCACTCTATAACTTCGTCATTCAACTCTTGCGCAAAATGCATCCAGTGCATCCAGCTTTACCATTTCACCGCTGAAAAGCGGCTCGAAGCCGGGCAAAGGCTGCACGCCCGTTACCTTAAGCGCTGGTGGAATGCGAAACTCAACCGGACTCCGTGTCAAGTTGAACACAAACAGCTGCGTCTCCTCCCCCTTGCGTCGCGTAAACACCAGCAAATCCTGATTGGTTTCGAGAAACTCCATGTCTCCGTCCCGCAGAGTAGCATGGTTTTTGCGGAAGGCGAGCGTGGCTTTGTAGTGGTTCAACACCGAGTCCGGCTTGCGCTCCTGCGCGTCCGCAGCCAGCATCGCATGGGCGTAAGGCACAGGCAGCCAGGGCTTCTCAGCGGACGTAAAGCCCGCATTCGGGCTGCCGGTTTCCCAGACCATCGGCGTACGGCACCCGTCGCGCCCCTTGAATGCGGGCCAGAAGCGAATGCCGTAAGGATCGCGCAAATCCTCGAAGGCAAGCTCGGCTTCCGTCAGCGCCAGCTCCTCACCCTGATAGAGGCAAATGGAACCGCGCAGTGAAGCCAGCACGGAGATTGCGAGCTTTGCCACTCGCGTCTGTTCCTCCACGCTTTCGGTAAAACGTGTGAGGTGACGAATGACGTCGTGGTTGGAAAAGGCCCAGCAGACCCAACCATCCGTCACTGCCTTCTGGAAACCATCGACCGCGCCGCGAATGTGGCTGGCGGTAAAGTCTGGCCCCAACAGGTCGAAGGTGTAGCACATGTTGAGCTTGTCGTTATCCGCCGTATAGGCAGCGACGGTTTTGAGCGAGCGGGCACCATCGCCCACCTCGCCTACGGTCATGCGGCCCTCATATTGATCCAACAGCGCGCGAAAACGCTTGAGGAAGGCAAGATTTTCGATCTGGGTCTTGTCGTAAAGGTGGCTTTGCATGCCGTACGGGTTCACATCCGGCGCATCCAGCCCGGCATCGTCGCTATCGGGCTCATGCGGCGGATTGTTACGCAGCAACTGATCGTGAAAATAGTAATTCACCGTATCAAGGCGAAAACCATCCACGCCCCTTTCAAGCCAGAATTTTACCGTTTCCAAAAGCGCGTCCTGTACGTCCATATTGTGGAAATTGAGATCCGGCTGGGAAGCAAGGAAATTGTGCATATAATACTGCTTACGCACGCCATCCCATTCCCAGGCGGGGCCACCAAAGACGGAAAGCCAGTTGGTGGGCGCGGTGCCATCCGGTTTCGCATCCGCCCAGACGTACCAGTCGGCCTTGGGATTGCTGCGGCTGGCACGGCTGTCCTTGAACCATGGATGCTGGTCTGATGTGTGCGAAATCACCTGATCGATGATGACCTTCAGGCCCAGCCGATGCGCCTCGGATACCAAGGTGTCGAAATCCGCAAGAGCGCCGAACATGGGATCAACATCGCAGTAATCGGACACGTCATAGCCCATATCCGCCATGGGCGAGGTGAAGAATGGCGAGAGCCAGATACCGTCCACGCCGAGCGATGCGATATAGGGCAGATGCTTCGTCACCCCGTTGAGATCGCCGTATCCGTTCCCGGTCGTATCCTGAAAGGAGCGAGGGTAGACCTGATAAAGCACCGCTCCCCTCCACCAGTCTGCTTGTAGTGCGGAATTCGTGGCGGGAAAGGCGATGGGCGGCATGGGATATCTCCGATGATCGTCGCTCGACCATATAAACCTGACGACGGTCCGTAAACGATAATCGTCTGCCGAAAGACGCGATACGCCACTCATATTATGAGTTGCCCTTGCCAGCCTCACACAGGCGTCGTAATGGCGGAACGTCATTTAATGGAGGCGATGCAGTGGGCGGACGGTTTCTTTCTATTGGCGAGGCCATGGTCGAGCTTTCCCAGGCGGGCGACGGCCTGTTACGGAAAGGCTTTGCCGGAGACACTCTAAATACCGCCTGGTACGCCCGCGCATGTCTGCCTCGGGACTGGTCCGTCGACTATTTCACCGCCGTTGGCGACGATCCGCTGTCTGAGGAAATGCTAAGCTTTATCAAGGCGGCCGATATCGGCACAGCCAGCGTTTCCCGCATCATGGGCGGTACGCCGGGGCTATATCTTATCAATCTCAAAGATGGCGAGCGTACCTTCAGCTACTGGCGCAGCACCTCCGCCGCCCGTCAACTGGCTGCAGACGCGGATCATCTGCGCGCAACCATAGAGACTGCGGATATCGTCTATTTCTCCGGCATCACGCTGGCGATCCTCGCCACGCCGTTGGCGGTCGACACGTTCCTGTCAGAACTACGCCGGGCAAAAGCCGCCGGAAAACAGGTGGTGTTCGACCCGAACATCCGCCCGCGCCTCTGGGCGGACAAGGAAACCATGCTGGGCACGATTTCCAACGGCGCGCGGGCAGCGACGCTGGTAATGCCAAGCTTCGATGACGAAGCAAGCAACTTCGGCGACGCCGATGTCGAGGCGACGATTGCGCGATACCGCGCGCTAAGTGTTGCCAATGTGGTGGTGAAGGACGGCGCAAAGGGCGCAACGCTGGATTTCGAGGGAACCAGAAGTCATGCGCCTGCCGTGGAGGCCGTGAAAGTTGTAGATACGACGAGCGCCGGCGACAGCTTCAACGGCGCGTTCCTCTCCCGCTTCGTCTCAGGAAGCACGCCGCAGGATGCCGCTACCTACGCCGCGAAGGTCGCAGCCACGGTAATCGGCCATCACGGCGCTCTGATCAGCCCGGACCTGCTTCCGAAAAGCTGATCAAGCCTGACATGATGCTGTAACACGCCTACCGCATACACGCGCAAGCCGGTCACGCACCGGGATTCGCAAGCGGCGCGAGGGTCGGCACGGCATGACCAGAATTACCATCGTAACGGATGCCTGGCACCCACAGGTCAACGGCGTCGTACGCTCCATCGAAAACACCAACGCGGAACTGGAACGCATGGGCGTCGAGGTCTGCATGGTGACGCCGCAAAGTTTCCATTCCGTCCCCTGCCCGACCTATCCGGAAATACGGCTTTCGGTGGCAGGCTATCGTCGCGTGTCGAAGGAAATCGAGAAAAGCCAGCCGTCCTACGTCCATATTGCGACGGAAGGCCCACTCGGCTTCATGGCGCGACGGTGGTGCATCAAGCACGGAATGCGCTTTTCCACCAGCTACCACACGCGCTTTCCCGAATATGTCGCAGCGCGGTTTCCGATCCCCGAAAGCTGGCTCTACGCCTTCGTTCGATGGTTCCACAATGGCGGCAGCGCCTGCATGGTGGCCACTCCCAGTCTTGAAAGCGAGCTGCAATCGAAGGGTGTCAGGAACCTGAGACGCTGGAGCCGCGGCATCGACTCGAGCCTTTTTCGCCCCGGTGAGAAGTTGCCGCAACCCTTCGATCTACCGCGCCCGATTTTCATGACCGTAGGCCGTGTTTCCGTTGAAAAGAACCTGCCGGAATTTCTCGACCTGGACCTGCCGGGATCGAAGGTGGTGGTTGGGGATGGCCCGGCGCGCGCGGAGCTTCAGGAAAAATATCCGCACGTCCTCTTCACCGGCGTGAAGACGGGCGAAGAACTCGCCAACGCCTATGCGCAGGCAGATGTCTTCGTGTTTCCTTCCAAAACGGATACGTTCGGCAACACCATTCTCGAAGCGCTGGCAAGCGGTGTACCCGTCGCCGCATTTCCAGTCACCGGCCCCGTCGATATTCTTGGCGGACATCCCGATGCAGGCGCCCTCAGCCACGATCTGCGCACAGCCTGCCTTGGTGCACTCGACTGCTCGCCGGAAGCGGCGCTATCGCTTTCGAGACAGTACACATGGGAAAAGGCATCGCGCCAGTTTCTGGAAAACGTGACGTCTGCGGCGAGCAACGGCATGCCCGCGCTCTACGCCGCCTCCGCCATCTGACAACACAACGCCATGCCATCTGCGGGCTGCACACATATTATCGCATACGCCGTAGACGAAACGTTCCGTTCCTGTCACAAGGGCCGCGGGACGCGACTGCCGTTATCTTTAGAACGGGGTCGGGCTGCTGATTGACGTCAGGCGGCTGCCGCGAGGATACGCTGGCCGTCCTTATACATCTCTTAAATTACCAGGCCCCACTTAGCACATTGCCAGAAAGTGGAATTGTGCGGCTCTTACCGTTGCTATCGCTAACGGAAATTTCGCTCTGCATATGCTTTGGGGACGTGCGAAACCAGCCTGCGGCTATGGAGGCCAAGTCTCCGATCATGCCGTGTTTGCGCCAGTCTGCGAAGCGCTTGGCCATGGCATCCGGCTCGTGCTTGTAGAAAAAGTCACCCGATTGCGATAGCGCGTTGATGGACGGAGCCATGGACGAGAGCGGGCGCTGGAACATTTTTGGCGGCACGGATAGTTCGCGTGCGGCCTGCGGGAACGCAGGCGCCATGAAATCGATCACCCAGCCCTCCGCCTCCACCCAGCAGTGGAAGTTTTCGCCCGCACCGGTGACGTGACCGTCCTCTCGATGATCGGCAAACAGCAGCAGCGTGCCACCCAGATTATAGGCCGCGAGCCCGCCTTTCGGCTTCGCCTTGACCTTGTAGTGATGCTCTAGGATGAAAGCGCCGAAGGTGCTGAAATACATCGATGCAGTGGCTGGGTCGGCATTTTCGTTGATGAGCAGGCTATTGATGACGCGATAGATACGGTGATAGTCGCTCTGCTTGATCAGCATGGTGTTTTACCTGTCGATTACGGGTCTGTGACGTCTTCGTGTGCTGGGACGCTGAGGAGCGCGCTGGAGCGACGATCACCACCCTCTCCGCCGTCATCCTCGGGCTTGTCCCGAGGATCCACCCCGCTCCGGCCTCCTCAAGCTTGATGCCGGGGCAACCTGCGTAGATCCTCGGGTCAAGCCCGAGGATTGTTTGTTGTTCTGAGGTTATTGTCGGTGCGGGACTGCGGGCCCTTCACAGCCCGCAGTCCCGGCGACAGGCGACCGTCCGAGGATTGGGA
>NZ_JAAMFB010000011.1 GCF_013322225.1 Agrobacterium larrymoorei
CCGCTGCCAAAAGCCGGATGGTCGGATGAAATCCAGAGGGGGTCAAAATTGGATAAGTATTACCCCACCAGAGGGGTCAACATTCCATGCTTAAACACAACTGAGGAGAGCGTGTAGCGGGGCAGACTAGCGAAATATGTTACCGCGTCAGCAAGCGCCGAGGTCGTTGACAGAACCTTCTTCATGCCGCCACCATCATGCCAGCGGAGGCGTTAGATTTTTGACTTTCTAACGGTGGCCACTTTGCGCTATCTAATATGCCGGAGCTTTTCTTTGGGTAACGAGTCGGCCAGAGGTTTTCGGGCTTCTGGTCAATAAATGCGGCAAGCGTGTCCTGTGCTTTGTAGTGGGTAGTGGTGTTCAGTTTCCGTAGCAGGGAGCGATGAAATCCATTTCTAACTGCGAGTTCAGTTAGCGTCATTCCTCTTCGATGGACTTCGGCCTTGATGGCCTGCCAGTCCATAACTGGCTTGTGTTTGCTCATGGTTTTTCTCCGCTGAGAAAGCGGGCGCTGCAACGCCCGCTTTTTTGGGACTGTTTTAGGTACAAGTGCGAAGCGCCTAGGCGTTTCGCTGATAGGAGTATTAACGGAGATTCGCCGTTTTTTAAACGGAGACACTCCGTAATCGGTATGGCACGCCCACAGGTCGCTAAAACACCGTTGGCTCAACGGCTTACAGATGTTCGAAAGGCGCTCGGTTATCCCGCGCGCCTACCTTTTGCACAGCTTTTAGAGATGCACTCCGACACACTTGGTGGATACGAGCGCGGCGATTCGACGCCGGACCACGATTTCCTAAGTATGTATAAACGGAGATTTGGCGTTAATCTCGATTGGATCATTACGGGCGAAGGTCCGATGTTCACACCTCGAGAAGTGATGAGGATACTTGCGTCTCATTCCAATGATGCCATTTACGATCCAACGGCAGGCTCAGGCACGTTTCTCACTCATGCCCTTGAGCATGTGGAGGAAGAGGGGGAGAAAAAGGCTCTACCCGAAACGCTTCAAAAAGCTGACTTCGTCAACTTGCCCCAGTACGACGTGAGGGCGTCGGCAGGACGCGGGCTAATCCCCATCAACGAAATGCCGGTTTCCCAAACCGCCTTTGAACGCAACTTCCTGCGAAGTCTCGGTGGTGCGCCTGATTTCTGCTTTATGATGTGGTCAACCGGCGACAGCATGTTCCCAACCATCCACGACAACGCTTTGCTGATTGTGGATTCGAGCCAAACTCTCGTGGATCACGGGCGGATATACGTTTTCGCAGTCGGCAACGCCGTGCTGGTAAAGCGGGCGAAATGGCGCATGGATGGCAAGCTTGAGCTGGCGTCCGACAATGTTGACGGCCATTACCCTGTCGAAATCTTTGACGCGGACCGCGTAGAAGATTTGGTGGTCGTGGGCCGTGTGATTTTTATCGGCCATCAATCATAGACAACTCTATGAGAAGAGTTCTCTGTGTTTTCAATTTCTGTTTTTCTAACGCTGCTCTAAGCAAAAAGCGTCTTCCCACTTAGGAAATCGCGCTCATAGCGCTACCGCAGAAAATTCCCTAATTTTTTCAAGCTGTTGATCTAAGTGGGCAGCAGGAGTGCTAAGCGGGCAATTTCTGCCCACTTTATCTCCCGCGCTCGCAACGGGGTCGCTTGTCAGTTTTCGAGTAATTTGGGTGAACCGCGCAGGCATCGGTGATGCTGTTCGCGATTTTCTCTTTTCTTTTCAGAATGTTGTTCTTGTCAGCACCGTTGGCAGAACAATGCGAGAAGAATGCGCGAATCTGTCCAGAAGAATGCGCGATTTATCGCCACTTTTGATAGGCAACTTTCATCCGCATGCCCGACGCCGTTAGAGGCACAGCGCCGGATTTCCCTTATTTCATAGGCGGTTGCGGGTTTGGTTGGCCGGATAGCTCGTGTCCAGAAGGTAACACCCCCCTACATTGGCAGCAGCAAGAATTTGGATCAGATCGTTATGAGTCTACGGCCTAGGCTAACCGGTTACTGGATCACGTCCGATACCGTTAAAGATTAGGCCGCCTGAAAATCAAAATACCCGCACACCGGCACATGGTCGGATGGCTTTTCCCATGCGCGCACATGTTTCTCGATGGACACGGAATGCAGTTTGTCCGCTGCTTCCGATGACAGCAGCAGGTGATCGATGCGGATGCCGTTGTTCTTCTGCCATGCCCCGGCCTGGTAATCCCAGAATGTATAAAGGCCGGAGGCATCCGTCGTTGTGCGGGCGGCATCGGTTAGGCCAAGGTTTTCGAGCCTGCGAAACGCCGCGCGGGTCTGCGGCAGGAAAAGCGCATCGCCCTCCCAAACACGCGGGTCGTGGCAGTCGAACGGCTCGGGGATGACGTTGTAGTCGCCCGCGAGTATCAACGGCTCCTCAAGATCAAGTCGATCCTGGGCATAACGGCACAGACGCTCCATCCATGCCAGCTTGTATGGATATTTGATCGGGTCATCTGGCGGATTGCCGTTTGGCAGATAGAACGAGCAGACGCGGATAACGCCACCGGTGACCGAGAACACGCCTTCGATGAAGCGGGCCTGCTCATCGGCATCGTCGCCCGGTAGGCCACGGTTCACTTCGTCCGGCCTGATTTTAGAGAGTAGAGCCACGCCATTGAAGCCCTTTTGGCCATGCGTTTCCACATGATAACCAAGTGCCTCGATTTCGAGCCGAGGGAAGTTTTCATCGACGGATTTGATTTCCTGAAGGCAGGCGATATCCGGGTTCGAATCCTTCAGCCATTGGCAAAGATTTTCGATACGGGCCTTTACGCCGTTTATGTTCCAGGTGGCAATCTTCATCGCAGGTTCCATGTTCTTCTGGAATTGGTTTTAAACCATGCTACTGCGAAAGCCACCTGTTTTCATCGTTTCAACAGGTTGTCAGATTGAGAAACTGGTACCGCATCCGCAGCTTGCCACGGCATTGGGGTTTTTGATCTGGAAAGACTGGCCGAGCAGATTGTCGACGAAATCGATTTCCGAACCGGCCATGTAGACGACCGACATGCTGTCGATCAGCACCTTTGCATCGCCACGTGAAATAACCAGATCGTCGTCGGTCGGTGCGCCATCCAGGTCGAACTTGTAGGAAAAGCCTGAACAGCCTCCGCCTTTCACGGAAACGCGCAGCGCTTCCTTGCCGCTGTCTGCCGCGACGATCTGGGCGATTCGCTTCGCGGCGGATTCTGAGAGTGTGATGTCTGTGGTCATGTCGTTTCTCCAACCGGGGTCAAGAACCGGAGAGCAAAGTTCTGTGCAAGACCGATTATAAACCAGTCAAATTAGCCGTCTATAGGGTTACCTCAAGCCAAACAGCTTTGCGGCAACCTTCGCGATAGGTATGAAGGGTAATTGAAAAGGTCAATGGCCATATGGCAGGACGAGTAATGATTATCGATCAGCGTGCATTGGGGTTTGGTAGTGGAGACAGGGCGGTCTACGCCGCCGATCCATGGACGACGCGGGGACGTTTGTTTCCTGAAACCTCCAGCCTGACGCGATCTGAATTCCAACGAGACCGCGACCGCATCGTTCACACCACGGCCTTTCGCCGTCTGAAGCACAAGACGCAGGTTTTCATCAGCCCCGATGGCGATCATTATCGCACACGGTTGACGCATACGGTTGAAGTTGCACAGATTGCGCGTGCGCTTGCACGTGCTCTGAAGCTGGATGAAGATCTGGCTGAAGGCGTGGCGCTCGTTCATGACTTCGGCCACACACCGTTCGGGCATACGGGTGAGGATGCGCTGGATGCGGTGCTAAAGCCCTATGGCGGCTTTGATCATAACGCACAATCTCTGCGCATCGTCACCAAGCTAGAGCGACGCTACGCGGAATATGACGGTATAAATCTGACCTGGGAAACGCTCGAAGGCCTGGTCAAACACAATGGGCCACTGCAGGACAAAGACGGTCAGGGTACACATGGCCCAGTACCGCTGCCGATCACGGAGTATTGCCAGCTTCAGGATCTGGAGATCGACACCTTCGCAAGCCTTGAAGCGCAGGTGGCGGCGATTGCGGATGACATTGCCTATAATACACATGACATCGATGATGGTCTGCGCGCGGGCTATCTAACCTTCGAGATGCTGGAGGACGTGCCATTTCTCTCCGGGCTGATGTCAGAAGTGCGGGCGAAATACCCTAACCTCGACGATGACCGCTTCGCTCACGAGATCATGCGTCGCCAGATTACCCACATGGTGGAAGACGTGATTGGCGTGGCACAACACAATCTTGATCTGCTCAAACCGAGAAGCGCTGCGGACATTCGGGCAGCCGACCGCACCGTTGCAACTTTCTCGCCCGAGATGGCGCAGACGGACAAGCAAATCAAGAAGCTGCTGTTCGGCCACATTTATCGCCACCCGGAAATTATGCGTATTCGAGCAGGTGCTACGCAGATCGTCACCGATCTTTTTCACCGTTACATGGAAGCGCCTGCGGAGATGCAGAGCCACTATTGGGTGGATAGCATTCCAGGCATGAGCGAAGGGGCGAGGGCGCGTCACGTGGGCGATTATCTTGCGGGGATGACCGATAGTTATGCACTAAAGGCGCACCAGCGGCTGTTTGACCATACACCGGATTTGAGATAGGCAGCGGGCAATTACGGAGCCCAATGCATATCTCCAAGAAAGTGGTTGCCGGTTTCGAGAGACATGCACAGACAAAGCCCGGTTACGAACCAAAGCCCTTCGCGCAGGTAGATGATTATGAACCTTTTCGCCGATTTCGACGCACGAATCAAAAACGCTCTCGAGACAATCGATCTCGTGAGAGCCAATCGCGATGCCGTTGATTTTGGCCGGATAACCGTAGAAGCACCGCGTGATCCGAGCCACGGCGACGTCGCCACCAATGCCGCTATGGTGCTGGCAAAGCCGCTCGGCACTAATCCTCGCGCGCTGGCCGAACTCATCGTTCCGGCACTGGAGCAGGACGCGGATGTGGACAGCGTCAACGTCGCCGGTCCGGGCTTCATAAATATCCGCGTATCTGTCGCCTACTGGCAGCGCCTGCTGGCCGGCATGATTGAGCAGGGAGCTGATTTCGGTCGCTCCACGCTTGGTTCCGGCAAGACCATCAACGTGGAATACGTTTCCGCCAATCCTACAGGCCCGATGCATGTCGGCCATTGCCGTGGTGCGGTTGTCGGCGATACGCTGGCGAACCTCTTGGCATTCGCAGGCTATGGCGTCACCAAGGAATACTACATCAATGATGCGGGTTCGCAGATCGACGTTCTTGCGAAGTCTGTTTTCCTGCGTTACCGTGAAGCGCTTGGCGAGGAAGTCGGTACCATTCCGCCCGGCCTCTATCCTGGCGACTACCTCGTTCCCGTCGGCAAGGCGCTGGCCAATGAATTCGGCATAAAGCTGCGCACCATGCCTGAAGAGCAATGGCTACCCATCGTTAAAGAGAAGGCCATCGATGCGATGATGGCGATGATCCGTGAGGATCTTGCGGCACTCAACGTCCGGCACGATGTGTTCTATTCCGAGCGCACGCTCCATGCGGGCAACGCTGGGCCGATCCTTTCGGCCATCAACGACCTGACCTTCAAGGGCCATGTCTACAAGGGCACGCTTCCGCCGCCAAAAGGCGAAGTGTCCGAGGATTGGGAAGATCGCGAACAGACGCTGTTCCGTTCGACTGAAGTGGGCGACGACATGGACCGTCCGCTGATGAAGTCGGATGGAACCTATACCTATTTTGCGGCGGATGTGGCCTATTTCAAGGACAAGTACGACCGCGGCTTCAACGAGATGATCTATGTCCTGGGCGCCGACCATGGCGGCTATGTCAAGCGTCTGGAAGCAGTTGCACGTGCTGTTTCCGAGGGTAAATCTAAACTAACGGTTTTGCTCTGCCAATTGGTCAAGTTGTTCCGGGATGGTGAACCAGTCAAGATGTCCAAGCGCTCCGGCGATTTCGTTACGTTGCGAGACGTGGTAGACGAAGTCGGACGTGATCCGGTGCGATTCATGATGCTCTATCGGAAGAATTCGGAGCCGCTGGACTTCGATTTTGCCAAAGTGACGGAGCAATCGAAAGACAATCCGGTATTTTATGTGCAATATGCGCATGCACGTTGCAAGTCGGTCTTCCGGCAGGCAAACGAGGCGTTTCCGGGCTTGGAACTCTCCGTGTCCGACCTCGCTTCAGGGGCAGGTTTGATAAGCGATGTCAATGAGTTGCAGTTGATTGCTAAACTGGCAGAATATCCGCGCCTGATCGAGTCTGCGGCACAGAATCACGAGCCGCATCGCTTGGCATTTTATCTCTATGATCTGGCCAGTTCTTTCCATGGACACTGGAACAAAGGTAAAGATCAGCCGGAATTACGTTTTGTTAACGATAAAAACCGAGAATTGAGCGTTGCCAGACTAGGGCTGGTGAGTGCTGTCGCTAATGTACTGAAGTCCGGACTGACGCTTTTGGGAGCGGATGCACCTGACGAGATGCGATAACATACTCACCATTATTTGCTCACAATACGCTGGCAGTAGCTTTGATGCGTAGATGGTGGAACACGTAATGGTCGAAAAAAATGTCGCGTATAACCGGGACAACCGGTCTGAGGAATTCGCTGACAACGATCCCTTGGCGCAATTGGCGCGTCTCGTCGCGCAGGAGGATCGTCCCGCCCATGTTGCTCCACCGGTCGGTACGTCACCGGATGGACGGCGGGAGCCCGAGTTCAATCTGGAAGACGAGCTGCTTCGAGAGTTCGCCATCTATGATGCACCCCGGCATGAGCCGGTAGCGCTCGATCCGGCTAACGATGTTCGCGCTTCTGTGCCTGCAAACGAGTTTCTTCAGCGGGTCGAATCCGTATTTGCCCGCAAGGAGCCGGAGCTCGGACAAACACCTGCCGAGCAAACTGTGTATCAGCCAGTTGAGCAGTACGCGCCCGCTGACAACGAGGAATATTTGATTCCCGCTCACGCTGCGCCGTCTAATGCCTATTCCGATCTGCGCGATGATTTCAGCGATGATCCTGCATCGGTTGCGGCGCTGTTCGACGTTAATCATCGTGGCACCCACCAGCGGGTTGATACCCCGGTTTATCATGAGCCTGCCGCTGAGCCGGTTTACGAAGAGCCGGTCGCACAGCGTGCCGTCGAGCAAGAGCCTGTTCCTCACTACGTAGAGCCTGTTGCGGAAGCCCCTCAGGCCCAAATGCAGGCTGCATCCGCAGCGCCGCTACATCAACCCGACTGGGAGCAGATGGCGGAAACTTCCGGTGAAGCTGCGGTCGATCTGGCCAGCGAGTTGGAAATGTCCGTGGCAGATGTTGCTTCGCCCGTTCTGCCAACTGCGCCTCCCGTTCGCCGCTCGTCTCTGGAGTTTTCCAGCCTGCGCCTGCCTCTTGCGAATTTTGGAGCGACGCGTCCGATCCCGACCGCGCCAAGGTCTGCCGCAACTGTTGTCGACGCGCCCGCGCCCGTAGAGCCTGCGCCTGCTATTGCTGCTGCTGCGCCGCAAATGGAAGCACCGATCAGTCACATAGAGCCGTCTATCCCGGCAGGGCAGAAACTTTCAGCTATGGATGAGCTGATCTACGATGTTGCGAAATACGAAATCAGCAACAAGAGCGTGAGCGCCGCAGCGCCCGTTGCGCATCTTGAGCCTGTGGCGACTGCCGCTCCTACTGCGGCTGTTGCCCCCGCCATCGAGGCAGCGGTAAGGCCAGTGCCGCAACAGCCTGTTCGGGCCGAGCCATCTTTTCAGGTTCAGCCTGCCGCGCCCGCGCCCGCCGCGGACGACTTCGATGCATTCAAGGATGAAGATTTCGAGTTGGCTCTCGATGATATCGATTTCGATATCGACCTGTCGGAGATCGCCAACATCGATGTGCCCGAGCCAGTCGTGAACAAGTCTGCCGCGGAACCAGCGCCTGCCGCTCCGATTCTCGCGAGACCTGTTACTCCCGTTGCGCCGGTGGCTGCTGCACCAGCGCCTAAGCCTGCATCCGTTGCTCCACGTCCACAGCCAGTCGCTGTACCGGTTGCCCGGCAGGAAGTGCCACGTCATGCGGCCCCTGTCGTGCCGGTTTCGGAAGCGAGCCTTGAAAGCCTGCCATTCGATCCAACGCAGATCGGTGAAACGGAAGACGCTCCGGAAACAATCACCGAGATGGAAGTGCCGGAACTGCCTGTCGGCGTCTTCGAGCCTAAGTCAGCACCGCGCCGGCAGGAGGAAGACCTCGATCTTGATACGGAACTGGCCGCGCTTTTTGCACCCGCAGGGTCCGGTGGTCTTGATCGTCACAAAAACGCTGAAGCCAAGCAGGTAGCTGAGCGCCAGCCTCAGCCCACCCAGCATGAAGTCGATGAATTTGAGCGCGCGCTTGAGGAAGACTTCCGCCGAAGCATGCAGGAGGCGGCGGAGACGCGCGCCAGTGCAGCAAGCTCTCATCCTGAAAACATCGGGCAACAGGTTCGTTACGAAGATGAAGGCCGCAGCGGTGGTCGGCGTTGGTTCGTGCCGATGGCTGCTGCGGTCGGTCTCATTCTTGTCGGCGGCGGCACCTATGCGTTGTTGTCTGGCGGTGGTTCTAGCACCGGTTCCAATGGCGCTCCAGTCATCATCTCGGCCGATAATGAGCCAACGAAGGTCGTACCGGATAATCCGGGCGGCCGCGTGGTGCCTAATCAGGACAAGGCGGTTTACGACCGTGTTGCCGGTGGCGCGCCTTCGGCTCCAGTCCAGCCAGCCCTGATTTCGACGAATGAAGAGCCGGTTGATGTCGTTCAGCGCACGCTGATCCCGGAGCAGTTGCCGCTTGAAGACGAGGGCGATCAGATCGGAGGGGCGTCCACGCCGGTTGGAGAAACCGAGGACCCGCGTCTTCTGTCTCCCGAAGAGCAGCACGCCCAGAACAACAACGGTGGTTCCGGCGTAGGCGTTTCGCCGCGCAAGGTCCGTACAATGATCGTCAAGCCGGATGGTACGCTGGTAGCACAGGAAGTTCCTGAGCCGACGCCAGCAGCACCGCAACCGCAGGCCGACCGCGTTGAGCAACTTGCTGCGCCGCAGCCTCAGTCCGGCGAAGGCGCGCCAGCCGTGATCGCAACCTCGCGCGTTCCGGTAGCGCCGCAGCCGCCTGCACAGGCTCAGCCGCAGCAAACTGCCCCAACGCAGGCGGCCACGCAGACCGCTGCACCTATGCCAGCGTCGCGTCCGGCACCGGCTACACAGCCAACAACGACGGCTGCGAACCAGCCCAACGTCCGTCCTGCTCCGCCTTCGCAGCCTGCACAGGAAACGGCGGCGGCTCCAACACCTGCAACCAACGCTTCCTCCTCCGGCGGATACTATATCCAGATCGCATCTCTGCCGAGCCAAGCGGATGCGCAGAAGTCCTACCAGAACCTCTCGACCAAATTCGCTTCGGTCATCGGTGGTCGCGGTGTGGACATCAAGGCAGCGGAAATTGCTGGCAAGGGCACCTTCTATCGCGTTCGCATTCCCGCTGGCGATAAGAACGAAGCAGCAGCGCTTTGCGAGCGCTTCCGTTCTGCTGGTGGCAGCTGCCTGATTGCACGCTGATTGTTGCGAATGAATCTGGGAGCCGGGGTGGTATAGTTGCCCCGGCTTTTGTTTAAGCGGCGCTTCTCCCTACACTCGACGTCATCCTCGGGCTTGAGCCGAGGATTTGACCACGTTGATGTTGTGTTCGCTGATTCTTGGACCAAGCCCGAGGATGGCGGAGAGGCTCGAGGCCCGTATATCCTTGTATGCCCTCCAAATAGCATCCTTTTTTAGCAGGACCACCATCATGACCGAATCGAAAGCTGTCATCCTTGGCTGTAGCGGGCTGACCCTGACGCCGGAAGAAATTGCGCTTTACAAGGCGGAGCGCCCTTGGGGCTTCATCCTTTTCGGTCGTAACATTGGGGATGCCCAGCAGATCACCGATCTTGTGGCTTCCATGCGCGATGCGGTCGGTCGTCCCGACGCACCGGTGCTGATCGATCAGGAGGGAGGGCGCGTCCAGCGTATTCGCCCACCATTGTTGCAAGCCTACCCCAATGCACAGGCTCTCGGTGAAATCTACCTGCGCGACAAGGAGCAAGGTCTGCGCGCAGCTTGGCTGATGTCGCGCCTCCACGCCTTCGACCTGATGAAGTTTGGCATCAATGTAGATTGCCTGCCGGTGCTGGACGTGCCGGTGGAAGGGGCGAGTAACGTTATTGGCAACCGCGCATACGGCTTCGATCCGCATCTGGTCGCGCAGATGGGGCAGGCAGCGGCGGATGGCCTCAAGGCGGGCGGCATGTTACCCATAATGAAGCATATGCCGGGCCATGGTCGAGGCATGGTCGATTCGCATCATGAGCTGCCAGTGGTCGACGTCCCGCTCGCCGATCTGGAACGCCACGACTTTATTCCGTTCAAGGCCCTGAACGGAGAACTGATGGCCATGAGTGCGCATCTCGTCTTCAACGCAGTCGATGCCGAACGGCCCGCGACGACCTCTCCCAAAGTGATTGAAGAGATCATTCGCGGCACAATCGGCTTTGATGGTCTGCTCGTTTCCGACGATAGCTCCATGAACGCGCTGCAAGGTACCCTCGGCCAACGCGCTGCCAATATTGTTGCGGGTGGCTGTGATATTGTCTTGCATTGCAATGGCGTCATGAGTGAAATGCTGGAAGTCGTAAAGGAAGCTCCTGTTCTTTCCGGAAAAGCTCTTGAGCGTGCGCGGGCCGTGGAAGCGGGCTTTACAATTCCCGATGGTTCGGACGAGGCGACGCTTAGAGAAGAATTCAACGCCATGCTCGCAATCGCCTGATACTTTATCCGGCAGGCTGGTGAAGCATGGTCTGGCGGATGACAAGATGGCGGCAGAAAAATCGCGTGGCAGCGCGCCGATGGAAAAGCTTTGGCAGGATGTGACGCCTGAGCGCGCCACCGGCGAAGCTGCATTGATGATAGACGTGGCAGGCTTCGAAGGTCCGCTCGATCTTTTGCTCCATTTGGCCCGCGTCCAGAAAGTCGACCTTTCCCGTATTTCAGTTCTCGCGCTGGCTGAGCAATATCTGCTGTTCGTGGAAACCGCGCGCCGGGTGCGCATAGAGCTTGCCGCCGACTATCTGGTTATGGCGGCGTGGTTAGCATTCCTGAAATCGAAGCTGCTTATTCCGCAGCAAGCCAAGGATGACGGCCCAAGCGGCGAAGAGATGGCTGCAACACTGGCTTTCCGACTAAAACGTCTTGAAGCCATGCGAGACGCTGCAGAAAGGCTGACAGGCCGAGGTCAGCTCGGGCGCGATATATTTGCTCGTGGAGCGCCGGAACATATTCCGCACACCAACCGATCAGCTTTCGATGCATCGCTTTACGATCTGCTCAGCGCTTATGCGACCATGCGCCAGAAGCAGGCGATCACGCAGGTTACGATCGAAAAACGTCAGGTCTGGTCACTGGTGGAAGCGCGCGAATTGTTGACGTCGATGCTGGGTGACATCGGTGAATGGACTGTGCTGGATCGTTATCTTTTGCAATATGTGCCAGACCCGTCCATGCGGGCAACCGCCACTGCCAGCGCCTTTGCCGCATCGCTGGAACTTGTGAGGGAAGGGGCGCTCGAAATCCGTCAGGATGGCGCATTCGAGCCGATTTACATGCGTAAGGGCTGCCGTGAAGAGGAGTAGTCCATTGAAAGGAATAACGGTGGAGAGTGATCTGGATGCGAAAGATGACATCTTGCCGGAAGGTCAGGAGCGCACCTTGCCTTCGCTGGCTGAGCGCCAATTGAGGGAGGCTGAGCGGATGGCGGAGGCGTTGGTCTTTGCATCCGCTCAACCTGTTTCCGAGGCCTTTCTTGCCGAGCGTTTGCCGAAAGGTATCGATGTTTCGGCGCTGATGTGGAAGCTCAAGGCGACCTACATCATGCGCGGCGTCAATCTCGTGCAGGTGGGCGGCAACTGGGCTTTCAGAACGGCTGGCGATCTCTCCTTTATCATTCGTACGGATGACAAGGAGCCGAAGAAGCTTTCGCGGGCGGCACTGGAGGTTTTGGCCATCATTGCATATCATCAGCCGGTGACGCGTGCGGAAATCGAGGATATCCGCGGGGTTCAGACATCGCGCGGCACGCTCGATGTGTTGATGGAGGCGGGATGGGTCCGTTTTCGGGGACGCCGCCGCACACCGGGGCGACCAGTGACGCTCGGAACGACGGTTGATTTTCTGGATCACTTCGGGCTGGAAGATTTGCGCGATCTCCCCGGTTTGGACGAGCTGAAGGGGGCTGGACTTCTATCCGGCCGTATTCCAGCGAATTTCGGCATTCCCATTCCGTTGGCAAGTGATGATTTGACAGAAGACGAAGACCCGATCACCCAGCTCGATCTGGAAGAGCTTGGTCTTCTCGCTCCAAGGGACGGCGATCCGGACAGCTGACTTGGCTGCTTCACACAGCACTCATCACGAAAATTTGCTACGGCACTGATATCTCTTGTCCTCCGTACTCCGCTTCCTTTGTTGAATAGCCATTTTGTTGTTTGAAAAAGCCCGGCAAACGGCTTACATCGGTTCAAAGCAAAATTCAGGGAGTTTGCGTTATGGGTTCTTTTAGTGTGTGGCACTGGCTGATCGTTCTGGTGATCGTGCTCGTCCTCTTCGGTCGTGGCAAAATTCCGGAATTGATGGGCGACGTCGCAAAGGGCATCAAGAGCTTCAAGAAGGGTATGGCTGACGAAGACAACACGCCGCCTCAGACAGACGCCAACAGCAAGACGGTCGACCACAAGGCTGACGAGATCAAGTAATCGGTCTTTGTGCGCGGGCTGAACGACAGGCCGCGCCGTTGGGCGTGTCAGGAGCGTTGTAATGTTAGATATCGGCTGGAGCGAGTTGCTGGTGATCGCGATCGTATTGATCGTCGTCGTTGGCCCGAAAGACTTGCCGCCAATGATCCGTGCTTTCGGAAAGACGATGGCGGGATTGCGAAAGATGGCGGGCGATTTTCGCTCTCAGTTCGATGAGGCCTTGAAAGAGGCTGACATGGACGATGTACGCCAGACGATTTCGGATGTGCGCAACCTCAATCCGACGAATTCCTTGCGCGATGCGATGAATCCGTTGCGCCAGCTTGGCAACGACATCCGTACCGATCTACAGAAAGCGGCAACGCCTCCATCCGGTCCCGCCACAAGCGCGCCGGTCGATGCGCCTGCGGTCAGCCTGTCCGATCCGGAAATGAAGCTGCCTGACACGCCGCCACTTGGCGTCGCGCCAGCCGCCGCTACCGCTGCTCCGGCGGCGCCGGTCGTTGCCGAGGCTGCGCCTGTCGCCGAAAAGCCGAAGCGAGTACGCAAAGCCGTGAAATCCGCCCAGGAGGTGGAAGCCGAAACGGTTGCCGCCAAACCTAAGCGCACGTCTCGCACCATCGCGGCAAAGCCGGATGCTCAGAAGTCGAAGCCAGCAACGCTTGAGGATATGGCGGCTGAACCAGCCATTACGCCAGCATTGACGGAAGTAGCGGCGAATGCTGCTCGTTCGCGCACTGCAAAGCCCGCCGCTTCCGATAAGGTGGCTACGACGGCCAAGGCCCCCGCCAAGAAGACGGTAAGCATGAAGACAGATGTTTCTTCCGCCGCGCCGGTTAGAAAAGCAAAGACGGCCAAGGCCAAGAAGGATGAAGCATGAGTGAGGATATCGAGGATAAGCCGCAGCCGCTTATCGAACACCTCATGGAACTGCGCACGCGGCTGATCTGGTCGCTAGGTGCATTTTTTGTGGCTTTCTTGGGATGCTTTGCCGTTGCGAAGCATCTTTTTAACCTGCTCGTAATTCCTTATAAGTGGGCGGTGATGTGGGCCGGACTCGACGTTGCCAAGTCGTCGTTGATCTATACCGCCCCACAGGAGTTCTTCTTCACGCAGATCAAGGTCGCTATGTTCGGCGCGATGGTCATCTCCTTTCCGGTGGTGGCCTCGCAGCTTTACAAATTCGTGGCTCCCGGTCTCTATAAAAACGAGCGTGCGGCCTTTCTGCCGTTCCTGATCGCGTCACCTCTACTGTTTTTGCTCGGTGGTGCGCTGGTTTACTTCTTCTTCACGCCCATGGTCATGTGGTTCTTCCTCGCGATGCAGCAGCTACCGGAAGATGGCGAAGTTGCCATTTCCCTGATGCCGAAGGTGTCCGAATATCTCAGCCTTATCATGACGTTGGTGCTGTCTTTTGGTCTGGTTTTCCAGCTGCCGGTCATCACCACGCTTTTGGCACGGGTCGGAATTCTGACGAGCGACTGGCTGCGCGAGAAGCGCAAGTTCGCCATCGTCGCTGCCTTCGTTGTTGCCGCCGTGCTGACGCCGCCAGATCCCATGTCCCAGATCGGTCTTGCGTTGCCCGCAATCCTTCTCTACGAGGTTTCCATATATATGGCTCGACTCGTGGAGAAGAAGCGCGCTGCGGAAAACGCAGGCCGGGAGCTTGATGGTCCCGAAGAGGTTTGACGTTTTCACCTCAGCATTTTCTCCAGACGCCGGGCCATTCGTCCCGGCGTTTTGTTTTTGAACTCAATGCCAAATAACGGTCTGGAAGCACCATGCACGATATTAAATGGATACGCGAAAACCCTGAAGCTTTTGATGCGGCGCTGGCAAAGCGCAGCGCGGAGCCGCAGTCCGCAGCACTCATCGCTTTGGATGAAAAGCGCCGCTCCGTCATCCAGACCTTGCAGGACATGCAGTCCCGTCGTAACGCCGCCTCAAAGGAAATCGGTGCGGCATTGTCGCAGAAGAACGCCGAGCTTGCCGAAAAGCTGAAGGCCGAGGTCGCCGATATCAAGGACACCATGCCGAAGCTCGAGGAAGAGGATCGTCAGGTCACCGGCGAACTCAACGACGCTCTGTCGCGCATCCCCAACATTCCGCTGGACGACGTACCGGTCGGCAAGGACGAGCATGACAACGTCGTCACTCGCGTGGTCGGCCAAAAGCCCGGCTGGAACCATCCTGCGAGAGAGCATTTCGAAATCGGTGAAGCGCTCGGCTACATGGATTTCGACCGTGCAGCCAAGCTGTCGGGTTCGCGCTTCACAGTGCTGACCAGCCAGATTGCCCGGCTAGAACGCGCGCTCGGCCAGTTCATGATCGATTTGCACACCAGCGAGCATGGTTATATGGAAGTGTCGTCGCCGCTGATGGTGCGTGATGAGGCCATGTTCGGTACGGGCCAGTTGCCGAAATTCGCTGATGATTTGTTCAAGACCACGGATGGCCGCTGGCTCATCCCGACTGCAGAAGTGACGCTGACCAATCTTGTTTCGGGTGAAATCCTCGATCAGGAGAAACTGCCGCTTCGCTTTACTGCGCTGACACCATCCTTCCGTTCCGAGGCGGGCTCCGCCGGTCGCGATACGCGCGGCATGCTGCGCCAGCACCAGTTCTGGAAGTGCGAACTTGTTTCGATTACGGATGCGGAAAGCTCGATCGAAGAGCATGAGCGCATGACGGCTTGTGCGGAAGAGGTGCTGAAACGTCTCGGCCTGCATTTCCGCACCCTGACGCTCTGCACCGGCGATATGGGTTTCGGCGCTCGCAAGACCTACGATCTGGAGGTGTGGCTTCCTGGTCAGGATACCTACCGTGAAATCTCGTCCTGCTCCGTCTGCGGTGATTTTCAAGCGAGACGCATGGATGCGCGCTATCGCGGCAAGGGTGAGAAGGCGACGAAATTCGTTCATACGCTCAACGGCTCCGGTACGGCAGTCGGTCGCTGCCTGATTGCGGTTCTGGAGAACTATCTGAACGAAGACGGCTCCGTCACGATACCTGACGTTCTGCTGCCATACATGGGTGGTCTGACGCGGATCGAAAAGGCGGCTTGACCACTACAATGCGTCCCGGCCTTAAGCCGGGGCCTAGCGACGCGCGTCATGGATTGTCTTTAAGCCCAAAAAACGCAGATTGGATGATTCTGCTCACGGACGGAATGACGAGTGCTAGATGGCCGGTACGCTAAGAACTGAAGCCGGGAGGGCACCATGCGGATTTTGCTGACCAACGACGATGGCATTCATGCCGAAGGCCTCGCTGCACTTGAGCGGATCGCTCGGCAGCTTTCGGATGATGTCTGGATCGTCGCGCCGGAGACCGACCAGAGCGGTCTCGCGCATTCGCTGACCCTGTCCGAACCGCTCCGTCTTCGCAAAATTTCCGACAAGCACTTTGCGCTGCGTGGCACGCCGACGGATTGCGTCATCATGGGTATCCGTGAAGTTCTGCCGGGCAAGCCAGACCTCGTGCTTTCCGGTGTCAATGCCGGTGCCAACATGGCCGATGACGTGACCTATTCCGGAACCATCGCTGGTGCCATCGAAGGGACACTTCAAGGCGTGCGTTCTTTTGCGCTGAGCCAGGCTTTTGCGTATACCGGCCACGCCGAGCGGGTGGTGCCGTGGGAAGTGGCTGAGGCCTACGCGCCCGATCTCATCCGCAAGCTTAGCGATGTGGATCTGCCGGACGGTACGTTCCTTAATCTCAATTTCCCGAACTGCGCACCGAAAGAGGTGCAGGGCGTCAGCGTCACAGGGCAGGGGAAACTGGACTTCGGCTTAACGGTGGAGCAGCGGCAGGACGGTCGCGGGCTTCCATATTATTGGCTTCGCTTCGGCGAACGCCTCGGAACCTTCATGGAGGGGACGGACATCCACGCTGTCAAACACAACAGGATTTCTGTGACGCCGCTCAAGCTTGACCTAACGGACTACTCGGTGAAGGATCGCATCGCGAAGGCGATTGGATTCGGAGTGAACGATTGAAATCTGCGATGGTTGAGAAAGAGGGCTTTGCTGCACTGGTTCTGAGGCTGCGTGCCGAAGGCATCTCCGACATCGACCTTTTGACGGCTGTCGAGCAGACGCCACGTTCCCAGTTCGTGCCGAGTGAATTTACTGCGGAGGCTTACTCCAGCCGCACCATCCCCATTGATTGCGGTGCCTTTATGGAAGGTGCGGATATGGCGGTGAAGATTGTCCACCGTCTTCAAGTCAAGCCTGGTCAGCGTATTTTGGAAATCGGTACTGGCAGCGGCTTCATGGCTGCTGTCATGGGGCGTCGCGCCGAGCGGGTGCTTTCCATTGATCGTTACAAGACGCTGGTCCAGGCGGCGCAGAACCGAATGGATGATCTCGGCATTCGCAATGTCGTTATCCGGCAGGCAGATGGCACGAACGGACTGGTGGGCGAGGGCACCTTCGACCGGATCATTTCGACCGCCGCCTTTAGCACCATGCCGCGCTTCTTTGCCGAACAGATCGTGTCAGGCGGCATGATGATCGCACCGATCATTCTGGAAGACGGTCGTTGCATCATGACCCGCTTCTCCAAGACAGGCAGCCGCTTTGATCGGGAGGAACTGTTTGAGACGCCTTATCTCGCGCTTGAACCTCACATCGCCCGCTACCTGTAACAAAATGACACTGGTTTCCTAAACGCGATGACAGCGGTTTTCGCGTAAGCTGCTGGGTCGAGACGCGTTTATGCTACGGCTGGTAGCATCTGACATGACCACACCCCACGTCATGGTTATCGAATTATCAAAAAATATTCGAAGAGCTTAACGTTTTAACGGCGTGGTAACACTAACGCGCTTTAATCATATCCATCGACGCATGGTTTTTCCGTTTCGGAAGAGGGGCCTTGCAAGTGTTTGTTTCAGCCGGATCGATACCGATACGGCGTTTGCGTCAGTGTAGATCGAGTCATGCGTATGAGCCATTCGCCTAAAATCGGAAAATCAATCGCAAAGATGTTCGCAGCAGCATTACTGGCAAGCGTCGCCACGGGTTGCAGCTCGGATGCTACGCGTTTCAGTGGCCTCTTTTCCAGTGGACCGGACCAGATGACGACCGCTTCCATTCCAGCTCGCAACGGTGCGGGCGCTTATGGTCAAGTTCCTGTTCCGCAAGGGGAGATGAACGGCGGTGGTTATGCTGCGGCCCCACAGGGTGGCTATGCCAACCAGAATGCTGCCCAGAATAGTGGTATGAACCAGCCATATCCGGCTAATGGTGGCTACGTTCAGCCGTCCACCGCTCGTACCGCTTCTTCGTCTGCTCCGATCCAGCGCGGGGAGCTCTCGGCGCCAGCGCCTGCTGCATCTCGCGATCCATCCACGCGCAGAGACGCGATGGCTCAGCCGATGCCAGCAGCAAGCCCGGCGCCTTCCATGGCGTCCGCTCGCATCCCGAGCGATGCTCGTGCCGACAACATTTCCACCGGCTCCGTCCGTGCGGATAACAATGGCTGGCACGCCGACGGTGCATCCTCCGTTACGCTCAAGCAGGGTGAGACGATTGCGACGCTTTCCCAGCGTTACGGTGTGCCGGAAAAAGCGCTGTTGCAGGCAAACGGCCTAAGCTCGGCATCCGCTGCCCGCCCCGGACAATCTATCTTGATCCCGAAATTCGGCCAGGCCCGCAACGCTGCACGCGCCGCCTCCGACAATATCGACCTTAGCAAGAGCAATAATGGCCCGGCACCATCCCGTGGTCAGGAACAGAACGTTGCTGTTCTGCCGACGCAGACTGCGGCCCGCGACAAGGTTTCCGCAGAAAACGGCAAGCTCACCCCTCCCGGCGGTAAGCCTCTGCCTCCAGGCGGTGGCTACAAGGTCCAGTCTGGAGACAGCCTTGCCAAGGTTGCGCGTGATCACGGCGTCAGCGTCGCCGATCTGAAAGCAGCCAATGGTCTTGCCGACGGCAACATCCGTATTGGTCAAACCCTGACCATTCCGGGTGCCGCCACCGACAACATCAAGACGGCATCGGTGAAGCCGCAGCAGGCCGCCGCTGCAAAGCCAGTCGAAACCCCTGCCGTCGCCAAGGTCGAAGCACCGAAGGCGCCAGCTGCTGAAGCCAGCGTCAGCGATGTCGAGAAGAAGTCTGACGTTGCTTCCATCGCACCGGAATCTACCGGCATTGGCAAATATCGCTGGCCGGTCCGTGGCGCGGTCATTGCTGGCTTTGGTGAAAATGTCGACGGCAACCGAAATGACGGTATCAACATCTCCGTCCCGGAAGGAACGCCGATCAAGGCCGCAGAGAACGGCGTCGTCATCTATTCGGGCAACGGCCTGAAGCAGCTCGGCAACACGGTTCTTGTTCGCCACGACGACGGTAAAGTCACGGTTTACGGCAACGCTGCGAACCTCGATGTCCAGCGCGGCCAGAAGGTCCAGCGTGGCCAGACCATCGCTACGTCAGGTATGACAGGCAGCGCGAAGCGTCCGCAGGTTCACTTCGAAGTCCGCAAAGATGCGACGCCTGTAAATCCATCCTCTTTCCTTGAATAGTGTATCTCGTATCAAGGGCAGGAAAAGCCGGGTCGATAGCCCGGCTTTTTCATTTCATGACGGCTCCAGAAAACGCGAGGAGCGATTTTACTTTCGGAAATGCGTCTAGGTACGCTGTAAACCGACAGTGGTTTCGATGAAGTCTGCCACGCTTGCGGTATCGTCCAGATCGAAAACCGGCAACTGCGTGTCGGTCACTGAGTGGTCGGCCGCGATCGCTACGATGTATGGATCGCTCGGCGCGAGCGGCTCTCGTTTTGCCGCCTCCAGCCTTCGTGCTTCAATTTTCGGCACCGGCTCGTATTTGTAGCCTTCGATCAAAACGAGATCACAGGGCGCGATGCGTGCTAAAATGTCTTCGAAAGACGGCTCTGGTGCACCGCGAAGCTCATGCATGATGGCAAATCGCGTGCCGGAAACGATGGTCACTTCCTGCGCGCCCGCCTGCCGGTGCCTCCAGCTATCTGCCCCCACCTTGTCGATATCGAAATCATGGTGCGCATGCTTGATGGTCGAAACGCGATAGCCTCGTGCAGTCAATTCTTCGACGATACGCACTGCAAGACCCGTTTTGCCGGAGTTTTTCCAGCCGGAAATGCCGAATACTTTCTGGACCGTCATGCGCTCATACTCTTGAAGAAGGCCTCCGCCTGCGAAAGCTCGTCAGGCGTATTGATGTTGAAGAATGGATCGATGGAGGCCGTCGGGCTTTCGGCCGAGGGAAATGAAACGCCGAGCGTGGGGTGGCGCGAAAGAAAGCTGCGGATACGCCGGTTTTCGTCGTTCTCCAACCAGCGTTCCAGATCCTCCGCAATTGCGACCGGCCACAGCGCGAAGACTGGATGAACCTGTCCTTTCGACGCAGCAATCACGATCGTATCGTCATCGACCAGATGAGCGGCCAGCTTGCCCAGAAGATCCTCGGGAAAGAACGGGCTGTCCGCTGGAACGGTGATGAAATGACTTGTCGCTGGCATACTCGTACGGAAGTGGTGCATACCAGCGAGGATGCCAGCAAGCGGCCCGGCGTGGCCTTTTTTCGTATCCGGAACAAGTGGTAGCCCAAAGATTTCCGCCCAGCCGGACGGCGCGTTCAAGGTAAGCGTTGCCACCTGCGGCTCAAGCCGTTCGATGACGTGATGAAGAAGTGCTTTACCCCCAAGTGTGCTTAGCGCCTTGTTCGTTCCCATGCGCCTGGAAAGGCCTCCGGCGAGGATCAGTCCCGGAAAACTCAAATTTTGGCTCATCGTTCTTCTCGCCGTAACCGTTCGGAGTGCCGACGCTCCTGTGCACCTGCATAGGCACTCGTGACAACTGCCACCATTCCGTTTGCAAGCAATACAAGCAGCAAATATCTGGTGCCAGCTTCCGCGGATAAAAGAGAGGAGGCGAGGACGGAGAGGAGAGCTCCGCCGCCGATGGTCAGCGCGCCCCCTAAACCCGATGCCGATCCAGCGAGATGCGGCTGGACGCTGACCATCCCCGCATTCGCGCTTGGCAATGTTACGCCGTTGCCGACACCGATGAGGGCGAGTGGCAGGAAAAATTCGTAGTGGCTATCGAAACTGAAATACGGCAGCATGAACGCAACCACGATGCCGATGAAGGCGATGATGTTTCCGGTCAACATCATCTTCGGTATGCCAATCCTGCTTGCATATCGGCCAGAGATGAAATTCCCCAGCATGTAGCCACTGGCCATGAAGAAGAACTGCATGCCCAGCATTGCGGGGCTGAGGCCATAAATTACGCTGCCCACGAAGGGCGCTCCTCCGAGAAAGGAGAAAAACAGACCCGAAGAGAAGGTGGATGTCAGTGCGTAACCCCAGAACCGTCGGGAGCGCAGTAGTTGCGGCCAGGCATTGAACTGCTCGGAAAAGCTCGCTGATTTTTGGTCGTTTGTTTCACCGAGATCGAAGAATGCCAGCAGCAGCACGACAAATCCTGCGATGGCGACGAAAATGAAGCTGGACTGCCAGCCGGCAAAGTCGTTCAGAAAGCCTCCGAAGGTGGGGCCGACCATAGGAACGACAGACATGCCCATGGTGACATAACCGATCATGGAAGCCGCCTGCTCTGCGGGGACCATGTCGCGAACGATGGCGCGGGCAAGCACGAAGCCGGAAGCGATTGCGGCCTGCAATACACGACCGATCATGAAAATCGTAATATTGGGAGCAAAAGCGCAGATCAGTGTAGCAACGATCATCAGCAATATGCTGAAAAGCATCACGGGTCGCCTGCCAAACAGGTCGGAAAGCGGGCCGATGACGAGTTGTAGCAGTGCAGTCGCGGCCAGATAACCGGATACCGCAAATTGCATAACCGCGTAGTCGGTCTTGAAATGGACCGCCATTGCCGCGAGCGATGGCAGAAACACGTTCATGCAGAGAGCTGCAACGCCTGCGACGAGCACGAGCGTAACGACATGGGGCGGCGTCGAACGATCAAGGAAGCGAGCGCCGGTCATAGAATCCTCGTTGCGCGTTTGGCGATGGGCGCGCGCCGACGTCTGCTTTCACGATAAAACGTATAGAGGCCGGACACGACGATAATAGCTGTTCCAAGAATGATCCAGCTGTCCAGACGTTCTTGGAAGAAGAAGTAGCCGATGGAAAACGCCCACAGCATGCTCGTGTAGCGGAAGGGCGCTACGAAGGCGATATCGCCGCTGCGCATCGCGATAATAACCGCCTGATAACCGATAACGACCAGAAACGCCGCAGCGACGAGATGAGACCACACATATCCATCCATCGGTTGCCATCCACCAAAAGGAACGATCAACGCTGCACCGAAGATCGTATTGACGATGGTGGTGGTCATAGTCACAGCGAGAGAAGGCACGTCGGAATACATGCGCCTTGTCAGGATATCGCGTGCCGCAGTGGCGAATACCGAGCCCATGACAAGAAGGGCGCCAGTGGTGAAACCATCCGGGCCGGGTCTGAGGATGATAAGAACACCAAGAAAGCCGACCAAAATTGCCGTCCATCGCCGCCAGCCAACCGGCTCACGCAAAAATAACGCAGCGCCGAGTGTTACTGCCAATGGCAGCGACTGCATGATTGCCGCCACGTTGGCGAAATCCATGAGGGCCAAGGCGTTGAAGTAGAGGATCGAAGCGAAGACTTCGCAGAGGCAGCGTAGCAGGATGATCGGCCTCAGCATCGTCTTGATAGGCCGCAGTGCACCCATATGTCTGGCAATGCAGTAGACGAGTACGCATGTCATAAGGCCGCGAACGAAAAGAATCTGTCCGGTGTTGATGTAGGGAGTGACGGATTTCGTGAACGCGTCGTTTATCGTGAAACTCGCCATCGCGAGCGCCATCAGCAGAGCGCCGCGGGTGTTGTCCGTCAATGCCATTACCACAATCCCAGATCACTTGGCGATGTCAAAGACGCCAAGCGTCATACGACTCCTCCAACTCCTCCTACCGAGATGGAGTTACATGGCACGAGAATGAATTCAATCGAATAATGTGCAGAATGACGAATATGCTGATCAGCCGCCGGTGACACTCATATGCCGCGCGACTGCGGGCCGCTTGTGCGTGCGGTCGATGATGAAATCGTGCCCCTTCGGCTTGCGAAGAATGGCATCATCGATGGCCTTTGAAAGAAGCGCATTATCGTCCGACGCACGCAGCGCCGTGCGAAGATCCGCCGCATCGTCCTGACCAAGACACATATAAAGCGTGCCGGTGCAGGTGAGGCGCACGCGATTGCAGCTTTCGCAGAAATTATGCGTCATGGGCGTAATGAAGCCTAAGCGCCCGCCGGTCTCCTCGACCTTGACGTATCGTGCCGGACCACCGGTCTTGAACGGTATGTCCGTCAGCGTGAACTGTTCTTCCAGCGAGGCACGAAGCCGCGAAAGTGGCAGGTATCTGTCGGTGCGATCTTCCTCGATTTCGCCCATCGGCATGGTTTCTATGACGGTGAGGTCCATTCTCCGCTCATGCGCAAAGCGCAACATGTCGGGGATTTCGTACTCGTTGAAATCCTTCAGGGCGACGGCATTGAGTTTGATCTTGAGACCAGCCGCCAAAGCGGCATCGATGCCAGCCATAACTTTGGAGAAATCGCCCCAACGCGTAATCTGGCGAAATTTTTCGGGGTTCAGCGTATCCAGCGAAACATTTATCCGGCGCACACCGGAATCATAGAGTTCTTCCGCGTGGGTCGCCAATTGTGAGCCATTTGTCGTCAGCGTCAATTCGTCAAGCGTGCCCGCATGAACGTGCTGTCCGAGATCGCGCACCAGATGCATGATATTCTTGCGTACCAGCGGCTCTCCGCCTGTCAGCCGTAGCTTCCGGACCCCTTTGGCGATGAAGACGGAACAGAGACGGTTAAGCTCTTCGAGCGTCAGCAAATCCTTCTTCGGCAGGAAGGTCATATGTTCGGACATGCAATAGGTACAGCGGAAATCGCAGCGATCGGTAACGGAGACGCGCAGATAGGAGACGGCGCGCCCGAAGGGGTCGACCATCGGCGCCTTGCTTTCCATCAGGGATTCCGCTTCCTGAAGCGATCCGAGGAAGCTGTTCAAACTGAAATCTCCATTGCATTCCGCACTGTTTTCGCTGCTTACTAAATCCATGTAGTGCCTAGCGGATTGATGCACAAGAATACAGACATGCGGCATATTATCAAATGATGGAAATGAACAATGAGTGAGCCTTGGCCAACGGAACTTCGTGTTTCAAAGGACAGAAAACTGCTTTCGGTGAAGTTCGACACCGAAGCATCCTACGATCTTCCCGCCGAGATGCTGCGCGTCCTTTCTCCGTCTGCAGAAGTGCAGGGCCATGGGCTAGGACAGAAAGTAACTGTGCCGGGCAAACGCAATGTGGCAATCCGCAATGTCGTCGCGACTGGAAACTATGCCGTTCGCATTGCCTTCAATGACGGTCATGATAGCGGCATCTACACCTGGAAATATCTTCTGGAGCTGGGGCAGCAGGGTGACGCACTGTTCAGCGCTTATCAGCAAGAACTGACGGAAAAAGGCTTGAGCCGGGAGCCGAGAGTCCGTTAGTGGAAACAGTGTAATCGAAGCATTTCAGGGGTGACACTTTGGCCGTCGAAAATGGAAATGATCTGGCCCAGGTGGTCGTTCTCTTAGGCGCGGGGGTTGTTGCCGCGCCGCTGTTCAAGCGGGTAGGGCTGGGCTCCGTTCTCGGCTATCTCGCCGCAGGTCTCGTTATCGGGCCTTTTGGACTAGGCGCATTTTCCGATCCTCAAGCCATTTTGCACATAGCCGAACTCGGCGTGGTAATGTTCCTTTTCATCATAGGACTGGAAATGCAGCCATCGCGGCTGTGGTCCATGCGCAAGGATATTTTTGGGCTAGGCGCGTTTCAGGTCTTGAGCTGCATGGGCGGCCTGACGCTGATCGGTGTCGCGCTCGGCTTCCCGGTCATCCAGTCATTCGTCGCAGGCACCGGTTTCGTCCTGACTTCCACCGCCATCGTCATGCAGATGCTTCAGGAACGAAACAGCATGTCGACGCTGAAAGGTCAGCGCATTATTGCGATCCTGCTGTTCGAAGATCTGGCGATCGTGCCGCTTCTCGTGCTCGTCACTTTCCTAGGCGGTAGCGGAGAAGAAGCGACGTTTTCGGAGCAGATGACTTCCATCGGTATCGCGCTCGCGGCTATTGCGGCGCTGATTGTTGCCGGTCGGTACCTGCTTAACCCTTTCTTTCGGCTCTTGGCTGCCTCCGGCGCACGCGAAGTCATGACGGCGGCAGCACTGCTTGTTGTCCTCGGATCGGCGCTGCTGATGCAGGTCAGCGGGCTATCCATGGCTATGGGCGCGTTTCTTGCAGGTGTCCTGCTGTCGGAGTCCTCTTTCCGCCACCAGTTGGAAGCGGATATCGAGCCATTCCGTGGAATCCTGCTCGGCCTGTTTTTCCTAGGCGTCGGCATGGCGATCAACCTGTCTGTGATCGCCGCCAACTGGGAACTCGTCATCATCGGCGTCGTGGCATACATGGTATTGAAGGCGGCTTTGATCTATGGCGTTGCGCGTGTCGTCGGCACCTGTCAGCGTGAAGCGATAGAACGTGCAGTCCTGATGGCGCAGGGCGGTGAATTTGCCTTCGTGCTTTATTCTGCTGCCGCCGCAGTGGGCATTCTCGATGCGGAAGCCAACGCCATCCTGACGGCGACGATCATCATCTCAATGGTTCTCACACCGTTGATGGTAATCGCCCATGACCGCATCGTTCCAGCCGCCGTTCCGGATACGACTGATCTCGACTTGCCTGAGAATGTGGAGGGCACAATTCTGATGATCGGCTTTGGTCGCTTTGGCCAGATCGTCAGTCAGCCACTGCTTGCACGCGGTTACACGCTCTCGCTGATCGACAAGGATGCGCAATTTGTGCGCGATGCGGCGGATTTCGGCTTCAAGGTCTATTATGGCGACGGCTCGCGGTCCGAGATTCTGCACGCTGCCGGCGCCGCGACCGCGCGCGCCGTGCTGATCTGTGTCGATGATAAGGAAGCGGCGGTCCGGATTGCGGAAATCGTCAAGCACGAGTTTCCGTTGGTGCCGGTTTTGGCGCGGGCCTTCGACCGCGGCCACGCAATCGACCTACTGAAAGCCGGTGTAGATTACCAGATCCGCGAGACCTACGAGTCAGCGCTGAACTTCAGCAGTGAGGTTCTCACCTCCATGGGCGAGGAAAGGGAAGCTGCCCAGCAACTGGTGGAAGAGTTCCGCGATGTCGACAAGGAACGTTTTGCACTCGAAGTCGTCGGCGGTGTCTATGCGGGCCGCTCTCTGGTTCGAGGTAACGCGCAGCCGGCCGATATCATCGCTGCCAGAACGGCGCGGGAAAGAGCAGAGCGGGAAGCGCTGGAAGAGGCGGCAGAGAGCAATTGAGGTTGTCATGCTGCTGTCGCAGGACTGCGCTTCAAGCATGACATATGATGGGAGAAAAGGATGACGATCATTCGGTCGGTAGAGGAGTTGCGCGGAATTTACGATGGTGCCTCGGAGGCGTCGCTCGTCAAAGTCACTTCGGCGCTGACGCCGGAATATCGGCTGATGATCGAAGCCTCCCCATTTCTGGCTCTGGCAACGGTCGGCCCAGAGGGAATGGACTGTTCTCCACGTGGTGACAAGGGCGGTGTGGTGCGCGTTAAGGACGAGAAAACCGTGCTATTACCAGACTGGCGAGGCAACAATCGCGTCGACTCGTTGATAAACATTGTGCGCGATCCGCGCGTTGCGCTGATGTTTCTCGTTCCCGGCTCCAATACGACGATGCGCATCAACGGATCGGCTGTCGTATCTGTCGACCCCGATCTGCTTGCAAATTTCGAGATGGACGGCAAGCACCCGCGCACGGTGACTGTCGTAACGATTGATGAAGTCTACTTCCAGTGCGCCCGCGCTCTGATCCGCTCTGATCCGCTCTGAACTCTGGAACCCTGAAAATTTCATTGAATCGCAGTCACTTCCCACGCCAGGAAGTCTTCTGAAAGCGGCCAAGGCCGATTTCGACCGGGAAACCTATGATCGTGAATGGCCGGAGCGCGCTGCTAAAACCATGTGGTGACACGGCAATTGAAATAAAGCGCTGCATATCGATGCAGCGCCAGCCGGGTCAAGCGTCCTTCATGCGGTCCACATCACAAAGGCAGCGCTCTACTTTTTGTAAATCAGCCAGCTCTTGCCGGTGTAGTTCTTGTGCATACTCTCTTCAAAGAAAACGGTACGGTTACGACCGGTTTCTTTCGCATGGTAAAGCGCAGCATCTGCGTGAGCATAAAGTTCGCCGGGATTTCCTGCCTGAGATGCCATTGCGCAACCGATGGAAATCGTAACCTGGCCGTAGTCGGTGCCCGATTTAGAATTGCGGAAAGGTGTCTTCTCTAGCGAGAGGCGAATGCGTTCACATATCGCCCTGATCTCTTCCTGATTATTACCTTCCAGCAAAATAGCGAATTCTTCGCCGCCGCTCCTTGCTACAAAGACATCCTTGCGCACCGCGCTTCGAATGACCGAAGCCACTGAGGCGAGAATCTTGTCGCCCACAGGATGACCGTAGGTGTCGTTTATACGTTTGAAATTATCGACATCCAGCAAGACCAGCGCAGATAGATGCAGGCCGATACTTGTATCGTAGACCGATGCCAATTTGTCATCGAAGGCGCGGCGATTTGAAAGGCGCGTCAGAGAGTCCGTGTGGGCTATTCGCTTGTACTCGTCAAGTTCAAGGCGTACCTGCTGCATTTCCTCGGCGTGGCGATCGAAGTTTTTCGAAGTATCTTCACCCTCCGAAATCTTGTGGCCTGTCGCATCCGACAAAAGGCTGATCGCTGTCTTCAGAATGGTCGCGCTACTGATATTCTTGTCGATGATACGCTCACGCGTCTCATCCAGAATACGATTATAATTTTCAAGGCTGGATTGTTCGTGCCGCAACAAGAGCAGCAACGCTTCAAGTTCGGAATGAAGCTTCTCCTGCACGCTTTCTATCAGCTTGGAGTGATTGTAATCGAAATATCTGGCGCCGATCTCGTCCAGCTCTTCCTGATTTGCCTTATTACCAAGCGCGGCCAGATCCTTGGTCAGAGCAGGATTTGAACCGATGAAGGCTTCATAGAATAGGTTATAGTTGCGAGGAATGGGCGCGACACCCATGTTGCGCATCGCAAACAATATTTGCCCGGAGATGTCAGGTATCGGCGCTCTCGGCGTGGAACCTGTACTCATCAAGCGCCTCCAATAATATCGGGCTGTACTTCGGAATGATAATCTAACCCGATCGCGTTTCAAAATTTTAGGCGAAAAGCCATAAAACCTAACGCGTTGATCAGGTGCCTATCTTCTGCGTTCTTCGTCTGTCCTGCAGCCCCGTTTTCGAAACATATACGAAGAATGAGATAAGCCTATAACATTTTGCGGGTAAGTTTATCTAGTTATATTACTGTTTTATAAACAGCTTTTGAGCAGCAGGTGCATTCTAAAAAACCGGCGACGCGGGCGTCGCCGGTTTAAAGATAAAAGCGGACGCGCTAGATCACTTGGGGCCGATCATGTTCTCGGGGCGAACATACTGATCGAACTCTTCATTGGTGAGATAGCCGCCGCCAACGGTTTCTTCGCGAAGGGTGGTGCCGTTCTTGTGAGCGGTCTTGGCAATCTTCGCGCAGGCGTCATATCCGAGCTTGCTGTTCAGCGCGGTCACCAGCATCAGGGAGTTTTCGACGCCCTTTTTGATGTTGTCTTCACGTGCTTCGATACCAACGACACAGTTATCGGTGAACGAAACCGCCGCATCGCCCAGAAGTTGGACGGACTGCAGGAAATTGTAAGCCATCATCGGATTGTAGACGTTCAGTTCGAAGTGACCCTGCGAACCGGCAAAGGTGATCGCGGCCTGATTGCCGAAGATGTGGGCGCAAACCTGCGTCAAGGCTTCGGACTGGGTCGGGTTGACCTTGCCCGGCATGATGGAAGAACCGGGTTCGTTTTCCGGCAGTGCCAGTTCGCCGAGACCGGCGCGGGGACCGGAGCCCAGGAAGCGAATGTCGTTGGCAATCTTGAAGAGCGCGGCAGCAGCAGAATTGATGGCGCCGTGTGCGAAGACCATGGAGTCATGTGCGGCCAATGCTTCGAACTTGTTCGGTGCTGTGACGAATGGCAACCCGGTAATCTTTGCGATCTCGTCCGCTACCTGCTCGGCAAAGCCGACCGGTGCATTGAGGCCGGTGCCGACGGCGGTGCCGCCCTGTGCCAGTTCGCAAAGGCCAGGAAGTGTGAGTTCGATGCGCTTGATGGCGGAGGCAACCTGCGCGGCATAGCCGGAGAATTCCTGGCCGAGTGTCAGCGGCGTTGCGTCCTGCGTGTGCGTGCGACCGATCTTGATAATGTGGGCGAAGCCCGTTGCCTTGGCGTCCAGCGCTGCGTGCAGATGCTTGAGGCTCGGCAGCAGGTGGTGAACGATCTGCTCCGCACATGCAATATGCATTGCGGTCGGGTAGGTGTCGTTGGACGACTGGCTCATATTAACGTGGTCGTTCGGGTGAACGGGCTTCTTCGAGCCCATAACGCCGCCCAACATCTCGATGGCGCGGTTTGAAATCACCTCGTTCGCATTCATGTTTGACTGGGTGCCGGAACCGGTCTGCCAGACGACCAGCGGGAAGTGGTCATCCAGCTTGCCATCGATGACTTCTTGCGCGGCCTTTATAATTGTTTCGCCGATCTGCGCATCCAGACCGCTGAGCGCCATGTTGGTGCGAGCGGCAGCCTGTTTGACGATGCCGAGCGAGCGCACGACGGAAGCGGGCTGCTTTTCCCAACCGATTTTGAAGTTTCCGAGCGAACGCTGTGCTTGCGCGCCCCAATAGCGGTCGCTAGCGACTTCGATCGGGCCAAAAGTATCGGTTTCCGTGCGTGTGGCTGTCATCAGTCCTGCCTCTTGTGTGTGGTCCTCCGGCAAGACGGCCTCTCCGCACGTCCTGCGCGCGCAGACATATAGAGCCATAGGCGTTTCATGGAAAGCCTGTCATGAATGCACTCGTCATATTTTGGGGTAGATTCGAAAGTCCAGCGGCGTGACTTTTCGGTAACTGGTGCATCGATGTTGTTGAAGCCCTGTGCACTAAGAAAACTTGTTAGGGCAATCCTAGGAAATTAAAGAGAAATTTAACTATTCCTACCGGACTCTGTGGCCACGAATGCGTTTTTTAACGTGTTGGCATACGTGCGTTGGCACGAGACTGCGCTTCGTGCGTTTTCTTCCAAACGTCGGGCCAATCAGGTAGACAAGCTTGTACTTTCACGCGCCACGATGAAGATGGCGCAGGACGCGATGAGGACTAAATTGCAAATCACTTCTGGAAAAATATCGGCGGCATTCATGGTGGCTCTCGGTCTTTCCGTCTCGGTAAGCGCTCCAACCACCGCCAATGCCATTACGCTGATGGACCTGCTGCGTGGCGGACCCGGCAAGGTGGAACGTGAGCGTCAGGACCGTGGTTTGCCAGGCGTTTCTACCCAGAAGGAACTAAAGGCTGCGGGCGATGCCGATCCTGAGCCGCTGCCGAAGGTGTCCGGTCCTCGCTACTATACTTACAAGGCGGATGCTGCGCGTGCCGTCGATACGTCGAAATTCGGTTCTGCTTTTGCCTCCGCAAAGCTCTCAGCCACGCCGGACGTCGCTAAGGCTCTTGAGGCTTATTATGGAGCCGGTGGGAAGGCAATCTGGGTCGATAACGGCGATATCAGCGCACGTGCCAGCGCTGTGCTCGCATTCTTCGAAACGGTTGGCGACAGCGGCTTGAACCCTGCCGATTACAGTATCTCTGCGCCATCGCAGGACGTTACAGCAAGCATTACGGAGCAATCGCAGGCGCAGGTGCAGACTGTTGCGGTGACGCAGGAAACTGTGACTGGCTCGCCAGCCATGATGCAGTTCGAACTAGCGCTTTCTGCCAAGGTTCTGGCCTATGTTCAGGACACGCTTCGCGGTCGCGTCGATCCCAACAAGCTGTCCGGCTACCATGATTTCAAGCGCAAGACGGTCAATCTGGCTCCAGTCTTGAAGCTTGCCTCCATGAGCCCGGACGTTACCGCCTATCTTCGTTCGCGTGAGCCTTCCAATGAAGAGTACCAGGCTCTTAAGGCGGAGCTTTCCACGCTTCGCAACGAGGACAAGGATCTACAGAACCACATCGCCGTTTCCGCCGATCTGATTTTAAAGCCAGGCGAAAATAACGCCGAGATGGCAAGAGTGGTAAAGGCTATCGAGCACCGCGCTTCGCCAGCCTTCAAGACTAGCCATGCGGCGACGCTGTCCGGCTACCAGGAAACATCTGACTACTCGCCAGAACTGGTGGACCTCGTAAAGGCGTTCCAGAGCGAAAACGGCTTGAAGCCGGATGGCGTGATTGGTCGCGCTACCGTGCGTGCCATGACCGGTGACAGCAACGAAGCCAAGATTGCCAAGCTGGAAGTGGCCATGGAGCAGGTTCGCTGGCTTCCAGCCGATCTTGGTCAACGTTTCGTCTTCATAAACCAGCCCGCGTTCATGGCTTACTATCATGAGCAGGGTATCGAGCAATTTGGCATGAAGGTCGTTATCGGCTCCAAGGCGAACCAGACATACTTCTTCCAGGATGAAATCCAGACGGTAGAGTTCAACCCGTATTGGGGCGTTCCGCAGTCCATTATCGTCAACGAAATGCTGCCGAAGCTGCGCAACGATCCACATTATCTGGATCGCCTCGGCTATGAAGTATCGGTCAATGGCCGCCCGGTTTCGTCATCCAACGTCAACTGGTACGGCTCGACCAATGCCATTTCCGTGCGCCAGCCACCGAGCAGTGACAATGCGCTGGGAGATTTGAAAATTCTCTTCCCGAATGCGCATGCCATCTACATGCACGACACGCCTGCGAAGAGCTTCTTCAATAAGGATATGCGTGCGCTCAGCCATGGCTGTATCCGTCTGGTAGATCCACGCCGGATGGCCGCCGCTGTTCTCGGCACGAGCGAGGATAGCGTGAACAAGCAGATTGCGTCCGGCCAGAACCGCGCCGTGCAGGTGCCGGTCAAGATTCCCGTCTACGTGTCGTATTTCACGGCGTGGCCGGACAAGGATGGCAAGGTCCAGTATTTTGACGACGTTTACGATCGCGACAGCTACGTGATGAAGGCCTTCGATGTGACGACGAAGGCACGCTCGTCGTCTATTTGATACGTGCTTGATTTGAGTGGGCTTGAAGGCCTCTGCTTGTCATCCTCGGGCTTGACCCGAGGATCTAACTAATCACAACATAAACCGTGGTCAGATCCTCGGGTCAAGCCCGAGGATGACGTCGAGTTTGAGGCAAACTTCTTCGCCTCTAGCTTACGGTCTTCGTCATATCACTTCTTCATCGTCGGGCAGGGGCATGAAAGACATTCAGGCAGTCTTGAATTCCATCCATGAACGCATGCAGATGCGTCTCGGTGAAGGAAAAGTCGCAGACTATATTCCCGAACTTGCCAAGATAGACCCCCGCCACTTCGGCATTGCCGTCACGACCGTCGATGGTGAAACCTTCGTTGCTGGCGATGCTGCCGTACCCTTTTCAATCCAGAGCATTTCCAAAGTCTTCATGTTGACCCTTGCGCTTGGCAAGGCGGGCGAATCGGTGTGGAAGCGGGTAGGGCGCGAGCCATCGGGGTCCGCTTTCAACTCCATCGTCCAGCTGGAGCATGAGCACGGTATTCCGCGAAATCCATTCGTCAACGCAGGCGCCATCGTTGTGACCGACATGGTACTGGCGGGCCACCAGCCGCGTGAGGCTATCGGTGAGCTTCTGCGTTTCGTTCGTTACCTTGCAGATGATGAAACGATTTCCATCGACAACACTGTGGCCAAATCCGAACACGCAACCGGTTTCCGTAACTTTGCGCTGGCCAATTTCATGCGCAGCTTCGGCAATCTCCATCATCCTGTCGAATACACGCTCGGCGTCTACTTTCACCAATGCGCATTATCGATGAGCTGCGTACAGCTTGCCCGCGCGGGTTTGTTTCTGGCCAATCGGGGGCGCAATCCTCTAACGGGTCACAATGTCGTTTCGGACAAACGTGCCAAACGTATCAATGCGCTTATGCTCACCTGTGGCCATTATGACGGGTCGGGCGATTTCGCCTACCATGTCGGCCTGCCGGGGAAGAGCGGCGTGGGTGGCGGCATTATGGCGGTTGCCCCAGGCAAGGCTTCCATCGCCGTCTGGTCACCCGGTTTGAACAAGGTTGGCAATTCCGCACTGGGGTCGGATGCATTGGAAATGCTGGCGAACGAGATGGGCTGGTCTGTATTCGGGGCTTGATCTTGGCGGCATATGCGGGCATTCCCTTTGCCGGAACGCTCTCGCCGTTGGAGAGCAAGCGAGATTACCATGAACATGTCCGCTAATATCGATGACTTGCAGGAAACAGTTGAGGTCGAAGAGGCTGGTGGCTCGCATCCGCTTTTTGCCGATGCGCCACGCTCGGTTTCCTTCAACAAGCTGCGCAAGCGCCTGTTGAGAAATGTGCGGCAGGCCTTCGATGATTTCGACATGCTGAAAGGCCAGAAACGCTGGCTTGTTGGGCTTTCAGGCGGCAAGGATAGCTACGGGCTACTGGCGCTTTTGCTCGATCTCAAATGGCGCGGCCTGCTTCCGGTGGAAATCGTCGCCTGTAATCTGGATCAGGGACAGCCCAATTTCCCCAAGCATATCTTACCGGAATATCTGACGAAGATCGGCATCGAGCACCGCATCGAATATCGCGATACCTATTCCATCGTGAAGGAAAAGGTGCCTGCGGGCGGTACATACTGTTCGCTCTGTTCGCGCCTGCGACGCGGCAATCTCTACCGCATTGCCCGCGAGGAAGGCTGCGATGCGCTGCTCTTGGGACATCATCGCGAAGATATTCTCGAAACATTCTTCATGAATTTCTTCCATGGCGGGCGTCTCGCAGGCATGCCTGCAAAGCTGCTGAACGACGAGGGGAATTTGATGGTACTACGCCCGCTCGCCTACTGCGCGGAAGAGGACATGGCGAAATTTGCGACAGCGATGCAGTTTCCGATCATTCCTTGCGATCTGTGCGGTTCTCAGGATGGTTTGCAGCGCAACGCGATGAAGGACATGCTCGCAGATATCGAACGACGCATGCCTGGCCGTAAGGATGTGATGCTGCGAGCACTTTCACATGTAAACCCTTCGCATCTTCTCGACACGAAGCTGTTCGACTTTTCGGGGCTCGGTGTCACCGATCCGTCATCCTGACGGCGCCGACAGGCGGGCAACCCTGCCTGTCATGCTTTGAACGTAAAACAAGGAAAAGCCATGTCCGTTGAACTCGATATCGCTTCATTGGCCAATGCTTTGCAAGAAGCTGCGGCAGTAGAAATTCTCCCTCGATTTCGCAATCTCGGAGACGGTGATATCCGGGTGAAGACCGAGGCAATCGACCTTGTGACTGAAGCTGACGAGGCGGCGGAACGTCTGATCCGCGCGCGCGTGGCGGAATTCATGCCTGACGCCCTGTTCATTGGCGAGGAAGCGGTAGCTGCAGACCCCGCTCTTCTGGATAAGCTCGGTGGTGCGGAGCTTGCCGTTGTGGTCGATCCTATCGACGGCACTTTTAACTTTGCGTCGGGTCTTCCCTTGTTCGGTGTGATGCTGAGTGTCGTCTCAAAGGGTGAGACGGTTGCAGGCCTCATCTTCGATCCGATGGGTAATGACTGGGTGATCGCAGAAAAAGGGTCCGGTACATGGATGTGCAGCGCCGATGGCTCGCAGACGCAGATGCATGTTACGCCAGCGCCTGAACTTTCGCAGATGATCGGTATTGCCAACACAGGCTATTTCGAGGGGGACGCCCGTAGGCGCCTGCTGAATAATCTGGCCGACGTTCGCCTGTTTACGAGTTATCGCTGCGCGGCGCATGAATACCGTATCTTCTGCGGCGGGCATATGCACTTCCTGATGTATAACAAGCTGATGCCTTGGGATCACCTCGCAGGCACGCTTATTTCACAGGAGGCCGGTGCCTATGCGGCGCGTTTCGACGGTTCGCATTACTTGCCGCATCACGTTAGCGGTGGTCTGCTGCTTGCGCCGGACAAGGAGACATGGACGCTGCTCCGTGAACAGATTTTTACTGTCTGAAAACACACCATGAGATAAGCAAAAAGGCGCGGATGGGCATCCGCGCCTTTTTTATTAAGTTGGTTTCGATCAGTGAGTTGGTTTGTTGTGGGCTTGGAAAAGCTGACCTTTTTCACCGATCAAAACGAACACGAGCCCGAATACGGATACGATAAAGAAACCAGCGACCATGGGCAGGGCGGTTCCATCGAATGCCTGTCCGATTGCGGCACCGATCAGCGATCCGCCAACCGTTCCTAAAAACCCAATCACTGACGAAGCCGTGCCTGCGACGTGGCCGAGTGGCTCCATGGCTAATGAATTGAAATTCGAGCCGATGAGACCGAACTGGAACATGGACAGCGCAAAAAGCACGAGGAACAGCGCGAATGGCATGGGCTGTGGTCCAAAGATCTGAATCAGTAGCCAGACGAATGTGATGGCTATGAAGCCAAGCAGTGAGCCATGCGACAGCTTTCGCATGCCGAAACGGCCAACGAGCTTCGAATTCAGGAAAGAGGACAAGGCCATGAAAAGCGCCACTGCCGCAAAAGCTGCAGCAAACCACGCACCGAGACCATAGATACCCTTGTAGACTTGCTCGGCGGAGTTGATGAAGCCGAACAGCGCGCCGAAAATGATGGTGCTGGCGATGGTGTAGCACAGCGCAACACGGTTCGTCAGAACGATCTTGAAGCCGCCGATCACCGATGAAACGGTGAGTGGGCGAATGTCTTCTGCATGCAACGTTTCGGGCATTCGGATATACATCCAGACGGAAACGATGGCCGCGATCGCCGCCATGAAGCCGAAGATCAGGTGCCAGTCACCGAAGAAAAGGACGATCTGACCAGTCCCCGGCGCGATCACTGGAACGACCATGAAGACCATCATGATCAGTGACATGACTTCCGCCATCTGACGGCCGCCATAGATATCGCGAACGATGGAGATGGTAATGACACGCGTTGCAGCAGAGCCGATGCCCTGAATAAATCGCAGAACCAGAAGTCCGGCGAAAGACGGTATGAACACCACGGCGATGGAAGAGATGATGTAGATCGCAAGGCCAAACAGCATAGGCTTGCGACGGCCAAAGCGGTCCGCGATGGGTCCGTAAAAAAGCTGCGCTACGCCGAAGCCGAGAAGATAAGCCGAGATGACATACTGACGATGATTTTCATTATCGACACCGAGCGAAGCCCCGATCTCCTGTAGGCCAGGCAGCATGATGTCGATGGCGAGCGCATTGAGCGCCATCAGCGCTGCGGCCAGACATATGAATTCCGTGCGCCCCATGGTGATGGAGCGGGAAGTGGATTGTGAGGGATTTTTCAAAGATGTTGTCCCGAAAGAACGGCAAAGGCGTTGCTTGGGGCAACGCCTGGCAGAGATTTTTGACGTTCAGGATGGGCCGGTTCGAACCGGCCGAAATCAGGCCGCGCCGCGGACGCTGATACCCTGTTCTTGGAAGTGGCTTTGCAGTTCGCCGGACTGGAACATCTCTCGCACGATGTCACAGCCACCAACGAATTCGCCCTTGATGTAGAGCTGTGGAATGGTGGGCCAGTTGGAGTAATCCTTGATGCCCTGACGAATATCGGCATCCGAAAGCACGTTCACACCCTTGTACTCAACGCCAAGGTAATCGAGAATCTGAACGACCTGACCGGAAAATCCGCACTGCGGAAACTGCGGGGTGCCCTTCAGGAAAAGAACGATGTCGTTGTTCTTCACTTCGTTGTCGATCATTTCGTGGATGCCGCTCATGGCCGAATTCCTTTCACATGCGGTTCAAGGCCGCTGCTTCGTTCGCTCTTAAATAACACGGAATGCCATTATTTCCAGTCGTAAAGCCGAAAAAAGGCAGAGTGTTTGAAATGAAAACCGCTGCCATTCTTTCGCTTGGAAGCTGTATTTCGTTGATCGCCTACTTAATCGATTCCGAGGCAGGCTTTGCGCAGATATCTGATAGCGGCAGGTACTTTACTTTTTGCTTTCGCGGCGCTGTTCGGGATTTTTCAGCTCAGCAAGGCGCGCAGCTACCAGATTTTCGGCAAGATCCTTCCCCGCGTGGAAACAGCCCAGCCGGTGGTAGCGCTGACGCTCGATGACGGGCCGACGCTTCGCTACACCCGGGATGTGCTGAACATTCTGGATGATCGCGACGTCAAGGCGACCTTCTTCCTGACCGGCAGGGAAATCGAAGAAACCCCAGCTTTGGCAGCCGATATCGTGCGCCGCGGCCATCAGATCGGCAACCACTCCTATTCCCATTCGGACATGGCTCTGATGAGCACGGATAAAATCCGCGACGAAATCGAACGCACGGATCGGGCCATACGAAATGCTGACTATCAGGGTGAAATCTATTTCCGCCCGCCCTACGGCAAGAAGCTGGTGACGCTGCCGTGGTATCTCTCACGAACCGAACGCACCAGCATTACCTGGGATGTGGAGCCCGAATCCTACGCCGATATTGCCGAGGATGCGGACGCGATGGAAAAACATGTCATCGAGAATGCGCGCCACGGCTCGATCATTCTGCTGCACGTCATGTATCGAAGCCGGGAGGCATCCCGCCAAGCTTTGCCCAAGGTCATCGATGGCCTGAAAGCGCGGGGCTTCCAGTTTGTTACCGTGACGGACTTACTCTCCAGACGGTAGGTTTACCGAGAACGCTGCTTACTTCTCCCAGCGGCGGTACGGCGCTTGCTGACCTGCTTTTTTGCGGGCGCTCGTTTGGTCTTCCGGGCGGGCTTTCCGCCGAGGGCAGCCTCCAGAATGCTTCCGACGATGCCGCCACCGAGAGAGGTGCCAGCTTTCGCTTTTCCGCGCGTTCTTCTCGTCTTGCGAACGCCGGTTTTGGATAGGATTTCCGACATGGCGCCTTTGACCACGTTACCGATGATATCTTCGACTATTTTGGACAAGCAAACCTCGCAATAACGAACCGGCATATCGCCTGATTATGATGTAAAATCATAATTAAGCCACGGTCTTTACTATACGGGCGTAACCCACTGTATCAAGCGATCCTTTCGGGGCTTTCTCGAACCTGAGGCTCGCTATCATGGCGTCTGTCAACTCACGTCTTGTCTTTTATTTCCCCGGTTTCGACCCGTTAGACGCAAAGGCGCATCAGCAGCGTTACAGCCGAAGTGCAGCGCAATCCGGCAAGACCTTCGGGGTCGATTACACGGTAAGCGACGTCGAGCAGACGGAAGCGGGAAGCCGCATTGACGTGACCTCGGCGGTGGGGCCGGAACGCACAACATCCACGATTTACATCCACGATCACAACGCCATCATTTCGCAATTGCGCGCAATCCCCGTATGGAAACAGATCGCACTCGGCTTCAGGGCCGGGGCAGGGATCATCGCGGAAGGTGCGGCAACACAATATTTTCGCCATGCGTGGCGCTTCGGGCTGTTTTTATTGTTCCCATATCTGTTCATTCTTTGCGGGCTTCTTTTCTCGTGCCTCATCGCCAGCCTGCCACTTATGTTCGGCATCTCGCCGCTACTCTGTCTTCTCAGCATCCCTGCGGGATATGCGTTTTTCGTCTTCTGCGTCATGCGCTTCTCCCAACGTTTCCACACGCTGCACCTGTTCGCAGACTGGCGCTTTGCCTTGATCGTCGGACGCGACGAGCCGATGGCGCGGGAATGGATCGATGATCGCGCGGACAAGGTATTGCTCGCGCTGCACACACCTTGCGACGAAGTGCTCTTCGTGTCGCACAGCATGGGCGCAAGCCTGGCGCTCGCCGTCGCCGCACGCGTACTCGAACTGAAGCCGAACGCCTTCGACGGACGCAACGTCTCCTTCGTCACGCTTGGCGGTGCCGCCTTGCAATGTGCCTTCGTTTCCAGCGCAATGCGTCTGCGAAAAAGCATCGGCATTCTTGCTGGTCACCACGCGGTGAACTGGTTCGATATCCAATGCATCTCGGACCCTATCCACCTCTACAAGTGCAATACGGCGGTGCTGACAGGCCATGCCGATGCCGCTCAGCCAAGGTTGGTGCGGATCAAGTTCAAGCACTCCCTTTCGGACGAGCGTTACAGGAAGAACAAACTGAATTTCCTGCGCATGCACCGTCAATATGTGCTGGGCTCTGACCGCAAGTCCGGCTTCGACTTTACGCTGCTGACGGCGGGGCCGCTGCCTTCGGCGTCTTTTGCGGAGTTGCGGTCGGATGTAGCGCCGCAGATGTTCCGGTAGAGCAACTGGTTCTCAAAAGCTGTTCTAGCCGAACCTAACCCTCCAGCGTCATCCTTGCCTCAAGGGCGAGGATGACGGCAGTGGTTGGGAGAAAACGGAGCAAGTACTTCCGTTCCCAAAAACAAATGGCCTGCGTGATGTCATCACACATGCCATTTTCATTTCAAGTCGTAAGGCAGGGTTATTCCGGTGCAGACGTCTGTAGCGCAAGCGCGTGCAGGACGCCGCCCATATTGCCCTTCAGCGCGTCGTAGACCATCTGGTGCTGCTGGACGCGGGTCTTGCCCTTGAAGGCATCCGCTACGACTTCAGCTGCATAGTGGTCACCGTCGCCGGCGAGATCACGGATGGTTACCTTCGCTCCGGGAATTCCGGCTTTAATCATGTCTTCTATGTCGCCGGGCTTCATGGGCATGGTGTCTACTCCTCAATTATTATTCTGCAGCGACGAGCGTTTCGCCGTCCATGAACTGAGGGAACCATGATTCATGGGCGTTGCGCAATTCTTTAATCTCGACCGCGCGAGCCTTACCCAGCTTAACGGCGGAGCCGCCGGTTTTGCCGATGGCAACAAGCGAAACGCCTGCTGAAGCTGCCTGCGCCTTGACGGCTTCGAGGTCGGATTGCTTCACCGTTAAAACGTAGCGGCCCTGGTCTTCACCGTAGAAAGCAACAATTGGGTTGCCTGAAACGTCATCCACGGTCGCACCGATATCGGATGCTATTGCCATTTCGGCAACGGCAAGCGCCAGACCGCCGGAGGAGCAGTCGTGAACTGCGCTCGTCAGACCTTCGGTGATGATGGAACGGACGAAGTCGCCAGTCTTCTTTTCGTTTTCCAGATCGACATGCGGGGCAGGGCCATCGATACGGCCATGGATATCACGCATGTAGACGGACTGTGCGATGTGCGTGCCGAGGCCTTCCGGTGCGCCAGCGACGAGAATGACTTCTTCTGCAGCGGCGAAGCGAATGCGGGCCATTTTGCCCCAATCCTTCAGTAAACCAACGCCGCCGATGGTTGGTGTCGGCAGAATTGCCTGACCGTTGGTCTCGTTATAGAGCGAGACGTTGCCCGAGACGATAGGGAATTCGAGAACGCGGCAGGCTTCGCCGATGCCCTTGATGGCATGCACGAGCTGGCTCATGATCTCCGGCTTTTCAGGGTTGCCGAAGTTCAGGTTATCGGTTGCCGCCAGCGGCAGAGCGCCAGTTGCGGTAATGTTGCGCCAGCATTCGGCCACGGCCTGCTTGCCGCCTTCGAACGGATCGGCTTCGACATAGCGCGGGGTCACGTCAGACGAGAAGGCAAGAGCCTTTGTCTCGTGACCTTCAACGCGCACGACACCAGCGTCACCGCCCGGCAGTTGAAGCGAGTTGCCCTGAATGAGCGTGTCGTACTGCTCGTAAACCCAGCGGCGCGAGGAGTTGTTGGCCGAGCCCATGAGCTTTACCAGCGCGTCGGCAACATCTGCCTCCGGCACGTCATTTTCGGCAAGCGGGGCGGAAACCTTGGGCTGCGTCCATGGGCGATCATATTCCGGAGCCTGATCGCCCAGCTCCTTGATCGGCAGGTTGGCGACTTCTTCGCCATTATGCAGAACGCGGAAGCGCAGATCGTCCGTGGTCTTGCCGACGATTGCGAAATCCAGACCCCATTTGACGAAGATCGCCTTGGCAACTTCTTCCTTGGAGGGTTCCAGAACCATGAGCATACGCTCCTGGCTTTCGGACAGCATCATTTCGTAAGCCGTCATACGCTCTTCGCGCACCGGAACCTGATCGAGGTTGAGTTCGATGCCGAGATCGCCCTTCGCGCCCATTTCAACGGCGGAGCAGGTGAGGCCAGCGGCACCCATATCCTGAATGGCGATGACGGCGCCCGTCTTCATCAGTTCGAGGCAGGCTTCCAGCAGGCACTTTTCGGTGAAGGGGTCGCCGACCTGAACGGTGGGGCGCTTCTCTTCGATGGATTCATCGAATTCCGCAGAGGCCATGGTTGCGCCGCCGACGCCGTCACGACCCGTCTTTGCACCGAGATAGACGACCGGCAGGCCGACGCCTTTGGCTTCGGACAGGAAGATCGCGTCGGACTTGGCAAGGCCAGCGGCAAACGCGTTGACGAGGATGTTGCCGTTATAACGCTGATCGAACTCGACTTCGCCACCGACAGTCGGGACGCCGAAGGAGTTTCCGTAACCGCCGACACCGGCGACGACACCAGCCACGAGGTGGCGGGTCTTCGGATGATCAGGCGCACCGAAACGCAGTGCGTTCATGGCCGCAATCGGGCGCGCGCCCATGGTGAAGACGTCACGTAAGATTCCGCCAACGCCGGTTGCCGCGCCCTGATAAGGCTCGATGTAGGAAGGGTGGTTGTGGCTTTCCATTTTGAAGACCACGACATCGCCATCGTCGATATCAACCACACCGGCATTTTCGCCCGGCCCCTGAATGACGCGCGGACCCGTAGTCGGCAGGGTCTTCAGCCATTTCTTGGAGGATTTGTAAGAGCAGTGCTCGTTCCACATCGCGGAGAAGATACCAAGCTCGGTAAAGCTCGGCTCGCGTCCGATCAGGTCGAGGATACGCTGGTATTCATCGGGCTTTAGCCCGTGGGATGCAACGAGTTCCGGGGTGATCTGAATATGATTTGGAAGTGTCATAGGTCTCACGGGGTTCGAGCCGGTACGGGAGTTTTCGGTTCTTTACCCTAAGACACGCCTTCGTGCGACAGGAAAATGCCTTATCGAAGCGGCAAATCCACTGGTTGCGGTGTGGCTACTCAAGGCTGTCGTAACCCGCCGTGCCATTGTCCAACAGGCGTCGCAATATATTGAGTCCCTGTTGCAACTCCGCGTGCGTTCTAGGTAGAGAAAAACTCACGCGAACCCGGTGGAAAATTCTGTCGGTGCGGGCCGGTTTAAATTCGTCCTCGTCATCGATGAAGACTTTTTCCTTCATGGCGGCGCTGCGGAATGTACCGGAAAGCCATGGCTCAGGCAGCTTCACCCAGGCAAAAGCGATTTCCGGTGCGGAGTTGAAGTCCAAGCCATCAAAGGTCGCCTGAACGATCGCCTCCCGGGCGCGGATTTCGGCAATGCAATCCTTATGGATATCATAGGCATCGCCGCTGTTTACGAGCCGGGCCGAAAGCTCTGCCATCAGAAACGGCACGCCGCCCGTCAGCATTTTGTGGGCAACGCGGACCCGCGCGACAAAGTGGGGAGGGCAGGCGACCCATCCGCCCCGCAGGCCAGCGCCGACCGATTTTGATAGTCCACCAACCAGAAACGTCTGGTCCGGCGCAAGTTCGACAATCAATGGAATGCCATCGTTGCGCATCGCGCCATAAAGATTGTCTTCCACGATCCAGACATTGTAACGGCGGGCGATGTCTGCGATTGCCTTGCGCCGTTCCAGTGGTAGCGTCGCGCAAGTCGGGTTTTGCGCGGAGGACATGAGGAATATCAGTTTCGGATGCTGCTGGGCGCAGACGCGCTCGAAATCATCCGGCACGATACCATGCTCATCGATCTCGACCAGCGATATCCGCCGCCCGGTCAGGACCGCAGCGCGACTGACCTGCGAATAGGTCACGGGTTCGAAGACGATGCGGTCTCCCGGCGCAGTCATGGCCGAGATGACGCTCAACACTGCGGCATGGGCTCCAAGTGTCGCCACCACGCCCTCCGGCTTGGGTGACCAGTCGCCGTGGGATAGCCATTTCACGCCTGCGTCGGTCCAGCTTGTTGGAAAGCCGCGCGTGTAATCGGTGATCTCGTTCGGGTGTTCCTGCATGATGTCGCTGATGTGGCTGTTAATGATACTTTGCTGGCCGATGTTTGGAGCGGCGGTGCCATTGAGCATGATGTGGCCCGCATCAGCTTCGATCCCGACCCGAGTTCCGCCGAAAGGGCCGTCAACATCTTTCGGTTTGGGGGTAAGCGTTCGCCTTTCGTTGACGTAAGTGCCGCGCCCGACTTCACCGCTGACCAGCCCACGCTCATGAATGAGTGAGTAGGCGCGGCTGATGGTGCCGATTGTCACCCCGAGATCGAAAGCGAGATTTCTTTGCGGCGGCAGCTTCGTGCCAGCCGCTAGAGTGCCGCTGGCAATTGCGTTTTCGATGTGTTCGGCAAGGCGCAGGTAGATTGGGCCGCTGCCTTTCGTCAAGTCTGGAAGCCAATTTGTCATGGTGACAATTTATGCATTGTATCAGTATTCGAGTCAAATGTATTTATTGTTTCGGCGGAAGGCAGGTAGCCTCTGAAGAATAATACAGGTGCGATATGCGCAAGCTGAACGAATATTTAGTGACAATCGATACAATTCATCCGGACAACGATGAGCGCGACCATGTATTTCGCGATTCATGTGATATGCTGGATGCGAGGCCGTTTCCTCGACTGCCAGCGCGTACGATGCCGGGCAAAATCTTCTGTGCCATTTCCGTATGGTGTAGCAAGCGCCAAAGCAGATTGTCCTTGCGCGATCTTTCGCCTGAGCAATTGCGTGATATCGGCATCTCGCGTGGGCAGACCGATGAGGAGCTGGATAAGTCCCGCCTCTTATCGAGGCTGACGAGATCGCTTTGATCCCGGATTGGTAATGCCGACTTAAGTATTGCCAATCGAAGCTCGCTGCGCCCGTCCCAACCGGCTCAGCGAGTTTTTCTTTGTCGTGGTCAGCAGCCTTTGCCGCCGTTTGCCCAACGTTTGACATCGGCGGCGATGCGCGTGGCGTTCGCCTCGTTCATCATTGGCCCGAAGGCATCTAGCTTTGCCGGATTGCCTTCCGCGTGAACGACAAGCATCGGGCGCGATTCCGGGCTGTTGCGCGGCACGACCAGAATACGAGGTCGACCGGAGAAGGAATTCAGCTCTGGCGCAAGGCGGTAGGCCTTGAAGGCCGGATCACCCGACTTGAACCAGCAGGCATTGGCGCCGAGTGCGATGCGCTCCATGACCGGCAACGCGGCCTGCGAGGCCGCGCTGGCCGCAGGCTTTTTCTCAGACTGGCAAGCGGCGAGAGAGAGTGCGACGAGGCCGAGGCCTGCGATAGTGAGAACATTGCGGAGGGGCAGGCGGTTCATCGCTTCAATCCACTGGTACGAGATACAACAAAGCCGGTTTAACCCGGCTTTGTTAATATTTACGCTGCAATGACGCCGAGAGCGGAGGCGAATATGCCGCGTCCATCCTTGCCGCCATGCGCGGCTTCGATAAGGTTTTCCGGATGCGGCATCATGCCGAGAACGTTGCCCTTGGCATTGATTACGCCAGCGATATCGTTCAGGGAGCCGTTCGGATTGGTGCCTTCCGCATACCGGAAAACGACCTGACCGTTATCTTCCAGTGCCTTCAGCTCTTCCGCTTCTACGAAGTAGTTGCCATCGTGGTGAGCGACAGGCGAGCGGATGATCTGGCCCTTATCATAAGTGCGAGTGAATTCGGTGTCGTTGTTGACGACCTCGAGCTTCACTTCGCGGCAGACGAATTTGAGCGAGGAATTGCGCATCAGCGCACCCGGCAGAAGACCTAACTCAACGAGGATCTGAAAGCCGTTGCAGACGCCCAGAACCTTGACGCCCTGTTCCGCCTTTTCGCGGATGGCCTGCATCACCGGCATACGCGCGGCAATCGCGCCGCAGCGTAGGTAATCGCCATAGGAGAAGCCACCCGGTATGACGATCAGATCCACATCGGGGATTTGCGTTTCCGTCTGCCAGATGGTGACAGGGGCCTCGCCTGAAATCTTCGTCAAAGCCGCGATCATGTCACGGTCGCGATTGAGGCCAGGAAGCTGGACGACTGCGGATTTCATGGGCGCATGGCTCCCGATTTTAGAGGATGGCGATGGAGTAGTTTTCGATAACCGTGTTGGCGAGCAGCTTTTCGCACATCGCCTTCAGGTCTGCTTCTGCCTTCGACGTGTCGGAGGCGTTCAGTTCAAGATCGAAAACCTTGCCCTGACGAACCTGGCCGACGCCATCGAAACCGAGGCTGCCGAGCGCGCCTTCGATTGCTTTACCCTGCGGATCGAGAACGCCGTTTTTAAGCGTAACAGTCACCCGTGCCTTGATCACCTGAAGCTCCCCTGATGTCACTTGACGAGAACCGGACCCGTGCCACGGATCGGTTCGTTTTCATTGATGATGCCGAGACGCCGTGCGACTTCCGAATAGGCTTCGACAAGCCCACCCATATCGCGGCGAAAACGGTCCTTGTCCATCTTTTCCTGCGTTTCGATATCCCACAGACGGCAGCTATCCGGCGAAATCTCGTCGGCGAGAATGATGCGCATCATATCACCTTCGTAGAGACGTCCGCACTCGATCTTGAAATCGACCAGTTGGATGCCGACGCCAAGGAAAAGACCGGAGAGGAAGTCGTTCACACGAATGGCAAGCGCCATGATGTCATCCAGCTCGGCAGGGTTGGCCCAGCCAAAAGCGGTGATGTGCTCTTCGGAAACCATAGGGTCTTCCAGCGCATCCGACTTGTAATAGAATTCGATGATCGAACGCGGCAGAACCACACCTTCGTCGATTCCGAGGCGCTTGGACAAGGAGCCGGCCGCGACATTGCGCACGACGACCTCGAGCGGGATCATCTCCACTTCCTTGATCAACTGCTCGCGCATGTTCAGGCGGCGGATGAAGTGGGTGGGAATGCCGATCTTGTTCAGATGCGTGAAGACATATTCCGAAATGCGGTTGTTCAGAACGCCCTTGCCATCGATGACTTCATGCTTCTTTTTGTTGAAGGCAGTGGCATCGTCCTTGAAGAACTGGATGAGAGTTCCCGGCTCCGGACCCTCGTACAGGATCTTGGCCTTGCCTTCGTAAATACGGCGGCGACGATTCATAATGACAAATCTCTTAGTTGACGCCGATGCTGGCGGCGCTGGTTTAGTTTATTGAAGCGGTCCCATAACGGAAAAGACGGACTTTCACAATGCGGCTGGGCCTGCTTCGCAGCAATTCTCTTTGCCGTTGTTTTTCGCAAGAACCGGTTGGCAATACAGCCAGCGTGCTTCAATCGCTTTGTCCCGCATAGCAGTTCATGCTTGGAGACATGGAAATGGCGATAAAGTAAAACGGGGGTAGAAATATGTTCTTGCAAAAGGACCACTTCAGCCTTTCCTGACTAGATGGCGAGTCGTTTTTATACTCTATTTCCAGCCCATCCCGTTTACCACCTGTTATCGCCATTCTACCGAACGCTACACAGCTAATTCTTGAATTCCGGCGGCGGCTTCAGGCGGCTGAGAAACTGAGCGAACACCATCGTGCCCTCAGGCCATGGTCCATGACCGGACTCGCTGTTGATGTGTCCCGACATGCCGGCGTCTATCAACAATGAGCCCCAGGCAGCGGCAATATCGTCCGCATGCTCATAAGAGCCAAACGAGTCGTTCCGGCTTGCGATGGTTATCGTCGGGAAAGGAAGAGGATCGCGCGGGTAGGGGCCGAACGTCATAAGGTGCTTAGGGCGAATATCCGGGTTCGCCACGTCCGGCGGCGCAACCAGCATTGCGCCCGCTACCTTGTGGCCGATCTGCGGCAACGCATGGATAACCGTTGGTACGCCCAGCGAATGGGCAACCAGAACGACGGGCTTGGTGCATGCGTTGACCTCTTCGACCAACTTCGCAACCCAGTCTTCCTTCACCGGCTTCGACCACTCCGCCTGCTCCACCCGGCGCGCAGTGGACAGTTTTTGCTGCCACCGGCTTTGCCAGTGGTCGGGACCGGAATTGGTGTATCCAGGAACGATGAGGATATCTGCTTCTGATGCTTTCATGCCGTTTATCTTGGTGTGATGGTTGGTGGAATCAAGGTGCGTGACGTATTCCTCTACGTCATCCTAGGGCTTGACCCGAGGATCTGCTGCCGGTGCATCATATTGGCGGCGAACGAGAGAATGCCTTTGCGGTCGGTGGATCCTCGGGACAAGCCCGAGGATGACGGCATCAAATATTTCAAACCTGCCCAAACACCCGCTTGAAAATCGTATCAACGTGCTTGGTGTGATAGCCAAGGTCGAACTTTTCGCGAATGGTCTCTTCCGGAAGCGCAGCGCGCACTTCTTCGTCAGCGAGCAGCTCCTCAAGGAAATCCTTGCCTTCTTCCCACACTTTCATCGCATTACGCTGGACGAGACGGTAGGAATCCTCGCGGGATACACCGGCCTGCGTCAGAGCCAGAAGAACGCGCTGCGAGTGGACCAGTCCGCGAAACTTGTTCATGTTCTTCAACATGTTGTCCGGGTAGATGACCAGCTTTTCGATGACACCAGCCAGACGGTTCAGTGCGAAGTCCAGCGTTACCGTGGTGTCCGGGCCGATGGCGCGTTCGACGGACGAGTGGCTAATGTCGCGCTCGTGCCAGAGCGCTACGTTTTCCATGGCCGGAACGACCGACATACGTACCAGACGCGCAAGGCCAGTGAGGTTTTCCGTCAAAACCGGGTTGCGCTTGTGCGGCATGGCCGACGAGCCCTTCTGACCCGGAGAGAAGAACTCTTCGGCTTCGAGAACTTCCGTGCGCTGCATGTGGCGGATTTCGATGGCGACGTTTTCGATGGACGAGGCAATGACGCCGAGCGTTGCGAAGAACATCGCGTGCCGGTCACGCGGGATGACCTGCGTGGAGACGGGCTCTGGTGCGAGGCCGAGGGCCTTGCAGACGTGTTCTTCGACCGACGGATCGATATTGGCGAAAGTGCCGACTGCACCGGAAATGGCACCCGTGGCGATTTCCGCGCGGGCAGCGACGAGGCGGGCGCGGTTGCGGTCCATCTCAGCATAGAAGCGCGCAAATGTCAGGCCCATTGTCGTCGGCTCGGCATGGATGCCGTGGCTGCGACCGATGCGAACTGTGTTCTTGTGTTCAAAGGCGCGGGTCTTCAGCGCATTGAGAACGCGGTCCATATCGGCAATCAGAAGGTCTGCGGCGCGAACCAATTGTATGTTCAGCGTGGTATCGAGGACGTCCGACGAGGTCATGCCCTGGTGGATGAAGCGCGAGTCCGGGCCGACGAATTCTGCCAGATGCGTGAGGAAGGCGATGACGTCATGCTTGGTGACGGCTTCGATCTCGTCGATGCGCGCAACATCGAATTCAGCCGCGCCGCCCTTTTCCCATATGGTCTTTGCTGCTTCCTTTGGAATGACGCCGATTTCCGCAAGAGCATCGCAGGCATGAGCCTCGATTTCGAACCAGATGCGGAACTTGGTTTCCGGCGACCAGATAGCGACCATTTCCGGGCGGGAATAACGAGGGATCATGGCAAAGGCCTTCTTGATGGAGAAATTTTCTGCCCGTTTAGCAAAGTGTTTCGGCAATCTCAACGCATTCGGCGCGAGAGAGTGAATCGGTTAAACGAGTTCTTACGGTTGTTTTCAGGTCCGTCCGCTTTCCGCAGCCGTTCTGACGGCGTTGACCATCTTTCGATAGTCCTCAGTTCCGTCTCCCTTGAAAATGGCAGATCCTGCGACGAGCACGTTGGCGCCAGCGGCTATGGCGCTGCCAGCGGTCTCGACGGTAATGCCGCCATCAACCTCGAGTTCGATTGGCCTGTCACCGATAAGAGACTTTGCTGCGCGAATTTTATCCAGCATGGCGGGAATGAATTTCTGTCCACCGAATCCTGGGTTTACGCTCATGATAAGGATGAGGTCGATATCGTTCAGGATATTTTCCAGAACAGATAGCGGGGTCGCCGGATTGAGCGTGACGCCGACTTTTTTGCCCAACGAACGGATCGTCTGGAGCGAGCGATGAAGATGCGGTCCGGCCTCAGCGTGAACGGTAATGCCGTCACAGCCCGCCTTTGCAAAGGCTTCGAGATAAGGGTCGGCTGGCGCTATCATCAGGTGGCAATCAAAGAATGCCTGGCTGTGCGGGCGTAGCGCCTTGATGACGTCTGGTCCGAAAGAGATGTTAGGGACGAAATGTCCGTCCATCACGTCCAGATGAATCCAGTCTGCACCGGCAGCTGTAACATCGGCCACTTCCTGACCGAGCTTCGCGAAGTTTGCGGCAAGAATGGAAGGGGCGATTCGAACAGGAAGAGACATCGATAAAAGCTCCTTGAAGAAAAGGTATATAATGGCTGTCAGAAGACCGAATACCGCGCATCAGCCACCTTCGGGAAACGCCGACGATAATGCCGAATTCGGAAGACGGCCCGTCGTGAATCTCTCGTTGCGCGCCTTTACCACCGAAGTCGGAAATCAACAATCGCCACGCCTGCGATTGGCCTCAACGTTCGGCACGGTCCACAGGCGTGAAAGCCGTTCCGTTCCAGCGCTGCAAGATATAAGGGTTTGGTAGGAGCGTTTGCTGGTCATTGAAAGTGACCTTACCCATAACCGTTTCGAAAGTAGAGCCGATCATAACAGTCGGCGCTGGCTTTTCCTGAGATTGAACCAGCTCCAAAACCTTCGCCGAAATCTGCGTTGCAGCAAAGGCAGGCAATACGTAGGCTTCCGGCTCGATATTGCTCGCCCGCAGCTCGCTCACAGCTTCTGCCGCGGCAGGAAGGGCCGCGTAGTCGGGCGTCGTGATGGCCAGAACGCCTTGCTGGAGAGCAACAGGGGAATCTGCTGCCTTCATCGTATCGCCGGACATGATCGTGAGCGCGATCTTTTCCTGCGCGGCGTCGCGCGCTATGATCGAAACATCGTTTCGTTCTGCTGCGATGAAGACATTCGTGATGCCGGTCCGGCCCAGACGGCGAACGAGCGCAACCTGCTGTTCCTGCGCGGGCCTAACTGTGTCGTTGAAGGTTGGCTTCAGGCCCGCTTCTTCAAGCTTCAAGCGGATGCGGTCGACAAGTTCGCGGCTGTAGATTGTGCCGTCATCCACCAATCCGAACGACATGCCTTTCCAGTCTCGCAAAATAATGTCCGCTATCGCGTCGGACTCATCGCTGTCGGACGGAGCTAATCGAAATAGTGGCCACTGGCGCTTCAACGCGTCTTCCATCAGGATCGGGGCACGGCTGGACAGCGTAATCGCCGGGACCGCCGCATTTTTTAAAGTCGGAAGAGCGCCGCTGAGTGTTTCAGTGCAGAGAAAACCGATGACGACGCTGACTTTCGCGGCAACAAGACCATCCGCAATCGCACCACCGCTGCCTTCTTCGCAACTTTCCTGAATTTCGATAACATCAAGACCGGCTTTGGCCGCCGCAGCCTTTGCACCAGCACGAACCTGCGCGCCCAGCACCTCGAAGGGTCCGCTTTGAGGTGCGACGACGCCTATCGTTGCTGCACTCGCTGCGCCAGCCATGGCAAGGGTTGCTGCGGTGGTGAGCAAGCGAAATAAATGCATCGGGTGGCTGTCGTCCTCTTCCTGTTACTCGATGTTTATCGATACCAGCCGGTTTGCAAAAGAGGAAATGCTTTCGAATTACAACATGAAAGCGAATTTCATGTGCTTTCAGCGTGATCTAGGCAGCATCCTAAAGATGTCGCAGCGCGTCCTTGGCGAAAAGCGATAGTGGGGCAGGGAGTTCGTCCATCGCAAACCATCCCATATCCGAGAGCTTATCTGGCTCCGTGAGGGTCGGCTCGCCTTCAATATCTTCGGTAACGTAGATAAGCGACAGCCAGTGCTGGTCATCTTCCACAATGATTTGTTCACTTGTGCAAAGAAACTTTATATCGCCGATAACGAGGCCCGTTTCTTCGCAGGCCTCACGTTTTGCCGCCTTTGCCGCAGCTTCCATATGGTCGACCTTGCCGCCGACGATGCTCCAGTGACCCGCCTCTGGCGCTTTTACACGCTTGTAAAGAAGCACCTTGTCATCACGCATGATGACAAGGCCCGATCCAACGCCGGGAAAATCAATGCCGGGCTTGCCCATCAAGCTTTCGCGTTGGCGACGATCAGCATGAATGCGGGAATGTCGTCGCCGAAACCAACTGGCGTCGGGCCATCATCGTAGTCACGGTAATGGCGGCGGCGGTTATCGTCGTTTGCGTGGGAAGGATTGTGGTTACGCTCGAAATTGCGAGGTGCCTTTTCGTTTCTGCGTTCTGCCTTCACCTTGTCGCCTCCGTTCGCCGCAACGGGAGCGTTGTCGGCTGCTTGTACAATTGGATTTTCTGCTTCGAAGACCTGCGGAGTTTCGCGCCGGTTTCTGTCACGACCGCGGCCGCGTTCGCGTTCTTTTTCCTTGCCACGGCGCGGACGCTCGGAAGCAAAGCTTTCCATCGGCGCTGGCAATGCGGAAAGATCGCCACTCAACCATTCGATCTTCTCGCCGATCAGCTTCTCGATGGCGTCTAGATACTTGGTGTCACGACGGTTGACGAGCGTGAATGCGGCGCCTGAGCGGCCTGCGCGACCCGTACGACCGATGCGGTGGACATAATCTTCCGCATGAATCGGAACGTCGAAGTTGAAGACGTGACTGACGTCTGGAATATCCAGACCGCGCGCTGCAACATCCGATGCTACGAGCAGAGTGATCTGGTTATCCTTGAAACCAGCCAGCATTTTTGTGCGGGAATTCTGGTCCATGTCGCCATGAAGCGCACCGACAGAAAAACCGTGACGCTCAAGCGAGCGGTAAAGATCGGCAACATCCTTTTTGCGATTGCAGAAGATGATGGCGTTCTTCAGGTCTTCCTGCTGCTTGATAAGATCGCGCAGAACTGCACGCTTCTCGTAATCCTTTTCATGCGTGGCGACGATGCGCTGCGTGACGGTCTTTGCAGTGGAGGACGGCTTCGCCACCTCGACACGCACAGGGTTCTGCAGGAAGCGGTCGGCCAGCTTCTGGATTTCCGGCGGCATGGTGGCCGAGAAGAATAGTGTCTGGCGCGTGAACGGGATCATCTTGGCGATACGCTCGATATCGGGGATGAAGCCCATATCCAGCATGCGGTCGGCCTCGTCGATGACGAGGATTTCGACGCCCGTCATCAATAACTTGCCGCGTTCGCAGTGGTCCAGCAGGCGACCGGGGGTGCAGATCAGCACGTCTGCGCCACGCTCAAGCTTGCGATCCTGCTCTTCGAAAGATACGCCGCCGATGAGAAGTGCCACGTTGAGCTTGTGGTTCTTGCCGTATTTCTCGAAGTTCTCGGCCACCTGCGCTGCAAGCTCACGGGTCGGTTCTAGAATCAGGGTGCGCGGCATTCTTGCGCGCGCGCGGCCTTTTTCCAGAAGCGTCAGCATGGGCAGCACGAAGGACGCCGTCTTGCCGGTTCCAGTCTGCGCGATTCCGCAGATATCGCGTCTTTCCAGCGCTGGCGGAATTGCGCCAGCCTGAATGGGGGTCGGCGTCGAATAGCCCGCGTCAGTAATAGCGGAAAGAACTTTTTGGCTCAGGCCAAGATCAGAGAATGTTGTCAAAGGAAAAACTGTTTCCGTTCTGGTTCGAAAGAACACGCGATAGACGTAGCGGGTTTACCGCAGATCGTGGCCGCGACATAGGCCCAAATCGCCGAAAAGTCAAGGAAACAAGGGGAAGTCTCGAAATGATACGCTTTGCAGTATCAAATCTATGTGAAATTACTCGGCGTCAACTCCGTTTATTGCAGATATGACTTCAATTCGGTTCCGGCGACCAGAAACCGCATCGGGTCGACTGGCTCGTCCTTAAGCCTTACTTCGTAATGCACATGCGGGCCGGTGGAGCGCCCGGTACTGCCGGCATTACCAATGACATCTCCAAGTTCGACCTTTTGTCCTTCGTGTACTCTGATCTGCGACATGTGGCCATAACGGGTGGTGACGCCTTGCCCGTGGTCAATCTCGACCATGTTGCCGTAACCGCCCGATACACCCGCGAATACGACCTTGCCAGCGCCCGTTGTACGAACATTCGCACCGGTCTCTGCGCGGAAATCGATTCCAGTATGGAGCGCCAGTCTCCCGAGAAATGGGTCCATCCGGTTACCGAACCGGCTCGTGATATCCTGACCGGGGGCAGGGTTTCCGAGGGGAAGTTTTTCCGCAGCACCTCGAACGGTTTCAAGACGATCAAGCGCATTATCGAGGTTTTCGATGGACGTTTTAAACGGAATGCCATTTGTCATGTCGGGCTCCGCAAACGGGCCGCCAACTGCATCTGAATCATCAATCTTCAGGCCGGTGCTGCGGATGATATCCGCCATGGCGTCCGCCTTGTTCCGAACGCCCACCGTCAGCGAAGCGATTCGAGACATCTGGTCTGATTCGACTTCGTCGAGAGAGGCAAGCATGCGGGAGAGCGCATGCCCTGCGACAGGTTCTGTCGTGTCTTGATGATAGGCAATGGTGCCCTTGAGGTCAGAGCTTGCCGACGATGGACGTAGAAGGCGATCTATTGCAATCGATCCTTCCGAGAGGCTGGCCCGTTTTTGAGGGGCAAAAGCATTGGCAGGCAAACTGTCTTCACTGCTTTTCGTTGCAGCAGCATCTTGGGCTTCGTCCAGCAAGCCATTCATGCGCCCATGGCGGGATTTCAGCTCGCTCTGTTGTGCCAGAAGCTTTTCCACCTTTCGCTCGACGGCCTGCTGCTCCAGCAATTGCCGTGAGGTGACGCGATCGACCTGAGATCGCAGAGAGGCAATTCGGTCTTCATATTCCTGCTGCATGCGGGATTGGCGCGCCATCATCGCACCCAGCATATCGTCACGAAACATCAGATAGGCCGTGGCGCCCAGGTATCCTGCGGTAATAAAGGTAATGATGACGAGAGTAGCGACGATCAGCCATGGACGGATTGTGATGTGGCGAATTTTCTCGCCACTCGCCAATATGAGAACATGCTGCTGGCGCTTTTTGCCAAAGGCCAGGTTCTTCCCCGCGTCTGTCAAAATCCCCACTCCAGCTGTTCGCCCACTGCTGGAGAAGGTAATTTGTTAAGGTTAACGAAGTTTTACTTTTTAGCTAGGGTTGATGGAGCTGGACGACTGAGTTCGCTGAGGATCAGAGTGCTTTTGCAGCGTCTAGCACAGCCTTAGCGTGGCCCGGCACCTTCACCTTCTGCCAGACACTGGCGATGTTGCCTTCTTTTGAAATCAGGAAAGTCGTGCGTTCAACGCCCATGTATTTCTTGCCATACATGCTTTTTTCCTTCCATACGCCGTAGGCTTCCACCGCAGTCTTGTCTTCGTCGGCGGCAAGCATGACGGTAAGGGAATGCTTGGCTGCGAACTTGTCGTGGCTTTTTACCGAGTCGGGCGAAATACCGATGACGACAGTATTTGCGGCCTCGAATTCTGCGCCGAGTGCACTGAAATCTATGGCTTCCGCCGTGCAACCGGATGTGTCATCCTTCGGGTAAAAGTAGAGAACGACGGCTTTACCCTGAAGATCGGACAGGCTGACCGTTCCGCCGCCATTGCGTGGGAGATTAAAATCGGGCGCTTTTTCACCAATTTGCGGTTCTGACATGCGTCACCTTTCTTTTGCCGGGATTGTTGAGCATGGGGGCCTCTATTCGATATATACCGAATAAGAGCTTCGTCCAGTCTTGTGGCGATTCTAGCAGCGCGAATGGTTGAAACCATCGCTCGGGAAAACCCTGACTATGAATGCAGGGTCTAGGCATTTGCGGGGGCAGGCACAGGCGGATGGCGGAAATTCGTGGTGAAAAGGTCAGTTTCAGCAGGCGCGACATCACGCCGCTGCACACCATGCCGTCTGCGCAGGCAGAAGACCCCATCATCGTCCATTGCCCAATGCCTCGTTCCATGCTTCGAGCTTTTTCCAAAGTCTTCGCAGCACTCGTTGTTCTGGCATTCCTCTCCATCGGCGGCATTATCCTTTCCGTCGAAACAGGTTCTGTGGACAATGCTCTCTCCGGTCAGGCGCAACAGGCTTTGGAGCGTGCGCTCGGGCCGAAATATGAGGCCCGCATAGGTTCTACCGCCGTCCGTTTCGCATCCGGTTTTCATCTGGCACTTGTTGCGCAGGACGTCGATATCATCGACCGCGAATCCGGGCAGCATCTTAGCCGCGCCCGTGCGATCGGCATGGCGCTCGATCCGCTGGCACTTTTTGCGGGACGCGTATCCGTTCAGACACTTGAAGCGAACGGAATGGAGCTGGATGCATCCTTGCTGCCGAAGGGACAGGTTATCGATCTTGCTCATCTGAGGGTCGACGGCGTTCCAGATGCCCTTGAGGCAGCCTTCGGTGAGCTTGATCGCCTTTCTCAAACATTCCTGCGCAGCGGCACCGAGCAGATCGATATTTCGGATTTTGCGATACGGCTGTCGCCAAGCGAGGACGGCAAGCAGAGAACGATTGCGCTGAGCGAGCTTTCGCTGCTGCCTGATGGCAACGGTGGTTATTCTTTCGATGGCAACGTCGCTTTCAATGGTGAGATCGCAGAACTTGCCCTGTCCGCAACCTCGGTCAACGGCAGGATTAACCATTTCGCCGCTCGTCTGGACGGTTTCGATATCGGACCACTGCTTCAGAAGTTCGATAATGAAGGCCTTTTGCATGAAGGGCTGAATGTCAAAGCCGGTCTCAACGTGACTGCGAGCCGCGGTTCGGAACAGGAAATGCCTTCTCTACTGCTCTCCGCCGGCATTGGAGATGGTGAACTCTACGTGGGCGGCGAGGTGCAGAAGGTTTCTGGCGGTGCCATCAATGCGCGTTACGACTTCGACGATAAGTTCATTTCCATCGAAAACTCCCGTTTGATCCTAGGGCAGACGGTGTTGCCAATACTCGGGCAGGTTCGTGACAATGCTGACGGATTCGATCTTGCTCTGCGTGTACAGGAAGGCGTGGCTTCAGCCGAAGCCTCTGGCGAAGCGCCGGTCTCGTTCAACCTGTCGGCCAACGGCACCTATGACAAGGCTACCCGCCAGATCGATGTCCCATCGCTTTATGTGAACGGACCATTGGGAGACATGGCTGGATCGCTGAAGGTTCGTTTCGGCACGGGTTCACCGGAAATCAGCTTTGGTGCGCAAATCCCGAAGATGGAGGCAACTGCGGTAAAGCAGCTATGGCCATTCTGGATGGCGCGGAAGGCGAGACCGTGGGTGGTTTCCAATATATTCGGCGGTACGATCACCAATGGTTCGATAGCCGTGTTCATTCCGCAGGGGCGCATGTGCGGTCCCGGCTGCCCAATGGAGCTTGGTGCGAGCGAGTTGCAGATCAAGTTCGATATAGCCAGTACGCGGCTGAACATTGCGGGCGATATTCCGCCACTACGCGATGCGCACGGTCACTTCGAGCTGGTTGGCGAGCGGATAGATGCCAAGATCGTCAAGGCGACCTCCTATTTCCCGTCCAATCGTAATCTCGCGTTGGAGAACAGCAGCTTTTCCATCCAGTCCGTCTATGACAAGCCGTTGATGGCCGATCTGGACCTCAATGTTTCAGGCTCTGCGGATACGGTTGCCGAGCTGGCGTCCCTCCAGCCTATCAACGCGCTGCGCGACACCGAATTCAAGGCGGCTGATTTTTCCGGCACGGTGAAGGCAAATGCCAAGGCGCGCATTGGCTTACTGACCAGTCAGCAGCCACCTCCACCAGTCTGGTCTGCCAATCTCGATCTCAATGACGTGTCGCTGACGCGACCGTTTGGAAATCACAAGGTCACCGCCGTCAATGGCAGCCTCGCCATCGATAATGATACGCTGAAGCTTGCGGGCAAGGGCAGGGTAGACGATGTGCCGATGAACATTGACCTGACTCAACCGTCGCGCAAGTCCAGCAAGACGGAGCGCAAGCTGGCGCTGACTGCGACGCTTGAGCCGGGGCAAATCCAGAGACTTGCGCCTGAACTTGCGAAGGTTCTCGGTGGCACGACGCAGATCGAAATCGAAAGCTCCGATATGAAGCGGCAGCAGGTGAAGCTAGACCTTTCTCACTCCTCGCTTGTTCTGCCTGGTCTGGGCTGGACAAAGGGTGCCGGTGTTCCAGCTAGCGCTTCATTTGCCATGGAAACAACGGACGGTCGCACATCCATCCGGGATTTCGCGCTCAAGGGTGATGGCTTTGGCGCCAGCGGCGACATCACTTTTGATAAAAGCGGGCTTATTTCCGCGAACTTTTCCAGGCTCCAGCTTTCCCAGCAGGATGATTATGCCGTCTCGGTGACGTCGGCGCGAAACACATATCAGGTCAATATCAAAGGAAATTCAGCTGACCTTCGGCCTTTGATTGGCAGGTTGCGTAACACGGCTCCAGGCGGGGCGTCTTCCTCCTCCGGCAGCGGTAACCTCGGTTCGTCCTCCATCAAGGCGCAGCTCGACAAGATTTACGGTTTCAACGATGAGACATTGTCGAATGTTGATGCCGAGATCAATCTCAGGGACGGCAAACTCCGTACCGTGGATTTCAAAGGTGTAACCACCCGGGGCCAAGCTGTGGTCGCGCAGACCGTAAACCGGGGCGATGGCGGAACGATCAATCTGACGAGCAGCGATGCGGGCTCCTTCGCCCGTTTCACCAATCTCTACACGCGTATTCGCGGCGGACTGCTCAATCTCGGTCTCACCACCGCAAACGGCAACGACTGGAGCGGCTCGCTCGACTTGCGGAACTTCGCGGTCCTGAACGAAGCAAAGCTACAGGATATCGTGGCGACGCCCGCCGGGCAGGACGGGCGCAGCCTCAACGCGGCAGTTCGACGGAACATCGATGTGAGCTCGGAGAAGTTCCAACGCGGCTTCGCCCGTGTGGTTTACGTCAATGGCACTCTGGCGCTGGAAAACGGTGTGGTGCGCGGCGAACAGATCGGCGCGACATTTCAGGGTATCGTCAAGGACCAGAACGGCAACATGGAAATGACCGGTACTTTCATGCCCGCCTATGGCCTGAACCGCCTGTTCGGCGAACTGCCTTTCATTGGTATTTTTCTTGGCAACGGACAGGATCGCGGTCTGCTTGGCATAACGTTCAAGCTTACCGGGCAGACATCCGCCCCGCGCCTGGTGGTTAATCCGCTGTCGCTCATAGCTCCCGGCCTATTCCGGCAGATATTTGAGTTCCAATAAAAAGGGCCGCTTTCGCGACCCTCTTTTCAAATTTCTCAAGCCGAGACTTAACGCTTCGAAACTGGAACGTAATCGCGCTTTGGGGCACCCGTGTAGAGCTGACGCGGACGACCGATGCGCTGCTGCGGATCTTCGATCATTTCGTTCCACTGTGCGATCCAGCCAACGGTGCGGGCCAGAGCAAAGAGAACGGTAAACATGGTCGTGGGGAAGCCGAGCGCCTTGAGCGTGATGCCCGAGTAGAAGTCGACGTTCGGGTACAGCTTCTTTTCGACGAAGTAAGGATCGGAAAGAGCGATTTTTTCAAGCTCCAGAGCAACCTGCATGATCGGATCGTCCTGGTTGTTCGTTGCTTCCAGGACTTCATACATCGTCTTCTGCATGATCTTTGCGCGTGGATCGTAGTTCTTGTACACGCGGTGACCGAAGCCCATCAGGCGGAACGGATCATTCTTGTCCTTGGCACGGGCAATGTATTCCGGAATGCGATCGACCGAGCCGATTTCGTTCAGCATGTTGAGAGCCGCTTCGTTCGCACCCCCGTGGGCAGGACCCCAGAGGCATGCGATACCAGCCGCGATACACGCAAACGGGTTTGCACCTGAAGAACCAGCCAGACGAACAGTAGAGGTCGACGCGTTCTGCTCGTGATCTGCATGCAGAATGAAGATGCGGTCCATGGCGCGGGCCAGAACCGGATCGACCTTGTAGTCTTCGCAAGGAACGGCAAAGCACATGTTCAGGAAGTTGGATGCGTAATCGAGATCGTTCTTGGGATAAACGAAAGGCTGGCCGATGTGGTACTTGTAGGCCATTGCCGCGATCGTTGGCATCTTTGCGATCATGCGCAGTGATGCGACCATTCGCTGGTGCGGATCGGTAATGTCTGTCGAGTCGTGATAGAATGCCGACAATGCGCCGACGGTGCCGCACATGACGGCCATTGGGTGAGCGTCACGACGATAGCCGGTGAAGAAGCGGCTCATCTGCTCGTGCACCATGGTATGGCGCGTTACGCGGGTGTCGAAATCCTTCTTTTGTGCTGCCGTCGGTAGTTCGCCGTAAAGCAGCAGGTAGCAGGTTTCGAGAAAGTCGCCCTGATCGGCAAGCTGTTCGATAGGGTAGCCGCGGTGCAGCAGAACGCCTTCATCGCCATCGATATAGGTGATCTTGGATTCGCAGGAAGCGGTGGAGGTAAAGCCCGGATCGTAGGTGAAGGAGCCCGTGTGCTTGTAGAGCGTGCCGATATCGACAACGTTCGGCCCAATCGTGCCTTCTCGAACAGGAAGGTCGACCTTCTTGTCACCGAGTGTCACTGTAGCGGTTGTTTCCGTCATACCATACCTCCGAATTATGCAGGCGATGCGCGGTGACGCATCAGCCAGTTAAGCGTCAGCGATTTAGCTATATGATCCTTGCAGCAATGCCAAGCTATCCAAAAGGCAATTTGTGCATTGCGGAACTCGTTTATCCAGATATGGCGCATTTCTCATGGGAGCTGTTTCATTCTAGGTCAATGCTTCCTTAAAGGCTCGATGGGTTGCAATCGGTCTTTTACGGTTGCAAAGTAAAGTCCAGGGCGAGGGGCTGGAAGTTGGCAAGCGAAGGGGAACGACAGCACTTTCGGCTGGCGGATACGCGTTCCGTTGTAGAGATGGAGCGTGATGAAATCTGGCTGCCGACAGGCCTGCCGGATAACGCAATCGCGATCCTTCCCGCGCAACAACATGCTTTAGAGGCCAGTAAGCTGGAGCGAATGAAACGCACCATATCAAGGTGTATTTCGGAAGAGTTCGCTTACCGGCAGGACTTCCTGTTCGTTCCAGTTTTTCTCGGGGGCGGAGCCGCTCTGTGGTTCTCGCTTCCCCACACGCCATCGTATTGGCTGCTTGCCTTCGCCGGCGCTGCTCTCGTAGCGCTTGCTATCATCCTGCGATATCGCAGCGGTGCAATGGCCTATATTATCAAGTCGCTGGCGCTTCTTGCGCTGGGGATGGTGATTGCCGGTTGGGAAAGCCAACGCGCAGACACCATCATCCTCGATACACCGGTTACGACGACTGTTACCGGCAAGGTAGAGCGCCGGGAAGTCGACGCTCGCGGGTACTGGCGCTACATGGTGGAGCTCGAGTCCACGACCGACCCTGTAATTACTCGCCCACCGAGCCGCGCTTCACTGCTAACGCGTAGCAAACATGACGCTGTTGCTATCGGTCAGACGATTACGGGCAGGGTGCGCATTTCACCGCCTTCCGGCCCGGCACTTCCCGGCCTCAACGATTTCGCTTTTGCAACCTTTTTCAACGGTGTCGGAGCGACGGGATTTTTCTATGGCGCTCCTAAGTTGCTACCTGCCGAATCGGAAAGAGAGACGCAGTCCATTCTGAATATGTTGGACACATGGCTCTATCAGCTTCGCAGCAGCATAGCTGAAAGGATACGAAGCGTCATCGGCGGCGATGCGGGCGCGTTCGCCGCCTCCATCATCACCGATGAGCGACGCGCGATTTCGAGCGAGACCATGGAAGCGTTGCGGGTTTCCGGTCTGGCCCATATCGTTGCTATTTCCGGACTGAACATGGCGCTCGCATCCGGCATCTTCTTCGTCGGCATGCGCATGGCATTCAGCCTGTTTCCCGGCTTTTCGCAACGCTGGCCGGTGAAGAAGATTTCCGCGTTCGCGGCATTGTTGATGACGCTTTGCTATTACCTCATTTCAGGTTTCGCGGTCTCCGCCGAACGGGCTTGGCTCATGATGTCCATCATGCTTATTGCCGTTCTTGTCGATCAGCCGTCAATCAGCCTGCGAAACGTCGCACTCTCCGCCATCGTCATCATTACCCTCTCGCCCCACGAAGTCATGGGGCCGAGCTTCCAGATGTCTTTTGCTGCAACGCTGGCCCTTGTTGCAGGTTATGCTTTCTGGACGCGGTGGCGTGCGGATCGTGACCGCTTCTTCATGGCGCGACCGCCGCTATGGATGAGTATAGCATCCAAAGCAGGGACGATCATTGGTGGTGTCGTCATCACCTCGCTGATTGGCGGTATCTCCACGGCCATCTACTCCATCGAACATTTCCACCGTGTCACCACCTATGGACTGGCAGCCAACCTTGCCGCCATGCCTGTCATGTCGATGATCGTCATGCCTTTTGCGCTCATCGCCATGTTGCTGATGCCATTCGGTCTCGACGCGCCATTTCTCAAAGTCATGGGCTACGGCATGGCCGTGGTTATCGATATCGCTAAAACCGTTGCGGGTTGGGGCGGAGATGCCACCATTGGACGGCAGAACGAGTGGTTCCTGCTGGTTTCTACCATTGGCTTTCTTATCCTGACTCTCTTGCGAACAAGGCTGGCATTGCTTGGCCTGCCCATGATCATTGCAGGATTTAGCTTACTGATTGCAGAGCAATGGCGCACCAAGCCCGATCTACTGATCTATGAGGACGGGTCATTGGTTGCCCTCGTCTCTTCCGAAGCCGTCGCAACCACCAAGCCTCGCGCTTCTGGCTTTGTGTATGAACAGTGGGCAAGGGCTCTGCCGCTTCCGGAAAAGCACATCGCACCGGAGTTTCTGGAGAAAGCCTTGCGAGAAGGAGAGGATGACGAAGATGCTGTTGCAGCCCGCCCTCCCTCGCTGACCGATGTGCAGATAGCGAAGGCGCGCGAAGAAATCTCAGAAGCGTTTAGCAGAACCGGGTCGTTCACATGCCGCAAGGATGCATGGTGCGCTGCAAAATCCAGAACTGGCGCAACGATAGCCGTTTTGTCCAATTCAGGCCTTACCGGTACTGCATGCGACATCGCCGATATCGTCGTCACCAGCCGGTTCGTTCCGTTTCGGTCATGTCGCTCTGGTGCGATCCTCATCAGTCGAGAAACGTTGCGACGCACAGGTTCTTTGGAAATCTGGCTCAATCATAACAATGGCGGCGTCGAAAAGGCAATCTCCGCTATTGAAAGTGCCGCTCGCCCTTGGTCAGAGCACAGGACTTATAACTGGCGTGACAAGAACTTCGATGGAGTTTTGCCGCAGCACATCGAGGACATGCTTGCTCGTTAGCACTGCCAATCACCGTACATCGCGCTACGTCGTTTAGCGGTTTGCGATCATGCGCAAAGCCAGTCTATCGGCGCGAAAGCTGAACCCAATAACGCATCGATTTAAGGATTGAAGTGCGTCTATCGCGAGCATTTCTCATGCTGCGCGCTTCAGAGCGTCAGACAAAGGAAAATGGCCCCACGAGTAATCGCAGGGCCATTTTTTGAAATTCACGGATCAGACTTAGCTAAACCGGCCTGCGGCGTGAGCCAGCATGGTATAGACCTTGCCGGTATCGGACGTCAGGTAGGATTGCGTCACGGTACGGTCGCGGTCCGTTCTCGCGACATCGGCCAGCAGCTTTTCGAAATCGGATATGTAGCGGTCCACAGCAGTGCGGAATTCCTGTTCGCGGTCGTACTTGCGCTTGATCTCATCGAACGTCTGTTGACCCTTGAGGGTGTAGAGGCGGCGCGTGAAAACGTCGCGTTCGCCACGCTGGTAACGCCGCCAAAGTTCGACCGAGGCATCGTGGTCGATTGCGCGAGCGATATCGACCGACAGCGAGTTCAGCGATTCGACCATGTGACGCGGGTTGCGGTTGTCGGTTGCGCGGGTCTGCGGCTCGGCGGCGGGGCGAGGTGCCTGCGCTGTCGGCGCTGGAACTTCCTGGTTTTGTGAAGCACCACGCAGCAGATCGCTGATCCAACCGCTACCTTCTGCCGGGCGTTGAACCGGCGCCGAAATCCCGGCCTGCGGCGGAATGCTACGGTTTTCGACCGGGAGCGTGTTGCGGATAACTGGTGCCGCCGTCTGCTGCGGAGCAGGGCGCGGTGCGACCGGCGAGGGCGGCGGCGCAGTCATGACCGGCGTCGCAGGCTGCTGCTGTATGCGCGGTTCTACGCGTGGTTGCTGCGGCTGCGGTTGCGCGGCAGGCTTTGTCGCGGCGATAGCGCGGGCTGCCGGTTCGGATATCTCCATTTTTTGCGTGGAGCGACCGACGAGCTGCGAGATATCCTGCAACGCCTTGATTTGCTCGGAAACAGCGCGACGCATTGCGGCGGCGCTTTCCTTGGCCTCTTCTGGCAGATCGAACGCACCGCGCTTGAGTTCCGCTCGGGTGGAGTCGAGCTCCTGGCGGATATCGTTGCTGGAACGGCGAATTTCGTCTGTTGCGCCAGAGAAGCGGGCAACAGCCTCTTCCACTGCTTCACGAAGCGTTTCGCGCATCACTGCCGCTGCGGCATTCGACTTGTCCGTTGCGGAGCCTATGAGTTTATCGACATCGGTTAGCGAGGAAGCAACGCCGCCGCGCAGGCGATTGACCAGTTCGTCGGAATACTTCTGCGCTTCCGCCATCGTGCTTTCGATAGAGCGTGTGGCATCCTGACCGGCCGAACGCAGAGCGTTGCGCATATTCTCGGCGGCTGTCTGCGCACGCTGCTCCGTGGCATCAAGCGAGGAGCCGACATCTTCGAAGGAGGATTGCAGGTTGCTACGCAGATTGCCCGCCACATTGGCAGAGCGCTGCTCGGCTTCGTTGAGCGTCTGTTCAACGACACCCATGACACCGCGCATGGACGTTTCGATTTCTTCCGAGCGCTTGAGCAGCCCGACCGACAGAGTGCGCAGTGCTTCCTGCCGCTCTTCCAGAGTGCCAACGAGGCTCGTCTGGGCTGCGTTGAGCAGTTCCGACGCCTGCGAAAGCACGGTGGAATGCTCATCGAAGCGACTGACGATGCCCGCGACTTGTGAGAGCGTTTGACCGGAAATGTTGGTTAGACGGTCGATCTTGTTTTCCAGCAGACGGCTGGAACTGGAAACCATGTCGGCAGCGCGTGAAGCCGATTCAGAGAAGCTGGATGTCGCCGTGGTGAGCGAAGCATCTGCAGCCTGAAACTCCTGTGAAGCGCGTGCGACGACCGTGTTAAGGCTGTCTGCCGCGCCGGTGACGACTTCCGCCATGTTGGCGTGGGTCTGGGAGAGCATATCGGTGCTCTGACGGGTTGCGGCCACCAGCTTGTTGGCTGCATCGCTGCCAGCCTTGGCATAGTCGCCGATGGCCTGCTCAACCATTCCAACCATGCCGCTGTTGCTCTCGGCAAGCAGGTTTGCGCTTTGCTGTGCGGCGGAAACGATCTTCTCTGCCGCGTTCTGGCCTATGGTTGCGTATTCGTTGACGATGGGCTTCGCCTGCTCTTCGATCAGGCGCGAAAGCTCTGCCGAACGGCTGGCCAGCATGGAGTTGAGTTCGCGGGTGCGGTTGTCAAGCGTGGAGCGGATGGATTCACCACGCGCATCCAGCGCGCCTTCGACGCTGCTCAGAGTTTCGGAAATGACACCGACCTGCGAACGGACGACGGCTTCGGCCTCCGCAACCTTGTTGACGATGGCGTTCCCGGCCTCAGAGAACGTCTGTGCAACGGCTGCTGCCTGACCCGAGAGGCGGTTCTGGGCGTCGGAAATACGACCAACGATTTCGTCCGAACGCTGTTCGATGCTGCGCGTGAACTCGTCGTTGCGCGCCTTGACCTGATCGGCAAATTCGGAGCCGGTCTTGGCCAGAAGCTCCGTTGAGCGCAGTGCTTCGCTGTCCATGGTCTGCGTTGCGTTGACCACGGCGTCTCGCAGGCTCATGGCGAGGCCTGTCGCTTTGCCTTCGATGGTGCGGTTGACGTTTTCGAGGCCGATATTGAGAGCGCGGTCCATGGTGCCCAGGCGTTCGTCGATCCGCGTCGTGCCGCTGTCGAAAACGCCTGCGATACGCTGTGTGGCATCGTCGCTGGAGCGAACGAACTCTGCGGTGCGACCTTCAAGCGTTTCGGAAATCTTGCGGCTTGCATCCTCGATAGAGGTGTTTACGTGGCCAAGGTCGGTCTGGATGCGGGTTTGCAAGCTGCCGATGTTGTTTTCGAGGCGTGCACCCGTTTCATCGAGACGGGTAGACACGGTGCTGACGGATGCTTCCACTCGAGACGAGAGGGCATCGGCCGCGCTGCCGATTTCGCGGGCGGCATCACCAATCTTGTTAGCAACTTCGCCGGCGCTGCTGCGAAGACGTTCCTCGAGCGTCGCGCCGCTGAGGTCGATGGCGCGTTGCAGAGATTCCTGTTGTGTCTCAAGCGACATTTCCAGCATGCTGGCGCTGGAAGCGATAGTGGTTCCGATCGACATTGCCTGTTCGGACAGCGTCTCATTCAGGCGCTCATTTGCTGAGCCAAGGGTCTGCGCAAATGTGTTGTGGTGCTGTTCCAGAGTGTTGCGGATCGTCTCGTGCGAGGAAAGAAGATTGCCTTCCAGACGAGAGACACCACTTTCCATAGTGTTGGAGAATTTTCCCGCACCGCTTTCGATAGCGGTTTCGATGCGGCTTGCGGCATTGCCAACTGTCTGCTCGATGAGACTGCCATTACGCTCGACAGAACGGGTGATAGCGTCCGCCTGCACCCCGAGCATCGTATCGAGACGAAGGTGACCGACGGACATCGCTTCCTCGATGGTGGACGCCGTGGAAGCGAGACGCTGCTCGGCATTCGAAACGGTCTGCGTGATCGCGGAGGTACGACCGTCCAGCGTATCGATGAGGCGCTCTTCAGCGGACGAAATCGCCATGTCGATTGCCATAGTGCGGCTGTCGAGTGTGTCTGCGAGACGTTCTTCGACGCCGGAAACTGCGCCGGTCAGCGCCGTGGTGCGGCTGTCCAGCGTTTCGGCAAGACGCTCTTCGGCGCTGGAGAAGGCGATGTTGATTGCCATGGTGCGGCTGTCGAGGGCATCCGCAATGCGCTCTTCCACGCCATCGACGGCATTTGTCAGCGCGTTGGCGCGGCTGTCGATTGTCTCCGCAATGCGGGATTCGACGCCCGTTACCACGTTGCTGAGCGCTGCCGTGCGGCTATCCAGCGTTTCCGTAATCCGCTCTTCCGCACCGGAGAATGCCATGTCGATGGCCATGGTACGACTATCGAGCGTATCTGCGATCCGTTCTTCGACGCCGGAAACGGCATTGGTCAGCGCGCTCGTGCGGCTTTCCAAAGTATCGGCAAGGCGCTCTTCGGCAGTGGAGAACGCCATGTCGATAGCCATGGTGCGGCTGTCGAGCGTGTCTGCAATGCGTTCTTCGACGCCGGACACGACATTGCCAAGTGCCGCCGTGCGGCTATCGAGAGTTTCCGCGATCCTGTCCTCAACACCGGAAACGACGCTGGTGAGAGCGGCGGTGCGCGTGTCGAGCGTTTCGGAAAGGCGGCTTTCCACGCCGTAGACCACATTGCTGAGGGAAGCGGTGCGGGTGTCCATGGCTTCCGCGATACGCTCTTCCGCGCCGGAGAATGCCATGTCGATGGCCATCGTACGGCTGTCGAGCGTGTCCGCGATGCGCTCTTCCACGCCGGAAACGGCATTGGTCAAAGCGCTTGTGCGGTTTTCTAGGGTCTCCGCAAGGCGTGATTCCGCAGTGGAGAATGCCATGTCGATTGCCATGGTGCGGCTGTCGAGTGTGTCTGCAATGCGCTCTTCAACGCCGGAAACGACGCTGCTGAGAGCTGCCGTGCGGCTATCGAGAGTTTCCGCGATCCGGCCTTCGACGCCGGAAACGGCACTCGTCAATGCGGCGGTGCGGGTGTCGAGAGTTTCGGCAATACGCTCTTCCGCACCAGAGAAAGCCATATCGATTGCCATGGTGCGGCTGTCGAGCGTATCCGCGATGCGTTCCTCAACGCCGGAAACGACGCCGCTAAGGGCTGCGGTACGGTTTTCAAGCGTTTCGGCAATCCGCTCTTCGGCACCCGAAAGCGCCATGTCGATGGCCATGGTACGGCTGTCGAGCGTGTCCGCGATACGTTCTTCCACGCCGGAAACGGCGCTGGTCAACGCACTCGTGCGGCTTTCCAGCGTATCGGCAAGGCGTTCTTCGGCAGTGGAGAACGCCATGTCGATAGCCATGGTGCGGCTGTCGAGCGTGTCTGCGATACGCTCTTCCACACCGGAGACAACCTGGCTGAGAGCAGCCGTGCGGCTGTCCAGCGTATCGGCAATGCGATCTTCCACGCCGGAAACAGCACCGGTGATGGCGGCTGCACGGGTTTCGAGAGTTTCTGCAAGGCGACGTTCGACATCGGCAACGACCGTATTGATAACCGCTGCGCGCTCATCGAGAAGTTCTGCAAGACGCTCGGCTGTGCCGGAAACGGAAGAGGCGATTGCTTCCGAACGGCTGGCCAGCGCAAGATCGAAACGGTTCTGGCTGTCATCCAGCGCACCGAACATGGCGTTGCTGCGTGCTTCCAGAACGGCATCGATCTTTTCATGCGTGTTGCCGATGGCGCTGGAGATTTCCGCCGTGCGGGCGCTCAGCGCATCGGTGAGTTCGCGGGTACGGGTCTCAAGCGAGACCTCCAGCATTTCCTGACCGGTGCCAAGCGCCGTCGCGAGTGCGAAGGACTGGTCGGTAAGGGCGGTGCTGAGGCGTTCGATATTGGTATTGAGAATGCCGCTCAGAGAATCCGTGCCACCGGCGACGGTTTCGTTGATGCGGGCAAGGCTTTCCATCAGCTTGCTGTCGAGGCTGCCAGCGCGCTGGTCGAACGCGCTTGCGAACTCGGCAACGTGTTCATCGAATGCGGTGTTGACCGCACCCACGGTCGCCTGAAGCTTTTCTTCGAACAGGCCAGAGCGCAGGTCGAGGTCCATGATGGCGTCGTCGGCGGTGCTTTGCAGGCTCTGGCGGAAGGAGAGGCCTTTTTCTTCCAGCGTGGCTGTCAGCTTGCCGAGAACATTGTCCAGCGAACCGCCGATGATTTCCTGACCGCGATCAACATTCTGCGACAGTTCCAGCGTGCGCTTCGAAAGCGTGTCGTTGAGAAGGCGCGTGCGCTCATCCATCGACTTGTTGAGATTTTCCGTACCGGCGCTGAGTGTGGCGGCGTGGGCAGCAAACTGCTCCAGAAGCAAATGACCGCGAGAGTCGAAAGTGTTGCTGAGGTCGTGCAGGCGATGGTCGAACTCGCTGTTGAGCGCAGCACCGGACGTATTGAGCGCGCTCAGCAGGTTTTCGGTCTTCGCCGCAATCAGGCTGCCCATTGCCTCTGTCGAAGCGCGGGATTTTTCCAGCAATGCGGCAGAACGTGTGTCGATCATCGAGGCGAAAGCTTCGCCGCTGGTCGCCAGACGCATCGAAATTTCTTCGCCGACGATGGAAAGCTCTTCCTTCAGCTGCTCCTGCGCGCCGACGATGGAGGAGCGAATGCGTTCGGCATGGTTGATGATGGCGTCACGTTCGGCGCTCAATTCCTCTACGAGGCTGCGAACGCGCAATTCATTGTCGGCATAGCTGCGCTCAAGCGCATTCACTTCGGAATGCACGAGCGTTTCAAGCTCCGTCGCACGGGCAATGGTGCGCTCGATGCCGTCATTCATGGCCGAGACTTCACGGCGAACAGCCTGACCGACGGACATGATGCGGTCAGAGGCCACCGTTTCCGGCTCTGCCAGACGAAGCGCGACTTCGGCCATGGAGCGGGCTGCGTTGCGTAGATCCTTGGCACGCGCCATCATGATCGCGAAGGCGAAGAAGAGCATGATGGGAACGACGACGCCGACCATGATCGCCATCAGGCCGGGAATGGCGAAAAGCTCCGCAACGGAGCCGACATTCCACATCTGATCGCCGTAGATCACGTTCGCAAGGCCCGCACCAGCCACGGCCCATAGGACGGAAACGATTGATGCGTTTCTGATCGCGCCGGTCATCGAGCCCGCATCGAGCGAGCGCAGAATGGTTGCCGGGCTGCGCTTGGACGCATCGTTTGCGGCCTCAAGCGAAGCGGCTCTCGGCTGCGGTTCGGCAGAAGGGCGCTGCAACGGTGGCTGCGGCTGGGCCTGACTAGACTGCTGTTCAGCTTTACGCGGTCTGTTCTGTTCTGGCACTCTTGCCTCCGGGGGCTTGGGAGTGGACCTTTGCCGAGGCTCCGGCTGGGTTTCGTAATCGCCAAGCTGCAAAGCGTCTTCCAACGCCTGAAATGCAGTCTCGTCGATCGAATCGCTGATCTTGTTGTTCGCCATGCGGTTACGCCTCGTTACATATACGCCCGGCTTCATGCCGTTCATCCGCCCGCCGCCTGCAGCCGGATATCCGCCACCATGCCTACGAGGCACGATACCTTCCGGTATATAGTGCCCCGTTCCTTACTAAATCCTGAGAGCTGGTTGCCCAGCATTCAGGCAAAAATACATCTGCATGCCGAATTCGCAAAACCACACTTGAGGCCATGCTATACGACAGTATCGTAGTGACACATTTGCAGCATTTAAACAATTAACGCGCCCGGCAGGCTGGGTCCAAGTGACCGTTTGTTAACAGTTTTTAAACCCCGGTTGCGCCCTCAAAGCCTTGTTTCGCAGAAGTTTAACATAAATTAACCATAGCGAAAGATTTTCGCGTTTAACCCGCCGCATTTTCAGCTGAAAGCAGGGATAGCCTGCTTAGAAGTGGAACGATGTGAAACAAAACAAGAAGCGTAGAGACAAAAGAGGATGAACCGAATGGCCGCGCTCAGTATTGCTTTTGAAGCGCCCGATAATTACGGAAGTGCATCTCCTGCATGCAGCAAGCCCATCGATTTCAACCATCTCGCCCGGCAGACCATGGGCGACAAGGAACTGGAAATCGAAGTCCTGCAACTTTTCACCCGCAATGCCCGCACGCTGCTGCACGACCTTTCAATCTCTGATGACGCGGGGATGAAGGCCATTGCGCACAGGCTTAAAGGTTCCGCAGATGCGGTGGGCGCGTTCAATGTCTCGGCAGCGGCCGAAGCAGTTGAAAACGGAAGCCGGGATGGTGCCGCACTTGCAAAAGTGGCCAGCGCGGTCGTCGAGGCCGAAAACTTCATCCTGAAGCTCTGCCGTTAAGCCCGCGATCCTACCGGACCGGGATGCGCCCGGCGCAATGTTTTTGAAGGCCAGTTCCGATGCAGCCGCTTTGATGGGTTGCCAATCGGGGCTGGCCTTTCTATTTGTTTAGAAACATTCTCAAACGATCTTCTGGATTTCCGACATGACCAAACTGACCATCGTTGCTTTCGACGGCACGGCAACCGAACTTGACGTGAGCAACGGCTCCACCGTCATGGAAAATGCCGTCCGCAATTCCGTTTCCGGTATCGATGCCGAATGTGGCGGCGCCTGTGCCTGTGCCACCTGTCATGTCTATGTCGATGACGCCTGGACAGAGCGTGTTGGATCGCCTGAGCCGATGGAAGAAGACATGCTGGATTTCGCCTTCGACGTTCGCCCCACATCACGTCTTTCCTGTCAGATCAAGATGTCGAACGCACTGGACGGGCTGGTCGTTCATGTGCCGGAACGTCAAGGCTGATAGCTTTACCCAAGAAAATGCCTCGCCCTCGATTCTGGAGGAGCGAGGCGAGGCGGGCACATCACCAGCAGGCAGGGGAGGAAGAAGCCTGCGGCTCAAGACGTGCCAGGAGAACCCACGCAGTATTCGCAGTCAGCGGGTGACGTTGAACTCAAGCTAATTCATACGTGAGTCCCGCATTGCGGGCCACGGCAAGAAGTCAACGATCATATCAAGCATTTTACGCAGCTCTGGCCAGAAGCTTCGGGCAGTCGTCGAAAGCTCGAAACGACTTCAGCGACTCGTATTCTGTTGCTGAATTCGGTGCTTTAAAAGGCGGGTCATTCTGGCATCGAAGTTCTTGGATTCCACCGCGTCGAAACGGTATTGATCCTTATCGTGGGCGTTCATCACGTCCTGCGTCACATCGGCCACCATCTTCTGCATTTTCTCGCAATCAGACTGGGCCCTCAGGGCCTTCAGACGCTTATCCAGCGTGCGGGCATAGGTGCGGGCAATTTCTGCATGGCGCTCTTCATGCCTTTTTATGTCGGCAGCCAGCGTATCCCAGATCAATGCAAGATCGGCATTGGTGCGTTTTCTATTCGACCAGCGGGGCAGAAGGATTTTTGTGTTGAGCGTAACCTTGACCGTCCCGACACCGCATTTCCCGTCCTTTTCAACGTAGGTCAGTTCGCCGCCGAACTTGATCTCAGTTGCGCCCGGGTGTCTTGAGCCAGTGGCTTTCGTCATCGGACCGCGCTCGGAAAGCTCACGATCCAGATCTTCGGCACTCTTTCCACCAATGGAGAAATAGGAGAACGTCTTGTTGCTGATGGCTTCCGCGAAAGCAAACTGTGGCAGGCACGACAGAAAGACGCCAGCCACAATCGCGTGGCGCAAACGGAATTGCTGTTTCATTTGCCTGCCTTTCGGTTGAACTTGCCGGATGATTGCGGCATAGGCGGAGTGAATAGACTAGAAATGATAAGACACTCCGTAATTTCGGAAAGGCGTACGTTACTTGATAACAGCCAGTGGCAATGTGTGGCAAGCTGCCCATGGGCGTTCCCTGAAACTTGATGGGAATGGCTTAATCATGGCCATCGTAAACGCAACGCCCGACTCTTTTTCTGATGGCGGGCGGTTTCTGGCGTCCGATCATGCCGTTTCTCACGCGCTGGCGTGCGTTCGCGAAGGAGCGCACATCATAGATGTTGGTGGCGAGTCGACCAGACCGGGTGCTGCGGCTGTTTCGGATGCGGAGGAGCAGGACCGGGTGCTTCCTGTTATTGAAAAACTGTCTGGAGAAACCGAAGCGCTGATTTCCATCGATACCTATCGTGCGTCGACGGCAAAGCTTGCGATTGAAGCAGGCGCTCACATCGTCAATGACGTATTCGGCCTGCAAAAAGACGCTGAGATGGCGAATATCGTCGCAAATGCGGGGGCGGGCATCTGCATCATGCATACCGGCCGCGACAGGCAGAAATTGCCTGATGTGATCGCAGACCAGTTCGAGTTCCTGAACCGCTCGCTTGAAATTGCACAGGCCGCAGGGGTGGCGCGCGAAGCCATTATGCTGGACCCCGGCTTCGGTTTCGCCAAGGATACGGATGAAAACGTCGCGCTGATGTCGCGTTTCGATGAGCTTCGCGCATTCAATCTGCCTATCCTTGCCGGTACTTCGCGCAAGCGCTTCGTCGGCGCGTTGACGGAGCGTGAGGCGGCGAATGACCGCGATGTGGGGACTGCTGCAACGACGGCGATACTGCGTCTTGCGGGCGCGGTCGTCTTTCGGGTTCACAACGTTGCCATGACGAGGGATGCTCTTGCCATTGCCGATGCCGTTCTAGCGGAAAAAAAGAAAAGATAAGGGGAAGAGGCAGTCATGAGCAAATACACAATCCTTTTGAAAAACTGTTCGTTCTTCGCCCGCCATGGCCTGCTTGAGCAGGAAGAGGTGCTGGGTCAGCGCTTCTTTGTCGACGCGGAAATGGAAGTCGAAGCCGGCAACGCACTTGAAACGGACGAGATTGAAAACACCGTCGATTACGGTGTGGCTTTCGCTGTCATCGAAAAAATAGTCGTCGGTCAGCGTCGATATCTCATCGAAGCTCTCGCAAACGATATCGCCACTGCGCTGCGAGAGCGTTACCCACAAATTGTCTGGGTCAAGGTCACGGTGCGCAAACCATCGGCGCCTGTGCCAGGCATTCTCGATTACGCACAGGTGAGCGTTGAACAGCATGCCTGATGCGATGACGGTGGCTGCACTCGGTCTTGGCGGCAACATTGGCGATCCACCAGCAGCCATGGCAACGGCGCTAAAGGCTTTTAGCGATCATCAGAGTTGTCGCCTGCTGGCCGTATCCGATCTTTACAGCACCCCCCCGTGGGGTAAGACGGATCAGGCTGACTTCTTCAATTGCTGCGCGCTTGTCGAGACGTCGCTGTCGGCGGAGGCCTTGCTGGATCTTTGTCTGGATATTGAGCGTGGAATGAAGCGCGTACGCGCCGAGCGCTGGGGGCCACGCACCATCGATATCGACGTTTTGACGTATGGCAGCGAAGAGATGGTTACCGACCGCGTCGAGATTCCGCATCCACGGATGACGGATCGCGCTTTCGTACTCATGCCGCTTCACGATATCGCGCCCGATCTCTTCGTGAAGGGAAAATCGGTATCCGAATGGTTGGCAGATGCCGATAAAGTCGGGATCAAACGCGCAAACGAAAAACGGGAGTGGTGGACACTCCCGTCTACAAGCATTGAAAACTGACAGTTCTTACGGCTTGATCGAACCGACCGGCATGTCATCGACGCTGCGCGCCAAGGTGAGCCCGATAACCGGTATCATCTGATCCGCCACCTTCACCGAAATGGTGATGTTCATGGAGTTGTTGTCCTGAACGCGGGCAACCATTGCGCCGTTGAGCTTGGCGCGGTTGATCCCCATCACCACCTTGTCACCGCTGACTTGGCCCGATGTGATGTCTAGGCCTTTACCTTGAGAACCATCAAGGAACTTGCCCTCGTAACCGCCGCCCTTTTTGGCGATTACGGCGGACATCGGCTGCTTGAAAACACCAACGCGGCAAGTGCCGTCGAGCTTGATGCCTGTTTCCTTGTCGCCGAGTGGTTCGCCCGTCAGGTCGCAGTTGAACTTGGTGCCCTTGTACTTGCCGGCGACGATTTCTCCCGGGCCAGACCACGCACCGGCAACGGAGCCGAAAAATACATCGTCACGCGAAGCTGCCTGAACGTCGGTAACTGCAAGTCCGCCGCTGACGGACATAACGGCGGCAAGTCCGCCCAGAAGCGAAAAGAAGCGCGAATACATGATACTTTCCCTGGCGAATTGGCCGCTTGTGTGGGAGCAATCTAGTTCGCGAATGGTTAATGCTTGGTTTATTTCGGTTAATTCAAGTGGCCGGTTCGTAACCTTTTAAAACGCTATTGCCCTCGTATCCAAGGCTTTTCCGAGATTTTTGAACCGCTTAGATCAGGTGTCAGGTCGGACATGAAGTCACTTATTCCTGGGCGCTTCAGTGCGCGGAAGGGCAGAGGGCGGCAGAGATCCATCGCTGCGATTCCGATGCGCGCCGTCATCAGGCCGTTTATGACGCCTTCGCCCAAACGAGCGGATAGGCGCGATGCCAGACCGTGACCGAGAACCTGTTGCGCAAGCCCGTCACCAACCGCAATCGATCCCGTGACGGCAAGATGTGCGACGACGTCCCGCAATAGCCGGATCATGCCAAGTGTCCCGGGGCGTCCCCCGTAAAGCTCCGCCATGGCGCGAACGAGCCTGGTGACTTCAAACAGCACATAGGCGAGATCGACAATGGCTCGAGGGCTGACCGCAGTCACGACCGACACGCGCTTTGATGAGTTGAGGATCAGCGCGCGCGCCTGCCGGTCCAGCGGGCCAAGAAGTTCGCGTTCCGCAAGCTCGATCAGGTGGGGGCCATCGATCACATCGTTTACGGTATCTTCCAGTGCAGCGCGGCCTTTTGCCGTTTCGGCGCGATGGGAGAGTACGGCAGTGAGACGCATGATGACGGCACGGGCGGCAGACGGTCGTTTTGCCAGCGCTGCTGCTTCAGCATCAGTCTTGAGTGATTGCACCGCATTTAGTCGCATGATGCCGATGGCTTCTCGGGTCACCACGGCGAGAACACCGAAAATGGCAACGATCAGCGCAATGCTTGCTGTATATCCAAGCCAATCTGCCCGGGTAAACAGGTCCCGGATCAGCTGGTCTGCCCAGAGACCGAATGCAAGTGATAAAAGAACGCCAAAGGCGCCTGCTGCCAGTTTTGCAAAAGAGAAGCGATGTTTTCCAGGCTGAGCGACTGGAAGAGGTGCGGCATCTACATCCTCTGGCCCGAGAAAGGGATCGTCATCATCCGGCGTCATCGAAACATCCGTATCGAAGCTTTGTGGTGGACGACTCATTGCCGGAGCGCGACTGTCTACGGTCGTCTCACTCTCCAGCGTAAACGCCGTCGGGCGGCGCCCCGAAATGTTGTTTTCTGAAGTCATGCGAGTTTGTCTCCAAAAAGGAACTGCATGGCGCGATCCAGCCTGATATGCGGAACCGAGAGCTTCACGCCGCCAGCGGTTTCCTCCAGCTTTGGTGGGCGGAAGCGAACAATATTGACATCCGGCAAGTCTGCATTTGCACCTTCGGCATCGATCTGCCGAAACAAAGGCTCTGGATCTTCAGGCAGGTCTCCGGGAAAGATCGCAGTTGTGCGATTGCCGTCGAACTGCTCGCCGTTGATCGTCTCGCCCGCCATTGGAGTGCCGACGATGACAGGCAGAGAATGACCGTCCTGACGTACGCTGGCTTCCTTTGTTGCGCGCACGGAAGCCAGAGCCATCACCTCGATACCTGCTCCGGTCATGCCGATGGTGGTCACCGCCCGATCCACCAGACGCCGCGTCAGGTTTTCAAGCCTGTCATGGCTTTCATGGTGCAGATGGTCTGCCTTGGTCGCGGCGACCAGCACCTTGTCAATTCGCCTACCGACAAGTGAGGATAGCAGGCTGTTCTTGCCGGGCCTGAAACAGGCCAGTACTTCGCCCAGTGCGCGCTCCAGATCCTGCACCGCTTCCGGGCCTCGATTGACCGCCTGAAGCGCGTCGATCAGAACGATCTGGCGATCGAGCCGCGCAAAATGCTCACGAAAGAATGGCTTCACCACGATGGATTTGTAGGCCTCATAGCGCCGCTCCATCATGGCGCGAAGCGAACCCTTCGGTGCTTTCTCGTCGGTGAGCCCAGGTAGCGGAGAGAAGGTGAGGGCAGGCGAGCCTTCAAGATCGCCAGGCATCAAGAACCGGCCCGGTGGCAGAGTGGAAAGCGAACGCTCGTCGGATTTGCAGGCCTTGAGATAAGCAGCAAAGCTTTCCGCCAGGCGCCGGGCTGTCATCTCGTCGGCAGGAGCATTGATGTCGATGGATGATGCAATCTCCAGCCACTCGCGCGCAAGCTCCGCACGAACGCCGGTCTGCGCAAGTGCGGCGGCACTGTCGCTAAACGTCTTGTAGTCCTGTGTCAAAAGCGGCAGATCAAGCAGCCACTCTCCCGGATAATCAACAATATCGATGGAGAGCTTACCGGGAGAAAACCAGCGACCCCAACCGCTCGCGCTCTGGTAATCCAGCGTTATACGAAGCTCAGAGATGGCGCGGGTGGAATCCGGCCAGATACGATTACGCACCAGTGCCTGAATATGGTCCTCATACTGAAAGCGGGGAATGGCATCGTCCGGCTGCGGCTCCAGCCGAACATGGGCAACGCGCCCGGAGCGGATAGCTTCGAACAGGGGCAGGCGACCGCCATTCAACAGATTATGCACCAGCGAAGAAATGAAAACAGTCTTACCGGCGCGGGAGAGGCCGGTCACGCCAAGCCTCAATGTCGGGTTCGTCAAAGCGCTTGCACGGTCCGCAATATTATCGATTGCGATCAGTGCGCTGTCGGTCAGGGACGTTAGAGATGGCGGCAATGACGGTTTCCCACAAAATATTCAGCTTTCGGAAAATATATAGGGAAGCCGGATGCTCAAAAAAGAAGCGGCGGCTGGAAAGTTTTGGATTGTCGCCGACCGCGCATCACGGCACCAGGAATTCAATGAGCCGCCATTGAGGTGTTTTGCCATCGCTGTCCGCAATCACATCCAGCACTGCGAGGCCCGCAGTCGGGAAGCCATCAGGTAGGGCTGTCTGCAGCGCTTCATGCCCAATCAACGCTTCAATCGTGCCCTCCATCGTCGGGTTATGACCGACAAGCATCAGCGAGCTTATTTCCTGCTGACCCAGAATGAGTGACAGATAGGTTTCCGGCTGCGCGTTGTACATCTCATCTACATAGGCGATTTCCACGGATTCGTTGAAGGCTCGCCTGAACGCATCCGTCGTTTCACGGCATCGAGTAGCGGTTGAACTGAGGATCAGGTCTGGTTTGTAGCGTTTGTCGACAGCACGGTCTGCGATCAATTCGGCCTGATCGTAACCCTTATCGTCAAGCTTCCTGTCGAAGTCTCGCTCACCTGGATTAGGCCATGCGGCTTGCGCGTGCCGTAGCAGATAAAGCCGGAAAGGTTGTGGTTTGGTCACTGACATTTCCGGGTCGTCCCATGCGGCTATAAAGATCGGACCTTAGCTTTACAGGACTAGACTGCTGCGCCGCAAGTGGCTCACTGTATAGGTAAGTCCAGATAATGTGATCGGAGAAATAATTCGTGTTTAGCCGATAAAGTATAAAAAATAGACATTTAGCTGATTTTTGTGACAGATTTAAAAATGCCTGAAAACCGTTCTCAAGACTTGAACGCTCGCATGGCATTGGAGTATACCCGCGCCATATGAGATGTTCTTCGAGGAGAATCGCGTTGAGTGAGAAGATCGATCTTAGCAATTATGTGCTCTCGGAAAGCGACGAGTTCATGAATGCAAACCAGCGGGCCTATTTCAGGGCAAAGCTGGTAGGGTGGAAAAACGACATATTGAGAGAAGCGCGCGAAACACTGGGCCATCTGGCAGAGGAAAGCGCCAATCATCCCGATCTCGCAGACCGGGCATCTTCTGAAACAGACAGAGCAATCGAACTTCGCGCCCGCGACCGCCAGCGTAAATTGATCTCCAAGATCGATGCTGCACTTCAGCGTATCGAAGACGGAACCTACGGCTACTGCGAAGAAACCGGCGAACCCATCGGCATCAAGCGCCTCGACGCCCGCCCGATCGCTACGCTCTCCATTGAAGCCCAGGAACGTCACGAACGCCGCGAAAAAGTCTATCGCGACGAGTGAGTAACTTCTGAGAAGATTATGATTTACAGGCCGTGTCTAAAACGATGCGGCCTGTTTCAGTTTGCTTCGAAGAAAAGGGCCGCTTTCGCGACCCTTTGTGTTTTTCAGCTATCTCAGATTGCTTAAGCCGGGCGAACCAGAATGTGCTTTTTCTTGCCCAGAGAAAGCTTGATCACGCCATCTGTCGTTACTTCGCCTGAACCGATCAGCTTACGCTCATCCGACATGCTTTCGTCATTGATGCGCACGGCACCACCCTGCACATGTCGGCGGGCTTCGCCGTTGGAGCTGGCAAGGCCGGCGCGGACGATGAGGGAAAGCAGACCGACGCCAGCTTCCAGTTCTGCCTTTGGCACTTCGATCGAGGGCAGGTTATCGGCCAGCGCGCCTTCTTCAAAGGTCTTGCGGGCGGTTTCAGCAGCCTGCTCGGCATTGTCACGTCCATGCAGCATAGCGGTGATTTCGGTCGCGAGGATTTTCTTGACCTCGTTGATTTCCGAACCGCCGAGAGCGGAAAGACGCGCGATCTCGTCCATGGGCAACGTGGTGTAGAGCTTCAGGAAGCGAGACACATCCGCATCCTCGGTATTACGCCAGTATTGCCAGAAGTCGTATGCGGAAAGCATGTCAGGGTTCAGCCAGACTGCGCCATTGACCGACTTACCCATCTTGGCACCGGAAGAGGTCGTCAGCAGAGGTGAGGTCAATGCGTAGAGCTGTGGTGTTCCCATGCGGTGACCGAGATCGATACCGTTGATGATATTGCCCCATTGGTCCGATCCGCCCATCTGCAAGCGGCAGCCGGTGCGCTTGTTCAACTCCACGAAGTCGTAGGCCTGAAGGATCATGTAGTTGAACTCGAGGAACGACAGCGACTGCTCGCGGTCGAGGCGCGTCTTGACGCTTTCAAAGGACAGCATCCGGTTGACCGAGAAGTGACGGCCAACATCGCGCAGGAATTCGAGGTAATTGATATCGCGGAGCCAGTCGCCATTGTTGATCATCAATGCGGGCGCAACTGAATCCTCGTAGTTGAGGTAATTCGAGAAAACACGCTTGATCGATGCAATATTGCTTTCGATGGTGTCGATCGTCATCAATTGACGGGCATCATCCTTAAAGGATGGATCGCCCACCATGCCCGTGCCACCACCCATCAACGAAATCGGCTGGTGTCCGGTTTTCTGCATCCAGTGCAGCATCATGATCTGGATCAGACCGCCAGCGTGCAGGCTCGGCGCGGTCGGATCAAAGCCAATATAGGCAGTCACGGTTTCCTTGGCGAACAGTTCGTCGAGACCTGCCTCATCGGAGATCTGGTGAATGAAGCCGCGCTCATCGAGCGTGTGGAGGAAATCGGACTTGAACCTGGACATAACCTTTTTCTTTCTGGGATTTTGTCGTGATGCTCACTGCATTTCAGTGAATGTCAGCGCCTTTAACATTGTTTTTTGAAAAGTGCACCCGTTTGCGCCATGAATGTTGGCAGTGATGGCAATATGATTCTTTGAGGCGGTGCTGTGCATGGGTAACGTGAAAACGGCAATCGGCCTGATGAGCGGCACATCGATGGACGGCATCGACGTCGCGCTATTGCGCACGGATGGAGAAACCATCGTGCGCCACGGCCCATTCGGCTATTTCCCCTATGATCCGCAACTGCGTGGCATCTGGCAAAAAGCGCTCGTCACCGCGCGCGCCATCAAGCAGCGCAACGAGCGTCCGGGTGATCTGGCGCATGCCGAGCAAATGCTAACGCTCGCTCACGCCGCCGCCATCAAATCCTTTCTGGCGCGACAAAAGCTCAGCCCAAGCGATGTAGACGTCATAGGCTTCCACGGACAGACTGTGTTGCACCGCCCCGACGAAGCCCTGACGGTACAGATCGGCGATGGCTCGTTGCTGGCAGAGGAAACCGGCATTGATGTCGTTTACGACATGCGTGCCAAAGACATGGTGCATGGCGGGCAAGGCGCGCCGCTGATCCCGGTCTACCACGCAGCGCTCGCCGCCAATCTGCCGAAACGCTTCGAAACGCCCGCCGTCTTCGTCAATATCGGCGGTATCTCCAACCTTACCTATGTCGGCGCAAGCGGCACACTTGCGGCTTTCGATAGCGGGCCGGGCAATATGCTGATCGACCAATGGATCGAAGCCCATACCGGCAAATCCTACGACAAAGGTGGGGAGACAGCTGCGAGGGGAAAGGTCATCCCGGCGCTCATTGAGCGCTATATGCAAAGTCCCTTCTTCTCCGCCAACATCCGCCGCTCACTGGACCGCTCGGATTTCGTACCTCCCGAAAAAGGTGAAGCCAGCTTTGCGGACGGTGCAAGAACGCTCGCGCACCTCACCGGTGCCGCCATCCTAAAATCCGCCAGCTATTTGCCAGAGGCTGCCAAGAGTTACGTGGTGTGTGGTGGAGGTCGGCTGAACCCGGTCATCATGGCGGAATTTACTGAGCAGGCGTCAAAGCTCGGCGCGCATGTGATTGCAGCGGAAAAGGCGGGTTTCGATGGTGGAGCGATGGAGGCGGAGGCCTGGGCCTATCTCGCTGTGCGTTCGCTGAAAGGTTTGCCGCTGACCTATCCGGGCACGACCGGAGTGAACGAGCCGGTGACGGGTGGTGTATATGTAGCGGCGTCGTGCCGAAGGTAGTGAATAATCGTCAGGGGTAAGCCACACCCGCCCTCGATTACTTCAAAGCAGAACGGCTGCCAGAGGCAGCCGTCAAATTCAATTACCGAATGCGCTTGGCAGCCGGTTCCGGCACCAGTTCACCGTTCAAACGGCGGTCCAGATAGTCGCCGCATTCGTTCATCAGCTCGTCCACCTTGCCGGAGAAGAAGTGGTTGGCACCGGGGAGGGTGCGGTGGGTGATCAGGATGCCCTTTTGGGTCTTCAGCTTTTCCACCAGACCGTTCACATCCTTTTCGGGCGCCACCTTGTCGGAATCACCGTTGATGATGAGGCCGGAAGACGGGCAGGGGGCGAGGAAGGAGAAGTCGTAGGTGTTCGGCTGCGGCGCAATCGACATGAAGCCTTCGATTTCCGGGCGGCGCATCAAAAGCTGCATGCCGATCCATGCGCCGAAGGAGTAACCGGCGACCCAACAGCTCTTCGAATCCGGATGCAGGCTCTGTACCCAGTCCAGCGCGGAAGCAGCGTCGGAAAGCTCACCGGCACCGTGGTCGAACTCGCCCTGGCTGCGGCCGATGGAGCGGAAGTTGAAACGCAGTGTCGTAAAGCCGCGCTTCTGGAACATGTAGAAGAGCTGGTAGACGATCTGGTTGTTCATCGTGCCGCCGAACTGCGGGTGCGGATGAAGGATGATCGCGATCGGTGCGCTTTTTTCCTTGGAGGGCTGGTAACGGCCTTCGAGGCGACCCGCAGGGCCGTTAAAAATGACTTCGGGCATTGGTACTCCGGTCGGTTTTTCTGTTTCTGACCGCTTTCCATGCGCAAGAAGACTTGACGCGGATGGTCAGCTTTTCTAAAACCCAGTTTAGAATTATTCGAAACTTTGCGTGCCTTCAGCACAGTTGGGTGTGTCATAAGGCAAGGGCGACGGAAATTTCAAGGAAAATGCGCTTTCACGCGCGAATGACCCGGATAAAGGCAGCTTTTGCGCCATGAGCATGACGACACGCACATATATGGACTGGAACGCGACAGCGCCGCTGTTGCCATCCGTCCGTGATGCGCTTGTTTCTGCTCTGGATTTATCAGGCAATCCGTCCTCCGTTCACAAGGAAGGGCGCGCTGTCCGTGCCGCTATAGAATCAGCGCGTCGCGATGTTGCGGCTCTGGTCGGTGCGCAGGCGTCGCACGTCGTCTTCACCAGCGGTGCGACGGAAGCGGCCAATCTGGTGCTTTCGCCGCTCTTTAAAATGGGCCGTGCTTCCCTAAATATCGGCCATCTCTACGTTTCGGCCATCGAACATCCCGCACTTCGCGAAGGCGGTCGCTTCGAGCGTTTGAATGTGACGGAAGTGCCTGTCACGCATCAGGGACTTGTTGATCTCACGGCTTTGGAAGCCCTGCTTGCTAGGCATGATGCGGCAAGCGGGCTGCCGATGGTGGCGGTGATGCTCGTGAATAACGAGACCGGCGTTATCCAGCCAGTGGAAGAGGCAGCAAAGCTCGTTCACGCCGCTGGCGGGTTAATGGTTGTTGATGCCGTGCAGGCGGTTGGGCGTATTCCCGTCGATATCGAGGCGATTGGGGCTGATTTCCTGATCGTCTCCTCGCACAAGATCGGTGGCCCGAAGGGCGTGGGTGCCTTGATTTCGCGCGGCGAAGTGATGATGCCGAAGCCTTTGATCCATGGCGGTGGTCAGGAGAAAGGGCATCGCTCCGGCACGGAAAACACGCTTGCCATTCTTGGCTTTGGCGTTGCTGCAACAGAAGCGGCACAGAGGCTGGATGCGGAAGGCGAGCGTTTGGCGGGACTGCGGGTGCAGCTTGAGAATGCGATGCGGGCTGCGGCACCTGACGTCATTATCCATGGTGCCGATGTTCAACGCGTTGCGAATACCACCTTTTTCACCCTGCCGGGCCTGAAGTCTGAAACGGGGCAGATTGCTTTCGATATCGAAGGTGTTGCGCTGTCCGCCGGTTCGGCCTGTTCGTCCGGCAAGGTGGGCGAAAGCCATGTACTGACGGCCATGGGGCATGATCCGAAGCTTGGCGCGCTGCGCATATCGCTCGGTCACGCCACCACTGAGAATGATATTGAAAAGGCCATTCAGGCCTTCGCGAAGATTGCCGGGCGGCGGAAGCTTTCCGGTCAGGCAGCCTGAAAGGGCGGCGATTAAATTGCGGAATGTCAAAGATTCCGCTTGCGGTGCGGTGTGAAAAGCGCCAACCCGATCCTAAATTAACGCATAAAAGCGCTGGCTTCCAAAGCCTCTCGCATTTATGTGAAGCGCGAATGAAGGCGGCTTTTCCGTCTTGATACGTTGACAAGCCACCGGACCTTGTATCCGGCGAGATTGGAGAACGAAAATGGCAGCGGTTCAGGAAACGATCGATCAGGTTCGCCAGATCGATGTGGACCAGTATAAATATGGTTTCGAAACGCAGATCGAAGTCGACAAGGCGCCCAAGGGCCTGTCGGAAGATGTGATCCGTTTCATTTCCGCCAAGAAGCAGGAGCCGGAATGGCTGCTGGAATGGCGTCTTGAGGCCTATCAGCGCTGGCTGACGATGGAAGAGCCCACATGGGCGCGCGTCAACTACCCGAAGATCGACTTCAACGATCTCTATTATTATGCCGCGCCTAAGAGCACGCCAGGTCCGAAGTCTCTGGACGAAGTCGATCCCGAGCTTCTGAAGGTCTACGAAAAGCTCGGCATTCCGCTGAAGGAACAGGAAATTCTGGCCGGCGTGCAGACGCGCAAGGTTGCCGTCGATGCCGTGTTCGACTCGGTTTCCGTCGTTACCACCTTCAAGGAAGAGCTGAAGAAGGCGGGCGTGATTTTCATGTCCATCTCCGAAGCCGTGCGCGAGCATCCTGAGCTTGTGAAGAAGTATCTCGGCTCCGTCGTTCCGACGACCGACAACTTCTATGCGACGCTGAACTCCGCCGTCTTCACCGATGGCTCCTTCGTCTTCATTCCGAAGGGCGTTCGCTGCCCGATGGAGCTTTCCACCTATTTCCGCATCAATGAGAAGAACACGGGCCAGTTCGAGCGCACGCTGATCATCGCGGAAGAGGGTGCCTACGTCTCTTATCTCGAAGGCTGCACCGCACCCCAGCGCGATGAGAACCAGCTTCACGCTGCCGTTGTCGAACTCGTTGCGCTTGATGATGCCGAGATCAAATATTCCACCGTCCAGAACTGGTATCCGGGCGATAAGGAAGGCAAGGGCGGTATCTATAACTTCGTGACCAAGCGCGGCGATTGCCGTGGCGACCGCTCGAAGATTTCCTGGACGCAGGTCGAAACCGGCTCCGCCATTACCTGGAAGTACCCATCCTGCATTCTGCGCGGCGATGACAGCCGTGGCGAGTTCTACTCGATTGCCGTTTCCAACGGTTACCAGCAGGTCGATTCCGGCACCAAGATGATCCACCTCGGCAAGAACACGTCGAGCCGCATCATCGCCAAGGGCATCGCCGCCGGCTTCTCGGAAAACGTTTATCGCGGTCAGGTTTCGGCGCACCGCAAGGCGACCAACGCCCGTAACTTCACGCAGTGCGACAGCTTGCTGATCGGCGACAAATGCGGCGCGCACACCGTGCCTTACATCGAAGCCAAGAACTCGTCAGCGCACTTCGAGCACGAAGCCACGACGTCCAAGATTTCCGAGGACCAGCTGTTCTACTGCCTGCAACGCGGCATCCCCGAAGAAGCCGCGATCGCACTGATCGTCAACGGCTTCGTCAAGGAAGTCATTCAGGAACTGCCGATGGAATTTGCGGTCGAAGCGCAGAAGCTGATCGGGATTTCGCTGGAAGGTTCTGTGGGCTAACCCCTCGCTCGGCGTCGTCCTCGGGCTTGACCCGAGGATCCATTGACGCGACGTGCAAATTGAATTGACCGACTGGATCCTCGGGACAAGCCCGAGGATGACGGATGCAAATGTTGAGATGAGCCGGTAGCACGGCTTACGAGGCGGTCCTTGAAACCGCACTACGGATAGGAACTAAAAAATGCTTGAAATCATCGACCTGCACGCAAAGATCGCCGATACTGAAACCGAGATCATCAAGGGTCTGAACCTGAAGGTTGCGGCTGGGGAAGTGGCGGCTATCATGGGGCCTAACGGTTCTGGCAAGTCCACGCTGTCCTACATTCTGTCGGGCCGTGAAGACTACGAAGTCACCTCCGGCGACATTCTGTATAATGGCGAAAGCATTCTAGAACTGGACGCTGCCGAGCGTGCGGCGAAGGGCGTTTTCCTCGCATTCCAGTATCCGGTCGAAATCCCCGGCGTTGCGACCATGCAGTTCCTGAAGGTTGCGATGAACGAGCAGCGCAAGGCACGCGGCGAGTCCGAACTGACGACGCCTGATTTTATCAAGCGCGTCAAGGAAGCTGCTGGCGATCTGAAGATCGATATGGACATGCTGAAGCGTCCGCTGAACGTCGGCTTCTCCGGCGGTGAGAAGAAGCGTGCGGAAATCCTGCAGATGGCTCTGCTGGGACCGAAGCTTTGTGTACTTGACGAAACCGATTCCGGCCTCGACATCGATGCACTGAAGATCGTGGCCGATGGCGTCAATGCGCTGAAGTCTCCTGACCGCGCCACCATCGTCATCACCCACTATCAGCGCCTGCTCGACTACATCGTGCCGGATAGCGTTCATGTTCTTTACAAGGGCAAGATCATCCGCTCCGGCGACAAGGCGCTTGCGCTGGAGCTGGAAAACAACGGTTACGCCGACATCATCGGTGAAGCGGCCTAAGTTTAGGGCCAGGAGGTGATGTCCATGAACATTCAAACGACCAACCGGCTGACACCTGCGGAAACCGCACTGGTGGAAGCCTTCACGGCCAAGTTCAGCGAGTTGCCGGGCAATGGCGATGTGGTTGCCGCGCGTGACGTGCTGTTCGATGATCTGAAGACCGCCGGTCTTCCGACGCGTCGCATCGAGGCTTGGCACTACACCGATATGAAAAGCCTGCTGCGCAGCATCCCTGAGGATGCTTCCGCACCGGTTATCGAAAAACGTGCTGCCGCTGTTTCCGGATCGCAGGTGGTTTACCTGCTGCACGGCAGGGCTGCGGATGCGCAGATCGAGAATTTCGAAATCACCAGCTATGCCGAAAGCCTGCTGGATGGCACGGCGGCACCTGCGCTTATGGCCGCTGACAAGCACGATATGATCGGCCGCCTGAACGGCAGCTTCGTGCGCGATGGTTTTGCCGTTGCAGTGCCGGATGGTGCCGAGTTCGAGCAGCCGCTTGAGCTTCAGGCGATCCACGGCGCTGGTCAGGTTCACAGCCGCTCGCCGGTGCGTTTCGGCAAGGGTTCCAAGGCGACGGTTATCGAGCGCCACCTGTCTGTGGCTGAGGAAGCCGCCCTCGTATCTCATGTCAGTGACATCGAGGTTCAGGACGGCGCAGATGCGCTTTACATCATCCTGCAACAGCAGGGTGTTGCCGATATCCACCTTTCGCAGCTTCGCATCAAGCTGGGTGCGGAAGCGAAGCTTCGGCTGTTCATCATCAACGCCGGTGGCAAGCTGGTTCGCCAGGAACTGCGCATCGATGTGGAAGGTGAGGGGACCGACCTCTCCGTTCGCGGCGTCAACCTTCTTGGAGGCGAAACGCATACGGACGTGACCATGGTTCTCGGCCACAACGTGCCGAACACTACCTCGACGGAAGTCTTCCGCAACGTGGTGTTCGACCGCGCCAAGGGCATCTTCCAGGGTATGATCCGGGTTGCGCCCGATGCCCAGAAGACCGACGCCAAGATGGCCTGCAACACACTTCTGATGTCTGACGACGGCGAGTTTTCGGCAAAGCCCGAGCTTGAGATCTTCGCAGATGACGTTCAGTGCGGCCATGGTGCGACGGTTGCCGATATCAGCGATACTCACCTCTATTACCTGATGGCGCGTGGCGTGCCGCGTGCGAAGGCGCGGGCAATGCTGGTCAATGCTTTCGTCGATGAGATCGTTGAAGAGCTTGAAGAAGAAACGCTTGTAGAAGCGCTGGAGGGTATCATCTCCGACTGGCTGGAACATCATGCCTGATCATAGCGAACGCGCCGCCACCGTGGCCCCTTATGACATCGAAGCCGTGCGGAAGGATTTTCCGATCCTTTCGCGCGAGGTCTATGGCAAGCCGCTGGTCTATCTTGATAACGGCGCGTCCGCACAAAAGCCGCAGGTGGTCATCGATGCTATTTCGAATGCTTATGCAAACGAATATGCCAACGTCCACCGCGGCCTGCATTTTCTCTCCAATGCCGCGACCGATGCCTATGAGGCGTCCCGCGAAAAGGTGCGCCGCTTTCTGAATGCCGGTTCGGTAGACGAAATCGTCTTCACCAAGTCCTCCACCGAGGCGATCAACACGGTCGCTTACGGTTATGGCATGCCCAATATCGGCGAAGGCGACGAGATCGTCATCTCGATTATGGAGCACCACTCCAACATCGTGCCATGGCATTTCATTCGTGAACGTCAGGGTGCGAAGCTGGTATGGGTGCCGGTGGATGATGAGGGTACGTTCCACATTGAGGCGTTCGAGAAAAGCCTGACGGAGCGTACAAAGCTCGTTGCCATCACGCATATGTCCAATGCGCTCGGCACCATCGTGCCGGTCAAGGAAATTTGCCGTATCGCGCATGAGCGTGGCATTCCGGTGCTGATCGATGGCTCTCAAGGTGCCGTACACATGCCGGTGGATGTGCGCGATATCGATTGCGACTGGTATGTGATGACCGGCCATAAGCTCTACGGCCCCTCGGGCATCGGCGTGCTTTACGGCAAGGCTGACCGGCTGCGTGAGATGCGACCGTTTCAGGGTGGCGGCGAGATGATCCTCGACGTGTCCGAAGACGAGATTACTTATAACGAGCCGCCGCATCGCTTCGAGGCGGGCACACCGCCCATCGTGCAGGCCATCGGCCTTGGCTATGCACTGGATTATATGGATAATCTCGGTCGCGCCGCGATTGCCGCGCATGAAGCCGATCTAGCTGCCTATGCGGCCGAGCGTCTGCGCGACATCAACTCGCTGCGCATCATCGGCAATGCACCGGATAAGGGTGGCATCTTTTCCTTTGAGCTTGAGGGCATCCACGCGCACGATGTTTCGATGGTGATCGACCGTCGTGGCGTTGCAGTGCGCGCAGGCACCCATTGCGCCATGCCGCTCTTGAAACGTTTCGGCGTTACCTCCACATGCCGAGCATCCTTCGGGCTTTACAATACGCGTGCGGAAGTGGATGCACTGGCCGAAGCGCTGGACTACGCCCGCAAATTCTTCGCCTGAGATCGAACTGAGGATCAGGACCATGACGACAGATACAACTGAAAAGCTTCCAGATGCAGCCGAGGTGTCCGCACCGGATGCCGCCCCTACGCCTGCCAAGGCCTCCAGCATCAAGCCGGACGAGCTTGCGCGGCTCAGCGACGACGTGATTGCAGCGCTAAAGACGGTCTATGATCCGGAGATTCCCGCCGATATCTTCGAGCTTGGCCTAGTCTACAAGATCGATATCGAAGATGACCGCATGGTCAAGATCGTGATGACGCTCACTGCGCCCGGTTGTCCCGTTGCGGGTGAAATGCCGGGCTGGGTCGAAAATGCCGTGGGTGCCGTGGAAGGTGTTTCCGGCGTCACCGTTGAGATGACCTTCGATCCGCCATGGACCCCTGACCGCATGTCGGAAGAGGCCCAGGTCGCTGTCGGCTGGTACTAAGGCTGCCGTGATTTTGACAGGCGTCATCTCTTGATGATGTCTTCTGCTACGACTAGATTTGATTCCATGAAGCATCGGGCCTTGAACCCGATTGTTTAAGGAGAATGAGCCCATGGGCTTTGCAGTGATGACCATGACCGAGGCCGCAGCGTCGCGAGTCAAAGCAATCGTCGAAAATTCCGGCCCGGATGCCAAGGGCGTACGCGTCGGCATCAAGAAGGGCGGCTGTGCGGGCATGGAGTACACCATTGACCTCGTAACAGAGCCTTCAATCAAAGACGATCTGATCGAATTCTCTGGCGCCAAGGTATGGGTTGAGCCATCTGCGGTTCTTTATCTGCTGGGTACGCAAATGGATTTCGAAGTCACGAAAATGCGCTCCGGCTTTACCTTTATCAATCCAAATCAGACCTCCGCTTGTGGCTGCGGCGAATCGGTGGAATTGAAAGCTGCTGATCTGGCAACGCTTGCTAAGCAACGCGAAGCCGCTGCCAGCGCTTAAAAGCATGCGGGATTACTCAGAGGCCATGGCGGTCTCTGAGCATGGTCATTGAGCTGTGAACTGAGGGTGGATGCAGTAGCTTCTACTGGCGGGAGACCGTGATCCGCCTTCAAACATCTCTCGCCTATCGCCAGATTGCCGAGAGAATTATTCGAAATCTCCTGCCGCTTCCTCTGGCGCCTGGTCTTTCATCAGCACCTCGACATCTGCGTCCTGCCCCGATGTGACCTTGAAGCTTCGCTGGTAGACCTTTTCCTTGTTTCTGGCGATGGCGGTGTATTCGCCATCGGCAAGCACCATGGTGGAAAAAGCACTGACGCTTTCACTGACCACGTCACCGGAGCCCGTCAAAACGGACCAGGCAGTATCGGCGATTGCCTCCCCACCATGTTCAGAAACGAGCTTCAGCGTCACCTGTGCTGCGTGATGTTGAAGCGTAGCCTCCGTCAGCTTTCCGGCTTCGACCTGAATATCTGCTCTTACGACCGCGTTGACGCCACCGTAATCGGACACGACGTGGTACGTTCCGGCATTCAGCCGAACGACCGTGTTCGCCTTCACATCAGCCATCACCAGACGCCGCTCGCCGCCTTCATTGGCGTCTGCGGAGTAAATGGAAAATTTCAGCTGGCTGGACGGTATCTGGCGCTCATTACCCGCGACGGCATTCAGCACGAAGCCACCCGCGTCGAGGATCAGGACCTGCTTTTCGATTTTGCCATTGGCTGGAACGCTGAGTTTTTTGGTCACTCCCGCGCGTCCGAAAGCGACGTTTACGAAATAATCTCCAGGGGCAAGATGAAACTCGGCAGAGCCGCCATCAGAGCTCGCCAGCATCGGCAGCTTGCCATCAGGGCCGGGAATGGGACTGAACACGCGCCATGAAAGTCCTTCCATCATGGGGGCGCCATCATTCGTCAGTTTAGCTTCCATGGTGACGTCACGGGCTGGATTTGTTGGCGCATCCATTGAAAGGGGGGCAGAAAACGCGTTGAGCTTGGGCATTTTGGGGGTGCCGCCAAGCTGCTTGAAATCCTTGAATGCGTCTTGTGAAAGCGCGGTGCCATGGCATAGGGCGGACGAAACGAGCGCCACACATAAGCCTGCCGCGATTTTCATGGACGTCATTTCTGTGAACCGGATTGACTTCTTGATTTTCTGGGACCACTTCAATCCGAACCGCATGGCTATTTCAAGGCCCTAGTTTTCACATTTATGCGTATGGAACGTTCAACCATGAAAAACGATATCAAGCTCATCGACTATTTGAACATCCGCCGCTCTACCCCTGCTATTCAGTTGGCGGAGCCGGGACCGGAAAAGGCAGAGCTTGAGGAAATTCTGCGACTGACAGTTCGCGTGCCCGATCACGGTAAACTCGCTCCATGGCGCTTCATCGTCTATCGCGGTGAAGAGCGGCTTCGGTTGGGAGAAGCTGCGCTGAAACGTGCGCTGGAGAAGACGCCTGATCTCAGCGCTGAAATGCAGGAAGTGGAACGCACACGCTTCACCCGCGCCCCTATCGTCGTCGCCGTCATCAGCACCGCTGCGCCGCATGTGAAAATTCCAGAGTGGGAGCAGGTCATGTCGGCAGGGGCCGTGTGCCTCAATATGCTCATCGCCGCAAACGCGCATGGATATGCTGCAAACTGGCTGACGGAATGGCTTGCGTTCGATGAGAAATTCTTCCCCACGCTGGGAGTCGAGCCGGACGAGAAGATAGCCGGTTTCATCCATATCGGCTCGACGACCTTCCCGGCAGTCGAGCGTCCACGCCCAGAGCTTGGAGATGTCGTGACATGGGTCGGTGAGGCGTAATGTTCTACACCACCGATACAAATGGGCATGGCATGGCGCATGATCCATTCAAGGCGATCGTCTCCCCGCGACCGATTGGCTGGATTGGATCGAAAGGAAAAGACGGCACGCTAAACCTTTCACCTTACTCCTTCTTCAACGCGATCGCGGACAAGCCTAAGCTTGTGATGTTTTCGTCCAGCGGTCAGAAAGACAGCCTGCGCAATGTCCGGGAAACAGGCGTTTTTACCGCCAGCCTTGTCAGCCGACACCTTGTCGATCGGATGAATGCGTCATCCGCTCCTGTTGACTATGGCGTGGACGAATTCGCTCTGGCTGGGCTTACCGCCAAGCCGGGCGAGGTCGTCGATGCGCCTTATGTAGGAGAGGCGCTGGCAGCGCTTGAATGCCGGGTGACACAGATCGTCCAGCCAACAGACATTGACGGCAACCTGGCCGACTCCTGGGTGATATTCGGCCAGGTTGTTGGAATTCATATCGATGAAGCGATCATCCGCGATGGTCGTATCGATATGTCTTTGGCGCAGCCCGTGGCCCGCATGGGTTACATGGACTATGCCGATGGCAGCGCCGATGTATTCCAGCTTGCGCGCCCCAAGGCGTGAGTTCGCTCGCTGGTTAATGAATATGGTGAACCAAACGTAAACTATTTGCCCCTAGGTTGCTTCTTAAGCGCAGTCGTTGAGTCTCAGGCTTTCCGATGACCGCTTAAGGGGTATGACATGGTTCATGGGGTGCAGGGTGATCGTTCAGGCGTTTCTCCGTTGGTCTGAAAAAGCAGGGTCCAGCGACAGGGCAAAGGCTGCAAAGGCGCTGGGGCAGGCTTATCTGCAAGCGTCCCTGCCGGAAGATCGGCATGCCAGTGCCTATGCTGCGATGACCTGCCTGCTGGATGATCCATCGCCCAAAGTTCGATTGGCTCTCGCGGAATCGCTTGCTCACGCTGCCGATGCACCGCGCGCAATCATTATTGCGCTAGCTGAGGACCAGCCGGAAATCGCGTGTCCGGTGATTCTCAACTCACCGGTCCTACGTGAGGCGGATCTGGTGGAGTTGGTCGGAAGAGGCGGCCCGATTGCCCGCGCAATGGTGGCTGCGCGGCCAGGCCTTACACCCGGCATTTGCGCTGCATTGGCGGAAGTCGGCGAAGAGTGCGAAATTTCAATCCTTCTTGAAAACCGTTTCGTGACGGTAACGCCTTTCACCCTGCGACGAATTGCTCAGCGTTTTTCGACCATCCCCGGTATTCGAAGTCTTTTGCTGGATCACCACGAGCTGCCAGCGGATGTCCGGCATGCTCTGGTGCTTGAGGTTGGTGCTGCGCTAGAGATGGCTGGCATCGTGTTTCACGTCATCGCACCAGCCCGTGCACAACGCCTTGTTCGTGAGGCGTCAGACGCTGCGACGACGCTGATCGCTGGCGAGGTCCGTGGTACGGAGGCACCGGTTCTCGTTGAACATCTTCGCCAACAGAGTGCGCTTACACCTGCATTTTTGATGCATGTGCTTTGCCTCGGTAAGCTGGATTTCTTTGCTGAAGCCATATCTAATCTGTCCGGCCTCGATGAGCCGCGAGTGCGCTCGATTCTTGCCACGGGTCGGCAACATGCAGTGAAAGCGCTTTATCAATCCGCGGGCATCTTCGGTGTCGTGCTAGAGGTTTTCATGGAGGCGACGCTGTTGTGGCGCGGTGCTGCCGATATTCCTTATGGCGGCGCGGTCAGCCAAGTTACGGCAAAGTTGATCCGGAGATTTTCACCTGTCGAGTGTGATGGAACGCTTCAGGAAATCCTGTCGATGGTAGAGAGGCTGCACATTGCCGAACAGCGCAATCGCGCCCGCACTCTGGCAACGGATCTGGTTGCTGACGCAGCCTGATTCCTAGTCTGAAAAGCGCCTGGCGATCCACGAATAACTATCTTCGACTATTCGAACCGGTTTTCCCAACACCTGCTTGACGCCTTCAGTAGAGGGCAGAATTTTCCGAACACGGCCAATCGCACGCTGCGTTAGCGTTTCCTCTTCCTGCTGTTCGCTTTGCTGCGCTGCCGCCTGCGAGCTGACAGTTTCATCATTCTGCGTTGCTGTCTGCGTTTCAGGTGTCTGGCACACGGCCACGACAACCGGGTATGAAGCGTTGGCGAAGTTTCCGAGCTGTTTTTCGGACTCGGCGTCGCATAGTTCTATGCTTGTCCAGCGCTGTTGCAGCGTAGCGACGTGCTGGCAATCAGTGGCGCTGTCGTCGCAACCGAGAATAGTCATCAAAACAAGTGCGGTTCTCATTACGCGATGGTTGCCTCTGACTTGAAAATGATCTTACAAACAAAGATCTCTTACAGAATTGCAGTCTTATTGCGACGAAGCTCGCCCTCAGAAAAATATTGGATTTCGCATGTCAGTTCACATTCGCCTTGAGTCTCCGCGTCAGCCTGAAATCGCCCGTCTTATGGAAATGTCCAATGAGTATATGGCATCGCTATATCCCGCCGAGAGCAATCACATGGTCGACATCGATACCTTGGAAAAGGTTGGTGTGTCGTTCTTCGTCGCAAGACACGAAGGCAGGGTTGTCGGTTGCTGTGCGCTGGTAGAGGCAGGTGATGGAACGGCAGAGATCAAGCGTATGTTCGTCGATCCCGAGGCGCGTGGTCTCAAGATTGGAAAGAGGATGATGGAGACGCTGGTAGATCGTGGAAATGAACTCAGGCTCTCCGCGATACGTCTGGAAACTGGTATAAGCCAACCGGAAGCGATCAGCCTTTATCGCAAGGCAGACTTCGTAGAGATAGAGCCGTTTGCGCCCTACAAGCACGATCCGCTCAGCATGTTCATGGAACTCAAGCTCTGATCTTGCCAAAACCGGAAAGGGTGCGCCTTACGTCGCAGTCTTTCTCAAGGGCTGTGCTTGCTCCGCTTGTTCGATCAGAGGCTCATCGATTGCCTCTGCTTCGACGTTCGTTAACTCGGCCTCGCGCACCCATTCCCGCCAAACGGCCACCAGTAGCGCCATCAACACGGGACCGATGAAAAGGCCGAGAAAGCCCATCGTCTTTACACCACCGACGAGGCCGAAGAATGTGGGTAGGAATGGCAGCTTGATCGGTCCACCCACGAGACGCGGGCGGATGGTCTTATCGACGATGAAAAGCTCTACGGAGCCCCATACGAAAAGCCCAATGCCAGCCGCTGGGTTGCCGCTGGCGAGCAGATAAAGAGAGACCAGCGTAAAGGAGAGAGGAGCGCCGCCGGGAATGAGAGCCATGACGCCCGTCAGGACGCCGAGCGTTACGGGTGATGGAACGCCGGCGATCCAGTAGGCAATGCCTAGAATGATGCCCTCGCCAATGGCAATCAGCGTCATGCCAGTGACCGTGGAGCTGATCGTGGCAGGTACGACGCGGGAAATACGCTCCCAACGGGTGGGGAGAATACGTTCGCCGATGAGGTCTACTTGTCGCGCGAATCCCACTCCGTTTCTGTAGACAAAGAACAGCGCGATCAGCATGAACAGTAACGTGAGAACGAGGTGGAAGGCGCCATTACCGGCAGCCACGATAGCACGATAGATATTGCCGATATTCGCACCGCTGATGAGTTGTATGACCTCGCCGATTGCGCCCGGAGTGCCGATGTAGCGGGTCCACTGTTCGCTCATCCAGACGCCGACACCCGGAAGCCCGGCGATCCATTCCGGAACCGGAGCACCGGTGTTGTTGACGTCTACAGCCCAGCCAAACCATTCACGGATTTCGCTTGCGGTATATGAAGCCGCAATGACGATTGGAACGATCAGAAATGTGATGATGAGAAGCAGCGCGACCGTTGCGCCGACGGTGGTATTGCCGCCGACGCGGCGCAGTAACTCACGATATATCGGCCAGCTGGCGAAGCCGATAACCAGCGCTGCCAGAACCGGTACGAGGAAACCGTAGAAGAAATAGATACCAGCTGCGACAATCAGAACCAGTAGCCAGCGCGCCGCTGAAATAGATGGCACAAGTGCGATTCTGGCGGGTGTGGCCGGGCCAAGCCACCGGGGTTCGCCACCTGACTGATAATTGTCTGCTTTACTCACAGTATTTCTCTTTCGCATTCCCCGATTGCCGTTTCACACTGTCATAGATGAGAGACCGGGCGCAACATATTCCACCGGCATTTCGCTTTTATGTTCATGAGAGGACATATTGGAGGATTTTGGTAAAAATAACGCAACGTGTCTTGGACTTCTGACACAAATGTGAGAGTTGGGAACCACTTTTACAACCGTATCGGTTTCGAGACGTCGTCTGGACTTCAATCATGCTGCGCCGCTTCTTCGCTTACTATCAGCCCTACCGTGGACTTTTCGTTCTCGATTTTTCGTGCGCGGTCATATCCGGCTTGCTCGAACTGGGTTTTCCCATGGCGGTAAAGCTGTTTGTCGATGTGCTGCTGCCCGCATCAGACTGGCCGATTATTCTCGCTGCCTCAATCGGACTGCTGTTCATCTACATCCTCAACACCGGCTTGATGGCGACTGTCACCTATTGGGGACATATGCTCGGCATCAATATCGAAACCGACATGCGCCGCCTGGCCTTCGATCATCTGCAAAAGCTTTCCTTCCGATTCTTCGACAATCAGAAAACCGGCCATCTCGTCGGTCGCCTGACAAAGGATTTGGAGGAAATAGGTGAGGTGGCTCACCATGGACCGGAGGACCTGTTCATTGCCATCATGACGTTCATCGGAGCGTTCTTGCTGATGCTTTCGATCAACGTGCCGCTGGCGCTGATCACTGCTGCCATCGTGCCGCTCACGGCATGGGTGACAAGCCGTTACGGCAGCCGCATGACGAACAATTTCCGCGCTCTCTACGGTCGCGTGGGTGCCTTCAATGCCCGCATCGAAGAGAATGTCGGGGGTATGCGCGTCGTCCAGGCTTTTGCAAACGAGGATCATGAGCGCGCGCTGTTCGATAAGGACAATCAGCAATACCGCCGCACCAAGCTTGATGCCTACAAGATCATGACGGCCAGCACGTCGCTAAGCTATATGAGCATGCGCCTAACTCAGATGATCATCATGATCTGCGGCGCCTGGCTCGTCTTGCATGGCAATCTGACAAATGGCGGATTCGTCAGTTTTCTTCTGCTCGTCAATGTGTTCTTCCGTCCTATCGAGAAGATCAATTCCGTCATTGAAACCTATCCCAAGGGCATTGCTGGTTTTCGCCGTTTCACCGAATTGATCGATACCGCGCCAGATATTGCCGATGCGCCGGACGCTATAGATGTCCCGCCGCTTCGCGGTGATATCAGCTACAATGGCGTGAGCTTCGGTTACAGTGATGGAAAGCAGGTTCTGCGAAATATCAACCTGAATATTGGAGCGGGAGAAACCATTGCCTTCGTGGGGCCGTCCGGTGCGGGTAAGACCACGCTCTGCTCACTCCTGCCGCGTTTCTACGAAGTGACGGGCGGGGAGATTACGATTGATGGCATCGACATTCGCAGAATGACGTTGGCGTCGTTGCGAAGCCAGATCGGCATCGTGCAACAGGACGTATTCCTGTTCGGCGGTACTGTTCGCGAAAACATCGAATACGGACGTCTCGGCGCAAGCGATGTCGATATTTGGGACGCCGCACGGCGTGCGCGGCTGGATAAGGTCATCGAAGAAATGCCGGATGGTATGGATACCGTGATCGGCGAACGGGGAGTAAAGCTTTCCGGTGGCCAGAAGCAGCGCCTCGCAATCGCCCGCATGTTCCTGAAGAATCCACCTATACTCATTCTGGATGAAGCGACCTCGGCGCTGGATACCGAAACCGAACGTGCCATCCAGCAGTCGCTCGGCGAACTTGCCAGGGGGCGGACCACGCTCGTCATCGCACACCGTCTCGCAACGATACGCGATGCATCGCGCATTGTCGTCGTGGATGAAAGCGGCATCGTGGAAACCGGAAATCACCAGCAGCTTCTTGAGGCAAGGGGGCCGTATAGCCGCCTGTATGATGCGCAATTCGGACTGGGGCTTCTGGCCTGACGGTATTGCTTGCCCGCTAGTGACGTTTGCCTTTGCAGCATCACGGCGTCTGATTAATATCATATGGAAAGCGTCACAGCTTCACGATCTCTCTAGGTGCGGGGCGAACAAAATGGTCTTGTGCCGCTATGATGTGAAGCTCCCGCCGTCCTACCGCAAGTGTTTCCTGAAACAGTGCGAAGATGCTGGAAGCGGTTTTAGAAAGCGCGTTGTCCAGCGTCTCGCCAGCCAGAATATGCCCAAGGAAGAGGGCTGAGGTACAGTCGCCTGCGCCATTGGGTGCCGGGTCTAGAGGCAGGCGGGGCGTGGTGACTAGGAACTGCTCGCCGGACTTGGACGAGGCGAGCATCTGGATCTCGTCGCTGTGCGTATTTTCATGGATCAGCGATGTAAGAAGAACGATGTCCGGTCCCATGTCGTGGGCAATTCGGCACGCGTTGCGAGCATCTTCCAGCGAAGTAATCTGGCGACCTGTCAGATACTCCAATTCGAACTGGTTTGGCGTGATGATGTCTGCACGGGGCAGGGCACTATCTTTGAAAAATTCCGGAATGCCTGGACGCACGAAAAAGCCGCGTCCGACATCTCCCATCACCGGATCGCAAAGCCAGCGCACCCCGGCGGGTAAACGTTCACGTAGAGCAAGTATCGCGTTGCCGACTTCAGGGTCGCCGAGGTAACCGGTGAGAAGGCCATCGATCTCACCCAGTACGCCGAGATCGGCCAGTCCACTTACAAGCTCATCGATATGCTTTGCGGAAAACACATCGCCCGTCCATTTTCCATAACCGGTATGGTTGGAAAACTGCACCGTGTTGATGACAGTGACTTCGTGACCGAGTCGCTGCAATGGAAAGGTGGCGGCGCGATTGCCGACGTAGCCATATGCGACATGGGACTGGATCGAGAGAACATGTTTCATGGAAAAAGGCCGTTATGGTTCTCTCCGTCACCGGGCGTAACGGAGTTTCAGATCGCGGTTGATTAAATATCGAGATTTTCAGCAAAGGCCGCGCGGTCCTGAATGAAGCGGAAGCGTGCATCGGCTTTCGTGCCCATCAGGTTATCAACGGCCTCACGCGTTCCTTCAAAGTCCACGTCATCGATCTCCACGCGCAGCAGCGTGCGCTTGGATGGATCCATCGTCGTTTCCTTCAACTGAGCGGGCAGCATTTCGCCAAGGCCTTTGAAACGGCTGATCTCTATCTTTCCGCGCCCTTTGAATTCGGTCTCCATCAACTCGGCGCGGTGATTATCGTCGCGCGCGTAAGCGGATTTGGAGCCCTGCGTGATCTTGTATAGCGGCGGAACAGCCAGATAGAGGTGGCTGCCACGGACAAGTTCCGGCATTTCCTGGTAGAAAAATGTAATGAGCAGAGATGCAATGTGCGCGCCGTCCACGTCAGCATCGGTCATGATGATGATGCGGTCGTACCGCAAATCCTCTTCGCGATACTTCGTACGCGTGCCGCAGCCGAGCGCCTGAATAAGATCGGCGATCTGCTGATTTGCAGACAGCTTTTCGCGGCTGGCACTTCCGACGTTCAGGATTTTACCGCGCAACGGTAGAATGGCCTGGTTTGCGCGGTTGCGCGCCTGCTTGGCAGAACCACCAGCCGAATCGCCCTCGACGATGAAAAGCTCCGCACCTTCCGCCGTGTTCTGAGAACAATCCGCCAGTTTGCCGGGGAGGCGCAGCTTGCGCACGGCGGTTTTGCGGTTGACTTCCTTTTCCTTGCGGCGACGAAGGCGCTCTTCGCAACGTTCGATAACCCAATCAAGAAGCTTTGCCGCTTCGTTCGGGTTGCCCGCGAGATAATGATCGAAAGGATCGCGAAGCGCGTTTTCAACGATGCGCTGAGCCTCGACGGTTGCCAGCTTGTCCTTGGTCTGGCCGACGAATTCCGGCTCGCGAATGAAAACGGACAGCATACCGACCGCCGAAATCATCACGTCGTCAGTCGTGATTTCCCGGGCGCGCTTGTTTTGCGTCAATTCGGCGTAATTTTTCAAACCCTTCGTCAGCGCGATACGCAGACCGGCCTCATGCGTGCCGCCTTCGGGGGTCGGGATGGTGTTACAATAGGAATGCAGTTGGGCATCGCCGCCATACCACGTCACAGCCCATTCCAACGCACCGTGGCCGCCGGTCTTTTCGGTGCGACCGGAAAAGATTTCGCGGGTGACGGTGAAGTCCTTGCCAAGCGTCGCGGACAGATAGTCCTTCAGGCCGCCGGGGAAGTGGAAAACTGCCTTTTCAGGAATTTCTCCGCCCGCAGGCACGACGCCGGGATCGCAGCTCCAGCGAATTTCAACGCCGCCGAAGAGATAGGCTTTCGAGCGCGCCATGCGGAAAATGCGCGCGGCTTCGAACTTGGCGTGCTCACCGAAAATCTGCGCATCTGGGTGGAAGCGCACACGCGTTCCGCGGCGATTATGAACATCGCCCAGCTCTTCCAGCGGACCTTGCGGAATGCCGCGAGAAAAGCGCTGGCGATAGAGTTTACGGTTACGGGCAACTTCCACTTCCAGAACGTCCGAAAGCGCGTTGACGACCGACACACCGACGCCGTGCAGACCGCCCGACGTCTCGTAGGCTTTGCCATCGAACTTTCCGCCTGCGTGCAGCTTGGTCATGATGACTTCGAGCGTGGACTTGCCAGGCACCTGAGGATGGTTTTCCACAGGAATACCACGACCGTTATCGCTGACCGTCAGAAAGCCTTCAGTATCCAGATGCACTTCGATAAAGTTGGCGTGGCCCGCAACGGCCTCGTCCATGGAGTTATCGATGACTTCGGCAAAAAGGTGATGCAGCGCCTTCTCATCCGTGCCGCCAATATACATGCCGGGACGCATGCGCACGGGCTCCAGCCCTTCGAGAACGCGAATGGAGGACGCGCCATATTCTTCACCGGACGCAGCAACAGGCGCGGGAGCCGGTTTTGGCTGCGCGTTCACATTTGCGGCTGGCGCTGCGGGCTTGGCAGCGGGTGCGGCTTCTCGTGGCTCCGCTTCAGCGCGGGCAGCTGCGGGAATGCCGGAGAAAAGATCGTTGCTATCGTCCATTGTGTCCAGTTCAATCAGATTGTCGCCCAGATTTTGTCCATGCGAGCAGGCATGATGGGACGCCGGTACAGGTGTCAGCTTACTCGAGCAGGCATAATCGGCTTACGCTTTACCTTCAAGGATTGCGTCGCAGCGGCCCGGATGGCAAGACTTGTGGCGCAAATGAAACGGTTCCTCAAGGCATGTCCACAGCTATCTTCACCTTTTGTACTCTTTTCTGCCTCTCTGTTGCAACGCTGCCCGCTTCCGCCCAAAGCACAGGCGGCCCGTTGAAGCCATTCAAGGACGACCTGTTTTCCGAGCAGACCGTGCTTTCCACTGGTGATGGCGGCGCTTCGCAGGTCATGGATTACCAGGAAATGCGCGATATCAACGGGCGGGATGAGACACCAGAGCGGCGCGTGAAACGGGAATATGTCGATCTCGGGCCAAAGAAATTTCAGGCGATGGAGACCATTTCTGCCGAGGGCAGGGCGATCGAGGTGGGGCGCGTCGGCCCAGCATCTAGTCAGGCCTTTACCGTCATTTTCATTCATGGCCGGGGCGGGGACCGCAGGCTTGGCATGAACGACTACACCTTCGGCGGCAATTTCAACCGCCTGAAAAACCTCGCCGTCAACAATGGCGGCACCTATTATGCGCCGAGCGTGCGCAGCTTCGACCAGAACGGCGTGGCGGATGTTGCCGCACTGATTGCCGATGCGAAGGCGAAATCCGGCGGGCGTCCCGTCATTCTCACCTGCGCATCCATGGGCAGCTTCATCTGCTACGGTATCAGCCGCGATGCGCAGGCCGCCGCCAACCTCAAGGGCGTGGCGATCCTCGGCGGTGCGGTCGATCCGGATTTTCCGAAGAGCGCTTTCATCAAGGCGAAGAAGCCGGTGTGGTTCACCCATGGCAGTGTGGACAAGGTCTATTCGGCGGATCAGCAGGCGGCGATGTTTCGAGGGTTGCTGAAGACAGGCGTGCCCACGCGCTTCACGCTTTATGAGACTGGCACCCACGGAACGCCAGTTCGCATGACGGACTGGCGGGCGGCTTTGAACTGGATTCTGTCTCGTTGAGCTATAAACTTGCTTCTACGCAATGCAAATGTAGCGAAATGACGTGAATTTAACCAAAGTTTTGAACCAAAACCTTGCTTTTAAGTACCAATTCATTTCGCTGTCTATTATGACATGCATGAACTGCCGTGACAGGCACTTTTACACGCAAAGAGGAATGGAATAGCAGATGACCCCTGATGTACGCCCGCTCGTCGCTGGAAACTGGAAGATGAACGGAACGCGCGCTTCGCTTGATCAGATCAAGGCGATGGCCGAAGGGGTGAAGGGACCGCTTGCGGACAAGGTGGAAACGCTGGTCTGCCCGCCCTCGACGCTGCTTTATGTTGCGACTGCTCTTTGCGAAGACAGCTCGCTGAAGATCGGCGCGCAGGATTGCCACCAGAACGCATCCGGTGCGCATACCGGCGATATCTCGGCTGAAATGATCGCGGATTGCTTCGGCACCCACGTCATCGTCGGCCATTCCGAGCGCCGCACGGACCATGCCGAAACCGATCATCTGGTTAAGGCGAAGGCGACTGCTGCCTATGCTGCCGATCTGGTTGCCATCATCTGCATCGGTGAGACTGCGGATGAGCGCAAGTCCGGCCAGACGCTGGATATTCTCAAGCGCCAGCTTGCCGGTTCCGTGCCGGATGAGGCGGCTGCTGCAAACACCGTGATTGCCTATGAGCCTGTCTGGGCCATTGGAACCGGCCTGACGCCGACTGTCGAAGACGTGAAGGAAGCGCACGCTTTCATGCGCGAAGAGTTGGTCAAGCGCTTCGGTACGGAAGGCAAGGGCATGCGCATTCTCTATGGCGGCTCGGTGAAGCCATCTAATGCGCAGGAACTGATGGGCGTTGAGAATGTCGATGGCGCGCTGATCGGTGGCGCGAGCTTGAAAGCAGCCGACTTCCTTTCCATCTATGCGGCATATGAGCAATTGACGGCCTGATATCGTCTTTCGTCTTTCAGGGGCTTGGAATACGCTTTCGCCTCATGTAAAGAGCGGCAAACTTCTTCATTGTGCTCCTGATGGGGCATGGAATGGATTGTCATGCAGAACGTACTGATTGTTATTCACCTCATGATCGTGCTGGCGCTTGTCGGCGTGGTGCTGATCCAGCGTTCCGAAGGCGGTGGCCTCGGTATTGGCGGCGGTTCGGGCTTCATGTCCGCACGCGGTACGGCCAATGCACTGACCCGCACGACGGCTATTCTCGCGGCCTTGTTCTTCGCGACATCCCTCGGCCTTGGCCTACTGACCCGTTACGAAGCGCGCCCGACCGATATTCTGGACCGTATTCCGGCAACGCAGGGTCAGGGTAACGGCATTCTGGATACGCTTGGGCCCGCATCCACGACGCCCGCTGCTCCGGCAGGTCAGGCTCCTGCTCAGAACGGCGCTGCCAACGAGGCGCCTGCGACGCAGGCTCCGGCAACGACGACGCCAGCAGCACCGGCTGAAGGTGGCGCTGCAACGCCAGCACCGGCCCAGCCACAGGCTCCGGCCAACTCGACTGGCGTCCCGACCGGACAGTAAGTCAGGCAAACGCATAAATCTCCGGCAGGCCAAAAGCCTGCCGGTTTTCTTTTGTTCGCATTCCAGTCAGTCGCTCTTCAGGTTCGCAAACGACGAATATGGGGAAAGGCAAAGTTTTGGCTGGCGGAATCAATCATAAAAAGGTAACCGGTGAATCCCATGGCGCGATATGTATTCATCACAGGCGGCGTGGTCTCTTCCCTTGGGAAGGGCATTGCGGCCGCAGCACTCGGAGCGTTGTTGCAGTCCCGTGGATATCGGGTGCGGCTTCGCAAACTTGACCCCTATCTCAATGTCGATCCCGGCACGATGAGCCCCACCCAGCACGGTGAGGTTTTCGTAACAGACGACGGCGCGGAGACGGACCTCGATCTCGGTCACTACGAACGCTTTACGGGCCGTTCCGCAACCAAGACCGACAACATCACCACGGGTCGCATTTACAAGAACATTATCGATAAGGAACGCCGCGGCGATTATCTCGGCGCGACGGTTCAGGTCATTCCGCACGTCACCAACGAAATCAAGAATTTCGTGACTGAGGGTAACGAGGAATACGACTTCGTCATCTGCGAAATCGGCGGCACAGTGGGCGACATCGAGGCGATGCCGTTTATGGAAGCCATTCGTCAGGCGAAAAACGACCTGCCACGCGGCACGGCGATCTTCGTCCACCTGACGCTGATGCCTTACATTCCGGCGGCTGGCGAACTCAAGACCAAGCCGACGCAGCATTCCGTCAAGGAGTTGCAAGCGCTGGGTATCCACCCTGATATCCTGCTGGTGCGTGCAGACCGGGAAATCCCGGATGCGGAACGCCGCAAGCTTTCACTGTTCTGCAACGTGCGCGAATCCGCTGTCATTCAGGCTCTGGATGTCGCGAATATCTATGACGTGCCGATGGCTTACCATAAGGAAGGTCTCGACAACGAGGTTCTGGCAGCATTCGGCATCGAGCCTGCGCCGAAGCCACGTCTGGAGCAGTGGGAAGAGGTTTGCGACCGGATCCATACGCCGGAAGGCGAAGTCACGATCGCAATCGTCGGCAAATATACCGGCCTGAAGGATGCCTATAAATCTCTCATAGAAGCGCTTCATCACGGTGGCATTGCCAACCGCGTGAAGGTCAAGCTGGAATGGATCGAGTCGGAGGTCTTCGAAAAGGAAGACCCGGCGCCGTATCTCGAAAAGGTCAACGCCATTCTGGTTCCCGGCGGCTTCGGCGAGCGCGGTTCCGAAGGCAAGATCCGTGCGGCACAGTTCGCGCGCGAACGTCAGGTTCCGTATTTCGGCATCTGCTTCGGCATGCAGATGGCCGTCGTGGAAGCGGCGCGTCACCTTGCAGGCATCGAGAAGGCATCCTCCACCGAATTCGGCCCGACTCAGGAACCTGTCGTTGGCCTGATGACCGAATGGGTTAAGGGCAACGAACTCGAAACGCGCAACTCCAAGGGCGACCTCGGCGGCACGATGCGCCTTGGCGCTTACAAGGCCGCGCTCAAGAAAGACACCAAGATTGCCGAAATCTACGGCTCGACGGATATCTCCGAACGCCACCGCCACCGCTACGAGGTGAACGTGGAATACAAGGACCGTTTGGAAAACTGCGGCCTCGTCTTCTCCGGCATGTCCCCGGACGGTCTTCTGCCGGAAACGGTGGAATACCCGGATCATCCATGGTTCATCGGCGTTCAGTACCACCCGGAACTCAAGAGCCGCCCGCTCGATCCGCATCCGCTTTTCGCAAGCTTCATCGAAGCGGCGCTGGAGCGGAGCCGGTTGGTTTGAGCCGTATCGGTTGAATATATAAACTATTAAAAGGCCGCAGCGATGCGGCCTTTTTAGTAAGGTCTTCATTACGCTAACCCGACATTGCTGCCCTCCGCCGCATTCTCTATCATGCGACGTGGCAAGAGTTGGGAGAACGCGAATCAAGATTTTCGCGACGACTTGACGAATCGGCACTTGGCGTACAGTCTTTCGTTTGCGTGGTCTGCGCTCAACCTCCTCGACCTTCCCCAGCATGGTCTTGATCGGAGGCAAAGGGACTTCAGTCTCAGGCCGTTTTTTCTTGGTCCGATCGTGCCGGATGAGTTGCTGGGGAACTAAGTCCGGGACGCAAAAGGTCAGATCATGACAAAAAATGGAAATCTTAAACGCCGCGTGCGTGCCCGCGCTGCCAAAACCGGTGAATCTTACACTGCAGCTCTCAAGCACATCCGCCAACCTACGGTCGAAACTACGATCCGTCCAATAAGGATGGCGGTTGCCCAAACCTCCCTGTTCGATGATCCACGTAACGTTGCAGCGCTTCAGGCCAGTGGAGCTGAGATGCGCAGACTTATGCGCGACGCCCACAAGGCCGGGGCTCGACTCTTACATTTCCCCGAAGGTACAACCTGTTGGCCGCATAAACGGATCATGTCCCAACTCGGACCAAGAGAAATTGGGCCGTCCGATTGGACGCGCTTCGAATGGAATGTTTTGCGTGAGGAACTCGAAGCTACCAGAAGACTAGCCGGCGAGCTTAAACTTTGGACGATATTTGGTTCGGTCCATCCGCTCACCCCACCGCACCGACCGCACAACAGCCTGTATGTTGTCTCAGATCGGGGAGAGCTGGTGACACGTTATGATGAGCGCCTGTTATCAGACACGAAGATTTCGTTCATGTACTCTCCTGGCAAAAGCCCTAGGACTTTTGAAGTGGATGGTGTGCGTTTCGGCTGCGCATTGGGCATGGAGGTGCACTATCCAGAAATCTTCGTCGAATACGAAAACCTTGATGTCGATTGCGTCCTGTTCTCGACTGCAGGAGACAGCTCTTCTAACGCGAAGGCATTTGCAGCAGAAGCATTAGGGCATGCCGCAAGTAATACGTACTGGGTCAGCTTTTCCACGCTCGCCCTCCAAAGCACGGTCGTTCCGTCAGGCATAGCTTCGCCGGATGGTCAGTGGGCAATACAGTGCCCTATGACGGGGATACCCGCTATTGCTGTTACTGATATCGATACGAACCCACAAAGCCTCGCGCGACCATGGCGGAGAAAGGCTCGCGGTGATCTTTATGCTCCTCATCAAGTAGACGGTGATCCGAGAAGTGATGAACGAAACTTGTTCTAGCTGATCATCAGAGGCCGTGGGCCATCTTCTGGTCCGGTAATCGGGCCATTTAGCGAAAATCCTGATTTTTCGAAGCCATAGTCTCTCTTTATGACCATTTACCATTCCGTCGTGAAATGCTCTCGCAGGAACTAAAGGCTCGCGGCGATGACAGAGAGACACATGCCAGCGTCCAAATTTTTGAATTTATTGCCTTAATTACCGCAACTGCACTGCCAAGGTCTCCTCGTCGACCTCTAACTCCTTCGCAAACGGCGGGCGGATAATAAGGCAATCCGCCTGCGCCATGATTTTCATCATAGATGAATCCTGTTTGCCGAAGGCTTCGGCTACAGGCAGACCACTTTCGTGGCCGATTATGCGGGCGCGGATATAGTCCTGTCGTATATCGTTTGCTTTGAGAGGCGTTGCAGTTTTCACCTTGATTTCGCGCGAGGAAAGCGCGTGGTGGCCGAGCTTGGTGATGAGCGGTTCAAGGAACAGCAGGCTGCAAACCAAACTAGCGACCGGATTTCCGGGCAGGCCGAGCACCTGCATCTCGCCAATGGAGCCTACCATCAGTGGCTTTCCCGGGCGCATGGCGATACGCCAGAAATCGAGATGCATTCCCTGTGCCTTTAGCGCGGACTGCACAAGGTCATGGTCGCCAACCGAAGCGCCGCCGAGGGTGACTAGGACATCGGCTTTCGCCGCAACGGCCTTGTCGATCGCGGCGCGTATCACTCTCTCGTCATCCGCGACGATACCAAGATCGAGTACGTCTGCCCCCGCCTTTCGGGCAATTGCTGCGACTCCGAAGGTATTTGATGCGATGATCTGTGCTGGCTCAGGTCTGCCGCCCGGCTGCACGAGTTCGTCGCCTGTCGCCAGAATTGCGACGAGGGGCCTGCGATAAACGCAAAGTTCCGCGTGGTTCATTGCGGCGGCGAGGGTTAGATTGGCAAAGGTAAGCTCGGTGCCCACTTGCAGAGCAGTCTCACCCTCCATGAAATCCTGACCGCGCGGGCGGATGTGCCTCCCTGGGATGACTTCGAACTTCGTGCGTATTCTATTTCCGTCCAATAGGTCGGCATCTTCCTGGATGAGAACGGAATCAGCACCGTCCGGCACCGGCGCGCCGGTGAATATGCGCACGGCTTGACCTTCCCCGACGCTTCCGTTGAAGGCATGGCCTGCTGACGCAGTACCGATCACGGTCAATTGCGAATCGATCCGCGGTGCGTCTATGGCGCGCAGTGCATAACCGTCCATGGCGGAAGAGTGAAACGGCGGCTGGGTAAGCCGGGCGGCGATGTCGCTGGCGAGAACGCGACCGTCAGCATCTGCCAGCTTTACCGTCTCGACTGTGGTGATCGGCGTCGCTGCGCCGAGCAATCTGGCCTGTGCTTCTGCTACCGGGGTCAAGGGCTTCATCTTTGGTCCTCCGGCCTATCGCGACGGCAAACTACCTGCGCATATTTCAACATAACGGCTATAACGGATTGCTGTATTTTTTGCCTTTGGACAAGGGCGTTAGTAAAGGCAGCTACCGACTTGGTTTTTGATGTCCGTCGAACACATTGCATCAAAAGCCTCAAGCTTTGTAATTGCCTGACTTGCCGCCGCTTTTTTCCAGCAGTCGGATTGAGCCAATTTCCATGCCCTTATCCGCAGCCTTCGCCATATCGTAGATCGTCAGGCAGGCGATGGAAACCGCAGTCAGTGCCTCCATCTCGACGCCTGTCTTGCCCGAAAGCTTGACGGTTGCCTCGACGCGAAGACCTGGGAGGGCGGTGTCCACGGAAATATCCACCGTAACTTTGGTAATCATCAGCGGATGGCAGAGCGGTATGAGGTTTGCCGTCTGCTTTGCGGCCATGATCCCAGCTAGGCGTGCGGTACCGATCACGTCACCCTTTTTGGCGTTGCCATCGCGGATCAGCGCCAGCGTTTCAGACTTCATCTTCACGAAGCCTTCGGCCACGGCGACGCGAACGGTCTCCGCTTTGTCGCCAACATCGACCATGTGCGCTTCGCCGGATGCGCCGATGTGGGTGAGTTTTACGTCTCCGCTCATTCCGCTGCCAGAACGCCGTTTTCGCCGGTCAGCAGCGCGCGGGTCGCGGCAGCCACGTCGTCCTTACGCATCAGGCTTTCACCGACGAGGAAGGTACTGATGTTGGATTTCTGAAGCCGGAGGCAATCCTCATGCGTGAAGATGCCGCTTTCACCCACCAGCAGCTTGTCTGCCGGAACCATGGCAGCAAGCCGCTCGCTGGTTTGGAGACTGACATCGAAAGTGCGAAGATTGCGGTTGTTGATGCCAAGCAGTGGGGAGGCGAGTTTCAGCGCACGCTCTGTCTCTTCTTCGTCGTGAACTTCCACCAGAACGTCCATGCCGAGAGAAAAGGCCTCGTCTTCAAGACGTTTCGCTTCGTCATCGGACAGCGACGCCATGATAAGCAGAATGCAATCCGCACCCCAGGCACGCGCTTCATGCACCTGGTAGATCTCGAACATGAAGTCCTTGCGCAGAGCGGGCAGGGAACAGGCGTTACGTGCAGCGGTCAGAAACTCCGGCGCGCCCTGAAAGCTCGGTGTATCGGTAAGCACGGAAAGGCAGGCAGCCCCCCCGGCTTCGTAGGCCTTTGCCAGAGCAGGTGGGTCGAAATCTGGGCGAATGAGGCCCTTGGAAGGGCTGGCCTTCTTGATCTCTGCGATCAGCCCGAAGGAGCCCTCGGCCTGTTTGCGAATGAGAGCGTTATAAAAACCACGCGGCGCGGTCTGGTCTGCAGCCATGGCCTTTAGATCGGCAAGCGAGACCTTTGATTTTGCGGCAGCGATTTCTTCGCGTTTGTAGGCTTCGATCTTTTTCAGAATGTCGCTCATGACCCTGCCTTACTCTTCATTTGAAACCGCAACCAACCTATCGAGAGCTGCTGCGGCCTTGCCTTCATCCAGCGATGCGCTCGCGGTTTTCATGCCCTCGGTCAATGTTTCCGCTTTGCCGGCCACTACCAAGGCTGCGGCGGCGTTGCAAAGCGAAACGTCGCGATAGGCATTCTTGTGTCCCCCGAGAACGCCGCGCAATGCATTGGCATTAAAAATGCCATCACCGCCCTTGAGGTCATCGATTGTAGCAGAAGCGACGCCAAAATCCTTCGGTGTCAGATCGAATGTGCGGATCTTTCCGTCTTCGAGTGCTGCGACATGGGTGACGCCGGTGGTGGTGATTTCATCCATGCCATCGCCATGCACGACCCAGATAGTCTCCGAGCCGAGATCGCGCAGTACTTCGGCAATCGGCACCAGCCAGCGCGGTGAGAAGACGCCGAGGAGTTGCTTCTTCGCGCCTGCCGGGTTTGAAAGCGGGCCAAGCAGATTGAAAACCGTGCGGGTTCCGAGTTCCACGCGTGTCGGGCCGACATGGCGCATGGCGGAGTGGTGTAGTTGCGCAAACATGAAGCCGAGCCTGGCCTCGTTGATACAACGGCTGATCAGGTCAGGGCCGATATCAAGCTTCACACCGAGCGCCGAGAGTGCGTCGGCTGTGCCGGATTTCGAGCTGAGCGCCTTATTGCCGTGCTTTGCGACTGGAACGCCCGTTCCCGCCACGATGATCGAGGCGAGAGTTGATATGTTGTATGTACCGAGGCCGTCGCCGCCGGTGCCTACGATATCCACTGCGTGAGCCGGTGCGGAAACAGGCAGCATGCGTGCGCGCATCGAGGACACGGCACCGACGATTTCATCCACCGTCTCACCCCGTACGCGAAGCGCCATCAGGAAGCCGCCGATCTGCGAGGGCGTTGCCTCGCCAGACATCAGAATGTCGAATGCCTGCCGGGCTTCTTCCCGGTTCAGGCTTTCGCCATTCGCAACCTTGGCAATCAGCGGCTTCAATTCAGCCATATGCGTGCTTCCCCGGATTTATCAGTATGCGGTCATGGCCTGATCGGCTGCGGCTTGGTTGATCGTCACACCGTAATCATTCTGAAGGCGGTTGACCATCTGGTCCAGCATGTCGTCACCAGCGGCTCTTGCCATTGCCGTCACTTGCTGGTCGTTGCCATCCAGCGCGTCCGCAGGAGCGTTGACGTTGACTTCCGTTACCTTGAAGAGAATGCGGCTGGAGCCTTCGGCGACGGGCGCCGCGCCAACGAGCCCTTCCGCGCCGGAGAAGACAGCACCAACAGCCTGCTGGCCGAGCAGCGCATCTTCGCTGTTGCGACGCAGGCCCATCTTTGTTTCTACCGCGAGACCCATTTCGCCAGCGATGGTCTGGAAGGTGTCGCCCTTTTCAGCGCGGGCCTTCAGCTCATCTGCCTTTGCGGCGAGGGCAGTGCGCTGCTGTTCAGCGGTCCAGTCAGCGACCACACGGTCCCGAACTTCGTCCAGCGTACGGTCGCGAGGAGGCGTGATCTGCTCGACGTCGAACCAAACGTAACCTTCGCGACCGATGTTGACAGCGGGCGCTTCCGTGCCCGGTTCGGTCTTGAAGACTTCGGCCACAAGTTCAGAGGTTGGAAGACCCTGAACAGGATTGCTCTTTTCGTCTTCACCACTGGAGTCGATAGCGTTGATCGTCACCGGCTTGAGGTTCAGCTGGGTGGCGGCGTCGGCAAGCGAAGAGCCGCCGCCACGCAGGTCCTCATAACGGTCATGAACGTTGTTCAGTTCTTCGGCAGCATTCGCGGTGGCGAGCTCAGTCCGAATTTCCTCGCGGGCCTCTTCCAGCGATTTGACGCTGTCACCACGAATGCCAGTCACGCGCAGGATGACCGGACCGAAAGCGCCGTCGATCACTGGTGAAATACCGCCATCCTTCTGGACGCCGAAAGCTGCGTCTGCGAGCGCCGGATCGGGAATCGTATCCTTGGTAAATTCGCCCAGAAGAACGTCAGCCGGCTGCTTGCCCTGATCCTTCACAACCTGATCGTAGGTGGTGGTGCCAGCGCGAATTTGCGTAGCTGCTGCTTCGGCCATTTCCTTGTTTGGAAACACCAGCTGTTCGATGGTGCGGTGTCCAGCGGTGCGGAACTTGTCCTGATTTTTGTTGTAGTATTCCTGAACCTGAACGTCGGTCACCGCATCCTGATTGGCGATGTCGGATGGCTCAAGCTTCACGTAGCTGAACTTGCGATATTCCGGTGCGCGGTACTGTGCCTTGTTCGTTTCGAACCATGGCGCGAGAACGTCGTCGCCCGGCGCCTTTACGGGATCGATATTGGCATTGGACAACAGCACATATTCTATGGAACGTTGTTCGTTGCGATACTGCTTCAGCGCATCGACCAGAACCTGCGGCGGCGTGAAGCCATCAGAAATGGCGTCTACAATCTGGCTGCGAACGGCAACCTTGCTGCGCTCTTCGACATAATCGTCTTCATTAAAGCCCGCGCCGCGCAGACGTTGGCTAAACAGTGCACGGTCGAACTGGCCACCCGGTGTTTTGAACGCCGGGTCTTCTGCAATCAGGTTCGCCAGACGATCCTCGGAAAGCCCTAGCTTCATGTTCGCGGCAAGCTCATCCAGCGCAGCACCTGCGGCGAGCTGGTTGAACACCTGACGATCGATGCCGAACGCTTTCGCCTGCTCGGTCGTCAGACGCGTGCCGAACTGTTGCCCGATTTCCGCGACCTGACGCTGATAGGCAAAACGGAACTCGTTCGGCGTAACCGTCTGGTCGCCAACGGTCATGACGGCATGGGAATTTGTGGACATAAGCGATGCGGAAACGCCCCATACGCCAAAGGAGACGACGAGGAGAAGAAGAAGCAGCTTTGCCGCAAGAGTTTTTGAAGCACTTCTCAGGGAATCGAGCATCGTTATGGAAACCTCACAATATCGCCCGTTACGCCGGGTCTATCGGGGTTCCTTAAATCAATCGATGTGGAAATTGAAGGGCAAATCCCTTGAAAAACATCGGTTCTCTATCGAGCAACGTAAACAACGCCGTGAGAAAGCAGTGATGGGTGGCTGACGCGTAAGGCACTTGACCAGATAAATAAAAACCGCCCGATAAACGGACGGTCTAATTTTTGTGACTAAACCTGAACGGAGAGCGAAGTCTTAGAACGCTTTCGAACGTTCCAACATCTCTCTCAAATCCTCATCTTCCTTGCGCAACTCGGCAACAACCGAGACCACGGATGCCACGAACATTACGCTGATAAGGGCTGATAGCACTGTCAAAACTGTAATCATGGCATTTTACTCCGGGAGATTGGATTTGCCCGTTTATCAGTAATAATTCATGTACTGATCGCGGGATGTGAGCTGCGGAAATTCCGGGCCCTGCTGCGGCTTCTGCTCGTAAAGGCTGAAAGTCGTCGCGAGCATCGCTATGACCAACATAGTCCAAGCCGTGCTGATCACGCCGATTTTCGCCGAAGTCGACTGTTTTTCTTTAGCAAACATGTGTCCGTTCCTTTGTCTGCGATCTGAACGCACGATCCGAGTCGAGGTTCCGAATTATCGTAAAAAATCGATTAGCATCGACGCTCTGAAGCTTCCTTGAATGCCCTATTCATCTGGCGTTCAGGAAATCGGCAGTTCACGTCAATCCATGAAGACATATTCGACGACGAGAGATGTCGCGATTGTCAGGATCATCATGAACACCAGCATCCTCTTCTCCGATGGGCCATCCAGCCCGGTTGCTATCGATGTCGATACTTTTAATGATCTGCCTTTGAAGCAGCGCTGAATGGGTCATTCATCCGTCGTTCAGCGTCGGAATAGCCTGGAGAAGTTGCAGCGTTTAAAGGCATTAGTCTTGCAGAGCTTGGGCTTCCATGACAAAAGGCCAGCAATAACGGAAGTATCGAGAGCGATATGACGATTGCCTTTTATCCCGGATCTTTCGATCCCATGACTAACGGACATCTGGATGTACTTATCCAGTCGCTGAACGTGGCGTCGCAGGTTATCGTGGCAATTGGTATTCATCCCGGCAAAGCGCCCATGTTCAGTTTCGATGAGCGTGCCGAACTCATTCGCAAGTCTCTGGAAGAGGGGCTGCCGGGTCAGAGCAAGCGACTTCGCGTCGTTTCCTTTGGCAACCTCGTGGTGGATGCTGCTCGCGAACACGGTGCGGCGCTCTTGGTTCGTGGTCTGCGCGATGGTACCGATCTCGATTATGAAATGCAGATGGCGGGTATGAACAGGCAGATGGCATCGGATATCCAGACGGTTTTCCTACCGGCCGGAACGGCATCCCGGCCCATTACGGCCACATTGGTTCGCCAGATCGCATCAATGGGCGGCAATGTGGAAGCCTTTGTGCCCAAAGCCGTGCTTGAAGCCCTTAACACCAAGCTGAAACACTAGTTTCGGCATATGCGGAGCCAATCCAAATGAAATTGCTAAACGCTGCCATTGCTGGCGCCATGTTCGTCAGCGCTTTGACCGCAAGCACCATCGCGTCCGCTGCGGACCTGCTTACCATTCAGCTGAAGGATGGTCCGGTGGTTATCGAGCTGATGCCAGATGTCGCGCCGAAGCATGTGGCGCAGATCGAAGCGCTGGCCAAGCAGGGTGCTTATGACGGCGTGGCCTTCCACCGCGTCATTCCCGGCTTCATGGCGCAGACGGGCGATGTTCAGTACGGTAACATGAATAAGGGTTATAGCGCGCAACGCGCAGGTACCGGCGGTTCCGATATGCCTGATCTTCCCGCCGAGTTTTCCAAGGTTCCTTTCGAGCGTGGCACCGTCGGCATGGCCCGTTCGCAGGACCCGAATTCCGCGAACTCGCAATTCTTCATTATGTTCGATCAGGGTGCATTCCTGAACGGACAATATACGGTCGTCGGTAAAGTCGTTTCCGGTATGGAAAATGTGGACAAGATCAAGAAGGGTGCTGGCGGGAACGGTGAAGTTTCCGATCCTGACCGCATGGTTAAGGTCACTGTCAGCAAGAAATAACTTCGGCGCCACGACGTAAAAACGGGCGTTCAGCCCACATAGCAAGGAGAGATACCATGGCCGAGATCAAAGATCCGGAAAACACCCTCATCATGGAGACGACGACCGGCAAGGTCGTGATCCAGCTTTTGCCTGACGTTGCTCCGGGCCACGTTGCCCGCATCAAGGAGCTTGTTTCCGAGCAGGCTTATGATGGCGTTGTATTCCACCGCGTCATCGCCGATTTCATGGCGCAGACCGGCGACGTAAAGTTCGGCAAGAAGGGCTCCGCAGATTTCAATCCGGCTCGCGCTGGCATGGGTGGCTCTGAAAAGGAAGACCTGAAGGCTGAATTCTCCGCCATCCCGCACATTCGCGGAACCTGCTCCATGGCCCGTTCGCAGAGCCCGAACTCTGCTAACTCGCAGTTTTTCATCTGCTTCACGGACGCTCCCTGGCTGAACAAGCAGTACACCGTCTGGGGTCAGGTCATCGAAGGTATGGATAACATCGACAAGATCAAGAAGGGTGAGCCTGTAAAGGACCCTGACTCGATCGTCTCCATCCGCCTCGCTTCTGCCGCCTGAGCGTAGGATATAGACAGTTAGCCCGCCTCGCAGACTGCTGCGGGGCGGGTTTTGATATTCTGCGAGTCCCTTCATTCTTGTGACAAGCAACAGGAATAAAGGAATTTGGAGCAGACCTTTTGAATTTTAAGAGCCAGTAAATGCGTGTAGACCTGTTCGATTTCGATCTCCCCGACGAGAACATCGCCCTGCGCCCCGCCCATCCGCGGGATAGCGCACGCCTACTCGTGGTCGATCCGAACACGGACCGCATGACCGACCATCAGGTTTTCAACCTGCCGACATTCCTGAAGCCCGGCGATGCGCTGGTGTTCAACGACACGCGCGTCATTCCTGCCCAGTTGCACGGCGTTCGCTTGCGCGAGGGTGCACAGGAAACAGCCGTTTCCGCCACACTGCACATGCGCGCTGATGCAAGCCGCTGGAAGGCTTTTGCGCGGCCCGGAAAGCGCATCAAGCAGGGTGACCGTATTCGCTTCGGCTACGAGCGCGATAATGCCTGTGGTCTGACTTTCCTCGAGGCGACGGTGGAAGAGAAGGGCGACGAGGGCGAGATCACGCTGCTGTTCGATGTCTCTGGTCCTGTTCTGGACGAAGCCATCGCTTCCGTCGGCCATATTCCTCTCCCGCCTTACATTGCCGCGAAACGTCCGGAAGACGCGCAGGATCAGACAGATTACCAAACAATCTATGCGCGGGAAAAAGGTGCTGTCGCTGCACCCACCGCCGGACTGCATTTTACGCCAGCGCTTTTTGAGGCGCTGGATAAGGCGGGTGTCGAGCGGCATTTCGTGACGTTGCATGTGGGTGCTGGCACATTTCTGCCGGTAAAGGCGGATGATACCGAAGACCACAAGATGCATCTCGAAATCGGCTATGTTTCTCAAGAGACCGCCGAGAAGCTAAACGCCGTAAAGGCGAGTGGCGGGCGCATCATTTGCGTTGGCACCACCTCCCTGCGCTTGATCGAGAGCGCTGCCGGTAACGACGGGCAAATCCGTCCTTGGTCCGGTGCCACCGGCATTTTCATTACGCCGGGGTACCGCTTCAAGGCGGTCGACATCCTGATGACCAATTTTCACCTGCCGAAATCCACGCTCTTCATGCTGGTTTCGGCCTTCTGCGGGCTTGAGACGATGCGGGCGACCTACGCCCATGCCATCGAAACCGGCTACCGCTTCTATTCCTATGGCGACTCCAGCCTGCTGTTCCGGAAAATATGATGCACGAGAACTTCACCTTCACCCTCAAAGCAACCAGCGGCGGCGCGCGCCTCGGCGAAGTTGCGATGCCGCGCGGCGTGATCCGCACACCTGCCTTCATGCCCGTCGGCACGGTTGGCACTGTCAAGGCCATGTATCTGGATCAGGTGCGTGAACTTGGTGCTGACGTCATTCTCGGCAACACCTATCACCTCATGCTGCGCCCCGGCCCAGAGCGCGTGGCGCGTCTGGGTGGCCTGCATGAGCTGATCCGTTGGCCACACCCGATCCTCACAGACAGCGGCGGCTTTCAGGTCATGTCGCTTTCGGGCCTGCGCAAGCTGGACGAGAAGGGCGTGACCTTTAAGAGCCACGTCGATGGCTCGCTGCACCACATGTCGCCTGAACGCTCCATCGAAATTCAGGGAATGCTCGATTCGGATATCCAGATGCAGCTCGATGAATGCGTGGCGCTGCCTGCCGAGCGCAAGGAAATCGAGCGCGCCATGGAAATGTCGCTGCGCTGGGCCGAACGCTGCCGCGTTGCCTTTGGTGAGCAGCCGGGCAAGGCCATGTTCGGCATCGTGCAGGGCGGTGACCAGCCGGATCTTCGCATCCGCTCTGCCGAGGGGTTGAAGCAGCTCGATCTCAAGGGCTATGCCGTCGGCGGTCTCGCAGTGGGCGAGCCGCAGGATGTGATGCTGTCGATGCTTGACACCACGCTGCCGGTGCTGCCTACAGAAAAGCCCCGCTACCTGATGGGTGTCGGCACACCGGATGATATTCTGAAATCCGTTGCGCGCGGTATCGATATGTTCGACTGCGTCATGCCGACCCGATCCGGCCGTCACGGTTTGGCCTTCACCCGTCGCGGCAGGGTCAACATCCGCAACGCCCGCCATGCCGAAGACATGCGCCCGCTAGACGAACAATCCAACTGCCCTGCCACGCGTGATTACTCGCGTGCCTATCTGCATCATCTTGCACGCTCCAACGAGGCGCTGGGCGGCATGCTGCTGTCCTGGCACAATCTCGCCTATTATCAGGAACTAATGCAGGGGATTCGCAAATCGATCGAAGAAGGTCGCTTTGCAGATTTCTATGCCGAGACCATTGAAATGTGGGCGAAAGGCGATATCGATCCCCTGTGAGATTTCTTCTTCGGGTAATCGAATTTGCTGACTGCACCCTATGTTCTCTTTCGTGACGATACGACCGGCACCGTAACACTGTTTGCGAAGCCGGAAGAAATCATACTCGCGACTGAGATTGAGCAGTTCTTTCCCGCACTTGAGCGAATGGAAAGCGCTCGCAAGGCGGGCAAGTATTTAGCCGGCTATGTGTCTTACGAGGCGGGATATCTGTTCGAGCAGAAACTTGCACCACTTGCAGAGGGTGCGCGCGATGTTCCATTGCTCTGCTTCGGCGTCTTCATGTCACCGGTGAGTGACTCTGGAGCGGCCATTAAGCCCTTGCAAACAATGAATCCCGATGATTTTTTGAGCGACCTTAAGCTCGGCTGGTCGTTCAAGGAATATGAAACGCAATTCCGAAAATTGCACCAGCACTTACGGCAGGGAGATTGTTACCAGGCTAACCTTACCATGCCTATCACCGGACGGTGGCATGGAGATTCATTATCTGCTTTTTGGTCTTTAATAGAACGGCAGCCCGTCAAATATGGGGCTTTGATCGATTTCGGCGGACCGGTCATCCTCTCCCGTTCTCCCGAACTCTTCTTTTCGGTGAATGCTAAAGGTTGGCTTGAGACACACCCGATGAAAGGTACCGTCAAGCGCGGAGCGACGACGTGGGAGGATGCAGAGATCATCGCGGCCATGGGGCACGACGATAAGACTCTTGCCGAGAACCGCATGATTGTAGATTTGCTGCGTAACGATATCTCGCGCATCTCGGAAGTCGGCACGCTCGATGTGCCAAAACTATTTGAGATCGAAACATATCCTACCGTTCACCAGATGGTTAGCCATGTGCGGGCAAAGCTCCTGCCGAATATGACGCTGACCGATATTTTCTCAGCGATTTTCCCCTGCGGTTCCGTTACAGGAGCACCGAAAATGCGGGCGATGGAAATTTTGCACGACCTGGAAATTGGTCCGCGAAACGCCTATTGCGGTGCTATCGGCTATATTTCACCCCACGGCGACATGAGGTTTTCCGTCGCAATACGCACCATGACGCTGTTCGAAAACGGAACAGCTACGTTCAACGTAGGAGGGGGGATCGTTTTCGATTCCACGCCTGAATCAGAGTACGATGAGTGCCTGTTGAAGGCGAAGTTCGCCACGGGCGACCGGAAATTGGTTTAGTCCAGGTTCAGAAAATACCGTTGTCCCGATCTTAAACGGCAACCGTCAAAAAGGCTGCGGAACTCACGTCCCACAGCCTTTTTTAATCAAATCAGAGGATTAGTAGACGACGACACCACGGATGCTTTCGCCTTTGTGCATCAGGTCGAAGCCCTTGTTGATGTCTTCCAGCGGCATTGTGTGGGTGATCATCGGATCGATCTGGATTTTGCCTTCCATATACCAGTCGACGATCTTCGGCACGTCCGTGCGACCGCGTGCGCCGCCGAAGGCAGTTCCCATCCAGTTGCGGCCCGTGACCAGCTGGAACGGACGCGTCGAAATTTCCTGACCGGCACCGGCAACGCCGATGATGACGGACTTGCCCCAACCGCGGTGGGACGATTCGAGCGCCTGACGCATGACCTTTGTGTTGCCGGTGCAGTCAAAGGTGTAGTCCGCTCCGCCGATCAGGTCGTTACCACGCTTCGTCAGGTTGACGAGATAAGGTACGATGTCGTCGCCGACGTCCTTCGGGTTGACGAAATGCGTCATACCGAACTTTTCGCCCCACGCTTTGCGATCATTGTTGATATCGACCCCGATGATCATGTCCGCACCGGCAAGGCGCAGGCCCTGCAGCACGTTAAGGCCAATGCCGCCCAGACCAAAGACGATGGCGGTGGAGCCGATCTCAACCTTGGCCGTGTTGATGACGGCACCGATGCCGGTCGTTACGCCGCAACCAATGTAGCAGACCTTGTCGAAAGGGGCGTCGGGGTTGATCTTTGCCAACGCGATTTCGGGCAGCACAGTGAAATTGGCGAACGTAGAGCAGCCCATATAGTGGTGGATCTTGTCCTTGCCGATGGAAAAGCGCGATGTGCCATCCGGCATCACGCCCTGACCCTGCGTCGCGCGGATCGACGTGCAGAGGTTGGTCTTGCGCGAGGTGCAGGAATAGCACTCGCGGCATTCCGGCGTGTAGAGCGGAATGACGTGATCGCCTTTCTTGAGCGAAGTCACACCCGGACCAACATCAACCACAACGCCTGCGCCTTCATGACCGAGGATCGCAGGGAAAAGACCTTCCGGGTCCGCGCCGGAGAGGGTAAAATCGTCCGTATGGCAAATGCCGGTCGCCTTGACCTCGATCAGCACCTCACCGGCACGCGGGCCATCAAGTTGAACGGTCATAACTTCCAATGGCTTGCCTGCCTGAACGGCGACTGCGGCGCGAACGTCCATCGTGTCGTCTCCTTTACGTGCTTTTAGGGTTGAGGGGACTTTTGCCCCACGATCAACTTATGAACAAGTGCAGATGCGGCAATTCCTCAAACTTCTGCGACGTCCACTAGCCCGGTGCGTTGTGAGTTGCGACGCTCCCGCCAGATAATGAACAAGCCAGATGCGACAATTATGCCGATGCCCAACCATTTTGAGGCGGTCGGAAAATCACTGAATAGCAGATAGCCCAAAGCGGTGGCAGAAATGATCTCAAAATACTGCAACGGCGCAAGCAGTGAAAGCGGTGCCAGTCGAAAAGCTTTTACGACGAGCAGATGCATGTAGCCGGAAATTGAGCCGAGCAGGACGAGCAGCGCGAGTCCGTGTCCCCAGCCCGGCAGAGACATTTCGAAGTTCACATCTCCCAGATTGTCACCGATCAACAAGGCTATTCCCATGAAGATCGTGCCGGCAATGCCAGACATGGTTTGCATCACCAACGGACTATCGGCATTTCCGATGGCGCGGTTGAGGAAAAGATAGAGCGTGAAAAGGAAAGCGCACGCGATCGGAAGGAGTGATACCCAGCCAAACACCTCGAAGCTGGGCTGAATGACGATCATCGCGCCAGCAAAACCAACTGCAATCGCCGTCCACCGCATCCAGCCAACCCGGTCGCCGAGAAAAAGTGCGGACATGATGGTCAGGAGAAAAGGTTCGACAAAATAGATGGCAAAGACATCTGCCAGCGGCATGTATTTCACGGCGGCGAAGAACATCAGGCTGGCGGCTGCATGAAGGACACCACGCAGCAGGTTGACCCAGGGCCGCTTTGCCGAAATCAGGGCTCTCGGTGACAGTACGAGCAACAAGGGCAGGGTATAGACAAGCTGGAAGAAGAAGCGATAGAACGTCACTTGTGCGGGCGACATACCCTCCACGACAGCCATGTATTTGGCGATTGCGTCCATGATCGGCAGCACCAGCATGCAGACCGCCATAATGAGCATGCCCTGTACTGAATGACTGACGCCTTGTCGTTCGGACATGCTGACCCACCTGCTATCGATCAAATAAAAAGGGCGCCGCAGCGCCCTTTAGAAGATCGATCAGGCTGCCTGCTTCGGCAAGCTGTTCATATCGATGACGAAGCGGTAACGCACGTCACTTTTGATCATGCGTTCATAAGCTTCATTGATCTGGTCGATATTGATCATCTCGATGTCGGCAGCAATGCCTTTCTCGGCGCAGAAATCCAGCATTTCCTGTGTTTCGGGGATGCCACCGATCATCGAACCCGCAAAAGTCTTACGGCCAGGAATGAGGCTGAAAGCATGTACGGAAAGTGGCTTCTCGGGCGCGCCGACCTGTACCAACGCGCCATCGCGCTTCAGAAGCGCAAGGTAAGCGTTGATGTCGTGATCGGCAGCAACGGCGTCGATGATGAGATCAAGGCTGGCCGTACCCTTTTTCATCTGTTCCGGATCTTTCGAAACGATGACTTCATGCGCGCCAAGTTTCTTGGCGTCTTCTGCCTTGCCCGGAGACGTTGTGATCATGACCACCGTCGCGCCCATGGCATTTGCAAGCTTGACCGCCATGTGACCAAGGCCACCAAGGCCGACGACGCCAACTCGCGTGCCCGGGCCAGCATTCCAGTGGCGCAAAGGCGAATAGGTCGTAATGCCCGCGCAGAGCAGCGGCGCTGCGGCAGCGGGATCGAGGCTTTCAGGAATACGCAGCACGTAGCGGTCATCCACAACCACATGCTTGGAATATCCGCCGAGCGTATGTGCGTCTCCACCCATGGCCTTGTCCGGCGCATTATAGGTACCGGTCATGCCGTTTTCGCAATATTGCTCAAGACCTTCGGCGCAGCTTGCGCATTCGCGGCAGCTATCGACGATGCAGCCGACACCGACACGTTCGCCAGTCTTGAATTTTGTCACTTCAGCGCCAACGCGGCCAACGCGACCGATGATTTCATGGCCGGGAACGCAAGGATAGAGCGAACCCGCCCACTCGCCGCGCGCAGTATGAATGTCCGAATGGCATACGCCGCAGAACTCGATTTCAATCTCCACGTCCCGAGGACCAGGATCGCGGCGTTTGATCGTCGCGAGTTTGAGCGGGGAGGAGCCATCATCGCAGGCATAAGCAGAAGTCGTGAACATGTGATTCACCTATCTTTGTGTTGTGGAACAATCGGCGACAGACAAGAAGGTCTGCCAGACGTTTGGCAACGCCTTGCTGGAAAGAAAGTTCGCCGGTGGGATCAGCGAGAAGTCTCTCTGTCGGTCTCTACCGGCCCAAATACCTCCTCGAAGGATTCTCGCAGCAGAACATCGACATCGCTCATCATAACAAGCAATCCCAGATCGACAAGACTGGTTACACCATATTGGGTGATGCCGCACGGAACGATGCCAGAAAAATGCGACAGATCAGGATCGACGTTGATAGATAATCCGTGAAAGCTCACCCACTTCCGCAAACGAATGCCTAAGGCAGCAATCTTGTCTTCGCTGACTCCTCCGTCGGGCAGGAGAGGTTTTTCAGGACGTTGAACCCATACGCCAACCCGGTCCTCACGGCGCTCACCCTTGATATTCATTTTGTCGAGCGTACGGATGATCACGTCTTCCAGTGCTGCAACATATGCGCGGACATCCTGACGCCTGCGCTTCAAATCCAGCATCACATAGACAACCCTCTGACCCGGACCATGATAAGTGTATTCCCCTCCGCGACCCGTCGCGAAGACTGGAAAGCGGTTTGGTTCGATCAGATCGGCTGAGTCGGCGCTGGTTCCTGCGGTATAAAGCGGGGGATGCTCCAGCAGCCAGACGAGTTCGTGCGCTTCGCCCGTCGCAATTGCCGCTACCTCACGCTCCATTTCCTCAATGGCCTGTTCATAAGGCACCAATCCATCCGAGATTCGCCAGCGCACAGGCGGAGAGTCGGGATTTGCGAACATTTTGGTGGTCAGATCGGTGCGTGTGAGCATGGTGAAGTCCTTTCCACAGCCTTCTGGCAGAATGAGATGAGTGCGGCAACCCCAGCATTTCCGGCCTTCTTCTAGATAGTTACGAAGCCACCGATTTTTAATTTCAAAAAACTGTCACGACGCTCTTGTGCGCTGAAAATCCTTTTGCTACATGCACCTCCGTCGACGCAGGTCGGCCCTACCACGATGCGGTCGTGGCGGAATTGGTAGACGCGCAGCGTTGAGGTCGCTGTGGGGCAACCCGTGGAAGTTCGAGTCTTCTCGACCGCACCAAAGATAACCCGCTTCGGCGGGTTTTTCTTTTTCTAACAACGGCTTTGTTCCGTTTGTTAACGCTCCCTCTCAAATTACGAATACTCGTCGTTCCCTGGCCAATGAAGCATGGCCCGGATTCTCAGATGCTTTAATAGCTTCGATTTCTGCGACGCGATTTGTACCCGGTGATTGATAGCGGCGCACCAGGTGCTGCGTTGATCCTGCACGAACGGGACGCTCAGTCTCGCTTTACTTTTCGACTAAGTAGAAGTTATCTGTATGACAGCTTATCTGATCTCAGGTCAGCAATGATTAGATGTGCGTTTTTACTTTATGAATCGACGTTTGAATGCAACTTCTCTCATGTGCCAAGCAACCGTTCATTAAGGCTCCCTAAGCAACCTGCCGAAATAATCATCAGGTATCAAACTGCGCACGTATTACGATACCGGATTTAATCGGTGGCTTATGTCTGGGGGACAGAATTTTGGCCGGTAAAACTACACTTCTCACGCGGATATTGATCGCTGCATCTGCTTGCGTGTTTGTTTCATTTGCTGTTTTTGCGGTTTATCTCGACAATCTTCAGCGGTCTGCGACAACCGTTTCTGTCGAGCGAGGGATCAATGCTGCTGGACAGCAAGCGAGCCAGAGCATCGCTAACTGGCTGCACGGGCGGATCACAATGATCGATGTTCTTGCACGTCAGATCGCGTTCACATCAGACGATACGGAAATAAAGGAATTCGTTAAGAACGAAGCGCTTGCCTCGGAATTCATTCTCTCGTTTTTCGGTGTCGAATCAAACGGCGCATTCGTTACCTCGCCCGAACGACCCGTCAAACCCGGTTACGATCCACGTAAGCGTCCGTGGTATCAGGATGCCGTTAGCTCTAATGTGCCGTTCCTGACGGAACCCTATGCTGACTCCAACACCGGTGAACTTGTGGTGAGCGCAGTTTCTGCCGTGCGTACTAAAGGGGAATTGCGCGGCGTCATGGGCGGTGATTTCTCCCTTAAAGCTCTCTCTGGCATGATCGCATCGTTAGACATCGGAAGCCAGGGGTATGCCTTTCTTGTAAACAGTGACGGGAAAATCCTGATCCATCCCGATGCGGGGATGGTGACGAAGTCGCTTGCCGATCTTTTTCCTGAAAATACCCCTGCCATAGGTTCAGGGATGAGTGAAACTGTACGGGATGGGCAAGCTCAACTTGTGAGCTTCATACCCGTGACAGGGCTTGCTTCTGCAAAGTGGTATCTCGGTTTCGCCGTTGATGCCAAGGCGGCCTATTTGCCCGTCGAGGAATTTCGCGCAGCAGCGGTGGTTGCGACCATACTCTCCATCATCATTGTTGTGATTGGTTTGGCCTTCGCACTGAAAAGAATCGTCATTCGTCCGGTCACGGAAATGACGTCCTCAATGGAGAGGCTGGCGGCGGGAGATCTCAACGTCTCTATTCCGGGTAGAGATCGCACCGATCAGATCGGCTCAATGGCCGCCGCTGTCGGTGTGTTTCTTGAAAACGCGCAGGAAAGGGTGCGTCTGGAACAGGAGGCGGACGCCAATCGCAGCCTGTCTGAGAAGGAACGGATCGCCCGCGAGGAGCAGAAGGCGAAGGAAGCGGCGGATACGCAGTTTGCGGTCGATAATCTGGCCGATGCGCTGTCGCGTCTGTCCGAAGGCGATGTGTCCTATCGCATCAGCCAGCCCTTTGCCCAGCATCTGGACATGGTGCGCGAGAACTTCAACGCCTCTGCCGAAAAGCTTCAGTCGGCGCTGTCACGCGTGGCCAACAATGCCCGAGGTATCGATGCGGGCGCCAATGAAATCCGCTCTGCCGCCGACGATCTGGCCAAGCGCACCGAACAGCAGGCAGCCTCGGTCGAAGAGACCGCCGCTGCTCTGGAAGAGATCACCACGACGGTGAAGGATTCTACCCGGCGCGCGCAGGAAGCAGGCGAACTGGTCAGCCGTGCCCGCACCGGTGCCGAACAATCGGGCAATGTGGTGCGCAAGGCCGTTGTTGCGATGGAGCAGATCGAGAAGTCCTCGTCAGAAATCTCCAACATCATCAGCGTGATCGACGAGATCGCCTTCCAGACCAACCTGCTGGCACTGAACGCCGGTGTGGAAGCAGCGCGTGCGGGTGAGGCGGGCAAGGGCTTTGCCGTTGTTGCGCAGGAGGTGCGTGAACTGGCGCAGCGCTCCGCAAGTGCCGCCAAGGATATCAAGGCGCTGATCAACACCTCCAATACCCAGGTTCAGGAGGGTGTGGAGCTTGTGGGCGAGACGGGCCGTGCGCTGGAAACCATCGTGGCGGAAGTGCAGGAGATCAACCGGCATGTGATGGCGATCGTGGAATCGGCGCAGGAGCAGTCTTCGGGCTTGCAGCAGATCAATACGGCTGTGAACCAGATGGATCAGGACACGCAGAAGAATGCGGCGATGGTGGAGGAATCCACCGCTGCCAGCCATGGCTTGGCCCGTGAGGCGGCATCGCTGAACCAGTTGCTCAGCCAGTTCAAGCTTGCCGGTGGCTACGAGGCTCCGGTTCGTGCAGTCACCCCAACCGAACGCTCCGCACCATCACCGGCCCGCGCGCTTGGTCGCAAGGTCGCATCCGCCTTCAACGGCAATGCAGCAGTGAAGCAGGACTGGGAAGAGTTCTGAGATTGCCCGCAGCACGTAGCTGAACGAAAAAAACCGGGTGCAGAAGCGCCCGGTTTTCTGTTTACGCTGCTCCGCATCAGTGAATGTCGATTGAGCGTTTATCTGCTTCTTGTTTGATGATGTCTTCAACGACCTGTCGTTTGAGATTGGGGTTTCCCAAGAGATAATCATCGGCGATCTCGAAGATGGATTTTGGGCTTTCCGTTCGAGATAAGGTTTCCAGATCCTGGGCGATCTGTTGGCGAAGTTCTGTAAGTTGCTCCATCACGGCCTCCTTTGTCTCAAGAGGAATGCGTTTAGTGATCTGTAGTTCCTCATCCAAAAGGAAACCCTCCTTACGGGGGTGAGGTGGGGGAAGGACGGCGGCGCAATGATACGCTTGCCGTGCGCCCCTTCGAACCCGGATAGTCAGGGCGGGTTCCCATTTAATTTTGGACACGCTCGCTATAAAGCGCAAAAGAAAAGGCGGCAAAGAGGCCGCCTTTTGGTAGTTATAAATGTCGGGATTAAAATACTGCGAGGTACTTCAACAGCGAAATGATGCCGATGATTATCACGATAACCTGAGCGATCTGCTTTGCGCCGCCACCGACAGGCAGACGAGCGATCAGCCAAAGTACGAGAACGATGACGAGAAAGGTGATCAAAATGCTGACGAGTGTTCCAGTAACCATATGTCCCAGCTCCTTTTTTACAAATAGGGTAACGGCGCGATCACCGTTGCGTGAGTAAAAGCGCGAGCTTATATTTTGGTTCCATTGTGCAAAATGAATTTGCGGAAAACCGGATTGGAAAGATTGCATGAGTGAGTTGAGGGTGAAGAAGCGCGAGACAGGTGCAACGGCCACACTCGGACGCAATGGTCATCCTCAGTTGGTGACACCAACAGGCGGTACGCTGGCAGTGGTGACGGCGGCATCCGAACCCGGCTTCAATCCACTCGATTTGCTTTATTCGTCGCTGGCAGCCTGCCTGGTGTTAAGTGCGCGCATCGCGGCGAGCCGTATGAATTTGCTGGATCGTTTCAAGGCTGTTGATGCGCGTGTCACAGGCGAAAAGTCGGACGGAGAGCCTGCGCGCATAGTGCGGTTCGATATGGTGCTGACGATCGATGGTGATTTCGATCAGGACACCAAGCAGGCTATTGCGCAAGAGGCAGAGAAAATTTGCACGGTCAGCAACACGCTCCACGGAAATGCCGCGTTCCATCTCACAGTAAGTAATCAACGATGAGACTTTTCCCATTTGCGGATAAGTCGGTCTCGCTTAAGCTTTGACAGGCGTTTGATCCAGAACATCCCGTCGAGCTGATCGATCTCATGCTGAATGCAGGTGGCGTGGAAACCTTCTGCTGTTTCTTCGCGCCATTCTCCGGCGGTGTCCTGAAATCTGAGCGAAACTCTTGCGGGCCGCTCCAGTTCATCCGTAAAGCCCGGCATGGAAACGCTGCCTTCCACATGGCGCATCGTTTCCTCGGATGTTTCGATGATGGCCGGATTGACATACGTCATTATGTCGCCAGCCTTCAACTCGAGAACGAAGATGCGCTGGAAAATTCCGATATGGGCAGCAGTTATGCCAACGCCCGGAGCTGCGCGCATTGTATCGACCAGGTCTTGTTGGAGTGCGGCGAGTTCGGGTCCAAAACTACTCACGGGTTCACAACGCGTATTAAGCGCCGCATCGGGATAGGATGCAATCTTTCGTACTGCCATGATTTCTCCGATGTCAGGATTCGGAAAGCGTGCGCTTTAACCGCACGTCCGACGCAGAATGGGCCAGCGCCTTTCCCTCATCTGTCAACTCGATGAATGTTCGCTGCGTCCGCGTATCGCGCTTTGCCACTTTCAGCAAGCGGCCTGAGAGAGAACTGATGCTTCTCAGAGCGATGGCATGGGCAATGCCGAGCTTGTTGGAGAGGCTGCGGCTGTCGCTGCCGATGCCAAGGTAAATGGCTGCAATAAGTGCGGCCCCGGTAGCGTCAATCACAACCGGGGCCGTCTTTTCGATCTGCTCCACCACGGCCAGAAAGCGCGCGGCGGATTGATCCTCATCCATCAGGCTGCCTCAGCCTCGGCGCGTAGGCGAACCGAAACCAATACGGACTTGGAGGTTGGCGTAAAGCTGCCATCTCCATAGCTGTGAAGAGGGACGAGAACGTTCAGCTCCGGGTAATACCCCCCGACGCTTCCCTCCGGAATGTTATAAGGCACAAGACGGAAGTTTTCGGCGATGCGCTCGATACCGTCTCCATATTCACCGATAACATCTACGCGCTGCTTGGCGTGAGCGCCAAGTTTTTCCATGTCTTTCGGGTTCATGAAGATGACCTGACGCTCACCGTAGACGCCGCGGTAACGGTCATCCATACCGTAGATCGTGGTGTTGTACTGGTCATGGCTGCGGAAGGTTTGCAGCACAAAGATGCCGTCCTTGCTGAGCGCTTCCTGATGCTCTGTCTTTTCCGGCAGTGCGCCCGTAAAGAATGTCGCCTTCTTTGCTGGTGTGTTCCATTCACGCTCTGCCGCGGCGTTGCGCAGATGGAAGCCGCGAGGCACGCGAACGCGCTCATTGTAGCTCTGGAACCCCGGAATGACGCGCTCGATCATATCGCGGATCAGGTCGTAGTCATCCGCAAGAGCCTTCCAGTCAACGCGGTCGTTGCCGAGGGTCGCTTCCGCAATACCGGCGACGATGGCGACTTCGGAGCGCAGTTCCTTCGAAGCGGGTTCGTTGATACCGCCGGAGCCGTGGACCATGCTCATGGAATCTTCCACGGTCACGATCTGCGACGCACCCTTGGAATTGCGGTCGATTTCGGTGCGGCCAAGGCAGGGCAGGATGAAGGAGGTTTCGCCCGGAACCAGATGCGAGTGGTTCAGCTTGGTCGCGATGTTGACCGTCAGCTTCTGCTTCTTGAACGCTTCGATGATCAGTGGGCCATCGGGTGTTGCGCGCAGGAAGTTGCCGCCGAGCGCGATGAAGGCCTCTGCCTTGCCGTCCAGCATGGCGCTGATGGCTTCAACCGTGTTGTGGCCGCGATTGCGGGGCATCGAAACACCAAGTTCTTTTTCCAGCGCGTCGAGCAGGGCAGGCGGGGCTTTCTCATCGATGCCCACCGTGCGGTCACCTTGCACGTTGGAATGGCCACGAACGGGGCAAAGCCCCGCACCCGGACGACCGACATTGCCGCGCAGCAGCATGAAATTGGTAATTTCGCGGATGGTGATCACGGAATGTTTGTGCTGTGTAATACCCATCGCCCATGTGGTGATGACAGAACCGGCATTCATGTAAATGCCCGCTGCTTCCTCGATCTGCTCACGCGTGAGGCCGGACTGATCGAGAATAGTCTCCCAGCTCGTTGCCTCGACCGCTGCGCGGTAAGCTTCGAACTCCACGGCATGTTCCGCAAGGAAGTCATAATCGATGATGGCTTGCTTACCCGCGGCGCGGGCGGCATCGTCAGCAGCGAAAATCGCCTTGCTCATGCCGCGCACGGCGGCCATGTCGCCGCCCTGGCGCGGCTGGTAATAATTGGTGGCAATCTTGGTATTGCCGCCGGTGATCATTTCCAGCTTATCCTGCGGGTCGGTGAAGCGCTCCAGCCCCTTTTCACGGATGGGATTGAACACGGCAATCCGCGCACCGCGAATGGCGGCGCGGCGCAGATCGCCCAACATGCGAGGATGGTTGGTGCCGGGGTTCTGACCGATGACAAAGATCGCGTCTGCCTTTTCGAAATCTTCTAGTAGAACCGTACCCTTGCCGACGCCCACGGACGCTTTCAAACCGACGCCACTGGCCTCATGGCACATGTTCGAACAGTCGGGGAAGTTGTTGGTGCCGTAAAGCCGAACCATCAACTGATAAAGGAATGCAGCTTCGTTGGAGGCACGACCTGAGGTATAGAATTCGGCGCGGTCAGGATTGTCGAGGCTGCGCAAGATCTTGCCGATTTCCGAGAATGCTTCGTCCCACGAAACCGGAAGATATTTGTCCGTGGCGCGGTCGTAACGTAGCGGGTCCGTCAGGCGGCCCTGCTTTTCCAGATCGTAATCGGCCCATTTACTGAGTGCTGCAACGGTGTGTGTGGAGAAGAATTCCGGCGGCACGCGGGCCTCGGTTGCTTCCCACGCCACGGCCTTAACACCGTTTTCGCAGAATTCGAAAGAAGAGCCGTGCTCCGGGTCGCCCCATGCGCAGCCGGGGCAATCGAAACCATCGGGCTGATTGGCCTTCAACAGCGTTCGAGCGCCGGAAATCGGTGCGCCCGATTCCAGCAGACGCTTGCCAACGCTTTTGAGTGCGCCCCAACCGCCAGCAGCAGAGGAGGCTTTGCCGATGAAATCCATCTTGCCCATTTTAAGGTCTCTTTCCGATCTATTTTAGTTTTGTGCCGCTCGATCCGGGTGCCAGCCCGGTCGATTAAGAGTCTGCGACAATTTGTCATTCAGATTCTCGCATAACTGCCATATGTCAACTTGTATCTGCGTTAGAATGACGCACCCCGCGTTCACGTTGGCGGGATCATCGCAGCCTAAACCGTATGTGTGCGAAAATTGGTCCACTCCCGTCGCGCATTAACCTTATAGACATAAACGCTTGTGCGCTGCGTGCGCCAATTAAGATTCTGTTTACGGATTGACTGCAACTTTAAATACGGCGCGACTTTCGTTCAAGCGTGCCGGATTACTGCATTCGTTTTAAGTAGCCAGCAGGCGTCTTCCGCATTGGCGTGGCTGAATTTGGATCCGTTCGGAATGAGCATCATTGCCTTTACCGTGCGGCTGCGAAGCCGTGCGCATTTTTACCTGCAACGAAATGGATGGTCGAATGGCCGCCATATTGGTCTAAATATAGCAAAGCGCAGACGCCAGTCGCGCCAGCGTCTCGGCATTACCGTTGCAGTGTTCGTTGGACTTTATGCTGTGGTGGGCGTTCGGCTCGTTCAGTATGGAGTGAGGGAGCCTGAGCTTACGCAAACAATTATCGGCGCTGGAGCAGGCGTTGCGTCCCGTCCAAACATCATTGACCGAAACGGAGAGATGTTGGCGACAGATCTGAACATGGTTTCGCTTTACGCTGAGCCTCGCAGGATCGTTGATGCCGACGAGGTGGTCGAAAAGCTCGATACCGTTATTCCGGGTTTGAACTGGGCGGAAACACACAAGAGGTTGCGCTCCGATTCCGGGTTCCAATGGCTCCAGCGGCAGATAACGCCGAAACAGCAGGCGGCTATTCTCGAACTTGGCATTCCGGGCATCGGCTTCAGACCGGAGAAGCGGCGGTTTTACCCTGGTGGAGCAACCGCATCGCATGTGGTTGGTCATGTGAACATCGATAACCAAGGGCTTGCTGGTATGGAGCGATATATAGACCAGCAAGGCTTTGCAGCATTGCGCGCTGCCGGTCTGACAGGTGAAGGACCGTTGGAGCCCGTGCGGTTGTCGATCGATCTTCGGGTTCAGAACGTGGTCCGCGAAGCAGTGTTTCGTGCGATGCGTGACTATCGAGCAGAGGCCGCCGGCGCTGTTGTCATGGATGTTGAGACAGGCGAAATCCTGGCCATGGCTTCCGTGCCGGACTACGACCCTAATCAGCCTTCGCGAACCTTGCCAGATGGCAGCGTCGATAAGGAATATGAGAAGGGCTGGTTTAACCGCATCAGCAATGCCACCTTTGAAATGGGCTCGACGTTCAAGAGCTTCACGCTCGCGATGGGGCTGGATGCAGGAAAGATAACGCTGAATTCCGTTGTCGATGCTTCAAGGCCGATCCGCATGGGTGGCTTCACCATCCGGGATTTTCGCGGCAAGAACCGCATCTTGACGATGCCTGAAGTGTTTCAATACTCCTCCAATATCGGCACGGCGGCGGTTGCGGACATGGTGGGTATCGAAGGCCATCAGGCGTTCCTGACGAAGCTTGGTCTGCTGACGAAAATGAATACGGAAATGCCAGGTGTTGCGACGCCGACGCAGCCTCGCGCATGGAAGAAGATCAATTCCGTGACCATTTCTTTTGGCCACGGCGTAGCGACGACACCGTTACAAACCGCCGTTGCGGCAGCTGCTTTGTTGAATGGTGGCAAGCTGTTGCCACCCACGTTTTTGCCTCGCTCGGTAAACGAGGCACAGGCCTTTGCCACGCCAGTCATTACCGAAAAAACGAGTGCGGATATGCGCTATCTCTTCAACTGGAATGGACAAAACGGCTCTGGCCGGGCAGCACAAGTTGAGGGCTTCCATGTGGGAGGGAAGACCGGCACCGCGGATAAGGTCATAAACGGACGTTACGCTTCGGATATGAACTTCAATGCCTTTCTTGCAGGTTTCCCCATGGATAAGCCAAGATATGTCGTCCTCTCCATCATCGACGCTCCGATGACAGGCGAAAAAGGTGGCAGGCAGGCTGCTTTTACAGCAGCTCCGATCGTTCGGGAAATTATTGGCCGCGCCGGAAATATGCTCGGTGTGCAGCCGAGATTTGGCCCGTTAGCGAGACCGGAGCTATTGAAGGATTTCTGATTAAAGAAGTCCCCGCGGTCAGCTATTCAAAGCGGTTTTGATGCAACTTCTTTTCGCCTAACCGGTTGTTGACAATGTATATTTAAAAGCCATTCTCCTGCCGTTCGCGAAGCAGGCATCATTTTTCCGGTAAAGGGGGCGCAAGTTGACACAAGCCGACCACGATCATCCCATGCCGGAAGAAACCAAACGCCCCGAAGTCATGGCGGATATTTATGCCGAGAATGGATCCATCCGCTCTGATTTTCTGGCGATGGTGGGTGCTGCTATCGCGGATCGCGACGTACTTTTCCTGCGCGAAAACGTTGCACGTCTACATGAGTCCGAACTCGGCGATCTGATCGAGTCCATTCTGCCCGAGCAGCGCCACGCGATGGTTCGTCTGCTGGGCTCAGACTTCGACATGACGGCGCTGACCGAGGTGGATGAGGGCATCCGTCTCGATATTGTCGAGCAGATGCCGAACGAGCAGATTGCTGCCGGTATCGGCGAGCTGGATTCGGATGACGCTGTCTACATTCTGGAAGACCTAGACCGGGAAGACCGTGAGGACATTCTTTCCCAGTTGCCGTTTACCGAGCGTGTCAGGCTGCTGCGGGCATTGGACTACCCGGAAAGCTCTGCCGGTCGCCGTATGCAGACGGAATTTGTGGCTGTGCCTCCGTTCTGGACGGTCGGACAGACAATAGACTATCTGCGTGAGGAAGAGGAACTGCCCGAATCCTTCTCCCAAATCTTCGTCATCGATCCGACCTTCAAATTGATGGGCGCCCTAGATCTTGACCGCGTACTCCGCTCAAAGCGGCAGGTGAAGATCGAAACCATCATGCACGACACGAACCATCCGATTCCCGCGGAGATGGATCAGGAAGAAGCGGCTCAGCTTTTCGAGCAGTACGACCTTCTGTCTGCGGCCGTGGTCGATAATAATGGGCGTCTCGTTGGCGTGCTGACAATCGATGACGTGGTGGACGTCATTCAGGAAGAGGCCGAGGAAGACCTGTTGCGCCTTGGCGGTGTCGGCGACGAGGAATTGTCAGACTCGATCAAGGATACCTCGCGTTCCCGCGTGCCTTGGCTGGCAGTTAATCTGGTAACGGCTTTTTTGGCCGCTTCGGTAATCGGTCTGTTCGACGCGACCATCGAGCAGATCGTGGCGCTCGCCATCCTGATGCCCATCGTCGCCGGAATGGGCGGCAATGCGGGTTCACAGACGATGACCGTTTCAGTGCGAGCGCTAGCGACAAAGAATCTCGATATTCACAACGCTGCCCGCATCATCCGCCGTGAAGCGGGAGTGGGGCTACTGAACGGTGCGCTGTTTGGCAGCGCCATCGGTGTTGTGGCGGGCATGTGGTTTCATGACGCAAATATCGGCGGGATCATCGCCACCGCAATGCTTATCAATATGTTTGCTGCAGCCCTTGCAGGGATATTGATACCGCTTCTGTTGGATAAGGTGGGGGCTGATCCAGCCGTATCTTCCGCAGTTTTCGTAACGGCGGTCACCGATATCGTCGGCTTCTTTGCGTTTCTTGGACTGGCGACATGGTGGTTTGGAATATCCGGTTGAATGCTCGAAAATTGACTTTTACGTGAAGGTCAATGATAATGGTTTCAAGAGGGCGCGGAGAGCATAATCATAACCGAATCTGACGCTCTATCGTGTTGTTTGAGCACCGGATTTCCGAAATCTATAGTTCAGTTTCGGGCCGAGGCTACAGAATCGGATGAAGCCTTGAATAAGTATTATAGCATAACCGAACTAACGCGTGAATTCGGAGTATCCACCCGGACACTGCGTTTTTATGAAGATGAAGGGCTTATTCACCCCGAACGTCGCGGACGCACGCGCCTGTTTCGCACCGCAGACCGCAGGCTTATCCAGGAAATCCTCAGAGGTCGCCGTATCGGCTTTACCATCGCTGAAATTCGCGAAATCATTCAGGTCTATAAAGAACCACCGGGCGAATCTGGTCAGCTCGAACTTCTTATGAAGAAGGTAGACGAAAAGCGAGCCGATCTTCGCCAGAAGCGCAAGGATATCGAAGAGACCCTTGCGGAACTGGACAACGTCGAAGAGGCCTGTCTCACGCGCCTTGCTGAAATCGGCGTCGGCACCTGATCTCGGCTGCAATTTAACGCGTCTGTATGGAACATTCCGAAGCGATATCATTGAGCTTCGTCTGCTGATCAAGTGTCAGTATGTTGGACATCATAGGTTCGAAGACATTTGCAGCCTGTAGTTTTTCCAGCGTACAGCCGCAGAAGCTTTCACATAGCTCCAACCCGTTCTCTCCCTGCGTACAACGCGCGACACAGCTGTTCTTGTATGCTTCCACCTGATCGACCGGGGCAGGGGGTATGGTGATAGACGCGAGGTAGACGAGCCCGATCAGCACCGGTTGGTGAATGAGATAGAAGGACAGGCTGTGACGGCCTAGAAATGCGAGAACATTTCGCGTGCCGCTAGGCTTCCGGAAGCGATCAAGCCAGCCGCGCGGCGTGACTATTTGCGACACTGCGAGCCCAAGCAGAAACGGTGCAAGGAATGGCAGGATCGGCACATAATCGTTTGAGCGGGGAGGGATAGTGTTGAGGCCTATCCACGATAGCCAGTTTGTATTGAAGCTCTCGGATGCGAGGTAGCGCGGCGCAAACAGCGCCGCTGCGGCAAAGACCAGTGTCACTGGTGCGGGAAGGCGTAGGAAAATAAGGCCAATGAGGCTGGCGGCCGCAATGTTGTGTAGGATGCCGAAGAATATCCAGCCATCTGGCACCGCAAAGTAGGTGGCAACGGAAATCAGCATCGCCGCGCTCGCAACCATCGCAAAACGTTTGCCAAATGAGCGCCAGTTTACGCCGCGACGATGCGCCAGATAAAGGCTGAAGCCCGCGAGAAAAAGAAACGAGCTGGCAATGGCGCGTGCGTAAATTCGCCACCAGCCTTGCGTGGCCGTGCCGGGATCGAGATAGCCGAACATCTCCAGATCCCAGGTGAAGTGGTAATGCGCCATGGCAAGCAAAGCTATGCCGCGCAGTGTATCGAGAGCGCCGATACGGCCCTTTGCCGTGGTTTCCGTTGTTGCAAGGGAGGCGTCGTTCATCAGGGTCCGTCCTTTGGCAACGGGAAAGGTGAGGTGCCGCCGCTTCGCCTGCGAACTACGGCAATTTCATGTCTCAGAGCTCATCCATGATGGCACGGCGTGCCTCTGAAAAGAATTGGCGGCGCAGCAAGGCAACGACGATGACGACCGTGCTTAGAATGAAAACGTAAGGGTTTACGAACCAGCCCAGATAGCCGATTGCCAGGAAGAAGGTTCGCAAGCCATCGTTGAAGTTCTTTGCAGCGATGATGTTCATTCGAATGACGTTTTCGGCCGCACGTTCAGCGGCTCTCTTGTCCGCATTGGTCTCATGCATCATCGGCATCGCGCCGAACAGAATGGTGCAATAGTTGAACAGACGATAAGACCAGCCGAATTTGAAGAATGCATATCCGAACAGGCAGGTAAGCCCTATAACCTTGAGTTCGAAAGCGGTACGTCCGCCGTAGAACACGAAAGGCATGTCCCGAAAAACGGACTCCACGCGATCTGTCGCGCCGAGCAACGCAAAGCAGCCGCCAATCGCAAAGATGGAAGTCGATGCGAAGAAAGCGGTGCCGTTCTGCAAGCCCGCCATGATCTGCGTATCGATCATCTTGAGATCACGGGTCAGCGAATTATAGATCCACTTGCGCCGACGCTCCGCCATGGCCTGATTGAGGCTGGTGCGCGAAAAGAAGGTCTTTTCGGTGGTGATATAGCTATAGACGAACCAAAGCCCGATGAAGATCGCTAGCGCGATGTAATCGATTGTCGTCATGTCTGCCTTTGCCTGCCTTAAATTCACACGCGAATCTTCGCGCCAATATTCATTCGATTTATGGGTAAAGCAATGATGACGGAAAAATCATGACAGGTACGTTTTAGTTGTCGCCGCTAACGATCCGGTAAGAATGTCTGGCTAAGACTGTTGCTGTAGCGCCGGACTGGTTTTGCGTACCGGCCGCTTTTAGTTTCCCTTGCGTTTTAAGGGTCTCAAAGCCGCGTCGACACTCCGGTGCAGCGCGGTTTTTGTTTGCGAAAATTTGACAATAACGCTCAGCGGTCTTATTTCTAGGGTGCGATCCGGCACTTTCGAATTCGAATACTTTGTCGACATGCCAGCTAGTGCCGGCGGGCAAAGCATCTTCGGAAAAGAAACCGTAGGCGCGCAGCATGATCGACCGGGAGAACGCCTCCATATCTACGAATCGTTTTCTTTTCATGTCTGGCCCGTCACGGCTTGCTGTTCCATCCGCATCGGTAGCCGGATCGCTCATCTTTCATTTCCCCACAGGTTCATGTCATGTCTGATCGTTCCCGCTGCGTCCTGGTGCTTGGCGGGGCGCGCTCTGGCAAATCTGCTTTCGCGGAACGAAAGGCGCTCTCTTCCGGTCAGACCGCTCATTACATTGCTACCGGTCGTGCTTGGGACGATGAGATGAAAACGCGGATTGCCCAGCATCGCGTTCAACGTGGCGACCTCTGGACCACCCATGAAGAGCCGGTCGAGCTGGTGAAAATACTGGATCGGCTCGATCAGCCCGGCAATGTCATTCTCGTGGATTGCCTGACCCTATGGGTTACGAACCTGATGATGGAGGAGAGGGGCGATGTCGAGACCGCCTTCGGTCCATTGGTTGACCTAGCGGCAAGTGCAAAAGCGCGGATTGTGTTCGTTTCTAACGAAGTTGGTCTCGGTATCGTCCCTGAAAACCGCATGGCGCGACAGTTTCGCGACCATGCCGGACGATTGCATCAACGGATCGCAGCCGTAGCTGACGAGGTCTACTTTATTGCCGCAGGTCTGCCCCTGAAAATGAAGGGGTGACGACCCCGATTTCTTTCCGCTCGTTACGGTATTCCCATCATTCCTCACCCCATCGGTCTTGATTTGGATCAAGGCCGCTTGCTCAGCATGGTGGCAAAGCTGCAAACGACGCGAAAGCAGGTTTGCCGTTTTTGATCCGGCTCCTTCCCCTCGCGTCATACCTGCTTTGACGTTGGGGGAAGCCAACAATGAACTCTACTTTAGGAATAGCGATGGTGGCCGTAGGGGCCTTCTTCGCTTTGCTCGGGGCGGCATTCGCTCACGACAATCTTTTCGCTGCCCATATGTGGGCGCTGTTTTTCGTCCTGATCGTGTCGACAGTCGTCATGTTGCGCCGACTATCCTTTGTGCCCGTCGACCGCGCTGCGATGGAGCGGAGACAAACCGAATATTTCGACGACGTGATCCGTTATGGCGTCATCGCCACGGTCTTCTGGGGCGTGGTCGGCTTTCTCGTCGGCGTCGTCATTGCCTTCCAGTTGGCCTACCCAGATTTGAATTTCCAGCCGTGGTTCAATTTCGGTCGTGTCCGCCCGCTTCACACGTCAGCCGTGATCTTCGCTTTCGGCGGAAATGCCCTCATTGCAACCTCGTTTTACGTGGTACAACGCACCTGTCGCGCGCGCCTTTTTGGCGGCGATCTCGGCTGGTTCGTGTTCTGGGGCTACAATCTTTTCATCGTCATGGCTGCCACCGGATATCTGCTCGGCATCACGCAGGGCAAGGAATATGCGGAGCCGGAATGGTATGTCGATATCTGGCTGACCATCGTCTGGGTTGCCTATCTCGTCGCGTTTCTCGGCACGATCTTCAAGCGTAAGGAACCCCACATCTACGTGGCGAACTGGTTCTATCTCGGCTTCATCGTCACCATCGCAATGCTGCATATCGTCAACAACCTGGCGGTACCGGTGTCGTTTCTTGGCGTGAAAAGCTATTCGGCTTTCTCCGGCGTGCAGGATGCGTTGACACAGTGGTGGTATGGCCATAACGCCGTCGGCTTCTTCCTGACCGCTGGCTTCCTGGGCATGATGTACTACTTCATTCCCAAACAGGTGAACCGTCCGGTCTATTCCTATCGCCTGTCGATCATTCACTTCTGGGCGCTGATCTTCATGTATATCTGGGCGGGCCCGCACCATCTGCATTACACGGCATTGCCGGATTGGGCGCAGACGCTTGGCATGGTGTTCTCTATCATGCTGTGGATGCCCTCGTGGGGCGGCATGATCAACGGGCTTATGACGCTTTCGGGCGCGTGGGACAAAATCCGCACAGACCCAATCGTACGTATGATGATCATGGCCGTTGCCTTCTACGGAATGGCGACCTTCGAAGGTCCGGTGATGTCGATCAAGGCGGTCAACTCGCTCAGCCATTATACGGACTGGACCATCGGTCACGTCCATTCTGGCGCACTCGGCTGGAACGGCATGATTACCTTCGGGGCAATTTACTTCCTCGTTCCAAAGCTTTGGCACCGCGAACGGCTTTATAGCCTTCAAATGGTCAACTGGCACTTCTGGCTCGCAACGCTGGCAATCGTCGTCTACGCGGCTTCCATGTGGGTCGCAGGCATCCAGCAAGGTTTGATGTGGCGCGAATATGATGCGCAGGGGTTCCTCGTTTACTCCTTCGCAGAAACCGTGGCGGCGCTATTCCCATACTACCTGTTGCGCGCAGTTGGTGGCCTCCTGTTTCTCGCCGGCGCAATTATCATGGCCTACAACGTCACAAGAACCATTCTCGGAGACTTGCGCGAAGAGAAGACCGGCACGGCGGCAGCACCCAAGCTGCAGCCTGCCGAATAAGGGAGATCGATCATGTCTCTTCTCGATAAACACGGCATCATTGAACGCAACGCGACACTTCTTCTCGTTGGATCGCTGGCGGTCGTCTCCATCGGCGGCATCGTGGAAATCGCGCCGCTCTTCTACCTCGAAAACACTATCGAAAAGGTGGAGGGGATGCGGCCATACTCCCCGCTGGAGCTTGCCGGACGTAATATCTATATCCGCGAGGGCTGCTACACCTGCCACAGCCAGATGATCAGGCCCTTCCGCGACGAGGTGGAGCGTTACGGTCATTACAGCCTGGCAGCGGAAAGCATGTACGATCATCCTTTCCAGTGGGGTTCGAAACGCACCGGACCCGATCTGGCGCGCGTGGGCGCACGCTATTCGAACGAATGGCACGTCCAGCACATGAGCGATCCCCGCTCGGTGGTGCTGGAATCCATCATGCCAAGCTACGGCTTCCTGAAAACAACATCTCTCGATGTGCCGGATGCTGCCATGGAGCTGAAGGCGAACAGGGCAGTCGGCGTACCCTACAGCGACGAAATGATCGAAAATGCGGAAGCAGACCTCAAAATCCAGGCCGATCCCAACGCAGACACTTCTGGTCTCGAAGCCCGATACCCCAAGGCCAAATTAGGCGATTTTGATGGCGATCCGACGAAGCTGACCGAAATGGATGCGCTCATCGCCTATCTGCAAATGCTCGGCACGCTGGTCGATTTCTCGACCTATGACGATGCCGCCGGTTATCGATAAGAGGGGCCAAGTAATGGAAATTTATACGGCCATGCGCCACTTCGCCGATAGCTGGGGTCTTCTCGGCATGACGCTGTTCTTCATTGGCGTCGTCGTTTTTACGTTGCGTCCGGGTGGCGGCAAGGCAGCCAACGACGCCGCAAACATTCCTCTCAAGGAGGACTAGGAACATGTCGGAAAAACATATCGATAAGGTCAGCGGCGTCGAAACTACCGGACATGAATGGGATGGCATTCGCGAGCTGAACAACCCGATGCCGCGCTGGTGGGTCTGGACATTCTATTTCACCATATTATGGGCCATTGGCTATACCATCGCCTTTCCAGCGTGGCCGCTGATCGACGGTGCTACGAAGGGCGTGCTTGGCTGGAGCAGCCGGGCAGACGTGGCAACGGAAGTAGCGGATGCGAAATCAGCTCAGAATGTTTATCTGGAAAGGATAGCAGCGTCGTCGCTTCAGGAGATCAAAAGCGATAGCGCGTTGATGCAGTTTGCTGTCGCGGGCGGCTCTGCCGCTTTCAAGGTCAATTGCGTCCAGTGCCATGGTTCTGGTGCTGAAGGCGGCAGCGGTTATCCCAATCTCAACGATGACGACTGGTTGTGGGGAGGAAGTGCCGAAGACATTTACACATCGATCACCCACGGCATTCGTTTCAGCGAAGACCCGGAAACGCGAATTTCTGAAATGCCAGCCTTTGCCGACATTCTCAGCAGTGGCGAAATCCGCGAGGTCGCGGCCTATGTCGTTAGCCTGACGGCAACGCCACGCGATACGGCCATGGTGGAACCGGGAAAGCAGATATTTGCCGACAACTGCGCCTCCTGCCATGGTGAAGACGCCAAGGGCAACCAGGAAATGGGCGCGCCCAACCTTGCAGACGCTATCTGGCTGAAAGCGGAGGCCGAAGAGGGTATCGTTGCGCAAATACGAACGCCGAAGCACGGCGTAATGCCGGCCTGGGGCGAGCGTCTCGGCGACACCACGGTCAAGCAACTTGCTCTGTTCGTGCATTCGCTGGGTGGCGGAGAGTAGGGGTATTGCAACACGATCCTCGGTTAAGGCCGGGGATCTTTTTTTCTCTCGGTGGCCTAGCCGTGAACTTTCTCAGGTCTGTGCGCCTGCATGCAAAGTATAACACTGATAACAACGGAAAATATCGCGACGCTCTCGATAAGCGTCGGTCCACGCTGTTCCCAGATGTAGCCATAGAGCAATGCAAACAGCGTTTCGAAAAGTATCATTTGTCCCACCATGGTGAGCGGTAGCAGACGGCTCATGCGGTTCCAGAAAGCGTTGCCGAGGATCGAAGCGGAAAAGCCGAGTCCCATCGCAACGAGCATAAATTGAACCCAGTCGGCTTGCGTGTGTGTGCTTCCACCAAATGCGAATGCCGGGATGGCGAGGAGAACCGCAAGCCCTCCGGTTACGACGCCCGTCATGAGGTTCCATTCGTCCGCGGTAACATGGTGGAGCCGCGCCAGCCACCGGGCATTTCCAACAGCGAAGGCCGTCCATGACGCAAGAGCAGCAATGGCGGCCGCAAGGCCGATCAGTTGCGAAACATCGAGGTTACCGCCGTCTTTTGTCAATGATTGCCAAGAGATGCCCAGGATACCGATTGCACCGAAAAGAAGCGATGGCCAGAGCCGTTTTAGTGAAACCGCACCGTGATCTCGGCTGCCGATGATGGTGACGGCAACAGGCAGGAAGCCGATGATGATGGAGGTGAAAGCAACACCGCTCAGTTGCACAGCCGTCGATATGAACAGATAGTAGAGCAGGTTTCCAATGACGCTCAGCCAAAGCAGCGCGACCCATTCCGCTTTGCCGAATTGCGCAGCCACCCGACCGATCCTTGGACCAATCAGGATCAGTGCGATGACGCCATAGGTTAGATATCGTGCTGTCGAGAGTTGCAGAGGTGTAAAACCGGCAGGGACGAGTTTCGGGGCAAGGAATATCCCGCCCCACAGAGCTCCCGCAAGCATTCCGTAAAATACGCCCAAACCGGTCTCGTTCATATCGTGCCCTCATGTCTCGGCAGGCGGTTTGCCATGTCCGATGAGGACTGTCTTGACATAAACTATGGTGGCTCAGGAAAAATGATCGCGACGATAAGCTGCGGGTGTGGTGCCAAGCGACCTTTTCATTGCTCGGGTCAGAGCTGTCTGGTCCGAAAAGCCCGCACGGTGCGCAATCTCGGCGATGGAGAATGAACTATGCCGCAAAAGCCTAAGAATTTTCATCATCCGCGCATCCGCCACCCAGAGATGAGGCGTCTTTTCGAAATGGTCTCGAAAGAGCGCGTGAAGATGGCTGGTGCTTACCTCGATTTGTTGAGCCATTCGCTCGACAGTCCAGGGCTGGAATGGGTCCAACTCGACAAGCTGCTTCAGGATGGATAGCCGTGAGATGAGGTTTGGCAATTCCCTGTGGAGGCTACCGATCAATACGAGCGACCAAAGATAAGCGGTTTCAGCGTCATCTCCGCCGCTGTCGAGAACGCTCCTCATGTAATGAATAAGCTTTGAAACGCGCGGGGTCAGGTCGAAAAAGGGAGTGCCGGTGAATCTGTCGAGCGTGTCTGCTGAAACCAGAGCTTCGTCAATGTCAACGATCAGTGACTGGTTAGATACAACAGCTCTTTGCGTGTGGCGGTAATCGTGATGAATGAAGACTGCCTTTGAAGGCGAAAGCCTGTCTTGGAGGCCGCTGACATCAATTTCCAGGTGACCCGCGAGAGGCAAAACGATCTGGACGAAGGCGTGTCGCTCCTGTGGCTTTTCATCAGCGTACGAACGAAGATCAACGGAAGCGGTATGCATCTACCTGTCTCCACTCCACGCGGCTACCGGCATCAAATTTTGCCCATAAAGAAGCAAAAATGGCTGTTTCAGGCTTCGGCCTCATGTTTGACCGTCGACTCGCCACGTTTGCGTTTGCGCAAGACCGGCTTGTTCTCACGGGCCTCGCATTTCGCCACGTCGATCAGATAGGCAAGCATCGGCATTTCGTTCATCGACGCCAGCTGCTTCGCAGACTCGAGAAGATTGATGATATTTGAGAAATCGTCCATGGTGTCACTCGGCAGGGTCATTACGACCCATCGCTTGTTGAAAATCTGCCAGACACGAAACCGTGCCAGAATATTCTCCGGCCCGGTTGCATCTCATGGCTGCAATCACGGTCATAGCAGATATCAATTCGGCCCGCGAGGTTACTATAGTCAATTTCTGCGGGCAGCTATGCAAGGCGATGAGGAAGAGGAATGCCCAATTTCATTCATGATACCGGTGTTGCCGCAGACATACTGAAGACAGCGGCGCGAATAATGGTGGTCGGTTCGTCGGGCGCAGGAAAATCCACATTGTCGCGAAAAATCGCTGACCGCCTGCATGTCGAATATTTCTCGATAGACAGGGACGTGCGCTGGCTTGCAAACTGGACTGCGCGGGATCAAGCCGCGCAGCGCTCGATTTTGCAGCAAATTGCGTCACGCGAGCGGTGGATTATCGATGGCAGCGGCCCGTCCAGTTTCGACATCCGTCTACCGCGAACCGATATCGTCATATGGATGCGGTTGCCGCGTCTGACCTGCATGCTTGGACTGGCCCGTCGCGTGACCAAATATTATGGTCGTGTGAGACCGGATATGGCGGGTGGATGCAAAGAGCCACTGCCAGGCTTCGATTTCCTCACCTATATCTGGACCTTCGAAAAACGGCATGCGCCGTTATTCGTCCGAAACTTTGACTTGCACGGTCCCGACGTGCCGATATTTCAGATAAAATCGAGGGCAGAGGCGGATCGCCTCCTTGATCTTATGGGTGCCTCGCATTAATTCCGGCTCATGCCGCACTTCGAAACTCGCCGCCCCGTAAAACACTCTCCTCAACGGATGTACGATCTCGTAGCCGACGTGGAGAAGTACCCGGAATTCCTGCCGCTCTGCGAAGCATTGAGCGTTCGCTCTAGAAAGGAGCGGGACGGAAAGTCGCTTCTGGTTGCCGACATGACCGTAGGTTACAAGGCGATCCGTGAAACCTTCACGACCCAGGTTTTGTTGAAGCCGGAAGAGCATGCCATCGACGTGAAATATCTGGATGGCCCGTTCAAATACCTGGATAATCGCTGGCGTTTCGAGCCATCGCCTGATGGAGGGTGTTCCGTTTATTTCTATATCGATTACGAGTTCAAAAGCCTTATTCTCGGTGCCGTGATGGGATCGATGTTCGACCGAGCTTTCCGCATGTTTGCAGAAGCGTTCGAGGCCCGTGCCGACCGCATTTATGCGGAGTGAGCAAGCTCGAGCAACATTTCCAGCGCGGTCTTGATTGTGGCAAGCCGTACCTGATCCCGGCCGATGTCACCGTAGCGCATTTCTCTGTGAGCGACGTTGCCGTTTCGGCTCTTGGCTGCCAGATGCACGAGGCCGACCGGCTTTTCCAAAGACCCGCCGCCGGGTCCGGCAACACCCGTAACCGCAACTGCGAACGACGCACGCGAGTGAAGCAGCGCACCATCGACCATCTGTAGAGCTATTTCTCTGGAAACAGCGCCGAATGTATTGAGCGTTGCTTGCGAAACGCCAAGCATGTCGACCTTTGCTTCGTTGGTGTAGGTCACGAATCCTCTGTCGACCACCGCTGAAGAGCCTGAAATCTCCGTCAAAGCCCCTGCGATCAGCCCCCCGGTGCAGCTTTCCGCCGTTGAAACCATATGTCCCGCAGCAGTGAAGCCGGTGATGATCCGGGTAGCGAGGATCTCGATTTCCTTTGGGAAGATGCTCATGAGGGTGTCCGATAGACGACCGTTGCCGTGGCGATGGCGGCAATGCCCTCTCGCCGTCCGACAAAGCCGATGGTCTCGTTCGTAGTGGCCTTGACCGAGCATCTGTCGAGCGAAATATCAAGCATGGTTGAAAGATTCTCTCGCATGGCTTGACGGTGCGGCCCCACGCGCGGAGCTTCCGCTATCAACGAAACATCGGCGTTCATGATCGTGCCGCCATTGTCACGCACGACCTTTGCTGCATGTTCGAGGAAGATGCGGGAGGGCGCACCCTTCCACTGCGGGTCCGAAGGCGGAAAATGGTCGCCAATATCTCCGGCACCGCATGTTGCCAACAGCGCGTCGGTCAAGGCGTGCAATGCGACATCCGCGTCCGAATGTCCTTTCAGCGTTTGATCGTGCGGAATGAATATACCGCAGAGTGTTACGCCATCGCCTGCTTCCAACTGATGCACGTCATAGCCGTTTCCGGTTCGTACATCCGGCAACGAAGTGGAAAGTCTCTCATCGGCCATGGCAATATCCCGTTTCAATGTAAGCTTCACGTTGTCTACCGATCCCTCGACGAGAGTAACAGGGATACCCGCCCATTCGGCAATGGAAGCATCATCGGTAAAATCCGTTCTGCCCGATGTTTCCGCTGCTGCGTGTGCCGCAAGGATGGCCGCAAACTCGAAGGCTTGCGGGGTTTGGGCTGCGTAGAGACCACTTCGGGAAACCGTATCCTGAACCATGCCAGCCTGGCCGCGCTTCAGCGTGTCCGTAACGGGCAGGGCAGGCAGAACAGCCTTCGCGCCACCGGAAAGCTCCGATGAAATCCGCTCCAGCAAGTCGTTCTTTATAAACGGTCGAACCGCGTCGTGGATCAGTACATGAGTGATGTTGCGATCCTTGAGTGCTTCAAGACCCGCGAGAACCGAATTTTGACGTGTAGATCCCCCTGTGACCGTAACGAGGGAGGAGCTCTCAGGAAGGCGCTGCGCGACCTGTTCAAACAAGAGACGATCGTCGGGATGGATCACTACCACGAGGGGCGCATTAGGCTGCCACTCGAGAAAAGTTCTCAGTGTATGCTCGATAACGGCCTTGCCGCCTATTGCGCGATATTGTTTCGGTCCCTCTTCGGGGGAGCCCGCCCGTTCGCCTCTCCCGGCGGCTACGATCACGGTACCGATTTTATCATTGATTCTCTTGGCCGTGTTCATACTCACCCAGTCCGTCCTTCAAGGTTGACAGTTTTGCTCTAACCCCTCAAAAAACGAAAAACCAGCCTCAATCGGCGTTGTGATCCATATGAACGAAATAGAGCTGGTTGCTGCGTGGGGCCACCGGATTTCCTCGAATGGCTCTGTTAAAAAATAAGAACAAATGTCGTTTTGGTGCTTGGCAAGCGATGAAACGCTGTCTAAAAATAATGCAAAATTATTTTCTGCATGAAAGATCACCAAATTGGCCATCCCGGCTTTGTCAGAGCAGCTAAAAATCGGCCCTGTGACCATTCGCAACCGGGCAGTGCTTGCGCCGATGTCCGGCGTCACGGACTTGCCTTTTCGCAGGATTGCCTGGCGTTTTGGTGCCGGCTTGGTAGTGACCGAAATGGTGGCTAGTCGTGAGCTGGTGGCCAACAAGGGCGAATCATGGGCGCGGTTGAAAAATGCGGGCATGACGCCACACATGGTTCAACTGGCCGGGCGAGAAGCGCACTGGATGGCTGAGGCGGCAAAGATCGCGGCAGACAACGGTGCGGATATCATCGATATCAACATGGGCTGTCCTGCAAAGAAAGTCACCGGTGGTTATTCCGGCTCGGCACTGATGCGTGATCCAGATCATGCCTTGGGGATAATCGAGGCAACGGTCAAAGCCGTCGATGTTCCGGTGACAGTGAAAATGCGGCTGGGTTGGGATGAAAATTCCCTCAATGCACCAGAAATCGCCGCGCGCGCCGAAGCGGTTGGCGTGCAACTCATCACCATCCATGGCAGGACGCGGATGCAATTCTATGAAGGTCGCGCAGATTGGGATGCTATCAAGGCAATACGTGATGTCATTTCCATTCCGCTGATCGCTAATGGTGATGTCGAGACGGACGTTGATGCGGCGGAAATCCTGCGGCGTTCCGGTGCCGATGCGGTGATGGTCGGTCGCGGTGCTCAGGGCCAGCCTTGGCTGCCTGCTGTTCTCGCAGGTAACGCCCCGCCAGCGCATGACGACATTAGCGATATCGCTGTTGAGCATTACGAAATGATGCTGGAATTTTATGGCGTCGAGGCCGGGCTACGTCATGCCCGCAAGCATCTCGGCTGGTACCTGGATCGCTTCGCACCAGAAATGCCGGGTGATGAGAAGGCTCAGATCATGACATTGAAAAACACGAGCCAGGTGATCGCCATGCTTCGATCCGCTCTCAACCAAGGCGCGGATCAAGCCGCCGCAAGGAAGGCAGCATGAGCGCCGAAACGTCATCCGCATCTGGCAATAACGCACTTGCCATGGCCGTGCTTAATGCGGTTCAAAACCCGGTTATCCTCGTGAATGAGGAGGGGTTCGTTGCTTTCGCAAACTGGGAGGCTGAAGCGTTCTTCGGCGCAAGCGCGACGCATCTGGCCCGTTACCGGATTTCGACCTTCATACCGTTCGGCAGTCCATTGCTTGCTCTCATCGATCAGGTGCGCGAGCGGCGTGCACCAGTCAATGAATATCGCGTCGATCTGTCTTCCCCACGTCTCGGTCAGGACAAGTTGGTCGACCTTTATGTCGCACCTGTCGTCAGCGAACCCGGATCGGTGGTTGTGGTGTTTCAGGAACGCTCGATGGCCGACAAGATCGACCGGCAGTTGACGCATCGAGCCGCTGCCCGTTCGGTGACCGGTCTGGCATCCATGCTGGCGCATGAAATCAAGAACCCGCTTTCCGGCATTAGAGGCGCTGCGCAGTTGCTGGAAACCTCGGTAGAGGACGAAGACAGGGCGCTGACCCGCCTGATCTGCGACGAAACCGACCGCATCGTGTCGCTGGTCGACCGGATGGAAATCTTTTCGGATGAACGCCCGGTGGATCGCATGCCGGTCAACATTCACTCGGTTCTGGATCATGTCAAAGCGGTGGCCAAAGCTGGCTTTGCCCGCAATATCAAAATTACCGAGAATTACGATCCCTCACTGCCGCCGGTTTACGCAAACCGCGATCAGCTAGTGCAGGTCTTCCTTAATCTGGTGAAGAATGCAGCAGAAGCTGTGGGTAACCAGTCGGATGGCGAAATCATTTTGACCACTGCCTATCGCCCTGGCATTCGCCTTTCGGTCGCCGGAAGTCGCGAGCGCATTTCACTGCCGCTCGAATTTTGCGTGCATGATAACGGGCCCGGTGTTCCGCCTGATCTTCTGCCACATCTTTTCGATCCCTTCATTACCACCAAGACCAACGGCTCCGGTCTTGGCCTAGCTCTCGTCGCAAAGCTCATAGGTGCCCATGGCGGCATCGTGGAATGCGACAGCCAGAATCACCGCACGACTTTCCGCGTATTGATGCCCGTCTCCCCCGAAGTGGCGCCTGACGACAGCATTGTGCAGAACCCGACAGGACCAAATTCATGACAGCAACGATTCTCGTGGCCGATGACGATGCGGCCATCCGCACAGTTCTCAATCAGGCGCTGAGCCGCGCTGGTTATGATGTGCGGATCACCTCAAACGCTGCAACGCTTTGGCGTTGGGTTTCGGCAGGTGAGGGCGATCTGGTGGTAACCGACGTCGTTATGCCGGACGAAAATGCATTCGATCTCCTTCCGCGTATCAAGAAGGCTAGGCCAGACCTGCCCGTGTTGGTGATGAGCGCGCAAAACACTTTCATGACGGCGATCAAGGCTTCCGAAAAGGGTGCCTATGATTACCTGCCGAAGCCATTCGACCTTACCGAATTGATCGCCATCATCGGGCGAGCCCTGTCTGAGCCGAAACGCAAGCCAGCGAAGTTGGACGACGACATGCAGGACGGCATGCCGCTGGTCGGTCGCTCTGCTGCCATGCAGGAAATCTACCGTGTTCTGGCACGTCTGATGCAGACCGACCTGACACTGATGATTACGGGCGAGTCCGGAACGGGCAAGGAACTGGTGGCTCGCGCGCTGCATGACTATGGAAAGCGCCGTAATGGCCCTTTCGTTGCGATCAATATGGCGGCCATCCCGCGTGATCTGATCGAATCCGAACTTTTCGGCCATGAGAAAGGTGCTTTCACCGGCGCACAAAACCGTTCGACAGGTCGCTTCGAGCAGGCCGAGGGTGGTACACTGTTCCTCGATGAAATCGGCGACATGCCGATGGATGCTCAGACGCGGCTGCTTCGCGTTCTTCAGCAGGGCGAATATACGACAGTTGGTGGTCGCACGCCCATCCGTACCGACGTGCGTATCGTTGCCGCAACCAACAAGGATTTGAAACAGTCCATCAATCAGGGCCTGTTTCGCGAAGACCTGTATTACCGCCTGAACGTGGTCCCCTTGCGCCTGCCGCCTCTTCGTGATCGCGCAGAGGATATCCCCGATCTGGTGCGTCATTTCATCCAGACGGGCGAGAAGGAGGGACTTGAGGGCAAGCGTTTCGAAAACGAGGCGCTTGAGTTGATGAAGGCATATGCGTGGCCGGGCAACGTGCGTGAGCTTGAAAACCTCATCCGCCGCTTGATGGCGCTCTATCCCCAGGAGGTCATCACCCGCGAGATCATCGATCAGGAACTTCAGTCGGATGTTCCGGATAGTCCTATCGACCGCACTGCTGTCCGCAGTGGCTCGATGACGATTTCGCAAGCTGTTGAAGAAAACATGCGGGACTATTTCTCAAGTTTTGGTGAGAATTTGCCGCCGCCCGGTCTCTACGATCGTGTCCTTCACGAGATGGAGTATCCGCTGATCCTAGCCGCTCTGACGGCAACGCGCGGAAACCAGATCAAGGCAGCAGATCTGCTCGGGCTTAACAGAAACACGCTTCGAAAGAAGATTCGTGAGCTCGGCGTTTCCGTTTATCGAAGCTCTCGCACTGCTTGACGATTGACAATGCAACGCTGGTCGTTGCATTTTCGCCACAAAGTGTTGCTTGGAAAACACTGGTGCATCAAAGATTCGCTACAAGTGCGGCTTGATGATGTGGGCTATGGCGGTTGTCGCTGAATAGCGGCTTTGGGAACATGATCGATGCGCAGACCAGTCGCGGATAGGAAGACCGACGATGCGACGGACGGTATGGTGATCGCCGACCGCCGAATGTCGTTTGCGCTACCCGGACTTGTTCTTGCGGGCGTAGCGCTGATTTGCGCTATCGTTACGCTTTTCGTCCTTCTAGGTCTGACGCCGATTGCGCCGACGTCCAATGTCGTGATCGCTTCGGTCATCATCAATTCGATTTTCGTTCTGGGCCTGATGTATCTCATCGGTCGCGAAATCAATCGGCTTCTGAAAGCACGACGCAAAGGCAGGGCAGCGGCGCGGCTACACGTCCGTATCGTCGTGCTGTTTTCCATTGTCGCCATAACGCCAGCTGTGCTTGTCGCAATCTTTGCCAGCTTGACGCTGAATGTCGGTCTGGACCGCTGGTTTGCGATCCGCACACAGGCCATTGTGGATTCGTCCAGCAATATCGCGCAAGCCTATATGATGGAGAATGCAGGCTATCTCCAGGGCCAGACCCTTTCCATGGCAACCGACCTCGACCGAAACCGGGCACTGTTCTACCTGGACCGTACAGGCTTTGTAGAGTTGATGACGCGACAGGCAAGAGGCCGGGGGATGCTGGGCGCGTTCCTTGTGCAGTCTGATGGCGATGCGGTCGTTCAGGCGGATATTCAGACCGAAAAGCCTTTGCCGGCGATCCCTACGGACGCACTGGAGAAAGCGGCAGCAGGCCAGCCGACCCTCATTCCGCCGGGCGTTACGAATCTCGTCGGTGCCATCATTAAGCTAGAAGGTATCGGCGGCACATTCCTTTACACCGTGCGCGCGGTCGATCCTAAAGTGATGTCGGCGATGCGGCTGATGGAGGAAAACCGCGCTGAATATAAAGCAATGGAAGCAGGTCGTGCTCCATTGCAGATGGCGTTTGCAATCCTCTATCTCGGTTTTGCGCTGATCGTGCTTCTGGCGGCAATATGGACTGCTATCGCCGTCGCCGACCGTATCGTAAGGCCTATCCGTCTGCTTATCAGCGCGGCTGATAGCGTGGCTACAGGGAATATGCACGTGCTTGTCCCGGTTCGCGCCGTGGATGGTGACGTGGGGCGTCTATCGCGCACGTTTAACAAAATGGTCTCTGAAATCCGTAGCCAGCAGGACCAGATCATCGAGGCAAAGGACGATATCGATAATCGCCGACGCTTCATCGAGGCGGTTCTATCCGGCGTCACGGCAGCCGTCATTGGCGTTGATGAAAATCGGAACGTCACCATCGCCAATCCTTCTGCGGAAGAATTTCTGGCCGTCTCGTCAGATCAGCTCGTCGGTGCGCCTTTGGGCGTCGTAGCACCCGAAATCGAACACGTTTTGACAGAAGCCGCCGCCTCGGCGCGTGTCGATTTCCGCCAGCAGATCAACATCATGCGGCGCGGCAAGGAGCGGACGCTCAACGTGCAGGTGACGCGTGAGGATGCGCGTGACGGGCGCGAGTCCTGGGTCGTGACACTCGATGATATTACCGACCTGGTGATCGCGCAGCGTTCGACCGCATGGTCTGACGTCGCACGGCGCATCGCGCATGAAATCAAGAACCCGTTGACGCCGATCCAGCTGTCAGCCGAGCGTATCAAACGCCGCTTCGGCAAGCAGATCGACGACAGCGATCGCGCCATCTTCGATCAATGTACTGACACTATCGTTCGCCAGGTTGGAGACATTGGCCGCATGGTGGACGAGTTCTCGGCCTTCGCGCGTATGCCGAAGCCGACGAAAGAGATGTCCGATCTGCGCGCAGTACTCAAGGACGCCACATTCCTCAGGGAAATGGGTGCCAGCCACGTGAAGTTCGAAACCGAGTTTGGCGATGATCCGCTGCAAGGGATGTTCGATTCCCGAATGCTGGGACAAGCCTTCGGCAACCTCATCAAGAACGCGACCGAAGCAATCGAGGCTGTAGATCCAGCTGAGGGGCGCAAGGGCCGGATATTGGTGAAAGCCGCTTTCGATGCGGCAACCAACCAGTTTGTGGTGGATGTGATCGATAATGGCAGAGGTCTGCCGGTCGAAAATCGGCATCGCATTCTGGAGCCCTATATGACGATGCGTGACAAGGGTACCGGTCTTGGTCTCGCCATCGTCAAGAAGATCATAGAAGAACACGGTGGCCATCTCGAATTGCATGATGCGCCCGCTGATTTCGATCTAGGCCGTGGAGCCATGATCAGAGTGCTGTTGCCGCATGTAGAAGCGGTCAGCATCGAAACTGACAAGGAAGTTGCATATGGCATCTGATATTCTGGTCGTTGATGACGAGGCCGATATCCGCGAAATCGTCGCAGGCATTTTGTCTGACGAGGGCCACGAAACCCGCATGGCGCATGATAGCGATAGCGCGCTTGCGGCGATTTCCGAGCGAGTACCACGCCTGATTTTCCTCGATATCTGGATGCAGGGCAGCAAACTCGACGGGCTTGCCTTGCTGGACGAAATCAAGAGCCGTCACCCGGAATTGCCCGTGGTGATGATCTCCGGCCATGGCAATATCGAGACTGCCGTGAATGCGATCAAGCGGGGCGCATTCGACTTTATTGAAAAACCGTTCAAGGCAGACCGTCTGATCCTGATTGCCGAGCGGGCGCTGGAAAACTCAAAGCTGAAGCGTGAGGTTCTGGAGCTAAAAAAGCGGACGGGCGACGCGGTTGAACTGATCGGCGCGTCGCTTGCCGTGTCTCAGTTGCGCCAGAACATCGACCGGGTCGCCCCAACGAATAGCCGCATCATGATTCTTGGCCCGTCCGGCTCCGGCAAAGAACTCGTGGCGCGCATGATCCATAAGAAATCCTCTCGTGCGAACGGTCCTTTCGTAGCGCTGAATGCTGCGACAATTACGCCTGATCGCATGGAGATTGCTCTGTTCGGAACTGAAGGTCTGCCCGGCCAGCCGCGCAAGGTCGGCGCACTGGAAGAAGCACATCGCGGCGTCCTCTATCTCGATGAAGTGGGTGAAATGCCCCGCGAAACGCAGAACAAGATCCTCCGCGTTCTTGTCGATCAGCAGTTTGAGCGCGTTGGGGGCGGGAAGCGGGTTAAAGTCGATGTCCGCATCATCTCGTCCACTGCGCTGAACCTTGAAAATCTCATTGCCGACGGCATGTTCCGTGAAGATCTTTACCATCGTCTGGCGGTGGTTCCGGTAAAGGTACCGGCGCTGTCCGAGCGTCGCGAGGATATTCCGTTCCTTGTCGACATGTTCATCCGTCAAATCTCAGAGCAGGCGGGTATCCGTACGCGAAAGATCGGCGATGATGCGATGGCCGTTCTGCAGACGCATGATTGGCCAGGAAATATCCGTCAGCTTCGCAACAACATCGAGCGACTGATGATTCTAGCCCGTCCAGAAGGTGGAGATGGTGCGATTTCGGCTGACATGCTTCCGTCCGATATTGGCGACATGCTGCCGAAGATCGCAGCGCAGGGGGATCATCACATCATGACCCTGCCACTACGCGAGGCACGCGAAATGTTCGAACGTGACTATCTGGTGGCACAGATCAGTCGTTTCGGTGGTAATATTTCCCGCACTGCGGAGTTTGTGGGAATGGAACGCTCGGCGCTTCACCGTAAGCTGAAATCGCTTGGCGTCTAAGAATATCGCTTACCTGCACGCGTTCAGAGAGAGCATATGAAAGTCATTATTTGTGGCGCGGGGCAGGTGGGCTATGGCATTGCCGAACAGCTTTCTCGTGAGGACAATGAAGTTTCCGTCATTGATACGTCTGCCGCACTGATCACCGCGATCACCGAAACGCTGGATGTGCGTGGCTATGTGGGCCATGGATCGCACCCGGATGTGCTGGCGAAGGCTGGTGCGGATCAAGCCGACATGATCATCGCAGTAACCCTCTATGATGAAATCAACATTGTCGCCTGCGAAGTGGCGCATGCACTGTTCAGTGTGCCGACAAAGATTGCCCGTATTCGTGACCAGAGCTACATGCGGCCCGAATATTGCGATCTTTTCAGCGGCGAGAACATGTCCATCGACGTGACGATTTCGCCAGAGGTTGAAGTCGGCAAGATGGTGTTACGACGAATCGCCTTTCCCGGTGCGACCGATGTCGTGCGTTTTGCCGATGATAATGTATCCATGCTGGCCATCGAGTGCATGGAAGACTGCCCGGTCGTCAACACTCCGCTACAGCAGTTGAGCCAGCTCTTTCCCGACCTCGTGGCGACAGTGGTTGGTGTCTATCGCAATGGACATCTGAAGGCCGTCGATTCCTCAGAGCAGTTGCGAACTGGCGATCTCGCCTATGTGATATGCCAGCGAGAACATGCACGCAGGACGCTCGGGCTTTTCGGCCATGAGGAAAAAGAAGCGAGCCGGATCATCATCGCTGGCGGTGGCAATATCGGCCAGTATGTGGCTCGCTCCATTGAGGAGGTGCAGCCGAAGACACGGGTGAAGATCATCGAGTCCGACAGGGAAAAGGCTGTCGCTGCATCTGAAAAGCTGAATTCGACGATTGTTCTCAACGGATCGGTGCTGGATCAGAAGATTCTGCATCAGGCAGATATTCAGGATGCAGATCTCATCGTTACGCTGACGAACAATGACCAGACGAACATTCTCGGCGCGGTGATGGCCAAGCAGCTCGGGTGCAAGTCCAATCTAGCGTTACTGAATGGCACTTCTTTTCACGATGTCGCAAAATCGCTCGCGCTCGACGCTTACATCAACCCGCGCGCAGTCACAATTTCCCGTGTTCTACAGCACGTCAGAAAAGGCCGCATTCGATCCGTCTACGCCGTGCAAAGAGGTAATGGTGAGATCATCGAGGCGGAAGCACTCGAGACATCTCCACTCGTCGGTCAGGCGCTTCGTGAAGTGGACTTGCCGGATGGTGTTCGCATCGGCGCGGTATATCGTGACAAGACGGTTCTGAGGCCGGATGGGAACATGAAAATCAAGGCAAAGGATCGTGTCGTCTTGTTCGCGTCTTCGGACGCGGTGCGGGACGTGGAACAGCTATTCCGAGTATCGCTGCAGTATTTCTAAATTATTGAGTGTTAAATAAAAACCTGCTCACTCAACAAAAAACTGAGTGAGTTTTTCGACATTGCGGAAAAGACTGCGATTTGATACCAGAGGTTCACGTCGGTTAGCGGGGGACGAGACTTTAACCGGCAAAGATAATCAATGTTTATTTCCCGGTCTCCCATCCGGGCAAAAAAGAAAGAAGCGGCGCCATGGCGGAACGTTCTCAAAACCTGCAAGATCTCTTCCTCAACACCGTTCGCAAGCAGAAGATTTCATTGACGATCTTTCTCATCAATGGCGTCAAGCTGACGGGCGTCGTGACCTCCTTCGACAACTTCTGCGTTCTTCTGCGTCGTGACGGTCACTCGCAGCTCGTGTATAAGCACGCCATTTCTACCATCATGCCGGGTCAGCCCATGCAGATGTTCGAAACGGAAGAAGGCGCGGCGTAAGGGCCGGATCCGCGAACTCATCGGCGGAATTGCCGTAGCAAATATGCCGGTCTTTACCACGGCGACAACGGAACCAGTCATTACGTTCCGTTGTTTTGCCTTGACGTCGCTTGTGTGTTTTAGTGCGACGCTCTTAATTTGTCTCAAAGAGGGACCTGCAGATTTCTACGCGTGACACATCGAACGAATCGATTATTCCAGAGCTTGAAAAGCGCCGCGACGATATGCGCGCGGTTGTTCTCGTTCCCGTTTTAAAGCAGCGCGACACGCGCGAGGCTTCCGTAACGTCGCCACCGCGGACGATGGAAGCCAAGCTGGAAGAGGCCAAGGGTCTTGCGCTCGCCATCGATCTTTCTGTCATCGAAGGACTGATCGTAACGATCAGCCAACCCCGTCCCGCGACACTGTTCGGCACCGGCAAGATCGAGGAGATCGGTCATCTTCTGGACGAGACGGATTCCGGTCTTGTGATCATCGATCACCCGTTGACGCCTGTTCAACAGCGAAATCTTGAGAAGCAGTGGAACTCGAAGGTCATTGATCGCACCGGCTTGATTCTTGAAATTTTCGGTCGTCGTGCGTCCACGAAAGAAGGTACGCTTCAGGTCGATCTTGCGCATCTGAATTACCAAAAAGGACGTCTGGTCCGCAGCTGGACACACCTTGAGCGTCAGCGTGGTGGTGCCGGTTTCATGGGTGGTCCCGGCGAAACCCAGATCGAAGCGGACCGTCGACTGTTGCAGGAGCGTATCGTAAAGCTTGAGCGCGAACTGGAGCAGGTGGTTCGAACACGCCAGCTTCACCGCGCAAAACGCCGTAAGGTTCCCCATCCTATTGTAGCTCTGGTCGGATACACCAACGCTGGCAAGTCTACGCTATTCAATCGTATTACGGGCGCGGGCGTTCTTGCGGAAGACATGCTGTTTGCGACGCTCGATCCGACATTGCGTCGGATGAAGTTGCCGCATGGCCGCACCGTCATCCTGTCCGATACGGTCGGTTTCATTTCAGATCTCCCAACGCACCTCGTTGCCGCTTTTCGCGCAACATTGGAAGAAGTGCTGGAAGCCGACCTCATCCTGCATGTCCGTGATATGTCTGATCCGGACAATGCGGCGCAAGCGGGCGACGTATTACGAATTCTCGGTGATCTGGGCATTGATGAGAAGGTTTCTGAGGAGCGGCTTATCGAAGTCTGGAACAAGGTGGACCGTCTCGAGCCGGAGGCTCACGATGCCATTATGCAGAAAGCGGTAGGGCGTACGAATGTGCGGGCTGTCTCTGCAATTACCGGTGAGGGCGTCGATGCTCTCATGACGGAGATTTCATCGCGCCTGTCAGGCGTTCTGACCGAGACCACGGTCGTGTTGCCAGTCGATAAGCTGAAGCTGCTGTCCTGGGTCTATGACAACGCAATAGTCGATGCTCGCGAAGACCAGGAGGACGGCTCCGTGGCGCTAGATCTCCGTCTCTCAGAAATGCAGGCTGCCGAGCTTGATCGTCTTATGGGCGTCGGGAGCCAGGCGAAACCGGAAGACTGGGAGCGGGAATAGGTTTTCCTTTTTGCATGGCAGCCATGCGGCGACTCTAAGAATTGTGGTTGCTAAGTTAGGGTTTCGTAAGGTGAGGCATGTGATATTATCGCGCAATTGATGCGAGCAGAAATTACATGTCACAGCCTTTAGATCTGGCAACCGTACTTCTTTTACACAAGCTATCTTTTTTCGTCGGCGCGCTGTGCTTCCTGTATGTACGGTCGCAGTCTCGTGAAAGTGTTGGGTTGGGTTTTCTGGCCCTCGGTTTCTTTCTCGTCGCCATGGCTTCGACTCTAGGCAGTATCGGTAAGGTTTACGTCTCGGTTGAGCACCAGTTTGCGATTGCGGGAAATTTCGCCGGGATCGTGGGTTATGCGATCTTTTGGGTGGGCATGTGCCGTATCAGCAGCCAGAGACAGCGGCGAAGAGAATGGCTGATACTGTTCTTGCCGGTCGTCGTTTGCTCCGTTCTTCTGTTGAGCGGCCTGTATACAGTTATGGCTGCAAGAGCCTTCGCGTTTCAAACCACCGCCGCTGCGTTGCTTTTTGCCGCTGCCTACACGATCTTTTCAGACCGGCGTACAGAGCCTTTACCTGTTCGCAAGGTAATCGGAGCAACGGTTGTTTTTGCAGCGATCCTGAGCATCTTTGTGGCACTTGGCGCTGTTTTCCCTACTACTTCTCTTGTGTCAGCGCGAAACGCGTTCTTCGTATCCATCATTTGTCACTTCGCGATTGCGTTCTTCGTAATGGCTCTGGTCAAGGAGCGCGCCGAGGCAGGATTAAAGCGTTTGGCCGATCTGGATATTTTGACGGGTGTGCCGAACCGCCGATCCTTCACGTCCCATTTGCCTGACGTCCTGCATCATGGCGACGTGATCGTTATGATCGACATTGATTACTTCAAGCGGATCAATGACGGTTTCGGTCACTTGGCCGGCGATGAAGTTATTGCTCGGGTGGCAAAGGAACTCTCGAGCCGCATACGTCCAACTGATCGTTTCGCCCGCTTCGGCGGCGAGGAGTTCATTCTTTATCAGCCGGCGATTGGCGAGGAAGAAGCTTTGGCACTGGCCGAAAGCACGAGGCTGCTCGTCAGCGCCATCCGGCATGTGATCGAGGATCAGAAGATTCCCGTGACTCTGAGCATGGGGCTGGCTGTCTGTGAGGAAAAGACCTGCGCACCCCTAGCGTTGATCAAGAAGGCCGATATGGCTCTTTATGCATCCAAGGCCTCCGGTCGTGATAGACTGACTGTCTACAATGCTGAGGATTTCGACTTGAAAAACTCCGGCGAAGAAATCCGGCAAGCAGGCTAGTCCCTTGCTATATCAAAGCTTTTCGAGTTGCCGTTCGATCGCCTTTGCTGCCTGCCACAACTCTTCCATTTGCTCCAGTGACGCCGATTCGAGCGTGTGACCCTGCTCTGGTAGCGATTTTTCGATGTGGTTAAAGCGGCGTCGAAACTTCGTATTCGTGCCGCGAAGTGCGTTTTCAGGATCTGCCTTAACGTGGCGACCGATGTTGACGAGCGCGAAAATTAGGTCACCCAGTTCGTCCGTGACCTTGGCGGGGTTTCCCTCAGACAAGGCTTGACGGAGCTCCGCGATCTCCTCTTCGATCTTATCCAGGATCGGCTCGGACGCAGACCAATCGAAACCGACGCGCGCTGCCTGTTCCTGCAATTTCAGCGCTTCGGTTAATGCAGGTTGGCTCCGCTGGATCGACCCAAGAAACCCGGCCTTGAAGTCCTCGGTGATACCGCGCTTTGCCCGCCGCTCCGCGCGCTCTCGTTTCTCCTGAGCCTTGATGACATCCCATTGAACTTTAACGGACTCAGCCGTATCGGCATCCGATACGGCAAACACATGAGGGTGGCGGCGGATCATTTTCGACGTTACCGCGTGAACGACATCTTCGAACGTAAACTCGCCCATCTCCTCGGCTATCCGTGAGTGGAACACGACTTGAAGCAACAGGTCACCGAGTTCGTCGCAAAGGTCGTCCATATCCTTGCGCTCGATTGCATCGGCGACCTCATAGGCTTCCTCGATGGTGTAAGGCTTTATGGTTTCGAACGTCTGTACAATGTCCCAGGGGCAACCGGTTTCAGGCTGCCGTAAAGCCTCCATGATCTCGATGAGACGGGAAATATCTTTGGAGGCTTCCATTTGAGGTCTTTTCTTCTGCGTCAGTTCAAGGGGATATCGTTGTCGGCCTTGGAAGACTGATAACTGCTGGAAAGGTCGTTATAAATTGCTTTAATACGCGCTGTCTGCTGTACCAACTCGGTCTTCAGAGGGTCGTCTTCGGTTTCCACGAGTTCGGAAATGAAAAAAGAATTCCAAAAGGAATTACTGCGTCGGTAACCGCCGGGTTCCAGCCCAAAGACTTCTTTCAGAATCTTGAGGTCGTGCGGAATGGCAAATGCGTCACGCGAATCCTCATGGCTGAAAAACGAATAGAAATTGTCGAAGCCAGCCCACGTAATAGCCGACATGCACATGGTGCAGGGTTCATGCGTCGACAGGAAAATCAGATCCTTCGTATTCGGCTTATCTTTGAGCTCGTAGAACTGCTTGAGGGTGTGGACTTCGCCGTGCCAAAGCGGGTTCTCGAGTTCATTATTTGTTTCAGCAATGACCAGCGACAGGTCGGACTTGCGCAAGATCGCCGCTCCAAAAACCTTGTTTCCTTTGGAAACGCCCAGTGTAGTCAAGGGCAGGATATTCTTTTCGATGACCTCGAGCAGGCGTCGAGCAATCGTGCGTTCAGTCAAGGTAATTTCCTGTCTTCCCGTTTGTATTAATAGAGAATGATTAAGCCCGCGAATCCTCTGAGAAATATACCATTTTCATGGAAAATACCGAGAATTCTATGTGTATTGCAAATCGGTGACGCGGTTGCTTTTCCTCAAAATCCGGGCTTGCCGAAGAATAAAAATCTACTGCATTATAACGAATAAATTTCTGTACCTTCACTGTCCAGACCTGATCGGCGATATTGCGACCATGCTTGAAACACCAGTCTCATATCATGACGAAAGACTCGACACATTCCCCGCCTTTTTCAAGGTGAGGGGAAAGCGGGTTGCCGTCTTTGGAAATGGTGATGAGGCCTATGCAAAAGTTCGTCTACTCTTGAACACGAACGCTGCGATACTGGCTTTTTCAGAGGAGCCGGAAGAGAGCTACGCACCGCTGTTGAAGAGCGGATCGGTGACGCATGTGTCTGAGGCGTTCTCTCACTCGCACCTGGACAATATCACGCTGGTATTTGCAGCGACCGGCGATGAGGCGCTTGATCGTCGAATCGTCGATGAGGCTCGTGCTCGCCGGATCCCGGCAAACGCGGTAGACCAGCCGCATTACTGCGATTTCTTCACTCCGGCCTTGGTGTCGCGTGCTCCGGTGGCTGTTGCAATCGGTTCGGAGGGTGCAGGGCCGGTGCTTGCGCAGATGATCCGTGCGCAGGTAGATCAAATGCTGTCGCCCTCGCTCGGAAGGCTGTCGCGATTGGCCGTCGAATATCGTGCTGCCGCCGAACGTGCGATCCCTAAAGGTGCCCTGCGTCGTGGCTTCTGGCGTCGCTTCTTTTCCGGCAGTGTCGCTGATGCCGTATCCCTGAACGATATTGATGCGGCTCGTGCCGCGGCCGAGCAATTGCTTGCCACCCCCGAGCGTCACGACGGCTACGTCTGGCTGGTTGGTGCTGGCCCCGGTGCTGAGGATTTGCTGACACTGCGCGCACAGCGCGTTCTCATGCAGGCGGATGTGATCGTTTACGATGCTCTCGTTCCGCAGGAAATAGTCGATATGGGTCGCCGTGATGCCGAGCGACTTTCCGTTGGCAAGCGCAAGGGCTGTCATTCGAAATCTCAGGAAGACATCAACAAGCTTTTGGTGTCGCTGGGAGAGAATGGAAAACGAGTTGTGCGCCTTAAATCCGGCGATCCGCTGGTTTACGGTCGTGCAGCGGAAGAGATGGCGGCACTGCGGGAAGCGGGCATTGGATATGAGATCGTTCCGGGCATCACCTCTGCTTTTGCTGCTGCCGCTGATTTTGAGCTGCCCTTGACACTGCGCGGTGTGGCCTCGTCTCTCATCTTCACGACAGGTCATGATCTGGCTGGCGATGTCTTGCCGGATTGGGCGCGTCTTGCGGTCTCGGGCGCAACAATCGCCGTTTATATGGGACGCTCGGTCGCTGCCTCTGTAGCCACGCGGCTGATGAGTGCGGGATTGAACGCGGATACGACCGTGGCGGTCATTGAGAACGCCAGCCGCAGTTATCGCCGTCTTATGCACGGTATATTGAAAGACTTGCCCGATCTGGAGCATCGCGACGAATTGAGCGGTCCGGTCATGGTCATCATCGGTGATGCGGTTGCCGGTGCGAATTTTGAAAGATCCGAAGCATTGGCTTTATCGCCCATTCGCTCGGATCTTGAGCAGGAGTATGCAAATGGTTGACAAGGTGCTGACAGCAAATCGCTTGAGCGATGGCATCGCCGTCTGGCTCGATGCAGCTGGTGAGTGGACTGAAGACCTTCAGGCAGCCCTGGTTGCCCGCCACGCGGAGGCGGTTGCCTCGCTGGAGGAAATAGGCAAGCGCGATTTTTCCGCGAACAAGGTCGTCGACGTAAACATTGTCGATGTCGCCGAGGAAAACGGCAAGCTTTGGCCGACACGCCTGCGTGAGCGTATTCGTGCAGCTGGCCCAACCATACCCTATGCGCCCGGCTACAAGGCAGCCGACGCGGAATTCATCGCAGTCTGAGGAATACCATGTACCGTTATGACGAGTTCGATCACGCTTTCGTAAAAGGTCGCGTGGACCAGTTTCGTAATCAGGTGGAGCGTCGCCTATCTGGAGAGCTTGCAGAAGATGCGTTTAAGCCGCTCCGCTTGATGAACGGCGTCTATCTCCAGCTTCACGCCTACATGCTGCGCGTGGCCATTCCCTACGGTACGCTGAATTCCAGGCAAATGCGGATGCTGGCGCATATCGCTCGCAAGTACGACCGCGGTTATGGTCACTTCACCACCCGCCAAAATATTCAGTACAACTGGCCGCGTCTTGCTGACACGCCCGCCATTCTTGAAGAACTGGCCACCGTTGAAATGCATGCGCTCCAAACGTCAGGCAATTGTATTCGCAACGTCACGGCAGATCATTTCGCTGGCGCTGCTGCCGATGAGGTTGCAGACCCGCGGCCCTACGCTGAAATCCTGCGCCAGTGGTCTTCGGTTCATCCGGAGTTTTCCTTTTTACCGCGCAAATTCAAGATCGCGGTAACGGGTGCCGAGCGCGACCGCGCTGCCATTCAGGTTCACGACATCGGTCTTCACTTGAAGAAGAACGAGGACGGCGAAATCGGATTTGCAGTTTATGTCGGCGGCGGGCAGGGCAGAACCCCTATGATCGCCAAGAAAATCCGTGACTTCCTGCCGGAAGAGGATTTGCTGTCCTACACGACTGCCATCATGCGCGTTTACAACCTGCATGGTCGCCGCGACAACAAGTATAAGGCACGCATCAAGATCTTGGTCCATGAAACGGGTGCTGAAGAACTAGCGCGTCAGGTCGAGAACGAGTTCGTTCATCTGAAGAACGGCGAGTTGAAACTGCCCGACGCCGATATCGCCGCGATCACCACTTATTTCGAACCGCCGAAGTTGAAGGACCGTCCCGAGAGCTGGGAGAGCCTGGCGCGCTGGAAGAAGGCGGATAGCGACTTCGCCCGATGGGTCGATCAGAACGTTCAGCCGCATCAGCACCCCGACTACGGCATGGTGACGATTTCGCTGAAGCCGATCGGTGGCATTCCGGGCGACGCATCGGACGAGCAGATGGATATCGTCGCGGATATTGCCGCCGAATATGCTTTCGATGAAATCCGCATCAGCCATGAGCAGAATATCATTCTGCCGCATGTTGCTCTAGCGGATTTGGAGCCTGTTTATCGTGCGCTTCTGGGTGCGGGTCTGGCGACTGCAAATGCCGGTCTCATCACCGATATCATTGCCTGTCCCGGGCTGGACTATTGTGCGCTCGCCAATGCGCGCTCTATTCCAGTCTCCCAGGAAATCTCAATGCGTTTCGGAGCGCCGGAGCGTCAGGCAGAAATTGGCGAACTGAAAATCAAGATTTCTGGCTGCATCAATGCATGCGGGCATCATCATGTCGGCCATATCGGGTTGCTCGGCGTGGAAAAGAAGGGGGCTGAGCTCTATCAGATCACGCTTGGCGGTTCCGGCGATGAGAACTCCTCCATCGGCGAAATCATCGGTCGTGGTTTTGAGCCCGAGAAGGTCACGGATGCGGTGGAGACGATCGTTGACACCTATCTGGGCCTGCGTCTTTCCAGGGAAGAAACCTTCCTCGAAGCATATCGCCGTGTCGGCCAGCAGCCCTTCAAGGATGCGCTTTACCCGGCATCTGCCGCGGCCGCATAAGGGACATTTGACGATGACAAAAATCTGGAACGAAAGCGGTTTCGTCGACAACGACCCGTGGGTCATAGAGACGGATGAGGTGAATGCGGAAGAAGGGCAAAATGCTGTCCTTCCACTTGATGCATTTCTCACCCGTGCTGCAGAAAGCAACGATGTAGGTCTCGGCGTTCTCATCACGCCCGCCGACGACGTGACGAAACTCGAACCGTTTATTGACCGCATCGCATTGGTCGCCATCAGCTTCCCTGCATTTAATGACGGTCGCGGCTTTAGCCACGCTTCACTTCTGCGAAGCCGCCTTAATTATAAGGAAGAGGTGCGGGCAGTTGGTGATGTGCTGATAGATCAGGTGCCGTTGATGCTGCGTACCGGCTTTACCAGCTTTGCCGTGACCAACGAGACGGCGCTGCAGCGTCTGTCGGAAAATCGCTTGCCGAGTATCGATGTCTACTACCAGCCGACGGCTAAGGCTGCGGCTGGAAATGAAGCCTATAGCTGGCGTCGCCGGCTGACCGCCTGATAGATTGCGTAAAAATATGAGTTTTTGATACTTATTTCTACGCACATAGCTGTAATGACAGTCCTGTACCTTCAAAAATACGCTCAAATGTTATATTCGCCGCGTATCAAAATGTTGGTCAGTTAATGAAGACGAACGGATAGAGAATGAACGCCCCAGCCAAGACGGAAGAATTTGCGGTAAAAATCCCGGACGGTGTTTATGCCGAAACGGTGCTTTCGGTCGAGCATTATACGGATCATCTCTTCCGTTTCCGCATGACGAGGCCTGCTGGCTTCCGCTTCCGCTCGGGCGAATTTGCGATGATCGGTCTTATGGTTGGTGAAAAGCCGATTTATCGTGCTTATTCCATCGCAAGCCCTGCATGGGATGAAGAACTGGAATTCTTCTCTATCAAGGTACCGGATGGCCCGCTAACGTCGCATCTTCAGGCTATCAAGCCGGGCGATACCGTTTTGATGCGCAAGAAGCCAACAGGAACATTGGTTCTTGATGCGCTGACTCCCGGCAAGCGCCTTTACATGTTCTCAACGGGGACTGGCATCGCGCCGTTCGCAAGCCTCATCCGCGACCCCGAAACCTATGAAAAGTTCGAGGAAGTCATTCTTACGCATACGTGCCGTGATGTTGCTGAGCTTAAGTATGGCTTTGATTTGATCGAAGAAATCAAGAACCACGAATTCCTGAGCGAAATCGCTGGCGACAAGCTGAAGCATTATGCCACCGTTACCCGCGAGGAATACCCTTTCAAGGGACGCATTACCGACCTCATCGAAAACGGAAAGATGTTTACCGACCTTGGCGTTCCGGCTTTCGATCCAGCGATTGATCGCGGCATGATCTGCGGTTCTTCTGCTATGCTGAAGGACACCAAGGAATTGCTGGAGAAAGCCGGTTTAAACGAGGGTGCAAATAACAAGCCAGCGGAGTTTGTGATCGAGCGCGCTTTCGTCGGTTAACGTGACTTCGAGATAATTTTAAAGGAGGCCAATGGCCTTCTTTTTCTTTTCAGCTTTCTGCAGGTTCATCCTTAGGAACGATGTCCCGTCGAAACATAACGAAAAGAATGATGGCAATGGCAGCGATGCTACCGCCAACCATATGCGACAGGCCAAAACCGCCCTCGGTGGTTAGCCAACCCGCTACGCCGTTGCTCAGCGAAGCGCCGATGCCCTGCACCGTCATCACACTGGCGAGACCCACATTGAAGCGGCCAGTTCCTTTCAGGATTCTCTCGACCGCGACCGGCGTAACGATACCGAGCAGGCCAGCGCCGATCCCATCCAGAAGCTGTACCGGATAAACCACCCAGAAATCGTGGAAAGATGCTGCGAGGAACCCACGCAGCGGAAGGGCGGCAAGAGCGATAAGAAAGACGGTGGAAAGGCCGAAACGCCGAATAAGCCGAGGTGCCATGGCCGCCACGAAGATCATGGCGAACTGCGCAACGCCGGTGATGATCGCTGTCGTCTTGAACGGTGAATTGAGTTCCACCGCAAAATCCTGGGCAATCAGGCGACCCATCGGCGCATTGCCGAAGTGGAAGATCAGCAGAATGATCGCCAGTAGAATGAGGCCGCGTTCATGGAGGAGAACATCGAAACCGGACGGACCGGGTTTGCCCTCATCATGCCCAAGCCCGCGCGCTACCTTATGGTCGATGCGGTTCGGGTCGATAGCGGCAATGGCGATCAACGTGCCGATGGCGGTGATGACCATGAGGCCAATGACGCCTGAAACGCCGAAATAGGACACCGCGACATAGGTAGCAAACAGCGAGGCGAAGTTGCCGCCGTGGTTCCAGAATTCGTTACGCGAAATCTGATGCGAGAACATTCTCTCACCGACCAGACCCAGCGTCAGCCCCGCCAGCGCAGGCCCAACCACAGCGCCCACCACGGCTGTCATGATCTGGCCTGACCAAACGACGATCTCGTTGGTGAACAGGAGGGTGATCAACGCACCAGCTGTTACCAGAACCACCGGACCCGCGATAAGGGCCCGCTTCCAAGTGGTGCCATCGACAAGCGCGCCGCAAACGGGGGTGACAGCCAAGCCAACCAGACCGCCGACCGTTGCGATGACGCCGAGTTGCATGGGAGACCAGCCGTTCGTTGCCAGAAATGCATCGAGAAACGGCCCAAGCCCATCGCGCGCATCGGCTAGAAAGAAATTGAGAACAGCAAGCGCGAACAACGTTCGGTCGCTTATGCCGCTGCGTGGAGTGTTTCCGAGTGAACCTTGAGGCAGAGATGACGAAGCAACGGATGTCATGCGTGAAACTCCAGCATGAGTGGCAAAGCTGGCGAAAAACGCGCGGCGTCTTTATTAGTTGCTATCGGCTATAACTATTCATGGGCAGGAACCTTCAATCAGTCCGTACGTTCGCTTTCCTTAAAATGAGGAACAAGCGAAATGACTTACAAGATCACGTCCATCATGGCTGTTGCAGTTGCCCTCATCGCAGCCCCGGCCTTTGCAGATGAAAGTGCATTTCTCTCTTCGCTCTCCGGCAGCTGGAAAGGCAACGGCACAGTGACCACGCGAATCGGCTCCAAGCCGGTGAACGTCAACTGCACCTTCCAGTCCACCGCCTCCGGCCCGTCGCTCCAGATGAACGGCACCTGCCGCGGCTTCGTCGTCGTCCGCCGCGCGATTTCAGCCGATCTCTCGGCGCGCGGCAACCGCTACTCCGGCAACTATGTCGGCCCGTCCGGAAGACCATCCGCGCTCAGCGGCAGCCGCCGTGGAGATGCGATCAACCTGACGGTGCGCTGGAACAAGGACATCAACGGCGACCGTGTTGCTGGTATGACCATCAGCAAGGTCGGCACGAACGGCTTAAGGTTGCGAACGACGGATAAGGACGGCGCGAACGGGCCGACTGTCGTGACGGCGGATATTCGGTTGACGCGGTAATATTCAGACGAAAAAGCCCGGATCGCTCCGGGCTTTTCTTTTTGCGCTTACTCAGCGGCTTCCTGATATTCGCTCATGGGCGGGCAGGTGCAGATGAGGTTTCGGTCGCCATAGACGTTGTCGATGCGGTTGACCGGGGACCAGTATTTATCCACGCGGAAGGAGCCGGGTGGGAAGCAGCCTTTTTCGCGGCTGTACGGTCGGTCCCATTCGCCGACGAGGTCTTCCACCGTGTGCGGGGCGTTCTTCAACGGGTTGTTGAGCTTGTCCGAACGGCCTTCCTCGATGTCGCGGGCTTCCTCGCGGATGGCCAGCATTGCATCGCAGAAGCGGTCGAGCTCTGCCTTGGTCTCGGATTCCGTCGGCTCGATCATCAGCGTGCCGGCAACCGGCCAGCTCATGGTCGGGGCGTGGAAGCCGCAATCCACCAGACGCTTCGCAACGTCATCCACCGTCACACCGCAGCTGTCGTTCAGCGGGCGGGTGTCGATGATGCACTCATGCGCAACGCGGCCCGTCTCCGACTTGTAGAGCACGTCATAGGCGCCCTTCAGTCTCGCGGCGATGTAGTTGGCGTTAAGGATGGCGACCTTGGTTGCCTGCGTCAGCCCTTCGCCACCCATCATGAGGCAGTAGCTCCATGAGATGGGGAGGATCGACGGCGAGCCGAATGGCGCTGCGGAGACTGCACCGGGGCGACCGTCGCTGGCCGGGTGGCCGGGCAGGTAAGGGGCGAGATGCGCCTTGACGCCGATCGGGCCCATACCGGGACCACCGCCACCATGTGGAATGCAGAAGGTCTTGTGGAGGTTGAGGTGCGATACGTCGGAACCGATATCGCCGGGGCGGGAAAGACCGACCATGGCGTTCATGTTCGCGCCGTCGAGATAGACCTGACCGCCTTGGCTGTGAACGATCTCGCAGATCTCGCGAACGGTCTCTTCAAAAACGCCGTGCGTGGATGGATAGGTGATCATGCAGCACGAGAGGTTTTCTGTGTACTGCTCTGCTTTTGCACGGAAATCTTCGACATCGATATCGCCGTTCTCACGCACCTTGACCGGTACGACCTTCATTCCGACCATCTGTGCGGAGGCAGGGTTGGTGCCGTGCGCCGAGGTGGGGATGAGGCAAACATCGCGATGCGCGTCACCACGGGCAAGGTGGTAATTGCGGATCGTCAGCAGGCCCGCATATTCACCCTGCGCACCGGAATTCGGCTGCATGGAGAATGCGTCATAGCCCGTTACCGAGCAGAGCTTGGCTGAGAGATCGTCGATCATCTCCTTGTAACCCAGCGCCTGATCGGCGGGGACGAAGGGGTGGATGTCGGAGAACTCAGGCCATGTGATCGGCAGCATTTCGGCCGTTGCGTTCAGCTTCATGGTGCAGGAGCCGAGCGGGATCATGGAGCGGTCGAGAGCTAGATCGCGATCCGAAAGACGGCGGATATAGCGCGTCATTTCGCTTTCGGCGCGGTTCATGTGGAAGATCGGGTGCGTCATGTAAGCACTTGTACGCAATAGATCTTTCGGCAGTCGGTAATCCGGTTCGAAATCCGAAATCGAGAAGTTGCCACCGAAGGCGCGCCATACGGCTTCCAGCGTTGCCGGGCGGGTGCGCTCGTCAAGGCTCATGCCGATTTTGGTGGAGCCGACCTTGCGCAGATTGACGCCCTCAGCCACGGCTGCACGCAGGATAAGCGCCTGCATGTGGCCAACATCGACGGTGATCGTGTCGAAGAAGGTTTCCGGCTCGATTGTGTAGCCGAGCTTCTCCAGCCCCTTCGCCATCAGCACCGCCTTCTGGTGCGTCTGCTGGGCTATGGCCTTGATGCCCTGCGGACCGTGAAAGACGCCATACATGGACGCCATGACGGCCAGCAGCACCTGTGCGGTGCAGATATTGGACGTGGCCTTCTCACGACGGATGTGCTGCTCGCGGGTCTGGAGCGACAGGCGATAGGCACGGTTGCCGCGCGCATCGACGGAGACGCCGACAAGGCGACCGGGCATGGAGCGCTTATGCGCATCCTTCACGGACATGAAGGCCGCGTGCGGACCACCGTAACCGACCGGAACGCCGAAGCGCTGCGACGAGCCGATGGCGATATCTGCACCCATTTCGCCGGGTGACTTTAGAAGCGTCAGTGCCAGCAGATCGGTCGCGACGGCAGCGATGGCGCCGGTCTGATGCAGGCGGGCGATGAGGCCAGAGAAATCGCTGACGTGGCCATGCGTGCCGGGGTACTGGAAGATGGCGCCGAAGACATCCACCGGATCGAGATCCGTGAACGGGTTGCCGACGATGACCTTCCATCCGAGCGGTGCTGCACGGGTTTCGATGAGCGCGATGGTCTGCGGGTGGCAGTTGGCATCCACGAAGAAGGCGTTGGCCTTCGACTTCGCGACGCGCTGGCACATGGACATGGCTTCGGCGGCCGCAGTCGCTTCATCGAGAAGCGAGGCGTTTGCCACATCGAGGCCAGTCAGATCGGAAATCATCGTCTGGAAGTTCAGAAGCGCCTCAAGGCGTCCCTGAGAGATTTCCGGCTGGTAGGGCGTGTAAGCAGTGTACCAGGCAGGGTTTTCCAGAATGTTGCGCTGAATGACCGGCGGCGTGATGGTTCCGTAATAGCCTTGGCCGATCAGCGAGGTCAGAACCTTGTTCCGGTTCGCGGTTTCGCGGAGACGGTCCAGCGCCTCGCGCTCGGTCAGCGCGGCACCCCAGGTAAGCGGAACCTTCTGGCGAATGGAGGAGGGCACGGTGGCGTCGATCAGGGCGTCGAGGCTCTTGTAGCCAACGACCTTTAGCATCTCCTCCATTTCCACCGGCGACGGGCCGATATGACGACGGTTGGCGAAGTCATACGGCTGATAGTCGGTGAAATGGAATTCGGTGGGCGTGGTCATTACGCTACCAGCTCCTTGTAGGCGGCTTCATCGAGAAGCGCATCGGCGTCAGCGGCGTTGGAGAGCTTCAGCTTGAAGAACCAGCCAGCGCCCTGCGGATCGGAATTGACGAGGGACGGATCGTCAACGATGGCCTGATTGATTTCCACCACTTCGCCATCCAGCGGACAATAAACGTCGGATGCAGCCTTCACGCTTTCAACGGTTGCGGCGTCGCCATCCTTTGCGAAGGTCGCGCCGACTTCCGGCAGTTCAACGAAGACCAGATCGCCGAGCTGTTCTGCGGCGTGGGTGGTGATGCCGACAGTCGCGACATCGCCTTCGATCTTCAGCCACTCGTGTTCCTGAGTAAATTTCAACATGGGTTTCTCCGCAGAATTAGCGTTTGTAAGTCGGTGTGATGAAGGGCAGGGCAGCGACGGTGACGGGCAGGTATTTGCCGCGAACCTCGGCAAAGATCGCCTTGCCGGGTGTCGTGAAATCGGTCGGAACATAACCCATGGCGACGGGACCTTCGACCGTTGGGCCAAAGCCGCCGGAGGTGACTTCGCCGATCCCTTCTCTGCCTTCGGCATCGGCAAACAGCTTGGCGTGACCACGAACGGGAGCCTTACCTTCCGGCTTCAGGCCGACGCGTCGACGGGTGGTGCCATTGCCGAGTTCTTTCAGAATGCGATCAGCGCCGGGGAAGCCACCTTCGCGATCACCGCCGGTGCGGCGCGCCTTCTGGAGGGCCCATTCGAGCGAGGCTTCGATGGGAGATGTCGTCGTGTCGATATCATTTCCATAGAGGCAGAGACCGGCTTCGAGACGAAGGCTGTCACGCGCGCCGAGCCCGATAGGCTCGCAATCTGGATGCTCCAGCAACGCCTTGGCGATTTCTTCCGCCTTGTCGGCTGGAACGGAAATTTCGAAACCGTCTTCACCGGAGTAACCCGAGCGGGAGACGATGCAGGGAACGTCGTGTAGCGGAATTTCGCGCACATCCATGAACTTCATGCCGGAAACGCCGGCCCAGAGTTCTGCAAGAACGGCTTCTGCGCGTGGGCCCTGAAGCGCGATCAGGGCCCGATCTTCCAGAAGCGTCACGTCGCAAGTGTCGGACAGATGCGCCTTCATGTGCGCCAGATCGGCATCTTTACAGGAGGCGTTGACAACGACGAAGAGGTGGTCGCCCAGATTCGTGATCATGAGATCATCGAGGATGCCGCCGTTTTCGTCTGTGAAGAAACCGTAGCGCTGGCGGCCTGGCTTGAGGGCCAGAATATCGACCGGAACGAGCTTTTCGAGCGCGAGAGCGGCATCTTCCACCTTGCCCGACTTCGCCTTAACGATGACCTGACCCATGTGGGAAACATCGAAGAGACCGGCGGAGGCGCGGGTGTGGATGTGCTCCTTCATCACGCCTGCGAGATATTGCACGGGCATGTCGTAACCGGCGAATGGCACCATGCGCGCGCCAAGAGACAGATGCAGGGAATGGAGCGGGGTGACTTTTAACTCGGCTGTATCGGCCAAGGACGCCTCCAGGGTAGCGCGTTTTCGCGCGGGCTCATGTTCGTGACACTCTGCGAGCGTCGGGTTCAAGAGCCCCCTCTGTCCTTGTCGCCTGAGATTGTTATCCCTTCGGCGAGCCATCCCTTGCGGGCGGCTTCTCTCCAGAGTTCTATCCTCGCCGCTGGTCCTTTTGCCTGAGAGTTTCCGGGGCGGTTGCTCCTTCGGCACCGCATTGAAGCGGCTTCTCCCAGCGGGATGGCGCTCATTATCTTCGAAGCCCTTCAGTTGGCAAGAACCAAATGCCGCATCTGAACAGTTTTTTGTCCAAATAGCGCCATTGCTTGGAAGAGAGTTTCCATGGAAGTGCTCGCCGATTAGACGTCTTACTTTTCTGGCAGATTCTTTCGTTTTGTGGATGCCATATCTTCAAGTTCTTTCTCCGTCATGGACTTAGCCATGCTTTTTGAAGCGCCTTGTAAACGAGATTTAGGCACATCGCCGCGCTTCGCCGCAAGTGCGGCCCCCGCCGCTTTCTGTTGAGCCTTGGATTTTGCAGGCATTCAGGCATCCTCCTTTGTAAATGAATTTCATTCGAACAACGCTCCATCCATGACCCTGTTCCGCCTGCGCGGATTTGCGCTTTGATTTACTGTAGAAAGCGCGATATCGATTTGCCATGAGGGTTGGCATGCGAACAGAATCGACAACAGTAGGACAGTTGCTGCGTATTTTTTGCGCCGCTCTGATGCTGTCACTTGGTTTTGCTCACAAGCCGGTGCAGGCAATTGCAGGGCCGTCCGCTGCATATGACGACTCCTATCGGCTACCAGATGGCACATTTGCGGAGATATGCGCAGACCATTCCGGCTCCGAACTGACAGGTCATCGCGGGGGCGGGCATTCGGGCGATCCGGTCCTGTTTTGCGAAGCCTGCCTGTTGGCGTCATCCATCCTTGTGCCGGTGCCAGACGATAATTCCTGGCTGAAAACAAGCGGTGCTTCTCTTGAGAATTCACCGGTTCCGGATACGCAGACAGTGTCTGCTAACTCGTTCTACAGACCAAACGCCCGCGCGCCGCCTATTGGTACCGTCTGATCCCTTTTCCACAATTACAATCAACCGCTAAGAGCGTTGACTTCGACTGACGATGCTTCTGGCCTCAGTCCTAAGGATCAAAACATGACGATATTGAAAACTGCCACCTTTGCTGCATTTGCGACGACCATTGCCTTGCCCGCTTTTGCCCACACGAGTTTCGTCAACGGAACTGCGGATCAAGAGAGCACCATCGTTGCTGAGCTCCAGGTGCCGCATGGCTGCGAGGGCGGGCTCGCCACGACTGAAGTGCAGATGATATTGCCTGAAGGTTTCATTGCAGCGAAGCCACAGCCTAAGGCAGGCTGGGAGCTGGAAATCATCAAGGGTGATTATCAGAAAACCTACAAGAACCATGGCAAGGACGTGAAAAGCGGCCCAGTGGAAATTCGCTGGAAAGGCGGCGATCTTGCCGACGAATTCTATGACACTTTCAATGTGCAGGGAAAGATTTCCGGTGTCGAAGCCGGTACGAGCCTGCCATTCAAGGTTACGCAGCTTTGCGGTGAGAAGAGCAGGGTAAGCTGGGACCAGATTGCCGCTGAAGGGCAGGACCCGCATTCACTTGATAATCCCGCGCCGGTGATACGTGTGACTGCGAAACAGCAAGGTGAAGGTCATGACCATGCATCGATGGCCGCTGACGGGGTCGTTAAAGCAGGAAGCCTAGAGCTTTCCGGTGCATCGACCAAGGCTATGCTGCCCGGACAACCAGTGGGCGGAGGTTTCGTAACGATCAGGAACAACGGCGCTTCCGATGATCGTCTGATATCCGTGGAGTCACCTTTGGCGGGACGCGGAGAAATTCACGAAATGGCGATGGTCAATGACGTGATGAAGATGCGCAAGCTGGATAGTGGTATCGAAATCCCGGCGGGCCAGACAGTCGAACTGAAGTCGGGCGGTCTGCACTTCATGTTCTTCAATGTTTCAAAGCCGTTCGCGGAAGGCGACAAGGTGCCGGTAACGCTGACCTTCGAGAGGGCTGGAAAGGTCCAGATCGAGCTTGAAGTCGTTTCGGCCAGCAAGGCCGAACAGAAGCACGATCATAACTAACCATTGCCGAGAAAATTGAACTCGATTTTCGGTGCCTGCAAGCCTCTAGTAAGGGGCTAATGAAAAAGGCTGTCGGGACGCGGCACAATCCCGGCAGCCTTCAGTTTTAGGTTTGGCCTTTTTTATTTGGTAACCGTCAGCTTGGCCTGCATTCCGGCTTCATAGTGTCCCTTGATGTTGCAGAATAAAAGATAGGTACCCGGTGTCAGCTTGGCTTTTAGCTGACCGTCTTTGCCGGGCTTCAAATCCGCAACCTCACCGAGGCTCTTCAGCTTTTTCTCATCCACGCGATGCTTCATTGTGTCGAGCGGGATCTTTTCATCAGGAGATTTGAGTTTGACGAGAACCATTTCATGGTCTTCCGTCATGGCGTCGTTGTGAACCTTGAAGGTTGCTTCACCAGCCTGAACGGTGGACTTATCGAGCATAAGGCTCATAGGCTGCCCACCTTCGCCGCCCTCGGTCACCTTAATAGTGGTGGCTGCGAAAGCTGGCAGGGAAAATAGCGCTATTGCGCTGGCAGTAACGACGGTTTTTGAAAAACTTCTCATCATGAGCCTTTCTGCTTTTGATTGCATGAAAGACTTCTTATGTTTTGCTGACACGAAGCTGAACGCGCACGAGCAGATTTATGGTTCTTCGACCTCGTTTTCACCGTAAGCTTCGACGACCTCCTCCAAAGTGGCCTGGGGGTGGCGCCTGTCAGATGTGGAGAGATAGAGGGATGGCGCTAGGGCCGCGATTGCACGTTGTATTTCGGTTGGATCATCATCACCGCGCACTCTTTGCACCAGCTCTTTCGCAGCACGTTCAACTTCAATTTTCTTAGGCGCGCGATGCGTGCGCTTAATGCTCTCTGAAGCATAAGCTGCTGCATCTGCCGAAGCTGACCAAACCTGCCACATTTCCTGTCTTTCAAAAAAGAGTTAGGACAAGTTATCACCGACGAATTTATGGTCTCATAAATCTTCTGGTTGCATTTGATTCGATTTTTACACAAGTCGCTGCTGGTTTCGACGTCCCCAAAAGAAGATGCATTGTTTGCTTTCGGCCGATCATGCCCTACACCTTGCCGGTTAGATTCTGCTTTACTATTTCTCGCTGGAGTTTTCCCATGCTCAACATTGTCCTTGTCGCCATCGGCGGCGCAATCGGCTCGGTTGCGCGCTATTTGGTCGGCGTATTTGGAACACGCCTGATGGGTCCAAATTTTCCATGGGCAACACTGACGGTCAATGTGGTTGGTGCTTTTTTGATCGGGCTTACGGTAGAGCTCGTGGCGCGTCGTTTCAATGCTTCAGCCGAAATGCGCGTCTTTCTCGTTACCGGCATCCTCGGTGGTTTTACGACATGGTCGTCATTCACGCTCGATGCAGTCGTGCTGTTCGAACGCGGAGCACTGGGTATGTCCGCGCTTTATATTCTTTCGAGCTTGCTGGTTTCCTTCACGGCAATCTTTGCTGGGCTGGCCTTAGGGCGCGCTTTGTTCTAAAGACAAGGCCAAGTTCCGCACATCAATGAGGCGGTGTACCACAAAACAACGACTGGAATTGCCATGGCAGGTATCGAGCACATCAAGGTAGAGGCCGACGAGGCCGGAATGCGTCTCGACCGCTGGTTCAAGATTCACTATCCGGGCCTCGGCTTCGGCCAGTTGCAGAAGCTCATGCGCTCTGGCCAGGTGCGCGTGGATGGCGGTCGTGTCAAGACGGATGCCCGCGTTCAGCCGGGGCAGATGGTGCGCGTGCCGCCGCTGGATGTCGACTCCAAGGTCAAAAGCGGTCCGATTGGCGCCAAGGACCTCAAGCATTCGGAAGATGGCGATCTCCTCAAGCGTATGTTGCTGCATGAAGACGACAAAGTCTTCGTTTTCAACAAGCCCGCTGGGATCGCCGTGCAGGGCGGCTCAGGCGTCACCCGCCATATCGATGGTCTTCTGGAAGCCTGGACGAGCCAGAAGGGCGAGAAGCCGCGCCTCGTGCACCGTCTCGACCGCGATACGTCGGGCGTGCTCGTCGTTGCCCGCACGCGTGGAGCAGCGCAGAAACTGACAGCAGCATTCCGCGAACGCGACACCAAGAAGACTTACTGGTCTCTGGTCAAAGGCGTTCCACGCAAGCATCAGGACAAGATTTCGAGCTGGCTCGTAAAAGAGCAGACGCCGGATGGAGACCGCATGCGCATTGCCAAACACGGTGAGGAAGGTGCGGACCACGCGATTTCCTGTTACCGCGTCATCGATACCGCCGCTCAGAACCTGGCATGGCTGGAAATGGAGCCATATACTGGCCGTACCCACCAGCTTCGCGTTCACGCGCTGCATATCGGTCATCCCATCATCGGCGATCCCAAGTATTATATCGAGGACCCGAACTGGGATTTCCCAGGCGGTATTCAGAAACGCCTGCATTTGCACGCGCGCCACATCGATATTCCGCATCCCTCCGGCGGGCGTCTGCGCGTAACCGCACCCCTGCCACCGCACATGGTGCAGACGTGGAACCTCTTAGGCCTCGACGTTACGGATGGTGACAAGGACGACGAATGAAACTGGTTCTTTTCGATTGCGATGGCACGCTTGTCGATAGCGTGGGCCTCATCCATGAGGTTATGGCGCGCACCTTCGTTCATTTCGGATATTCAAGGCCAGATGTCTCGCTGACGAAATCCATCATTGGTCTGACTCTGGATATCGCTATTGCCCGCATGCAGGGCAAGCCGCATGTCGACGAAGAAGCCACCGCGATGACCGCTCACTACAAGGCAATTTTTGCCGAAACGCGCGCCGAGGCCGGTTTTCAGGAGCCTTTGTTCGACGGCATAAAGCCGATGATCGATCAACTCGCCAAGCGCGATGAGTTGTTGATGGGGGCCGTGACAGGCAAGTCGCGCCGCGGTCTCAACCTTATCATGGATACACATGGATTTCGGGAGAACTTCATCGTGTCTCGCACGGCCGATGACTGCCCATCCAAGCCGCATCCAGCCATGGTGACAGAGTGCTGCCATGAAACCGGCATGGTTGCGGCAGACACTATCGTCATCGGCGACGCCATATACGACATGCAGATGGCCAAGGCGGCTGGTGCCAAGGCAATCGGCGTAGCATGGGGATATGCTTCTGTGAGCGATCTAACGGCGGCAGGGGCGGATGCGATCGTAAACCATCCAAGCGAAATTCCAGGCCATATTCCGCAGTGATGAGGAAAGACAATGCGTGATTTGCTAAATGATCTTTCGGAAGGCCTTAGCCACCCCGATCCAATTCGCCGTGCTCAAATCCAGATGCAGAAACCGCTACCAAAGCGTTTCTACAAGGACGTGACGATCGCTAAGATCGGCGAGGAGGGCACTTACACCATTAACCTTGATGGGAAAGCCGTCCGCACACCCGCTAAACATCCTCTTGTCGTACCTACCGAGGCGCTCGCCGAGTTGCTGAGGGCGGAATGGGACGCCCAGGCAGAAGTTGTCGATCCGGCAACCATGCCGATTTCCCGCCATGTGAACACGGCAATCGATGGGCTTGCCAACGATACGCAGGCGGTTTTCGAAGATATATTGCGTTTTTCCTCCAGCGATATGCTTTGTTACCGGGCAGGCGAACCGCAGGAGCTCGTAAGGCGGCAGACCGATCAATGGGACCCGGTCATCGAATGGGCGGCAAATACGCTCGGCGCGCGCTTCATTCTGGTGGAAGGTGTCATGCATCAGGAGCAGCCGCGTGAGGCCATTGCCGCTTTTGCCGTGACGTTACGCAAATATGATACGGCAATCGAACTTGCCGCTCTACACACAGTGACGTCGTTGACCGGTTCCGCCATACTTGCGCTGGCGCTGGCGGAAAACGAATACAGCCTTGAAGAGATCTGGGCTCTGGCTCATCTCGATGAGGACTGGACGGCTGAGCAGTGGGGTGAAGACGACGAAGCGAGGGAGCGCCGTGCCGCGAGATTTATCGACATGCGCGCTGCCGATGCCGTTCTTCGCGCAACTAAAGAGTAGAACGCAAGGACCTGTAACGGCTCATCGATCTCCACACGCGGGTGGGGATGTCGAAGGTCGTTTTCCGCCACATCGTTTAGCGTATTTTTAACCGTAAATGACGATTATGGGCGCATACCTGACTTAAGGGGAGGCGTCCATTTTGTTTCAGTCATTCAGGCGCTTGGGCACGATTGCGCTGGCTTGCCTTGCCCTGATGTCTTTCAAGCTTGGACCGGAAACCACCGGCGGCGAAAAACTTATTTATGACGTTCGCGGTGCCTTCGTTGCCGCGCGCCCAGATATTTCCCCAGACCTTATGCAGTCGATCCACTATCAGATATCTAATGCTATCGAGGCGACGACGCGAGGCAAAATCAGGCCGCGTGTGGTACTGACGATCCGGCTTGTCTCCGTTGCGAAAAATTCGATGCTGGTGGGAGAACGGGCTTCTGCTCGTGTCATCGTGCGTGCTGCTGCGGTTCAATCCGGAGAGGTGATTGCCGAGACAAAGTTCACGGCCACCGTCGTAAGTCTGGATAAGTCCTCGATTGAGCAAGACCTCGCATCCGGAATTGCAGAGCGGGTGATCAGCGAATTTCGACTGAACAGGCCGTCACCTTCGACATTGGCAACGGCGCTATTCGCCAGTCCCGTCCGCTAACTCAGCTCAGGCAAGCCGCTCGGCATGCCATTTTAGATGGTCTTCCATGAAGGTTGATATGAAATAATAGGAGTGGTCGTAACGCTCATGCATGCGCAGCGTAAGGCCGATATCCTTGCCCTTGATCGCCTCTTCGAAGAGCCATGGGCGCAATCCGCTATCAAGGAAGCTGTCAGCCTTGCCCTGATCGATCAGGAATTCCGGGAAGCGGGCTCCGTCTTCGATCAGGGAGCATGCGTCGTACTGGCGCCATGCGGATTGGTCTGCCCCGAGATATTTCTCGAATGCCGGTGCGGACCAGTCCGCGGATGAAGGCGCGACGATGGGGGCAAAGGCCGAGCAGCTTTTGAAGCGATCAGGATTTTTCAACGCAATCGTCATAGCGCCATGCCCGCCCATCGAATGCCCGAAGATAGCTTGGCGGCTCATGTCCACACGAAATTGCTGCGATATGAGCGCAGGTAGTTCCTCCGTGATGTAGCTGTACATCTGATAATGCTCTGACCACGGCATTTCAGTAGCATTCAGGTAAAAGCCAGCGCCCTTGCCCATTTGCCAGTTTGTCAGTTCATCAGGCACGTCATTGCCACGCGGGCTGGTGTCGGGGCAAATGACAACTAATCCCAACTCCGATGCCATGCGACGGTATTCACCCTTTTCCATGACATTGGCATGGGTGCAGGTGAGGCCGGAAAGATACCAGACGACCGGGCAGGGCTCGCTGATTGCCTTTGGCGGAACGTAGACTGCGAAGGTCATCTCCGACTTGCACGCCTCTGAGTCATGGGCGAACACGCCCTGCATGCCACCAAAGGCGGTGTTTTGTGAAATGACTTTCATGGAGTTTTCCTTTGCATGTAGAATTCAGCCCGCAAGCGATACGGCGGCATTGACCGCTGCTGCCACGAGGACGGTATTGAAAAAGAACGAAACGATGGAATGCACCAGTGTCACCTTGCGCATCGCAGTTGTCGTTACGGCGACGTCGGAAGTCTGAGCGGTCATGCCGATTACGACAGAGAAATACAGAAACTCATAGATTCCAGGGGCCTTGGTATCAGGAAAATCCATGCCGCCACGTGGTGACTTATGACCGTTCTCATTCGATGGACGCCAGAAGAGATGTGCGTAATGAACGGCGGCCATGGTATGGATCGTCATCCAGCCGAGGATAACAGAGGCAAAAGCAAATCCTAACGACAGCGCCGTTTCACCGGCATGGTTGAGCGCCATAAACAGCGATACGACAGCAACACCGACGGCAAGAAGCGTGATGCCGATGATCGCGATGGCAGGCAGGTCGTCGCTATCCGCATGCGCCTTAAGATGATCGGCGTTGAGCTGGGGCAGGTGGCTTGCAAGTATGCCGAGGTAGGTCAAAAAGAAGACGATGGCCGATGCTTCCACAGCAAGGGATGGAGCCAACAGTAATCCGCTTGCCAGCACCAGAATGCCGAACACGGCTGCGATCAAAAACGGGCGATGTCTTCTATAGCGACTGACCTCTGGATGATCCGAATTCATGCTCCTGCCACCCCCGCTTCAGTCTTGATAGGTCACATTTTCACTCTGCGGCAAAGTTTGTCGAGTGTTTCGAGAAACTGCGACCGATCTCTTGGAGAAAAGGCGGCGTTATACCCCTTACTTTCACCGGTCTCGCGAAGGTGAGCACCCAGATCGCGCATTGCCGTCGCCATGCCGATATTGCCTTGATCGAAAATACGACCCGTCGGGCCCGTGACCATCGCACCGGCCGCGACACAGCGCCCTGCCAGCGGTACATCTGCCGTTACCACAATATCACCGTCGCCCACCCGCTCTGCAATCCAGTCATCCGCCGCATCGAATCCGTTCGAAACGATCACATTTTTGACCATAGGATCGCGGGAAGGTCGCAAGCCTGAATTGGCGACAAAGGTTACTTCAAGGCTGTGACGTTCGGCGACCTTGAGAATTTCCGGTTTTACTGGGCAGGCATCTGCATCGACATAGATTTGCGGCATAAGTTCTTCATGAAGTTGAAACACCGCTCTCTTTTAGAGCATTGGACCGAAGACTGTGAAGCGATTTTCACGCGGTTCGATGCTCTTTCCCACGAGACTTGGGACAGGCTGCGGCAGCTTGATTATGCGTCCACCCGGCTTTGCGTAGAGCCTTATGAAAAAGCTTAAGTGACAACCCTTGCTGCCACTGGACGAGGTATTCGAATTTGCCAGCTTTGCATTCAGAATGAGTTTGGGCCGCTTTGCCGGGTTTCAGCCGGTGACGCTGAGTCAAGTTTCTCCGAATGTTTGGGCGGACGAAACCAATGATCACCCAAACAAAAAGCCCTGCAGAATCGCTCCTGCAGGGCTTAGAATGTTATCACTCCAATCAACGAAGCCGCATGTTGACCGGCGACTTTCCAGAGCGGGCGCCGATGTGAAGATGAATCTTCGCTTCAGGCTGGTTGCTGCGCCAGGCGCGTGCGCCGTGGGAAAGCAGGAGATTGACGAGGTCGCGGGTCTTGTGGCGCGACCGGTTCAATCCAATATCAGCGATACGCATCGCCGCCTCATGGATCGGATGAAGAACGGACAGGTTCTGGTTTCTGCTCCTGGTCGCTGCAACTTCCGAATAGTTTTCGTTGATTGCCATCTGGAAAGCCTCGTTACACAATACAATTCGAGGGTTGGAGCCGCTAATCTGAAGTCTCATGGCTACCGGCTCCGGGTACATTCAGGCTTACTGGAGAGATGCCCAGCAGCTCACACCTTTCTTTTTCAGGGCATTGCATGCATTCACTGCGTCCGACTGACCGCCAAAGCCACCGAAGCGAGCGCGGTACATCTGTGAGCCGTCCTTGGTGAAAGCTACCGTGAACGGTTTGGCGGTACGCAGTACATTGCCGCCCTTGTCCTGCGCAGACTGAAGAAGATTGCGCGCAGAGTTCTCGTCAGGTGACGCGCCGATCTGGATCACCCAGCCTGCGGACGATGCAGATGGGGCGACTGGAGCGGTCGAAGCCGTGACGATGTTGTCTACTTTCGTAGAATTGGTGACTAGCGAACGGTCCGGCTTCATCTCGACCGGCGGAGCCGACTTCGCGGAATTCTTTGGACGTGTTGCAACATCCATTGCCGCCACTGCGGCATTTGCCTGTGCGGGGGCGAATGCGGAAACCGGCGCCTCATCCGCATAGCGAGCCTGCGGAACAGGGCCAGCGTTTGGAAGGCCAGAGGTCGCAGCGACCGCAACCGGCTCCTCGACAGGCGCGGAAGGCGTTGCCGCAATCAGGTTACTGTTGCCGCCACGGGAAGCCTTTGGAAGATATTCCGCGACCAGTTTACGCATTGTGGCATCACGTGCGGCACTGGAGCGGCCGCCGAGAACAACGGCAACGATGGAGCGACCGTCAAGCTGGGCAGAAGTCGTTAGATTGCTGCCTGCAGCGCGCGTGTAACCGGTCTTGATGCCGTCAACACCGCGGACTGTACCGACGAGACGATTGTGGTTTCCGATAACCTGCTTACCAAAGGTAAAGCTGCGGGTGCTGAAGTAACCGTAATACTGCGGAAAATGCTGTCTAAGCGCGATCCCGAGGCGCGCCTGATCGCGAGCAGTCGTCATCTGCGCCGTGTTCGGCAGACCATGAGCATTTCTATAGGTGGTGCGCGTCATGCCAAGCGCACGTGCTTTGGCGGTCATCATGCGGGCAAAACGATCCTCTGAGCCACCGAGATATTCACCCAAGGCCGTCGAGATGTCGTTTGCGGAGCGAGTCACGAGAGCCAGGATCGCCTGCTCGACAGTCAAACTGCCACCTGCACGCACACCTAGTTTCGAGGGCGGCTCTTTAGCAGCGTTCGCGGAAACGGGAATTTTGGTGTCAAGTGTAAGACGACCGGCACTCAGGGCTTCGAACGTAAGGTACAGCGTCATCATCTTCGTCAGCGACGCAGGATAACGCAGACCATCAGGATCTTCGCCGTAAAGTACCTTGCCGGTTTTCGCGTCAATCACGATGCCAGCATATTTAGGGTCGGCTTTTGCGACTTGCGCTGTGGACACCGTTGCCGTTGCAACAGCCACCGCAAACATAAAAACCTTCGCGAAGGAGGCGGCACCCGCGGTACGCCCCAGTGCCTCAGATATTTTTTTCAACACAGTTGAACTCTTTAATCGCATGCCACAGTTCCGTCCGACACGCCCCGCCAGACTTTTCACGAGCAGACTTTAGATGGATGGCGTTACCAAGTGGTTTATGAAAGGTATCCAAGGCCGATAAAATGCCCCGTTTGAACGAAATCAGCACAGCTTCATAAGCTGCTCGATTTCTGTGCGGCACAATTATTCTCCGAGCTGTTGGACGCGACGCGCTGGTCGCTCTTTATTCAGGCGGGAATGAGGCAGACTCAAGCGGTATTGAAACCCTGGTTGGGCGCTGCTACCTGAGCCGAAGAAGAAGGATGGCCCATGTACTCAAGAGATCGATACTCCCGTAAACTGGAATGTTCCCGTTGTGGCCATAGCGGCTTCGCCGAAGTTTCTGAAAAAGACGAGAAATACAGCGCGGATGTCGATTTCCGCATTGATGAAATGCCGCGCGGTTTTCGTGCTGAGCGTCCATCGACCAATCCGGCAGAGTTCATGATTCGGTGCGCGCAATGTGGCAACATTTTCCGCTTTTTGCAGAAGACAGCCTACGCTCCCGGCGGCGAGCCACGCGCCAGAGGTAAATAACGCTTACGAGGGAACGGTAATGAGCCTGGATGACGACCGCAGACTGCCCCCGAAACGCCGCAAGCCACTTTGGCCGTGGTTGCTTTTGCTCGTTATGACGCTGTGCGCGATTTATTCCTACAACAAGATTACCCTTATCGCCGAAGACATGATGAGAAACATGCCGGACGTCATCATCGACCTGTTTCACGATCTGCTCGATTCGGATCGGCAAAATCGCGATGGCTTGCGCGTTGAAAAACTGCCTGCAAACACCACCGTTCGAATAGAAGCTTGAAACAAAAAAAGCCCCGCGAATTGGCGGGGCAGGTTGTTCGCTCGGGGAAAGTTGGGCAGTGCCCTTGAGCGATGGATAACAGATATAATGAGCGGCTAAGCAAGTGATAGTGCAATTACGTCTGAAACGGTACGCTCAGAAAAATACGTCAGTAAATACGACATAATTTGCGTAGCCGCAAAAAGAAACCCGCAGCGAGCGGGTTTTTCAGTCGAGAGGGGAACTTTGAGACTGTGAGTCTCTCGTCCTTAACGGCGCAAGCGCAGACAGGTTGCAGCCAGCGTGTTCTTTTTGATGATTTCTCGCTTACCATAAGCATTGCGCAAAGCTTTTCGGTACTCTCCCATAAAAAAAGCCCCACCAAAAGGCGGGGCAAGAATGCCTGATTGGCTTTCAGGACTTGGGAGCTCCTCCCACGGAGGAAGCAACGAGAAGATAATCGTGTTCCTTCGCGTGCAAAAGGTCACTGTGAAGGCTAACGGTACGCCTGTAGGCGAAAATAGAGAATCTACCAGTACGTGTATCACGCCGGGAAGGGTGAGCTCAAAGGACATCGCAGTCCATTCAGCAGTCATTCATAAATTCTGTGCCACTTTGTCTGCATATTGAGTCCATACTGGGCTGGTATGGCTCACTTGGAGAAGCCCGCATGAAAAAGATTCTTCTCACTACCTTGGCTGCGGTAATCGCAAGTGGCGCTGTTCTAGCCAGCGTACAAACCGCATCCGCGCAATATTACGATGGGCCATATCGATATGAACGTCGCGGACCTCCGCCCCCGCCTTATCGTGATCCGCCCCGCAAACATCGACACCACGATAATGGCGCAATCATCGCAGGCGGTATAGCTGCTGGTGTTTTGGGTGGTCTTGTTGCGGGCGCGCTTGCCAATGATGGTCCGCGTTATGTTGAGCCTCCACCACCGCCTCCGCCCCGTTGCTGGTTCGAGGACCGCCGCGTGCCGAATTCCTATGATGGTGGATGGCACATGGAAAGCTTCCGCGTCTGCCAATAAATCTTGAAAAATCGCGTTGATGTTAGCCGGTCCAAAAGGGCCGGTTTTCTTTTTGACTGACTTGCGGTGCTTTTCCGGGTCAATGAAAATGGGTTGCGGGCCAATAAACGCTAGGTGCAGGCAAGGCTGAAAGGCTATTTTTGCGGGCATGATATTTTGGCGGAGGAGGTTCAATTGATTGGAAACATACTGGCAGAGCTTATAGCCGCCTTGCATATTTATATTTTGATTTTGCAGATGGTGCTTTGGGATAAACCAGCCGGCCGCCGTGCTTTTGGCCTCTCGCCGGATTTTGCGAAGGCAAGCAAGGTACTTGCTGCAAACCAGGGCTTATATAACGGCTTTCTGGCCGCAGGACTGATCTTCGGGCTTTATCAGGGAGAGCAAGGAAAAACCTTCGTCATATTCTTCCTTGCTTGTATTCTGGTGGCTGGCATTTTCGGCGGAATTACTGCTAGCCGCAAGATTGTTTTCATCCAGGCACTGCCGGCATTACTCGCGCTCGCGGCAGTTCTTTCGGGTATCTAAACTCACTTGGGCGCGGCAGCGTGGAGGCGTGCGACGATATAATCGTAAGTTTCCATGACCTGCACGCGCTCATTCCCCATGCGCATGATCAGAGTTCCCTGTGCGAGCGGTGATATCTGTATGACGTGATTGAAATTGATGGCGAATTTCTGATTGTTGCCGACAGCAGTTACTTCAATCCACATTAATAAGGGCCTTTCAAATATCGCGAACTTTCCATGGTCGCTCATGTATTTGCCTCTAATTCGTTAGCGTCTGGTGAAGGCTGCTGACGATCTCAAAGCAAATATGGGAGATAGGTGCTAATGACGCACTTTATGTCTTTACGGACGGATTGACGGGTACACTCAAAAGGTTATAAAGCCACGCCAAGCAGCTGGATGGGTGTCCGAGTGGTTTAAGGAACCGGTCTTGAAAACCGGCGTGCGTGAGAGCGTACCGTGGGTTCGAATCCCACCCCATCTGCCAGTTCCCAAAATAATCTTGTTAAAAATCATAAATCGACCTTGCGCAAAGATCTCTGCGCGACGCAAATCGCTGTCGAATTCTCAGTCTGTTGTTTCCTTTTCATGTCGGTTCTCAACGATCGTGCGCAGTGATTCCGCCTGTTTCGCGGGTTAATGCATTAGTGTTTCATTAACCACGTTGATTACAATTTTATCCATTCTGACGAACTCGTTCGCATTTTTGCCATGTTGCGGGCAAGATTAAGCGTCTGTTAGGTGCTTCGATGTCAGGGGCATGAGCATCGAAGCGTTGAGAGGGGTCGAGGGAAACCGACCCAAAGCAGCACGGGGCAGAGAATTTGAGATCTACCGTTACGAAAGTCGGTGTGAGCGTGAAGTGGCTCGGCATTGCCGTTCTCTGCGCAGCAACCGCATCCTGTTCGACAACGTCGGAAACAAAAACAAAGCCGAAGCGCAGCAAAGAATATTTTTCCGAATCGGAATATGGCGTTAAAGCCAGTCCACGCGTTGCCGAAGGCAATAACGTTCCCAAAGGGGGCGGTCGTTTTCTGGTGGGTAATGCCTACACGGTAAAGGGTCGACGTTATTTCCCGAAAGAAGATCCGAATTACGACAAGTCCGGTCTTGCTTCCTGGTACGGCTCTGCATTTCACGGTCGCCTGACAGCAAATGGTGAGGCTTACGACAAGGAACACCTGTCTGCGGCCCATCCGACTTTTCCCTTGCCCAGCTATGCTCGCGTTACCAATCTCGAAAGCGGTTCGTCCGTCATCGTGCGTGTCAACGATCGCGGTCCGTTCCATGAAGGACGCCTGATCGACGTTTCCAGCAAGACTGCCGACATGCTCGACATGAAGGCGACCGGTACTGCCAATGTTCGCGTGCAATATGTCGGTCGTGCGCCACTTGATGGCCACGATATGCCGTACCTGATGGCATCCTATAGCCCGAAGGGGTCGCGCTCTCCTGGCGTTCATCCTGACGGACAGATCGCTTCCGGCGTGATGGTTGCCTCTGCCTCTGCGTCGAATATTCCGATTCCATCCAGTCCCGCTTATGGCGGCTCTGCACAAATGGCGTGGACCGGCTCGAAGTCCAGCAAGGCACTTCAGTCGATGCCGTTGGTAAACGGCCCCGCACCCGTCATGGATCAGAGCGCTGGACAGTTTTTCGTGCTACCGGAAATCGGTCCGTTCATTACCGAACGTCCTGAAGGAAACTTCCTGCGCGTCCCTGCGCCTTCTCCGAAATATGCATCTGCCTATTCGGAATCTGCTCCGGCCTCGAAGGCTGCCCGCGCCTTCGACAGCGTTCTTGTAGGGCATGGTGAGTTGACGGAGCAATCCATTCTAGATCACGTCAAAAGCAGGCAGGGCAGGGCTCTTTAAGCTTTGCCATCTGGCGTCGCCTCGCGCATAATTGTCTCGTTTCGGGATGATTTGCGAGAAAATTGAGTCGCGACGCTGCATCCAGACACGTCGGACACGAACAAAATCAATGACGGCGGGCTGGCGTTTGATGCGCAAGATAATTCGAAAACATATCCGGCTATTATGCGCTGCGTTGCTGTGCCTCACCTCCAGCGTAGCAACGGCCAGCGCGCAGTCGGTGCTGACGGTCAAGGCGCAGCAGGCCTATATGATAGATGCCGAAACCGGAACGGTTCTGCTTTCCGTGAATGAACATACGCCGTTTCCTCCGGCATCGCTTGCGAAGTTGATGACGGTTGAGGTGGTAATGGATGCCTTGAAAAAAGGGCAGATCACCGGAGAAACTGTTTATCCTGTTTCTGAATATGCCTGGCGAACGGGCGGTGCCCCGTCGCGCACCTCCACAATGTTTGCGGCTCTTAAATCCTCCGTCAGCATCAATGATCTGCTGACCGGCATTATCGTGCAAAATGCCAATGATGGTTGCATCATTCTGGGTGAAGGTATGGCAGGCTCGGACCCGGCCTTTGCCAAGTTCATGACGGAGCGCGCAAAGGAGCTGGGGCTTACCGCAAGCGTATTTGCGAACTCCACCGGTTTGCCTGATGCCGCCAACAAAACGACTGCCAAAGATATGGTCATGCTGGCAAAGCATCTTCATGACACTTACCCGGATCGCTATAGCCTTTTTACCAAGCCGGATTTCGAGTGGAACCGCATTTTCCAACGCAACAAGAATACGCTCCTTTCACTTGGGAACGGTATAGACGGGTTTGGGCTTGGGTTTGCGGAGGGGCATGGCTATTCCGCCGTCATTTCCGCAGAGCGCGATGGCCGTCGCATTTACCTTACGCTGGCAGGAATGGAAGACGACAAGACTCGACAGGAGGAAGCACGCCGCGTCGTGGATTGGGGACTGTCCGCATTCGAGAGACGAAGCCTGTTTCAAAAGAATGAAGCGGTAGGCAATATAAGCGTCTATGGAGGCGCATTATCTCACATCGATCTGGCTGTGCATGAGGAGGTCAGCGTCCTCGTCCCGATAAATAACCCTGAGCGTCTGTCCGGTCGCATTGTTTACAACTGGCCACTCAATGCGCCTCTGGATGCTGGCTATAACGCAGCAACGCTGAGGATATATTCCGGCGAGAAGATTCTGCGCGAAGTGCCGCTTTATACGACGGCGGCCGTGGGTGAGGGCACCTTGAGCCAGAACGCTGCGGGAGCCTTGAAAGAACTGCTGTTTTTCTGGCTATGACAACGGCCGCTCACAGGTTTCGCGCGCAGCTGAATTGGTCTAAGAAGAAGCAACAGGCTTAAGGATCAGGAAGAGACATTGCCCGAAAAAGGATTGTTCATAAGCTTCGAAGGCGGCGAGGGTGCCGGTAAATCCACCCAGATTCGCATTCTTGCCGAAAAGCTACGAGCTCGCGGTCTCGATGTTGTCGTCACGCGCGAACCGGGTGGTTCGCCCGGCGCTGAGGCCGTGAGGCATGTGATCCTTTCCGGTGCTGCGGAAGCCTTTGGCGTTCGGATGGAGGCAGTTCTCTTCGCTGCTGCACGCAACGATCATGTCGAGGAGGTCATCCGCCCCGCTCTTAAAAACGGTTCGGTGGTTCTCTGTGACCGTTTTCTCGACTCGTCGCGTGTCTACCAAGGCACCACAGGAAATCTGGAGCCGGAATTTATCGAGACGCTTCAGCGTATCGCTATCGATGGCACCATGCCTGAGTTGACGTTGATCTTTGACATTTCAGCGGCAGCAGGACTGGCACGCGCCCGCAACAGGGCGGATGATGGCGCAGCCCCCGATCGTTTCGAGAAAGAAGAGCTTGAAACGCATGAGAAGCGCCGTGAAGCCTATCTCGACATCGCACTCAACGAGCCGCGTCGCTGCCGCATCGTCAACGCCGATCAGCCGCAGGACAAGGTTTCCGAAGATGTTTTCTCGTTGGTCGAGCCGTTGTTGACGAAGTTCGAGAATGTTCCGGAAGTGGCGGAATGAGCGATACACCCGGCGTTCTGGATGGTGCCATTCCCCCCCAGGAGAACACTCGGCTGTTCGGTCATGACGATGCCGAACAGTTTCTTGCGCAGTCCTATCGCTCGGGCAAAGGCCACCACGCCATTCTCATCGAAGGACCGGAAGGTATTGGCAAGGCGACGCTGGCGTTTCGTTTCGCCAATCATGTTTTGTCGCATCCAGAGCCTGCACTTGCGCCGGACACGATAGCCGATCCCGATCCTGCATCCATTGTCAGCCGCCAGATTTTATCCGGCGCTTCGCATAATCTGCTGCATCTGGCTCGCCCCGTGGATGAAAAGACAGGGCGCACAAAGTCCGCAATCACGGTGGACGAGGTGAGGCGGGCAGGGCACTTTTTCTCTCAAACATCAGGCACGGGCAACTGGCGCATCGTCATCATAGATCCTGCCGACGATTTGAACCGTAACGCTGCCAATGCGATCCTGAAAATCCTGGAGGAGCCGCCGAAGCGAGCGATGTTTCTCGTTCTGTCTCATGCACCCGGGAAATTACTGCCCACCATCCGTTCTCGGTGCATGCCACTCCGTCTCTTGCCATTGCAAAATGCCGATATGGAGCAGGCACTGAACAATCTGGGGCTTAATCTGACAGGCGAAAAACGCGACATATTGCTGGACGCTTCCAAGGGCAGCGTCGCGCAGGCGTTGAAACTCGTAAACTACGGTGGCTCGGATATCGTGGACGTGTTTAATGCAGTGATGTCCGCCGAAGGCCCATCCGCCCGCAAGCAGATGCATAAGCTCGCGGATGTGCTGGCACAGAAGGATGGCGATATCATCCTCAGCTTCTTCATGGAGCATGCGACGGAAGAGTTGATGCACCGTGCAAAGGCCGCGGCACTTTCCGGCGATCTGAACGGCGCAGAGCGCCAAGCACGTCTCTCATCCTCGCTCTTGGAGCGCATCACGATTGCTCAGGCCTATAATCTCGACAAGAAGCAGATGGTTCTTTCCATTCTGGAGGACATGCGCTCCGTCTGACATGCGGATCGAACATTCGGTACGCTTTTTCTTTCGCTAGTGCGAACAATAGGCTAAGAGCGGTCTATCATTGAAAACAGACCGTAAAGTCGATCGAGCGTCATGACAGACAAGACACCTTTCTACATCACTACCGCGATTTCCTACCCTAATGGCAAGCCGCATATCGGCCATGCCTATGAACTCATCGCGACGGATGCTATGGCGCGCTTTCAGCGTCTGGATGGACGGGATGTCTTCTTTTTGACAGGCACGGACGAGCATGGCCAGAAGATGCAACAAACAGCACGCGCCGAAGGCATTTCGCCAGAAGAACTTGCGCAGCGCAACTCCGATCAGTTCCGCGAAATGGGCAAGCTTCTCAACGCCTCCAATGACGATTTCATCCGCACGACGGAGGAGCGTCACCATGAGACATCGCGCAACATTTGGACCCTGATGGCCGCTGCGGGCGACATCTACAAGGACAGCTACGCCGGCTGGTATTCCGTGCGTGACGAGGCCTATTACGCCGAGGACGAAACGGAAGTCCGCGCCGATGGCGTTCGCTATGGGCCGCAAGGTACTCCTGTCGAGTGGGTGGAGGAAGAAAGCTATTTCTTCAAGCTCTCCGAATATCAGGACAAGCTTCTGAAGCTCTACGAAGACAATCCTGATTTCATCGGCCCGGCAGAACGCCGCAACGAGATCATCTCGTTCGTTAAATCTGGTTTGAAGGACCTTTCGGTCTCCCGCACCACCTTCGATTGGGGCATCAAGGTGCCGAACGATCCCAAGCACGTCATGTATGTGTGGGTAGATGCGCTGACCAACTACATTACCGCGACCGGTTACATCGAAGACAAGAACGGTGAGCGTGCAAAATATTGGCCTGCGGACGTCCACATTATCGGCAAGGATATTATTCGCTTTCATGCCGTTTACTGGCCTGCTTTCCTGATGAGCGCTGGCTTGCCGTTGCCCAAGCGTGTTTATGCGCACGGCTTCCTGCTCAACAAGGGCGAGAAGATGTCGAAGTCACTCGGCAACGTGGTCGATCCGATCAATTTGGTGAACCATTTCGGTCTCGATCAGGTTCGCTATTTCTTCCTGCGTGAAGTCTCCTTCGGTCAGGATGGCAGTTACAGTGAAGAAGGTATCGGTGTTCGCATCAACGCAGACCTCGCCAACGGTATCGGCAACCTTGCCAGCCGGTCGCTCTCCATGATCGTCAAGAACTGCGATGGGCAGATCCCGACGCCAGGCGCGTTCACTGATGAAGACAAGTCGATGCTGGCTGCTGCTGATGGCCTGATTGCCATTTGCCGCGAAGAGATGGGCAAGCAGTTGATTCACAAGGCACTCGCTGCAATCATCGCCGTCGTTTCTGAAACCGATCGTTATTTCGCCGGGCAAGAACCGTGGGGGTTGAAGAAGACCGACCCGGAGCGCATGGGAACCGTGCTCTACGTGACCGCAGAAGTCGTGCGTCAGATCGGCATTCTGCTACAGCCATTCATGCCTCAATCATGCGACAAGCTGCTTGATCTCGTTGCCGCACCTGCGGACAGCCGAGATTTCGCAGCACTGGGCGAAGCTGGCCGTCTGGTTCCTGGCACTCCGCTTGAAGCGCCAAAGCCCGTCTTTCCGCGTTACGTGGCGCCAGAGGCTTGAAATAGCATGCTGATCGATACCCATTGCCATCTGGATTTCGCCGATTTCGATGCGGAGCGCGACGATATCATCGCCCGCGCTCATGCCTCCGGCGTCGCCCAGATGGTGACGATCTCTACCCGTGTTCGTCGCCTGCCGGAATTGTTGAAGATTGCGGAGCAATATCCGTCCGTTTTCTGCTCGGTCGGCACGCATCCGAACAATGCGGACGAAGAACTGGATATCACTACCGACGAACTCGTGCGGCTGGCTAACAGCCACGAGAAGATCGTGGCGATAGGCGAGGCGGGTCTGGATTATTTCTACGACACGCAAAAGCCGGACGACCAGAAAACCGGCCTGCGACGTCACATCGAAGCGGCGCGTATCACCAAGTTGCCGCTCGTCATCCACAGTCGCAGCGCTGATGAGGATATGATCGCAATACTGCGTGAAGAAAGCGGTAAGGGGTCTTTCCCTTTCATTCTACACTGCTTCTCCGCAGGGCCGGAATTGGCGAAAGCCGGTGTCGAACTCGGCGGTTACGTTTCCTTCTCAGGCATTTTGACGTTCCCCAAGTCGCAGGACATCCGCGATATCGCCGCAACTGTTCCACTCGACAGGCTTCTGGTGGAAACCGATGCGCCTTACCTTGCACCAAAGCGCTGGCGTGGAAAACGTAACGAGCCATCCTACGTCGTTAACACCGCGGAGGTTCTGGCCGAGGTGCATGGCCTGTCTTATGAGCGGATGGCAGAGATCACCACTGAAAATGCATTTCGCTGTTTTTCGAAAATGACGAAGGTCTGAGCCTTGGCCAATTATCGGCGTCGTTTCACGATTCTCGGATGCGCCTCATCTCCCGGTGTGCCACGGATCAACGGTGACTGGGGTGCCTGCGATCCGGTAAACCCGAAAAACAGACGTACGCGTACAGCTTTCATGGTTGAACAGATTGCGCCAGATGGCGGCGTGACGACCATAGTCATCGACACCGGACCTGACTTTCGTGAGCAAATGATCGCCGCTAGAGTCCAGAACATCGACGCCGTTCTCTACACTCACCACCATGCGGACCATCTTCATGGCATTGATGACCTGCGCGGCTATTTCATCACAACAAAAAAGCGTATTCCCATCTATGCCGAACCGGACACGATGCAGCGCATTCGGGAGGGCTTTCCCTACTGTCTGGAAACGCCGCCCGGCAGTAACTATCCGCCCATCGTTGAACCGCATACCATCGATGATCTCGATAAGGACATTGTTATAGACGGCTACGGCGGCCCGCTGCGGGTAAGTCCGCACCTTCAGCAGCATGGGGACATTGTTTCGCTTGGATTTCGCTTTGGCGATGTCGCCTATTGCACCGATGTCAGTGATTTTCCAGCCAAGTCCGTCGATAAATTACAAAACCTCGACATGATTATCATCGATACGCTCCAGTATCGGTATCACCCCAGTCATCTTTCCCTAGAACAATCATTGGGCTGGATTGAAAAGCTCGCCGCAAAACGTGCTATACTGACCCACATGCATACGCCGCTCGATTACGACACTGTTATGCGTGAGACGCCCGATCACGTCGAACCCGGATACGATCTAATGCGGTTCGAAGTGGAGCTTCCCGTCGAAGTTCTTTGAATAAGTAGAGGAATGCGATGTCGACCAAGCCTTTCCGTGCACCAAGTATGGCGAGCTTTTTCGACAATTTGCGGAGCGGACGCCTGCGCGCACTCGTGCGTCGTGGCGAAGTTTCACTTGTCATACTCGCGATTTTTATCGGTATCGCTGCCGGATTGCTCGTCGCCTTGATCGGCGCGATGAGCAGCGCAATCCACATTCTGGTTTTTGGTGTGGAGAGACTGAGTAGCAGTAATTTGACCGGTTGGGTGGTGCTCGCCGGACCGATAGCGGGCGGCGTCATTCTTGGTATTATCATCTTCGTGCTATCAAAGACCCGCAAGAAGCCGATGGTCGACCCCATCGAAGCCAACGCGCTCCATGGCGGTCGTCTGTCGCTGACGGATAGCATCATCGTATGCGCGCAAAATATCGTTTCGAATGGCTTCGGCGCATCGGTGGGTCTCGAAGCGGGATATACTCAGGTTGCCAGCGGCGTCGCATCGAAGCTCGGCGTCAAACTGAAACTCAGGCGAGGGGACATGCGTATCCTTGTTGGATGCGGGGCGGCGGGCGCCATAGCCGCTGCTTTCAACGCGCCATTGACCGGTGCATTCTACGCAATCGAGCTCATCATCGGAACCTATACTATTGTGACGTTAGCGCCGCTCATAGTGTCAGCGCTTGTCGCAACCATGGCCGCAGATTTGATTTCCGACCATGGGCTGACCATTGAGATTTTTGGTTCCAGCGTGGTGACACCACCAGACTATCTGCCGGCGATTTTTCTCGGCATGGCTTGCGCGGGTATAGGGATCGTCTTCATGCAGGCCGTTTCTTATATCGAGGAAACAGCGCGCAAGAGTGCAATTCCAATTTGGGTTCGACCCACATTGGGCGGCATCGTGGTCGGCGGATTGGCGTTGGTCTCACCGCAAGTCCTTTCAAGCGGCCATGGCGCGCTACACCTCAATCTTGATGCCAACATCACTTTGCTCGGTCTTTTCGGGCTTTTTCTTCTGAAAGCGACAGCCAGCGCCGTTTCCATCGGCTCCAGCTTTCGCGGCGGTCTTTTCTTCGCTTCGTTATTCATGGGATCGCTGCTCGGCAAGATTTTTGCGATCTGCGCGCCTTACCTTGGCTATGGAGATACGCAGCCAGTTGTCTACGCCGTCATCGGTATGAGTGCCTTCGCAGCCGCCATAATCGGTGGTCCTTTAACAATGACGTTTCTGGCGCTTGAACTGACCGGAGATTTTCAGATTACGGCGCTGGTGCTTGCGGCAGTCATAACCACCTCGTTGGTCGTTAGAACCACGTTCGGCTACTCTTTCGCCACATGGCGCTTTCACTTGCGCGGCGAAAGCATTCGAAGCGCACACGATATCGGCTGGATCAGAGATTTGACGGTCGGCAAAATGATGCGCGCCGATATCCGGATGGCCAACCTCAGCATGGGAATTTCGGCGTTCAAGGAAAAATTCCCGCTCGGATCCACGCAGCGCGTCATTATGACTGACGACGATGGACGCTACGCGGGCATTATCCTGGTCCCGGAAATTTACGCCGATCCAATCGAGCGCGATGCAGCAAAAATCAACCTTGAAACCTATCTGCATTACAAAAACGATGTACTGCTAACCACAATGAACGCTCGCCAGGCCGCAGCCAAATTCGACGAAACAGAAAGCGAAGCATTGGCAGTCGTGAACGACAAGGTCGAAAATCGACCAGTGGGTCTCCTGACTGAGAGCCATACGCTGCGACGATACAGCGAAGAACTCGATTTACGACGCCGCGAAGCATCTGGTGAAATATAGCCGCACAAAACAGCAACCGCATTAGTCATCAGGCGGTGGTAGCGCATCTTGTGATATCTGATAGCCGTAAAAGTTCCATAATATATATTATGCGATCTCAGTATGTGCAGAGTAAGCAATGCGACACTCTCCTCGCACACACTGGTCAATGTCAGTGTTGTGCGAGGATGCGACTAGGTCAGCTTGGCTTGGGTCATGAGCGTTCGGCACAGTGGACACCCCTTCAATATGACGTCGACGAAACTGCGTCTCGCGCAAACCACAATGGAAACCCGGAAACGACTGTGGCTGACCTTTGCACTGAACTCGGCCTCATCCCACAGACATCTATCGCGGCGTAGATCCACGGCAAGCTTCGAAAGGATGACGAGCGGTTCCTTCAGCGCTGCACGTAAGTCCTAAATGAATGAAGAAGCCGGATTTCTACACCAACTGAGTGGTTCTCCGATAATACGATTGAGCCAGGCATGGCGCTAAACCTGCCCCGCAAAAAAGCTGCGCGAGCCATGCCACCAATCAAATCTTAGTCTCCAGAATCAAAAAAGCGACGGACATTCCTGTCCATCGCTTTTTTCTTGCAATGAAAGCTATCAGTTCTCTGAAGGGCCGGATTCTGTTGCTTCTGCACCCTCATCGGCGCCTTCCAGTGCCTCTACCTCTTCGTCACTTTCTGGCTCGTTTATGCGCTCGACCGAAACGACTTTCTCGTCCTTTGCGGTAGAGAAGATGGTAACGCCCTTCGTCGCGCGGCTGGCAATGCGGATGCCGTTGACCGGCACGCGGATAAGCTGACCGCCATCCGATACCAGCATGATCTGGTCGCCGTCTTCGACCGGGAATGCGGCAACCAGTTCGCCGATTTCCATAGTCTTCGAGGTATCTGTAGCGCGGATTCCCTTGCCGCCGCGACCGGATGTGCGGAAGTCATAGGAAGACGAGCGCTTGCCGAAGCCTTTTTCAGAAACCGTCAACACGAACTGTTCGCGTATCTTGAGTTCCTGATAACGATCTTCCTTCAGTTCGCCTTCTTCCGTAACTTCCTCACCAACCAACGCAATCTCTTCTTCATCGACACCGGCTGCACGACGCTCGGCTGCAGAGCGTTTAAGATAGGCTGCCCGTTCCCATGGCTCAGCATCACTGTGGCTGACGATAGTCATGGAGATGATACGATCGCCTTCGCCCATATTTATACCGCGAACGCCCACCGAATTACGGCCCGCGAAAACGCGAACGTCATCAACGGGGAAGCGGATGCACTGGCCAAGCGCCGTGGTCAGCAATACGTCGTCACGGTCGGTACAGGTTTCCACGGAGAGAATCTCATCGCCCTCCTCGTCAAGCTTCATGGCGATCTTGCCGTTTCGGTTAACCTGGATGAAGTCGGAAAGCTTGTTGCGGCGCACCGTTCCGCGCGTGGTTGAGAACATGACGTCCAGCGTTTCCCACGTCGCCTCATCTTCCGGCAATGGCATGATCGTGGTGATACGCTCGCCCGCTGCGAGCGGTAACATGTTGATAAGCGCCTTGCCCTTGGACTGCGGTGTACCGACAGGCAGACGCCAGACCTTCTCCTTGTAGACAATACCACGCGAAGAGAAAAACAGAACCGGCGTGTGGGTATTGGCCACAAAGAGACGGTTGACGAAATCCGCATCGCGCGTCGCCATGCCCGAACGCCCCTTGCCGCCACGACGTTGTGCCTTGTACGTGGTCAATGGTACGCGCTTGATATAACCGAGATGGGACACGGTAACGACCATGTCTTCACGGGCGATGAGGTCCTCATCATCCATATCCGGACCGCCCTCGATGATTTCGGAGCGACGGGGCGTTCCGAATTCTTCACGGACTGCGGCCAGTTCGTCCTTGACGATTTTCTGGATGCGGATGCGGGATGACAGGATATCAAGATATTCGCTGATTTCAGCGCCGATCTTGTTCAACTCGTCGCCAATTTCGTCACGGCCGAGAGCGGTCAGGCGAGCCAGACGCAGCTCGAGGATCGCACGCGCCTGTTCTTCGGACAGGTTATAGGTGCCATCTTCATTGATACGATGACGTGGATCGTCGATCAGCAAGATCAGGCTCTCGACGTCCGCGGCAGGCCAGCGACGAGTCATCAGCTGTTCGCGGGCGGTTGCGGGGTCCGGTGCTTGACGAATAACCCGAATGACTTCATCGATATTCGCAACGGCAATCGCCAGACCGACCAAAACGTGGGCACGTTCGCGTGCCTTGCGCAGCAGATACTTGGTGCGGCGGCTGACGACATCTTCGCGGAAAGACACAAAGGCGCGCAGCATATCCAGCAGCGTCATCTGCTCCGGCTTGCCACCATTCAGCGCAACCATGTTGCAGCCGAAGGATGTCTGCAGCGGCGTATAGCGGTAGAGCTGGTTCAGAATGACTTCCGCATTGGCATCGCGCTTCAGTTCGACGACAACGCGATAGCCCTGACGATCGGATTCGTCGCGTAGATCGGAAATGCCCTCGATACGCTTTTCCTTGACCAGCTCGGCCATCTTCTCGATCATCGATGCCTTGTTCACCTGAAAAGGAACTTCGGTGATGATGATCTGTTCACGATCGCCGCGCATCGGCTCGATTGTCGCCCGGCCTCGCATGATGACAGAGCCACGACCTGTCTCATAAGCAGACCGGATGCCGGAACGACCCATGATGAAAGCGCCGGTCGGGAAATCCGGTCCGGGAATAATCTGCATCAATTCCGGCAGATCGATCTCCGGGGTGTCGATCAGAGCGATACAGCCGTCAATGACCTCCGAGAGATTGTGCGGGGGAATGTTCGTCGCCATGCCGACAGCGATGCCACCTGCCCCGTTGACCAGAAGGTTCGGGAACTTGGCGGGAACAACGACAGGCTCCTGTAAGGTGCCATCGTAGTTATCGCGGAAATCGACAGTTTCCTTGTCGAGATCGTCGAGCAGGGAATGCGCAGCTTTCTCCAGGCGGCATTCCGTATAGCGTTCCGCCGCCGGCGGATCTCCGTCGATGGAGCCGAAATTGCCCTGCCCGTCGATCAACGGCAAACGCAGGGACCAATCCTGCGCCATACGTGCAAGGGCATCATAAATTGCCGAGTTTCCGTGCGGATGGTACTTACCCATCACGTCACCGGTTACGCGGGCGCATTTTACGTATTTCTTGTTCCAGTCGATGCCGAGTTCGGACATGCCGTAAAGAATACGGCGATGAACGGGCTTCAGGCCGTCACGGACGTCGGGAAGCGCGCGGGACACGATAACGCTCATGGCGTAATCGAGATACGACCGCTGCATTTCCTCCATGATGGAAATCGGCTCAATGCCTGGCGGAAGCTTTCCGCCGCCTGGGGGGCTCTGGTCAGTCAAAACAGATCACATTCTCTTTTAAGAATCGGATAGATTTTTATATCGGAAACAGTGGCATTGCGCCAATTTCCAAGGCGGTTTTGAACAGTCTTTTACGTCATTTACAAGACGATACACAGTTTTATGCGGGCTGGGAGGCAAAAGCCCGTTCGCGGGGTTTCAAAGGTGCGTCACCTTGCCTAACATCACGCAAAAACCAGCTGTCTCGGACATCGAAATAGATGCTGGGACCGGCCATAAAGCGGGAAAGACATGGCAAACGTAGAACTCCTCGTCAATGCGCTGACAACGATGCTCGTCACGCTCGACCCGCCAGGACTGGGGCCCGTGTTTCTGGCACTGACCGCCGGTATGACGCGGGCGCAGCGCGGTCAGGTCGCGTTGCGCGGCTCGCTAATCGCCTTTGGCATTCTCGCGATGTTCGCGCTGTTTGGCGCATCGATATTGGAGTTGCTGGGCATTTCGCTGGGGGCATTCCGTATCTCAGGCGGACTGCTTCTTTTCTGGATTTCCTTTGAAATGATCTTCGAGAAGCGGCAGGAGCGTAAGGAAAAGACGTCGGAAATGGCAGTCACACAAGATCATATCCAGAATATCGCCGTGTTTCCGCTGGCTCTGCCCCTCATTGCCGGTCCAGGTGCTATTTCCGCGACCGTGTTGATTTCCGGCACGATGGCGAGCACTTTCGACAAGATGCTGTTCATTCTGCTGCTTGCGTTCAGTATGCTGCTGGTGTTCCTAGCGCTTCTGGCCGCCGATCGGTTGGACAGGTTCCTGGGAAATACCGGCCGTGCTATCCTTACGCGCCTCCTTGGCGTCTTGCTGGCCGCACTTTCAGTTCAGTTCGTGGTCGACGGAGTAAAATCTGCCATGAACTCCTGAGTACTAGGTCGATAAATCCGAGACAGCATTTTCATTTCTGCGTAAAAGCCGTTTCCAGTGGGAATCGGATTTTGAGGACATGAAAAATCTGTTGCGGCTTATTGTGCCGGAAACAAAGCCGGTCAGTTACAGAGAGCGGCTTCGTGCAGCGGCGGGTGCGCTAATCGGCATTTTCGTAACCGGCTTGGTGGGTTACCTCGCAGTCGGCGCCACTACTGCCCTTCCAGCCTTGATCGCGCCCATGGGTGCCTCAGCCGTGCTGTTGTTCGCCGTACCATCCAGTCCGCTTGCGCAACCATGGTCGATCCTTGGCGGCAACATCATCTCGGCGCTCATCGGCGTCACCGTCGCTATGCTTGTCACCAACCCCTTCATCGCCGCAGCCATCGCCATCAGCATTGCGATTGCCGCCATGATCAGCCTGCGCTGCCTCCATCCACCGAGTGGTGCAGTCGCGCTGACGGCAGTTCTGGGTGGTTCCGTCATTCACGATTTAGGCTATGGTTTTGTGCTGTGGCCAGTAGCCGGAAACTCGCTCATTCTCTTGACGCTCGCCGTGCTGTTCAACAACGTAACCGGTCGCCCCTACCCGCATTCGATCAGGCCACAACCCGCAGGCCATGGCACGGAAGGCCCAGCGCCCATCGAGAGAATTGGCTTCTCATCCGCTGACCTTGATGAGGTCCTGAAAGAATATGACGAGGTTCTCGATATCAACCGCGACGATCTCGAGACCATCTTACGGCGGACCGAACTCCGTTCCTATCGCAGGCGCGCGACGCATCTCGATTGCGCCAGCATCATGTCGCGCGATGTTGTTGGCGTTGCACCAGACGATCCTCTGCGTCACGCCCACGCGCTAATGCGCGGCCACCATTTCAAAGCCCTGCCCGTAACAAACGACAATGCGGAGGTGGTAGGGATCGTTACGCAAACGGATTTTCTCGATAAGGCCAAATGGACGAACGGTCGCCCCAGCATCGGTTTCGCCCAGCGCTTGCGCCTGATCCTAACTGGCAAATCAGCGCCGAATGATACTGTCAAAGACATCATGACGTCGCCTGTTAAAACCGTTACGCCACACACGCCGATAGAGGATGCAATCGTCATCTTCGCCGAACAGGGCTTGCACTACCTGCCGGTTATCGATGCAAACAACAAGCTCTCCGGCATTATTTCGCAGTCTGACGTTCTCGTTGGAATGCTGGCAGACAAAGCGACGACATAACTGTCAGCAACTGGAAGCGGGCTATTTCAGGCACCTTGGCGCGCTGAACACCCGCAAGTTGTTATCGCTTCGCCTTCAGGATCCGTTTCCAGATCGTGCCGCCGAGATAGTGATTGAAAACTATAAAATAGGCGATCATCAGCGCGAACAAGATGAGTGCTGGCATGCCGTTCAGTTGGAAGCCATTTTCCGTACGACCACCCAAGATGGATGCCACCAGAAAACCCAGAACCCAAAATGCGGTGAAAAAATCCAGAATAAATGCGAGTACGATGCGCCAGGTTGCTGGCTGCTTGGGTGTTGTCGTTTGATCTGTCATGCGTGGAGCCCCACTTCAATTGATTGCCAAACTAAACGCTTTTCGCGGATTTCATCCTGCCAATTTTCGATGGCGATCCACGCACTCAGTGAAATTCTTTCAAAGATGCGATTGTAAGAACCACCCGGTGGAAAAAGAGCGGCAACAACAGTCACCGCTCTACAGATACGCCTATACCCAAACTCCGGCCGTGCTTTGCGCCTCAGAACGGAATGTCATCATCCAGATCGTTGGAGAAGTTGCCGGAAGACTGACCACCGCGGGAAGAGCCGGAACTGCCACCACGAGAAGATTGCTGATCGTATCCGCCGCTTCCGCCGCCATAGGAGCTTCCACTACCATAATCGTTACCGCCGCCGAAGTCTCCGCCACGACCGCCGCCGCCACCTTCGCCTCGGCCGTCCAGCATGGTCAGCGTCGCATTGAAGCCTTGCAGAACCACTTCGGTGGAATAACGGTCATTGCCGTTCTGATCCTGCCACTTGCGGGTCTGCAACTGGCCTTCGATGTACAGCTTCGCGCCCTTCTTGACATATTGCTCGACAACCTTGCACAGACCTTCGCTAAACACGACGACGGTATGCCACTCGGTCTTTTCCTTGCGCTCACCGGAATTGCGGTCGCGCCAGCTTTCCGATGTTGCGATGCGCAAGTTGGCAATAGGACGACCATCCTGCGTGCGGCGGATTTCCGGGTCAGCGCCGACGTTTCCGACCAGAATAACCTTGTTTACGCTGCCAGCCATATCTATCTTCCTGTCTGCCGAACGTCATGGACGGCATTTCCTGTTCTAAAATCCAGCGCACCATAGCCCATCGTCTACCGGGATGGGCAGCAGATGGAACGACAATCCACAAGGAATGTTCTTGGCCAATGTACGGCTTGCAATCCGTTCCTTTTTTGTTCTATTAAGGCATAGCCAGTGAGTCAAGTGGATATAAACGCTGAGTTTCGACGCAATGCACCTAGACTGGCGGTCTATGGTCATTGCGCAAGAACCGACGCTTCCCAACACCTTAAATCCGAGCCTTGTCATGAGTGAATTGAAGACGATTTCCATCCGCGGTGCCCGTGAGCACAATCTTAAGGGCATCGATCTTGATTTGCCGCGTAACAAACTGATCGTCATGACGGGGCTTTCCGGCTCTGGCAAATCATCGCTCGCCTTCGACACCATCTATGCGGAGGGACAGCGCCGTTATGTAGAGAGCCTTTCGGCCTATGCGCGCCAGTTTCTGGAAATGATGCAGAAGCCGGATGTCGATCAGATCGAGGGTCTCTCTCCGGCAATTTCCATCGAGCAAAAGACGACCTCGCGTAATCCGCGTTCGACAGTCGGCACGGTTACCGAGATTTACGATTATATGCGTCTGCTGTTTGCGCGTGTCGGCGTCCCCTATTCGCCCGCTACGGGACTGCCCATCGAAAGCCAGACCGTTAGCCAGATGGTAGACCGGATCCTCGCTTTCGAGGAAGGCACACGCCTCTATATTCTCGCGCCGATGGTGCGTGGACGAAAGGGCGAATATAAAAAAGAACTCGCGGAGCTGATGAAGAAAGGCTTTCAGCGCGTGAAGGTGGACGGGCAGTTCTACGAAATTGCTGACGTCCCTGCCCTCGACAAGAAATATAAACACGATATCGACGTCGTGGTGGACCGCGCGGTAGTGCGTCCCGATATGGCTGCGCGTCTGGCCGACAGTCTTGAGACATGCCTCAAGCTCGCTGATGGCCTTGCTGTTGCAGAGTTTGCAGACAAGCCCCTACCTCCGGAAGAAACGGCGGCGGGCGGTTCAGCAAACAAGTCTCTCAACGAAACCCATGAACGGGTGTTGTTTTCAGAGAAATTCGCCTGCCCCGTCTCCGGTTTCACGATCCCGGAAATCGAGCCGCGCCTGTTTTCCTTCAATAATCCCTTCGGTGCGTGCCCGACCTGTGACGGTCTGGGCTCGCAACAGAAAGTCGATGAAGCGCTGATTGTGCCGGAACCGGCACGTACGCTGAAAGACGGTGCAATTGCCCCTTGGGCGAAGTCCTCATCGCCTTACTATAATCAGACGCTTGAGGGGATTGGCAAAGCCTTCGGCTTCAAGCTTTCCAGCAAGTGGAACGATCTGTCCGACGCAGCGAAGAAAGCGATCCTGCAAGGCACGGATGAGAAGATAGAATTTCAGTATCAGGACGGTGCCCGCTCCTACAAAACCGTCAAGAACTTCGAAGGCATCGTGCCTAATCTCGAACGCCGCTGGAAGGAAACGGATAGCGCATGGGCGCGCGAAGAGATCGAGCGTTACATGTCCGCAGCGCCCTGCCCGGCCTGTGCTGGTTACCGCCTGAAGCCCGAAGCGCTGGCGGTGAAGATCAACAGGCTTCACATCGGCGAAGTTACGGCAATGTCGATCCGGACGGCGCGCGACTTGTTCGAAGGGTTGCCGGAAAAGCTGAACGCTAAGCAGAACGAGATCGCTGTTCGGATCCTCAAGGAAATCCGCGAGCGCCTTCGCTTCCTGAATGATGTTGGGCTGGATTATCTCAGCCTTTCGCGTAATTCCGGCACCCTCTCCGGTGGCGAAAGCCAGCGTATACGTCTTGCGTCGCAGATCGGTTCAGGCCTGACGGGCGTTCTTTACGTTCTCGACGAGCCTTCCATTGGTTTGCACCAGCGCGACAATGCCCGCCTTCTCGATACGCTGAAACATCTTCGCGATATCGGCAACACGGTTATTGTCGTCGAACACGATGAAGATGCGATCCTGACTGCGGATTATGTCGTTGATATCGGCCCCGCCGCTGGCATCCATGGCGGCGAAGTCGTGGCCGAGGGCACGCCGCATGAGGTGATGGCAAACCCGAAATCGCTGACCGGAAAATATCTGTCCGGCGAGATGGGCGTGAATGTCCCTTCCGAGCGGCGCAAGCCGAAGAAGGGTAAGGAGATCAAGGTCGTCGGCGCGCGCGGAAATAACCTGAAAAACGTGACCGCTTCCGTGCCGCTTGGCGTATTTACGGCGGTAACAGGCGTTTCTGGTGGCGGGAAATCAACCTTCCTCATTGAGACGCTGTATAAGTCCGCCGCCCGACGCGTCATGGGTGCGCGTGAAATTCCTGCCGAGCATGATCGTATCGATGGTTTCGAGTTCATCGACAAGGTAATCGACATCGATCAGTCGCCGATTGGCCGCACACCGCGGTCCAATCCAGCCACCTACACCGGAGCATTTACGCCGATCCGAGACTGGTTTGCCGGTTTACCGGAAGCGAAAGCGCGTGGCTATGCTCCCGGTCGTTTCTCATTCAACGTCAAGGGTGGACGCTGCGAAGCCTGTCAGGGTGATGGCGTTATCAAGATCGAGATGCACTTTTTGCCTGATGTCTACGTTACCTGTGACGTTTGTCACGGCAAGCGCTACAATCGCGAAACGCTGGATGTGACATTCAAAAGCAAGTCGATCGCGGATGTGCTGGATATGACAGTTGAGGAAGGCGTCGAATTCTTCTCCGCCGTCCCTGCCGTGCGTGACAAGCTACAATCGCTCTTCGATGTCGGACTTGGCTATATCAAGGTCGGGCAACAAGCCAATACACTTTCGGGTGGCGAAGCGCAGCGCGTGAAACTCGCCAAAGAACTGTCAAAACGCTCGACCGGCCGCACGCTCTATATTCTCGATGAGCCGACCACAGGCCTGCATTTCCACGACGTCAACAAGCTGCTGGAAATGCTGCACGAACTGGTGAACCAAGGCAATTCGGTCGTGGTGATCGAGCACAATCTGGAAGTGATCAAGACAGCTGACTGGATCATTGACATCGGCCCTGAGGGCGGCACGGGCGGCGGTGAAATCGTCGCTATTGGAACGCCAGAGCAGATCGTCAAGGAGAAGCGCTCCTATACAGGTCAATTCCTGAAAGAGTTGCTGGAGCGGCATCCCGACAAAAAGATACAGGCGGCAGAGTGATCTGCCGTCCGAAGATGTTTTATGAAGACTTGAGAGGGAGGACATGATGAGTAAATCGGGAACGATCCGCGCGGGGATCGGTGGCTGGACTTTCGAGCCATGGGAAGGCACGTTTTATCCCGAAAAACTCACAAAGAAGCGCCAACTCGAATATGCTGGATCGAAGTTGAAGGCAATCGAGGTAAACGGCACCTATTATGGTAGCCAGAAGCCCGAAACATTTGCGAAATGGGCGTCCGAAGTCCCTGATGACTTCATATTCTCATTGAAAGCGAGCCGCTTTGTCACCAATCGCAAAGTCTTGGCGGAGGCCGGGGAGTCGATTACAAAGTTTCTGACGCAAGGCTTGACCGAGCTCGGTGAACACCTCGGTCCGATCCTGTGGCAGTTCGCACCCACAAAGAAATTCGAACCGGATGATTTTTCCGCTTTCCTTGCTCTGCTGCCGAAGAAGCAGGATGGCTTAAGGCTGCAACACGTAGTCGAGGTGCGGCACGATAGTTTTCAGGTCCCCGAATTCATCGACATGCTGTCAAAGCACAATGTCGCGGTCGTTTGCGCGGACCATCATGACTACCCTATGCTGCCGGACGTGACCGCAGATTTCGTCTACTGTCGACTTCAGAAAGGCGAAGACAGTATCGAGACATGTTACCCTGAAAAGGATGTGAAGTCCTGGAGTGAACGGCTGAAAGCCTATGCGTCTGGCGGTGCACCAGACGATCTTTCACGGATCGCTCCGGACAGTCAGGCAGAGAAAAAGCCCCGCGATGTCTTCGCCTTCTTCATCACGGGTGGCAAAGTAAACGCACCGAACGGTGCGCAACTCTTGCAGACGCTGGTATGACTTTAGTCATTGAAGGCGACCGCTTTTGAGTAGTCTGCCTTCAACTCAGTTTCCGCACAGCTTGGCGGGACATGCGTTTGTGTCGGTGCAAAGTATCACTAAACCGCCATACCGGCAGGCGCTTTTTCGAAATCAATCGCAGCAAAGGCTGCGGCGATGACTTCTGGGCCAGCCCCCGGTTTCGTAGCATCACTGGAGAGAATCTGTCGAAAGCGGCGTGCGCCTGGCATGCCTTGGAAAAGGCCTACCATGTGTCGGGTCACGTGATTGAGCCGACCACCCTTGGCAATATAATCCTCGGCATAGGCCATCATCGCGTCTCGCAAGGTTGCCCAGTCCAGCTCGTTCGAAGGCTCGCCGTAGATGCGGTGATCAACATCCGCGAGAATGGAGGTGTTGTGGTAGGCGGCACGACCCAGCATCACGCCATCCATATGCTTCAGATGCGCTTCGGCTTGATTGAGATCGGCAATGCCGCCATTGATACCGATGAACACGCTGGGATTTTCTTGTTTCATACGATAGGCAAGCTCGTAATCCAGTGGCGGCACTTCGCGATTTTCCTTGGGCGATAGACCCTGAAGCCAGGCTTTGCGGGCATGTATCCAGACCGCATCTGCGCCCGCCGCAACAACCCGCGCGATGAAGTCGGGCAGAACAGATTCAGGCTCCTGATCGTCTACGCCGATACGGCATTTGACGGTAACAGGCACCGTCGCAACGGCCTTCATCGCCGCTATACAAGCGGCAACAGTGTCCGGCTCCCGCATCAGGCAGGCGCCGAACGTACCGGATTGGACACGATCCGAAGGACAGCCGACATTCAGGTTGATTTCATCATAGCCGTAATCTGACGCAATCCTGACCGCTTCGGCGAGTTTAACGGGATCAGAGCCACCCAGTTGCAGCGCCACGGGATGCTCTTGGCTATGATAGTCAAGAAGCTTGTCGCGCTTGCCGTGGATGATAGCATCGGCAACGATCATCTCAGTATAGAGCAGAGCATGTTGCGACAACTGGCGATGAAGGAACCGGCAGCGCGTGTCCGTCCAGTCGATCATCGGCGCGACGGCAAAGATTTTTTTACGTCTATGATATTGATTTTTCATGGCTTACCAAAGCTGCACATAACGCCATCAGCGCGTTCGTAGAACATTTGGAGCACTCTCTATCATGATCAACCATTTGAATCCATTGGTGTGCTTTTCGCATCATTTCCCAACTGCACACAAAACTGCACTATTGGGATTGGTGTCATTGCACAATTCATGGCAGTTCATCGCAGATCACAACCAGTGCCAAATCAGGGCGTAAGATGTTTGATAGGCAGAGGGCAATGCGACTGCTGGACCACAGGATGCAATCCGTAGCCACTCTAAACTGGGCGCTTCGTCTGCGATCAGAGTGGGATAAAGCGCCATCTATTACTGTGTTTGTCGACGGCAAGTTGACGCTCGAAGGCAACTTGAATGCCATTATCAACCCCATACTGGAGGTCGGGCTGGTTCATTGCCGAGCCATGCTCGAATTTCTTGGGCTTTGCGACATTAGTGGAGCGCTTGGCCAGATAAAAAAGCGAAGGAAAGGCGACCTAGTTGTTTAGTCCCGGGAATTGATGGGTCGGGTCGGTGGTGAATCGATCCGGTTCATTTGTCAAGCTCCGACAAATGAATTCGTATGGAGTGAGGCCTTTGA
>NZ_JAAMFB010000005.1 GCF_013322225.1 Agrobacterium larrymoorei
AAGCCGGGCTATGGTTCCGGCGCGGTCGTCTCGTCATGGTATCTCCTGTTCTCAGCATTTAAGCTGAAGTCAGGCAGAAATTCCACTTATCCTAGCTGTGCAGATTTTCCGAGCCACCTCTTTCAGCTCAGGAATCTCTACATACCAGCGCTTCATGTTCCGCACGCCGTTTTTGGTAGCGATAACGCCTTCCTGAGTGCCGATTGCAAGCTGTGTTTCCAGATCATAGCTGGCCTTGGTCGCATCAGGATACTGGAAGAGAATGCACTGGAGGCCTGACTCCTGCCAGATTGCCTTGTAGCGGTCCTGCGGCGCACCCTTCTGAAAGCCGAAGCGCAACCAGCCATGGTTGGGGTAAACCAACGCGCCGGTCGCACCTGCGGTTTTGCACTTTTTGGCTTCCGCCGCGGCTACTCTAGTACCTTCTCCGGTGATGCCCGCAATGATCGGAACGGCTCCATCTACAGCCTCGACATACGTGCGGATGAGTGAAAGGCGCTCTTCTTCTGTCAGAAATGTGCCTTCGCCGGCGTGACCAAGAATAACGAGACTTTTTACACCTTTAAACGACACCAGCCATTTGGCGATTTTCGCATTTGCTTCGTGATCGATTTCACCATCCCGGGTGAAAGCAGTGACAGGGGCAGGGCTTAAGCCTCGAAGGTCCATCGGTTGCATCTGAAAACTCCTCCTTATCAGCTGCCGTCCTTGTCGATCAGCAAGCTGGATCGTTAATGGGAACGTTCCCAAGATCGTTTTCTTTATCTCTGGAGTCAATATGTTTTTTGGTGCATATTGGTCTTCGCTCGCAAAAAACTTAGACTCGCTTGGAAAATGCCAATGAATTCAAAGCCTGATGATTTCGGCCGTCAGCCCCGGATTACGCTTCACGGTGTTGCTGCCGCCGCGGGTGTCTCCAAGTCGACGGTTTCTCGAATATTGGATGAGCGCCTGCCGCGGTCCGACAGCGAAACCGCGCGTCGCGTCCGCAGAATCGCCGAGGAGCTCGGGTATGTCAGGGATGTTTCAGCCGCCAGCTTGCGGCGCGGAAACACGATGACGGTAGGTGTAATCGTTCCCCGGCTGACGGATACCGTGATGGCGATGCTTTATGAATGTCTTGCCAAGGCGTGTACCCGGGCGGGGCGTTTTGCCATAGTAGCAACGACAGACGATAGGCCGAAGGCTGATCGTACTGCGGCGGAAACGCTGTTGAAGCGCGGAGTCGATGGCCTGATCCTGTCAACGGCGCGCGATGACGATGACTTTCCCGACGAGCTTGCCGAGCGTGGCGTGCCCTATGTCTTGGCGCTCAGAACGGATGGGCGCAGCCTGTCCTCGGTCGGAGACGATAGGCTGGGTGGCTATCTCGCCACTCGGCATCTACTTGATCTTGGCCACAAAAAAATCGGCGTAATAGCAGGACCCACCTACGCCTCTAGCGCCAGAGGACGCGTGGATGGTTATCGCCAAGCTTTGACCGAGGCAGGTATCGACATTGATGAAAGTCGAATCATTCCTTCGACCTTTGGAATTGAGGCGGGCGGCGAAGCCGTGAAGGAGCTAGTGGCTATGCACGATAGGCCGACAGCCATTTTTACCGTTAACGACAATACAGCGATCGGTGCATTATCGCAGCTCGCGAAAATGGGTTTGTCGGTGCCAGGCGATATGTCTTTGATAGGTTACAACGACATACCAATCGTTAGCCACTTGCCGACGCCGCTGACGACGATGCGCGTCCCCTTCGCGCAGATTGCTTCAAACGCGCTGGAACTCCTGTCCGACTCAAATGGCGAAGTAGAGGAGCGCATCAGACTGTCTGCCCCCACGCTCATTCCAAGAAAGTCGACCTGCTCGCTCGGTTAGGAGAGGGCGATCATGCTTCACACAACAGCAATGTTTTGATGCAAGATTGTCGCCCTCACCTACAAAATTTTGTTCCAATGCCATTTGACGTTTACGCGCACGTCAAATATTGTGACCCCATCTTGAGGCCGGACCTGTCCCGGCGAACGATGCGGAGGAACATCGGTAATGCCTGTTTACAAGGCCCCAGTTAAGGATACGCTTTTCATTCTCAATGACGTTCTGGGTCTGGAGCGTTACAATAATCTGCCCGGTTTCGAAGACGCAACGCCCGACATGATCGAGGCGATTACCGGCGAGGCTGCAAAGCTTGCCGAAGAACAGCTTTTCCCGCTCAACCTTTCCGGCGACCAGCAGGGTTGCAAGCGCGCCGATGACGGCTCGGTTTCCGTGCCGGATGGCTTCAAGCAGGCATACGATGCCTATTGCGAAGGTGGCTGGAGCGGTCTTGCCGTACCGGCGGAGTTCGGCGGGCAGGGCCTTCCCTATACGCTTCACGCGGCTGTCGGCGAATATATGTCTTCGGCCAACCTGTCGCTGATGATGTATCCCGGCCTCACACAGGGCGCGATTGCCGCGATCCTCGTGCACGGCACGGACGAGCAGAAGCAGACCTATCTGCCGAACATGGTTGCTGGCACATGGTCTGGCACAATGAACCTGACCGAGCCCCATTGCGGCACGGACCTCGGCCTTCTGCGCACCAAGGCGGTGCCGCAGAGCGATGGTTCCTACAAGATCACCGGCCAGAAGATTTTCATCTCCGCTGGCGAACATTCCATGACGGGCAATATCGTCCATCTGGTCCTCGCCCGCATCGAAGGCGCGCCGGAAGGCACGAAGGGCATCTCGCTCTTCATCGTGCCGAAGTTCATGGTCAAGGAAGACGGTTCGCTGGGTGATCGCAACGGCGTCGTCTGCGGCGCCATCGAGCACAAGATGGGCATCCACGGCAACGCGACCTGCGTGATGAACTATGATGACGCGACCGGCTATCTGATAGGCGCGGAGAACAAGGGCCTTTCGGCCATGTTCGTGATGATGAATGAAGCCCGCCTCGGCGTTGGTCTTCAGGGTCTTTCCATCGGCGAAATTGCCTATCAGAACGCTGCCGATTATGCGCGTGAGCGCATTCAGGGCCGTTCGCTTTCCGGTGCCAAGAACCCGGACAAGAAAGCCGATCCGATCATCGTGCACCCCGACATTCGCCGCACGTTGCTGACGATCCGCGCCTATAACGAAGCGGGCCGCGCCTTCCTGCTGTGGACCGCGCTGCAATCGGATATCGCGCACCGCGCAACCGATGAGAAGGAACGCCAGACGGCGGACGATCTTCTCGGCCTCGTCACGCCGATCCTCAAGGGCGTGCTGACCGACAAGGGCTTCGACCACGCAGTTGCCGCCCAGCAGGTCTATGGCGGTCACGGCTACATCGAGGAACACGGCATGAGCCAGTATGTCCGCGATGCCCGCATCACCATGATCTATGAGGGTGCCAACGGCATTCAGGCGCTCGATCTTGTCGGCCGCAAGCTCGGCCTCAATGGCGGCCGCGCCGTCATGGCGCTGTTCAAGGAAATCGGCGATTTCTGCGAAGAAAACCGTGCCGATGAAAACCTCGTTATCTACACAAAGGGCCTTAAGAAGGGCTTGAACGACCTGCAGGCCGCAACCATGTGGTTCATGCAGAACGCGATGGCGAAGCCCGACAATGCCGGTGCCGGTTCCACCGATTACATGCACCTCTTCGGCGTCGTGGTGCTGGGTTACATGCATGCGCGCATGGCGAAGGCCGCACAGGCGGCATTGGCCTCCGGCTCTTCCGATGAAGAGTATCTGAAGGCCAAGCTGGTAACGGCGAAGTTCTTCATGGAGCGCATCATGCCGGAAACCGTTCTGCGCAAGACCCGCATCGAAGCTGGTGCCGATACGATGATGGAACTGGCTGCGGAAGCGTTTTGAGGAGAGGTTGTGATTGACCCCTCACCTAGAAAATCTAAGACTAGCTTACGCTAAGACCTTGATTTTCTTTCCTCTCCTACAAGGGGAGAGGTAGGCTGCGGAGCACGCGGCGAGTTTATCTCTCCCCTTGTGGGAGAGAAAGTAATTTCGAAATCTTAGCCAGCGGCTAAGTTTCAGAAATTGCAAGTGAGGGGTCCACTCACGACCTCCAGAGATTTCGAGGCAGTCACATGCCCACAGGGAGATGAGAAATGACCGACGTTTATATCTACGATCACGTCCGCACCCCACGCGGACGCGGCAAGAAGGACGGTAGCCTGCACGAAGTGCCGTCCGTTCGCCTCGCCGCCAAGACGCTGGAGGCCATCCGCGACCGCAACGGGCTGGATACGTCCACAGTCGATGACATCATCATGGGCTGCGTCGATCCGGTGATGGATGCAGGTGCCGTGATCGCCAAGGGTGCGGCGTTCGAGGCCGGTTATTCCACCAAGGCTCCGGGCATGCAGATTTCGCGTTTTTGCGCGTCGGGTCTGGATGCCATCAATTTTGCGGCGGGCAAGGTTGCGGCGGGCTCGGACGAAATCGTCATCGCGGGCGGCGTGGAAAGTATGTCGCGTGTCGGCATGGGTATGTCCGGCGGCGCCTGGTACATGGACCCCTCCGTTAGTTTCCCTGCCTATTTCATGCCGCAGGGTGTGTCTGCCGATCTCATCGCCACAAAGTATGGCTTCTCACGCGATGATGTGGATGCCTACGCGGTGGAAAGCCAGAAGCGCGCAGCGCATGCCTGGGAAAGCGGCTACTTCAAGAAATCCGTGGTTCCGGTGAAGGACCAGAACGGCATCACCATTCTCGACCGCGACGAGCATATACGCCCCGGCACGGATATGCAGGCGCTGGCCTCGCTCAACGCATCCTTCCAGATGCCGGGTGAAATGGGTGGGTTTGAGGCCGTCGGCATCATGGCGCATCCGGAGGTGGAGCGTATCAACTACGTCCACCACGCGGGTAACTCCTCGGGTATCGTGGATGGTGCAGCTGCCGTGCTGATCGGCTCCAAGGCTGGCGGCGAGAGCATGGGCCTCAAGCCCCGCGCCCGCATCCGCTCCTTCGCCAATATCGGCTCCGATCCGGCGCTGATGCTGACCGGTCCGGTGGATGTGACCGAAAAGCTTCTGAAGAAGACCGGGATGTCGCTTTCCGATATCGATCTGTTCGAACTCAACGAAGCCTTCGCCGCAGTCGTTTTACGCTACATGCAGGCTTTTGATATCAGCCATGACAAGATGAACGTCAACGGTGGCGCCATCGCCATGGGCCATCCGCTGGGCGCAACAGGTGCGATGATCCTCGGCACGGTGCTGGACGAATTGGAACGCCGCGATCTCAATACGGCGCTGGTCACGCTCTGCATCGGCGCGGGCATGGGCACGGCAACGGTTATCGAGCGGGTTTAAGCGAGGCATGAGACGCGAGGTTTACGAACAACCGAAAAACGAAATCGAGCAGCAACTTACATTGCACAATCTCGAAAAGAACATGGCACAGGATTATGAGTCCTCCACGCGTGTTCTTACGAAACAGGATGTCAAAAACCTGAAGGTGCAACAGTGGGGCCTGCTCGTATTTATCGTTCTTATGTTCGGTTGTTTCGGCCTCGCCGTCTGGCTTTACTGATCGCAAGAGAATTCAGGGAAGAGGAATCCCAATATGAGCACTTACACCAATTTCACCGTCGAGACCGACGAAGACGGCATCGCCATTGTCACCTGGGACATGCCGGAAAAATCCATGAACGTCTTTACGGCGGAAGTCATGGAAGAACTGAATGCCGTTGTCGATGCAACCGTTGCGGACGCTGCCGTCAAGGGCGTCGTCTTCACCTCCGGCAAGAGCACGTTTTCGGGCGGCGCGGATTTGTCGATGATCAAGTCGATGTTCTCCTTCTATCATGAGGAGAAGGCCAAGAACGCGGATGAGGCGGCGCAGAAGCTGTTCGATCTCGTCGGCAAGATGAACTGGCTCTACCGAAAGATCGAAACCAACGGCAAGCCCTGGGTTTCCGCCATCAACGGCACCTGCATGGGCGGCGCGCTGGAGCTCTCTCTGGCCTGCCATGGCCGCGTGGCCTCCAACGCAAAAAGCGTCAAGATGGCCCTACCGGAAGTCAAGGTCGGAATCTTTCCCGGTGCGGGTGGTACGCAGCGCGTGCCGCGCCTCACCGATGCCCAGTCCGCGCTTCAGATGATGACGACCGGCCAGACGCTCACCGCACAGCGCGCCAAGGCCATGAACCTCGTTCATCAGGTTGTCGAGCCGGATCAGCTGATCCCTGCTGCAAAGCAGATGATCAAGGATGGCCTCAAGCCCGTTGCCCCATGGGATGAAAAAGGCTTCAAGGCCCCCGGTGGCGGCATCTGGACGCCAGCAGCGGCACAGCTCTGGCCAGCCGCACCCGCGATCCTTCGCCGCGAAAGCGCTGGCAACTACCCGGCTGCTCTCGCCATCCTCAAATGCGTCTATGAAGGCCTGCAATTGCCTTTCGATACAGCCTTGAAGGTCGAGCAGCGCTACTTCACGGAAATCCTTCGCTCGAAGGAAGCTTTCGGCATGATCCGCTCGCTGTTCATCTCCATGCAGGAGCTGGGCAAGGGCGCACGCCGCCCGCCAAGTCAGCCAAAGAGCGACCTGAAGCATGTCGGCGTTGTCGGCGCTGGCTTCATGGGCGCATCCATTGCTTACGTCACAGCCGTTGCCGGTCTCGAGGTCACGCTGATCGACCGCGATGACGAAGCTGCCGCCAAGGGCAAGGCCACCTGCGAAGGTCTGGTGAAGGATAGCGTCGGCAAGGGCCGCATGACGCAGGAAGAGGCTGCCGCCATTCTCGCCCGCATCACGCCAAGCTCCGATTACGCCTCGCTCAAAACTGCAAACCTCGTCATCGAGGCCGTGTTCGAAGACCGCGATGTGAAGAAGGCCGTGATCGAGGCTGTCGAAGCGGTTCTTCCCGAGGGCGCGATCTTTGCCTCCAACACTTCGACATTGCCGATCACCGGCCTTGCCAAGAACTCCAAACGCCCTGTTGATTTCATCGGTATCCATTTCTTCTCGCCGGTCGAAAAGATGATGCTGACCGAAGTCATCCTCGGCAAGGAAACCGGCGACAAGGCTCTGGCCCTGGCGCTGGATTATGTCGCCAAGATCAAGAAGACACCGATCGTCGTCAACGACACTCGCGGCTTCTTCGTCAATCGCTGCGTGCTGCGCTATATGGCCGAAAGCTATGAAATGCTGATCGAAGGTGTGCCCGCCGCCATGATCGAAAATGCCGCGAAATTCGCAGGCATGCCAGTGGGACCCCTGGCACTGAACGACGAAGTCGCCATCGACCTCTCCTACAAGATCCTGAAAGCCACCGCCGCCGATCTCGGCGACAAGGCGGTCGATCCGCGCCATATGGAACTGGTCAAGAAGCTGGTGGAAGATGAGGGCCGCTTCGGTCGCAAGAACGCCAAGGGCTTTTACGATTACCCGGCAAAGCCCGCCAAGAAGTCTCTCTGGCCCGGCCTGAAAGACCTCTACGCGCAGAAGAAGCCGGAAGATGTGGACATGGATGTGCTGAAGCAACGCTTCCTCGTCACCATCGCTCTGGAAGCGGCTCGCACGGTCGAAGAGGGCATCGTCACCGATCCGCGTGAAGCAGACGTTGGCTCCATCCTCGGCTTCGGCTTTGCGCCTTATACCGGCGGCGCGCTGTCCTATATCGACGGCATGGGCGTCGCGAACTTTGTGGCACTGGCGGAACAGCTATCAAACAATTACGGCGCCCGTTTTGCGCCTACTCCGCTCCTCAAGGATCTGGCCGCAAAGGGTGAAACCTTTTACAGCCGCTTCGATCCCTATGGCGGCGCTGCGAAGGCAGCTTGAGGTTAATGAGGAAGGCGGCTTTACGGTCGCCTTTTTTATATCGGGGCTTTTAGTGTCCACCCGGTAGGAGATCGAAAAACTTCTGCATCCTTTTGTCTCTTCCGGCGTTTGGAAAACAATGCTGTTTGACCGCCGTCAAGGTGCGAAGAGTTCCCAAAGGAGAGTTGCATGAGAGCGCCTACACGATCCCACGGTTTTGACAAACCATCCGATCTGGAAGATGAACTGGTACAGTTGGATGAGGAACGTGCAGACCCGGAGCTAAATCATGAAACCGTTGGCGAACCGGTAACGAGAGGCACGTCTACAGCCGCAAACCGCGCGATCCAGCAGCAGATCGACGACCTTCGGCGAGATCTGGACGCATTTCGTCGGGACGTCGATGCACTCGGCAAGGCAAGAAACGGCCAGAAGCGCAGCGAAGGCGAGGTTTCCTCTTGGCTTCCCCTTATCCGCTCCGTCGCCGTTACCTCTCTCGCTGGCCGCATCTTCGCTTCTTCGCCTATGGTTGCGCTGCTCGTGGCCGCGGTTCCCTTCGCTCTGGGGCTTTCTGCCGGCTCCAAATAATAAGCGCAATGGAAGGCGGCTTAGCGGAAAATGCGAGTTTACGATGGGCGAGCGGCTGCCAATAAAGCCATCCGTCCACGTGTCGTCGGTACATTCTCACGTGCCGAAAAAAACTGTCAAAAAAGTTGTTTCGGGCGCTTGCCATGTCCGAACAAGATGCTATAACCCCGCTCACTTCCGGGGCGCAAAACACCCCGGCGCTTTAAAAAAAGCGAAGGTTCTTCAAGAGCCTCTAGTGCCCGAATAGCTCAGTTGGTAGAGCAGCGGATTGAAAATCCGCGTGTCGGTGGTTCAAATCCGCCTTCGGGCACCATTTTATCTCCTTGGTGTTTTCATTGGTGCTGTGGCCTTAGTGGGTCCAAGGGCTTTGCCAGATATTGCTTGCAGACTGATCGCGTTATGCTGTGAGAGAGGCTTCGTGTTACTCCAGCACTGGCGCGGACAGGGGCAAGTAGATTGGCGGTCCGGTCATCTCTGTGAGTGTCGATGCCTGCACTGGAAATCGCGATTGTTTGCGAATCCAAGAGCGCCGTGTGGATCAAGGCCATCAAACATCACGAGGCTGACGGGCAACGCATATCTATGGTAGCGCCTCCAGCGCGTCTGGTGAGGAAATTTTCCTGCAAAGCTCTAGGAGGATGCTGTCCATTGCTCCCGGAGGGTATCGCCGCAGTTGGGGACGATTGAATGCAATGATTATCGAGCGATTCCGATAGAGATTGCAGGCCGGTGACGACTGGCCTGGCGGACGGTTTCAAAGCCTTTCGCGGTCTTCGCGGTTCTGTTCTGCGCGGTCGCGATAGAGCGCTGCACGGCCCAGCAACATGAGGGAGATGGGGGTGGTTACCGTCATGAATATGCCGATGAAGATCTCATGGAAGACGAGGCGGTCACCTGAGACGGAGAAATAGATGATCGATGCCATGACAATGCCACCGGTGCCCCAGCTTGTGCCAAGCGTGGGGGCATGAAGCCGCTCATAGAAGCTTTGCAGCTTGGCAAAGCCGATGGTGCCGATCAGTGTCAGACCTGAACCGAGCAGTACGAAAAAGGCGACAAGGATCGCGGCCCAGAGGGGAAATTCGGCTGCATTACTCATTCGATGACCTCCCCACGCATCAGGAATTTGGATAGGGCAACGGTCGAGACGAAGCCGAGGATCGCGATCAGTAGTGCTGCTTCGAAATAGATGTCGTTGCCGGTGCGCATGCCGAAGGTCATGAGTTGCAGCATGGCGCTGACATAGAGCGTATCGACGCCGAGCACGCGGTCCTGCGCGCGCGGGCCGATGGCGATGCGATAGACGGAAATCGCCATGGCGATCGCGAGAAAGATCTGGGCCAGAGAAAACGACCAGAAAAGGATAATCGAACTCATTCGAATATCTCCATCAGCATTTTTTCATATCGGTTCTTGATGAGGTTGATCCAGTGGCTTTCGCTCACATCGTCGAGAACGTGGATCAGCAGTGTGCCTTGCGATGAGTTGTATTCCAGCCATGCGCTGCCGGGTGTGGCGGTCAGCACCACCGCCAGAAGCGCAAGCCCCATCGGGTGGCGGATATCGAGCGGCACGGTCAGAAAGCCGGATTGGTTGCCGCCGCGCCGCCGCCGCAGGATGAGCGAAGCCACCGCGATATTCGAGCGAACGATATCGTAAAGAACAATGACGATCAGCTTTACGAGGGTAGACCAGTTGCGGATGCGTGGCTTGGCGGGCCTGAGCGACGCCATCGACCACGACGCAATGAGCGATACGGCGGTTCCTAAAATCAAATGTCCAGGCGAGAAGCTGTTGATCGACATCCAGAAAATGATGAGCGATATGGTCAGTAGCGGGTAGGGGAGAATGCGACCGATCATTGTGCGACCTCCCCGTTATCATCTGAGCTGCCATTGTCGGCCCGTGGGGCGCTCATCACGCCCTGAATGTAGCTTTCCGGCAAATCCAGAATGCGGGCGGTTTCCTGCATGTAGCGCATGATCGGGCCTGCCTGCACCGTCATGGCAAGCGTCATGGCCAAAAGCAGCATGACCGGTGCGATTTCAATCACGAAAACGCGCGGGACCGTGCCTTCCAGTGAACCCCAGAAGGTGCGGATACCGGCGCGCGTCATGGAAATCAACGCAGCCAGGCCCGAGAAGACGATGAGGAACACGATCCACCAGGACAGGGTGGACACCGTATCATCCGCAGCCAAGCCTGACGGATTGAGGATGGCCGATAGCATCGAAAACTTGGCGATAAAGCCGGAAAGTGGCGGCAGACCGGAAAGCAGAATACCGCAGGCGGCAAAGCAGGTGCCGAGCACGGCCATGGTGCCGGGCATGGTGACGCCAACCTCGTCTTCTTCTTCCTCTTCGTCTCCGTCGCCATAGGCCTCCATGGTCACGGCAAGAACGTTTGCGCCCGCATCCTGCCCTCGCTCGACAAGTTCAATCAGCATGAAGAAGGCGCTGATCGTCAGCGTAGAGCTGACAAGATAATAAAGCGCGCCCGCAGCAACGGTGGGGTTGCCGGTGCCCATGGCTGCCAGCAGCGTGCCGGATGACACCAGCACCGAGAAGCCCGCAAGACGTCCGAGAGCCTGCGAGGCAAGAACGCCGATGGTGCCGAAAACGATGGTGGCTATCCCGCCGATCAACAGCGCATCATGGCCGAAACCTGCGGAATCGCCAGCCGTCTGCCCGAAAAGCAGGAAAGAGAGACGGGCGATGACGTAAATTCCGACCTTGCTCATGATGGCGAAGATCGCACCGACTGGAGCAGACGCTGCGCCATAGGTCGATGGCAGCCAGAAATTAAGCGGCCACATTCCCGCTTTCACGAGGAAGGCAATGCCGAGGACGGCGGCCCCCGTTTCCAGCAGCATGCGCTGGTCGGGGTTGAGGCCCGCGATCCGCTGGGCAAGGTCACCCATGTTCAGTGTGCCGGTGACGCCATAGATCAGGCTGACGCCGATCAGGAAGAACAAGGCAGCGACCAGATTGATGGCAACATAGTGGAGGCCTGCCTTAACCCTAAGCGGACCGGAGCCGTGCAGCAGCAGTCCATAGGATGCGGCCAGCATGACTTCGAAGAAGACAAAGAGGTTGAACAGGTCGCCTGTCAGAAACGCGCCGTTGACGCCCATCAGCATGAGCTGGAACAGCGAATGGAAATGCGCCCCCGATTTGTGCCACTTCGCCAGCGAATAGACGAGCGAGGGAATGGCAAGCAGCGAAACGAGCAGCACCATCAAGCCGGAAAGCCGGTCTGCCACCAGAACGATGCCGAAGGGCGAGGGCCAGTTGCCGAGCAGGTAGACGCCGGTGGAAATGACGGCGGCAACTTCCGTGTTGACCGTCGAGTTCACTTCCATGAACAACCCGATGGACACGGCCAGCAGAATGAAGGTCGCGCCAAGGCTGATGGCGGCTTTGGTCCTGCGTTTGCGCTCATCGATGAAGAGCAGAATGGCGCCAGCAAGCAGTGGCACCAGAATGGGTGCGATGACGATGTGGGCAGGGAAGGAATTCACTTCGTTTCCCTCCCGTCGACATGGTCCGTACCCGTCAGCCCGCGTGCGACCAGCAGAACGACGAGAAACAGCGCCGTCGTTGCAAAGCCGATGACGATTGCCGTCAGAACCAGCGCCTGTGGCACGGGATCGGTCAATGTCGAAATATCGACGCCATCGAGCAGCACCGGCGGCGCATTGGTCTTGATGCCGCCAACGCCGAAGATGAACAGGTTTACGGCATAGGAGAGCAGCGAGAGGCCGACGATGACCTGATAGGTGCGTGGACGTAATATCAGCCAGACGCCCGAACCTGTCATCACCCCTATGCCAAGTGCAAGTATCAGTTCCATTACGCCTCCTCCGCTTTAGCGGCGTCTGGCGTGCGAACCTTGTAGTTACGCAGCGATTGGTGCGCCAATGCTATCAAGATCAAAACGGTCGAACCCACGACAAGCGCAAAGACGCCGAGGTCGAAGAGCAGGGCCGAGGCAGTCGGCATTTTGCCGACATAAGGTATTTCCGTGTACTGGAAATAGGACGTAAGGAACGGGTAGCCGAAGTACCACGATCCCATGCCGGTCGCTGCCGCCATCAGGAGGCCGAAGCCCATCCAGCGCAGCGGCAGGATACGGATGCGATCTTCCGCCCACCGCGTGCCGCCCGCCAGATATTGCAGCAGGAACGCGATTGCCATGGTGATGCCGGCGGAAAAGCCGCCGCCGGGCAGGTCATGCCCACGCATGAAGAGGAAGACCGAGAAGGTGATGACCACCGGGAACATCCATTGCATGATGACGGATGGAACGAGCAGATAGTCGCGCACCGTATCGCCCTTGCTGCGATCCGGGTTGTCCGCATCGAAGGCGTTCTGGATGCGCTGCTGTTCCGGCAGGTCGATACTGTCATGGGCAGGTCGGAAGCGGCGCAGCAGGGCAAAGACGGTAAGGCCGACGATGGCCAGCACCGCGATTTCGCCCATGGTATCGAAGCCACGGAAATCGACCAGAATGACGTTGACCACATTGGTACCGCCGCCCTCCTTGTACGCCTTTTCAAGGAAGTAATTGGCGATGGTGTTGGGAACCGGAAGTGTCATGACCGCATAGGCGATGACCGTCATGCCGATGCCGGAGAAGATCGCCAGCAACAGGTCACGTCCGCGCCGAAGCTGTGCTGGAAGCTCATTGCTGTTATCGACCTTCACGACGCGCTTTGGCAGCCAGCGCAGGCCAAGCAGGATGAGAACCAGCGTCACGATTTCGACCAGCAACTGTGTGATGGCGAGATCGGGTGCCGATAGCCAGATGAAGGTCAGGCAGGTGACAAGACCGGACACGCCGAGCATGACGAGGGCAGCGAGGCGATGATATTTCGCCTGCGACGCGGCACCCAGCGCTGCAATGATACCGATGGCCCACAGCACGGCGAAAATCGGATCGAAGGAGGTAACGCGGGGCAATGTCAGCGAGAATTCCGATGCCACGAGCGGCGAAAAGCCAGCAAGCAGCGCCACGAAAATCAGCAGGCGCAACTGCGGCTGCAAGCGCCGTGTGCCGAGCGTGCTCTCCAGCCAGCGCGCCCATTTCCACGACACCGTGACGATGATGCGCTCGAACATGCGTTGTCCGCGCAGATGCCTGAAGATCGGCGGGCCATCGTCGCATTTGGCGAAATAGCCGCCCAGCAAAGCATAGATCGCAATGCCGCCGATCAGCGCAACGATGCTCATCATCAGCGGTACGTTGAAGCCATGCCAGATCGAAAGGCTGTAGATCGGCGTCTGCGGGCCGAGGACGGAAAGGACGGCGGAATGCAGGAACGGACCGATCGACAGGCTCGGCACGATGCCGACGATCAGGCATGCAAGAACCAGGAACTCGATGGGAAAGCGCATCCAGCGCGGCGGCTCATGCGGGTTAGGGTTCGGAATATCCTGCGGCTTGGGGCCGAAGAAAACGGTATGGATGAAACGTAGCGAATAGGCGACGGCGAAGGCGCCGGACAGTGTGGCGACATAGGGAAGCGCTTTGTCCAGCAAGGAATCCGCGTGGGTTTCGACAGCTTCGGCGAAGAACATTTCCTTGGAGAGGAAGCCGTTCAGCAACGGGACACCGGCCATTGCCGCACTGGCTGCCATTGCAAGCGTGGCGGTTGCGGGCAGGTAGGTGTAAAGTCCGCTGAGGCGTCGCATGTCGCGGGTGCCTGTTTCGTGGTCGATGATGCCTGCCGCCATGAACAGCGATGCCTTGAAGGTGGCATGATTGACCATGTGGAAGATGGCGGCAACTGCGGCAAGCGGGCTTCCGAGGCTTAAGAGCGTCGTGATGAGGCCGAGGTGGCTGATGGTGGAATAGGCCAGAAGACCTTTCAGATCCTGCTGGAACATGGCGAAATAAGCGCCGAGCAGAAGCGTGATGATGCCGCAGAAGCCGAGCAGCCAGAACCATTCCGGGGTTCCCGCCAATACAGGCCAGAAGCGCGCAAGCAGGAATACACCTGCCTTTACCATGGTGGCGGAATGGAGGTAGGCCGAAACCGGCGTCGGCGCGGCCATGGCGTTGGGCAGCCAGAAATGGAAGGGAAACTGGGCGCTCTTGGTCAATGCGCCCATGAGGATGAGGACAAGAGCCGGGACGTAGAGCGAATGGGCGCGTATATCGCCAGCCTTGGCGATGATATCGTCCAGATCGTAGCTACCCGCCATATGCCCGAGTATCAACAGCCCCGCCAGCAGGCAGAAACCGCCGATGCCGGTTACCGTCAGTGCCATACGCGCGCCGTCACGCGCCGTTGCGTTGTGGTGCCAGTAACCGATCAGCAGAAAGGAGAAGACACTGGTCATTTCCCAGAAGATCGACAGCAGAATGACGTTGCCGGATAGAACGATACCGAGCATCGACCCCATGAAGGAAAGCAGAAAAGCAAAAAAGCGCGGAATGGGATCTTCCGACGACATGTAATAGCGCGCGTAGAGCACGACGAGCAGGCCGATGCCGGTGATCAGCATCGCGAATATCCAGGCGAAACCATCAATCCGCAGGGTGAAGTTCAGACCCAGTTGCGGAAGCCATTCCGCGTCATATTTGAGAACAGCCCCATCCTTGACGCTGCCATAGAGAAGAATGGTGATGGCAAGCGCTATCAACGTTATGCAGCCTGCAACGGCAGCCGGCCCACGGGCCGCGCCGTCTCGCGGCATCATCGCGGTCGCGAAGCTGCCAATGAACGGTAGGGCGATTAAAATAGGAAGAAGAACTTCAAGTCTCATACTATGACGGCAATTTTCTCTGGCGTTAGATTTCCGTGGTTATCACCCGTCAGCTTCGCCAAATCCGTCCCTTGCGGAAGACTTTGCCAGAAGCGGGCTATGAAACTGTACGGGGAGGCCCGCGAGGCGAGGCCGGTCCGGTGGGTGGAAGAGCAGGCGGCAGTGATCGTCCGTCCGCTACCCCGATCTGGGTTCTCGATGCTGCCGTTACCACCCCTTTGAGCGATAAAAAACCATGAACGAAGTTGTGATCGTTCGTTATGGCAAGGCATTCCGGTGATGCGCCACTTTCCCGGCAATCAATCGACCGAATGTGCGACTGGATTTTATCCTGCTCAGGCAGCTGCGCGCGCTCAAGACGCTGTGGTTTGAGTGCCGGAGCGAGATTAAGAGATGGATGGACGGTGAAGAAGACGAGAATGCCGGCGACGAACAGATGCATCAGCCTGACAGGATGGCGCGGGATGAAACGGCTTTTCCCCATCCTTGGCAAAGTCGGCTCTCCTTTGTCGTCCTCAAAATTCGTTAGGGCATCACCGTGAAGCAATATCGTATTGATTTGTTTTAGGTGACCGGCATTGCCATTGTCCAGCGCAGGGCCGCGGAAAAATGGAAAAACATTCCGAAATTCGTGGAGCAGCGATCGGTACCACACGCTCGTTACATTCAAAATGAGTAAATTGTATAACAAATTTTAGTATTCCGTTGCGTGAAGCAGGTTTCTTAACTTTCGAGCAAGGAATTAACCATAAAGATTGTTCGTATTTCACGGCGAAATGGAGGTTGTCAGATCTCCTTTCAGGCATGACGCCGCCCTGCCGTACCGGGACGATCCGGTATTATCTTTGGTTGCAGAAGGCTCAGCTTGCGTGCGTGCGGCATCGTTCTCCGTTGCTTAACACCCGTGAATATCCTCCCGGATACTGAATTTCTCGATCGGTCATCGCCGGTGTTGCAGCCGGTCAACACTTTGGGGACGTCTCTTGGGGCAGGAGTTGCCGTCAGATCAAGCGCGGAAGGCCACGGGCAGCAGCCTGGGTGGACGGCTGCGCTTTGCAGGTCTCGATAAGGACCAGTGCGATCTGCTGCGCCGTTACCGCACCATGCTTGAGCCGCATGTCAAAGCTGGCCTGCGAGACCTCATGGTCCGCTTCCAGTCCATGCCCGACTGTTCGCCGTCCTTCGAAAGCGAAAACCAGCTGGACCGGCTGCATGACATGCAGACCGCGCACTGGACCGTTCTGACCGACGCCCGTTTCGATGCGCTCTATGCCGAGCGGGTCAAGGTCCTTTCCGACACCGAAAGCCGCATGGGGCTCGACCCGCGCTGGCACGTCGCCGGACATGCCGTCGTTCTGGAAAACATTCTCGGTGGCCTGATCACCAGTCATACGCCGCGTTCACTGCTGCCGGGTGCGCGCAAACGCCATCAGGAACTGGCAGATGCCGTCAAGGCCGTCGTGCGGCTGGTCATGGTCGATACCGAAATCGCCGTATCGCTGCGCTTCAACGAGCTGCGTATTCGCCACAACCAGGAACTTGCCCGCCAGCGGGAAGACGATCAGTCGGACGCCGTCAAACTGTTGGGCAGCGCGCTGAACGCCTTTGCCGCTGGTGATCTGACCGCACGTATCGAAGGCGATGTGCCCGAGGCTTATCGGGAATTGGCGCAGGCTTTCAACAGCGCGCTGGACAAGATCGGCAACTCGATGTCTGCCACTCAGGCCAGCGTCTCGAATATCCATGCTGCCTCAGAGCGTCTTTCCCAGGAAGGTCGGGCAATGGCCTCCTTCTGCGACGAGCAATCCCGCCGTCTCAGCGACGCTTCGGAAACGCTCGGCACGGTCATCGGGGAAGTCAGACACAGCAGCGAGCGGATTTCCGCTGCCGAAGCCGCCGTTTCGCAGGCCCGCAATGCGGCGACCGAAAGCGGCATGGCCGTTGGCGAGGCGATCAGCGCCATGTCCGATATCGAGCAATCCGCCGAGCAGATCGGCCGCATCATCGGCTCAATCGATGAAATTGCCTTCCAGACGAACCTGCTTGCGCTGAACGCCGGTATCGAGGCTGCGCGCGCCGGTGAAAGCGGTCGCGGCTTTGCGGTCGTTGCGCAGGAAGTCCGGGCATTGGCCCAGCGGTCCGCAGATGCCGCGCGCGAAATCAAGAACCTCGTCAATGGCACGAAAAGCCAGGTCGATGGCGGCGTTCGCATGGTTCACCGCACGCAGGAAGCCATCGAAGGTGTCGTGCGTCAGGTTTCGGGCGTCAGCGATATGATCGGCGACGTTGCCCGCTGCACCGGGGAAAATGCCGGAAGCCTGCAGAATGTCGCCATCGAGCTTGGTACACTTGGGTCGCAAGCCCAGAGCTCCTCACAGCGCCTGTCTTCGTCTTCGCAGGAAGCGGATGAGCTTCACACCGTGATACTCGAACTTGGTCGCACCGTCCGGGAGTTTCGCATTGCGCGTCAGATGCACGCAGCAACTGAGACCGAAACGCGGCCACAGCCAGTTTACGCGACCGTCATGCGAGAAGAGCGCATGGACTACGGCTACGCGCAGCAACAATTCAGACGCCAAGGAGTGATTTGATGGCAGGCAGGAAAGCAGCGCAGTCGACATTGAAATTGTCACCAGTGCTGGACCTCAATCAGGCTTCCGTCTTGCACGGCAAGCTTACGGAGATGAGAGGTTCGCCGGTTGACGTCGACGCCTCCGAGGTCGAGCGCGTCGGTGCGCAATGCGCACAGGTACTGATGGCGGGCATCAAGGCTTGGGAAGCCGATGGCAAGCCTTTTACATTTTCCAAGGCTTCGGAAGCCTTCGATAAAACCCTTAAACTGATCGGCCTGGATATCGGTCATATGCTCCCGAAGGAGATGGTGAAATGAAAAAGAAAGTTCTGACCGTCGATGATAGCAGAACGATCCGCAACATGTTGCTGGTCACACTCAACAACGCAGGTTTCGAAACCATTCAGGCCGAAGACGGTGTCGAGGGTCTCGAGGTTCTCGAAGGCTGCAACCCGGACGTTATCGTAACCGATATCAACATGCCTCGTCTCGATGGCTTCGGTTTCATCGAGGGCGTTCGCCGCAACGAAAAATACCGTGCGGTGCCGATCCTCGTTCTGACGACTGAAAGTGACGCTGAGAAAAAGAACCGTGCCCGTCAGGCAGGTGCGACCGGCTGGATCGTCAAGCCGTTCGACCCCGCAAAACTGATCGATGCCATTGAACGTGTAACTGCCTGATACGGGACCTTTCACGATGGATATGAACGAAATCAAAGAAATCTTCTTCCAGGAGTGCGAGGAGCAACTCGCCGAGCTGGAATCAGGTCTTCTTAAACTGAATGACGGCGACCGCGACCCGGAAACCGTAAATGCCGTCTTTCGTGCCGTTCATTCCATCAAGGGTGGTGCAGGCGCTTTCGGTCTCGATGAATTGGTGGGATTTGCCCACGTTTTCGAAACCACGCTCGATTGCGTTCGCTCCAACAAGCTCGACCCTAATCAGGACGTGTTGAAAGTGATGCTGAAGTCGGCGGATGTTCTCGCCGACCTGACCAATGCCGCCCGCGATGGTGGCAGTGTAGAAGAAAGCCGCACACGCGGTCTGGTCAAGGAACTGGAAGCCCTGGCCAATGGCGAGATGCCGTCCGCTTCTTCTGCGCCGGAACCTGTTGCACCGAAGGCTGCTGCATCTGCGCCGGCCCCTAAGCCTACGGATGAGAGCGGCTTCCAGCCGGTTGCCTTCTCCTTTGGCGATTTCGAGGATGCCGCAATTCCGCTTATGGAAACGCCGACATTCAACGTGACCTTCAAGCCTCGTGCTTCGCTCTATTCCAAGGGCAACGAGGCGGCGCTGCTCCTGCGCGATCTTTCCCGTATCGGCGAGATGAGCATAAACTGCGACATGAGCGAACTGCCTCCGTTCGAAAATGTCGATCCCGAAGCCGCCTATTTCCAGTGGAAGATTTCCATCAAGACCGACAAGGGCGAAGAAGGTATCCGCACCGTCTTCGAATTTGCCGAGTGGGACTGCGATCTCGAGATCACGGAAGTGCAGGATGAAGCCGCGGCCAGCGAAGAACTGCCGATGATCCCTGTTCCGTTCGATCTTTCCATTCTGGAAGACGACACGCCTGAAGAGCCCGCCGTCCAGCCTGCGTCCATCGACGAGCCGGTCGTTGCCAAGGCTGTTGCGACCGCGTCGGCTGCAACCGAAGTCACCCGCAGCGTCGCCGCTGCCGCAGAAAAGAAGGAAGCCGCCGCTTCGACCGCTGCCGCAAATGCTGCTGCCAATGCCAGCGCGGGCCAGACGATCCGCGTGGATCTCGATCGCGTCGACCGCCTGATCAACCTCGTGGGTGAGCTCGTCATCAACCAGGCAATGCTTTCGCAGAGCGTTATCGAAAACGACACGACCGGAACCTCTGCCGTCAACATGGGCCTGGAAGAACTCCAGCAGCTGACGCGCGAAATCCAGGACAGCGTCATGGCGATCCGCGCGCAGCCGGTGAAGCCGGTCTTCCAGCGCATGTCGCGTATCGTGCGTGAAGTTGCCGATATGATCGGCAAGCAGATCCGCCTGATCACCGAAGGCGAAAACACCGAAGTCGACAAGACGGTCATCGACAAGCTGGCCGAGCCGCTGACGCACATGATCCGTAACGCCGTCGACCACGGCATCGAAACGCCTGAAAAGCGCGAAGCTGCAGGCAAGAACCCGGAAGGCACCGTCAAGCTTTCGGCAAAGCACCGTTCAGGCCGCATCCTGATCGAACTTGCCGACGATGGCGCGGGTATCAACCGCGAACGCGTGCGCCAGAAGGCTATCGACAACGATCTGATCGCAGCCGATGCCAACCTGACGGACGAGGAAATCGACAACCTGATCTTCATGCCGGGCTTCTCCACCGCCGACAAGATTTCCGACATTTCGGGTCGTGGCGTCGGTATGGACGTGGTCAAGCGCTCGATCCAGGCACTTGGCGGTCGCATCAGCATCACGTCGCGTCCCGGCCTCGGCTCCACCTTTACCATGAGCCTGCCGCTGACGCTTGCCGTTCTCGACGGCATGGTGGTGACGGTTGCCGGTCAGACGCTTGTCGTGCCGCTGACGGCGATTGTCGAAACGCTGCAGCCGGAAGCCGCGAATATCCATTCGTTCGGCGCCAACCAGCGGCTGATCTCGATCCGCAATTCCTTCTGCCCGCTGGTCGATGTCGGTCGTATTCTGAACTTCCGCGCCACCCAGGCAAACCCCGTCGAAGGCGTGGCTCTACTGGTGGAATCGGAAGGCGGCGGTCAGCGCGCGCTGATGGTCGATGCCATCCAGGGTCAGCGTCAGGTCGTCATCAAGTCGCTGGAAGCCAACTATACCCACGTTCCTGGCATTGCCGCCGCAACCATCCTCGGCGACGGTCGCGTGGCCCTCATTCTCGACGTGGATGCCGTTGTCGGCGCCTCGCGTGGGCAGTCCCTGAAGCAAGAAATGTCTCTGGCGGCAACCGGTTGAGAAGTGGTGATGCATGACAGCGCTCAAATTTAACGATCAACGCCAGTCACCGGACGAAGTGCTTGCCAGCGGAGAATATCCGCTGACGCGCAAGGACCTGTCCGATATTGCCGCAATGATCTATGCGGACGCCGGTATCTATCTGAATGACACGAAAGCGTCGCTCGTTTACTCGCGCCTGTCGAAGCATATCCGCAACCTCGGGATCTCCGGTTTCCGGGAATACTGCGCGCTGGTGTCTTCTCCGGAAGGCGCTGCCGCACGCAGGGAGATGCTGTCTCACCTTACCACCAACTTCACCCGGTTCTTCCGTGAGAACCACCATTTCGACCATCTGCGAGACGAGGTTCTTCCGGGCCTCATCAGCCGCGCAAAGAACGGTGGCCGGGTACGCATCTGGTCCGCGGCGTGTTCGGATGGGCAGGAGCCCTATTCGATAGCGCTGACGGTACTGGCGATGTTCCCGAACGCCGCTGACTATGATTTCAAGATTCTGGCAACGGACATCGACCCGAAAATTCTCGCCCAGGCGAGGGCAGGGGTCTATGACGAGAACTCGCTGGAAACCGTCTCTCCCGCCATGCGCAAGCAGTGGTTTCAGGAGGTGGATGCAGGTGGTCGCCGCAAGTTCCAGATCAGCGATAAGGTGAAGCGTCTCATCACCTTCAACGAGCTGAACCTGATGACGCAGTGGCCCTTCAAGGGCGGCTTCGACGTGATCTTCTGCCGTAACGTTGTGATTTATTTCGATGAGCCGACGCAGGTGAAGATCTGGTCGCGCTTCGCGGGTCTACTACCGGATGGCGGACATCTTTATATCGGTCACTCCGAGCGCGTTTCGGGCGACGCCAAGGCGCTGTTCGATAATACCGGCATCACGACCTACAAGTTCATCGGGAAATCTGCCGGGAGGAAAGCATGAGCGCACCCGCCAGAGTTCTCGTGGTCGATGATTCTCCGACAATGCGCGGGTTGATTTCCGCCGTACTGAAAGCCGATCCGGGCGTGCAGGTCGTGGGACAGGCCGGCAACGCCATGGAGGCGCGGGCAGCGATCAAGGAACTCAATCCCGATGTCGTCACGCTTGACATCGAGATGCCCGAGATGAACGGGCTGGAATTTCTGGAAAAGATCATGCGCCTGCGCCCGATGCCGGTGATCATGGTCTCGACCCTGACGCATCGCGGTGCGGATGCTTCGCTTGCGGCGCTGGAAATCGGCGCGTTCGATTGCGTTGGCAAACCGGTGCCTGGCGATAGAAGCCCCTTTGGCGATCTGGCGGAAAAAGTGAAGGCCGCGGCCCGTTCGCAGCATCAGACTTACCGCAGTGTCGTTGCGGAAAAGCCGGCGGCACCGCAGCCGGTTGCCGTGGCCGACTATCGGGTCGGTCGCAAGATCGTCGCCATCGGTTCATCGACCGGCGGTGTCGAGGCACTTATCACCGTTCTGCAGAAATTTCCGGCCAATTGCCCGCCGACCGTCATCACGCAGCACATGCCGCCGACCTTCACCAAAAGCTTCGCGGAGCGCCTGAACAGGCTGTGCGCGCCGGTAGTGGAAGAGGCGACGGATGGTGCGCGTTTGCAGACCGGCAAGATTTACCTCGCGCCCGGCGGCGACCGGCATTTGCAGGTCGTTAATCACGCTGCACCAAGTTGCAGGCTTTTGGAACGGGAACCTGTTAATGGCCATCGTCCATCGGTGGACGTGCTGTTCGATTCCGTTGCAGAACTCGCAGGGCGCAACGCCGTCGGCGTCATTCTCACGGGCATGGGCCGCGATGGCGCGGCTGGCCTTTTGAAAATGCGTCATGCCGGTGCGCGCACCGTCGGACAAAACGAAAAAACCTGCGTCGTCTACGGCATGCCAAGGGTCGCTTACGAACTTGGCGCCGTCGAACAACAACTTCCGCTGACCGCCATTGGCGAAGAAATTCTGAAACTAACTGCTGCCCGAAAAGAAGGTTCTGACTAATGTCTCTCGCAGAAAAAATCAAAGTTCTGATCGTCGACGATCAGGTCACCAGTCGATTGCTGCTCAGCGATGCACTGACGCAGCTCGGTTTCAAGCAGATCACCGCAGCCGGTGACGGCGAGCAGGGCATGAAGATCATGGAGCAGCAGCCCCATCATCTGGTGATCTCCGACTTCAATATGCCGAAGATGGATGGTCTGGGCTTTCTTCAGGCGGTTCGCACGAACCCGAATACCAAGAAAGCAGCCTTCATCATTCTGACGGCACAGGGCGACCGTGCGCTGGTTCAGAAAGCGGCCCAGCTGGGCGCCAACAACGTCCTGGCGAAGCCTTTCTCCATCGAAAAAATGAAGGCGGCTATTGAAGCCGTATTTGGATCGCTGAAATGATCGAAACCGCAGCCAAGCGCGTACATATTATTCAGGGAGAGTATAAGATCTCCAATGATCCGGACGTGGTTTTATCGACCATTCTCGGCTCGTGCGTGGCTGCATGTCTCAGAGACCCCGTTGCGGGCGTCGGCGGCATGAACCATTTCCTGCTGCCGGGTACGGGGGGTATGGGGGGTGGAGATGCAACCCGTTATGGTGTGCATCTCATGGAATTGCTGATCAACGGCCTGCTCAAGCAGGGGGCTCGCCGTGATCGTCTCGAAGCGAAGGTCTTCGGGGGCGCGAAGACCATTGCCAGCTTTTCCAATGTCGGGGAACAGAATGCGATGTTTGCGCACCAGTTCCTCAAAGACGAAGGCATTCGCGTCGTCGGAAGCTCTACGGGCGGGGACTCCGGACGCAAGGTGGAATTCTGGCCGGTTTCCGGCCGCGCACGTCAGCACCCGCTGACGGGTGCAGAGACACAAAAGACCGTCGCACTGGAAACAAGGCCCGCACCGGCGCCAAAACCAGTGGCCAACGATATCGAATTTTTCTAGGGCGACGTTCACCGTCAAAAGCGATCGCGCCTCCACGTTTCTCAGCACCGGTCGGTGGACGTCATGCGTCTCCGGGCGATGCTACCAGCCGGGGTTATTTTATGAATATAGCCGAGCAAGCCGCAATTTCGACATTCGAAGAGGCGCTTCCCGACGTTCTGATGCGGGTCGTTTCCGAACTGCATGACGTCGCGTATCTCATCGAGCGCATCGAGCCGCAATTGCTGGAGGTTACTTCCGGTGCAGTGACGCCAGAAGGTATGAAGCTTCTCCAGGGCATCGATCTTGCCGTGCAGAAGACGCGCGGCCTTGCCGAATTCATCGATACGATCACCGGTTCCATCCCTGCAGAATGGGCCGTCGATGTCACAACCGCGCTCAACCTCGTCAAGCTTGCCGAAATGCAGAAGGCGCTCGGCGCCGGTCTGCGCCAAGGCCACTCACAGCCGCTGGACAAGGCTTCCGGCGACTTCGACCTGTTCTAGAATTCCGCACAGGGATCGCCTAAAAACTGCCGATATCCTTCAAAGCCTGTGTACACATCGCTGGACGCAGGCTTTAAAGGATTATTTACGCATTCTCATCTGCTAGAAGGTGGTGTCTTGCCGGTTGGCAACCCACTTCGAGGTCTGATTGCGATGAATGCTTTGATGAACGGCACACCTGCCGGATCGCTGTTTCCGAACCTGATCGAGCTTGCGAAAGTGCAGCGTCTGTCTCTGCTGGACCTGTTCAAGTTCGCGGAAGGCCTGACCGCGGAGGGGCATCAGAAGCAAGCTGCGGAACTATACAAGACCTGGCTTGCCTTCAATGAAAATCAGCCCGGCCACCAGATGGTCTATTTCAATTATTCGGTTGTCCTGCGCCAGATGGACGATGTCGCCGGTGCGATAAACGCCATACGTGCGGCGCTCAAGGTCGATCCGCTGTTTGGGCCAGCGCACATAAACCTCGGTCGCGCCTACGAAGACAGCGGTGCTGCCGCGCAGGCAATCCAGCAGTGGCAGAGCTTCGTGGAAAGCACGGCGGAAACGACACCCGAGCGGATATCCTATCGCCTCATGGCGCTCCAGCATATCGGGCGCGTCATGGAGAACGCGGGTTTGCTCGAAGAGGCTGAAGGTGCGCTGTGGCAGGCAATGGAGCTCCGGCCTGAAAAGACGGAATCCGGCCAGCACTGGAGCGCGCTGCGCCAGCGCCAGTGCAAATGGCCCGTCATCGTCCCTTCCAGCCACGTCACGCCGCGCCAGATGATCGATTCCATGTCGCCCCTCGCGCTGGGGTGCTATTCCGACGATCCGCTGTTTCAGCTTGCGAAGGCTTATCAGTACAACAAGTCTTTCGTCGGTCGTCTCGATATCGGTGGTTTTCCGCGTGGCGAAGTCAGGCAGAAATCCGGCACGGGCCAGCCTCTGCGTGTAGGGTACGTTTCGTCGGATCTGCGCGATCATGCGGTGGGCTTTGCCCTGCGCGAGGTGCTGGAGCTGCACGATAAGGCCAGCGTCGAGGTTTATGCCTATTACTGCGGCGATCCCATCACAAACGATCCGACACAGCTGCGGATGAAGAATGCCGTAGCATGCTGGCGCGATATCGGCTCCATCTCCGACGAGGCGGCGGCGCGGCAGATTTCGGCGGATGAGATCGATATCCTGATTGATGTGAACGGCTATACCAAGCATGCCCGCACCAAGATATTCGCCTATCGCCCTGCGCCGGTCATCGTGAATTTCTGCGGTTACCCCGGCTCGATGGGAAGCCCCTTCCACCAGTATATGATCGCGGACATCAACATCGTTCCCCCGGCGAGCGAAATCTACTATTCCGAAAAGGTGCTCAGGATCGCCTGCAACCAGCCGATCGATCGCAAGCGAATTATCGCGGATAAACCTACGCGCAAAGAGGCAGGGCTGCCCGAAGATGTATTCGTCTTCGCCTGCTTCAATGGCATGCAGAAAATCACACCCGGTACATTTTCACAGTGGATGAAAATTCTGCTCGATACGCCGCAAAGCGTGCTCTGGCTGCTGACCGGCAATGACAAGGTGGATCAGCATCTGCGCCAGCTTGCGGAGGCTGCGGGGGTGGCTGGCGAACGCATTATCTTCGCTCCCAAGGCCGCAAATGCGCAGCATCTGGCCCGTGTGGCGCTCGCCGATCTGTTCCTCGATACTTTTCCGTATGGTGCACATTCCACCGCTGCGGATGCCTTGACCGTTGGACTGCCGGTGCTGACCTTCCCGGGCAAGACCTTCGCCGCGCGTTTCTGCAGCAGCGTCGTTAACGCTGCCGGGGTACCGGAACTGATCTGCAAGGGACCGGAAGACTACGTCGCCAGAGCAATTGCCTATGCCAAAGCGCCTGCCACGTTAAAGAGCGTGCGGGACAAGCTTGCGGAGGGCCGCGAAACCAGCGTACTGCGTGACATTCCCGGCACGGCAAGGCAGCTGGAAGACCTCTACTGGCAGATGCAGGGCGAAGCCGAGCGCGGTGAAACGCCGATCCCCGATCTGAGCAATCTCGATATCTATTATGAAATCGGTTCGGAACTGGTGCTCTCCAATCTGGATTATGTGGATGAGCAGACCTACCGAAACAGTTATCTTCAGAAATTGAAGGTCTGGCACGACTACTCCGCCGTTCCATATGACAATCGTCTATGGACGCGGGACGCTGGTTCATAATCGAAAGTAGAGCTGATGTCGCAGACCAGAAAGATAGCCATTGCCGGTGCCGGGCTCTCCGGTGCCGTCATCGGGCGTGAACTTGCGCAGGCAGGGTATAGCGTCGACATCTTCGAGAGCCGCGATCACATTGCCGGAAATTGCCATACCGAACGGGATGAGCAGACCGGGGTGATGGTCCATGTGTATGGACCGCACATTTTTCACACCGATGACCTGGAAGTCTGGAATTATGTGAACGGGTTCCAGACCTTCATGCCCTACAAGAACCGGGTAAAAACGACCAGTCGTGGACAGGTGTTTTCGCTGCCGGTCAATCTCCATACGATCAACCAGTTCTTCGGCAAGACATTTCGGCCCGAGGAAGCGAAAGCCTTTATCGAGGAACAGGCCGACAAGACGATAGAACACCCGACGAACTTCGAGGAGCAGGCACTTCGTTTCGTGGGACGTGATCTCTACGAAGCGTTCTTCGAGGGATATACACGAAAGCAATGGGGTTGTTCTCCGGTGGAACTGCCCGCCTCGATCCTGAAAAGGCTGCCGGTCCGCTTCAATTACGACGACAATTATTTCTTTCATCGTTATCAGGGAATGCCGGAACACGGTTATACGCAAATGGTCGATGCCATCCTCGATCACCCGTCCATCCGCGTTCACCTCAAGACCAGCCTCAACCGATCAGAGGTCTCTTCATACGACCACACTTTTTATGCAGGCGCGTTGGACGGCTATTTCGCATATGCCCACGGAAGGTTAGGTTATCGGACGCTCGATTTCGAGCGTTTCACCTATGACGGCGACTATCAGGGCTGCGCCGTGATGAATTACGGGGATATCTCAGTCCCGTATACGCGCATCACCGAGCACAAGCATTTTTCTCCCTGGGAAAGCCATCAGGGCTCCGTCTGCTATAGAGAATTCTCCCGCGAATGCGGACCAGAGGACATAGCCTATTATCCAGTGCGGCTGGTGGAAGAAAAGCAGCAGCTGGCGCGCTACATCGCCATGGCGGCAGACGAGCAAAAGGTGACCTTCGTCGGACGCCTTGGAACCTACCGCTACCTCGACATGGATGTGACGATCCGGGAGGCGCTCGACACGGCGCGGCTCTTCGTGTCGAGACAGGGTTCATCCGCAGCAATGCCGTCTTTCCTCAATTCTCCCTTGTAGTCGACACTCACGAAACCGGCACTCTGTCAGCTTCGCACAAGCAACCGAACCTAGGATTGCGGTGCTGATACCCTGCCCACGGTTGGTTTCTGCCATGGGCGGGGCAGTGCACGCTTATGCGTGGATGATGAACATTAAGGGGGTTCGCTACCGCCTTCATCCTCTCGGATGCAGGAGAGCGGACAGGGTTCGTAGATGACATCGACCGTATCTTCATTGAGTGCAAGGCAGATCATGACGCTATCGACGTCTGCCGTTGCTGCCTGGACAACGGAAGATGTAGCCTTTCTTTCTACAGCCCAGATAGGAGCCTTGTCTTCAGAGCAGATCGCGGCGCTCGACGCAGACGATGTGAAGACGATGACCACCGCGCAGCTTGGCGCGATCTCGACGAGCGCGATGGTTGGCCTGACGCTGGATCAGCTTGCTATTCTGGACAAGATTGCGATTGAGAGCCTGAGCGCCAATCAGGTCGCCGCCATGTCGACGTCTCAACTGGGGGCATTCAGCACCGATCAGGCCGAAGCGCTGACATCGTCGCAGGTTGGCGCACTCACGTCGGAACAGCTGGCAGCGCTCGATCCTGAAGATATTGCCGCCTTTTCCTCTGCGGATATCGCCGCCATTTCCAGCAGGGCCGTGGCTGGTCTAAGCAGCGCAGCACTTGCAGCTCTTTCCAGCGGTCAGGTCGCGTCCTTCAGCAGCGCCACAATATCCGCCCTGACCACCGCACAGATTGCGGTGCTGTCAGACACGCAGTTCGCCGCTCTGACCACGGGGCAGGTCAGTGCCTTGAGAGCGTCTCAGACCGGCGCGATCAGCTCGTCGGCGCTTGCGGCATTATCCACCGCGGCCATGGCGGCGCTCAGTTCCGCCGCTGTTTCCGGCTTGAGCATCGAAGGCGTGACAGCCTTGAGCGGTAGTCAGCTGGCGGCGCTGGACCGGCTTGCCATCGGCGGGCTGACGACGGCCCAGATCACTGCATTGAGCTCTTCCCAGGTCGGCGCGCTGACACCGCAGCAGCTTGCCGCCTTCAAGGCTGTCCAGATCGTTGCGCTTGATCCGGCCTACATCAAGAATATGTCTCCAGAGGCAATCGCCGGTCTGAGCACCGCAGCAATCGCAAGTCTCAAGCCTGAGCAGATTTCCAGCTTTACCACCGCGCATGTTGCAGCCTTGGGCACGCGGCAGGTTTCCGTGCTGGGGTCGTCGCAGATCGAAGCGCTGGGTACAGCCAACATCGCTGCGCTTTCCGCAGAACAGGTTTCTGCTCTGGCGACACGGTCGATATCCGGCCTTTCCACGGATCAGGTCGGCGTTCTTTCCCCAGCGCAGGTCGAAGCCTTGAGCTCCGCGCAGATAAAGAACCTCAGCTCCGGCCAGATCGGTGCCCTTGGATCGGAGGATATCGCGCGATTCTCGACGGACGATATCGCTGCTATCAGCAGCACCGCTATCGCGGGCCTCTCCAGTGACGTTCTGAAGTCGCTGACAGCGACACAAATTGCCGCGCTGAGCACAAACAGTTTCAGCAGGCTGACGACCGATCAGGTCGGTGCCTTGACCTCTATTCAGCTCGCAGCCCTGACCGGGGCGCAACTCGGTTCGATATCCGCCGCACAAATTGCAGTTTTGAGCGACGAAGACATCAAGGCAATTTCCGTTAATGCGATAAGCTCTCTTTCCACAAGAGCCGTGTCCGGACTGAACACCGACGTCATCGCGTCGCTGACGACTGCGCAGGTCGCCGCGCTGAGCACGGGGGCAGTTGCAAAACTATCCGCAGATCAGGTCCGCGCTTTCTCGACGGACCAGGTTGCAGCCTTGAATTCCGCTCAGATAAAGGTCTTGTCCAGCGGGCAGCTGGCGGCACTGGATGCAGAAGACCTCGCAACGTTTTCAACCAGTGAACTGGCCGCGATCAACAGCAGAAGCATCCCCGGCCTCCAGACCGCTGCTATCGCGATCCTGTCATCGGCCCAGATCGCGGCTCTGGCTCCCGGTTCGATTGCTTCCTTTACGGGTGATCAGCTGACCGCGCTAAGCTCGACCCAGCTCAAGGCGCTGACGACGAGCCAGCTTGGAGCGATGAAGGCGACACAGATAAAGTCCCTGCCCACGGACTATGTGAGCGCTCTGACCCCCCAGCAGATTGCATCTCTCAGCACATCCTCCATTGCCAATCTGACGACGATGCAGGTCTCCGCGTTGACGACCTTGCAAGCCGAGGCTCTGACCCCCACGCAGGTCAAGGCGTTGACGGCAACCCAGCTGGCGGCGTTCGACAAGGATGGCGTTGCAACCTTCTCGAAAGCGGATCTGGTCGCCATCGGCTCAAGAGCCATTGTGGGACTGACGAAGGAAACCGTCGCAGCATTGAGTTCCGCGCAACTCGGCTCACTCCATCCGTCGTCGCTCTCCGCAATGACGATCGAGCAGGTCGATTCGCTTTCCGTGGAACAGCTTCGCGGCCTCACTTTCTCACAGGCTGCAGCCCTGACATCCGCGCAGGTTGCCGTTCTGGAGCCGGAAGACATCGCCGTATTTGCGCCCGCGGTTATGGCAGGGTTCAGCGCCAGGGCAATTGCCGGCTTCTCCACCGCTGCAATCGCGGCGATGACGCCCGATCAGCTCAAGACCCTCAACACGGCTGCGGTCGCCCGGCTGACCACGGATCAGGTTTCGACGCTATCCACAGCGCAGGTTTCGGCGATGTCCGGGGGACAGTTGAAGGCGTTGACCTCGGCACAGACCGGAGCGCTATCCTCTGCGGCGATTGCCGCGCTTTCCACGGACCAGATCGCTGCAATTTCGGCAAATGCCCTGCGGGGGCTGAGCGAAGACCACATCAACGCCTTGTCGACATTGCAGATCGCGTCCCTCACCACATCGCAGATTGCGTCCTTTACATCGGCTCAGGTCGCGGCGCTCAAAGCTGAAGACATAAGGGCGCTTTCGACTGCGGCTATGCAGGCCATGACGGCAAGCGGAACTCCGGGTCTGACAAGAGATGCGATAGCGGCTCTGTCATCGGATAAGATCGCAGCTCTCAGCCCGAATGCCGTCACGGCGCTGACGGCAGAGCAGATCGAGTCTCTCTCAACCGCGCAAGTCGATGCCTTGACGACGCGGCAGATCGCGGTCTTGCGTTCGACGCAGACGGCAGCCTTGGGCGCAGACGATCTTGCGACATTCTCGTCAGCCGATATTGCCGCCCTTGGCAGCAGCGGTGTTTCCGGCCTTCGTACTGCGGTCATTGCCTCGCTGTCTTCGGATCAGATACCGGCTTTGTCGACGGCAGCAGTGGCCAGCCTCACGCAGGATCAGATCGAGACGCTGAGCACTGCACAGCTGGACGTTCTGTCTACCAGCCAGATGGCAGCGCTTGGATCGGCACAGGTTGCCGTCCTTAGCGCGTCTAGTCTTGCAAGCCTGACGCCCGAGCAGTTCGCAGCCATGCGAGCTTCCGTGCTGCCCAGCCTTGCAACGGAACAGATCGCGGTGCTGACCACGGCGCAGCTTGCCGGTCTTTCTACCTCACAAATCTCGTTCCTCAACTCCGCGCAGATCGGCGCGCTGACCACGGCACAGATCTCGTCGCTCTCCACCACCCATGTTTCGGCCATCAGTGCTGGCGGTCTGGGCGGGCTTTCGACAAGACAGCTTGACGTTCTCTCTACTGCGCAGGTCGAAGCGCTCACGAGCGTGCAGGTTTCTGCACTGACGGCTGAACAGCTGGAAGCATTCAGCGCCGACGATATCGCCCAGCTTTCGTCACGGGATATGGCGGCCATCGGCACCGCCGCTATTTCTGGCCTCTCCACGGCCATTCTGGCCGGGCTATCCACCGATAAGCTGGCATCACTGAACGCCAACACCGTTGCGGCAATGTCCACACGCCAGATCGCAGCGCTCGATTCTGTCGCTCCTGTTGGCCCCGTCACGCCGGCTGAGCCTGCATCTTCTGCCCCAATCAATGAAGCGAATACGAGCCAGGTCGCATCACTGACGACACGGCAAATCGCTGCCTTAACCCCGAATCAGGTGGCCGCGCTGGGGACCAAGGGAATAGCATCCCTCACAACGGCGCAGATTGCTGCCCTCAGCACTGGAGGCATCTCCGGCCTGACGTCCAGCCAGATTACCGCATTGACGACCGCACAGGCGGAAGCGCTGACGGCTATACAGGTCGGCGCGCTCACATCGCAGCAGATCACCGTTCTTGGCATCGACAATATCAAGACCTTCTCGACAAGCGACATTGCCGCCCTCAATTCCGCAAACATCGGCTCCTTGCCGACCAGCACGCTCGCGGCCCTGACGGCAAGCCAGATCGGCGCATTGAACAGCGCAACGATTGCCGGTCTTACCACCGGGCAGGTCGCGGCGCTGAGTACCGGTCAGATTGCTGCCCTGTCCACCAGACAGATCGGCGCCTTGACGTCGCAGCAGGTATCGGCGCTCGGCACGGACGCACTCAACTCGCTTTCCACCGTCGCAATGGGAGCCATCAGCTCTCAAGGGATATTGGGTTTGTCGACCGATACGCTTGCGGCTCTTTCGTCAAGCCAGATCAACGCGATCGGCACTTCGGCGATTTCGGGTCTGTCGATCCGCCAGCTCGCTTCGCTGGGCTCGACACAGCTCGAGGCGCTGTCTACCAAACAGATCACGGCCTTGTCCTCCCGCCAGATCGCAGCTTTGGGAACCGCTGGCATTGCCGCGCTCAGCACAAACCAGATTTCGGCCTTGAGCGCGGATGGCATTTCCGGCCTTTCCACGGATCAGGTCGCAGCGCTTGGCTCGCTTCAGGCGGAAGCCTTGACGCCAACGCAGGTGGCAGCACTGAGTTCGGCGCAGGTCGGCGCGCTCGGAGCAGACGATATCGCCCTGTTTTCCACAAAGGACATAGCGGCCCTGACTTCTGGCGCGATAGCTGGCCTTGCACCCGCCGCTCTTGCAACGCTTACAGGCGAACGCATCTCAGCGCTGGCACCCGGCAGTATTGCCGGGTTGACCACGACGCAGATCGCGTCTCTATCGAGCCAGCAACTCTTGGCCTTGAGCACCGGACAGGTTTCCGCACTCGGATCGAGACAGGTCGCCGCACTCGACACCGCAGGCGTCGCGGCATTGTCGACGGCACAGATTGCAGCGCTCGGCACGGCGGGTATAACGGGGCTTACAGCGTTGCAGATCGGGGCGCTTTCAACCGCGCAGGTCGAAGCTTTCAATACGACCCAGGTGGCGCTGCTTTCGTCGCAACAGGTCGCGGCACTCGGCACGGATGACCTTGCCGCGTTTTCGACGGCTGAGCTTGCGGCGCTGACCTCCAGTGCGATCACGGGCCTTTCCTCCGCAACGCTTGCCAGCCTTTCCAGCGACCGGATCGCCGTGCTGGGAACCGCCAGCCTGCCCGGTCTTTCCACCGGACAGGTCGCTTCACTGACCCCTGCGCAGGTCGAGGCCTTGACCACGGCGCAAATCGCGGCGCTCGGATCACGGCAGATCGCGGCACTTGGGACAGATGCGATCGGGGCGCTATCGACGTTGCAAGTCGCCGCACTGAGCACGGCCGGTATAGCGGGGCTTTCCTCCGCGCAAGTCGCAGCGCTCTCCACCGGTCAGGTCGAGGCGCTGACGACCGCACAGGTCGCCGTCCTTACCTCATCGCAGGTCGGGGCCCTGGGGCCAGACGACATAGGCACCCTGTCCACCGCCGAACTTGCGGTGCTGACGTCCAGCGCGATCTCGGGGCTGACCACGCAGACGCTTGCAGCCTTGTCTGGCGAACGTATCTCTGCATTTGGTACGGCCAGCATCGCTGGGCTTTCGACGCTGCAAATCTCCGTGCTTTCCACCGCTCAGTTGCAGGCTCTCACGACGGCTCAGATATCGGCTTTGGGCTCTCGACAGGTGGCGATGCTAGAACCGGCGGCGCTCGGAGCGTTGTCAGAACAACAGGTCGCGGCCCTCAGCTCCGCAGCGATCCCGGGCCTTTCGACTGCACAGATTGCAGGCCTGTCCACGATACAGGTTGAAGCTTTGACGTCGGGGCAGGTGGGCGCCCTTTCTTCCACGCAGATCACTGCTTTGGGAAGTCAGGGTATCGCGGTGTTCTCCAGCGAGGACATTGCGGCGCTGAGTTCAACTGCCATTGCCGGTCTTTTGCCTGCAACGCTTGCGAGCCTGTCACCGGAGCGCATTGCGCTGCTGAGTACCTCTGCGATCCCGGGTCTCACCGCAGCGCAGGTCAGCGCCTTGACGACAGATCAGGTGGCGGCATTCACCAGCAATCAGGTCGCAGCCCTTGGGCCGAAGCAGATCGCGGCTCTTGGTCTGGATGATCTGAGAACCTTCTCATCCGCAGATATCGCCGCAATCAGCGCTTCGGCGGTCGAAGGCTTCTCCTCGGCCACCATCGCGGCTCTTCCGGTCGAAATCATCGCGGGTCTCAATACCGGAGCCATCTCGGGACTGTCGACGGGACAATTGAAGGCCCTTTCGGTCGATCAGGTCGCCGCTCTCTCGACCGCGCAAATCGGTGCGTTGAGTTCACGCCAGCTGGCTGCGCTGGAACTCGAAGATATCCAGGCTTTCTCGACCACGCAGGTCGCGGCTTTGAGCAGTGGTGCGCTTGCGGGTCTAACGAGCGAGCAGGCCGCAGCACTTAGCCTCGAGCAGATTCATACCCTTTCGACGGGCCAGATTTCCGGTCTGACCTCGACCGCAATCATGGGGCTAAGCGCAGAAGAGCTTGGCACCTTCACGCTGGAAAAACTGAAAGCCATCAGCGTCACGGCAATACCGGGTCTTTCCACGGACTTCGTCGCATCGCTGTCCATGGGTGAGATATCCGCGCTCGGCACGGCGGCAATCGCAGGTCTGAGCAGCCAGCAGGTTGCGGCGATGAGGGTCGAGCAGATCGATTCCTTCTCGACGGAGCAGATCGCAGCCCTCAGCGCCGATGGACTTGCCGGGCTTTCGACGGCGGCGATGGCGTCCTTCTCCACGGCGGATATCGCTGCGATCAGCACTGCCGCGATCCGGGGCCTCTCGACCGCCATCATCGCGGGCCTTACCTCCGGCGATATCGGCGCGTTGAGCGCAGGTCAGGTGGGTGCGCTTCATTATAACCAGATCGCGGCATTGAGTACGGCACAGATCGACGCGCTCAGCACGGCACAGCTGGGCGGCCTCAACGCCATCCAGGCCGCAGCACTCGGGACCGATGACATAGCGGTCTTCTCCACCGAAGATTTGATGGCATTGGGCTCCAATGCGATTTCCGGGCTCACCACCGGCGTCATCGCAGCACTCAGCACCGCGCAGAGCGAGGCTCTCACGCCCGCGCAGGTTAGCGCATTGACGTCGGCCCAGGTGGCGGCATTGTCGAAGGAAAACATAGCCAAGTTCTCCACCGCAGATATCGCGGCCTTCAGCTCCTCGGGTGTTGCCGGTCTGTCGGTCGACACGTTGACCAGCCTTTCCAGCGCGCAGGTCGACACGCTCCTCCATACGCATATGGGCTCGCTGACCGCCGATCAGGTGGCGGCGATCATCGGCGGCTTCATCGTCGCCTGACCGCCTTCGACCCCTCATCCGTTGCAGACATGAAGCGCGAGCGGGAAACGCTCGCGCAAGCTTCGCCGTCTAGTGTGACATCGGGACTAAAAGGTCTCGGACTCATGATTGACGGTGCGGAACAGAATGAATCTGTTAAATCAACTGCCTCAGATTTTTAAGAATTTTGCGGCTTTAGGCCAGACGCGGCTTATGGTGCTGGGCGGAGTGGGCGTTTTGTCCATGGCAATCATTCTTGCTGCCGCCCTTTATGTGAACAAGCCTGCTTACGAAACGCTTTATGTCGGCCTTGAAACGATGGATCTGAACAAGATCAGCATCGCACTGGCTGAATCCAATGTCGATTTCCAGGTGGGTTCGGACGGTACCAGCATTCAGGTTCCAGTCGGAATGACGAGCAAGGCGAGAGTGCTGCTGGCCGAGCGGGGGCTGCCGGACAGCGCCAATGCTGGCTACGAGCTCTTCGATAATGTCGGATCGCTTGGCCTCACCTCCTTCATGCAGGAAGTAACGCGTGTACGAGCGCTGGAAGGCGAAATCAGCCGCTCCATTCAGCAGATCGATGGCATCGCCGCCGCTCGCGTTCACATCGTCATGCCCGATGTCGGTAATTTCCGTCGCGGCGAGCAGAAACCCACAGCATCCGTCATGATCCGTGGCAGCGCCACGGCTGGTCGAAAGGCCGCATCGTCCATTCGCCATCTGGTCGCATCGTCTGTCCCGGGACTTGAAGTTGACGATGTGACGCTTCTCGACTCGACGGGGCAGCTTCTGGCCTCCGGTGATGAAGTCGGCAACGGCGCCATGAACCGCTCCTTGACACTGGCGCAGAACGTTCAGCAGGAACTCGAAACGAAGATCGACAAGGCACTTGCACCGTTCCTTGGCCTCGACAACTTCCGTTCCAGCGTGACCGCCGAGCTCAACACCGACAGCCAGCAGATCCAGGAAACCGTCTACGATCCGGAATCGCGCGTGGAGCGCTCCGTCCGCACGACCAAGGAAGACCAGAAGTCGCAGGAAACCACACCGGATTCCGCTGCGACCGTCGAGCAGAATATTCCGCAGGCTGCACCGCAAAGCGGCGGCGGCGGCCCTCGCTCTTCCGACGAAACCGCAAAGAAGGAAGAGCAGACGAACTACGAGATCAACTCGAAGACGACTGCAACTGTTCGCAATGGCTATACCGTCGACAAGATTTCCGTCGCTGTCGTCGTCAACAGAGGCCGTCTGGCAAAGATGATCGGTGAACCCGCCGACGAGGCGAAGATCAATGCTTATCTGGCTGAAATGCAGAAGATCGTCACTTCCGCCGTCGGCACGTCCTCGACACGCGGTGATGTCGTCACAATCACTGCCATGGACTTCCTCGAAACGCAGCTTCTGGACGAGGCGGTCGCTGGTCCAGGCTTCATGGAAGTGTTGAGCCGCAACTCCGCGGGTATCATCAACTCGCTTGCGTTCGTTGCTGTTGCCTTCCTCGTCGTGTGGCTCGGTGTCCGCCCGATCGTCCGCTCGATGTCCTCCAACACGTCTTCCCCGGCCGAAATCGGTCAGGAAGCCGCAGGACTGGAACTTCCCGACTTCTCTCCTGCCATGGGCGCAGGCGGTGGCGGAGGGCTCATGGACGGGTTCGGTGCAGACTTCGGCTTCGACAGCACGGACGACCTCCTTTCGGGAGACACCGGCGAGGGCGACTTCAACCGCAAGGTCCGTGAAGGGCCGGAGCGCCGCCTGTCCCGCATGGTGGAGATCAGCGAAGAACGCGCTGCCAAGATCCTCCGCAAATGGGCCGACGAAAAAGCTGCATGACCTTCAAAAAGACCGGAGCGATCCGGTCTTTTTCGTCTGTAGCAATTTGAGGCTGTTGGATCATTACGGGACGTGCTTTACTATGTGTTAACCATAGCTCGAGATTGAACTGAGTAACCGGAAAAGACGACTGTGCGAATCCGAGAAGGGGAATATGTTTCTTTTGCAGGACAGCGAGCCGAAAAGCGTGGAAACTCCATTTAAATCAGGTGGTATTTCTCCGGTCGTCTCCTAGAATGCAGTGATTCGGTCACCATGGATGCCAGCCACTTTCAGCGACTGGTCCCTTGAATGGAAATGAGTTCCATCCCGATGAGTCATCTCCGATAAGGAGAAGAAGAGGGCGTAGGCTATTGAAAGTGGATGTCGATGTTCGCAGGCTGTCGGCTACGCACGTTGAAGCGGTGGTGAAACCTTTGCCACGAGATCAACTCATTCGCAAAATCGCTGCCACGGCTTCGGACGGCAACGTTACCGGTGCGATGGCCTTCCTCACCGCCTATATCGGAGCGTCGCATTATCTCCTTGCGCGGGAAGACCTTCTTCAGGAGGCCAGCCTCAACTTCATCGTGACATCGGACTGGCCCTTCGATCTGGTCAGAAAGCTCGCAGGCGAACTTGCCAGTAGCCAGAGCCGCTCCAGCGAAATGGAAAAATGCCTTTCGCTTCTCAAGCCGAAGGTCATGCTTCTACCGGACGATATGGCTGGTCCCGAAGGAATAGACCGGCAGTATTGCTCGGTTACCTTTTGCGTCGGGCGTATCCGCTTCTCCCTGCTGCTGATGTTCGAGGAAGGCGCATTGCCTCCGGAAGACCGGCTTCAGGAAGCCGCGATTCTTGCCGGATATTTTGCCAGCTCGGGCATCGTCGCCGAAAGCCGCGTCGAGCGCGACATCGACCTGACGGAACGCGAACTGGAATGCCTGTTCTGGATCGCCGAGGGCAAGACCAGTGACGAAATGGCCATGATTCTGGGCATTTCGCGAAACACCATCAATAACTACATCACCAGCGTCATGCGTAAGACCGCGACCAAGACCCGCTCAGAGGCTATTGCCTATGCGGTTCGCAACAATCTGGTTTGAGAGGCTAGGATGGGATATTTCAAGGATTCCGAGGTCGAGAAGAGCCAGCAGTCGCCGCCGATGAAGCTTGGCGCGTCGGTCAGCAGATCGGACCTGTTCCCGAAGCTCGTCGCCATGCAGAGAAGTCTTGGAGCGAAGAATTTCGTCGTTTTCAGAACGGTCGCTTCCGGCTTCCCAAACAAACGGAAGCTTTCCTGCGAACTTGAAAACTGGGGTGCGAATGTCAATGAGCAGAGCACCCGTCTGATACAGGCCATGGGCGACCGGCTGCTCGATCATCTGGAACGCTCGCTGCTCCCGCTGATTTGGAAGAATGAAAACGGCACAGGCTTTTCCGATCTGCCGGACGTGCCCTCACTCGTCCTTCGTCTCGACAATGATGTGCTTGCCTACTCAGGTCTTGCGCTGCCGGTCCGTCTGGGCACGCTTGGCAACGGATATATTATCTTCTGCGGCGGCAGCCTGCTGCTTGATAACGAGCTCATTCTCGACCAGCATATCAAAGCTACCCACATCATGGTCGACCTTCTTGCGCTGGATGAGCGCCGTGTCGCACCCGCAGAATCTCTGAGCGAAAGAGAAATTGCCTGCCTGCAGTTGGCAGGGGATGGCCGCATCAGCGAAGAAATCGCTACCAAGCTTGGCCTCTCGGTTCACACAGTCAATGCGTATCTGGGCTCGGCCACCATCAAGCTTGATTCCGTCAACCGAATCCAGGCCATCGCCAAGGCAATCCGGCTTGGCTACATACACTGAACAGCACGATAGGATTCCCATCGATTTTATGGGTGATACTAATCGCACTGCTTATGTAGCAAATCGCGTGCATGCTCCATCGCCCAATGGAGTAATGCTGCGGCATGGATCGAAGGCGGAAAATAGTTCTACGTCTGCATCGTAGAATTTCTTGATTTTTATAGTGTGTAGAAAGCCTGGAAGTCTATATGAGAGTATAGAATGCAGGTTTTTGGATTATATTTTATATCGAAATACTATTATGATATAATTTCAGTATACCGATAGACCTGTTATTCGTTCCCTGCGGGCTGATCCAAAAAGAGCAATATTTTCCCGTATTTAAAGTCTTTCCCGATTCCGCGAATATTAACATTTATGGCCCAGATTGAGGAAAATCAAAAATCTCGGGGTCAGTTATGGCAAATTTCTTTTCGAGGTCGATAGTCGTTCAGATGGTATGTCTGACTGTCGCGCTCATTTTTCTCGGCATTGTTGCCGTCGGTACATCGACATATTTCCGGCTCAAGGAAGATGTCATGCAAAGCGCGCTCATGGATACGCAGCGAGCCGTCAGAAGCATGGCGATACTTTATGAAATGAAGGTTGGCGGTGCCACTGTCGATATCCAGAACGGTGAATTGAAAACCGTCAGCCGTCCAAGCATCGGAACGCTGCTGGACTTCGATCTGGTGGACCGTACCGGTACGGCCAACGGCGGCGTGGCGACAGTTTTCCAGGCGCAGGGGACTGACTATCTGCGCATCTCCACCAACGTCAAAAAGGAAAATGGCGAACGCGCTGTCGGAACGAAGCTGGCGACGGATCACCCTGCCTATGCCAGAATGGCAAAGGGCGAGGCCTATTTCGGCCAGGCATCGCTGTTCGGCAAGGATTACATGACCGGTTACATGCCCGTTCTCTCCAAGGCGGGTGCGACGGTTGGCATTCTTTTCGTCGGCGTGCCGATGGAGGTTTATCAGAGCCATATTGAAGGTCTTCGCAATATCGTCGTGATTTGCGGGCTTGCGGTGATGTTGGTGTTCGGTTTTCTCGGATATTTCCTCATCAACCGTGGTCTGAAGCCGCTCGGCATTTTGACAAATGCGGTCAAGTCGCTGTCGGATGGCAAGCTCGATACGGAAATCCCATACCTGCACCGCAAGAATGAGTTCGGCAACATTGCGCGCGCGCTGGAAGTCTTCCGCGACAACGCCCATGAAAAGCTGGTGATTGAAGGACGCAGCGCGCAGGAGCGTGCGGAATCCGAAGCCGAGCGCGGTCGCAACGATGCGGAGAAGCGCGAGACGGACCGGCAGATCGAATTCGCGGTCAGCCAACTTGCAAGCGGTCTGGAGCGACTTTCCCATGGTGACCTGACACAGACGATCGATACGCCGTTCTCCGGTCGCCTCGAGCAGTTGCGCACGGACTTTAACAATTCGCTGAAAAACCTCAAGGATGTTCTGGCGCAGATCCGCGAAAGAACGCTGGTCATCCAGCATAACGGACAGGAAATGCGCGAGTCTTCCAACGATCTGTCCAGACGTACCGAATCGCAGGCAGCCTCGCTGGAGCAGACCGCTGCTGCCGTCGAGGAAATTACGGTCACCGTCAAGTCTTCCGCAGAACGTGCCCGCGAAGCCAATCAGGCCGTGCGCCTGACGCAGAAGAGCGCCGACAGCTCCGGCACGGTCGTCAAGAACGCCGTGGATGCCATGAACCGTATCGAGGACGCTTCGAAGAAGATCGAACAGATCATCGAAGTCATCGACGATATCGCGTTCCAGACAAACCTTCTGGCACTCAATGCCGGTATCGAAGCTGCACGCGCTGGTGAAGCGGGCAAGGGCTTTGCCGTCGTTGCTCAGGAAGTGCGTGAGCTTGCCCAGCGCTCTGCCGATGCGGCACGCGAGATCAAGACGCTGATCAACCAGTCCACCACCGAAGTCGGCACTGGCGCGCTGCTCGTACAGGAGGCCGGTCAGGTTCTGTCCAGCATCAGCCAGCAGATCGTGGTCGTCAGCCAGCATGTCGAAACCATCGCAACCGCCACGCAGGACCAGTCTTCCGCGTTGCAGGAAGTGAACGGTTCCGTAAACCAGATGGACCAGATGACCCAGCAGAACGCGGCCATGGCGGAAGAATCGAGTGCTGCCAGCCAGATGCTGTCGGAAGAGGTCGAAGCACTCCTAAGCCTCGTTCAGCGCTTCCGCATGGAGCAGTCCCACGCCGGATCTCAAGGCCAGGATCGCTACAGCCGCGCGGCCTGATCGTTCTCTACACGCTCAAAAGAACAAACGAAGCCGCCCGGATTGGGCGGCTTTTTTCGTTGCGGTGGTTGGCCGTTCACTCCGCCGCTGCACGCCTTACCGTGACCGCCTGGCTGACATAGGCACGAAGCGCTGCCGGTTTGACGGGCTTATGCTGGACACCGATATTTTCCTTCTCGGCGTCTGCCCTCACTTCCGGCGTGCGGTCGGCGGTTATCAGCAGGGCAGGGATCTCTTTGGCGAAAGCTTGCCGGATGCTTTTTACGGCGTCTATGCCGTTTCCGTCATCGAGATGATAATCGACTATGATCATGTCCGGTGCGGAAGCCATATTTTCTCGTGACGCCATCGCATCCGTCAGGGACGCAGCCTGGGAGACATGGCAGCCCCAGCCGGACATCAACAGCGTCATGCCTTCGAGAATCTTGGGCTCATTGTCGATGCACAAGATACGGCAGCCATGCAACTGCGGTCGCTCCATCTGAACAGCATTCCGCTCTACTGCCTTGCCTGCTTTTGCATGAACGGTATCGCAGGGCACATGCACCCGGAACGACGTACCCTTGCCCGACTCTGAAGTAAGACGAACCGGATGATGCAGAATTCGGGAAAGACGGTCCACGATGGAAAGGCCGAGCCCGAGACCTGCCGCGGCCTTCATGCCTTCATCCAGGCGTGCAAACTCTTTGAAGATCGTTCTGAACTTCGAGTGTGGGATGCCTATTCCCGAATCGATGACCTGGATGATGACGTCTTTCCCTCGCCGCCTTGCACCGACGACGATCTTGCCGGACATGGTATATTTGATGGCATTGGAAACGAGGTTCTGAACCAGCCTGCGCAAAAGGTTGATATCGGAGCGAACCATGAGTGACGTCGGCATCACGACGAGTTTGAGGTTTTTTTCGCGTGCCATAGGCGCGAAATCGGTTTCGATACGCTTCAAAAGATCATTGAGGGGAACGGGTGCGACACGCGGTTTCATCGATCCCGTATCCAGTCGGGATATATCCAGAACTGCACCCAATATGGTTTCGACCGACTCCAGCGCGGAATCGATATTCTGAACCAGATTGCTGTTTTCTGATTCCCCGATGCGCTCCACCAGAGCTGACGAGTAAAGTCGTGCTGCGTTGAGCGGCTGGAGAATATCGTGACCGGCGGCGGCGAAGAAACGGGTCTTGCCGATATTTGCATCTTCGGCAGCAGCGCGCGCATCGGCAAGCTCATGATTAACCCGCGTCAGCTCGCCCGTGCGCTCGGCAACCCTCTGTTCCAGCGTCTCATTCGCCTGTTTCAGCGCCTGATCGCTGGCAACGCGTTGGGTGATATCGGTAAACGTCGCGACAACGCCCTTGTCCGGCATCGCATTGGAGCGAACTTCGATGATGCGTTGGCCGCCGGAAAGGACAAGCGAGAAGGGCTTGTCCATCGTCAGGAACTGGTTGATGCTGTGGTTCTGGTCGCCTGCTGCGATATCCCCGCGTTCTTCCAGCATTGCGACGATTTCGCTTAAAGGCAATCCAACGCGACCAAACTGTTCGGGGAGGTCCAGCAGGGTGCGGAAGCGCCGGTTCCAGATCGTCAGTTGCTGTGAACTGTCGAAGACGGCAATGCCTTGATCCATCTGGGCCAAGGCCGTTTGCAGCATGTCCTGGTTATATTGCAGCGCCTCGCTGGCTTGATCCAGCAACCAGGCAGTATCGGCGCTGGTGTCCTCCGCCTTTTGCAGGATGAGTGAGAGAACCAGCCGTGCCGAAGACGAGCCGATGGCGCTTCCGAGCAACTGCTCGGAAAAGTGGATAAGCGCCATATCCGCGGGCTGCTCGTCTTCCAGCTTTCGGCCTGCCGATTTTTCGTAAGCGCTCAGCGAGCGCAGCATACGTTCTTCGCCGAGATAACGGGCAACCGCGCTTTTAAGATCGCCGACGCTGACGCGGGTTTTCCATCCCTTGGTTGCGAATTGGGACCGCGAATGCCGTTTTACGAAAATACCGGACTGGATGCGCTCCACGGGGCGCGGATTGCGCGAGAGCGAGCCAAGCACGAAAGCCATGCAATTGACGAGAAGGCTGAGCGTGACGGCGTTGACGAGGGGATCGGCGTCCGGACCGTTGAACAATTCCGTGCCGGGAAAGACGAAGCTGAGTATCGTTGCTGCGACATGAGAGTAATCCGGTCCGCCGAGACTGGGCAGAAACAGGAGATAGGCCCAGACGATGAAGCCCGAGCAGAGGCCCGCAATGGCCCCACGCGCATTTGCCCTGCGCCACCACAGCCCTCCGAACAGGGATGGGGCCATCTGCGCTATCGCCGCAAAGGCCAGCAGGCCGATGGAGGAGAGGCCGGAGGTGCTGTCTGCGGCGCGGTAATAGGCGTAACCGAGCAGCAGGACGACGAAGATCGCGGTGCGGCGGATGTTCAGAAGCGTCTTGGCAAAATCGTCGCGGTGCGGCGACCGGTTCAAGAGTTTCTGCCGTAGAAAAATCGGCATCAGGATATCGTTGGAAACCATGATGGAAAGCGCAACGGACGCAACGATGACCATCGCTGTCGCAGCGGAAAATCCGCCGATGAAGGTGATGAGCGACACCAGCGGCATATCGTTGAAGAGCGGAAGTTGCAGCACGTAAAGATCGGCATCGCCGTTGCTGCCAAGCGTCAGCAGTCCTGCGACGGCAATCGGCAGCACGAAGATATTGATGGCGATGAGATAGAGCGGCAGCAGGAAACCCGCCATTCGCAATTCTTTTGGCGTGCGGTTTTCCACTACCGTGACATGGAACTGGCGCGGCAGCAGAATGATGGCGAAGGCGGATAGCAGGGTCAGCACGATCCAGCGACTGATCGGCGTCTGGTAGGAAACCGCCTGCATGACCTGGCTGTTTTCCGACGCCAGTTGCCACAGATGCGATGGGCCGTCGAACAGGAAGAACACGACATAGACGCCGGCGGTGCAGATCGCCAGAAGCTTGACGACCGATTCCATCGAAATCGCGAGGATCAGGCCATCCTGATGCTCCGTCGCATCGGTGTGCCGCGTGCCGAACATCACGGCGAAACCTGCCATGACGACCGTGACGATCAACGGCAGATCGAGAAAATAGAGATTGCCGCTGCCGATGCCATAGGCGCTCGGATCAACCATGGCTGCAACGGAACTCGATACCGCCTTTAGCTGAAGCGCGATGTATGGAATGGCGCCGACGAGTGCGATGATGGAAACGATCGTGGCGACTGTGGGGTTCTTGCCGTAACGCGCGGCGATGAAATCCGCGACCGAGGTCAGCTTTTCCGCTTTGGCAAGCTCCACGATGCGCCGGATGAGCGGCATTCCGAGCGTGAAGGCAAGGATGGGGCCGGTATAGATGCCGAGAAATTCCAGCCCGCGTTCGGATGCCAGTCCGACACCACCGAAATAGGTCCAGGAGGTACAGTAGATCGCAAGGCTCAGCGCATAGACTATCGGGCGGCCCTTGTTGGAAGAGCCCCTGTTGCGGCTTTTACGGTCGCCATAACTTGCCACTGCAAAGAGCAGTAGAATATAGGCGAACGCCGAAACGAATATGACCCACCCAGGAAGCACTTGGTTCTCCCGCACCGTCTTCGAAGACGAGCTTATGACAATTCCACGCAATTGAGAATTGGCGCGGCCTCGACATAAAGTTTAATACGGTTGGAACCGAACAAATGCATTGCGCGTCATTTATCTGCACATTCTAAAATTGAGTGCTATCATAAGCTTGCCGACAGCATCTATGTCGGTGGAGAGGGCTTCGAAGAGGGACATCTGGATGCTCAACGAATTCAAAACATTCATCGCGCGCGGAAACGTCATGGACTTGGCGGTCGGCGTCATCATCGGCGCGGCGTTCAGCAAGATCGTAGACTCGGTGGTCAACGATCTGATCATGCCGATCGTTGGCGCCATCTTCGGCGGCTTCGATTTCTCGAACTACTTCATTCCGCTAAGCTCGGCGGTGACGGCCCCATCGCTTGCCGCAGCACGTGCGCAGGGTGCAGTCTTCGCTTACGGCAACTTCATCACCATACTCATCAACTTCCTCATTCTGGCCTGGATCATCTTTCTCATGGTCAAGGGTGTGAACAAGATCCGTTCTTCCGTCGAGCGCCAAAAGGTGGAAGAGCCGAAGGCACCGGCACCACCGCCGGAAGACGTGAAGGTTCTGATGGAAATCCGGGATCTCTTGAAAACCCGGCCTGCTCCATCCGCGACCGGCTTCAACGATCCACTCAACTCATAAGCAAAATCCGTGATTGCTTCACGGATTATCATGCACAGCAGACAAATCATGCGCTAAGAAGGCACTTCGAATGGAGTGCCTTTTTTTATGTCAGTGTTGAACAGTCTCAGCAGCCGCGCTCTGGCTGCCCCGCAAAGCGGTATCGTCGAAGTCAAGAAATACGCGCAGGACAGGGAAAACCTCATTCCCCTGTGGGTGGGCGAGGGCGATCTGCCGACGCCCGATTTCATTGCAAAGGCCGCAGCGGATGCGCTGACGGCGGGCGAGACCTTCTACACCTGGCAGCAGGGTATACCCGGTCTGCGCGATGCGCTCGGTCGCTACTATCAGCGTCATTTCGGCAAGGCTTTGCCTTCCAACCATTTTTATGTCACCGGTTCGGGCATGCAGGCCATCGTACTGGCCGTGCAGGCTTTGACCTCGCCGGGTGACGAGATGGTGTATCTTACGCCGACATGGCCGAACATCGTCGCTGCCATCGGTGTTGCAGGGGCAAAGGCGGTGCCGGTCGCCATCGATTTCGTCAATGGCAAGTGGGATATCGATATAGCCAAGCTGGAGCAGGCGATCACGCCGAAGACCAAGGCGCTGTTCATCAATACGCCATCGAACCCCACTGGCTGGACGGCAACGCTGGATAACCTGCGCGACATCCTGACGCTTGCCCGCAAGCACGGCCTCTGGATCGTCGCCGACGAAATCTACGCGCTTTACCATTACGCAGGCGGACGTGCGCCGTCCTTTCTCGACATCATGGAAGATGGCGACCGCATCGTATTCGCCAACTCATTCTCCAAGAACTGGTCGATGACGGGCTGGCGTGTCGGCTGGCTGGTGGCCCCGCCGGAAATCGGTCAGGTCATCGAAAACCTCATCCAGTATTCCACCTCGGGCGTTGCACAGTTCATGCAGCGCGGCGCGATTGCAGCGCTTGACGATGGAGACGATTTCATCGGCCAGAACATTGCCCGCGCCGCACAATCACGCGACATCCTTTGCGACGCCTTGATTGCGACGAACCGCGTCGAAACGCTGAAACCGGACGGCGCGCTCTATGCCTTCCTGAAGATCGACGGCGTAACCGACACCCGCGCGGCTGCGTTCGATATCGTCGACAAGGTCGGCGTTGGACTTGCGCCCGGAAGAGCCTTCGGCGCTGGCGGCGAGCTTTTCCTGCGGGCCTGCTTCCTGCGCAACCCGGCACAGATCACGGATGCCGCCGAGCGTCTGGCGTCTTATATTCTGGCGCGATAACCGGGGTTACGGAACATTCCCGAAGGCCGAAGGAAAGACAGAAAACGCGGCAAACTTTCGTATGCCGCGTTTTCTGGGTAATCAAGGCTTGGGTATTCTCAGTGCGCGGCGCTGAGTGCAACGGATTCCGAGCCGGTGTAGAAGGCGGCGTTTCGTAGGCTGTCAGCCAGAAATGCCGTATTTTCGTTCGGGTCGTTCGATGGATTTTGGAAGTTGATGTAGTTGATGTTGATACCGGCCTCATCCTTGCCCAGCATCAACTGCGCGTAGATGGTTACGCCTTTCGGCTTGATTTCAAGGTCAAGCGTTATGGAGGGGTAGGTATCCCAATCCAGCGTGTAGTCTCCGCCGATACCGAAGTAAACGGTGCCGGGGTGAAAGTAGAGCTCTGCTGCCGAATCGACGAGATCCGACAAACTGTTGTAATATTCGAACTTTAAGAGAGATATCAGGTCAGCAGCGTCGATCAGGCGAAGCTCGGCGGCTACGGGGCTTATCGCGCGTGCCAGTATCTCTTCTCTTTCAGCAGAATATGAGCATTTTTTCATTGTGATCAGTTTACCCGTCTTTTGTTTTGGCGCGCGGCGTAAACCTTGTGAATAAGTTCAGCCACTGCCTTATAAAATACTGACGGGATCACACTATCTACCGAGACTTGCGCAAACATGGAGCGAGCGAGTGGCGGGTCCTCAAAAATCGGTATGCCGTTTATCTGCGCAATTTCCCTGATCTTGAGCGCGATGAGATCCTGACCTTTGGCGACCACCACAGGCGCGTCGCTTTCCGATTTGTCATAGCGCAGTGCAACGGCATAGTGGGTTGGGTTGGTGATGATGAGGGTGGCGCGTGGGACGCTGTCTATCATGCGGCGACGGGCCCGATCTCTCGCAACCGAGCGCTGACGCGCCTTGACGATAGGGTCGCCCTGCGCCTGCTTGTTCTCGTCCTTGACTTCCTGCTTGGTCATCTTCAACTGGCTGTACCAGTGATGTTTCGTCCAGGCATAGTCCACCGCAGTCAGGATGGCTGTCGCAAACAGTATGACGACCACCATTTTTTTCAGCAGGTCATAGCCGATAGGGATGATCGTTTGCGGGTCGGCAAGCAGGGTGTTCAAAAGATTGTAGTAATCGCTTTTGAGAACGAAGAACATGATGACGGCGACGACCGCGACCTTGAAAAGCGATTTGCCGAAATTGACCATCCCGACGGTGCTGTAAATTTTCTGAAAGCCTTTGACGGGAGAAATTCTCGAAAATTCCGGTGAAATGCGGGTTATGACGAATTGCGGCAGGTTCTGCGCGAAAGACTGGGCAAGGCCGAATACGATGAACATGATGGCTGCCGGAAGGAAAAGCGCACCCATCTCCTTGGCGAGATGCAATCCAAGCGAAACGAGGTCGGCAGCAGTCGTCAGCCGCCATTGTTCCGGGCGCTCCATGATGTCCGTCAATGACTGGACGAGCCGGCGCATGCCATCGGGCAGGAAAAAAACGAGATAGACGTAAAAGGCCAGGGTGGAGGCAAAGAGTGACGCTTCGCTGGAGGCGGGGATATTGCCCTTTTCGATAGCGTCGCTCAGTTTCTTGGCTGACGGGTCTTCTGTTTTACTGTCCTTGTCCTCGTCTGCCAAGGTCGGTCCCCTAATCGAAAAAAGCCTGCCTGATCCGGCAGACCGTTCTTTCGAGTTTACATGTAAGGGGAGTGGGACCGCAAGGCGCGGTCAGGGTCTACAAAGGCCTTATCAACCGCGAACAGCGACGGCGTTGATGAGGGGTGGGACAGAAACTGTGCGCCCGATGGACGCACAGTGTTTTATCTTCAAGCTGCGGCCGATTGAGCGCCTTCGCCTGCTTCCTTGAGAAGGATTTGGCCGGAATTTGCCAGGCGAATCGCTTCCTGTGCAACGGCGCGTCGAGCAATTGCCACTTCGCGGGTGTTGAGAGTGGCACTTGGTACGGCCAGATCCGACTCGATCATGCGGCGCTGGCGCGGGCTGATGCTCGCCAGCACACATTCCTTGATCTCTGCCGTGGCGCCGCGAAGCGCCATGGTGAGAATGTCCGACGATACATCGTTGAGCAGCGTGACGCGGCTGCGCTGCGGCATGTACATGAGGTCTTCGAAGAGGAAGATCTTCGGCTTGACCTTGTTTGCAGCTTCCTTGCTGAGCGTCTCCAGAGAGCTGAGCAGTGTGTCGACCTGGGGCTTGTCCAGCTCGTTCATGAGGTCCGCAACCTTCGCGGAGCCCGCCGCGTTGCGTTCCGCCTCGATCTCCGAGATCAGCGCCATGACCCGTTTTTCGATGATCTGCGCCGCTGCCGGGCTTACTTCCTTCATGTTGACCGTACGGTTCATGATGTCGGCGCGCTGCTCGTCAGGTATCGTCAGCAGCACTTTCGCGCCGAATGACGAAGGAAGCATGGAAAGAATATAGGCGATGGTTTGCGGATGCTCGCGCATCAGGAACCTGCCGATGAACTGTGGATCGGCGTCCTGCAGCTGATCCCATATCGATGCCTCGTACGCCTGGAAGGTGGCTCGACGGCCCAGAAGACCGTCGACTTCCTCGGGGGTAAGGCCTTCTTCGAGAATGGCTTCGATGGCCTTGGCATTGTCCATGAGGCCGGTTCCCTCGGTAAAGAGGTCCTCGAACTCGGCCACGATCTGGGCGAGTTCATCGGGAGGAATGACACGAAGCGTCTGCGCCGAATTGATGATGGTCTGCAATTCGGCCTGCGTGAAAAACTTCAGCAGTTTTCCAGCCACGCCCTTGCCCATCGCCAGAAGTACGGCGGCGGCCTTGTCAGCCTGAGACAACGGCTTCCCCAACACCGGGTTACCGAAATCCTCAAAGTCCATCATGGTCTTTCCTCTCCGTCCCCACAGGGATTAGGCCTTCTTTGTACTCATTACTTCGATCAGCTTGACGCCGAACCGGGTATCGTCATTCTCCAGAACGGTGATTTCGCCGCGCGCTATGCAGCGACCATTCACCATGATCTCGACAGGTTCACCGATCCTGCGCTCCAGTGCGATGGTTGCACCTTCTTCGAGACCCATCAGACCGGAGACCAGCATCCTGCTGGTTCCGAGCACGATCTGGACATCGATGGGGATGTCCATGATGAGATCCATGTTTTCCGACAGGCCACTTCCCAGCGGGGAGGGAGCCGACGGCGATGCGGACACGCCCGCACCGAAATCATCCATTCCAAAACCACCGGCATCCGTGCCGAACGCATCCAGGCTCATGCCTGCCGGTTCGCTTTCCACGCCGCCGAAATCCCCAAAATCGCCGAAAGCCGACAGAGAACCCTCTGCGTCGCTTTTCAGTACATCGCGCAAGCCGTCGATTGCCTGATCCAACTCGGCTGGTTCACCTAGTGAAGGTAGCAGGTCGTCATCGGTCAGTGGTGTCTTTTTCGTAGCCATGCGGTAATTATTCCCTTTGAAACTTGCGTCAGCCTGCCCAAAACCTTAAGTGGCATAGGCTAGATTTAACCCATCAGATGTTTCAGAATCTCGTCATCGGTAGAGACGTTGTTTTTGACCCTTACGGTGTACCGGTCTCCGGCACGTCCGAATTCGCAGTTGTACATCTTTGCGCCGTTCGCGCTGACTTCCACGCAGATATCGTCCTGACTGATATCGCGGAACGGAATGACGTCGCCTTCCACCAGCCGCGAAATCGTCTTCAGGGTCAGCGTCTGCAACTTGATCCGGGCTTCCAGCGTCACCTGCGAGCGCTTTACCTGTTCGGAGATCATGTCCATCCACTCTTCCTGCTTCTTCAGGGCCTGAGCAGATGGTTTCGGCGCGACGATCGTCGTCTTCAGCAGCGTGCGCTGCGGAACGATCAGGGCGATTTCGGATGCGATTTTTCCGATCTCAATTTTGAAACGAATGAGCATGCCGAATTGACCGAACAAGGCCTCCTCGCGGGCGCTCTTGCCCGTAGAATTGAACGGTGGATCGATTGTTGCCTCGAAGCCGCCAGGTGCATCGACCGCCGAGCGCAATACGCTGCCGATGCGACCGAAGACCAGTGCTGCAAGATCGAGCTCGATGTGCGACAGCGGTCTGATTTCCGGTTCCATCATGCTATCGGGTGCGGCACCGAGCATTCGCTCCATCAATGCCATGACGAAGGCGTTGCCGGCCCCCATCATGAAACTGCTGCACCAGTTGCGGAGCGAGCAGTCCGATACGACGAAATTCTTGCCCAGCGCAGCAATCAGGTCTGTCATCAGTCCCGATTCGCAGCCGGTATATTCCACATCGATGGCAATGCCCGTTTCGCTGTGAAAGAGGTCCGGCAGAAACGCGGAGTAGAGCTGACCGATGTCACTGCCGATCTTGGCGATTGTCTTGCTGTCCCCAAGTCCGCCGGTCAGCTTCGCAAGAAGTGAGGGGTCGATGCTTGTTGTCGAGACTGTCTGCTCAGCAGCATTTGCCATATCAAGCCGCCTTCTGATCGCCGCCAGGGTTCATCATTTCCTGCTCGACCGCATCGATCGAAGGACGCTCGTAGTTGGAGATCGTCTTGCGGCCGTATTCCAGCGCCACCTGCGGCACGGAACCGTTCATGTAGGCGATCAGCGTCTGCTTGACGATGATGTAGAGGCGGTGCTGCTTGGTGCGAACGATCTTCACCTGCGAGGCCAGCGGATTACAGATCGAGTAGGACAGGATGATACCCAGCATGGTGCCGACGAGAGCCGCACCGATCAGTCCGCCGAGAACCTCCGGCGATTCGTTGATCTTGCCCATGGCTTTGATAACGCCGAGAACGGCGGCGACGATACCGATGGCCGGGAAGGAATCGCCCATGGTGGTGATCGCGTGGTATGGCTTGAGCTTGTCGTGAAGGATGGTTTCGATTTCCTCGTCCATCAGCGCTTCGATTTCATGGCTGCGCGCGTTGCCGATGATGATCAGGCGAACGTAATCGCAGATGAAAGACGTCAGCTCCTTGTTTTTCAGGACGGACGGCGCGGTCTGAAAGATGGAGGATTCTTCCGGATTGTCGATATGGGCTTCGATCTCGTTTCTCGACTTGGTGCGCAGATCGCGCATCAAGGAGTAGAGAACGCCCAGAACGTCGAGATAATGGCGCTCCTTCGGCACGGAGAACTTGAAGGCTTCACCTAGCGCCTTGCCGCTGTCCTTCACCACCTTCATGGGGTTGGCCATGATGAAGCCGCCGAGACCGGCGCCGCCGATGATCACAAGCTCAAAGGGCTGGAACAGGACGTTCAGATGGCCGCCCATGGCCATGTATCCGCCGATGATGCAGCCAAAAGTTATAACCAGTCCGATAATAATGTTCATCTGAAGCTCGCATTTGACGCCAATTTCGCAACTGCAGCAATATGGTAGATGCCTTGCGCGAGGCTGGCTTGACGGTGACTTCGATCTTTCCTGCTCAGTATCAGGCATGGAGGGAGATGACACGAACGACGATCAGGTTCTCGTAAGCGACCAAAAGTTTCGCACAAGCAAAGCCAAATAGTTTCTGTCCAAATTCGATCCTGCCGAACTGCGGCATGGAACGTCGAGACCGAGGACAGGAGAACGACATGCAATCTGGTATCTATGTAGGCATTTCCTCCCAGGTTGCGCTGGAGCGTCGTCTCACGACCATCGCAGACAACATCGCCAACATGAACACGGTTGGCTTTCGTGGCACCGAAGTGAAATTCGATGATGTGATGAGCCAGACACGAAACGATCTGCGTGCGAATATCGCCTTCGTGACACAGGGAAATGACTATCTTTCCACACGCAATGGCGAACTCATCAAGACGGGAAATACCTTCGACTTCGCGGTAAAGGGCGATGCCTGGTTCGCCATCAACACGCCTGCCGGACAGGTCATGACGCGTGATGGCCGTTTCTCCATGTCGACCACCGGCGAGCTGATTTCCACGCAGGGTTATTCGGTTCTGGACGCGGGCGGTGCGCCCATCCAGCTCGATCTCGCAGGCGGCGAGCCGACGGTTGGCGTGGACGGCCGCATCCTTCAAAACGGCAGGGTCATGGGGCAAATCGGCCTGTTTTCTGCCGATGCGACCAAGGGCTTCGTCCGATATGAAAATAGCGGCGTGATCTTCTCGGAAGCGCCGAAGCCGGTCGTAGACGACATGCATGTTGGTGTCGTCCAGGGTTACGTGGAACAATCCAACGTCAACGCGATCAGCCAGATGACGCAGCTCGTTCAGGTCAATCGCGCATTCGACGGCATTTCCTCGCTGATGAAATCCACTGAGGATTCCCTCTCGCAAGCCATTCGTACACTTGGCGGTAGCCGGTAAGGACGCCTGATTTAGATGGAAGCCCAAGCCCCTGCGATCTTTCCGAAGCTTGAAGCTCTTGCGCTGACGCTGGAAGGGCAGATTTCAACAGGTGTGCCTTTCTCCAGAGGAGGGCGCGTCAGAACCATCGCTGCCGGTCACTATACGGTCAGCGGCCTTTCCGAGCACGTCCGGCTTGGCGAGTTCGTGGTTCACAAAAGCGCCACCGGCTCCCATCTGGGGGAAGTCGTCAGGGTAGAGCCCGATCTCATTTATGTCTGCCCAATCGAGCCCGGTGAGCCCATCGGTGTGAACGATGTGGTTTTGCGTGAGGGAGAGTTCCGGGTTCAGCCCGACGATAGCTGGTGCGGGCGTACCATAAGTTCGCTATGCAAGCCGATCGACAACAAGGGGCCTTTGATCAAGGGCGCGGTCAAGCGTTCGGTTATGGCCCTTCCGCCACCCTCGATGACGCGCAGCCGCGTCGTTACCGGCTTCCGCACCGGGGTCAAGGCCATCGATATCTTCACCCCGCTTTGCCTGGGACAGCGACTTGGCGTGTTCGCCGGCTCGGGCGTCGGTAAATCGACGCTGCTTTCCATGCTGGCAAGAGCGGACGCCTTCGACAAGGTCGTCATCGCACTGGTCGGCGAACGCGGCCGTGAAGTGCGCGAATTCATCGAGGATACGCTCGGTGACAACATGAAGAAATCGATAGCCGTTGTGGCGACGAGCGATGAAAGCCCGATGCTGCGCAAGATGGCGCCGCTGGTCGCCATGACGATTGCCGAATACTTCAGGGACAAGGGCGAAAACGTCCTCTTCATCGCCGATAGCATAACGCGCTTCGCCCATGCCATCCGCGAGGTGGCGATTGCCGCGGGCGAACCGCCGATTGCACGCGGTTATCCCGCCTCGGTATTCACCGAACTTCCGAGACTACTGGAACGTGCGGGTCCGGGTGAAGAAGGTACGGGCACGGTCACCGCCATTATTTCCATCCTTGTCGATGGCGACAATCACAACGATCCGATTGCCGACTCGACGCGCGGCATTCTGGACGGTCACATCGTGCTGGACCGATCCCTTGCCGACGAGGGCAGATACCCTCCGATCAATCCGCTGGCCTCCATATCCCGCCTTTCGCACAAGGCCTGGACGCCGGATCAGCAGAAGCTCGTCTCACGCCTGAAGTCGCTCATCCACAATTTCGAGGAGACGAAGGACTTGCGGCTGATCGGCGGTTATCGCCCCGGCGTCGACCCGGAACTCGACATGGCCGTGAAGCAGGTGCCCTTCGTCTACGATGTCCTGAAACAGTCGCCCGGCGATCGCAAGGTCATCGATGCCTATGCCGAACTGGCGAATGCCCTGCGAAACGCTCCCGTAAACAACCAGCCAGCGCCCGTTCAGCGGCGAGGGGCCTGATCATGAAACTCAGAAGACAAAAACAAATTTCGCTTGAACAGGACATCAAGGAGAAAGCCGCCGTACACCGGTTCGACAGGCTTTTGACCGGCGGCCTGATGATGGTCGCAGCTGCCGCCGCAGGTCTGCCCTGGTATGTCTTTCTCAATCCCGAAAAATTCGGCATCAGCGGTTCGGGCTGGGAAGCGTTGAGAAATCTGCCGCAGCGCAATGGCGGCGGAGTAGCCGCGGTCGTGCCGCATGTGGAAGATGGTTTGACGTCCGAAGGGCGCAGCGAGCCACCCAATGCCGGGATAGACAACGTCATTACCGCCACGGTACCGACGATCGGCAAAAGCATCAATCAGGAAGAGGGTAAGTCCCAGCCATTCCCCGGTGGAACACGCTTCAAGCTGTTGCATGTCTCGAATGGCCGCGCCCTGATCGAGGACAAATCCGGCATGTTTCTCGTACAGGTCGGTTCGGTTCTTCCAGACGCCAGCCGTCTTCTCTCGCTGGTCAATGTCGAGGGAAAATGGCAGATCGTCACATCGTCTGGCGAAAGCTATTCCGAGTAACTGGCAAGGCAGTACACCCGTTCAGCGGGTTTTGCTCCAGGTCGCATGATAAAAGCCAGCCGATCTTTTCGCAAAGATCAGCTGGCTTTTTTGTTTTGGGAGAATGTTACGTCGCGCATTGGGATAGGAGTTCGACAGGACGCTTCTTTCCCGAAACAAAACGCCCTGAACGCTGCCAAAACCATATCAGCCGATTTGAAACGGTGCCGTCCGCGCGGGTAGGGCGGGAACATCGAAATGATCCGGCTCTTCGCCGTTTCTTGCCTTGGCATACATGATTTCGTAGGCGCTCTCGAGGTGCTTACAGTAGCGTTCGGCATCGAACAGGGGCATGGTAAACCTGTTGGCATCGATGCGGTCGCGGATTTCCTTCAGTCTTTCCGGGTCGTTGGCAAGCGCCAGCGCCCGTGCCACATAGTCCTCTTCGGTTTCCGCAATGAGTTCCGGAGCGCCGATTGCGTGCAGCAGGCTTTCGCTCACACGCGAGGAGAAGTTCGTACCCTTCGTGGTCAGAACGGGAAGGCCTGACCAGAGCTGTTCGGACGTCGTGGTGTGGCCGTTGACCGGGAACGTGTCAAGCCCAAGGTCTGCAGCAGGAATACGGTTGAGGTGCAGGTCGAACTCCAGCTTGCGCATGAAGATGACACGCTTTGCCGCAATGCCATGCTCCACGAACCACTTGATGAGATTTTCCTGGCTTTCCTTGCTGTTGCGAAGAAGCCAGATGACGCTATTGGGCGTCTTCTTGAGAATCTCACACCAGAGCTCCATCACGCGCGGCGTAATTTTGCGATTACCGTTGAAAGACGCATAGACGAAGGCATCTTCCGGTAGGCCGAGAGCGGAGCGTGCGGTTCGATTTGCCAGCGGACGACTTGCGGAATCGTTAGGCTGGTAGGACTCCGGCATACGGACGAATTTCTCGTAATAATGCGGCTTGGAGCTGTCCGGCAGGACATATCGGTCGCCAATGGTATAATCCAGATCGACATTCAGAACCGATCCGGGGAAGCCGATCCACGTGACCTGGAGCGGCGCTGCCCCAAGATTGAAGATCGCAGTCCGGTTGTGGGCGGTATGTCCCTTCAAATCGACGAGTATGTCGATGTTGCGCGCCCTGATCGCCTGCTGCGCTTCCTCATCCGTCATGTTTCGAATCGTGACGATATCGCCCCAAAGGCTTCTGTCCGCCAGGTTTCTTTCGAGGAGATGTTCCTGGGTATGGCAGAACAGGGTTATTTCAAATCTGTCGCGATCATGCAGCTCGAGGATGCGGCGGATCAGCTTCATGGTGGCATGCTGGTCGAAGAAATCGGAGGAAACATAACCGATCCTGATCTTCTCACCCCAGCTATGGGGCATCTGCCAGCGTCTGGCCGTCATCGCAGGCGAGAAGGCAGGGGTGCTGCTACGCGCCAGCTGGTTGATATGCTCATCGCCGGACCAGTGGATGTTGAAGAAGGGGAGGTCGAGCGAGATGAAGCCCGTGTCCCCGGCTGCAATCGCTGCATCTATGATGGGCTGGTGCTTTTCCATCATATCCAGCTTGCTGTGTTCGCGGCAAAAGGTGAGATACATGAGCCGTATCGAATTCTGCTGGGGCAGCCTGTTGAGCAGGATGCGAGCCGTCTCGATATCGCCCGGATCGAAAATGTCCCAGGTCGTGATCGCGATCTTCGCGCCGAGCTTGATATGCTCGATATTGTCGCTTTTCATCAGAATGTGCTTCAGCGTTCGTGCCGTGCGCGTATCTCCTCGCTCCAGAAGGAGCTGGCCGACGATATAGGCGATATCCGTATGTCTATGAAGCTTGTGAATAAGCTTGCTGGAAAGCGCGAGCGCTTTCTCCTTCTGCCCACATTCATAAAACAGCTTGATGCTCGATACGAGGTGGTTTTCCGCTTCCATTCCACCCTGCTGGTGGGCAAGCTCGAAGGCGGTCGCTCCCTGCTCCGGCATTCCGATCTGTACCAGCGTCTTGGCCAGCAATGCATATGTTCTGGCGTCTTTTTGCGTGTCGATCAGCCGGTTGAGCGTAACGAGCGCTTCTCCGTAGCTCTTGGCCTTGAACTGTTTGGAGGCTACCGAATAGCTTACTTCGTTTAGCATGGGCGCTGTCGTGTCCTGTTGAGGCTGGCGATCGCGTATGCACACGCGAGAAAGCTGGTCCTGAAGATATTTCGGCCAGAATAGAGCCCCAACCTTGCTTGAAACAGTTCAGACCGGCACAACGTGGTTAACGTCAAAACGAAACGTTTGCAGCCTATTAACCAACAAATTCAAGAGGCTGCGCCCAGACCCCGAAATTAAGAAGTTGGAAATGCTTGGGGACCATTCTCATCCTCACGTGACGGGTTTGGTGTCCTGAAGAAAAAATGGAACCGAGTGGCATGATGCCGAACCGTTCGCGCCGGTAAACAACCCGGCATGTCCCTCTCATGTATTGCGTTTTAAGGGGCAAATTATGTCTAGCATCAACTTCAATTCTTCCGCCACAACAGCTCTCCAGACGCTGCGCGAAATCAACAAGGACCTCAACGGCACGCAGAACCGCGTTTCCACAGGCCTCAAGGTTGGTTCCGCTGGTGACAACGCTGCTTACTGGTCCATCGCCACGACGATGAAGTCCGACAACAAGGCGCTCGGCGCAGCCTCCGACTCGCTTGGCGTTGGCGCGGCAAAGGTCGATACGGCCTATGCAGCCATGGAAAGTGCGATCGACGTCGTCAACGAAATCAAGGCGAAGCTGACGACTGCCAGCGAATCCTCGGTCAACAAGGACCAGGTCAACCTCGAAATCGGCAAGCTTCAGGAACAGCTGTCGGCAATCGCCCAGGCATCATCCTTCAACGGTGAAAACTGGACGGTTCAGTCCACCGGTTCCACCACGACTGTTGTCGACGGCTTCATCCGCAACACGGACGGCACTGTCGAAGTAACGACCGCTGAGTTCGACTCCGGAACCTATGCGCTGTTCTCTTCGATGACCAACGGCACCGGCGACGGCGGCATCCTCGACGACGTCATGGACATCTCCATCAGCTCCGCGTCCACCCAGACGAACGTCGACAGCTTCCTTGACGACGTACAGACCGCTCTCGATAACCTGACCGACGGTGCTTCGGCTCTGGGCGCATTGTCCAAGCGCATCGACTTGCAGGAAAGCTTCGCAGGCAAGATTTCTGACGCTATCGAAAAGGGCGTTAGCCGCCTGGTCGACGCGGACATGGAAGAGGAATCGGCTCGACTATCTGCTCTGCAGACGCAGCAACAGTTGGCGATCCAGTCTCTGTCGATTGCGAATTCCAGCTCGCAGAACATCATGTCGCTGTTCCGTTAATTCGGTTTCAGAAGCTAAAAGGAGCCGGGTCGAAAGACCCGGCTTTTTTATTAATATAGTATTAATATCTTTTTTCTGAAATTAATTATTTATTTACTAAATATTTCAGCATCATTAACCTTAATGATGTTAGCTAAAATCATCGAAACGGCGGGCTGAAGATTTTTAACAAGCTCGGTAGGCATGAAGCTGACCGTCGTTTCCCCGGTACGTCCGGAATGTCCCTTCATTTATACTTGCCAAAGGGGCAATTAATACTATGACCAGCATTTTGACCAACACCTCTGCTATGTCCGCACTCCAGACGCTGCGGAACATCAACTCCAACCTTTCCCAGACGCAGGACCGCGTTTCTTCCGGTGAAAAGGTTGGTCAGGCTTCTGACAACGTTGCCTACTGGTCTATTTCCACGACGATGAACTCCGACAACAAGGCTCTGAACGCAGCTTCCGACGCTCTCGGCGTTGGCGCGGCAAAGGTCGATACGGCCTATGCAGCCATGGAAAGCGCGATCGACGTCGTCAACGAAATCAAGGCAAAGCTGACGACTGCCAGCGAAACCTCGGTCAACAAGGACCAGGTCAACCTCGAAATCGAAAAGCTTCAGCAGCAGCTGTCGGCAATCGGTAACGCGGCTTCCTTCTCCGGTGAAAACTGGACGGTTCAGTCCACCGGTTCCACCACGACTGTCGTTGACGGCTTCATCCGCAACAGCGACGGAACGGTTGAAATCACCACTGCCGAATTCGACTCCGGAACCTATGCGCTGTTCTCTTCGATGACCAACGGCACCGGCGACGGCGGCATCCTCGACGAAGTCATGGACATCTCCATCAGCTCCACATCCACCCAGACGAACGTCGACGGCTTCCTTGATCAGGTTCAGACTGCTCTCGATGAACTCACAGACGGCGCTGCTGCTCTGGGCGCTTTGAAGACTCGTATCGACCTTCAGGACACCTACTCCAGCAAGCTTTCCGACGCGATCACCTCCGGCGTTAGCCGCCTGGTCGACGCGGACATGGAAGAGGAATCGGCTCGACTGTCCGCACTGCAGACGCAGCAGCAGCTGGCGATCCAGTCTCTCTCCATTGCGAACTCCAGCTCGCAGAACCTGATGACCCTCTTCAGAGGCTAACAGGCACCAAGCATAGTTCCGCTGATGTGATATCACGGATACCGCAGGAAGCCGGGTCGCAAGACCCGGCTTTTCTGTTAACGGAGTATTAATATCTTTTTTCTGAAATTAATTGTTTTTTTACTAAATATTTCACTCTTGTTAACTATAATAATATTAAATGAAAAACATCGAAACGACGGACTGAGGGTTTCCAAAGAAGCTCGGTAGGCATGAAGCTGACTGTCGTTTTCCCGGTACGTCCGGAATGTCCCTTCATTTATACTTGCCAAAGGGGCAATTAATACTATGACCAGCATTTTGACAAACACCTCTGCTATGTCCGCACTCCAGACGCTGCGGAACGTCAACGCTAACCTTTCTCAGACGCAGGACCGCGTTTCTTCCGGTGAACGGGTTGGCCAGGCTTCTGACAACGTTGCCTACTGGTCTATTTCCACGACGATGAACTCCGACAACAAGGCTCTGAACGCAGCTTCCGACGCTCTCGGCGTTGGCGCGGCAAAGGTCGATACGGCCTATGCAGCCATGGAAAGCGCGATCGACGTCGTCAACGAAATCAAGGCGAAGCTGACGACTGCCAGCGAAACCTCGGTCAACAAGGACCAGGTCAACCTCGAAATCGAAAAGCTTCAGCAGCAGCTGTCGGCAATCGGTAACGCGGCTTCCTTCTCCGGTGAAAACTGGACGGTTCAGTCCACCGGTTCCACCACGACTGTCGTTGACGGCTTCATCCGCAACAGCGACGGAACGGTTGAAATCACCACTGCCGAATTCGACTCCGGAACCTATGCGCTGTTCTCTTCGATGACCAATGGCACCGGCGACGGCGGCATCCTCGACGAAGTCATGGACATTTCCATCAGCTCCGCATCCACCCAGACGAACGTCGATGATTTCCTCAATGACGTACAGTCCGCTCTCGATGAACTCACAGACGGCGCTGCTGCTCTGGGCGCTTTGAAGATCCGTATCGACCTTCAGGACACCTACTCCAGCAAGCTTTCCGACGCGATTACCTCGGGCGTTAGCCGCCTGGTCGACGCGGACATGGAAGAGGAATCGGCTCGACTTTCCGCGCTGCAGACGCAGCAGCAGCTGGCGATCCAGTCTCTCTCGATTGCGAACTCCAGCTCGCAGAACCTGATGACCCTCTTCAGAGGCTAATCGCTGCTCAAAAAGCATTAAGAAAGCCGCGTTTTTACGCGGCTTTTTTTATTTTCTGATTTTACAAATTTATCTATTATTAACAATAGTTTAGATGGTGTTAACAGCGCTTGTCGGCGTTAACCGGAACTTCATTTTAATGAAAATTTCCTTACCTTTAAAGTTTTGTTAACCATAAAGCTGTTTTCTGTGGTCATCGAAACAGCGCACCGAACGAGAAGATCGGTAAGCATGAAGCTGCCTGCCGCGTTTCCCGGCCTTAACCGGAATGTCCCTGCTTTAAGAATTGCCGAAGGGGCGAATTACGATGACGAGTATTTTGACGAACACCTCCGCGATGTCCGCCCTCCAGACGTTGCGCTCCATCAACGCCGATTTGTCCAATACGCAGGACCGCGTCTCCTCCGGTCAAAGGGTTTCGCAGGCCCGCGACAACGTTGCCTACTGGTCCATCTCCACCACGATGAACTCCGACAACAAGGCGTTGAACGCTGCTTCGGACGCTCTCGGTGTTGGCGCGGCAAAGGTCGATACGGCCTATGCGGCCATGGAAAGCGCGATCAGCGCCGTTAACGAAATCAAGGCAAAGCTGGTAACCGCCAGCGAAGAATCCACCGACAAATCGCAGATTCAGCTGGAAATCGGCAAGCTTCAGGAACAGCTTTCTGCGATTGCGCAGGGCGCCTCGTTCTCCGGTGAAAACTGGATGGTCCAGTCGGTAGGCTCTACGACCAACGTCGTCGATGGCTTCATTCGCGACAGCGACGGTAACGTCAAGGTCACGACCGCCGTATTCGATGCAGGCACCTATGCCATGTTCTCCTCCATGTCGGCGGATGGTGAAGGTCAGGGCGGCATTCTCGGCGATCTGATGGATATCGAACTGTCCAGCACTTCGGTTCAGGGCGATATCGATGGCTTTATGACGACTGTTGAAGGTGCGCTCAGTAACCTGACGAATTCCGCAGCGGCTATCGGTGCGCTCCAGACCCGTATCGACCTTCAGGACACCTACTCTGCCAAGCTTTCCGACGCCATCGAATCCGGCGTCAGCCGTCTGGTAGACGCGGATATGGAAGAGGAATCAGCCAAGCTCTCGGCAATTCAGACCCAGCAGCAGCTTGCGATCCAGTCGCTCTCGATCGCCAACTCCAGCGCGCAGAACATTCTCTCGCTCTTCCAGCAGTAAGCTTCGCTTTGAAGCGCCAGATAATCGCCGCGCCTTAACCGGGCGCGGCATTTCTATTTGAACGAGAATTTCGCGCGTTTTGCGCTGCCCAATCCAAGTTTACGCAAGCTTCGCCATAGGTTGAATGCGTAGGTTACAATCCGATGAGGTTCTTGCCGCGACCAGCGCGCATCCTGCCTCGATAGCACGACCTCTTCATGATGACAGAGGGTCTCGCCAGAACGTCTGGCATGCTTGTTTTCCCTGTGTAGATATCGGTGCCATGACAAAAATCATTTCCTCCGGCAGCATTCAAAGCGCGCTTCAGACCCTTCTTTTCACGGATGAAACCTTGAAGAAGACGCAGGAGAGGGTCACGACGGGAATGAAGGTCGGGGAGGCGGCTGACAATGCCGGTTACTGGTCGACAGCCAGCAATCTCCGCTCGGATGGTGTCGTGTTCAGCAATGTGGGAGATGCCTTGAACCTCGGTGCGTCCAAGGTGGACACTGCCTATGAAGCGGTAACATCGATGGTCGATATCGTTGACCAGATCATGGGGCAGCTGACCACCGCGCATGAGACCGGTACGGACAGAAATACCATAAATCAGGCGATATCCGGCCTGAGAAGCAACCTCTTTTCCGTTGCGCAGGCTGCCAGCTTTTCGGGAGACAACTGGCTTTTCAACTCCGCAGCGCAGGTCGCGGACACGAAATCCATTCCATATTTCTTCGAAAAGAGTTCAACCGGCGCCGTGTCGCTCAAGCATCTGAGCATCAACACTTCCGATCTGACGATGGTCGATACCAGCGATCCCGAGCGTGGTCTGCTGACCAAAGGTCTGGATGCCGGTGCTCTGAAGGGCGAGGCATCTGACCCATCGCGCATTTACAGCCTGATCGGAAACTCCGGAACGCCGATATCCGTCTCCGACTCTACGACACCTGATGAACTGGACGACATGGTTACGGTTGTTGGCGAAGTCGCCAAGCAGCTCAACCAGTTGGCCAGCTCTCTCGGCACGATGTCCGGCCGCATCGAGCAGCAGTCGACATTCGTCAGTGCATTGGGCGATTCCCTCGACAAGAGCGTCAGCCGTCTTGTCGATGCGAACATGGAAGAGGAATCCGTGAAGCTCGCAGCCTTCAAAACGGAACGGGATCTCGCGGTGCAGGTGGTGTCGATGGCGAATGATCATCGCAGAAGCCTGGCGCGTCTGTTTGGCTGATCCATCGCTGGAGCGCTCACCCGTTTCTGGAAGCGCTCCAAGGTTCATCCTCGCACAAGTTTGGCGCTCTAGTCTGATTTCCAAAGTGCTATCGTTGTTTCCTGTTTCGCCTTGCGGAGCGAAACGCGAAGCGTGCCATTTGCCTCGCGGGACATTCATGACGTTCTTGGATTTTAGAAAACAGTGGCTGTTGCCCAATGCCGTGTCCTTTGTCGGGCCCAATGGCGGCCCCCATGCAGGGATATGCTCATGAGCCAACCTTTAGCGAGATATCTCAAGGACTTCAGCCAGTTCATCCCGCCGGAAGAACCAGGCGCATCAACATCTGCGGATTTTCCATCGGCCGATTTCGATAGCGACTGGTTGTCTGAGCCGGAAGAAGCAGTCGATTTGGAGGAAGAGAAGCGAAAAGCCTTTTCCGAAGGCGAAGAGGCTGGCAGACAGGCCGCGGGCAACATGCATGCGGAAGAACTCGAGAGATTGCGGGTTCTTCACGCAGATGAGCTGAGCCGGATGAAGGCCCGGTACGAGGAAGAAATCGCGGGCCACCTCGCGACCTCCGTTATTTCCATGAAGCAGATGATATCGCAGCAGGTCGATACCGTTTGCGTGCGCCTTTTCGTTTCGATCACGGAAGAACAACTTGCTCGCAAGGCAGCGGCCGATCTTGCCGCCCAGATCATCCGTGAAATTGAAGGCGGCTTCGCGGGCATCATCAAGGTTCAGGGTCCCGAAACTCTGATTTCCACCATGCGGATGAAGCTTGAGGGCGTCGAAAACCCGATCGACTACGATGTAACCAACGATATCGATATCCAGGTGCAGTTGGATAATTCCGTCATGATGACGAGGCTGTCCGAGTTTTTCCAGAGTATAAGAGGGCTGGCAGATGAGTGAAAACGAAAATCACCATCACGGCAAAAACGAGATCATTATCGTCAAGCGGCACAAGGGCGACCACGATGGCGCACATGGTGGCGCGTGGAAGATCGCCTATGCCGACTTCATGACCGCAATGATGGCCTTCTTCCTCGTCATGTGGCTGGTAAATGCCGCCAACGAGGAAACGAAGGCATCCGTCGCCAGCTTCTTTAATCCCATCAAGCTCACGGATGAAAAGCCGGCCGATCGAGGGCTGAAGCAGCCAGCGAAAAAAGCGCAAGGGGAGCAAACCCAGCAGGAATCCGACAGCAAGCAGGACAAGCCGACGGAAGGGGCCGCTGCTGCAAGTGGCGATGACCAGACGTCTTCTGCCGGAGATCAGACCGCCTATTCGGAAGCGAACTTCTTCGAGAACCCCTATGCGGTGCTTGCGGAAATTGCCCAGGAAGTGGGCCAGCAGGCCAATGTCAGCGTCAAGGGTGAGGGCGGTGCAAGCGAATCCGGCCCATCGACCGGTGCGTCCGGCGGTGAAGCCTACCGTGACCCGTTCGATCCCGACTTCTGGAGCAAGCAGGTCGACGTACCGGAACAGACCGGTCGCGTCGCTGTGCAGGATACCTCGCTGCCCGAGAAAGAACAAAAACCGCAGGATGCCCAGACAGCCAGCGCCTCGCAGCAGGATATCGCAAGTGTCATCAGCGATGCCGAGCCAGCGGTCATTGAGAATGCGCAGAAGGCGAAGCCTTCGGAAAGCTCCGCTTCCGCGGATGGTTCAAGCAAGGAACTTGCCTCGAAAGAAAATTCTGCAAAACAGGCACCTGCGGACACTGCTGCAAAAGAAGACAGCACGACCGAGGAATTGCGCGACGAAATCGCCAAGCAGGTCTCGGGCGTTGCCGGAAAACTGGCTGAGGGGATCGTCGTGACACCCGCCGAAGGCGGAACTCTGATCACGATTTCCGAAAAGGCCAATACCGCTATGTTCAACATCGGCTCCGCCGTTCCCGAGCGGGAACTGGTGCTGGCCATGGCCAAAATCGGTGAGGTTCTCGGCAAGCAGCAGGGTGCGGTGATTATCAGGGGCCACACGGACGGACGCGCATATAGCAGCGGCGGGAAGGATAACTGGACTCTATCCATGGATCGTGCGCACGCCGCTTATTACATGCTCGTCCGGGGTGGTCTCGATGAAGGACGGATAAAGCAATTGTCCGGCTTTGCCGACCGCCGCCTCCAGACTGCGGACGATCCTCTGGCAGGCTCGAACCGACGCATCGAAATCCTTCTCGAGGATAGCTGAGGCACGGTATGATGAGAAAGACCGGCATCGCCGCCCTATGTTTTGGCTTTTCATGGATGGTGCTCCCTGATCTGGGGCGCGCGCAAAGCGATTTGCCGCCGGCAAAGATCGTGCGGTCCTTGCAGTTCGTTCAGGACTCCGTCGTGCGGGGTGACCATGCGGCGCGTGAGATGCAGAAATACCTGCTGGAAACGATCGACACATCTCTCAGAACTGCGGACACCTCCATTTTCTCCGACTCGAAGAATGCGGATGCGGCGCTGACCTACATCATGAGTGGCGGCAATCCGGCCACGCTCGATTATCTGCTTGCACGCGATGTTCAGGGTCACTTCGATTCGCGCATCACCAACGTGCTGCAAAAATATTTCAACGGGCGCGGGGCTCAGATCGAAAAGATCGTGGCGGACCTCATTCCCGAATACAGAAACGGCGTCCTTGGACCCTATCTCATGCTGATCGCTGGCAACATTGCCATCAATCGCGATCCCGCGCCATCATTGACGTTCTTCGACGATGCACGATTGTCGGCACCCGGCACCATCATTGAAGAGGCGGCGCTACGCCGGTCCATCGTTGCCACGATGCAGGCCAAGCAGCCTGAGAAGGCACTGATCTATCTGCGGAAATACGCGGTCAGGTTCATCCATTCTCCTTACGCCTCCCAATTCGCCGATCTCTTCGTAAGCTTTGCCGTCGACAATTACGGGGTGGCTTCAAACGACCACATTGCGGAAATCACCGCGCTGATGGACGACGAGCGGGCAGAGGAAATCTATCTCAGGATCGCACGACAGGCATCCTTGCGCGGACAGACCGAGCTTGCGCGTTTTGCGACGGAAGAGGCCCAAGCACTTTTGCCGCAAACAGGTGACGTTGCGCGCGCCTCTTTGTCCAAGCTCTATTCCGGCCTCGCTACGGTTTCGAGCGACGCCGTTTCGAGTGCGAGGGAATCCCTGGCGAACATCCCCAACGAAGAATTGTCGCCAAGGGATCTGGCGTTAAGGGATGCCGCCAAATCGATTGCGGACCAAATCATGCGTGAGCCGGTGGCGGGAGCCGCGGCCCCCGCAGATCCGGAAAGCCCTTCTGCCGATAGCGCCGCCGAGGCACCGATAGCCACCGCCGTTGCGCAAACCGGATCATCTGCGGATGCGCCGATGGTAGATTTTTTTGACAAAAGCCGAGCCCGTCTGAATGAAATCGACACTCTGCTGAAAAAGGAGGAGTAGTGGCTATGAATGTTGTGAGGACTCCCGTTTCGAGTAATTCCGAGCCGTTGAATCTGGCCAGTCGTCAGGACAGAAATGCATCCGGCAAGGGAGAAAATTCCGGTTTCGCGCAAACGCTCGAGGTAGTGGACAAGGCTGGCGCGACCAAGCAAAGCGGGTCAAGCGCACCCGCTGACCCGGCTTCGTCGCAAGCGGCCACCACGGAGGATGCGGCGGTAAACGAACGCGTGACGGGCGGTGCTGTCGTCGACCAGCAAAACGGCGCTGATCAGCAACAGGCCCTGACGATATCCGATCTGATCCCGCCGGCCCTGTCGGACCTGAACGGCATCGCAAACGCCGCTCTCGATAACGGCGTGAAAGTTCCGGGAGAAGATACCGAGGTTGCGGCTCAAGCGACAGACCTTGAAGCCATGCTGGAGACCCCGGAAGGGATGAAAGACCTGGTGGAACTGGTTCATGCGCTGACGAAGGGCCCATCCGAGCCAACCAGCAAGTCGGCAGATGCCAACCTTACGGACGACGCCGAAGCGGATGATGGCCAGACCGCGGATGGAAATCCGGCGGCAGACGCCGATCTCCTGACCCTGCTTGCCGCCAATGCCGCATTGAACGGCCAGCCTGCCGATACGCAAGCACAGCCCGCAGTCGGCAATGCTGCCATCAAGCCTGGAAACGCGGATGCAGTGGAAGCAGCAGGTGACGGTGTGCTCGATGCACCCAAGGCAAGCGCTCCCACGACGGTAAGGCTGGAAAAGCAGGATGCGAGCGGCATCGATCTGCATATCGACACGAATGAAGACGGCTCCATGAAGCTGGATGTCTCGGCAGCCTCCGGCAATGCCACCGACGTGGTTCAGGTCGTTGAGAGCAGACGCTACATCGGGCTCGCGCCCTCAACCAACGCCGCGACGGTGACTGCTGCCATGACGGGTGACCCCGACTGGTCGACGGCGCTGTCCAGCCAGACAACTGGCAAGCCGTTGATAACGAGTACGGGCGAAGTCGTTCACACATTGAAAATCCAGATGAACCCGGTCGAGATGGGGCATGTCACGGCTGCGATGAAACTGGTGGGCGATCAGCTCAGCGTTCATCTGACGGCCCATACCCTGAAAGGTTACGCAGAGCTCCAGAAGGACAGCTCAGCAATCCTCGAATCCCTGAAGTCTCAGGGCTTCATGGTGGAGCAGGTGACCGTCAGCATGACGAACTCTATCGAACGGCAGGACACGGGCGCTGGTAACAGGCAGCCGGCCGATCAGGGTCAGCAGATGGGTGCTCAGCAGGGCAATCAACGCGGCAACGGAGAGCGCTCACAGGAGCAGTCCTATCGTCAGCAGCAAACCGGTATCAGTGAGGAACTGACACGCCATGACAGCACGATTCAGTCTACGCCAGTTGCTGACGGCTCCGCTCCTCGTTCTGGTCAGCTTTATCTCTGATGCTGCCTATGCCGCATCGCGGATCGACTGTGAGCGGCAGATACAGGCTGCGGCCGGTCAGTATGCCATTCCCGAAGGTATTCTATATTCGGTTGGCCTGACGGAAACCGGTCGCAAAGGCTCTCTGAGCCCCTATGCGATCAATATCGAGGGCAAGGCATATTTCCCCCAAAGTCTGCCAGAAGCTTATCAGCTGGTGGAGCAGGCGCGGTCGAACGGTGCCAAGCTGATCGACATCGGCTGCATGCAGATCAACGTTTATTTCCATGGCGAGGAATTCAATTCCATTGCCGAAATGTTCGACCCTGCGAAGAACGTGGCCTATGCGGCCAAGTTTCTCCGACGCCTGCACGACCGCCATGAAACATGGACCATGGCAGTGGCGAGATATCACGCAGGCCCCAACAACGACCCTGCACAGCAGCGTTACGTCTGTCGTGTCATCTCCAATCTGGTCGCCACCGGGTATGGTCAGTGGACGCAAAATGCGCGGAACTTTTGTCTGAGTTAGCAATCACTGGTTGCGTTACGTCAGCCATTTTAGGCTTCAAAACAATGCGGCGAGATTCAGTCGAAATTTGTCAATCAAGTGGCAGGGCTAATTTATGAGAGTTTTCCACTGCAAAAAATATCCCATTTTGAGAATTGCTATACTAAATGTAGATCAAATCGGACCATTATGGTTAATCAATTATTAATTAATACCTGTGTTTTTCCGTAATTGTGAGGGATTCGTCCGATTCGTACATCCTCTAATGTAGGCAGGCTACACTGATTCGGAGGCGGACGAATGATCGTGGTAGTTGATGAGCGAAAGCTCGTTAAGGACGGGTACACAGCCCTTTTTGGGCGAGAGGGAATTCCCTCGACTGGATTTGATCCAGCAGAATTTGGCGAGTGGGTAAATACGGCTGCCGATGCTGACATCGCGGCCATCGAAGCATTTCTCATCGGGCAGGCGGAAACAACCCATGAGTTGCCGCGCACCATTCGCGATCGATCGCAGGCTCCTGTGATTGCGGTCAGCGACCAGCACTCGCTGGACGCCACACTCGCTCTCTTCGATTGCGGTGTGGACGATGTCGTGCGCAAGCCGGTTCATCCGCGAGAAATCTTGGCACGGGCGGCAGCCATTCGCCGCAGGCTTCAGGTCATCACGCACTTCACCGATGTCGGCCCGATCCGGGTCTTCTCGGACGGTCGCGATCCGGAAGTCAACGACGAGGTATTTCCACTTCCTCGGCGCGAGCGTCGCATTTTGGAATATTTAATTGCCAACCGTGGCCGTCGCGTTTCCAAGACGCAGATTTTCAATGCGATCTATGGCATTTTCGACGAGGAAGTCGAAGAGAACGTCGTAGAGAGCCACATCAGCAAGCTGCGCAAGAAACTGCGCAAGAAACTGGGCTTCGACCCAATCGATTCCAAGCGGTTCCTCGGATATTGCATCGACTGGAGCTGACGGCATCGCGGGCGAAAAGTCCCGCGAGGCGACCAGCACTCAAGATACTCAAAACATTGTTTTTGCAGAATGACCGGCGTTTCGCCGGTTTTTTTGTCTCTGGCTGACCGCTCGCTTTTCGCGCAAGATTTTCCATCGCGGGTGAAAACAGACAGCCTCACGCAAGGCCCGTATCCTACCTTCGGGGCACACAGGAACAGAGGATTCGAAATGAGCCTTTTTGGAACGATGAAAACCGCCGTGTCCGGCATGAATGCTCAGGCTAACCGCCTTGGAACCGTCGGTGACAACATCGCCAACGCAAACACCACCGGTTACAAGGGTGCGTCTACTTCGTTTTCGTCGTTGGTCCTGTCTTCCAATAGCGGCAGCTACAACTCCGGTGGCGTCAACACCAAGGTGAATTACGCCATTTCACAGCAGGGAGCGCTGCAAGCCACACAGTCTTCCACCGATCTTGCTATTCAAGGCGAAGGCTTTTTCGTCGTACAAGACGCTGGTGGCAATATCTTCATGACCCGTTCCGGCTCTTTTACGCCGAATGATGAGGGTGTTCTTGTAAACGACGCTGGCTTTACTCTGCTCGGTTACGAATACAACGGTACGACACCGACTACGGTGATCAACAGCTTTGATGGACTTGTCCCTGTCCAGATCGGTTCTAACGATTTGACGGCAAATCCATCCACGACGGGTATGCTCAAGGGAAATTTGAGTGACTCTGCCGCAGTCGTTGATCCCACTGATTTACCAAGCCAGAACCTTGCAGGCACCGAGGCAAACGGCACGAGTATTTTGAAGACCTCACTCACCGGTTACGATGCGCTCGGCAACTCGCTGAAATATGACTTCTACTTCTCAAAGACTGATGCCGGAGAGTGGGAAGTTTCAGTATACAACGCCGCAAATGCGACCGCGCCAGGAACATTCCCGTACTCATCCGGCCCTATCACCACAGCCACCCTTGAGTTCGCTGACGGACGTCTATCCGGTATCGACGGTGACCCGGACGCAACCACGATCAGCGTCGCTGGGATAACGATGGACCTGTCCGGAATGACCCAGTTCGGTACGCCGCAGTCATCGGTTTCTGAAGGCAGTGTCAACGGCAACGCAGCCGAAGCCGTTCAGTCCATTTCCATTAGCGCTGACGGAACAGTTTCCGCCACCTATGCGAAATCACCATCTCGTCCCCTGTTTCGGGTACCCCTTGCAGACGTCGCCAGCCCCGACAATCTCAGTGTGCTTTCAGGAAACGTTTTCCAGACCAGCGCCGAGTCAGGCGTCGTCACACTCGGCTTTGCGGGTAGCAACGGCTTTGGAAGCATCGCATCCAGCCAGCTTGAATCATCCAACGTCGATATCGCCAACGAACTCACGGAAATGATTCAGGCTCAGCGGAGCTACACTGCCAATTCCAAGGTCTTCCAGACGGGTTCCGACCTGATGGACGTCCTCATCAACCTCGTACGGTAAGGTCAGGGGACAGTTGAATGTCGCTTACTTCGGCGCTCAATACGACAAAGGCCACTCTTAGCAACACCGCGTTGCAGAGCGGCGTCGTATCAACAAACATCTCGAGCGCCAGCTCGTCGGATTACAATCGTCGCGCGGCGATAACCACCAGCAACAGCTCTACTGGGGCAATTACGGTAAAAATCGAACGCGCGGAAAATACGGCGTTGCTGAAGCAGACGCTTGCAGCAACGTCCGATGATGCGGGTAAGCAAAAATTTCTTGAAGGAATGAATTCGCTCAGCGTCGTGCTTGGTGGTCAGGAATATTCTGCTGCGCCTGCAACATATCTGTCTGCGCTGCAGACCGCGATGCAAAGCTACGCGGGCTCACCCAGTGACGTGACGCTTGCGTCGGCTGTCATCAGCGCGTCTAAAGATGTCGCCAACTCTTTGAATACCTCAACGTTGGCGTTGCAGCAGCTCAAAAGAGATGCGGACGATGAGATCACGTCGACGGTATCGAAACTGAACCAACTGTTGTCGGATTTCGAGCAGGCCAACAACGCGGTCGGCGCGGCAACTGCGGCTGGGACAGATCCCAATAATGCACTGGACAGGCGCGAATCTCTTCTCAAGCAGATTTCCGGCATCGTCGGCATATCGACTGCGGTTCGTCCGGGTAACGACATTGCAATTTACACGACTGACGGGACGACCCTGTTCGAGACGACGGCGCGAAACATCTCATTCGAAGCGCGTCCGGGTGGCTACGAAGCCGGAGCTAAAATCTATATCGATGGCGTTCCCGTTCGCCCAGGCGAGGGTAGCAATACCGACGCCAAGGGTACCCTTCCAGCACTCCTCCAACTGCGCGATCAGGTTTATCCAACTTATCAGTCGCAGTTAGACGAAATCGCGCGTGCTCTGGTCGTCAATTTCGCCGAGAAGGATGGCAGCGGTAATCCTGTTGCCGGTCTTTTCACCGTGCCGGCCACATCGGACATTCTCGATACGTTCGATTATGACCCTGCCGCACCGCAGCTTCTCACCGGTCTGGCAGGACTGATCACGGTTGCACCGGATGCCGCGGCTGATCCCAACAAGCTGCGCGATGGCAGCATTGCGGGCGTTACGCAGAACGCGGATGACTTCAGCGGATATTCGGACGTCCTGTACGGTTACATTGCAGGCATGAACAGCCAGGTCGCATTCGACCCGCGCGCAGGGACCTCGAACAACGTCACCTTGTTGAGCTTCGCTACCGACTCCGTTGGTTGGGTCGAGGAGTATCGCAGCAATGCGACGACTGCCGCCGAAACGACCTCTGCGATGCTGTCCAAGTCCAAGGAAGCCTATTCCAACGTCACGGGCGTCAATCTGGATGAGGAGCTGATCCAGCTTCTGGATATCGAACAGTCCTACAAGGCCGCTGCAAAACTGATGTCCACGATCGATGAACTTTTGAGGACACTGATGGAGGCCGCGAACTAATATGAAAACGACAGGGATTTCTTCTCTTTCAATCAGCACTTCAATGCAGCTGACAGTGTCCAACGCACAGACGGAAATTGCCAAGCTACAGAAGGAAGCTGTCACCGGTACCTTCGCGGATACGGGCATCGAGCTGGGAACGCGGACCTCGACGAGCCTGGATTACACGCGCGAGAGCACGCGGCTTCAGTCGATTATGGACTCCAACGCTCTTGCGGAACAGCGCATGGACGCCTCGCAGCTTGCGATGCAGAACATGTCCACCTCGGCCCAGAGCCTCCTGAATTCCGTCATCGCACTGAGCGGAAATACCGACGCGAGCAGCTTGAGCGTTGCCTCAACGACTGCCAACTCGGTGCTCGAAAACTTTGCAAGCTACGCGAACACGGCTGTCAACGGGGAGTATCTGTTCTCCGGCATCAACACCGATGCGCAGACTTTGAACAACGACTTCATCGCCGACGTGACGACCAATCTCAAGAATGCCTTCGATACCGTCTTTCCCGATCCATCATCGGTAACAGCCGCGGATATGAAGTCTTTCCTCGATGATTATGAAAGCAACTTCGATTGGTCAAACTGGAATAACGCTTCCGACCGGGTGATGAGCAGCCGCATTAGCACTTCGGAAACCGTATCGACATCGGCGAGCGCTACCGCGGACGGTTTCAAAAGCCTTGTCCTTGCGAGTGTGATATCGTCACAGCTGGTAAATACCGACCCCAGGTTGAGTGCTGCGGCGCTCGGTGAGGTTAACAGCAAAACGACCGCTCTCGCAGGCTCTGCGATTGCGGGCATCGATACCGAGCGTGCAAAGATCGGCCTTTCCCAGGAGCGTGTGGAAAAAGCCAACACATACATGAGTGCGCAGAAAACGATTATCGACACGCAGCTCACCGAGCTTGTCGGCGTCGACCCCTATGAAGCATCGACGCGACTGACGACCCTGCTCAACCAGGTGGAAACTTCCTATTCGATTACATCCAAGATCAGCGGATTGAGCCTCGTAAACTTCCTCTGATTGCCGCCGATGAAGGGCGGAAATGAAGCCATGAAGGAAAGATAAATGTTCCAGTTTTCGTATGCGGAGATAATGGAGGATGACCCCAATATCGCCCGCGATCGGGAAAGACAGATTTTAGAAAGATCGATTGAGCTTCTTAAAGTCGCCAAGGAGCGTGACAACTACGGCAAGGATGCCATCGAAGCGATTTTCTACACAAGACGCGTCTGGACGAGGCTCGTCGACGATCTCAAGCAGCCCGAGAACGAGCTTCCTGTAGAACTGAAAGCCAACCTTATCTCCATCGCTATATGGATTCTCAAGGAGTGCGAGCAGATACGCAAACGCAACTCCCGGAATTTCCAGGGCATCATCGACATTACCACCATCATCAAGGATGGATTAAAATGAAAAGTACGCTGCGGATCTCCCTCAAGTCTGGTGAAAAGATTTTTATCAACGGCGCTGTTTTGCGTGTTGATAGAAAGGTGTCGCTGGAGTTTCTGAACGATGTGACGTTCCTCCTGGAAAATCACGTGCTGCAACTGGAAGACACCACGACGCCTCTTCGGCAGCTCTACTTTATCGTGCAGATGATGCTCATCAATCCGGAAGGCAAGGAGCAGTCGCTCTCCCTGTTCCGCAAGTCGATCACAATGTTGCTCGCCACGTTCAAGAACGAGGAAATCCGTTCCGAACTGAAGCGCATTGACGCCACGGTTTCGTCCGGTCGCCCATTCGACGCGCTTAAGACCATTCGCGGTCTCTACGCAAAGGAAGAGGCCATCCTCAACAGTCACGAGATAACGCCTGCGGTCGTCAACGAGCTGAGAAGGGAAATTGCACCATGGTAGATTCCGTTACAGGCGCAACCGCTGCAGCCAACGCCGCGTCCACGACTTCCGCCTCGAAGACGGATGCGAAAAAAGCCACGCTGGATTACGACAACTTCCTTCAGCTTCTGATCGCCCAGATGAAAAATCAGGATCCGACGAACCCGATGGATGCCACCGAGCAGATTTCGCAGCTCGCGACGTTCTCCAACGTCGAACAGTCGATCAAGATGAACACCAACCTTGAAACGCTGATCTCGAATTCGTCACTGGCCAACGCTTCGTCTTATATCGGCAAGACGATTACCAGCGCTGATGGCAAGACATCCGGTACCGTCGAGTCCATTCAGGTGACGTCCAGCGGCTTGAGCGCGACGATAACATCGGGTGCGACCATCGCAATCGGCGAAGGCATCAAAATCTCTGCGCCGAAAGCTTAACGGCTGGCCTCGAATCGAGTATGAAGACATATCAAGCGCCATGAAACCGCCGATGATCGGTCGTTCGTGGCGCTTGTTAGATTGAGCGGACTGAAATGAACGAAGCTGACGCGCTCGACATTATGCAAAATGCGATCTGGACCGTCCTGATCGCCGCAGGCCCGGCCGTAATCGCCGCCATGGTCGTCGGGATCATCATCGCACTGTTGCAGGCGCTGACTCAGGTGCAGGAAATGACGCTCACCTTCGTCCCTAAGATCATCACGGTCATGGTGGCTATCGGCCTTTCCGCACCTTTCGTTGGCGCACAAATTGCCATGTTTACAAATCTGGTTTTTTCGCGCGTACAGTCCGGCTTTTAGCGTACTATGACGCCGTATTGGACCCCGCCGGTGGCAACCGGATAGCGGGGGCGGTCATAACCGCGCCAACCTCGGCGATCACGCCAGTCTCTCCGGTCGTTCCAGTCTCTACGATCGCCCCAGCGTCGATCATAGTCACGATAGTAACGATCACGGTCGTAGGTGCGGTAATAGACGCCGGTTGCATAATAACCGCCGCCGTAACCGCGGTCATCGACGCAACCGCTTAAGACACCAACTGAAATCAGGCAAATTGCTGCGGTCAAGAGCTTCATGATTTCGATCTCCCAATGACGGACTTCAACGTGCATTGACGTCGTCAGTTCCATTGAGAAGAGAATGTCGCTTCGCCAATTAACCGAAGCTGAACGCAGATCCTGAATACAGATATCCAACAAGCCGCGCTAAGCCGGATTAAGGTGTCAGCAACAGTGCGAAAATCATTTTTGGGAAATGGTGCTGCGAAAGAGGATTGAACTCTCGACCTCTCCCTTACCAAGGGAGTGCTCTACCACTGAGCTACCGCAGCATTTGTCGCCGAAGCGGTGCGCCTCGACATCAGGTGGGCGCCTATTGCCATAGGTTTTTGATGAGTGCAAGCCGCAAATGACGACTTCATCATTCCGTGGGGCAAAAATTCGCAATGGCTGTTGAAAAGCCGGAAATTCGGTTATGAGACCCTTCATGGACGATCTACACGAAAATTCCCCGCAAAAACCCGATGCAACGGCCCAGAGCGGGCCGGGCGAAAAAGCGAAGCAGCGCGAGGCCGAGCGCAAGGCGCGGGCGGCAAAGAAGCTGCGTGAAAATCTGGCGCGCCGTAAACAGCAATCTCGCGCGCGCCGCGCGGGCGATGCGGATGAAACAATCGGATTGCCTGCCGCAAAAACGGACGAATCGTCTCTACAAGAAACAAAAGACGAAATTTGAATTAGGACGGGGTTTCGTCTACTGCATGATTTAACAATTGTGCAGCATCATATCTTTTTCAGCGGCGCTGAGGGCGGCTTCCAGTCAAGCGCCGGTCAATGCTTCCGCAAAGGCATCAAGGAAAGGCGGGCAAAAGCCCGTAGGGACGCATGGATCGCATCAGAATTATCGGCGGGAACGAGCTTAACGGCGTCATCCCGATTTCAGGCGCAAAGAACGCGGCTCTGCCGTTGATGATCGCTTCGCTGATGACCAGCGATACGCTGACGCTGGAAAACGTGCCGCATCTGGCAGACGTCGAGCAGTTGATCCGCATTCTCGGCAATCATGGCGTCGATATTTCCGTCAACGGTCGCCGTGAAAGCCAGGGCGAAAGCTATTCCCGCACCGTGCATTTCACCTGCCGTACCATTGTGGATACGACTGCACCTTACGAGCTGGTCTCCAAGATGCGCGCAAGCTTCTGGGTCATCGGGCCGCTGCTCGCCCGCGAAGGCCGTGCTCGCGTTTCGCTGCCGGGTGGCTGCGCCATCGGCACGCGCCCGGTGGATCTCTTCATCGAGGGTCTGGAAGCGCTGGGCGCGAACATGGAAATCGATGGCGGCTACATCAATGCAACGGCTCCCGCCGGTGGCCTGATCGGTGCGACCTATACCTTCCCGAAGGTGTCCGTCGGTGCAACGCATGTGATGCTGATGGCGGCATCGCTGGCACGCGGCACGACTGTCATTCACAACGCGGCGCGTGAGCCGGAAGTTGTCGATCTTGCAGACTGCCTGAAGGCGATGGGAGCGAAGATCGAAGGCGCTGGCACCTCCACCATCACGATCGAAGGCGTCACCTCTCTTTCTGGCGCACGTCACCGCGTTCTGCCGGATCGCATCGAAACCGGTACCTACGCAATGGCGGTCGCAATGACGGGTGGTGACGTGGTTCTGGAAGGCACCCGCGCATCGCTGCTGGACAATGCGCTTGATACGCTGAAGCTTGCCGGTGCGTCCATCACCGAAACCGAAAGCGGCCTTCGCGTGGTGCGCAACGGTAATGGCATTCACCCCGTGGACGTGGTGACGGAACCTTTCCCCGGCTTCCCGACCGATCTTCAGGCCCAGTTCATGGCGCTGATGACGCGTGCGCAAGGCGTATCGCACATTACCGAAACCATCTTCGAAAACCGTTTCATGCACGTGCAGGAACTGGCACGCCTCGGTGCGAAGATTTCGCTGTCCGGCCAGATGGCTCGCATCGAGGGCGTATCGCGTCTTCGCGGCGCACAGGTGATGGCGACGGATTTGCGGGCCTCGGTGTCGCTGGTCATCGCCGGTCTTGTTGCCGAAGGTGAGACGATGGTATCGCGCGTCTACCACCTCGACCGGGGCTTTGAACGGCTGGAAGAAAAGCTCACCCGCTGCGGCGCGCAGGTCGAGCGCGTCAGCGACTGACGGGCTGGATGCTTATCGAAGCCTGTTGCAGAACGGGTCCTGACTGCCTATCTCCAGACCAAGGACTTCAAGCATGTCGCGCAACAGCGGCATGCGTCGGGAATTGTAACTGGACATAGCGGTTTGTCCGCAACATGAGGACATGGAAACGATGAGCGGCCTTAAATTAATGGCGCTGGACGGAGATGATCTCTCCGTCATTTCGACCCACATGCAGGACAGCGTCTTCAAGCTGAAGGACGTGTCTTTCGATGGCAAGCACCGGCAGTTCGTGCTGTCTGCCAACCGTTTCGTCTGGGAAACCGGAAACAAAAGGAACCATCCCGCCGAACGTTGCCGCAGCGCTCTGGCATTGAAGCGCGTTTCTGCCGTTCGCTCCAGCGGTATCAACCGCACGAATGGGGAAGAGGTGCACTCACTGCTTGCCGTTCGCTTTACCCAGAAGGACGATGGTCCGGATGGAACCGTTGAGCTGATCCTTTCCGGCGGCGGCTGCATCGCGCTCGATGTGGAATGCATCGAGGCGCAGTTGACCGACCTGAGCGGTGCCTGGGAAACTGAGTCTCGACCCCATCACCCGGCAGACTAAACACCAACCACATGCGGGCAGGGAATTGCCTTGCCCGCATGTTTGGATTTATGCCACATACCCATATGCCGACGATGTTTCCGGTCGGCAAAGCAGCTTTGCTCCGCATGATATGCGGGGCCATGAAGAGGGTAAGTGCAGTGGCAATCTGGCTGGAGCAGTCGTCATCCGATTTCGAACAGGCTTTCGCAGCGTTTCTGACGACCAAGCGCGAGGTTTCGGAAGACGTGAACGCGGTGGTGCGGGATATCATCAATGATGTCCGCGCGCGTGGCGACGAGGCCCTGGCGCATTACTCTCTGAAATTCGACGGGCTGGACTTTGCCAAGGTTTCGATGCGCGTGACCGAACAGGAAATCGACGCCGCGGTTGCCGCGGTCGAGCCCGCCGTTCTGGACGCCCTGAAGCTTGCAGCCCAGCGCATTGAAAAGCACCATGCGCGCCAGATGCCGAAAGACGATATTTATGAGGACGATATCGGCGTCGGCCTCGGCTCCCGCTGGACAGCCATCGAGGCTGTGGGCCTTTATGTTCCCGGCGGCACTGCGAGCTATCCGAGTTCGGTGCTGATGAACGCTGTTCCGGCAAAGGTCGCGGGTGTCGAGCGTATCGTCATGGTCGTGCCTGCCAACGGCGGCAGCATCAATCCCGCCGTTCTGGCAGCGGCGCGCATTGCGGGTGTGGAAGAAATCTACCGGATAGGCGGCGCGCAGGCTGTCGCGGCGCTGGCTTATGGAACGGAAACCATTGCGCCGGTCGCAAAGATCGTCGGCCCCGGCAATGCCTATGTGGCCGCCGCCAAGCGTCAGGTGTTCGGAACGGTCGGCATCGACATGATCGCCGGTCCGTCCGAAGTTCTCGTGATTGCAGACAGGAACAACAATCCTGACTGGCTTGCCGCCGATCTCTTGGCACAGGCCGAGCACGACGAAGGCGCGCAGTCCATTCTTATCACGGACGATGCGGAACTTGGACATGCCGTGGAAAAGGCCGTTGAAGGGCAGTTGAAACAGCTTTCACGTTCCAGCACAGCGACTGCAAGCTGGCGGGATTTCGGAGCGATCATTCTCGTTGATGACCTGGCAAAGTCGGTTCCGCTCGCAAACCGGATTGCGGCGGAGCATCTGGAGCTGGCCGTTGACGATCCCGATGCGTTGATGGTGGGTGTCCGTAACGCGGGCGCGATCTTCGTCGGACGCCACACCCCGGAAGTGATCGGTGACTATGTGGGCGGCTCGAACCACGTTCTGCCGACTGCGCGTTCGGCGCGTTTCTCGTCCGGTCTTTCGGTGCTGGAATTCGTCAAGCGTACATCCATCCTGCGGCTGGGGCCGGAGCAGTTGCGCAAGCTCGCGCCCGCCGCCATCACGCTCGCCAATTCGGAAGGGCTGGATGGACATGCAAAATCCGTTGCCATCCGTCTCAATCTGGAAGGATAGGATATGGCGGCTGGCGATTTCAGGCTTTGCGATGTGGTTCTGGACGAGAGCATCGGCCGGTCCACGCCGGATGTGGAGCATGAACGCGCCGTCGCGATCTTCGACCTGATCGAGGAAAACAGCTTCGAACCGCTGGGCCATGAAGGTGGCCCTTACAAGTTGGATATTTCTCTGGTCGAGGCGAAGCTCGTCTTTTCAATCAAGACCGAGGACGGAATGGATGTGGCGACCCACATTCTCTCCCTCACACCGTTCCGCCGTATCATCAAGGACTACTTCCTGATCTGCGAAAGCTATTATGAGGCTATCCGCTCCTCTACGCCAAGCCAGATCGAGGCCATCGATATGGGGCGGCGTGGCATCCATAATGATGGTTCGCAAACGCTGATGGATCGTCTCTCCGGTAAGATCAATGTAGACTTCGATACGGCACGTCGCCTCTTCACGCTCGTCTGTGTACTCTATTGGCGGGGCTGAAGATGGAGGCCACGGGTGTCGTTGACTTGAAAGACGCCGACTTGAAAGCGAAGGCACCCCGCGCCATATTGTTCATGTGTGGCATGAACTCCATTCGCTCTCCCATAGCCGAAGTCATTGCCAAGCAGCTGGTCGCGCCGGGCATCTATATTCAGTCGGCGGGCGTTCGCGCTGGTGAGCGTGACCCTTTCGTAGACGCGGTGCTAGACGAGGCGGGATTGACGCTCGGCAAACACAAGCCACGCACGATGGATGAGATCGAGGACGATTTCTTCGATCTCATCATTACGCTGACGCCTGAAGCTCATCACGCCGCGCTGGAGCTGACGCGTTACAATGCGCTCGATGTCGTCTACTGGCCGACCATGGACCCCACGGTTGAGACCGGAACCAGAGAGCAGCGGCTTGCCGCCTACCGCGAGGTGCGGGATCACCTCAAAAAGCTTATTTCCGAGCGCCTTCCACAGCGCGCGCAGCCATTTTCGGAAACGCTTTGAGACGAGCGACAATTTAGGTTCACAAATGTGCGGCGATTGTGTAGTTTCCGCGCAATTTTCCCGGATTGACAAAGTCCGGTACCATCAACAGGAAGAAAAACCTTACATGACAAAAGAAGAAGTCCTCGAATTCCCGGGCGTCGTCACCGAACTCCTGCCCAACGCGACCTTCCGCGTGAAGCTGGAAAACGAGCACGAAATCATTGCCCACACCGCTGGCCGCATGCGCAAGAACCGCATCCGCGTTCTTGCAGGCGACAAGGTGCTGGTTGAAATGACACCTTACGACCTGACCAAGGGCCGCATCACCTACCGTTTCAAGTAATCGCCCGACAGATCGGACGGCTGGCAGAGCATGACAGACCCAAAACAAAAGCTGATCCTTGCTTCCGGATCGCCACGCCGTCTCGAACTATTGCATCAGGTGGGCATCGAGCCCGCGAGACTGATGCCCATGGATATCGATGAAACCCCAGCGAGGCTTGAACACCCCCGCACGCTCTGCCGCCGCCTGTCTTTGCAGAAGGCGCAGGCCGCGCATAAGGCTGTAAAGGGTGAGCTTGCGTGGAAGGATGCCTATGTCCTCGGCTCCGACACCGTCGTCGCCGTCGGTCGCCGCATCGTTGGCAAGGCTGAATATATTGAAGACGCCTCCGCTGCCCTGCATCTGCTATCGGGTCGCAGCCACTGGGTTTATACGGGCGTCTGCCTGATCACCCCTGGCGGCAAAGTCCGCCAGAAGGTTTCCGAAACGAAAGTCCGCTTCAAGCGGCTGTCGCAGCACGAGATCGAAAGCTACATCGCCTCCGGCCAATGGCGCGGCAAGGCGGGTGCTTACGGGATACAGGGCATCGCCGGATGCTTCGTGCAGAAGCTGACCGGCTCATACACGAATGTCGTTGGACTACCCCTATACGAAACGACCGCGTTACTTGCCGGTGAAGGTTTCGAGGTGGCATCCGCCTGGCAGGAAGGTTGAAAATCCATGAGCACAGAAAACGGTGAAACGGCGAAGGTCACGCCTTTGCGCAAATCACAGCCATGCCCCGAATGCAAAAGGCCGTCGACGCGCGAAAGCTATCCCTTTTGCTCCGATCGATGCCGGGAACTGGACCTGTCGCGTTGGCTGACCGGGGCCTATGCCATTCCAGTTGCGGAAGACGAACAGAAAGCGGAAGGCGAATTCCGCTCGAGCGAATAGAGCATTTCCAGCGAAACTCGCAGCGGCAGCATCGTCATCTACTCAATGAATGCACTAAGGTAAGCCCTGTCAGGCTCTTGCACGCTCCATGCTTTAAATCCCGTCATTTGCAGGCGGTTTACATTACGGTATCCACCGCCGCTACGTTTTGCGTTGGGCTTCAGAGCCTCAGCGTGAAGAAAGCTGGGCCACGGCGAGCAGGGTGTCGGGATTGATCGATGCCCCTCCGTTCATGATCGAGAGAGCAGGGGATGCGGTCGAACTGTTCTGCAAATCGTAAAGCGCGGTGAACCGCTTCACCAGACTCGTGACGTAATCGGGGTCCTGAAGCCGCTCGACATCCATATACTTGCGCACGAGGTCGGCCTGCTTCGATACATCCATGTTGGCAATCGTCTGAGGCAGGCTATAGGCCGTTCTGAAAAATTCGAACAGGGCATCATCGCTCAAGATGGTGAAGGCGCTGCCGACAGTCGGCGCGGTCCGCTCGAAATAGAGTGCCAGTCGTACACCGGGATTGGTATTACCCTGCTGTTCTTCGAGCGTCTGCTGCGCGTAACGATTTGTCGTTTCCAGTACCGCGCCGCGCTGCTGAATGCCTTGCGCGGCGGTCTCGCTGACCGCGCCTGTCGCATCGAAGTTGAAGGACGCGACGATTTCCGCGAAGCGGCCATTTTCCTGCGTGTTCACAGAGCTTCTTGGATCGGAAAGATCGGAGGTGAACATGCGCTGCAAATCGGCAGTCGTCACACTTTCTGGATCTATGCCGTTGGCTTCGAGAACGAAGTTTTTCAACCGGTTGTCGGCGAGCATTTCGCGTGCCGATTTGACCGACAGCATCTGCTCCTTGAAATAGTCGACCTCAGTATTTGCCTTTTTGGTGGCGGCGTCGCGTTCCGGGCCGGTCAGGAAGCGGACCTTGCTGGCAACATAGTCTGTTGCGAAGTTATTGGTAATGCTCTCGGACTGCGCGATGACAGGCGCCCCGAGTTCGCCGCCCGGCGTGAAATTGAACGCCTTGACGAGATTGACGAAACGTTCGTCCCGCAGCGTATTGACGTAGCTGTTGCGATCGTTGAGGTCGCTGGAAAGTATTCTTTTCAGCTGAGACTGCGTGACCTGATCGGCGTCTATGCCGAAGGCCCGCAGCGCCACGTCCCAAACCTCGGTGACGTTATCGTTGTTCCTGTCCTCATCCCTGCGATTGGATATGAAGAAGTCATCCAGCGTCTTGACGCCTGCGATACGCGTTTCGTAATTTGAAATCGCGTCATCCACATCAGCCGTCTGACTGTCGGCGAACGATGTTCGGTAAAGGCCTGCCAGCCTTGCAAATTGCGTTGCGTCCTGCGCGGAATTTCCGTTGGCCAGCGTGCCATCGGATTCGAAATTGAAATAGTCCAGCAACTGGGTGTTGCCATACACGTTTGCGAAGTTCTCGCTGGACATGAGGCTTGCAACGCTGCCCGGCATGATCGTGTTGCTGAGCTTGAAAGCAGTCTTCACATAATCCAGCAGTCTCGGGTCGGACGTCAGTTCGCCTGCCGTAGTGACCTTGGCGACGTTCTTTTCCCAGTATCTCTGGTTGGAATCCCGCAGGAGATCGGATGGGAATGTCGACTTGTTGAAGACATAGTCCAGTCCAAGATCTTCCGTCTGGTCCGCCGTCTGCGCGGAGCCGTTGATGGAGCCGTCCGCGTTGAAATTGAACGCAGCAGTCAATTTCTTCCACGCCGGGTTCTGAGCCTGGTTCGCCACGCTGTTGGGGTCGTCGAGGTCGCTTGTCAGAACCTGCTTGAGGTATTCCTTGGACGTGAAGACAGGATCGAGCCCGACCGCATCCAGTACATAGGTGCGCAGTCGTGTGTTGTTGACCAGATCATCGACGTTACCGACCGACCCGATCTGGCGCTGGAAGAAATCCGACTCTGTTTCGATATTGGTTTGCTCTGTCGTAAAAGAAGCGCGGTACGCGTCCGTCAACTGTCCGGCCTGCGCGGAATTTTGCGCAGTCTTGGTGTCGCCGGAGAAATTGAATGCCTCGGCAAATTGCAGATAACGCTTGTCGGTCAGGGTGTTTGCAAAGCTGGAAGTATCCTTGAGATCGCTCTCCAGAACCCTTCGCATAAACGCCTTCGCATAGGTCATCTCTTCGAGACCATATGCTTTCATGGCGTAAGAATAGAGGCGGTAGTCGTCAAGAAAGTCGTCAACGGAGGTAATGCTGCCGATGCGCTCTTTGTAATATTCCGTATCGCGTGCGACCGCCGATTGATTCGCGACGGTTTGCAGGGACGACTTCATGTCCCTGTTGACCATCAGAAAGCCTGTATAAGTCGAAAAATCCGCAGCCATAACGAGCCTTGCATTGTCAGGCCTTCCCATGGCCGCTTTGCACGCTGTCATTGCGCGAAACACAACCATATCTCAACTCGATGAAAATCTCAACCTGTGACGCTTCGTGTTTATCGCGCGCCTGTGCCCGGAAACGACAGGCTTCATCCATTCTCGCGCAAGCTTGACCGAATAAGGCTGGGACGTCGATCTATGTCCGTTGGTCGGCAGGGCTATCCAATGACAGGAGGCCCGGACCCGCTTGCATATTCTCATGAAGAGATGGAGTTAGAATGGCGACGCCTCCGAGCACAATGCCCCTTCCGAAATTAGCGCCGGCTGGCCGCGATATCGGATTTGCCGTCGGCATCGTTGCCATCCTGTGCATCTTGTTCCTGCCCATCCCGGTTTTCATGATCGACATGGGGCTGGCATTTTCCATTGCCTTCTCCGTTCTCATCCTGATGGTCGCCTTGTGGATCCAGCGTCCTCTGGATTTCTCTTCCTTCCCGACAATTCTGCTGATCGCCACCATGATCCGTCTGGCGCTGAATATTGCGACGACGCGTGTCATCCTGTCCCACGGACACCAGGGTCACGACGCTGCCGGTGGCGTCATTGCGGGCTTTGCCAGCCTCGTCATGTCCGGTGACTTCGTTATCGGTCTGATCGTCTTTCTCATCCTGATCGTGGTGAACTTCATCGTCATCACCAAGGGCGCCACCCGTATCGCGGAAGTCGGCGCGCGTTTTACCCTCGATGCCATTCCCGGCAAGCAGATGTCCATCGACGCCGACCTTTCGGCGGGCATAATCAACGAGAAGGAAGCGCAGAAGCGTCGTCGCGAGCTGGAGGAGGAAAGCTCCTTTTACGGTGCGATGGACGGTGCCTCGAAATTCGTCCGCGGTGATGCCGTGGCCGGTCTGATCATCACCATGATCAACATCTGCGGCGGTATCATCATTGGCGTTTTCCGCCACGGCATGGGCGTGGGTGAAGCGGCCGACGTTTTCGTCAAGCTTTCTGTGGGTGACGGTATCGTCTCGCAGGTTCCCGCGCTGATCGTATCGCTTGCCGCAGGTCTCATCGTGACCCGTGGCGGGACGCAAGGTTCGACCGACGTGGCCGTCATCGGTCAGCTTAGCGGTTACCCCCGTGCGCTTTCGGTGGCCGCGGGCCTGATGCTGGTTCTGTCGCTCGTTCCTGGTTTGCCCCTTCTGCCCTTCATGTTTTTGAGCGTGATGCTGGCCGCTGCCGCCTGGATCATTCCAAAGCAGCTGGAGCGCGAGCGCGCAGCCGTGCGTGCCGAAGAAGAAAAGAACACCGCGAAGGTTCAGGAGACCGAGAAAGATACGGTCAAGAACGTTCTTCGCACCACCGAAATCGAGCTTGCGCTGGGCAAGCAGGTTTCGCCGCGCCTCCTGGGCGCACATCAGGAGCTTGGCTTCCGGGTCGGCAAGATGCGCAAGAAGTTTGCTGCCCAATACGGCTTCGTCGTTCCGGAGATCAAGGTCACGGACGATATTGCGATACCGGACAAGTCCTACCAGATACGAATTCACGGGACCACGGTTGCCGCAAGCACGTTGCGCGTGGGTGAAGTCCTCGTCATCACCGGCAAGGGCCGCAGGCCGTCCGTACCCGGAGACGATGTAAGAGAACCGGCATTTGGCATGCCTGCAGTTTCCGTGCTCGAAAACTTCGTGGAAGATCTGAAGCGCGAGGGCTTCCATCCGATCGACAATATTTCGGCGCTGCTAACGCATGTCAGCGAGGTCATCCGCAACAACCTGCCGATGCTTTTGTCCTATAAGGACGTGAAAATCCTCATCGACCGCCTTGATCCGGAATACAAGAAACTGGCAGACGAAATCTGCTCGTCGCACATGTCCTATTCCGGCCTGCAGGCGATCCTGAAGCTTTTGCTGGCGGAGCGTGTATCGATCCGCAACCTGCATCTCATTCTGGAAGCCGTTGCCGAGCTCGCACCACATCTTCGCAAGACGGAACAGATCGTGGAACATGTTCGCATCCGCATGGCGCAGCAGATCTGCGGCGACCTTTCCGACAATGGCGTGCTGCGCGTCCTGCGTCTCGGGACGAAGTGGGATCTCGCATTCCAGCAGGCCATCAAGCGCGATGGCAAGGGCGATGTCATCGAATTCGACATAGATCCGCGCCAGGTGGAGGAGTTCAGCAACGAGGCAAGCAAAGTTATCCGTGAATACATGGATGTCGGCCTGCCATTCGTACTTGTCACTCTGCCCGAAACGCGGCCATATGTACGCATGATCACGGAGCGTCTGTTCAGCACGCTTCCGGTCCTCTCTCACGTCGAACTGGCCAAGGGCACGGAAATCAAGATACTCGGCTCCATTTCATGATCTCAGACCCGCAGGGAACAATCATGGCGCTGTTTCTGGCATTTTGCCGGATCGGCGCCTGCGTCATGGTGATGCCCGGTTTTTCCTCGGCGCGCCTGCCTGTGCAGATCAGATTGTTTCTTGCCTTCGCCCTGTCGCTGGCCATCTTGCCGTTGCTTTGGGATACGATCTACCCGGTGGCCCGGGGCGATAACATCACCTTCTTCAGGTACATCCTGTTCGAATCGCTGATCGGCGCGACATTCGGGATGATCGCGCATCTCTATTTCCTCGGCATGCAATTCGCGTCGACAGCAATTGGAACCGCCATCGCGTTGAACGGTCCACCTGCGCAGGACGTGCTGGAAGGCACGTCCGAAAGCCAGCTAACGAGCATGTTGACCTATGGGACGCTGCTGCTGCTGTTCGTGCTGGATTTCCACCATGTCGTGTTCAGGGCCATCGTGGAGTCCTATTCCTCGATACCGCTGGGCGGCATGATCAGCATGCAGAGAATGCTGATCACCCTGACCGACACGCTGGTTGCGGCCATGAACACTGCGCTGAGGGTGGCAAGTCCCTTTATTCTTTACGGTTTTCTATTTCACGTCGCAGTCGGACTGATCAACAAGCTCGCACCGCAGATACCGGTTTACTTCATCTCCACGCCTTACGCGCTGGCCGGTGGCCTGTTGCTGCTCTATTTCGGTATCGGAGCGGTGGTCAACCAGTTCGTGAACGGCTTCTTCCCGATCTTCGCGAATATGTGAGGCACCATGGACCCGTTGAAATCCAAAAAGCTGGACAGACTGGCCAAGGTCCAGGGGCATCTGAAAAAGATGGCGGAAAACGAACTCGCCATCACCACGCGCGAGCGAAACGATCTTGCCGACAAGATAGAGACGCTGAGCGGCTACCTGACCTCTGGTGATCCGTTGCATCAGGAGTTTCTCAAGCATTACGTTGTCCGGCACGCCAGGCTCAAGACACGCGATATGCGTTTGGAAGCGATGCAGGAAGCACAGGAGATGCATCTCCTGAGAGAGACGAAAAAAGGCGAACGCCTGATCGACAAACGCGATGCTGCGCGTGACGACGAAATGCGCGAGCGTGAAGACAACAGCATCTACGAACTCATCGAACTTCAGATGAGCATCAAGTCCTCCAGCCTCCAGCAAGGTTGAAGCCGTATCGTCATCCGATCTAACCGGAAAAGGATGACGAAGTGGCCATTTCCCCTCCAAGCGACCTCGTACTCGATGTCGTCAATGCTGCCGACCCGATGCAGGTTTCTGCAGCGCGTGAGAAGTTGCGTGCAACGAGCGCGGCCAATGAGGCGGCGATCCTCACTGCCAGCAATGCGGGCTTTGAATCTGCGATAGGAAGCCTGGAAACGGCAGCAGGAAAGGCGGGGCTTCACAAGATGCAGCCACCTGCCGAACACGAAAAAATTCCAGAGACCTACCGGAAATTCGAATCCAGCATTCTTTCGACGTTCATCCAGAGCATGATGCCGAAGGAAAGCGAAGAGGTCTACGGCAAAGGGTCGGCAGGCGACTTCTGGAAGGGCATGATGGCCGAGCAGATGGCTGACGCCGTTTCCAAACGCGGTGGAATCGGTATCGCCGAGCAGGCTTATTCGCAGGCCCTGCAACGCCAGCGCGATGCTGCGCCAGTCACATCCGGCGATCAGGACCAGAAAGACCTTACGATGAGCATGGTGACCGACTTCCAGCGTCGCACCTTCTCGACCACAGACACGAAAGAAGCCGAAGGCTGATCAGGCGGAGCGCTGAGACACCCATGGAAATAGTGAATAACGACTACAGAATTCAGGCCATTCTCGGACGGCTGGAAACGGTGATCGATAACGAGAACGAGCGTATCGGCAAAGACCCGGAATTCGATCTGAAGCAGTCGAACGCCCACAAGAGCCGTTGCCTTTATGAACTCAGCATGCTGATGCGTGATGTTGACGGCAAGCAGATTGCCAGCGCCCACAAGCAGCAGCTTACCGATATCAAGGCGAAGCTGGCGGTCAATACCCGGCGCGTCGAGGCCAATCTCTTTGCAGTAAAGGCAGTGGTGGATCTGTTGAAGACTGCCGCAAAACGTGCGGAAGACGATGGCACCTACTCCATCCAGCAATTTGCCCGTGAAGCGCAATGATCAAACTTCTTGCCACAGGTCTCTGGATTCTGGTGATGACGCTCGGCGGCGTTTATGCCGCTGCGAAATTCGGGGGTGGGTCTGCGCAAAGCGAGGTCGCCGCAGCGCCGCCATCGCAATTCATCCAGAGTGAAACCGTCACGCTGCCGGTTCTTTCAGATGGTGCCGTGGCGGGCTACTTCCTAGTTCGCTCGACGCTTGTCGTCGATGAGGAGCTGCTCAAGCAGGTCCATGAGCCGGTTCCTGTCTTCCTGACCGACGAGCTTTATACATTGCTGGTCGGCGACAAGATCGTCGATATCAAGGATACAAACCAGTTCGATGTCGCCGGGTTCAAGGCGAAAATTCGCGATGGCCTCAATACCCGCCTCGGCAAGCCCCTCGTCAAGGACGTGCTGGTCGAGCAGATGGACTACATTACCAAGGACGATATCGAAGCGCGCGACCCGAACCGTCAGCCGCAGCATATCGTGGCCAATACCGACGCGCCACCGCCCAAGGCGGCTTCGGGATCGTCTCACTGAGTTTGTTGATGCAGCGATAAATCAATCGAAGCCTGGAACGTGAAGCGTTTCAGGCTTTGTCGTTTTCGAGCATGAGAAGGGCACTGCTGTCCGGTTTGATGTATTCAGCTGTCTATTATCATGGCGCTTTTTTTGACGGTGTTTTGCCATTGCTGACACCTGTTTTTTGATCTTTACGTAAAGCACTCTCTGGTCAGTCAATGCTTCGATCCGTTTTGAAGGCTATTTGCAAGATTTGACTGCTTCTGCCGCATTTCGCGTGCCGGCCAATTCCCGCTGACATGGATCATTCGCGAAGTCTTATCCGCCCTCATTCCTGTCCTTGGACAGGAATCCAGTCAGTCCAAGTCTTTGGGCTGAAAGAACTCTTCTCGCCGCGCAGAAGAGCGTTGGCTGGATTCCTGTAACAAGAACAGGAATGATGGTGGGGAGAGTTTTGCGTAAAACTGCTATATCGTTTGATATCGGAGAGCCGTGAAACAAGCCCGAGCATGACGGCAGGAGGCCGAGCTGTTGCGTGGATATGGCCGATCAGGGAAACCGAGAGGAGCACATATTTAAGAGAACGAGCGGACGAGCGATCCGACCAGCAGGTTCCATCCATCGATCAGAACGAAGAACAGAATCTTGAACGGTAATGAGATCGATGTCGGCGGCAGCATCATCATGCCCATCGCCATGGTAATCGTCGCCACGACCATATCGATGACGAGGAAGGGCAGGATGATGAGAAAGCCGATCTCGAAGCCGCGCCGGATTTCGGACAGCATGAAGGCAGGAACCAGAACGCGATATTGCGGCTGGGTGCCATTCAGCGTTTCCTGACCGCGTTCGGTCGCAAGGTCGACGAAGAGCGCCAGATCCTTTGGCCGTGTGTTGGCAATCATGAAAGTACGGAAGGGTTCTGCACCGCGCTCTACGGCCTGAGCTTCTGTAAGCTGGTTCTGGAGAAGCGGCTGTATGCCATCCTGCCATGATTTTTCGAAGGTCGGCGCCATGACATAGAACGTCATGAACAGCGCCATACTGGTGAGGATCATGTTGGATGGCGTCGTTCCAAGACCCATGCCGGATCGCAGGATCGAGAAGGCAATGATGAAGCGCGGAAAGCTCGTCACCATGATGAGGATGCCGGGCGCAATCGACAGAACCGTCAGCAGCCCGAATGTGCGGATGATCCAGCCCGCAGCAGAACCATCAAGCGGCAGATTAAGCAAATCCGCCGGTGATTGTTGAGCGAAGGCAAGCCCCGGTGTGAGGGCAAAGAACACCAGATAGGAAAGTTTACGAATCATTCGATCACAAAGGTTCTGAACAGAACCTTGGATACGCGCCCTTTTGATCTGAGGTCAACGATTTCTCTCAGGTCATCCCTAAGATATTGAAAGCCACGCGGCCCCTGCACCTGTTGCAGGGAAACGGTTCGCAGGTAACCCAGTATTTCCTGGTGCAATTCCTGCGCGATTGCGTCGTCGCCCGGGCCGGAAAATTGCAGTGCGAGTTCAAGCCTTATCCAGCTGTCCGTCGGATATCCGAGGTTCGTGACAATGGGCGGAAGGGTTATGAGGCTGGCTGCCGCTGCACCTGCCGCGCCATGTTCGCCACCGGCCGGTGCTGCACCGTGTTCGCCAGCGGCTGGTTCTGCCGCAGGCTCGGCCGCGGGGGCCTGCTCGGCAGGCGCAGCCGTAACCGCAGGTGCTGGAACAAGCAGTGTCTTGCCGACGAACCATCCGCCGCCGAGCCCGAGAAGCGACAGCACCGCGACGATGCCGATGGTCGCAATCGGCGACTGCTTCTTCTGAACCGGTGGATCGATCGCCGTCAAATTCGTTAATGCCATTTCTAGCGCCTGTAAAAGACTTGTGGTTCGGTCTCTGTTGACGAAGGGAGCGTCGCTCCCGCCGATCATCAGATCGGGGAGAACAGGTCCACGACCTGCTGGCCAACAGGTGGCTGCTGAACTTCCATCAGACGGCCGCGACCGCCATAGGAGATGCGTGCTTCGGCAATCTTGTCGTAGGAGATCGTGTTTTCGGAATTCACGTCCTGCGGACGCGCGATACCTGCGACGTTCAGAATACGGATCTCATGGTTGACGCGCACTTCCTGCGAGCCGGAAATCAGGAGATTTCCGTTTTCGAGAATACCTGTCACGACGGCTGCCACCAGAAGCGTCAGGCGTTCGGATCGGTTGATCGAGCCTTTGCCGTTGGCTTCACTGGTGTTGTCGAAGGTGAGCGACGAGTCGGCCCTGGGCTTCCAACCGAGGATCTGAGCGTCCGCGGTCCATGACGTGTCGCGGTTGTTTTCGCGCTTGCGATCCGTCTGGTTGTCGAACGAAGCCCGGTCGTTGATCTGAATGTTGACCGTCAGGATATCGCCGATATTGAGCGCACGGGCGTCTTTGAAAAGTGCAGCCTTGCTGTCGCTCCACAACGAATATCCGCTGGCGGTGCGCAGCGGCTGTTTCGGATAGGACGACAGTTGCGGCGCCTGGCTGAACTGGAGCCCGCTGCCGATGGGGCTCATTGCCGGTGCATTGCCGATTTCCTTGAGGGTCTGGCTTTCCGTCACACTCTTGCAGCCCGTCAGGATGCTGGAGGCGGCAAGAAGGAGAATGAGCGCTTTGTTCATGACGGATCTCTTGATGTGGTTCTATCGGTCGCGCTGGACATGATCGAGGCGACGAGGGCGGCCTTCTTGGCGTCCATCTCGCTGAGGATCAGGGCCGACTGGCGCGGGGGCAGCTTCATGATGATCGCAGCGGCGATACCGGCGTTGATTTCTTCCAGCTGCGGTGCGGCGGCATCGGGCTTCATGGCCTTGTAAACGTCGACGAGGTTGGCTTCCGCCTGCTGAAGAAAGTCATTGCGACGTTTCAGCCAGTCTTCGTATTCCGCCTTGCGCGCTTCCATCACCGTAATACGGTCATTGACGTCCTGCTGGAGCTTTTCGAGATCCTGCTTCTGCATCAGGTAACGCTGGTCACGCGCCTGATCGACGATGTTCGTGCAATATTGCTGGATTTCCTGACCGCTGGTGTCGCCGGAGGTGACGCGAAGCTGTTCCTGCGCGCGGGCGGAGGGCAGGGCGGCAGCCATGAGGAAGAGTGCGGCCAGCGTGCGGCGCGGGGTGAAGAGTTCAAGTGCTTTTGCTATCATTGCAATACCAACTCCGCTTGCAGGGCGCCTGCCGACTTGATGCCTTGCAGGATGGAGATGATGCCATCCGGCTTGACGCCGATGTTGTTCAGCCCGGCAACCAGCGAACGAAGGTTCGGTCCTTCGAGGATCGCAACCGGCCCGCCGCTATCCTGCGCCATGATATCCGTCTGTGGCTGGACTGCCGTTTGCCCACGGGAGAAGGGTGCGGGCTGGATGACCTGCGGCGTTTCGGTGACTTGAACCGTTAACGTGCCATAGCTGACCGCCACCTGGGAAATCCGCACATCCGCGCCGATCACGATGGTGCCGGTACGCTCGTTGATAACGACCTTGGCGGGCGTATCGGTTTCGACGGCAAGGTTTTCGATGCTGGCCATCAGCCGTGTCAGGTCAGCGGTTCTGGGCTTCTGGATGAAGATCACCTGCGAGTCCCGTGCATCGGCGATCGGTTCACCGAAGGAGGTACGGGCAAAGCCGTTGATCGCATCGGCAACACGGGTGGCTGTCGAGAAATCGGGATTGCGCAGTTGCAGAACGAGGTTGACCGAATCCTTGAACTGCGAAGGCAGCTCGCGTTCGATGATCGCGCCGCTCGGAACCCGCCCGGATGTGGTGACGCCCTGCGTCAACTGGGCTGCCTGTCCCTCGGCATTGAAGCCGGAAACGATGACGGAGCCCTGTGCGACGGCGTAAATTTGCCCATCGGCACCGGACATCGAGGTCATGATCAGCGTGCCACCGCGCAAGGAGGAAGCGTCGCCCAGCGAACTCACGTTTACATCCAGCCTGCTGCCGGGGCTTGCGAATGGAGGAAGGTTTGCCGTGACCATGACCGCTGCCACGTTATTGGCGCTGGTCTGGTTGCCCTGCATGGAAATGCCGAGGTTCTGCAACATGGCCCGCATCGACTGCTCGGTAAACGGCGAGGCGCGCATGCTATCGCCGGACCCCTGAAGACCAACGACGAGACCGTAGCCGATAAGCTGGTTTTCACGCCCCGCCTGCAAGGAAGCGATGTCCTTGATGCGTGCGCTCGATTGCGCCTGCACCGCTGGCGCTCCGGTAAACAATGTTGCGACGGTCAAGGCGGCAACGATCAGACCCTGGCGGAAACTCATCTTTCAAAAACCTCCACGGTTCCGTCCTGCATGGCGGTTCCGCTGATCGTTACGCCCGTGTCCCGATTGCGCACGCGCACCAGATCACCGGCCATCGCGTCTTCCAGCGCGGTCCCGGAGGCGGATAGTTTCATGCCGCTCTTGCTGTAGGTGATCCGCACGTTTGCGGCGCGCTGGATGGTGAAGGGATCGCGAAGATCGCCAAGCGGGATCGTACGTCCTGCGACCAGCGTCTTCTTCGAAACCTTGCCGATAACGGCTTCCACATTATCCGCATAGCCGGGGGCGATGTTGGGATTGGTGACCGGCACTTCGGTCACCTGATTGCGGGAGATGGGTTCGCCCGGAAAAATCATGGCTGTGGGAACAACGGCGTTTCTCTGTTGGGCAACAGCCGATTGCGGCGCAATTACCGCGATAGCGACCGTCACGGCAAAGGCCATGTTGCAAATGCTGCCAAGCACGATTTTCGGGCGAAACTTCATGTTACCCTACCTTCGGTTATTTCAGGTTCTGACTGACGATCTTCGCCATGTCGTCTGCGGTAGTGATGACCTTGGAGTTCATCTCGTAAGCGCGCTGCGCGGAGATCAGGTCGGTGATTTCCTTGACCGCATCGACGTTGGAGCTTTCCAGGTAATGCTGTTTGACGTACCCGTAACCTTCGGTCTGCGGCGTGGCGTCAACGGGAGCGCCGGACGCTTCGGTCTGCGCAAACAGGTTGTCACCGAGGGGACGCAGCCCGGCCTCGTTGGCAAAGTTGCTCATGCTCAGCTGGCCAAGCTGCGTCAGCGTATTGGCGTTGCCGATACGGGCCGCGACGTTACCATCCTGGCTGATGGTGACATCCGTCGCGTTGTTCGGGATGACGATGTTGGGCAGAACGCCATAACCGTCGATCGTCACCAGCCGTCCGGTTGCATCCTTGTTGAACGCGCCGGCGCGAGTATACAGGACTTCGTTGTTCGGACCTTCCACGCGGAACCAGCCCTTGCCGATGATCGCGACGTCGAGATCGTTTCCGGTCTGCGTCACTTCGCCCTGAAGGTGAAGCTTGCGGACGGCGGAGGTCTGTACACCGAGGCCGATATTCGCGCCTTCCGGCACGACGGACTGGTTTGCGCGGTTCATGACGCCCTGCGCGCGTTCCGTCTGGTACAGAAGGTCGGTAAACTCGGCACGGCCGCGTTTGAAAGCCGTTGTGTTGATGTTCGCGATGTTGTTCGCGATGACCTCAAGGTTCGTCTGCTGGGCATCCATGCCCGTTGCTGCGATAGATAGCGCTCTCATGTCTTCACGTCCTCAAGGGTCAAATCTGCATTTTCACGACGTCGAGATAGGCTGACACCAGTCGGTCGCGCAGAGCGACTGCGGTCTGAAGCGTCTGGTTGGCCTGCATGACCGCATCCACCACTTCACGCGTGCTGGCCTTGCCCTCGATACCGGCGAAGGAAAGCGCTTCACTCTTCTTCAGGCTGTCGACCGCATCCTGCGCGACGCCGCCGAGAACGCTTGCGAAGCTCGGGCCGGTGACGGCGGTTGCTGCGGTTGAGATAGCGCCGCTTGCAAGCGAATTCAGGCCACCGGAAATTTCCTTCAGGCCGTCGAGTGCGGAGTTACCGTTCAGCGACTTAACGCTGCCAAGAGGGTCGATGATCATCACGTAGCCTTCAACAGGTCGATGGTTGATGTAATCAGGTCGCCGCTCTGCTTGATGACCTGGAGATTGGCGTCATAGCCGCGGTTCGATTCCCGAAGATCGGCCATTTCGATCAGCATGTTGACGTTGGGCAGCTTGACCATGCCCTTATCGTCGGCGGCCGGGCTGTCCGGGTCGTACTCCATGGTGAAATCGGACCGGTCGACCCCGAGCTTCTTCACGCCCACCAGATTGGTGCCGGTTGCCCGGTCCAGCTCTGATGCGAAAGTAATCGTCTTGCGACGGTAGGGGTCGGCGCCGGGGGTGTCGCCTGTCGTGCGGGAGTTGGCGATGTTTTCCGAGACGATACGCAACCGCGTTGCCTGCGCTTCCATGCCGCTGCCTGCGATCTTCAATGAAGACGCGAGAGAATCCATCATTTGCCCACCACGCTCATCATCATCTTGTGAAAGGACCCGACGAGCTGCGTGTTCAGCTCGAACTGCCGCTTGATTTCGCCGGTCTTGGCCATTTCGGTCGAAAGGCCAACCGTGTTGCCGGATTCCTGCACGCCGATTTCATCGGCAAGCTTCGCGTCCTTGATTTCGACCTTGCCGCCACCCGCCACCGCAAGCTCGAAATGAGCAGGATTGGTGCGAGCCATCTGCATTCCCACCGATTTCATTTCGGCTTCGAATGGCAGAACGTCCTTAGCGCGATATTCTGGCGTACTGGCATTGGCAATGTTGGTGGCGACGACTTCCTGACGGACAGAAAGCCACTCCGCCTGCCGGGATGCCAGTGCAAACAGCTGAATCGGCTGCATGACAGTTCTCCGTGTTTAATCTGTCCCCGGTTTAGACCGACAATCTTGCGTGGGACTTACGGAAAGGCGCTTGAGCGGAAAGCGGAAAGGCGCAAACCAGCGGGCCGAAGACACGCTTTTGTTAACTATTTGTTTGCCATGTTGCTTTAGGGTTTGGTGATATTTCGGACCAATCCAGACGTCCATACAACCTTGCGAGTTTGCGATGGTTTTTGAGAAAGAAACGCTTCAGCTGCCGTCGTCCAAGAGGATTCGAGCGAAACTTCGTTCGCTTTCGCTGCGGCATAACCTGTTGTCTGCAGGCGTTATCCTCTCGCTTACGGGCGCGGGAGCGTTCCTGCCGGGCATCCTGCTGGATCAGGGACCGAAGGGGTATGTTTCGAACGCAACCATCGCCGTGTCTGCCTCGAACAGCAGTTCTTCAGAGGTCAGCCGCACGATTATGCAGGTGAGGGAAGCGGTTCTCTCCCCCATCAGCCTCGGTCTTGCCGTTTCCGATCTGCAATTGCAGGCCGAGGATGTCGGCGGCAGTCCGCAGGCAAGCCGAATGGGCTTCCTGATGGATATGCTTTTCGAGGATGAGAGCAATAGCGGCTCACCTGTCAATCCGGCAGAAAATGCCCTGCAAAAATCCATCGGCATTTCTGCATCCGATAACAGCATCGATGTCAGTGCTGTCGCGGCGACACCCGAGATGGCCCAACGTATCGCTGATTACGTCTCCAGCCGGATTATCAGGGAAGTCGGTATTCGCGGTCACGAACCTGGCTTGCAGGTTCTGGAGCAGGCAAGGAAGGGGCTCGACAACGCCGATGCGGCGCTGACCGGCTTCCAGATGCGGCATGGCGAAGAGACGATCTCCCGTATCAGGAGCTTGCAGCAGAGCAGGCTTGATACGGATGCCACCATCGCCGCGCTCTCGCGGCATTCGGAAGAGCTGAAAGACGCTGTCGCCACCGTTTCCGCCATGAAACGCGACGATATCCTGACGAAGAGCCTGCCGGCACTTGCCGCATTTGCGCCTGCGGAAGGGATGCGCCAGACCTACGACGCTGCCAAGCTGGCACTTGCCGAGGTCAATGTCGATCATGGCCCCAAGCATCCCCGTTCGATTGCAGCCCAAGGCGCAGTCGATGCTGCACGCACAGGCATGCTCACCGCCGCCCGGCAGGGGCTCGAAGCGGTGAAGCGGGAAGACAGCACCGTTACCGCGTCGCTCGACAAGCAGTCGGCAGATCGGACCGAACTCGAAAATCAGTTGGCCGCACTGGGCGATGCGCCTGCTGAATTGGCGCGACTGGAAGCTGCTCTTGGCAATGCCCGGCGCGATTATCTTGCAGCCAGCGAGAAGGTCGGTCCGTTTGCGCGTGCGCCCTACGTGACTGCTACCCTGCTGGAGAAAGCAGAGGCGGGAACGGCGCGTTACGATAATGCGAGCTCTGGCCTGATGGCCGCAGGGGGCGGGTTGCTTGGTTTCCTGCTTTCCCTCTTGATCCTCAGCTTCCGTCCTTCGGAGCAGATGGAGGAGGAGATTGTTCCGGACGCGGCAAACCATATTGCGGTTGGCGAAGGTGAAATCCTGCTGGAACCTGTTGTGGATGAGGCTCCCGTATTTGCCGAGCCAATCGAGATCGAACCCGGCCTGTTCGATGATCTGCAAAACGCGGACATTGAGACGGTACATGTTGCCGAAGTCCCGGCCTTGCACGATGAGGATCGTGCAGTCTTGGACGATGATTATCAGGAAGCTGCCAACGACGTGCCGCTGGATGAGCGGGTAAGGCAGGTTCTGATGGGTAATCTCGTTCGTCCTGAGGGTGCCTCTACTGCGCCAGCGCCATTCAGACTGCCACCCTTGCTGGCTGCCGCGTTGGCCGGTGACGCCGAACATGCTGAGGCAGAAACCGATGAGCTGAAACTTCTGCGTCAGGAGCTTGCTCTTTTGAAAGAGCAGCTTCGCGAACACAGCAATGCGGAAGACGCCTTGCGGAAAAGCGCCTGAGCGTTTGATTCCCCTTGCAATCCAGAAGGCCGCGAAGCATTACGGCGTGAGGTCGTGGTGACTGTCTCGCTTATGGGAACATCGGCGACGGTCGTCCGTTGGAAAAATTGCTGCCGGACGCTTATTCTTCTTCCGTTAAGACAACAACCTGTCGCGCGGAGGCAAGGGTTCGATCGTCACCGTGACCTAGATAGTCATCGAGTTCTCAGGAGGCAGGCTTATGGTGGTGATAATCGACGGCAAGGCCAAGGCGGTATCCGTTACGGATGCTGTTCGGGAAGCGTCCGAACGTCTGGAGCAACAGACAGGCACCAAGCCGGGACTTGCAGTCGTCATCGTCGGCGATGATCCGGCAAGCCACGCCTATGTCAATTCCAAGAGCAAGATGGCCAAGCAGTGCGGTTTCAATTCCATCCAGCACACCCTGCCGGAAGACACGAAACAGGAAGACCTGGAGGCACTGGTCGCGACGCTGAACGCCGATGCCTCGATTCACGGCATTCTGGTTCAGCTTCCGCTGCCGAAACATCTCAACTCAGATGCCGTCATCCAGTTGATCCTGGCGGAAAAGGACGTGGACGGTCTGGGCGTTCTCAATGCTGGAAAGCTCGCGGTCGGAGATCTCGAAACCGGCCTTATTTCCTGCACGCCCGCCGGAGCGATGCTTCTGGTGCACAGCATCCACGGTGATGATCTTTCTGGCCTCAATGCGGTCGTGATCGGCCGCTCGAACCTTTTCGGCAAGCCGATGGGCCAACTGCTTCTCAACGCAAATGCCACCGTCACCATGGCGCATTCCCGCACCAAGGATCTGGCATCCGTTTGCAAGGCAGCGGATATTCTAGTTGCCGCCGTGGGTCGACCGCAGATGGTCAAGGCCGATTGGGTCAAGCCCGGTGCGACCGTCATCGATGTCGGCATCAACCGTATTCCTGCGCCTGAAAAGGGCGAGGGCAAGTCTAGGCTGGTGGGTGATGTGGCCTATGAAGAGGCGAGTGCGGTCGCCGCGGCCATCACGCCGGTTCCCGGCGGCGTTGGCCCCATGACGATTGCCATGCTGATGGCCAATACTGTGATCGCAGCACATCGTGCGCTGGGGCAGACCGCGCCAAAATTCTAAGCATCAGCGTGGTGTGGGGCCTGTCGACGCTCGCACCACGAGTTCTGCCTTCCATAATTCCTGAAACGGCTCCATGCGCCCGGTCTTGATCTGCGCGATCAACCGTTCGGCCACGCGAAGTCCCGCAGCACGCAGCGATGACCGCGTCGTCGTCAGTGGCACGGAGAAATTCACAGGCTTGAGCAACGGCAAAACGTCGTCATGGGCAATCAGCGAAATATCGCGCCCGGGCTTTAAGCCTCGCTGGTTGAGCGAACGTATCGCCCCGAGCGCAAGTGCCGTGGAGGCGCAGAGAACGGCGGTCGGTTTCCTAGACTGGTCGAGCAACCGCTCCATCGTGAGGAACCCGGCCTCATCCGTCATCACACTATGGCTGACATTGTCAGGATCAAGCGAATGTCCCTGATCGGCAAGCGCCGATTTCACGCCGCGATAGCGCCGGAACGTGAAGTCATATCCTTCCGGCCCGTTCAAAAGCGCAATATTTTCATGGCCGAGCTGGAGCAGCAGTGACGCCGCATCGTGGAACGCACCCTCATTGTCCACATCGAGAAAGGGATAATCCGGCTCCACACCCCAGGACCGGCCATGCACCATGAAGGGGATCGAAAGGCTTTGCATCATCGCGATGCGGCTGTCGTTCTTCTTCATATAGGCGAGATAAATGCCGTCCACGCGCCCGCTTGCCGCCAGCTCCTTAAGTGCGCTTTCCTCGTCCTTGGGATCAGTCGGCATGATGACGAGGTGAAACCCTTCGCGTGCCGAAACCTCGCCAAGTCCGCTCAGAAACTCTCCGAAATGCACATCCGACTGATGTTCAGGGCCGGTTGGCATGACCAGGCCGATGGAGCCCACCTTGCCGGTCGCAAGCCGTTGCGCGGCAGCATTGGGGCGATAGCCGGTGCGCTGCGCGGCCTCGATGATCTTCTTTCGTGTTTCCGCGTTCACTTCGGGATAGCCGTTGAGGGCGCGGCTGATGGTTGTCTGAGAAATACCGAGTAACTGCGATAATTGCTTCAGGTTCACGTCGCAGCCTCCTCCACCATCGTTCTGAATTTTGCCGAGATCGGAAAAGGCTCCTCCTACCGTCTCCAAACCGCTTTGAACGCTATCAATTGTCTATCATAGTCACAATCTGAAAATGCTCGCCGCAGTGCAATTAATTTGTTTTGCACTGCGGAACCGACAAGAACAGGTTGTAGTTGATGAAGGCTCTTGACTCTCTTTGATCCTCAATGAGATGAATAGCCAGCCAAAGCGCTTTGAATTATGAAATTGCAAAGGCCAAGCCTTGTTCTGTGATGGGAGGTAGATCACATGAAAAAGACATTCTGGACAACAGTCGCTATTGCCACGCTTATTGCTGGCGGTTCATTCGCGGCAGAGTTGAAGTTCAAGCCGGGTGAAGACAGCAAGTTCAACTGGAAGAGCTACGAGGACTACAAAGCCGCCAATGCCAGCCTGAAGGGCGAAACGCTGACGATCTTTGGCCCATGGCGCGGCGAAGATGAGGCGCTGTTCCAGTCGGTTCTCGCCTATTTTGCCGACGCGACCGGCGTCAATGTCCGTTACTCCTCCTCGGAAAACTATGAGCAGCAGATCGTTATCGATACGCAGGCCGGTTCTCCGCCAAACGTCGCGATCCTGCCGCAGCCGGGACTTCTCGCCGATCTCGCAGCCAAGGGTCTGCTGACGCCGTTGGGCGATGAGACCGCGAACTGGGTGAAGGAAAATTACGGTGCCGGTCAGTCCTGGGTGGATCTCGGCATCTATCCAGGCAAGGATGGAAACAAGGCCTATTTCGCATTTCCCTTCAAGGCGGACGTGAAGTCGCTGGTCTGGTACGTGCCTGAAAACTTCGAGGAGGCAGGATACGAAGTTCCAAAGACCATGGAAGACCTCGTCAAGCTTTCCGACCAGATCGTTGCCGATGGCGGCACGCCATGGTGCATCGGTCTCGGCTCCGGCGGTGCGACCGGCTGGCCGGGTACGGACTGGGTGGAAGACTTCATGCTGCGCACGCAGCCGCTCGACGTCTACCTGCAATGGACCAAGAACGAGGTGAAGTTCAACGATCCGCGCGTGGTTGCGGCCATCGAGGAATTCGGCAAGTTCGCCAAGAACGACAAATATGTATCCGGCGGCGTCGCAGCCGTTGCCTCCACCGACTTCCGCGATAGCCCGAAGGGCCTCTTTGACATTCCGCCGAAGTGCTACCTGCACCGTCAGGCCTCCTTCATTCCATCCTTCTTCCCGGAGGGAACGAAGGTCGGTACGGATGTCGATTTCTTCTACATGCCGACATTCGCGTCGAAGCCTGAGCTTGGAAAGCCGGTTCTCGGTGCCGGAACGCTGTTCACCATTACCAAGGATTCCAAGGCGGCCCGCGCTCTGGTCGAATTCCTGAAGACGCCGATTGCCCATGAAGTCTGGATGGCGCAGTCCGGCTTCCTGACACCGTACAAAAAGGTCAATCTGGATACCTATGCCAGCGACCAGACCAAGCGTCAGGGTGAAATCCTGACCACGGCGACCAGCTTTGGCTTCGACGGTTCGGACCTCATGCCCGGCAAGATCGGTGCCGGTGCATTCTGGACGGGCATGGTGGATTTCGTCGGTGGCAAGTCTGCCCAGCAGGTCGGTGACGACATCCAGAAGGCTTGGGACGGCCTCAAGTAATCGAGACTTCCGCCCGGCAGTGGTCGCCATTGCCGGGCCGTTCCTCTGCAAATGCTTCGCTGAAGTCTTGAGTGGCGGGCATCGCATAAAAACGGAATACGGGGAGGGAATTATGATTACCCAGATCGTCTCGGCACTCGGCGTCGTGATCGTCGGCGTGTTTGCCTGCGCCGCCTATTACTGGCTGTCCGATAAAGCGCTTCAGCTCATCTTTCCGGTGAGGGATGGCGATGTCATCCACGCATCACGCAATCTGAACAGACGTGCGGCGGTGCGGCCATGGCTCTTCATCGGCCCGGCGCTGCTGCTTCTGGCCGTTTACCTCGTCTATCCCGTCATCGCGACCTTCATCCTGTCCTTCTATGACAGAACCGGCACAAATCCCGTCGGCCTCGCCAATTATCGTTGGGCGCTTTATGACGCCGGTTTCCGTCAGTCGATCTTCAACAACATTCTCTGGCTTGCGGTCGTGCCTGCCGCCTGCACCTTCCTCGGTCTCGTCATTGCCGTCATGACCGACCGCATCTGGTGGGGCAATATCGCCAAATCCATCGTCTTCATGCCTATGGCGATTTCCTTCGTCGGTGCCTCCGTTATCTGGAAGTTCATCTATGAATATCGCGGCGAGGGGCAGACGCAGATCGGCCTGCTGAACGCCATCGTCGAGTTCTTCGGCGGCACTCCGGAAGTGTGGATCTCCATGCCCTTCTGGAACAACTTCTTCCTCATGGTCATCCTCATCTGGATCCAGACCGGCTTTGCCATGGTCATCCTGTCTGCGGCGCTGCGCGGCATACCGGAAGAAACCGTCGAAGCTGCTGTGATCGATGGCGCAAACGGCTGGCAGATTTTCTGGAAAATCCTCGTTCCGCAAATCTGGGGCACCATCGCCGTGGTCTGGACGACCATCACCATTCTTGTCCTCAAAGTCTTCGATATCGTGCTGACCATGACCAACGGCCAGTGGAACACCATGGTTCTGGCCAACCTCATGTTCGACTGGATGTTCCGTGGCGGCGGGGATAGCGGGCGAAGTGCCGTCATCGCGCTCATCATCATGGCTGCCGTTACGCCGATCATGATCTGGAATATTCGCCAGGCAAACCGCGAGATGGAGGGCCGCTGATATGAGCATTGCAACCCGCATCCGCCGCATCGGCCTGCCGCGCCTCATCGTCCATATCAGCGTGCTTTTCGTCGTCATCCTCTGGCTTTTGCCGACGCTCGGCATTCTCGTCAGCTCTTTGCGCGACAAGGACCAGATCACTGTTTCAGGCTGGTGGACGGCCTTCTCCAGTTCCAGCCAGACGCAGGCCTTGCGCTTGGGCGATCCTTCTACCCAAACCCAGCAAGGCGACCGCTTCGTCATTGCCGGTAACGTCTTCGGCGAAGGCAAGAGCGGCAATGTCTCGGCTTTCGGCGTGCGTGTGCAGGAGCCGACCGCATTCGACGCTGGTGAAACCGCCGATCTGGGCGATGGCGAAACGCTGCTCGTCAACAAGGACGGCAGCTACCAGTACAGCAAAAATGCAAGCTTCGAAGGCTCGCGCGCCAAGCGCGTCTATGTGGCAGTTGCCACACCGCCGATCTTCACACTGGACAACTACCGCACCGTCCTGACGTCGGAGGGTATCGGCCAGTCCTTCGTCAACTCGCTGACGGTGGCGATCCCCGCCACGATCATCCCGATCCTGATTGCGGCCTTTGCGGCTTATGCGCTTTCGTGGATGAAGTTCAGCGGGCGCTCGCTGATGATCGCGCTCGTTGTAGGCCTTATCGTCGTGCCTTTGCAGATGTCGCTCATTCCGTTGCTTCAGCTTTATAACTGGATCGGCAATGTCTTCGGCGTCCCATCGAAAACCTATGCCGGTATTTGGCTCGCACATACCGCCTTTGGCCTGCCGCTCGCCATCTATCTACTTCGCAACTATATTTCCGGTCTGCCGAAGGAAATCATCGAGAGCGCGCGTGTCGATGGTGCAAGCGATTTCGAAATCTTCGTCAAGATCATCCTGCCGCTGTCCTTCCCGGCACTTGCCTCCTTCGCCATCTTCCAGTTCCTCTGGACGTGGAACGACCTGCTCGTCGCTATGGTCTTCCTCGGTACGCAGAAGGATGAGTTGGTGTTGACGGGTGCGTTGAATGCGCTGCTTGGTTCGCGCGGCGGCAATTGGGAAATCCTCACCGCATCGGCCTTCGTCACCATCGTCGTGCCGCTTTGCGTCTTCTTTGCGCTCCAACGTTACCTTGTGCGCGGCCTGCTCGCAGGCTCCGTCAAGGGAGGCTGATCGATCCCATGAATGTCCAGATGAATGCTCATACCCAACAGGATACTGCGATGACTGATAGTGTTTCCTCCGCTCTGAAAGCAGACAAGGACTGGTGGCGCGGCGCCGTCATCTATCAGATCTACCCGCGCTCCTATCAGGACTCCAATGGCGATGGCATCGGCGACCTGAAGGGCATCACGTCCCGCCTCGAGCACATCGCAAATCTCGGTGCGGATGCCATCTGGATTTCGCCTTTCTTCACCTCACCGATGAAGGATTTCGGCTACGACGTATCAAATTACGTCGATGTCGACCCGATGTTCGGCACGCTCGCCGATTTCGACGGGCTGATCGCGGAAGCTCATCGCCTCGGCATCCGGGTGATGATCGACCTCGTTCTTTCGCACACGTCGGATCAGCATCCATGGTTCGTGGAAAGCCGCTCCAGCCGCCAGAACCCGAAGTCGGACTGGTATGTGTGGAGCGATGGCAAGCCGGATGGCACGCCTCCTAACAACTGGCTCTCCATCTTCGGTGGAGCCGGCTGGCAGTGGGACCCGACGCGCATGCAATATTACATGCACAACTTCCTCACCTCGCAGCCGGATCTCAATCTGCATAACCCGGACGTGCAGGAAGAGCTGCTGAACATCACCCGCTTCTGGCTGAAGCGCGGCGTCGATGGCTTCCGCCTCGATACGATCAACTTCTATTTCCACGACGAGCAACTGCGCGATAACCCGGCCCTTGCGCCGGAGCGCCGCAACGCCTCGACCGCGCCAGCGGTCAACCCCTATAATTTCCAGGAGCATATCTACGACAAGAACCGCCCGGAGAACCTTGAATTCCTCAAGCGCTTCCGCGCTGTTTTGGACGAATTCCCGGATATTGCAGCGGTGGGTGAAGTGGGCGACAGCCAGCGCGGTCTGGAAATCGTCGGTGAATACACCTCCGGCGATGACAAGATGCAGATGTGTTACGCCTTCGAATTCCTGGCACCGGACGCGCTGACCCCGCAGCGCATCTCGGATGTTCAGGCAGCGTTTGCGCAGGCTGCGCCCGAGGGCTGGGCCTGCTGGGCGTTTTCCAACCACGATGTCGTGCGCCATGTCAGCCGCTGGGGCGAGATCGTCGATGACAAGGATGCCTTCGCCAAGGTTCTCGCCGCATTGCTGATGACCCAGCGCGGTTCGGTCTGCATCTATGAGGGCGAGGAGCTTGGCCTGACGGAAGCGGAGATCGATTTCGAGCATCTGCAGGACCCATACGGCATTCAGTTCTGGCCGGAATTCAAGGGCCGCGATGGTTGCCGCACGCCGATGGTGTGGGATGCAGGCCATGCACAGGCCGGTTTCTCCACATCGGATAAGACCTGGCTGCCAATTCCGACCGAACACAAGATGCGCGCCGTCAGCGCCCAGCAGGGCAATGAGGCCTCGGTCCTTGAACACTACCGCCGCTTCCTGGCGTTCAGAAAGCAGCACCCGGCCTTCGCCAAGGGCAAGATCGAGTTCCATGAGGCCGATGCCACGATTTCGAGCTACAGCCGCATTCTGGGCAATGAGACGATCCTTTGCCTGTTCAATCTCTCGGCATTGCCCGCAAAGGCCGAACTGCCGCAAGGCCGGTGGGACGTGCTGGATGGGCATGGCTTCAAGGCAGAATTGAACGACAACACAGTTGAACTTCCGGCATGGGGCGCATTCTTCGCCCGCCACGCGTAAATCGACAGGGAGGAACATCGCATGACTGGCCTTATTCTGAAGGACATCCGCAAAGCCTACGGTCAGGTGAAGGTCCTGCACGGCATCGATCTCGACATCAAACAGGGCGAGTTCATCGTTTTCGTCGGCCCCTCCGGCTGTGGCAAGTCCACCTTGCTCAGAATGATCGCAGGTCTGGAGGAAATCACCGGCGGCGAGATGTACATCGACGGCAAGCTGGTGAATGAAATCCCGCCATCGCGTCGCGGCATCGCCATGGTGTTCCAGTCCTACGCGCTCTACCCGCATATGACGGTCTATGACAACATGGCCTTCGGCATGAAGATCGCCAAGGAAAGCAAACAGGAGATCGACCGGCGCGTACGCGCCGCTGCCGACATTCTGCAGCTGACGCAATATCTTGAACGCCTCCCCAAGGCGCTCTCCGGCGGCCAGCGCCAGCGTGTCGCCATCGGTCGCGCCATCTGCCGTAACCCGAAAGTCTTCCTCTTCGACGAGCCGCTGTCCAACCTCGATGCCGCTCTGCGTGTCGCCACGCGCATCGAGATCGCCAAGCTCAGCGAGAAAATGGCCGATACCACCATGATCTACGTAACGCACGATCAGGTGGAAGCCATGACGCTGGCAGACCGCATCGTCGTGCTGAATGGCGGCAAGGTGGAGCAGGTGGGTGAACCGCTGGAGCTTTACGAGAACCCGGCAAACCTCTTCGTTGCCCGCTTCATCGGCTCTCCGGCTATGAACATCATTCCCGCCACGGTGCGCCGTGCAGGTCAGGAAACTGCCATCGAATTGTCAGGTGGAAAGACCCTGACGCTGGCCATCCCCACGGTCGAGAGCGAGGTTGGCAAGGCAGCGTCCTTCGGCGTGCGCCCGGAGGATCTGACCATCGTATTGGGTGATGACTACCTGCTGGAGGGCAAGGTGTCTATCGTGGAAGCCCTCGGTGAAGTGACCCTTCTCTACCTTGAAGCGCCGAACGGGCAGGAGCCGATCATCGTCAAGATACCGGGCATCGTCCCAGTAAAGAAAGGTGATGTTCTTCGTTTCGCTGCACCGGCTGAAAAACTGCATCTCTTTGATGCGGAAGGGCGCTCCTACAAGAACTAGGCTGTGGAAAGTCACGCATTCTTAACCCTGGCTTCAAGCAACAGGAAATCCGCCAGAAACTTTTACGCCACTGTTTTGTTGATAAATCAGCCGTTTGAACACCCGGGCGGCTGATAAAACAAGGCATTCCGGTATGCCCTTCAAAGCTGTATCCGATGTGTTTCATATCGAAACGCGAAGATGAATTGTTAATGACTCCAGGCGTAGTATTTTCATCGAAATGTTAGGGGAGTCAGGCCGTGAACGCCCGCGCAAGCATCGGTAAAGCAACGTATCTAAGCAAGGAAGAATCTTTCATGTATGACCGCGAAGCGCGGTTCAAGATGGAAGATACCGCCAATGGTGCGCGTATCGAGTACACCGAAAAAGCAGTCATGAACATGGCCTCGCGCCGTTGCGACGTCATCAAGATTTCGCAGACCGAAGCAGTTCTCGCGCTCCTGACACAATTCGAACTTCCGAAACAGTTTTACCTCGACATTCCGGATGCCCGTATCAACAAGATCGGCTGCGTGGTGATGAGGGTCAACGCCAACAACACTATGCAGGTCCGTTTTTTGCGGATGCTGACGCCAAAGGAGCTGGACAGGATTTTTGTGTTCAGCACCCATCCCGCCCACAGGGATCGCAAGCTCAACATTCGCGCCTGGTGAATGTCACAAATATCAAGAAGGCCGCGTTTCCATCGAAACGCGGCCTTTTTGTTTGAGCTAACCTCAGTGAAATACGCTCGCACCCTGATCGGCAGGACCGGCGTTGCGGCGGAAGGTGGCGAAGAGTTCGCGGCCCATGCCCCATTCATTGTGGGAAAGATCTGCGCGCGCAGGCTCGCGCTTGGAAAGCTCCGCCGCTGAAACCAGCACCTCCAGCGTGCCGGAAATCGCGTCCAGACGGATGATGTCGCCATCGCGGATGAGGGAGATCGGGCCGCAGTCGGAAGCCTCAGGCGTCACGTGGATGGCAGCAGGCACCTTGCCCGAAGCGCCGGACATACGTCCGTCCGTTACCAGCGCAACCTTGAAACCGCGATCCTGTAGAACGCCAAGCGGCGGGGTAAGGCGATGCAGTTCCGGCATGCCGCACGCCTTCGGGCCTTGAAAGCGGACAACGGCGATAAAGTCGCGGTTCAGCTTTCCGTCCTTGAAAGCATCCTGAAGCTCCTGCTGGTCGTTAAACACAAGGGCAGGCGCTTCGATGATGTGGCGCTCCGGCTTGACGGCAGAAATCTTGATAACGCTCTTGCCGAGATTGCCGGTCAGCATCTTCAGGCCGCCGGTTGGCTGGAATGGCGTTTCGATGCGGGCGAGAACCTTGGGGTCATGGCTTTCTTCAGGCGCGGCATCCCGAATGATGACGCCGTCTTCACCAAGCTTGGCGTCGATGGTGTATGCTTCCAGGCCGTGGCCGAAGACGGTGCGAACATCGTCATGGACGAAGCCCTGCTTGAGTAATTGCTTGATCAAATAACCCATGCCGCCTGCGGCGTGGAAATGGTTCACATCCGCCAGACCGTTCGGATAGACGCGGGCCAGGAGCGGCACGGCGTCCGAAAGATCGGAAATATCCTGCCATGTGAGGATGATACCGGCTGCCCGCGCCATGGCGATGAGGTGCATCGTGTGGTTCGTAGATCCGCCTGTCGCATGAAGGCCAACGACGCCGTTGACCACGGAACGCTCATCGATCATCTCGCCCGCCGGTGTAAATTCGTTACCCTGCGCGGTAATCGCCAGCGCGCGTCTCGTCGCTTCCTTCGTGAGCGCGTCGCGCAGCGGCGTGTTCGGGTTGATGAAGGAAGAACCGGGCATATGGAAGCCCATGATCTCCATCAGCATCTGGTTGGAGTTGGCGGTACCGTAGAAAGTGCAAGTGCCGGGGCCGTGATAGGATTTGGATTCCGCTTCAAGCAACTCCGCACGACCGACCTTGCCTTCCGCATAAAGCTGGCGGATGCGCGACTTCTCGTCATTGGGCAGACCGGAGGTCATAGGACCAGCGGGAATGAAGACGGCAGGTAGGTGGCCAAAGGAGAGGGCGGCAATGACGAGACCGGGAACGATCTTGTCGCAGACACCGAGATAGACAGCAGCATCGAACATGTTGTGCGAAAGCCCGATGCCTGCCGCCATGGCAATCGCATCGCGCGAAAACAGCGAAAGCTCCATGCCCGGCTGGCCCTGCGTTACGCCATCGCACATGGCCGGAACCGCGCCAGCGACCTGCGCAATACCGCCCGCTGCCTTTGCCGCATCGCGGATGATGGCGGGATAGGTTTCGTAAGGCTGATGCGCCGAGAGCATGTCGTTATAGGCCGTCACAATGCCGAGATTGGGAACCCGGTCGCCGGCAAGGATATCCTTGTCGGCGGGGGAACAGACAGCAAATCCATGCGCAAGATTTCCGCAGGAGAGAACGGACCGGTGAACGCCTTTGGAAACCTGCAGGCGAAGCCTTTCGAGATAGGTCTCGCGGTAGGGTTTCGAGCGTTCGACGATGCGGTCGGTAATGGCTTGAATACGTGAATCGGCAGCCATGGGCGTTCATCCTGTCTTGCTTTGAGATGTCGGTCTCGCGCTTGGGACGCCGGGACCGACGATCATGTTGCTATTGCTGTACCGGACATCGCTCTTTAAACGAGCGAACTGAGATTACGGTGCCCAGTAGATATTGACCGGCGAATCCGCCCTGTTCAGCACGGCGCGAATGGGCATCTCGTCCTCATCCAGATCGGCCTGTGCCTTTTCCAGCGTTTCCTTCTTGGCCGCCCCCTCGATGTGAAGCACTAGGAAGCTCGCATCGTGCAGAGCGGAAAGATTGAACGTCAGCCTTTCCTCGCCAGCGCCCTCTGCTTCCATGGGCAGAACCGCCCGGGGCTCATCGAGGTCGAGTGCCTCTTCGAGATTGTCGCCGCCTGGAAAGAACGAGGCCGTGTGTCCGTCCGTTCCCATTCCAAGGATCACAACGTCGAAAGGATCGCAGATATCCGCAGTCTTCACCGTTGCCAGCGTGGCCGCGTCTTCGGCGGAAGCGGCTGACTGATAGAGGGGCAGAAAATAGGCTGCCGCCGCTTCGTTTTGCAGCAGGTTGTCAGCCACCAGCTTGTGGTTGGAGCGGTCACTATCGGCGGGAACGAAACGCTCGTCCACCAGCGTCACATTGACCTGACCCCATGCAAGCGGATGCTTCGACAGCGCCTGAAAAAACAGCTTGGGGGTGGAGCCGCCGGAAACGGCAATGCTTGCCGTCCCGCGTTCCTCAAGTGCCTCTTTCAGCCGTTGGGCAACGTCGCCAGCAAGCTTTTCCGCCAGTTCCGGGCCATTTGCGAAGACGTGCATCTGAGCTTCCATCCGCATCTCCTCAGTCGGCGTCGTGCCAGGTGCGACCATCGCGCTCGATCAGCGCGATCGCACCGCTTGGACCCCATGTGCCGGAGGTGTAGCCCTGCACGCCCTGACCGACAGCCTCCCAGCTTTTCAGGATCGGATCGACCCACTTCCATGCCGCTTCCACTTCGTCGCGGCGCATGAACAGCGTCTGGTTGGAGCGGATCGTATCCATCAGCAGGCGCTCGTAAGCATCCGGGCTGCGAACATTGAACGCTTCGGCAAAGCTCATGTCGAGCGATACCTGGCGCAGGCGCATACCGCCCGGGCCGGGGTCTTTGATGAGCAGAGACTGCTTCACGCCTTCGTCCGGTTGCAGGCGGATGACCAGCTTGTTTGCCTCGACCTTGCCAGCCGCATCATCGAAAATCGAGTGCGGAATCTGCTTGAAGGTGACGACGATTTCGGAAACGCGGGTTGCAAGGCGCTTGCCGGTGCGGATGTAGAAGGGGACGCCCGCCCAGCGCCAGTTGCCGATCTCCGCCTTGATGGCAACGAAGGTCTCGGTATTGGAAACACCGCCTTCGAGCTCTTCCAGATAACCCTTGACCGGGCCACCGGCGGAAGCGCCAGCACGATACTGGCCGCGAACGGTGTTTTTCTCGACATTGCTTTCGTTGATAGGCTTCAGCGCACGCAGCACCTTCAGCTTCTCGTCGCGAACCGCTTCTGCATCCATCGACGACGGAGGCTCCATGGCAACGAGGCAAAGCAGTTGGAGGATGTGGTTCTGCACCATGTCACGCAGCGCACCGGCCTTGTCGTAGTAACCGGCTCGACCCTCGAGGCCAACGGATTCGGCGACCGTGATCTGCACATGATCGATGTGCGCGGAGTTCCACAGCGGCTCGTAAAGCGCATTGGCAAAACGCAGAACCATCAGGTTCTGAACGGTTTCCTTGCCGAGGTAGTGGTCGATACGGAAGATTTGCTCTTCCTTGAAGACATTACCCAGCGTGTCGTTGAGTTCGAGCGCAGAGGCGAGATCGCGGCCAATCGGCTTTTCCACCACGATGCGGGTGGATTTGGTGATCAGTTTGTGATCCCGAATCTTGGAAGCGATATCGCCGAAGATAGCCGGTGCGACGGCGAGATAGAAAGCACGGATACGATCCTTGCCCTCATCCAGCAGCTTCTTCAGCTTGTCCCAGCCGTCCTCGGTCTTTGCATCCACCGGGATATAGAACAGGCGGGCGCAGAACTTGGCGACCTGTGCTTCGTCATACTCGCCCTTTTTCAGGTGTTCCTTGAGCGCGTCTTCGGCGAATTTGCGATATTCGTCATGCGTCATTACCGAGCGCGACGCACCGATGATGCGCGTCGGTTCGGAGAGCTGGTTCTCCACCTGCCGGTGGTAAAGGGCTGGCAGTAGCTTGCGCTCCGCCAGATCGCCAGTGCCGCCGAAGACGACGCAATCGAAGGGCTCGACTGGAATGATTTGACTGCTCATACCGATTCTCTTGCTCTTTACGGGTTTGGGGCATCCATAATCTAATCGATTTAAAAATGCCAGACTTGTTATGCAGAATTATGATCTTCGCTGGATATGGTGCCTATGCTTTGATCATGCGTGTCTCATTCGACCTCTGCTTTTCGAACTAGAATCTGTCGCGGAGTGCAAACCATGATAGCGCCAGAAACAGCAGCGGGGACCTGAATTTCGCTCCACCGGGAAATGAAGGTACATCAAGCGCAGAAAACTGCTCAAGCGCTTTATCTCTATTCACCACCATGTCGGCATACAGCTTGCCGCAATAATTCGACAACATCACCCCATGGCCGGAATAGCCGCCGATGGACATGACGCCCGGCATCACCTCGCGCACGAATGGCTGACGCGGCATGGTAATGCCCACCGAACCACCCCAGGCATGGGTCATTTCGATGTCGTGTAGGGCCGGATAGATTTCCGCGATCTGCTTGCGGATATGGACGGAAATATCGCGCGGAGAATCTGCGGTGTAGGCTTCGCGCCCGCCGAACAGCAGGCGGTTGTCCCGTGTCTTGCGGAAGTAACGGACCACGAAACGGGAATCCGCCACAGCTTCCTGTCCGGGAATGACTTGCGGGAAATCATCCAGCGGAATGGTTGCGCCGATAAAGGAGCGGATCGGCATGATATGCGCTGCCGTTACCGGCTCCAGATTGCCGATATGCGCATTGGTGGCGATCAGCACGCGGCCTGCGGTAATGGTGCCGCTCGCTGTTTCGATCAGCGTCTTGCCTTGGGCCTGCCTGATGGATTTGGCGGGCGTCATCTCGAAAATGTCCGCACCTGCATCCCGTGCAGCTTTCGCCAGGCCGACGAGGAGCTTCATTGGATGGATGTGGCCGGTGCCGGTATCGCGCACGCCGCAATAATAATGGGTCGAGCCCAGCCTTTCAGCGGTTTCCGCACCTTCCATGAAGGAGATATGCGGGTAGCCGTAACGGCTGGTCATTGCATCCACGCTTTTGCGATAGTCTTTCGCATAAGCCTTTTTATGCGAGACATTGAGCTGCCCCGGCAAAAATTCCATGTCGATGCCTTGGTCGCGGGCAAAATCCAGCAGGTAGTGCTTGGCCCCTTCGGCGATATCGAACAAAGCCTTGGAGCGCTCGAAGCCGATTTCGTCTTCCAGATCATCGGGCCAAGCACGCTGGCCGGTGCCGAACTGACCGCCGTTGCGTCCCGAAGCGCCATCCCCGAAACGATTGGCATCTATCAGGGTGACGGACACGCCCGCTTTGGCGAGATTGTAAGCCGCCTGCAAGCCGGTGAAGCCGCCACCGATAACGGCGACATCAACGGTACGCGATCCATCCATCGCCGCATATTGCGGTCGGTCTCCGACGGTATTTTCATACCAGGAGATACTCGGCGATATCGGGCTCTGCCACGCCATCATCGCGCCCTCACACGTTCAGCAGCAGGAACTCGCGCTCCCACGGGCTGATGACCTGCATGAAGGTCTCGAACTCGCCACGCTTCAGGCCTGCGTAGAGGCCGACGAATTCATGGCCGAAGACGCGGTCGAATTGCGGTTCGCCTTCCAGAAGGGCTACAGCCTCCAGCAGCCCGCGGGGTAGCTCGATGGAACCTTCGTTCGCCGTCTCATAAGTCGGCTCCGTAGGCTCGATATTGTTCATGATGCCGAGCCAGCCGCAGCCGAGTGATGCCGCAAGGGCAAGATAGGGGTTGGCATCCGAGCTCGGCAGACGGTTTTCCACGCGCCGCGCCGCTGGCCCGGAAATAGGCACTCGGAACGCGGTGGTGCGGTTGTCGTAACCCCAGGCATTGTTGACCGGGCAGGCCATATCGGGCGTCAGGCGGCGGTAGGAGTTCACATAGGGCGCAAGCATCACCAGCGCATTCGGCACATAACGCTGCATACCGCCGACAAAGGAGAAAAATTCCTTGGAAGGGCTGCCATCCTTGTTCGAAAAGACATTTTCGCCCGTTTCGATATCGACCACCGACTGGTGAATATGCATGGCAGATCCCGGCATACCCTGCATCGGCTTGGCCATGAAGGTGGCGTAGATGCCATGCTTCAGCGCAGCTTCGCGTATGGTGCGCTTGAACAGGAACACCTGATCGGCAAGCTCGATAGGATCGCCGTGGCGCAGGTTGATTTCCAGCTGGGCCGGACCTTCCTCATGGATAAGCGTGTCGATTTCCAGACCCTGCTTTTCCGAAAAATGGTAGATATCATCGATCAACTCGTCGAACTCGTTGATACCGGCAATCGAATAGCTCTGCCCACCGACGATGGAACGACCGGAGCGGCCCTTCGGCGGATGCAGCGGGTAGTCGGGGTCGTCGTTCATGGCAACGAGGTAGAATTCTATCTCGGGCGCGACGACCGCCTTCCAGCCCTTTTCCCTATAAAGGTCAAGGACGTTTCTCAGTACGTTGCGTGGCGTGTAGGGAACGAACTTGCCGTCCTGATCCACCACATCGCAGATGACCTGTGCGGTCGGGTCGCTTTCCCACGGAACAACGGAGAGTGTTGAGAGATCAGGCACCAGCTTCAGATCGCTATCGCGCGGCTCATAGCGAAAGTTCGCCGTCTCATCCGGGTAGTCGCCGGAAATCGTGTGGCGATAAAGCGCGGAGGGCAGGGCAAGCGACGTATCGCCGGTAAATTTCGAGGTCGGCATCATCTTGCCGCGCGGAACGCCAGCCAGATCGGGAGTGATACACTCGATGTCTTCGATGCCGCGTGCTTTCAGCCATTGCGCCGCTTCCCGCCAGGAAGAGCAGCCGCGTGTGGAGGAGACATCTACGGGTATCTTTTTTGCCATGTTTGCCGGTTTCTTCGGGCGGAGCATGGTTTTCTTGGGGGGCATAAATCACCGGGTCTGTGTTTCAATTGGCACTATCATAGTCAGACTTTGACAATTGGCGAGGGGGGAATGCGCATTGACAAGCAGCCTGACTTAGAAAAGAGGAAGTGGGCCAAACTTAGGGAAATTCCATGACGGAAAAATGCGACGTGGTGATTTTGGGTGCCGGTGCCGCTGGCATGATGTGCGCCATTCGTGCCGGTCAGCGCGGTCGCTCCGTTATCGTTCTGGACCACGCAAAGTCACCGGGCGAGAAAATCCGGATTTCCGGCGGTGGGCGCTGCAACTTCACCAACATCCATGCCGGGCCGAAGAATTACCTCTCGCAAAACCCGCATTTCGCCAAGTCCGCGCTTGCAAGATACACCCCACGCGATTTCATCGACCTTGTGGAAAAGCATAGGATTGCCTGGCACGAAAAGACGCTTGGCCAGCTTTTCTGCGATGACAGCGCCAAGGATATCATCCGCATGTTATTGGCGGAAATGCAGGCCGTTGGTGCGAGGCTCCGGCTTCAGACCGAGATATCGGCTGTCGAACCCGTAGCGACGGGCGGATACCGCGTCAGCACCTCTCAAGGCGTAATCGAAGCGACGAGCCTTGTTCTCGCAACAGGCGGCAAATCCATTCCCAAGATGGGCTCTACCGGCTTTTCCTATCGCATTGCCGAGCAATTCGGCCTGCCGTTGGTGGAGCCACGTCCGGGCCTCGTGCCGCTGACACTCGATCCAGCGCAATTGGAAAAGCTCTCCGCCCTTTCCGGCGTCGCGGTGCCTGCGGATGTCTCGCACGGCAAAACGAGTTTTCGCGAAGCGCTTCTCTTCACTCATCGAGGTCTAAGCGGCCCGTCGATCCTGCAAATCTCGTCCTACTGGCGGGAAGGGGAGGCGATCCGCCTCAAGCTGGAACCGGAGATGGATATTGCCGAAAAGCTGAAAATGGCGAAGAAGGCCAACGGGAAACAATCCGCCCAGACAGCGCTCGCAGACATTCTGCCGAAAAGGCTCGCGCAATATCTTGTCGAGCAATCCGGCATCTCCACGCACCTTGCGGACCTTTCCGACAAGGCGCTCACATCGCTTGCCGCCAGCGCCCAGGACTGGCAGATCAAGCCTTCCGGCTCGGAAGGCTATCGCACCGCCGAGGTGACATTGGGTGGTGTCGATACAACCTATCTGGATTCGAAAACCATGCAGGCGAAATCCGTCCCAGGCCTTTATTTCATAGGCGAATGCGTAGACGTGACGGGCTGGCTTGGCGGCTATAATTTCCAGTGGGCATGGGCATCGGGCGTTGCCGCCGGAGAATCTGTGTAGAACCGCGAGGTTTTAACACCTTGTTAAGAGCCGGGAGTCATGCTGACTTTTATGCCAGCACAGCATTTGCTGTACATGACGTCTCGCTGGACGCCGGAACCCGGCATTGAACGGTTATGTTTTTCGTTTGGAAGCCGCTCATGATCATGTCCAGAAATCGCGCCCGCGCCATCGCAGTTGCCCGCACCCGAGATGACAACCTCGTTTTCGCTTTCCGCCTGAGCCTGATCGCAGCTGGCGCGATTGCCACCTTGCTGACCGTCGCTCTCTAGGCTTTCATCTAGTCGTTCCTAAAATGAAACCGGACGGTTGCCCGTCCGGTATTGCGCATTACGCCGCAGCCTTACTCTGCGCCACGATCACCGGGATCATCAGATCGCCCCAGTTTCCGTCGCCGCCGTGGTGGCGGGCGGAGCGGACGAGTTCGACGGAGATGCCTGCTTCCACGGCGTTCATGACGGCCTGGTTGAGGCGGTGCAGATCGTTGGCCAGCATGCGAATGGCAGCTTGCTGGCTTTCAGTCATGGCAGAGGATTGTTCTTCTGCCCGTTCTCTAACTCTCGAAATCGATGCCATTGTCTTTTCCTCCGATTGACTGGTTACTCTGCGGCCGGGCGGAACTGGTCGTGCTCGGTCGATTCCTTCATGGCGGTGGTTGATGAGGCGCCTCCGGAGATTGCGACGGATACCGCGTCGAAATAGCCGGTGCCGACTTCCCTCTGATGCTTGGTTGCGGTGTAGCCATTGATTTCGGCTGCGAATTCCGCTTCCTGAAGCTCCGAATAGGCTGCCATCTGACGATCCTTGTAGTCGCGTGCCAGTTCGAACATGCCGTAATTCAACTGGTGGAAACCGGCAAGGGTGATGAACTGGAACTTGTAGCCCATGGCTCCCAGCTCGCGCTGGAACTTGGCAATCGTCGAATCGTCCAGATTTTTCTTCCAGTTGAAGGACGGTGAGCAATTATAGGCAAGCTTCTTGCCCGGATGCACCTTGTGCACGCCTTCTGCGAATTTGCGCGCCTGCTCCAGATCCGGCTTCGATGTCTCGCACCAGATAAGATCGCAATAAGGGGCGTAAGCATTGGCGCGGGCGATGCAGGGTTCGAGGCCGTTCTTGACCTGATAGAAACCTTCCACGGTGCGACCGGCATCATAATCGACAAAGGGGCGGTCACGCTCATCGATGTCCGAAGTCAGAAGCTTGGCCGCTTCCGCATCGGTACGGGCAATAACGAGCGTTGGCGTGCCCATGACGTCGGCTGCCAGCCGCGCTGCCGTCAGGTTGCGGATATGGGCCGCTGTCGGGATCAGAACCTTGCCGCCCAGATGGCCGCACTTCTTCTCCGATGCCAGCTGGTCCTCATAGTGAACGCCCGCCGCGCCTGCCTCAATAAAGGCTTTCATGATTTCGAAGGCGTTCAGCGGTCCACCAAAACCTGCTTCTGCATCGGCAACGATAGGCGCGAACCATGTCTCGACGGAAAGGCCCTTGCCTTCTGCTGTTTCGATCTGGTCTGCACGCTGAAGCGTCTTGTTGATACGCTTTGCCAGTTCCGGTGCGGCATTGGCCGGATAAAGCGACTGGTCTGGATACATGGCGGACGCCGTGTTGGCATCTGCCGCAACCTGCCAGCCAGAAAGATAGATGGCCTTCAATCCAGCACGAACCATCTGCATGGCCTGGTTGCCGGAAAGTGCGCCGAGCGCGTTGATGAAGCTTTCCTCGTTGATTAACTTCCAGAGACGATTGGCACCCATTTCGGCCAGCGAATGTCGGATTTCGATGGAGCCGCGAAGCTTCAGCACATCATCGGTGCTGTAGGTGCGTTCTATGCCATCGAAGCGGCCTTGAGGTGCAGCAGGAACCAGTTTGTAAAAATCAGTCACATCTCTCTCCCATGTTCATTTCTCTAAATCGTTTATCGCTACCCAATCCACGATTTGATGTGACTGAATTTACATTTATTGGCTGATAGTCGCTAGATAAAAAGGAAAATCAGTGACTTGAAATGGGTTATGCTGTATCGTCTTTGACAGGGTGGCTTTGTAAAAATGTCAATTTTGTAAATCCCACAGATTGTACGTGCTTTGTCAAAAAGAGAGGTGGCATGGCGGAAAACAAGATATTTGCGGGACCGAGGGTCCGTCGTGTGCGCAACAGTCTTGCCCTGACCCAGACGGCGATGGCGGAGGCGCTTGCCATATCTCCATCCTATCTCAACCTCATCGAGCGTAATCAGAGGCCGTTGACGGTTCAACTGCTCTTGAAGCTCGCTTCCGTCTACAAGGTTGATCTGGACGATCTGCAGGGAGAGAGCGGCGGCACGGCAAGCCAGCTCCGAGAAGTTTTCGCCGATCCGCTTCTGGCGGGCGAGATTCCGTCTGCGCAGGAACTGGTGGAGGTTGCGGAGGCCGCACCCAACGCTGCGGGCGGTGTCGTCAAGCTCTATCGCGCTTACCGCGAACAGGCCAAGCGGCTGAGCGATCTATCCGATCTTCTGGCGCGGGAAGGCCACCAGACCACGCTGTCCGATGCGCGACTGCCCATCGATGAAGTCCGGCAGGTCTTTGAAGCGAGACCCGCCCATTTCGCCGGTCTCGATTCCGCCGCGGAAATCTTCCATGCCTCGCTATCAGCGGGAGATGCCCTTGCCGGGACGCTGAAGTCCTGGCTGCAAAAGAACCACGGCATCGTCGTGCGAAGCCTGCCGGTTCATGCCATGCCGAACTTGCGGCGGCGATATGATCGTCACTCCATGCGGCTGTTCCTCTCCGAGCGTCTGTCCCCGCATGATCAGCTGCGCGAACTGGCGATGGAGGTTTCGCTTCTGGTTTTGACAGCGGAAGTCTCTGCCGAGCTTGAGGCTCTCGCTCTTTCGGGAGAGGAGGCGAAGCGCCTTGCCCGGTTCGAGCTTGCGCGATATGCCGCCCACGCGTTGATGATGCCGTATGGGGCCTTTCTCTCCGCCGCGCAGAGAGCGCGCTACGATATCGATGTGCTACGCGCCCGCTTCAACGTCTCCTACGAGCAGGCGGCAAACCGCCTCGTCACGCTGGCGAAGCCGGGTGGGATGGCGGTTCCCTTCTTCCTGATGGAAGCCGACAATGCCGGAAACCGGTTTCGTAAATCCGGTGCGCAAGGGTTTCCGCAGGCGCGCTTTGGTGGCCTCTGTCCGAAGCTGAACATTCACGCTGCCTTCGCCCAGCCGGGGCAGGTGCTGGTGGAAAGTGCCGAAATGCCCGATGGCGCGGCCTATCTGACCATATCGCGCACATTGGAAGGGCCGCAGGTGGCGTTTGGAGAGCGGGTGCGCCGCACCGCGCTGATGCTGGCCTGCGAAGCGCATTTCGCCAAGGATTTGGTTTATGGAGATGCCGTTGGGCCGAAGATCAATGCCGTTGCAATCGGCATTTCCTGCCGCCTTTGCGAAAGGCAGGGATGCCTCTCCCGCGCTGAGGCGCCTTTGACCCGGCCTTTGGGGCTGGACGAGATGGTAACCGGCCTCAGTGTGTTCGATTTCCAGTGAGTTGCCGAACACAATTGTTTGAAACTCCGCTGCAAAACATTTCCCGCTTGCGACAAGAAGTTTTCCTTCTTAGTCTCCTCATAAAACAAGGGGTTCGCGCAGATTTCCCACCCTGCGCTCAAATCAGGAGAGATCATGAGATATCGTTCGCTTCGTTTCAGCCTGGCATTTGCTGCGGCTGCACTGGCTGCCGGTACTGCGTTTGCGCAGGAAAAGGTCGTTCACGTCTATAACTGGTCCGATTATATCGACGAGTCCGTCCTTGCCGACTTTACCAAGGAAACCGGCATCAAAGTCGTCTACGACGTGTTCGACAGCAATGAAGTGGTGGAAACCAAGCTTCTTGCGGGTAACTCCGGCTATGACGTCGTGGTCCCGACGGCGCCGTTCCTCGCGCGCCAGATTCAGGCGGGCGTGTTCCAGAAGCTGGACAAGTCCAAGCTGCCGAACCTTAAGAACATGTGGCCGGAAGTCACCGAGCGTCTGGCCAAATACGATCCCGGCAATGAATATGCCGTCAACTACATGTGGGGCACCACCGGCATCGGTTACAACGTCGCCAAGGTCAAAGCTGCTCTGGGTGACGTGAAGATCGATAGCTGGGACATTCTCTTCAAACCGGAAAATGCCGAGAAGCTGAAGTCCTGCGGCATCAATATTCTCGACGCTTCGGACGAGACATTCGCGATCGCCATGAACTACATCGGCAAGAATCCTGACAGCAAGGAAACCGCCGATCTGGAAGCGGGCGGTGACGTCTACAAAGCCATTCGTCCTTCGGTAAAAACATTCAACTCGTCGGCCTACATCGATGAGCTTGCCAATGGCGACAGCTGCATCTCGATCGGCTGGTCGGGCGATATTCTTCAAGCCAAGACCCGTGCCGAAGAAGCCAAGAACGGCGTCGAGGTGAACTACGTCATCCCGAAGGAAGGCACCTATATGTGGTTCGACAACCTTGCGATCCCTGCGGACGCAAAGAATGTCGATGAAGCCCATGCTTTTATCAACTATCTGATGAAGCCGGACGTCATCGCCAAGGCGTCCGATTACGTTCAGTACGCCAACGGCAATCTCGCTTCACAGCCATTGATGGATGAGGCTGTTTCCAAGAACCCGGCGGTTTATCCGGACGAGGCGACGATGAAGAAGCTCTTCACCATTTCGCCTTACGGACCGAAGGAACAGCGTGTTTTGAACCGTGTCTGGACCCAGATAAAAACCGGTAGCTGACCGGTGTGAAACGAGGGGCAGGCGGTAACACCTGCCCCTTTTTCGTTCGGCATTCTTCGCAAGCAAACAGGGCAGGTCATGGCGAAATCACTGGGTCCGGTAAAACGTAAGTTCTCTCCTTGGACCGATCCCTCTGCGGTTCCCTTTATCCGCTTCGAAAATGTCACCAAGAAATTCGGCGATTTCACCGCTGTCGATAATCTGATGCTGGACATTTATGAGCGCGAGTTCTTCTCGCTGCTAGGTCCTTCCGGCTGCGGCAAAACGACCCTCATGCGCATGCTGGCCGGCTTCGAAGAGCCGACAGAAGGCCGCATTCTCCTGCAAGGCAAGGATATTTCAGGTGTACCGCCCTACAAACGGCCCACCAACATGATGTTTCAGTCCTACGCGCTGTTCCCGCATATGTCGGTGGAGAAAAACATCGCTTTCGGTCTCGAACAGGACAATCTTCCGAAAGCCGATATTGCCACCCGCGTCGAGGAAATGCTGCGTCTGGTGAAGCTTACCGAGTTTGCCAAGCGCAAGCCGAGCCAGCTTTCCGGCGGTCAGCGTCAACGCGTGGCGCTTGCCCGCTCGCTGGCGAAACGCCCCAAGGTTTTGCTGTTGGACGAACCGCTCGGCGCGCTGGACAAGAAGCTGCGCGAGGAAACCCAGTTCGAACTCATGGACCTTCAGCAGACGCTGGGCCTGACCTTCCTCATCGTCACCCACGATCAGGAGGAAGCAATGACGGTCTCTGATCGTATCGCGGTGATGGATAAGGGCATTGTGGTTCAGGTGGCGACGCCTGCGGAAATCTACGAAGCCCCGAACAGCCGCTACGTGGCGGATTTCATCGGCGACATCAACATATTCGAGGCAACCATCAAGGAAAAAACGCCAGCAGAGGGTAAGCCTGCAGGCATCGTGCTGGATTGCGGAGGGCTCACTGTTACGGTCGAGCAGGATTGCGCGGCAAGCGTTGGAAGCCAGGTCGCATTTGCGATCCGCCCGGAAAAAGTGCGTATCTCGCTCGATCCGCCCGCCGATCCATCGATGAATGTGGCTCATGGCGAGGTCTGGGATATCGGTTATCTTGGGGATTTCTCGGTCTTTATCGTCAAGCTGGATGATGGCCGCATCATGCGCGCAGCACAGGCAAACGTTTCGCGTCTCGTAGACCGCCCGATCACCTTCGGCGATATGGTTTGGTTGAACTGGAAAGCCGATTCCGGTCTGGTTCTGACCCGATAAGGAGAGTGACACATGGCGATCTCGTCTCCTGAAAACCGCCAGAGCCCGACCCGGTGGCTGGTCGTGGCAGTGCCCTATCTGTGGCTGCTGCTGTTTTTCGCTGCGCCCTTCTTCATCATCCTGAAAATTTCGCTGTCGGATACGGCCATCGCCATGCCGCCTTATGTGCCGGTGTTCGAGGGTTTCAGCCGTATCGGCGAATTCTTTTCGCAACTGGATTTCGAGAATTATCTCTTCCTGACGGAAGACCCGCTTTACATCGAAGCATACCTCTCGTCGCTGCGCATCGCCTTCATTTCGACAGTGCTGCTGCTTTTGATCGGCTACCCCATGGCGCTTGCCATGGCGCGGGCACCGAGCACCATTCGCCCGACGCTGGTGATGCTGGTTATTCTCCCGTTCTGGACCTCGTTCCTGATCCGCGTCTATGCCTGGATCGGCATCCTCAAGCCCGAAGGTCTGCTGACCGTGCTGTTCCAAACGATAGGTCTTCTCGGACCGGACCAGCAGGTGAATATCTTCCGCACAGAGGTCTCCGTCTTCATCGGCATGGTCTATTCCTACCTGCCCTTCATGGTGCTGCCGCTTTATGCCGCTTTGGAAAAGCTGGATAATACGCTTCTGGAAGCCGCTGCCGATCTCGGCTGCACGCCATGGAAAGCCTTCTGGAAAATCACATTCCCGCTGTCGCTTCCGGGCGTCATCGCGGGTTCGATGATCTGCTTCATTCCGATCACGGGTGAATTCGTCATTCCCGATTTGCTGGGCGGCGCGCAGACGTTGATGATTGGCAAGACCTTGTGGACGGAGTTCTTCGGCAACCGGGACTGGCCGCTGGCCTCTGCCGTCGCGGTACTATTGCTGCTGCTGCTTGTGGTGCCTATCGCCATCTTTCAGAACCAGCAGAAGAAGGTGGGGTGAGGCCATGAAACGCGGTAAATTCGACACCACCGTTCTGACGCTGGGCTTTGCCTTTCTCTACATTCCCATCATCATTCTGGTGGTCTACTCATTCAATGCGTCCAAGCTGGTAACGGTTTGGGGAGGTTTTTCCCTGCAATGGTACCAGTCGATGTGGTCCAATCAGGGACTAATGGATGCGGCATGGATCACGGTGCGCGTCGCGATCCTCAGTGCCACCATCGGTACCATCCTCGGCACGCTCGCCGCACTATCGCTGACCCGTTTCATGCGCTTTCCGGGCCGCATGCTGTTTTCCGGCATGATCTATGCGCCGCTCGTCATGCCGGAAGTCATCACGGGACTTTCCCTGCTGCTGCTGTTCGTTTCCATCGGTGTGGATCGCGGTTTCTGGACGGTGGTCATCGCACACACCACTTTCACCATGTGCTACGTCGCCATAGTCGTGCAGTCGCGGCTGCTCACCTTCGATCGCAGCCTGGAGGAGGCGGCGCTCGATCTCGGGTGCCCGCCGGTCAAGACCTTCTTCCGCATTACGTTACCGCTCATTCTGCCCGCAGTGGTCGCGGGTTGGATGCTAGCCTTTTCGCTGTCGCTGGACGATCTGGTCATTGCCAGCTTCACGACCGGACCGGGGGCCACGACCTTGCCGATCAAGATCTATTCGCAGGTGCGGCTCGGCGTGACACCCGAGATCAACGCCATCTGCACGATCCTGATTGCACTGGTGACGGTCGGCGTCATCTGCGCCTCCATCGCCTCGAAACGCACCGAGCTTCAGCGCATGCGCGACGAGCAGGCCGCCGCCAAGGGCTGAGCTGTTCATCGCAGGATGACGGTGGACCAGACTAGGATTTATTGCCCCTGAATGGTCGAACTGGGTGTTAACCTGTTGTTAAATCCAGTTCTTCAAATGTATTCCCAACGTGGGTTCATCCAATGAGAGGATGACTTGGGCCGGTGGCTCCAAAAAGACATGATGTATTTTAGTTCTTAACTCTCGTTGATAAGCACAATTTCAAAGGCAGCGTTAGCTGCCTTTTTTTTCGTGGTCGAGCGACCGGGATACGAGAACCACCGGAACAAGTCCGGCGGCGATGATGATCAGCGCGGGGAGTGCGGCATCCTGCACGCGCGAGCGTGATGCGCTTTCGTAAACCAACGTCGCCAGCGTGTTGAAGCTGAAGGGTCGCAGCATGATCGTGGCCGGTAGCTCTTTCAGCGACTCGATGAAGACGAGAAGCGATGCGGTGATCACGGCTGGACGAATGTTCGGCAGCAATACGCTGGTTAGGGTTTGAAAGCGTGTTCGCCCAAGCGTTCTCGAAGCCATATCCAGATGGGGCGAAAGCTTCTGGAAGGCTGCGTCGACGGAACCTTCCGCAAGGGTCATGAAGCGCACGCTGTGGGCATAGATGACGGCAATTGCCGTTCCGGTCAGCAGCAGCCCCGTCGAATAATTCAGATGTGCGCGGAAGAACCCGTCCAGCGCATTGTCGAAACCTGCAAGCGGTAACAGTACGCCGATTGCCAGCACCGTGCCGGGAATTCCGTATCCCAGCGAGGCGAGCCGGATCGCGGTGCGCATGGCCGGGGACGGGTTTGTGCGCTGCACGTATGCGAACAGAAATCCACCGAACAGGGTCAGCAGCGCAACGGTCAAGGAAATCTCGAGACTGTGACCGACCGCTTTCAGCAGTCTTGGGTCGGTAATCGCACCAAGGCGTTTGGCGGCGTAGGAACCGAGAACGAGAACGGGAATGGCAAAGCCTGACAGGACTGGCAGGCCGCAAAACCCTGTCGCCAGCAGTCCACGCCATCCGGGCAAGCGTGTTCTGGTAATACTCTGCGCCATAGACGTGGCTTTGGTAGAGCCGAAGCGCTGCTGGCTGCGCGCCTTGCGCTCCGTCATGATCAGGCAGGCGACGACGATGACGAGGATCGCCGCGATCTGTGTTGCACCGGCAAGATTGCCGCGATTGAGCCAGGTCTCGTAGATGGTGAAGGTCAGTGTGTGAACGCCAAGATATTCCACTGCACCGATATCGTTCAGCGTCTCCATCAGCACCAGCGCAAGTCCGATGATGATGGCAGGACGGGCCATGGGCAGTTGCACCGACGTAAAGATGCGCCATGGGCCTGCGCCAAGTGTCCTTGCCGCCTCCGCAGCGAAACGGCCTTGCAAGCCGAAAGCGGCACGTGCCGAAAGGTAGACATAAGGGTAGAGCACCGAGCCAAGCACCAGCACCGCTCCGCCCAGCGAGCGGATATCCGGGAACCAGTAATCGCGTATGCTCTGATATCCGAAGAGCGCGCGCAGACCACTTTGTACCGGCCCCGTGAAGTCAAGAAACTCACCGAAGGCATAAGCCGCGAGATAAGAGGGGATGGCAAGCGGCAGCACCAGCGCGAAAGAGAGCAGACGGCGGCCGGGAAACTCGAACGCGCTTACAAGCCATGCAGTAGCCACCCCGAAAAACACTGCCATCGCACCTGTCATCACAAGCAGCAAAAGCGTCTGCCCGCCGGAGCGTGGCAGGACGTTGACCAGCAGATGCTGCCAGCCGCTTGTCCCGCCCGTCGCTGCAATCACGAAGATAGCGATCAGCGGCATCGAAATCAGCGCGCAGAACAGGACCGCCACAAGGGAAAGCCGCGAAATGGTAGGCTTTCTCAGAACGGAGGCGGTAAGGGAATGGCTGGATGGCTGCACTGCGAGAATCCTCCGTGGCCCGCGCGGCAGGCCACGTTGGTATTGCTAATCCCGCAAGGGGTCAGTTCGCAAGGACGCGTTGCGACGGAAAGCTGATTTCCACCAATGTTCCTTCGTTCGGTGTGGAGGTGATGGCGAAGTTGGCACGGTTTGCGTCGACCATCGCCTTTGTCAGCGGCAGCCCAAGACCCGTGCCATCGCCGCGCACCCGGCTGCTGGACGCGGAAACCTGCCGGAACGGCTTCATCGCCTGCTCAAGCTCAGAGCGGGTCATGCCGATGCCTGTATCGCGGATGCGAAGCGTCACACTGCCGTTCGGTTCATAGGCCGTTGAAACCACGATCTGACCGCCAGACGGCGTGAACTTGATGGCGTTGGACAGGATGTTGAGCATGATCTGCTTGATCGAGCGAAGATCGGCAACGATCTGCGGTACGGATTGCGATAGCGCCGTACGGATGATGACGCGCTGATTGTTCGCCTGCGGCTGTACGATGGAGACGGCTTCCGCGATGGTTTCGTTCAAGGCGACCGCCTTGAAATCCACATCCATCTGCCCCGCTTCGATCTTGGAAATGTCGAGCAGGTCGTTGACGATATCCAGCACATGGCGACCGGAGCGCACGATATCGTTCGAATATTCGATATAGCGCGGGTTTCCGACCGGGCCGAAACGCTCGGTCGCCATCATGTCTGCAAAGCCGATGATTGCATTCAGCGGCGTGCGGATTTCGTGGCTGACGCGGGCGAGGAAATCCGTCTTGTGGGCATTCGCCGTTTCCGCCGCCCGCTTGGCATTGCGCAAGTCCTCTTCGGTACGCTTCCACTGGGTAATATCGCGTATGACGGCGCAATATCCATTGGTGGATTTCAGCCTGCCGATGGTCATGAACAGCGGCAGGAAGCCACCGGATGCCTCGCGACCGATCACCTCGCGACCATCGTTCAGCACACTGGCGACGCCGTTATTGGCAAGACCGGAGAGGTAGTCCAGCACGGCACGCTGGCTTTCATGCGCAAAAAGCGTGACGAACGGCTTGTTGGCGATTTCGCGATTGTCATAGTTGAACAGAGCGCTGGCAGAACGGTTCAGCGACCGGATCGTTCCATCCTCACCCAGCAGAACCACACCGTCTGTCGCGGTTTCGAGAATGGAATGCAGTTCTTCGATCTCGCCTCTCATCTGCGAAACACCAGCATCGTCTGTTGATGTCTCTACATCTTCGCTGGCAGCTATATTCGCTTCGGTCGGGATCAGTGACAGCATCAGCGCACTGGTGTCTTCCCAATGCACGGACTGAAGCTTTGCGCGCACAGGCACCAGATCGTTCTCGGCAGTCACGGCAATCATTCCGCCAGTGCGGTCCGTGGCAGCTTCCAGTTCGTCGCGTTGCAGCAGGGCGTCGAGCCCGCCCACCTCTTCCAGATCCTGTGTGCTGACATAGCCCGTCAGGCGAAGGAATTCCGGGTTGGCATGGATCAGCCTGTCGCCACTGTGGATCAGCAGCGCCACGGGCATCTGGTCGATGGTCTCAGCTGTCAGATTGGCGGAAAAACGCGCGCCGGGTGTTTTTAAGGTCGGACCATGCTCGGGGGTCGCTTCCTCAGCGCCATCATCCAGATCGCCGGTCTCGCGATTAGCGGCGGTCAGATGGGTGAAGGCTACCAGCTCATCGCCACGGGTATAGTCGGCAAAGGCGTCTTCATCGATGTCCCCCGTTGTATCGACGCTCAGCTCTGCCTCAGACACTGTCTCGGCTTCCAACTCCGTTGCGGTGGCGTTCGTAACAGGCTCTGCCGTCGCGCCAGAATTTTTCAAGAATGGCTCTACGGCAGTATCCGTCGTGTCTTCTGTAGCATCGTCTTCAACGAAGGGTTCTGTCGCTGCCTCGGTTTCTACAGGTGCTGTGATCCCATCCGTCACCTTCGTTTCGGAAGATGTTGCGCTCTCTTCAGCCGCCTTGGGCGTCTCCCCGGAGGTATCCGCAGGCTTCAGCGCGCGTCCGATTTCCTGAAACGCCGCCTGTTCGCTGGCGCTCAGCCCATCGCGATTTCGAGCGCGATGTTCATCGAACTGCACGACCTTGTCGGAGTATCGACGTCCGGGCGTTTCGGTAATCTTCAGAGCCGGAACCTCGTGCTCTGGCGGTTCATAGCTGCGCGTCGGCTCCTGCTTGCCTGGCTTGGCCTCATCCGGGGTGTGGATATCCGCGGCGTCTAGCAGCTCTTCCTGCGCGTGCGTGGTGAGTTGCTCTTCGTCGTCGGGCAGCGAAAACAGCATTGTTTCGTCTTCGGCACGCTGCACTTCGGAAAGCTCTTGAACCTCTTCCGAAATCTTTCCGCCGCCGCTCAAAGCCAGACCGACGGCGTTCGGGTCTTCCACGGCATCCGCAATCCGCACGATACCGAAACCACGAAAACCATCGAATTCACGGGTTCGGGTATAGGTCGGAAGGGCAGCAAGATCGATCGGCACCACCAGCGACGTGCCTTCGACCGGCCAGAAAATGGTCTTGCCCGACCACGTATCGCGACGATTCAGGAGCTCGGTGATCTTTCCGTCCGGATCGAGATTGAACAGAGCGGCCAGATCGGCAAAGCTCATGCCTTCGACCGCTGCCGCCTTGGGTCCGACCGCCCCGGCAAACTCATGGGAAATGGAACTGAAGTGTCCGGTCGAATCGATCTTCCAGACAAAACGGGAGGCACGACCGTTGGGGTTGAATACGAAGTCTATGGCTTCGACCGAAGACGTCTGGTCAGTCTCGGGTTCGGGCGGAGACTGGTCTGCCGCAGATGCAAAAGGCTGTGTCTCGAGCGGCAGTTCCGGCTCTTCATCCTCAGGTGCGTCTGCTTCCAATGCAGCGGCAGGTTCAGCTTCACCCGTAAACGGCGTTGCATCTTCTTCCACCGCAGCAGCAGCCTCGTCCTCTGGCTGAGATTCCTCTTCCATCTCTGCGATGGGTTGGCTCATTGCAGGTTGGATATGTGAGGTTTCCGTGCTCCCGGCAGTATCGAGCTCTGCATCGATCTCGTCCGGCTCCGCAACTTCCTCGATCTCGGCGACGGCATCGAGCACGCTGGCATATTTCTGTTCGGAAGAGGTCGAAGAAGGCTCGACGATCTCATCGGCTGGCGCAACAACTGCCTGCCGTTCCGCAACAGGCTCCGCGAAATCGTGAGATGGGTCGAGCGTGCCGAGCACGGTTTCGACCACGAAGAGGAGATTGAGCGCAGGATTTTGCGAGAGCTGCCCGGTTGCTGCCGGGAGATACCCTTTGCCCGCGGGAACGGGGCGCTTCACCAGTTTTCCGGGGTGCCGCGACGCCATAGAAACCAGCGTTCTCGTCGTTTGCGGGGTGATGCCGAGAACCGCAAAACCGTCCGAGGCGGCGATGATCTCGCTGTTTCCGTCCAGCACGGCCATGTGAATATCGGCGTCGTCGAAGCCTTCGATCATCCGCTGCGCGCGCGCCTTGAGCGACAAGGCGCTCTGGTCCAGCGCGGCGGAAAACAGAACGGCTGGCTGACCTGACTCCGCTTCGATCACTTCCGCTATGGCTGGCACGGCGATGCTTCTGAAGCCGGAAAGAACGCGAATAGTGAACGACTGGCGATCGCCGGGATGTTGCAGGCGTGATGCAGCACCGGCGAGCTGGCGGAAGGTAACGTCCTGACGCGAAGGGCCGCGCTCCAGAAAATCATAGATCAACGGTGTGCCGAACAACGCAGCTCCGCGCCCGTTCGCCCACAACGCCGCCGTCAGGTCCATGGAAAATAGCGCCATGGCTTCGCCGCCTGCGAACTTTTCCCGCACGCGCTCATGCACTGCAATGTCGATAAACGGATATTGAACGGCGGGCATGTCGGAACCTATTCTGGCACTTCCTGACCTTCGCTGCCGTAGGGCCTCCTCATGAGGCGCAACAGCCTGCATCGGCTTGACGTTAACAGAATCTTAAATAACTTCACAGGGCGTCCGCGTCCATATTCCCTCACCGGAATTGCCAAACACAGTTAACATGGAAACCCCACGCCCTGAGATGCAATCTTGACGGCGACCAGGACGTTTTGCAATTGCCGGGGCTGCTGTCGTCTGCGCCATCCACTGCTTTGATGGGGTCGTTCTTTCAAGCGGCTAAAACAGACTTGCTTTCCAGAGGTTTTTTGGCAAAAATTGCCGAAGGACTTGCAAAAGGGAAAAACTCCCCGTATGTGAGCCCCCGTGACGCCGAAACGTCGCTTGTGCGGTTGTAGCTCAGTTGGTTAGAGCGCAGGTTTGTGGCACCTGAGGTCGGTGGTTCGACCCCACTCAACCGTACCATTCTCTTCTCCCCGTAAGTCATATCAGTCACTAGACTGACGGGGAGAAGAGAAGCTTTGCTTCATTTCCAAGCCTTTCTGGATGACAAGACACTGCTTATGTCCGCTGGCATGCGCTGTGACCTCGATTTCCGTTACCCCAAAAATCGGTTGGCTAAAATGCGACGGACTGGTATGGTCTGCCCAACGTAACCTTTATGGACGCCAGCGGCATGCCTTCGGGCTTTTGCGCGGCGGAATGGATAAGACAGTGATCGACCCCGGCAGCGGCGCTAAGCCGCCGGAATCAGGGGCGTCGGCGGCAGAAAAAGGGAAAGCGAAGCGTTCCCGTCGTGGCAAGGGCAAACGAGGTGGCAGCAACCGCCCCGCTTCTGCTTCGCCACAGCTTCATGTCGCCGATTCCCAGGTGGATTCCAATCCCTCAGGCAATCTCGAGCCCGGCTCGGAGCAGCGCAAGCGAAAGCGCCGCAGGCGCTCGCGTGGTCAAGGTGGCGGGCAACAGCAGCCCGCAGTTGCGGCCGCCGCGGCTATTGTTGATAATCCGAAACAGGGTCCCGCTCCGCGACCGGACCATTTGCCTGCGGGCAAAAGGAAGGCGAGAAACCGCAAGCGCGGTGGCCATCGCGATCCTCAGGGTCGGCCGCTGGTTCCAAGCCATGCGCCGAGACCCGCCGCCAGGCAGAACGGTTCTTCGACATCCACATCCGTCGGTGGCGATCAGCAAAGCACATTTCAGGCAAAATATCCTTCGGCTCGAGACGCGTTCGATGGCAGTACGGATATGTACGCCGCGCTCGATCTTGGTACGAACAACTGCCGCCTGTTGATCGCGCAGCCGACACGGCCCGGTCAGTTCCGGGTGGTGGATGCTTTCTCGCGCATCGTGCGGTTGGGGGAGGGACTGGTATCGACCGGTCGCCTGTCCGACGACGCCATGGATCGTGCCATCGAGGCGCTCCGCATCTGCGCGTCGAAACTCTCGGGCCGCCCAATCCGTCGCATGCGTCTGATCGCAACCGAGGCCTGCCGTGCTGCTACCAATGGCGAGGAGTTTCTCGACCGTGTGACGCGCGAAACCGGACTCCAGCTGGAAATCATCAGCCGGGAAACGGAAGCGCGCCTTGCCGTATCGGGCTGCTCGTCGCTGGTCGGGCGGGAAACGCGTTCGGTGGTACTGTTCGATATCGGCGGCGGCTCCTCGGAGATCGCGGTCATTCGCGTTGGCGAAAACCGTTCGAACCGTTTGGCCAACCACATCACACACTGGACGTCCCTGCCGGTCGGCGTCGTCACGTTGTCGGAACGTCACGGCGGTAAAGACGTGACGCCGGAAATCTTCGCGGCCATGGTCGACGAGGTAGAGGGGCTGCTGAATGCGTTTCACTGCCCACCGATAAACGGCCATGTTCCCAATGAGGATTTTCACCTCATCGGAACATCCGGTACGGTCACGACGCTTGCAGGCGTGCATCTCGATTTGCCCCGCTATGATCGTCGCAAGGTCGACGGACTGTGGTTGTCGGATGCGGAAGTGACCGCAATGCAAAGCAAGCTGCTGGCCTGGGATTTCGCGGGTAGGGCGGCAAACGCCTGCATCGGGCCGGACCGTGCGGATCTTGTTCTGGCGGGTTGCGCCATTCTCGAAGCGATCCGCAGGCGCTGGCCCGCGCGACGCATGCGCGTGGCGGATAGGGGGCTTCGCGAGGGCCTGCTGACGGATATGATGGCTGACGATGGCGCATGGCGTCGCAACAAGATACGCCGTGCCCAGACGCATGGCAGGGTAGAGCGGAAGGGTTGATATGAGCAAGGCGCCCACAAGTACGAACCGTACAGGACGCAAGATCGGCCAGAAGGTGAAGAAGACGAAGCTGAAGGCTTCGTCGCGCCGCTGGCTGGAGCGTCATATCAACGATCCTTATGTGCAGCGCGCCAAGCTGGAAGGCTATCGTGCCCGGGCGGCATTTAAGCTTCTCGAAATCAACGACAAGCATCAGATCCTGAAGGATGCCCGCCGCATCATCGACCTTGGTGCAGCACCGGGCAGCTGGTCCCAGATCGCCGCCAAGGTTACGGATTCGACCGAAGACGATATCCGCGTCGCGGCTATCGATTTCCTCGAGCTTGATCCGATTCCCGGCGTTAAAATCCTGCAACTGGACTTTCTCGATCCGACAGCGCCTGACAAGCTGATGGAAGCGGTCGGCGGCACGCCGGATCTCGTGCTGTCCGATATGGCGGCGCCGACCACCGGCCACCAGAAGACCGACCATATTCGCACCATGCATCTGTGCGAAGTTGCGGCGGATTTCGCCGTGCAGGTTCTGGCGGAGGGCGGGCATTTCCTGGCCAAAACCTTCCAGGGCGGCACGGAAAAGACACTGCTGGATATGCTCAAGCAGAACTTCAAGCAGGTCATCCATATCAAGCCTGCTTCGTCACGTTCGGAATCGGTGGAGATGTTCCTGCTCGCCAAGCACTTCAAGGGTCGTAAAAAAGAGATCGCTGTCGAAGCAGAAGAATAGCTATCTCTACTCCGCCGCCTGGGACGCCTCGTCATCGGCGATCTTGCGTCGATGTCCCGACACGGCGGCGCCGGCGCTGCGATCCATGGCGATGAGTGGCAGAATTGCCAGCAGCGACACGCCCGCCACGATCATGAAGGCTGTATGGAAGTCCGAAAGCTGAAGATGCTCGCCCGAAAAGTAGCTGCTGACCTCAAGGATGGAGGCTGCAAATGCGACGCCGAGCGCAAGGCTGATCTGTTGTAGCACGGACGCCATCGAAGTTGCCTGGCTCGCCTGCCTGTCGTCTATGTCTGAATAGCTGAGCGCATTTGTTCCCGTGAAGAAGAATGAACGCGCAAACCCTGCCGTGACAAGAAAGATCATGATCACCGCATAGGGCGTATTCGGCGTGAAGAAGCCGTTGGCGAAGGTGGTGAATGCACCTACGATGCCCGCACCGATCAATATGCTTTTGAACCCGGTTGCGGCAAAGACGCGTCTGGCAAAAAATTTCGTGGTGATCGCACCTATCGCACCTGCAAAGGTGATCATGCCCGACTGAAAAGGGTTGAGCCCAAAGCCTATCTGCAACATCAGCGGCATGAGGAAGGGTATTGCGCCCGTCGAAATACGGAAGATCGTGCCGCCGATGGAGGCAGCCCTGAACGTCGCGTTTCGAAATATCCTGAAATCAAGTATGGGCGCTGGATGGAGCTTGGCGTGTCGAATGTAACAAAGGCCGCTGATAATGCCGAGGATCGTTGAGGTGATACCGACAACGGGCGGAAGGGCAGGCAAGCTGACGACGGAGAGACCGAAGACGACCCCTGAGGCTGCGACGCCTGAAAGCACGAAGCCGACCGTATCCAGCCGCGGCGGATTGGTCGTTTCGATCTCCGGCAGGTTGATGGTCGCAAGCCATATGCCGATCAAACCGATCGGCACGTTGATCAGGAAAATCCAGTGCCATGAGAAGTAGGTGGTGATGAAGCCGCCGATGGGCGGACCGGTCAGCGGGCCGACGAGCCCGGGGATCGTCAGCAGGGCCATGGCGGAAACGAGATCGCTGCGCTTCGTCGTCCGCAGCAGCACCAGACGCCCGACAGGCGTCATCATCGCGCCGCCCATTCCCTGAAAAAAGCGCGAGACCACGAACTCCACCACCGAAGCGGAAAAGGCGCAGCAGATGGAGCCGACGACGAAAATGGCGATGGCGAAACGGAAGATTTTCTTTGCGCCGAACTTGTCCGCCATCCAGCCGCTTATGGGAATGAAGATCGCCAGAGCCACCATGTAGGAGGTCAGCGCCAGTTTCAGCGTAATCGGCCCGACATTCAGATCTTTCGCGATTGCGGGCAAGGATGTGGCGATAACGGTGGAGTCCATCTGCTCCATGAAAAGGGCCACAGCCAGTATGAGCGGAATGATGCGGTTCATGAAAACTTTGCGGCTGCGCGCTTTTGCCGGAAGGGAACCTGTTTTACCTACGCCTGCCGGCACGGATTGCCAACTAAACTTTTGGCAATATTCTAAATTAGGTAGGCTCCCGAAGGAGCAGGTTAGATTCGGCCCGTGAGATCACGTCTGTGTGAGGCCGCTTTTCCAAGTCTTTCCAATGCTATGCTGATGATATTGATTTCAACATCGATCCATCAACGTTGGAGAGTTTCATGACCAGTTTCTTTCGCACCAACAGACGCGGCCTGTTTGCCACCGCAGGCATTGGCGCACTTGCCGCCCCCTTCGTATTGCGGGGAACGGCGTTCGCCCAACAGGCGCAACCGCAGACATCCATGGAGGTCGACCACGTCATGCCACCGGAAACCAACCGCTTCAAGCTCGGCAATTTCGAGGTCCTTGTCGTCAAGGATGGCGCAAGACCGTCGGGCAAGCCGCAGGAAACCTTCGGCACCAACCAGAGCGCCGAAGCTGTCGGCGAGCTTCTGGAGCAGAATTTCCTTCCGAAAGAGGAGTTCGTCAACAGCTTCTCGCCAGCTCTCATCAACACGGGAACGGACCTCGTGCTGTTCGATACGGGCTTTGGCGAAGGCGGTCGCGAAGCTGGCAACGGGCGACTTATCGAAGGGCTTGCTGCCGCAGGTTATACGCCGGACGACGTGACCGTGGTTGTGCTGACCCATATGCATGGCGACCATATTGGCGGCCTGATGGAGAAGGGCAAGCCAGCATTCTCCAAGGCGCGTTATGTCATGGGACAGGCGGAATACGACTTCTGGACGGATGAGAAGCGCGTCGGTACACCGGCAGAAAACGGCCACAAGGGCGTGCTGGCGAGTGTGAAGCCTTTGGCCGAGAAAACAACTTTCATCGGCGATGGCGCGGAAGTCGTTCCCGGCATCACCGCTATGGCCGCCTTTGGACACTCCCCCGGGCACATGATCTTCCGTGCTGAATCGGAAGGCAAGGAACTGGTTCTCACGGCCGATACGGCGAACCATTACGTCCTTTCGCTGCAAAGACCGGAATGGGAAGTGCGTTTCGACATGGACAAAGCCGCCGCCGCCGCAAGCCGCAAAAAGGTGTTCGACATGATCGCCACCGACCGCGTCGCTTTCCTCGGTTATCACATGCCGTTCCCGTCTGTTGGATATGCGGAGAAGCTCGATACCGGCTACCGCTTCGTGCCGAAGTCCTATCAATTCGATATCTGATACTGCTGTATCGCGACAACACATCAAAACCCGGAAGGCTTTTCCGGGTTTTTTCTATTCCCTTCCTGTCATAACCGTGTTACCAGCCCTCGCCAACTTCCAAGCAATCCTTTGCAGGGCCGCCGGGGTGAACTTTCGTTCCGGGTGGGCCATGCATTTTCAAATTAAAGGAATTTGGCCATGGCTCGCATCATTGAAACTCCCACCGGTCTCGACGCTCTGACGTTCGACGATGTGCTTCTCCAGCCAGGGCACTCCGAAGTCATGCCCGGCCAGACGAACATCGCAACACGCATTGCCCGCGATATCGAGCTGAACCTGCCAATTCTTTCGTCTGCCATGGACACTGTGACCGAAGGCCGCCTGGCGATTGCCATGGCGCAGGCTGGTGGCATCGGCGTCATTCACCGCAACCTCACGCCCATCGAGCAGGCTGAGGAAGTTCGCCAGGTCAAGAAATTCGAAAGCGGCATGGTCGTCAACCCTGTGACAATCGGCCCCGACGCAACGCTTGCAGAAGCACAGGCGCTGATGAAGGCGCATGGTATTTCCGGCATTCCGGTCGTTGAAAACGGCGGCGCTGGTGGTCACAAGTCGGGCCGTCTGGTGGGCATTCTCACCAACCGCGACGTTCGCTTCGCTTCCGATCCGGCCCAGAAGATTTACGAGCTGATGACGCGCGAAAACCTCATCACCGTCAAGGAAAGCAGCGTCGATCAGCAGGAAGCACGCCGCCTTCTGCACAAGCATCGCATCGAAAAGCTGCTCGTCGTCGATGGCAAGGGCAATTGCGTCGGCCTCATCACCGTCAAGGACATGGAAAAGTCGCAGCTCAACCCGAATGCCACGAAGGATGCACAGGGCCGCCTTCGCGCCGCTGCCGCAATCAGCGTTGGCGCCGACGCCATCGAGCGTGCCGAGCGCCTGATCGAAGCCGGCGTCGATCTTTTGGTGGTCGATACGGCGCATGGTCATTCACAGCGTGTTCTCGATGCCGTAACGCACGTCAAGAAGATGTCGAACTCGGTTCGCATCATAGCCGGTAACGTGGCGACCGCTGATGGCACCAAGGCACTGATCGATGCGGGCGCGGATGGCGTCAAGGTCGGTATCGGCCCGGGTTCGATCTGCACCACGCGTATCGTCGCAGGTGTGGGCGTTCCGCAGCTGGCAGCCATCATGTCAGCCGTACAAGCAGCGCAGGAAGCCGATATTCCGGTTATCGCCGATGGCGGTATCAAGTTCTCCGGCGATTTGGCGAAGGCGATTGCTGCTGGTGCATCCGCCGTCATGATCGGCTCGCTGCTGGCCGGTACGGATGAAAGCCCCGGCGAAGTGTTCCTCTATCAGGGCCGTTCCTTCAAGGCGTATCGCGGCATGGGTTCCGTCGGGGCCATGGCACGCGGCTCGGCAGACCGTTACTTCCAGGCGGAAGTGCGCGATACGCTGAAGCTGGTGCCGGAAGGCATCGAGGGTCAGGTTCCCTACAAGGGTCCGGTATCCGGCGTCCTCCACCAGCTCGCAGGCGGCCTGAAGGCTGCGATGGGCTATGTTGGCGGCGCGACCATCAAGGATTTCCAGGAGCGTGCGACGTTCGTGCGCATTTCCGGCGCGGGCCTGCGTGAAAGCCACGCTCATGACGTGACGATCACACGCGAAAGCCCGAATTACCCCGGCGCGGTTTGATCTTTCGCTTCGGGTCGATAAGGTAATGACGATTTCACGCTCTCCGAACCCCCGTTCGGGGAGCGTCTTGTTTGTTGAATAAGGAGAATGCCATGTCACCGACGACCGCCATGTTCTGGCCCATGATTGCCCACGCTTTTTTGGTCTTCGGTCTCTATGTCCTGCTTTTTCTACGTCGCAAGAAATTCACCTTCAGCAACGCGGACACTTTCAAACAGTTTCGCGATTCGGGTGAGGAGGCCGTTCAGAGCCAGCTGGTGAACAAGAACATTGCCAACCAGTTTGAAATTCCGGTTCTGTTTCATGCGGCCTGCCTGCTGCTGTACATCACCGATGCGGACAACATCGTCACGATCATCCTCGGTTGGATATTCGTGTTCTCCCGCTTTCTGCAATCCTATGCACACGTTACCAGCAAGAGCCTGCGCTATCGCGCCCCGGCATTTGCCGCAGGATTCGCGGCTCTGGTTTTGATGTGGGCATGGCTGGCCATCTGGCTGGCGCTGGAATAATCGCGTCTACCCTTCACGTAAAAGTGTGCCAGTTGGCAGTTTCCTGCGCAGCCATTTGTCGTCTTCAGCCGTTACGTCTTGTTTTTATCTCTGGAGGAGGAAAGCAATGGCGGACAAAACGGAAATCACGCAGGCCATGATCGATGCGTATGACGAGTATACGCACTTGAGCCTCGATAGACGGAAATTCATGGAAAAGCTGACGCTGCTGGCAGGTTCGGGTGCTGCAGCGGCTGCCATTGCGCCGCTTTTGGCGGCAAACGGCGCGCAGGCGGCAATGGTGCCTGCAACGGATGAGCGCCTGTCAACGCAAGACGTGACCTATCCCGGTGGCAGCGGCGACATGAAGGGCTATCTGGCCGTGCCGAAAAACGCATCGGCCTCGCTCGGATCCGTCATCGTCATTCACGAAAACAGAGGCCTCAACGACCATATCAAGGATGTGGCCCGCCGCGTTGCGCTGGAGGGTTTTGTCGCGCTCGCTCCTGATTTCCTATCGCCGCAGGGCGGAACGCCTTCGGACGAAGACAAGGCGCGGGAAATGTTTACCGGCATGGACATGGCGGCCACGGTTGCCAATGCGGAAGCAAGCCGGATCTGGCTGAGCAAGCGCGATGGTGCGAATGGCAAGGTCGGTGCGGTCGGCTTCTGCTGGGGCGGCGGCCTCGTCAACCGGCTGGCAACCAGGTCGGAAGGCTTGAACGCAGGCGTCGCCTACTACGGCGCACAGCCACCAGCCGCCGATGTCGCAGCAATAAAGGCGCCTTTGCTTCTCCACTATGCTGGGCTCGATGAGCGGATCAATGCGGGCATCGCGGATTATCGCAAGGCACTGGAAGCAGACGGCAAGACGTTTGAGATTTTCGTCTATGACGGTGTGAACCACGCCTTCAACAACGATACTTCCAGCGCGCGTTACGATAAAGCAGCTGCCGATCTTGCATGGGGCCGGACGATCGATTTCTTCCGCAAATATCTCGCGTAGCTAGCGCCGTTTGGCGCAATTGGCGATGGCTTGCGCCAGCGCCTCGATATCGGCTTTGCGGGCGCTCGATTTGCGCCAAACGAGGCCGATCTCGCGGGCAGGAGCCGGGTCCGCAAAGGGAACGATGCGCAGGTTGTTGCGGGTCGTTTCTGTCGAGATGGCAATTTCCGGGATAAGCGTCATGCCCATGTCGTGCGAAACCATCTGCAGCAACGTCGTCATGGACGTTGCGCCGTAGTTCACAAGACTGCGCTTGCCTGCCGTGCCGCAAACGGCAAGTGCCTGATCGCGCAGGCAATGGCCTTCCTCCAGCAACAACAAACGGTCCATATCGACCTGGCCCTCGTCGACTGGCGAGATGAGAATGTCATCATCATTTCTGGCTGTGGCCATAAAAAAACGGTCGGTGAAGAGGTGGCAGGCTTCAAGTCCCTCGCCATCCACCGGAATGGCGGCGATGACGGCATCGAGTTTCCGCGCGATGAGATCGGAGACGAGGCGATCCGTAACCGCCTCCTTGAGTTCTATTTCGATCAGGGGATGTTGGGAACGCAGGTGCGGCACCAGCTGCGGAACGAGATAGGGCGCGATTGTGGGGATTATGCCTATGCGCACCAGACCTTCCAGCGCACGTCCGCTTTTGCGCGCTGTCTCCTCCAGCCGTTCCACTTCAAGCAGAATGGCTCTCGCATGGCGCAGCACCTCTTCGCCCTTCGGCGTGATGGTGATACCGCCACGACCGCGTTCCACCAACTTCACGTTCAGATGCTCTTCCATCTCCATGATCTGTACGGAAAGCGCAGGCTGGCTGATATTCGCCTCCGCCGCCGCCCTGCCGAAGTGCTGGGTGCGGGCCAAGGCATCGAAGTATCGCATTTGCCGGAGAGTGATCATGATAGGATTTTCCTATCAATCATCCCCCAAATAGCAAGCGGAATTTATCACCAGCCGGGTGCCATATAGCCGGTCTTTGTGCGTGGCATGTTTGCGAAGACCTTGATCTGCGCATCGAGCTCATCCGGCGGGGAAGCGAGCGAAATATTGTCCAGACATGCGGTGATGTGGTCGGTGATCGCGTTCATCAGGGAGGGAGAAAGGCCCGGACGCTTCATGAGGCCGATCTGAACGGGGGGCAGGGGCGGAAATCCGTCTGCGCCGGTCAGGACCCGCATGCCGGTGCGCAGGGTCGATTCCGGCAAGACCGAAACCGCCATGCCCGCCAGCACGGCGGCGGCGATGACGGTGGAAGACCAGCTCGTGAACAGCACCTGATATTCGCGGCCATCGGCATCCAGCGCGGAGGCAGCCTGCTGCCGCCACTGGCAATCCCTTCGTCCGACGGCAAGCGGCACGGGCACGTCGTCGCGCAGTGGATGATTGGCCGATGCCACCCAGCAAAGAGGTTCCGTTCGCACGATATCGGAGGCGCGCGCGCGCGGGTTGTGGGTTACCAGCGCAATGTCCAGCTCTCCGCGCGTCAATTTTTCCGCAAGGCTGACGGAAGGCTCGCAGACGATATAGAGCTCGACATTCGGGTGGGTCTTGGCGAAACGCCCGATGATTTCCGGCATGTAGCGGTCGGCATAGTCGTCCGGCGTCCCGATCCGCAATGTCCCTTCCAGGCGGTTGTCATCGAAGGCGGCCACGGCCTCACTGTTGAGGCGGATGATGCGGCGGGCATAATGCATCAGCTTTTCACCTTCCGCAGTCAGCCTGTTGCCACGGCCATCCTTGGCGAAGAGCTGCTTTCCAAGACGTTCCTCCAGCCTGCGCATCTGCATGGAAACGGCCGATTGCGTCTTGAAAACCCGGTCGGCAGCCTTGGTAAAGCTGCCCGTGTCGACGATGGCGATGAAGGTATGAAGCTGATCGATGTCGAGTGGTGCGGTCATGGCACGTCATCCATAAGAGCTATTGATAACTCACATTAGAAACATTCGTTGGACTGATCAATCCTGTTGCGACATTTTGACGCTCGAAACAACCGATCAACCACGATTTTCCGCTAAGCGCCGGATGGCAGGACGCGGTTGTCACAAACGTCATCGGGTCTTTGTGTAAAATGCAAAGGCCAACTCTTCTCGTGCCTTATCGAAGGGATAGTGTCATGCGCACGGCAGAACGGAAAATGGAATTGCAGTTGACAGCGCCGGGTGCAGCGACGTGGAAACGCGTATCCGCATCGGGTATCGAGCTTCTTGCCGGATTGCTGCGAAATGTCCGCCACCGTATCGCTGCGAACAAACTTGACGAGATGGATGACTGGCAACTGGCGGATATCGGCCTGTTGCGAACCGATGTGACGGATGCCTTCGAGACGAGCCTTCTTGAAGACCCGACGCTCCATCTGGCGCGCTCCGCGCAGATGCGGGCTCGCAGCCGGTTCATCGGTTTACGAAAGAACTGATTGCAGGCTTAGCTACGTACTTTTTGAAATACCCAGTTTCCCCGCAGGGTGATTGCCAATAACCCTGCCCTTTGCCCGGTGAACGGCCCCAAGCCGCACCGGGCTTTTTTATGGGCTCTTAATACTGATATTCTTCGAAGACCGGCAGAACCGACTGGTTCCAGCGACCGTGATAGAGAGACAGCATATCCTCCGCCAAGGTAGACTTTTTCGCCAGAACCTCTTGGAGCGGGGAGAGGAACACGCTTTCGTCCTGACCATCACCATTGAGGCGTGCACGGCGCTGCAAACCGGTGCGCGAAATGGCGACGACTTCACGGGCGATGTCGAGCAGAGGCTGGCCAGCAACGGAGGCCTTGAGGCCCTGTACCGGTACAGCATCGCGCAGCGCAAGAACGTCTTCGAACGTCCAGCCCGAGGTCATGGCGTCTGCCGCCGTCAGTGCTTCGTCATCGTAAAGCAGGCCGACCCAGAATGCGGGAAGCGCACAGATGCGACGCCATGGACCGCCGTCCGCGCCACGCATCTCCAGAAAACGCTTGAGCCGGACATCGGGGAAGAGCGTAGAAAGATGGTTCGTCCAGTCGCCGAGGTTCGGCTGCCAGTCGGCGATCTCGCCCTTCAACGCGCCGCCCATGAACTGGCGGAAGGTGATGTTGGTACAGTCTCGGTATTTGCCGTCGCGTACGATGAAGTACATTGGCACATCCAGCGCCCACTCGACATAATCCTTGAAACCGAAATCGGCATCGAAGGTGAACGGCAGGACGCCGGAGCGATTGTTATCGGTATCGCGCCAGATATCGCCACGCCAGGAAAGCAGCCCATTCGGCTTGCCTTCGGTAAAGGGCGAGGAGGCGAACAGAGCTGTTACCAGCGATTGCAGCTTCATCGACACGCGCATCTTGCGGCGCATATCCGCTTCCGAAGAGAAGTCGAGATTCACCTGGATCGTGCAGGTGCGATACATCATGTCCAGACCTTGGGTGCCGACCTTGGGCATGTAGTTGGTCATGATGGCGTATCGGGACTTCGGCATCTTCGGTGTTTCATCGAGGCGCCAGAGCGGGCTTCCGCCGACGCCGAGGAAGCGGATGCCCATCGGCTCCGCGATCTCACGCAACACCGCCAAGTGCTGGTTCGATTCCTTGCAGGTTTCGTGCAGGTTTTCGAGAGGTGCGCCGGAAAGCTCGAACTGGCCACCTGGTTCGATCGAAATCGCTCCCATGCCGGAAGGTTCGCCAAGGCCGATGATGTTGTCGCCGTCCATGATCGGCTCCCAGCCCAGCTTCTGCTGCATCCCGGTCAACAGCGCGGAGATGCTGGCCTCGCCGAAATAGGGAACCGGCGAATTGTCCTTGCGGAAAAACGCGAATTTTTCATGCTCGGTGCCGATGCGGAATTTCTCCGCCGGTCTGCAGCCACCCGCCAGATAATCTGTCAGTTCCTCAACGGAAGAGATCGGTGTCTGGTCGGTCGTATCGCGGGCCATGAAAAGTACCTTGTCGTAATATGCCGTGCGCGGCGTAGATGAAATCGCTGATAGGGCCGAGCAGCGCTACAAGCAAATGAATTTCTTTTAAGCATAGTTGAGCGCAGCGGATTTGCGCACTGGCGACATAAAACCGCTGCCTATTTCCAATCGCCGAGAGTGGACTGAATGACCGTAAGAGCCGCCACCGCCGCCGTATCTGCCCTCAAGATGCGGGGGCCAAGCGGAATAGGGGTCACGAAGCTGCATTGGCGCAAAATCTGCCGCTCCTCTTCTGAAAATCCGCCTTCGGGACCGACGAGCAGCGCAAGTTGCTTTTCACTGATCTTTCCAAGAATGGGCAGGGGATTTTGCCCCTCATCGCCTTCGTCGCAATAGACGATACGGCGGTTGGCAGGCCATGTTTCCAGCAAATCTCTCAGCTTCACCGGCTCGCGAACCTCCGGTACGCAGAGAATGCCGCACTGTTCGGCGGCTTCGATAACATTGGCGCGAAGTTTGTCCATATTGGTGATCTTGCCCTGCACGTGCTGGGTCATCACCGGCTGAAGAACGCCAGCGCCCATCTCGACGGCTTTCTGCACCAGATAGTCCAGCCGCCCCACTTTCAGCGGCGCAAACAGATAATGCAGGTCGGAGACATTCGGCTGCGGGCGTGTCTGTTCGGCGGGGACGAGAAGGATTTTCTTGCGGCTGGGAAAGGTAAGCTGCGCTTTCCATTCGCCGTCGCGTCCGTTGAAAAGCAATATTTCCGAGCCATCGGTCAGGCGCAACACGTTGGCGAGATAGTTGAACTGATCGCCATCGGCCTCGACTGCCTCTGCTTGGCGAAGAGGCTGATCGATGAACAGTCTCTGCATTCGGAAATTGGCGCGCATGGTACTACTTCAATCTGAAATCCGGTGGCGTTCGGTGAAGTTACACGAACAGGGCATACATAATCGTATAAATGGTCGCCGCAAGCGCTGCACTCGAGGGAACGGTAATCGCCCATGCGGCGATGATCGTCATGAAATGCGACCGGCGCACCAGATAGCGGCGACGGACCTCCGAAGAGTTTTCTTCATACTCATCCGATGAAGCAGTGCTGCTCGTCACCGGTCCCTCGCCAGCGTGGATCGCCTCCTGTCGCTTGCGGGCATTCTGGGTGTACCACTCACGGAAAAAACCGACGCCGAAGACCGCGCCGATAGCCGTGTGCGTGGTGCTGACAGGCATTCCGAAAGTCGACGCCACCAGCACCGTCAGGGCGGTTGAAACAGAAACGCAAAAGGCCCGTATGGGATTGAGCTTGGTGATCTGCTCACCCACCAACCGGATAAGGCGCGGGCCGAATAGCAGAATGCCGCAGGAAAGGCCGAATGCGCCGATCAGCATCACCCACTGCGGCGCGCGCGCTGCCTCACCGATGATATCGAACTGCGTTGCTCGAACGATGGCCACCACCGGACCGATAGCATTGGAAACATCGTTGGCTCCATGCGCAAAAGACATGAGTGCTGCGGCAAGGATCAGCGGCCATTGGAAGAGCTGGCGCAATGACTGGTTCCGGTTCTCCAGACCCTGAGACTGCCTGCGGATCAGCGGGACGCACAAACGCCAGCTTATGATGCCGACTGTCAGGCCGGTCAGGCACGCAGTGCCAAGCGATATGACGACGATGCGGTGCAGGCCAAACCGGATCAGATAGGCCGTGAAGACCCCGCTCATGACGCCGATCAGCACCGGCACCCATATCTGCGCGGCCTTGATCTTGTCATCCCGGTAGATGATGAATTCCTTGATGAAGGCAAGGAAGATGATGGCGAACATGGCGCTGATAAATGGCGTGGCGACCCATGTGAGTGCGATCCCCGTCAGCGATCCCCAATCGACCGCACGAAAACCGTAAGCTGCCGTGCCCGCGCCGGCCACTCCGCCGACGATGGTATGTGTCGTTGAGATTGGCGCTTTCAGAAGACTGGAGAGGTTGACGAGCAGGCCCGCCGCCAGCAAGGCGGACATCATCGCCCATGAAAAGATCGTCGGATCGGGAATGGTTTGAGTGCTGATGATCCCACGCGAAATCGTCTCAACGACATTTCCGCCGGTGATGACCGCACCGAGAACCTCGAAAGTCGCCGCGATGACGAGCGCCACGCCAATCGGCATGGCTTTCGCTCCCACGGCGGGACCGACATTGTTGGCCACGTCCTTTGCACCGATATTCATCGCCATATATGCGCCGATGATCGATGCAGCGAGGACTTTCGCTGCCCCCGGCGCGTTTCCGGCATAGGCAAGGGCGACAAGGGCCGCAGTGACAAGAAACAGCAGGGCAGCGCCCGGAGCAACCAGACGGCGCGTCAGATGGTTCGTGGCTTCCTCGACACGCGTAAGCTTATCCAGATCCTTGTCCAGAGTGGGCTTCATGCGATGTATCGGTGTCTGCGCCATCTTGAACTTTCAAGTGCGACTGTTGCCGCGTTTTGCAGGCGCATGCACGGCGACAGAAGGATTAGGAATTAACGGCCTTTTGTAACGGCGGCTGTTTCGGTTGCGCCGTTTTCTTGTCAAAGGCGAGGAAGAGGTTCCTCAACTCCGGTTCATTGACGCGTGTTGAAGCCTCTTGCGGCGACACCCATTCCAGTCTCCGGCTTTCCCGCTCGGGAAAGTTTTTCACCATGTCCATCACTTCGAGCAGGTGAACCTCGACCAGACACACGACCTTGATGCCGTTTTTCAGTTTTTTGTCATAGCTAAAGAAGCCAAAGGGCTCTTTCTCCGCGGTGCCGCGCACTCCGGCCTCTTCAAAGGCTTCGCGTTCGGCAACGGCATGGGCCTTCTTGCCTTCCATCGGCCACCCCTTGGGAATGACCCAACGGCCGGTATCGCGACTGGTCAGCAGCAGAACTTCGGTCTCACCCGTCTTTTTCTTCCGGCGATAGCAAAGCGCAGCGTATTGCTGCCGCGGCGGCCGCCGCAACATCAATCCCACATCATTTGCCAGCCGGGTGAAAAAGTTCAACACAAGTCACTTTCTGTTTTTGATATATCTAATATAGCGTATTGGACGCGTAGTATCATAGCGAATAGTCGCTATTAAGGATGATTCGTCCAATTTTCACGGGACACCTGACATTGGTCAATATGGCTAGGCTGATCAGGGTGAGCATTTTTGATTTTGCCCACACATCTCGCGTGATCTGCACGCATCAAGTGTCAGTCGAAAGCCAATGTTTCAGCCCTGATATAACCCCATCTGCCTCTGCTTCAAGGGCAGCATAGATATTGGTGCGGTTTCGTCCCAATGCCTGAAGTTCCTCAAGCGCGTTGGAAACGACAATGCCGCGAACATCCGGCAGTTCGAACATGGCTTTGTCATTGCCGGTGTCGCCCGCCACGACCGCTTCATCCAGCCCCAATTGCAGATGATCGCAGAGCCAGGTCAGGGCCGCGCCCTTATCCGCCGCCCGCGGAAGAATGTCGAGATCGCGGTTGCTGGAATAGACGATGCGCGCATCGATACCCTCGTCCGATAGCCGCGCTTCGATTTCCGACAAAAATGTTTCGTCGGCATCGTGCAGATACCAGCTCGATTTCAGGCCGTGTTGATAGCGCTCCGGCTGAATGCTGATACCGGGAATATCCGACATCAGCGCAGAGATTTTTGCCGTATCGAAAGCCTGTCCGAGCGACGACGTATAGGCCTGTCGCAGAGACGGTTGATCGCGGCACGACAGCATGGTTCCAACGCCACCAATGACGTAATCGGGCTTCGGCAGCGGTACGCTTTCCATCAGTTCGAATTGGTCATCCAGCAGACGCCCGCTGTTGAAGACCAGCAGCGGACGCGTTTCCTCCGGCATGGATTGCCAGAAATCGCGAAAACGGGCCGTCGCTTCGTTGTTGCCAACGACGGTCCCGTCAAGATCGGTCGAGAAAATGCGAACCGGTTTCAATCGCCATCATTCCATGGTTCAGCCCAGTCGGACTCTTCCAGAACGGGCATCATCGTACGACCCTCGACAACCGCCAACAATTGCTGAGCAATGCCGGTCCATGTGAAGAGGCTACGGGCCTTGTGAGCGCCCATGCGCGACAGACGTCCATAGAGCCGTTCGTGCTTGAAAGGCTTCATCATTGTTATGCCGAGATCTTCCTTGTCGAAGGGATCGGCAAACAGCGCATGACGACCGTAACTGACGGCACGGAACAGGCCACCATGGATGGTAACGACAGTCGGGGTGCCGCTCGCCATGGCTTCGATTGCCGTCATGCCGAAGGGCTCGTAACGGCTGGATAGAACGAAAAGGTCTGCGGCACGGTAGATATCCGGCAAATCCTCGTCCGAAACATAGCCGGAAAACACCACCTTATCCTCAAGTCCCAGCGTCGCAACGCGCTCTTTCAACTGGTTGAGGATCGTCGTTTCCTGCGCGTCCATGTTCTCGCCGCCAACGGCAAGGTGCAGGCGCGCCTCTGGCTCGCGTTCGGCCAGAACGGAAAAGCCGTCGATCAGCAGATCGTAGCCCTTGTTGGTGGCCAGCCGTCCAAGTGCAAGAACGGTCTTTCCTTCGAAGCCAAAACGCTGGCGCAGCATCTTCCGCGATGCTTCCGAGACGGGGAAGAAGCGGTTATCGTCATAACCCGGCGGGATCATGTGAATATGGTTGCGCTTCAACCCGTAGTCTTCCAGCAGCACGTCCAATTGCACCGGCGTCGTTGCTATCACGGTATCGCAGCTGCGGTAGATGATCAGTTCGTGCTGGATGCGTTCCTTGAAGTTGAACTCAAGCTCGAACGTATCGGCCTTTTCCGGGTAATCCGTCTCCATCTGCCGCTTTTTCCAGACGCCGAGCGAATGGGGTGTGTGCAGATGGGGGATTTTCAGGGCTTCGGAGAGGCGCTGTCCCGCCACACCGGCATCCCAGTAATGGCTGTTGATGAAGGAATAGGTGAGGTCGTTCTTCTTGATGAAGCGTAGCGCGTTTTCGCACCATTCCATCAGGTGCCGGTGCAGATATTCCTTTGGGATGAAATCCTTGCCCCCGCATGGAATGCGCACGACACGAACACGCTCATCCACCTCATCGAATTCCGGCTGGTCTTCGAAGCGGCGGGTATAGAGGTCTACGGTGTAGCCTAGCTGTCCGAGTTTCTTTGCGAGTTCGAGGACATAAACGACCTGTCCTCCGGTGTCTGCTGCGCCAAGCGGCGGGTGAGCGGCTACGTAGCCATGCGTCGATATGAGTGCTATCCGCGGATAGCGTTCAGTTTCGCTCGTGGTGGTCATCGCGTCCCATCTTGGTAGAAATTTCTAACAACCCGTCAAGAACGTCTGAAGTTTGAAAATGTTCCGCGTCGAATGAGATAAAACGGCATTCGATTTCCAAGTTGCTGAAAAATCAGCTTTTATCCCAGTAAGGTTCAGGCCCGTATAGCCCCGACAGATAGTCGATGAACAGCCGCACCTTGGCAGGCAAAAAGCGGCGGCTGGGATAGACTGCCGACAGCGCAACGTTTTTCGAACCTTCATAATCAGGCAGCACCTGCACCAGTTTTCCGCTCTCTAGTTCCGGGCCGATGTCCCAGGTGGAGCGCAATGCGATGCCAAGGCCGGAGAGCACGGCTTCACGGATGACCTCACTGGAATTGGTGATGAGCATTCCTTCCGGACGCAGGTTAATCGCGCCAGCCGGGCCCTCAAGACGCCAGAGGTCATGGTTATGTGCTGGCAGGCACCGATGCTTCTTGAGGTCATCCATCGTCTTCGGAACGCCGTGCTGTGCAATATAATCGCGAGATGCACATAGAACGCGCCGAACCGGTGCCAACCGTTTTGCCACGAGGCTTGAATCCGAGAGATCGGCGATACGAATGGCCAGATCGTAACCGCCCGCGACGATGTCGATAAATTCGTCGCTCAGTACCAGATTGATGGAGAGCGATGGATGCCGCTCCATGAAGGCTTTGAGATGCGGCGCGACATGCATCCGTCCGAACGATGTGGAGGCTGAAACCTTCAAAGTTCCGGTCAACGTGTTGGAACGTCCCGATACGAAATCCTCCGCTTCCTCCAGCCCTTCCAGCACCGCGAGAATGCGCTGATGAAATCCCTGACCCGCCTCGGTCAGGGAGATTTGCCGCGTCGTGCGCTGGAAAAGTCGTGCGCCGAGCTTTTCCTCCAGCCGCTTGATACGTTTGGAAATGACGGCAGGTGAATATCCAAGCTCCTTTGCGGCAACCGACATGCTGCCGGAAGCGGCAACGCTGGCAAAGGCTTCGAGATCACCCAGATTTGTCATCGATCCAGACCAATTCTTTCCATAATGGAAACAATCTCTAGCATTTGCACGGGTTGCGTCCAAGGCATAAACCCCGCATAGATTCGTCGTGAGGGAGGCACTCCGCAGAGCCATGTCGCAGCCGATACAATTTCTCGAGCCCCGCGCTAACGTACTGTCTAAGCGTGATCGCATCATTTCGGATCTTGCCGATCTCCTGCCGCCCGACTGTCTGGTGCATGAACCGCGTGAGCTTGTGCCTTTTGAAACCGATGCCTTCGTCTCTTACAGAAGAGTACCGCTGGCCGTGGCGCTGCCGAAAACGACTGCGCACGTCGCTGCATTGCTGAAATACTGTCATCGATACGGCATTCCCGTCGTGCCGCGAGGCGCTGGCACATCGCTTTCCGGCGGTGCTATCCCGCAGGAAGATGCGGTGGTGATCGGTCTTTCGAAGATGTCCTCCATCATCGAACTGGATTTTTTCAACCGCACTGCCACCGTTCAGGCAGGCGTCACCAATCTTTCCATTTCCGATGCTGCCGGTGCCGAAGGCTTTTTCTACGCACCCGACCCGAGTTCGCAGCTTGCCTGCACCATCGGCGGCAATATCGGCATGAATTCCGGCGGGGCGCACTGCCTGAAATATGGCGTCACCACCAACAATCTGCTTGGCGTGAAGATGGTGCTGGTGGATGGCACCGTGCTGGAACTGGGCGGCAAGCATCTGGATGCAGGCGGCTATGATCTGCTCGGTCTCGTCTGCGGCTCGGAAGGCCAACTCGGCATCGTCACGGAAGCAACGGTGCGGCTGATTGCCAAGCCGGAGGGTGCGCGCCCCGTACTCTTCGGCTTCGAGACCTCGGAAGAGGCCGGTTCCTGCGTGGCGGATATCATCGGCTCCGGCATCATTCCCGTCGCCATCGAATTTATGGACAAACCGGCCATCGAGATTTGCGAGGCCTTCGCCAAGGCGGGCTATCCGCTGGATGTCGGCGCGCTTTTGATCGTGGAGGTCGAAGGCTCGGAAGAGGAAATGGACGCGATGCTGGCGGATATCGTCACCATCGCCCGCAAACATGCGGTCAAGACGGTGCGCGAGTGCCAGTCCGCCATGGAAGCAGCCGCCATCTGGAAAGGCCGCAAATCCGCCTTCGGTGCAACGGGCCGCATCGCGGATTACATCTGCATGGACGGCACTGTGCCGCTCAGCCAACTCTCCTACGTGTTGAAAAAGACGAGCGAAATCACCGACAGTCTCGGCCTGCGCGTTGCGAACGTCTTCCATGCGGGCGATGGCAACATGCACCCGCTGATCCTGTTCAACGCCAATGATCCCGACGATGCCGCTCGCGCCGAAGAGGCGGGCAACCAAATCCTCAAGCTCTGTGTGGATGCGGGCGGCTGTCTCACCGGCGAACACGGCGTCGGCATCGAGAAGCGCGACCTGATGCGGCATCAATATTCGGATGCGGACCTTGCCCAGCAGATGGCGGTGCGTGCCGCCTTCGATGAGGACTGGATACTCAATCCGTCAAAGGTCTTTCCGCTGGAGGGACGCCCTGCATCATGACGGATGTTCTTTTGCCCTCAACGGAAACAGAAGCGGCCAATATCATTCGCGACTATGCGCAGGCGGCTCGCCCACTCGCCATCGTTGGCGGCAACACACGCTTCGGCAATAGGGTTCAGGCGGATGCAACGCTGTCTTCACGAGCTCTCAGCGGCATTGTCGCCTATAATCCTGCTGAAATGGTGATGACCGTCAAGGCCGGAACGCCCGTCGCCGAAGTGCTGGCCGCCCTTGCCGAAGCCCGGCAGATGATGGCGTTCGAGCCGATGGATCACCGCGCCATCATGGGCACCTCGGGCGAGCCGACGATCGGCGGCATCTTCGCCGCCAATGTTTCCGGTCCGCGCCGCTATGTGGCGGGAGCAGCACGCGACAGCCTGCTCGGCATCCGTTTCATCAATGGCAGAGGCGAAGCGATCAAGGCTGGTGGCCGGGTGATGAAAAACGTCACCGGGCTCGATCTGGTGAAACTGCTGGCCGGTTCCCACGGGACTCTGGGTTTCCTCACGGAAGTCACCTTTCGCGTGCTGCCCGTTCCACCGGCGCAGACGACGATGGTCATTTCCGGACTGGAAGATGCAAGCGCCAGCAACGCCATGGCCGCTGCCATGGCGACCAGCGTGGAAGTTTCGGGTGCGGCCCATTTGCCCGAAAGCGTAAAATCCCGTTTCATCGGTGGCGCGCTGCCGGAAGGTGCCGCGACGGTGCTGCGACTGGAAGGTCTGGCCGCTTCCGTCGAGGCACGGTCACAAAAACTGCAAGCCATCCTGTCTGCAATCGGACCAACTACATTTCTGGCGCAGGACGAAAGCCGCGTGCTCTGGCAGGAAATTCGCGATGTGAAGCCTTACGAGGGAAATTCGGCCAAGCCAGTATGGCGTGTTTCAGTGGCACCATCGCACGGCCATATGTTGGTCGCTGCTTTACGGATGCATGCGGCTATCCATGCTTTCTATGATTGGCAGGGCGGGTTGATCTGGATGCAGATGGATGCTGACCCGGAAGCAGAGCGTCTTAGTCAGGTGACTAGAGTGCTTGGAAACGGACATGCAACGTTGATACGCGCATTGCCCATCACCCGCCATACGGTCGCATCATTCGAGCCACTTAAAACAGTTGAACACGAATTGTCGAAGCGCATTAAGGAAAAGCTCGATCCGGCAGGCATATTCAATCCGGGGAAGATGGGAATCTAGCCATGCAAACCTCCTTCACCGCCGAACAGCTTGCCGACCCGCATGTGGCAGAATCGGAAAAAATCCTGCGCAAATGCGTGCATTGCGGGTTCTGCACCGCCACCTGTCCCACCTATGTGACGCTGGGCAATGAGCTGGATAGCCCGCGCGGGCGCATCTATCTCATCAAGGATATGCTGGAAAACGGGCGGCCAGCAGACGCGCAGGTGGTGACGCATATCGACCGCTGTCTGTCCTGCCTTGCCTGCACCACCACCTGTCCCTCCGGCGTGGATTACATGCACCTTGTAGACCATGCCCGCGTCCATATCGAAAAGACCTATCGCCGTCCCTTCATGGACAGGATGATCCGCAATATGCTGGCGCTGATTCTGCCTCACCCATCGCGGTTTCGTCTCGCGCTAAAACTTGCGCCGATCGGCCAGCCTTTCGCAAAGCTGCTGCGCAAGAGCAAAACCTTGACTCCACTGGGTTCGATGCTGGAGTTGGCCCCGAAATCCATCGCGGCCGTATCCGCGTCCTCCAAGCCGGGCAGCTACGCAGCCGAGGCAGAAAAGCGCGGCCGCGTCGCAATTCTTAACGGCTGCGCACAACCCGTTCTCAATCCGGCGATCAACGAAGCCACCATCAGCCTTCTGACACGTCTTGGGGTTGAGGTTGTCGTGCCGCAGGGCGAGGGGTGCTGCGGTGCTCTCGTCCATCACATGGGGCGTGAGGAGCAGGCGCTTGCCTTTGCCCGCCGCAATGTCGATGTCTGGTTGCGCGAGGTAGAGCAGGGCGGGCTGGATGCCATCATCATCACCGCGTCGGGCTGTGGTACGACCATCAAGGATTACGGCCACATGCTGCGGCTCGATCCCGCCTATGCCGAAAAGGCGGCAAAGGTTTCTGCGCTGGCCAGGGATATCACGGAATATCTTGCTACGCTGGAATTGCCCCAGCTTGAACGCAACGGCCTGACGGTTGCTTATCATTCCGCCTGTTCCATGCAGCATGGCCAGAAGATTACCATGGCACCCAAGCTGCTGTTGAAGGGCGCGGGTTTCGTTGTGCGAGATCCGGCGGAAGGGCATCTGTGTTGTGGCTCGGCAGGTACCTATAACATCATGCAGCCGGAAATTTCAGGCCAACTGAAGGCGCGAAAGCTCAAGAACATCGAAGCGACGAAGGCAGACATCATCGCGGCGGGAAACATCGGCTGCATCACGCAGATCGCATCGGGCACAGCGATGCCCATCCTCCACACGGTCCAACTGCTGGATTGGGCCTATGGCGGCGGCAGGCCTGAAAAACTGAAAGCCTTGAAATAAAAAACGAGCGGTTTGCGCCGCTCGTTTTTATCGGTATGCCGCAAATAGCGCTCCCGGTCCCCCTGGCGTCCCCCGCCAAGCTTGTGGCCGCAATCTAGCGCTTTGGTTATCGGACGCAAGTATAGTCTTTCGAAATCCTTGCAGCTGACAGGCAACTTATACTTAAGCGTTGCTATCAGATCACAATAACCCTCGTGCCGACCTTCGTGCGCTCGTAAAGATCGGTCACATCTTCATTGCGCATGCGAATGCAGCCGGAGGAATTGTTGCTGCCGATGGTCCATGGCTGGTTGGTGCCGTGGATGCGATAAAGCGTGGAACCCAGATACATGGCGCGTGCGCCCATGGGGTTGGCCGGTCCGCCTTCCATGAAGGCTGGCAGGTAATGGCCCTTGGCGGCTTCACGGGTGATCATTTCCTTTGGCGGTGTCCAGCTTGGCCATTCGGCCTTGCGTGTTACCTTATGCGTACCCGCCCATTCGAAGCCCGGCTTTCCGACGCCGACGCCGTAGCGGCGGGCCTTTCCATCGCCCATGACGAGATAGAGGAAGCGGTTGGGCGTATCGATGACGATGGTGCCGGGAGCTTCCTGCGTGTCGTAGCGGACCATTTGCGGCAGAAACTGCGGATCTATCCGCGCGCGCGGATCATTCGGTCGCGCAGCGATGGCCTGGGCGCGTGGCTGCTGCACGGGCTGACGCTGCCAGAAGGGTCGTGATGCGGGCCGCTGCGGGTAGACGACCGGGCGAACCTGCGCCCCGCCAAGCTGCATGACCCACGGGGCCGTCAGATCAGGGCTGACGACGACGGGCGGGCGTTCGCGATAACGATCATTGGCAAGCGCGGGCTGAACTGCCGCAGTGAACACGCTCAGCGCAATAAGGATTGGTTTCATCGACATCGGGTGGACTCTTTCACATGACACCGGAAAATGATCGTCACGTTCGCATGCCGGTGCGCGCGAATTGGTAAAGAGCGTTCATTAAACGCCGCGATCTTGCTGAAACTTTTCAATAAGGTTAGCGCGCGGTTTTAAAACAGGGTGAATCAATGGTAATAACCGTGACAGTGGCTGAGAGACGTGGTGAGCAATGACTGAGACCGGACTTTTGACAGGCGAAGATGGCATTGTCCGCTGTTTCTGGCAGCAGGGTCTTGAAGACTATCGCCGCTACCACGACGAAGAGTGGGGCCATCCCGTTACCGACGACAGGCGGCTTTTCGAGAAAATTTGCCTCGAAGGTTTTCAGTCCGGCCTTTCCTGGCTGACGATCCTGCGCAAGCGCGAGGCCTTCCGCGCTGCCTTCAGCGGCTTCGATTTCGAAAAGGTCGCCGCCTTTGACGACGCCGACATAGAACGTTGCCTTGCCGACAAGGGCATCGTGCGCCATCGCGGCAAGATCGTATCGACCATCAACAACGCCTGCCGTGCTGTGGCGCTTCGCGGCGAGTTCGGCTCGCTCGCCCGCTATTTCTGGAGCTTCGAGCCAAAGGGAGACGAGCGTCCGTCTGTTTTCGATTACCAGACTTTGCGCGCCAATCCCACGACGCCAGCATCCGTGCGACTTTCGAAAGACCTGAAGAAGCGCGGCTGGAGCTTCGTCGGGCCGACCACCGTCTACGCTTTCATGCAGGCAATGGGCATGGTCAACGATCATATCGAAGGTTGTCACTGCCGTCCGCGCATCGAAGCCATGCGACAGGAGTTTCCCCGACCGTGACGAAGTTGCTCAGAGGCCTTTTCGCTTTCCTGCTGCTGGGTTCAGTCGCCTCCCAATCCTTTGCCGAGCAGCGGGTGGTGGACGGTATGTGGCTGGATGAGGGCGAACATCTTATAAAGGAGGCGATGCCGCAATCCGGCCCGCTTTCGCTTAAAGGTTGGACGCGGCAGGGCAGGGGTGATGTCTATCGGCTTAAGGTGAGGGGTGGCGAAAAGCTGAAGATCAGCCTTTCCAGCAGCAGCGAATTCGTGGTGATGGCCATCTTCGACTTTGCCAAGCCTGAAGATGACGCAATCTTTTTCAGCGATATTGGCAGCAATATCGCGGAGTTGACCCCTAAGGCGGATACGGAATGGCTGATCCGGCCGATCCTCGTGCTCAGTTCGTCCCGTCGCGGGCTGGGTGCCAATTATACGATCACGGTGGAAAGGCAGCCGTAAGTAAGAGCGGCTGCCCTGTTTCAGTATCCGATGATCCAGATCAGGCCGACTGAAAGAAAGCAGAGGAAAAGCAGCGACAGTGTTGCCGCGCTGATGACCTTGCCGCCAGCATGGCGAAGGGTGCGAATGTCGACGGACAGGCCAAGCGCCGCCATGGACATGATGGTCAGCGTATTGGAGACACTGGCGATCGGCTTCAACGCCATCTCGGGAATGAGGCCGAGGGAACGCGCCATGATCATCAACACGAAGCCGAGAATGAACCACGGCACCATTTTCTGAAGGCTCAGGCGTCCCTCGCCACCGCGGCCATGAATGATCGATAGCGTTGTCACGACCGGACCCAGCATCAGCACGCGGATGAGCTTCACAACGGTACCCGTCTGCACGGCGAGCGCGCCGAAAGGCGTTGTTGCGGCCAGTACCTGTGGTACGGCGTAGACTGTCATCCCGGCGAAAACCCCGTAATGCATCGCATCGAGTGACATCGCGCCCGCGATAAGAGGCATGAGCATGACGGCGACGACGCCAAGCACGGCGGTGAAGGCAATCGATGCAGCCACATCATCCGCCTTCGCGCCGATGGCGGGTGCAGCGGCGGCAATGGCAGAGTTTCCGCAGATGGAGTTTCCGCAGGCGACGAGGATGGCGAGCTTCGGTGAAAGACCGATGAGGCGGCTGATGCCGTAACTGCCGAGAAGAGAGAGCGCGACGACGCCTGCAATGCCGATGATCAAAAGACCGCCCGCTCCCTTCAGGATGGAAAGGCTGAGCGATGCGCCAAGCAGAACGACGGCCACTTCCAGAAGGGTCTTTGCGCTGAACTTGATGCCGGCGGCAGCCGCTTGCGGAAGGGGAGCGAAGCTGCGCAACACGACGCCAACAAGAATCGCGATAACCAGATCGCCCAGCCATGCATGGCCGAATGCCTGCGCCTGCGCGCGTTCAGCCAAAATCGCAGCGGCGCTGACGGCGGCGCACAGGAGAATGCCGGGCGTCATCGACCAGAGAGGACGAAGCGGAAGCGTGTGTGACAATTTGGAAGCCGGGTTATGTGCCATGCCAAGAATAATCGCTCGACAATCCATTTCATTCCATCAAATAATGTGGCATGTTTCATTCGGTAAAATCGAATGATTAGAGATGACCTTTGAACAGCTGAGAATATTCGTAGCAGTCGCCGAGCGACAACATCTGACACGCGCAGCGGAAGCGCTCAGCCTGACGCCTTCTGCCGTCAGTTCCGCCATCAAGGCGCTGGAGGCCTATTATAATGTCGGCCTGTTTCACCGCGTCGGCAGAGGTATCGAGCTGACGGAAAGCGGGCGCGTGTTTCTCGAGGAGGCGCGTGCCACCCTCAATCGGGTTCGCGGCGCCGAACTTGCGCTGTCCGAAATGGGCGGCCTGACCCGTGGAGAGATCAACGTCTTCGCCAGCCAGACGATCGCCAGCTACTGGCTTCCGCCGATCCTGATGCAGTTCAAGCAGCTTTACCCCGGCGTTGCGGTAAAGCTGGAGGTCGGCAATACCAGAATGGTGACGGAGGCAGTGCTGAAGGGCTTCGCCGAAATCGGCTTCATCGAGGGTGATATCGATGAACCGGCGCTCTCGGTAAGGCCGGTGGTGGCGGATAAGCTGCTGGTCGTCGTCGGTCCGGTGCATCCTTTTGCCGATGGACGCTATCTCGTTCCGGAAGATATCAGGTCAACGAACTGGGTGCTTCGCGAACAGGGTTCCGGCACCCGCTCCGCCTTCGAGGCGGCGTTGCGCGCCATGGGAATATCGCTCAGCGACCTGAATGTGACGCTGGAATTGCCGTCGAATGAGGCGGTGGTCGCTGCGGCGCGCGCAGGGGGTGCCGCTGCCGTCGTCTCCGCATCGGTCGCTGCTCTCATGCTGCGGCAGGGCTTGCTTGTGCGCGCCGGCATCGATCTGCCCGCCAGAAGCTTTGCGCTTCTGACGCATAAGGAACGACGCAGCAGCCGTGCATCGGTGGAGTTGGAGCGGCTGAGTCGGGAATCGTCGGAGCGGTACAAAACCGGCCTTGCAGGTCTCTAAGCACCCCCCCGAAAGGAAAGAAGCGCCACGAATGGCGCTTCGGTGATCTCTCAATAGCCTTTGGACTTCAGCCATTCCTTCATCATGGCAATCTCGGCTTCCTGGGCCTTGATCACCTCTTCGGCCAGCTTGCGGATTTCCGGGTCTTTCCCGTATTCCAACTGGACCTTTGCCATATCGATGGCGCCCTGGTGATGCGGGATCATGCCACGCACGAAGTCCACATCGGCGTTGCCGGTATAGTCTACCGCCATATCGCCGTGCATCCTCTTCGCGACCGCCTCGAACGCCTTGGTCGAGGCGCTTTCACTGCTTGTCGTGGTTTTGGACATGTCGTGGCCAGCATGGCCGTTTGTTTCCTGAGCCGATGCTGGTACGGACAAGGCAACCGCCATTGCTGCTGCAAGGACGAGCGTTTTGATAGACATGGATTTTCCTTCCTGTGTCTGAATATTTCGATGATTCGACTGATGAAAACGAATTCAGGCGCGGGGAGGAGGTAACGGCGGGGACGACAGATTGCCGATGAAGGCGCGTTGCAGATGGGGCATCGGTGCTGCGTGCGGTGCCTGACCCTTTTCGGTAAATGTCAGTTCCGGCAGCAAGACGAGGCAGGCCGCGCAAAAGGGCGCATGTGTCATGGTGTCTTTATGCGGGCAGGGGTCTTGCTGACCGGAAGCTTCGCCTCCCGCCGCATCCATGGCGTGTTCGCCATGGTGGCCCGTCTGCTTCTCAAGCGGTGTGGAACCATGCATCTCAGATGGCAGCGCAAACACGTTCGCCGTCGCCATGCCGGGCATATAGCCGTACATGAGGCAGGCAAGAAACATCAATGTCCGAACAACAATGCGCATGACGGTGAGCTTATCTCGCCGATCTTGATAAGAAAATGGCGCTCAGAGCATTTCCAGCGAAAGTGCGAAGCGGTTTTGCGTAGAGACTAGCGTACTTCGCTGGCAACCACCCTGTGGATGATCTGATAGTCCCGGCTTTCCTCTCCGAATGGCGCAACCGGCCAGTCCCACCGATGCGCGATCTTCGGCACCTCCACACCATGCAGCAAATCTTGGTGCTGGTGCAGTTTTCCGTTTTTGTCGATGATGTCGAAGGCAGTATCGGTAACGAGGCAGACCTTGCAGGGCAGGCCCGCGAGCCCATCGACATGCGCCTTGATCAGCCTTGGCTGCGTATCCCCCGGCACCAAGCCTGCCGGTTCCTTTTCCATGCGATGCCGCGCCCCGGTGCCGATTTGCGAAAGCAGGTTGGCCGAAACGACGAGATCGAGGTAGGGCACCATTCGCAGAAAGCTCAAAGGCTCCAACTCGCCGCCCGCCTTTAGCTCATCATATCCGGAAAGATCGCGGCTGTTCAGGACGACGTTGCGGTATTTACGTGCATAAAGCTTGGTACGAACGCTGGCCAGATGCACGAGATCGACCAGAACCACGGTATCGAAAGCTGCGGCAAGCTGTTGCCACGGCACATCGCGCAACAGCCCGGAGCCCAACACCACCGCCGTCCGCCTCTGCTTCAGCTTGCCAGCGGTGGAAAGAATGAAACGCTTGCTGTTCTGCTCATGCTCCGCCCACGTCTTGCCGCAACGGTTGGCCCGAGCCCAGAGATTGACCGAATATTTGATGTAAGGACGAAATTCCGGCTGCGTCTTTCGGTAGGTCGCAGCATAATTCAAGGCTTCGAGGATCATGGATTAGCGATAGACTTCCCGGCGGTGGCCGATTTCGATGACGACAATGAAAAGTTTTTGATCCTGAATGTCACATATGATGCGATAGTCACCGACGCGATAACGCCAGAAATTGCCGAGTTCGGAGCCTTGAAGGGCTTGACCGGTTCGTCTTGGATTGTTGTCTGCGGCTATTCGATCAGTTAAGAACGCGATGATCCGCGTTGCGTCCTGTCTGCCGAGCTTTTTCAGTTGCTTGCGCGCGGATTCCCGAAATTCAATTTCCCAGATCAAGATCGCGCATCACTTCTTCAAGAGTGTAGGTGCGCTCACCATTTGCGATGTGCTGTCGCGTCGCCTCCTCCGACAGATACAAATCCTCCATATCCTCGATATGCTTTTCGATGGCTTCGCGGATATAAAAGGCGGAGGTGCGCCCCGTGCGTTCGGAAAGCGCCTTCAAGCGTTCGAAGGTTTCGTCCGGTAGTCGGATGGCGGTCTGTTTGCTCATGGTTTTGCCCTCATCGAGGTAAAGTGGGATACGTGTATCCCGTTTAACACGTTCTTCACGTCAATGCCAGCAAATCCCGGCGCTTGGCCTTGCCGCACAGGGCGTCATCCTCTAATAGACCGGCTTGATTTCAAGAGAAAATTGGACCGGCATCATGAGCGAAAAAGCAAAAAAGCCTCAGAAACTGAAAGCCCGCCTGCCGCGCGGCTTCGTGGACCGCTCGGCTGCCGATATCCATGCCACCAATGAGATGATCGAGAAAATCCGCAAGGTCTACGAGCTGTACGGCTTCGACCCCATCGAGACACCACTGTTCGAGTATACCGATGCGCTCGGCAAGTTCCTGCCAGATAGCGACCGTCCCAACGAAGGCGTGTTTTCGCTCCAGGACGATGACGACCAGTGGATGAGCCTGCGCTATGACCTCACAGCTCCACTCGCCCGCCACGTCGCGGAAAACTTCAACGAAATCCAGCTGCCTTACCGCACCTATCGCGCCGGTTACGTTTTCCGTAACGAGAAGCCCGGCCCCGGCCGCTTCCGCCAGTTCATGCAGTTCGACGCCGATAGCGTCGGCGCACCGGGCGTACAGGCCGATGCCGAAATGTGCATGATGATGGCCGATACGCTGGAAGCGCTCGGCATCAAGCGCGGCGATTACGTCATCCGCGTCAATAACCGCAAGGTTATCGATGGTGTAATGGAAGCCGCTGACCTTGGTGGAGATGAAAACAGTGGACGGCGTCTTGGCGTTCTTCGTGCAATTGATAAGCTAGACAAGTTCGGCTTTGATGGCGTCAAGTTGTTGCTTGGGCCAGGCCGGAAAGATGAATCTGGTGATTTCACCAAAGGCGCAGGCCTTTCGGATCAACAGATAAACTTCATCATCAGCTACCTCCAAGACGAAGAATTTTATCCGAAAAGCGATTTATACGCTCAGGGTTACGGCGAATTGTTCACGATCGAGGAACTGGTAAGAGCTGCTGGTTACGGCGCTGACCGTATCAAGATTGATCCTTCAGTGATCCGAGGCCTCGAATACTACACCGGCCCCGTCTACGAAGCCGAACTCACCTTCGACGTCACCAACGAAAAAGGCGAAAAGGTCGTCTTCGGTTCTGTCGGGGGTGGCGGTCGTTATGATGGCCTTGTGTCGCGTTTCATGGGTCAGCCCGTTCCCGCAACCGGCTTCTCCATCGGCGTCTCACGCCTGATGACGGCGCTGAAAAACCTTGGCAAGCTCGGTCAGGCAAAACCGCTCGCGCCGGTTCTAGTCACCGTCATGGATGGCGATGTCGAGAGCATGGGTCGCTACCAGCGTTTCACGCAGGCTCTGCGCGCTGAGGGTATTCGCGCTGAGATGTATCAGGGTAACTGGAAGAAATTCGGCAACCAGCTGAAATATGCCGACCGGATGGGTGCGCCCGTTGCCATCATTCAGGGTGGTGACGAGCGCGAACAGGGCGTCGTACAGATCAAGGACTTGATCGAAGGCAAGCGGCTTTCCGGCGAGATCGAGGATAATGCGGCATGGCGCGAAGCGCGTGTTGCACAGGAGGTCGTGCCGGAAGCCGAACTGGTCGCCAAGGTGAAGGAAATTCTGGCTGCGCAGGCCGAAGACCGGCGTCGGGCGGGCTGAGCTATGCCCTTGATCGACATGCCGGAATTTTCCGGGGAGCTGCTGGAAGAGTTTGCTGCACGCAGGACGACGCGGGTCAATACCCCGGTCATCCAGCCCGCCGCTCCGTTTCTGGATATGGCGGGCGAGGATTTGCGCCGCCGCATCTTTCTAACGGAAAATGAAACTGGCGAAAGCCTGTGCCTGCGGCCCGAATTCACCATTCCCGTCTGCCTTCGCCACATCGAAACGGCCACGGGCACACCGAAGCGCTATTCCTATCTCGGCGAGGTCTTCCGCCAGCGCCGTGAGGGCTCCAGCGAGTTCTATCAGGCAGGCATCGAGGATCTGGGCGATACGGATATCGCCGCAGCCGATGCCCGCGCAATCAGCGATGCGACCGCTGTCCTGAAGCGATTGCTGCCGGGCCGTGCGCTGTCCACCAAACTTGGCGATCAGCAAGTGTTCGAAGCCGTCATCGCCGCACTCGGCCTACCACTCGGCTGGCAGAAGCGGATGGTGCAGGCCTTTGGCGATACCGCTCAGCTGGATGCGCTTCTCGAAAGTCTCGTCAGCCCGAAGCCGATGACCGGTCTCGATGCGCGGGTGGCGGGTCTTTTGGCCACGGGCGAGGAAACGGTGCTGGTCGATTACATCGATAACGTCATGCAGGAAACCGGCTACTCCACCAATGCCAGCCGCCCGCCACAGGAAATCGCCCGCCGTCTGCGTGAAAAGTTGGCGCTTGCCGCTACGCGCCTGCCAGACGAAAGCTTCCAGTTGCTGAAGCAGTTTCTGGCTTTGCAGGCACCGCTGTCGCAAGCCTCGCAAACGCTGTCCGATTTTGCCGGGAAGGCGAAACTGAAGCTCGACGGTGCGCTGTCTGCCTTCGATAAACGTGTCGCAGCGCTTGCCAATGGCGGTGCCGATCTGGATGCCATGACCTATGGCGCAGCCTTCGGGCGTCCGCTGGATTATTATACCGGCCTCGTCTTCGAGGTCAGCGTTCAGGGTGACGCATCGGTTCTGGCAGGCGGTGGACGCTTTGATCGGCTGATGACGCTCTTGGGCGCAACAGACAAAATCCCTGCCGTGGGATTCTCGCTCTGGCTGGATCGTATCGGAGCCGAAAGGGCAAAGCCGTGACCATTACCATCGCTCTGCCCTCCAAGGGGCGTATGAAGGAAGATTCCTCCGCGATCCTCGAACGTGCCGGTATGAAGATTACCGCCATCGGCAATGACCGCTCCTATCGCGCTCGCGTCGAAGGTCGCGACGATATCGAGATTGCTTATCTCTCGGCCTCCGAAATCGCGCGTGAGATCGGCAACGGTACGGTGGATTTCGGTGTCACCGGCGAAGACCTCGTACGCGAAGACCTGAGCGACGTTGATCGCCGCGTCGAATTTTGCGCCCGCCTTGGCTTCGGCCACGCCGATGTCGTCGTCGCCGTGCCGGAAATCTGGCTGGATGTGGACAGCATGGCTGATCTCGGCGATGTTGCCTCCGAATTCCGCGCCCGCCATGGCCGCCGTCTGGCCATTGCCACCAAATACTGGCGGCTGACGCAGCAGTTCTTCTCCCGCCAGCACGGCATCCAGCTTTACCGCATCGTGGAAAGCCTTGGCGCGACAGAAGGTGCACCGGCGGCAGGGCAGGCGGATATCATCGTCGATATCACATCTACCGGCTCGACACTGAAGGCGAATTACCTGAAGATTTTGACCGATGGCATCATCCTGAAATCGGAAGCCTGCTTCGTGCGTGCGCGAAAGCCCGAGCATGAGGGCAATGCGGTCATATCGGAAATCGTCTCGCGCATTCAGGCAACGCTCTAAGACAGTCCTTGGATTGTCGTGGTTCTACGTTATCCTCTCCCTATCAAGAGGAGTGGAAAATGCAGCTCACCGGCCAGTGCCATTGCGGTAATGTGAAATTCGAGGCGAATGCAAACCCGGAGCAGGTGGTTATCTGCCACTGCACCGATTGTCAGCGACTGACCGGCTCGCCCTTTCGCGTCACACTTCGGGTCAAGCGCTCTGATTTGCATCTGAGCGGCACTGAACCGAAGATTTATCGTAAGCTTGTCCATAACGGGAACATTCGCAGGCAATATTTCTGTGGCGACTGTGGCACACCGTTGCTCAGCGGCGCCGATAATGATGGCGTTGAGGAGCTTGGCATTCGCTGGGGCGCGATAAATGAACGCGCCGCCCTAAAGCCCGCCGTCCAGATATGGGCCCGCTCGAAGGTGGATTGGCTGGACGATATCGAAGCGCTGCCTGCCTATTCGAAAGACTTTCGAAAATAAAATAAGCCGCCGGATCGCTCCGGCGGCCTGTCTTCATTCCCGCCTGAAGGGTCAGGCAAACTTCGTTGCCAAGCCACGCTTTGCATCGATGGAATATGCACCGGCACCAAATGCGCCGAGCAGAATGTAAGCGCCAGCCAGCGTGATGTTCTTCATCAGCATGATGCCGTTCAGGGCGTTGATCCAGCCGAGCGCAGGAGCAGGCCAGCCGTCGACGGAAACCGTACCGCTATGGAAAACGAGGCCGGTGAACACGCAGAATGCTGCTAGTGCGAAAGCAGCAACTTTGGTCTGGAAGCCAACGACGACGGCAAGCCCTGCAACGAATTCAAACAGGCCTGCGAGATAGGCAAGCGCCGTCGCGGCAGGCAGACCAGCGCCAGTGATCATGCCAGCCGTGCCAGCAGGATCGGCCAGCTTGCCGAAGCCGGAATAGATAAAGATGAAGGAGAGAAGAATACGTGCGACGAGCACGAGTGCATTCTGGCTGCTGGACATTGGTGTCTCCGTTTGCGGACCGGGTAGCCCGTGATGAATTTCTGGAGACGGTTGTGCCGGATTTATTGGATTACTGAAAGATAAACGAGCGAAGACTGTTTGTCTTCATTTTGTGAACAATAAGCACGGCAATGCGCGGATTTTGGTTGCATCTCCACCCTGCTTTTCTCGAAATTGGCGAAATAGTTCTTGATCCTCTAGCGACTAGAGATTTTATGACTGAGGCATCCAAAATGATGGGATGTACATATAGAGATAGAAAAACGATACTTGCGGCAAACGCATTTGCTGGATTTCGGCTCGACGGAGATTTCTGGTCTTGTAGCCGACCGTGGCTGGAAAGCATTGGAGCCCTTTGAGCAGATTGGCCTAGCTTATACATTCGTTCGTGACGAAATAGCCTTTGGCTACAACAGAGCCGACGACATGCCCGCGTCCAAAATTTTTAAAGACGGATATGGTCAATGCAACACCAAGGCGACATTGTTGATGGCGCTGCTGCGCGCACTGAATATTTCCTGCCGCCTGCATGGATTTACCATTCACAAGGGCTTGCAGCGTGGGGTGGTGCCGGAACTGGTCTATGGTCTCGCCCCCGAAGACATTCTGCACAGCTGGGTTGAGATCGAATATGATGGCCGTTGGATCAATCTGGAAGGTTTCATTCTGGACCGGCCATTTTTGAAGGCGCTGCAGACAGAGTTCTCCGGTCAGGCCAACAGCCTGTGCGGCTATGAGGCAGGGACCGATTGCCTGTCGTCGCCGCCTGTCGACTGGGTTGGCAGCGACACCTATATCCAGCGTAGCGGGATCAACGCCGATCTGGGGTTGTTTGATAGTCCTGACGACTTCTATGCCAGGCACAGACAGAGTTTCGGACCCATCAGGGGGTGGTTGTATCGAAACATCGTGCGGCACTGGATGAATGCGCGTGTCCGGGGTATCCGGCAAGGTAACATACCGAAATTTCTGAAAGACTCACACGCTCATCAATATCAGCAGGTGTAGCGCTCTGTCGAGCGGCTAGCCGGTAAACGGCGGATACCTGAACACGGATTAAGCGGCCAACGCAAAAAGGGCGGCCCGAAGACCGCCCTTTCGTATTCCAATCGGAATGGACTGATTAGAAGTCCATGCCGCCCATGCCGCCCATGCCGCCGGCGCCTGGCATTGCAGGAGCGTCTTTCTTCGGCAGCTCGGCAATCATGGCTTCGGTGGTGATCAGCAGGGAAGCAACCGAAGCTGCGTTCTGCAGAGCCGTACGAACAACCTTGACCGGGTCGACGATGCCGAGAGCGATAAGGTCGCCATACTCGCCCGTCTGAGCGTTGTAGCCGTAGTTGTCTTCGTTCTTTTCGAGGATCTTGCCGACAACGATGGAGGCTTCGTCACCTGCGTTGTCTGCGATCTGGCGAACCAGAGCCTGAAGCGCGCGGCGAACGATGTTCACGCCAGCTTCCTGATCGTCGTTTTCACCCTTGACGGAGATCTTCGTGGAGGAACGCAACAGGGCAACGCCGCCGCCCGGTACGATACCTTCCTGAACAGCAGCGCGCGTCGCGTTGAGAGCGTCGTCGATGCGGTCCTTCTTTTCCTTCACTTCGACTTCCGTCGAACCGCCAACGCGGATAACGGCAACGCCGCCAGCGAGCTTTGCAAGACGTTCCTGCAGCTTTTCGCGGTCGTAGTCGGAAGAGGTTTCTTCGATCTGAGCCTTGATCTGCGCAACGCGGCCTTCGATGTCGGACTTCTGGCCCGAACCGTCAACGATCGTCGTGTTTTCCTTGGAGATCGAAACCTTCTTCGCCTTGCCGAGCATGTCGAGCGTGACGTTTTCGAGCTTGATGCCGAGGTCTTCGGAGATAACCGTACCGCCGGTCAGGATCGCGATGTCTTCAAGCATGGCCTTGCGGCGGTCGCCGAAGCCAGGAGCCTTGACGGCAGCAATCTTAAGGCCGCCACGCAGCTTGTTGACGACGAGCGTTGCAAGAGCTTCGCCTTCTACGTCTTCAGCGATGATGACGAGTGGCTTGCCGGTCTGCACGACAGCTTCGAGAACAGGCAGCATGGCCTGGAGGTTCGAAAGCTTCTTCTCGTGGAGAAGGATGTATGCGTCTTCGAGGTCCGCAATCATCTTTTCAGGGTTGGTGACGAAGTAAGGCGACAGGTAACCGCGGTCGAACTGCATGCCTTCAACGACTTCGAGTTCGGTTTCAGCGGTCTTGGCTTCTTCGACGGTGATGACGCCTTCGTTGCCAACCTTCTGCATGGCTTCAGCAATATCGAGACCGATCTGCTTTTCGCCGTTTGCAGAGATCGTGCCGACCTGTGCAACTTCTTCAGACGTGTTGATCTTCTTGGCCTTGGCCTGGAGATCCTTGACGACTTCAGCAACAGCCAGGTCGATACCGCGCTTCAGGTCCATCGGGTTCATGCCAGCGGCAACAGCCTTGGCACCTTCGCGAACGATAGCCTGGGCCAGAACGGTAGCAGTCGTGGTGCCGTCGCCAGCGATGTCGTTGGTCTTGGAGGCAACTTCGCGAACGAGCTGTGCGCCCATGTTCTCGAACTTGTCTTCCAGTTCGATTTCCTTGGCAACGGAAACGCCGTCCTTGGTGATGCGCGGTGCGCCGAAGGACTTGTCGATAACGACGTTACGACCCTTTGGGCCGAGCGTTACCTTCACTGCGTCTGCGAGAACGTCGACGCCCTTGAGCATCTTTTCGCGAGCGCCGCGGCCGAATTTTACTTCTTTAGCTGCCATTTTTCAAAACTCCTGGTTTCGAATGGCCGGAACGGGGTCCGGCTTGAAATTGAAAGGAAACGACGGGTTCAGCCGAAAATCAGCCGATGATACCCATGATGTCGGATTCCTTCATGATCAGAAGGTCTTCGCCGTCGAGCTTGACTTCCGTGCCGGACCACTTGCCGAACAGAACGCGGTCGCCAGCCTTTACGTCGAGAGCGACGATCTTGCCGGACTCGTCACGAGCGCCAGTGCCAACAGCGACGATTTCGCCTTCCTGCGGCTTTTCCTTGGCGGTGTCTGGAATGATGATGCCGCCCTTGGTCTTTGCTTCGGACTCAACGCGACGAACAACGACGCGGTCATGAAGTGGGCGGAAAGTTGTGCTTGCCATTGTCTAATCCCTCGATCAAATGACATTCGCGGATCGAAACGATCCGCCTGGATTGATGTTAGCACTCTCATTTTCCGAGTGCTAGCGAGACGGAGATAAGCAGGCCCTGCGACGGAGTCAAGAACGGCCTGTCGGAAAAATTTCATGTAAAATGGTTACTGCGATTGCATGACAGATTTTTTGCGCTCCGGAACTTCATCCACCCACCCCACGCTTTCAGAGCTGACGCTCGTCTTCGCCCGTATCGGCTTGTTGAGCTTCGGCGGCCCTGCCGGGCAGATCGGGATGATGCACCGTGTCATCGTCGATGAAAAACGCTGGCTTTCCGAAGAGCGGTTCCTGCATGCGCTAAATTACTGCATGCTTTTGCCTGGGCCTGAGGCGCAGCAACTCGCGACCTATGCGGGCTGGCTGCTGCATGGCAGGCGCGGCGGCATCATTGCAGGCACGCTTTTCATCCTGCCCGGCTTCCTTGTCATCGTCGCGCTTGCTTCCGCTTATGCGCTTTATCAGGATACGCACTGGCTGCCTGCGCTGCTGTTCGGTCTGAAAGCGGGTGTGCTGGCCATCGTCATAGAGGCTTTACTGCGCGTGGCAAAACGAGCTTTGACCAGCCGCTTTCTTGTCAGTATTGCAGCCGCAGCCTTCGTCGCGCTTTTCTTTTTCGGCGTGCCGTTTCCGCTGGTTATTCTGGTTGCGGGTTTCGCTGGTTTCTTAAGGGCCAGAGGCGCGGTGTCGCAACGACAGTCGGACAATGAACCGCCGAAAATGCTGTCGTTAAAAAGAAGGCTGGGCGGGGCGTTGGTCGGCGTTGCCATCTGGCAGATACCCTTGGTGCTGGCCTGGTTGCTCGCCGCGCCGCAAACGCTTCTCGATTTGCAAGGCTTTTTCTCCAAGCTCGCAGTCGTCACCTTCGGCGGCGCTTACGCGGTGCTGGCCTACGTCGCGCAGGTTGCCGTACAAACCCACGGCTGGATGACGGCAACCGAAATGCTGGATGGACTGGCGCTGGCCGAAGCGACACCGGGGCCTCTGGTGCTCGTTTTGTCCTATATCGGCTTTCTCGCGGCCTTTCGAAATCCCGGTGGACTGGAGCCGATGCTGGCAGGTGTGCTGGGCGCAAGCATTGCCGCATGGGCGACCTTTGTGCCGAGCTTCATCTTCATTTTTCTTGGTGCGCCCTATGTGGAGCGGTTAAGAAACAATGCGGCTTTATCCGGTGCTCTTTCGGCGATCACCGGCGCGGTGGTCGGCGTTATTCTCAATCTCTCGGTCTGGTTCGGACTGCATGTGCTGTTCGGCAAGGTGGATCGCATCGATCTGCTGCCCGCCATCAATCTTGGCATTTCGCTGCCGCAATGGCAGACACTCGATCTTGCCTCGCTTGGCCTTTTCATCGTTTCCGCCATCATGCTGTTTCGGCTTAAACTCGGCATGGTGCCTGTGCTGGGGCTGTGCATCGCGGCGGGTCTGGTACGGCTCTGGCTGGCTTGAGCCGAACGCAATCATTTGTCTTTTTCACTTGCCATCGCCATCTCCCTTTGCGATGTCACGATCTGTATTCTTCGAAATAGCTGGAAGCTTTAAATGGCCCATCGCATTGCCACTCTTGGCGAAATTACCCAACAGTTTGACGTTGTTCTCTCCGATGTGTGGGGCGTTTTGCACAATGGTGTCTCGGCTTTCCCGGCTGCGGGCGTTGCCCTGGCAGAGGCGCGCAAGGCTGGAAAGACGGTGGTTCTCATCACCAATTCCCCGCGCCCATCGGATGGCGTCATTCCGCAACTGCGTGCGCTCGGCGTGCCGGATGAAGCCTATGACCGCATCGTCACCTCTGGCGATGTGACCCGTGAACTGATTGCGCAGGGACCAAAAAAGGTTTTCCTGCTTGGGCCTGAACGCGACCTGCCTCTGTTCGACGGGCTGGATGTCGAGGTGGTTTCCGAGGCGGAAGCCGACGCCGTGGTCTGCACCGGCTTTTTCGATGACGAGACTGAGACCCCTGAAGACTATACCAGCATGCTGAAGGACTTCATTAACCGATCCGTGCCGATGATCTGCGCCAACCCGGATCTGGTGGTAGAGCGTGGCGAGCGCATCATTCCCTGCGCGGGTGCCATGGCCGCCTATTTTGAGCAGCTCGGCGGCGAAATTCGTATTGCTGGCAAACCGCACGCGCCGATCTATGAAGCCTGCTTTGCAGCGGCAAGAGAAGTACGCGGCGATCTTCAGAAGGATCGCGTTCTTGCCATCGGTGATGGCATGCCGACCGATGTGAAAGGCGCGATTAACGCTGGCCTTAATCTGCTTTATATTAGCGGCGGTATCCATGCTGCGGAATATACGCTGAATGGCGAGACGGATGAGGCGCTGCTCAACAGCTATCTGAAAAGCCAGAATGCTGCTCCCGGCTGGTGGATGCCACGTTTGGCTTAGAGGCTATCATGACCGTTTTTCACCGCAACGAGATGAAAGAACCGCTGCCCGAAAGCCTCAAGGGCGGCGTGATCGCCATCGGCAATTTCGATGGCGTCCATCGCGGCCACCGCGCCGTGTTGGATCGTGCACTGGAACTGGCGAAATCACGGGGCGTACCGGCGCTGGTGCTGACCTTCGAGCCGCACCCGCGCACCGTGTTCAAGTCCGATACGCCGGTTTTCCGCCTGACGCCGGCTCCGATCAAGGCGCGGCTTCTGGAAGCGGAAGGCTTTCAGTCCGTGATCGAATACCCGTTCGACAAGGAATTCTCGCAGCGCTCTGCGGAAGATTTCGTCAAGGCGGTGCTGGTGGACTGGCTGGGCGCAAGCGCTGTCGTAACCGGCTTCGATTTCCACTTCGGCAAGGGGCGAGAAGGTGGACCGGCTTATCTTATGGAGGCGGGTAAAAGACATGGTTTCGACGTGATGCTGGTGGATGCGTTTCGCGATGAGGGTGCGGAGGTGATTTCCTCAAGCCGTATCCGGGAATTGCTGGCTGACGGCGATGTTGCCGGTGCCGCCGGTCTGCTTGGCTATCGCTACACGGTTGCTGCCGAAGTCATTGGCGGGCAGAAGCTTGGTCGCACACTCGGCTATCCGACCGCCAACATGGCGCTGCCGCCAGAAACGGAACTAAAGCCGGGCATCTATGCCGTGCGCTTCCGCAGAGCAGACGGAACGCTTCACGATGGCGTGGCGAGTTTCGGTTATCGCCCGACCGTGACGGAAAATGGCGCAGCCCTCCTCGAGACCTATGTTTTCGATTTCAGCGGCGATCTCTACGGCGAAGTCTGCTCGGTGTCCTTCTTCGGCCACCTGCGCGATGAACTGAAATTCGACGGGCTGGAGCCGCTTGTCGCACAGATCAAACGCGATGACGAAGAGGCGAGGGCGCTTCTTTCCGGTGTGAAGCCCTTGAGCGAAGTGGACGCCAAGATCGCTTTTTGATGTCTGTTCTGTCGGTTTTGCCGGCAGACGGTGGCCCACAAAAAATCCTTCCTTTTTGGCGGGAAAACACATAAACAACCTGCATGAACCAATTTCGGTCGACGTTCATATCCCGAATTATTGGCCCGGCCTTCCGCCCGCTCTGAAAGCCGGAAGGTCCGGGATTTTGGCGTTTGCTCAAGCATTTCCAGCAAAAGTGCGCAGCGGTTTTGCGTCCGGACAATGCGATATAGAGACACTGAACGCTCTCCGCTTTTGCCATCTTGCACTCAAGACGGCGCGACCTTTTCAGGGCGCCGCATAACGGTATGATCATGAACGACACTGCAGAAAAAATCGATTACTCCTCAACGCTTTACCTGCCGCAGACGGACTTTCCCATGCGCGCCGGTCTGCCGCAGAAAGAGCCGGAAACCGTCAAGCGCTGGCAGGAAATGGGGCTTTACAAGAAGCTTCGCGCCTCTGCTGCTGGCCGCGAAAAATTCGTGCTGCATGATGGCCCTCCCTATGCCAACGGCAACATCCATATCGGCCACGCGTTGAACAAGATCCTGAAGGACGTCATCACGCGCTCTTTCCAGATGCGCGGGTTCGACTCCAACTACGTTCCCGGCTGGGACTGCCACGGGCTGCCCATCGAATGGAAGATCGAGGAAGCCTATCGCGCCAAGGGCAAGAACAAGGACGAGGTTCCGATCAACGAATTCCGCAAGGAATGCCGTGAGTTCGCCGCTGGCTGGATCAAGATCCAGGCGGAGGAATTCAAGCGCCTCGGCATCGAGGGTGATTTCGACAATCCCTACACGACCATGAACTTCCACGCGGAAGCCCGCATCGCTGGCGAACTGCTAAAGATCGCCAAGAGCGGCCAGCTCTATCGCGGCTCCAAGCCGGTCATGTGGTCGGTGGTCGAGCGCACGGCTTTGGCTGAGGCTGAGGTTGAGTATCACGACGTTGAAAGCGATACGATCTGGACGAAGTTCCCGATCGTGACGGGATCGGCTGAGCTTGATGGCGCATCAGTCGTCATCTGGACCACCACGCCATGGACGATCCCCGGTAACCGCGCCATCTCCTTCTCGTCGCGGATCGCCTACGGTCTGTATGAAGTCACTGCATCTGCCAATGATTTTGGCCCGCAGCCCGGAGATAAGCTCGTCTTTGCGGACAAGCTTGCAGCCGAATGCTTCGCCAAGGCAAAGCTTGAATTCAACCGCGTGCGTGACGTGAAGGCCGACGAACTGGCGAAGGTTGTCTGCGCCCATCCGCTGGCTTCGCTCGGCTACGACTTCGAAGTTCCGCTTCTCGATGGCGACCACGTCACCGATGATGCGGGTACGGGCTTCGTGCATACCGCTCCCGGACATGGTCGTGAAGACTTTGACGCATGGATGGCGCAGGCGCGCGAATTGGAAGCTCGTGGCATCTCCACGAAAATCCCTTTCACCGTTGGCGATGACGGCTTCTACACCGAAGACGCTCCCGGCTTTGGCCCATCCGCCGAAGGCGGGGCTGCGCGCGTGATGGACGATAACGGCAAGAAGGGCGATGCGAATGAGCGTGTCATCAAGGCGCTGATCGCGGCCAACAACCTGTTTGCGCGTGGCCGCTTGAAGCACAGCTATCCGCATAGCTGGCGCTCCAAGAAACCTGTTATCTTCCGCAACACGCCGCAATGGTTCGTCTATATGGACAAGGAATTGGGCGATGGCACCACGCTGCGCTCGCGTTCGCTGTCCGCCATCGATGACACCCGTTTCGTACCCGCAGGTGGCCAGAACCGTCTTCGTGCGATGATCGAGAACCGCCCGGACTGGGTACTCTCGCGCCAGCGCGCATGGGGCGTTCCAATCGCAGTCTTTGCCGATGAAAAGGGCGAAGTGCTGGTCAATGATGCCGTCAACGCCCGCATCCTCGAAGCTTTCGAGGTCGAAGGTGCTGATGCCTGGTTTGCCGATGGTGCCAAGGAACGCTTCCTCGGCAACGATCATGACCATGCCAAGTGGCATCAGGTCCGCGACATTCTCGATGTGTGGTTCGACAGTGGCTCCACCCACACATTTACGCTGGAAGACCGCCCGGACCTGAAATGGCCTGCGGACGTCTATCTGGAAGGTTCCGATCAGCATCGCGGCTGGTTCCACTCGTCGCTTCTGGAAAGCTGCGCGACGCGTGGGCGTGCGCCTTACAACGCCGTCGTCACCCATGGTTTCACCATGGATGAGAAGGGCGAGAAGATGTCCAAGTCCAAGGGCAACGTGACCTCTCCGCAGGAGGTGATGAAGGACGCGGGAGCGGATATCCTTCGCCTCTGGGTCATGACCTCCGACTACGCGGACGACCTTCGCGTCGGCAAGACGATCATCCAGACCAATGTCGATTCCTATCGCAAGATCCGCAACACCATCCGTTGGATGCTCGGCACGCTCGCCCATTACAAGGGCGAGGAAATCACTTACAACGACCTGCCAGAGCTGGAAAAACTGGTGCTGCACCGCCTGTCCGAGCTGGATCAGGTGGTCCGTGACGGCTACGACGCATTCGAGTTCAAGAAGATCGCCCGTTCGCTGATCGATTTCGCCAATGTCGAGCTTTCGGCCTTCTACTTCGATATCCGCAAGGATGCGCTCTACTGTGACGCGCCATCGTCCCTGAAGCGTCGCGCAGCACTTTCGGTCATCGCCAAGCTGTTCGATTGCCTCGTGACGTGGCTTGCCCCGATGCTGCCTTTCACGACGGAAGAAGCATGGCTGTCACGTTTCCCGGATGCGGAATCCGTGCATCTGGTCCAGTTCCCGGAAATTCCGGCGGAGTGGAAGAACGATGCGCTGGAAGCCAAGTGGGAGAAAATCCGCAAGGTCCGCACGGTCGTCACCGGCGCGCTGGAAGTCGAGCGCCGTGAAAAGCGCATCGGCTCCTCGCTGGAAGCGGCCCCCGTCGTTCACGTGGCCGACGCGGAGCTGATGGCAGCACTCGAAGGTCAGGATTTCGCGGAAATCTGCATCACCTCCGACATTTCCGTTGTCGCGGGTGAGGGGCAGGCCGATGATTTCCGTCTGCCTGAAGTGCAGAAGGTGACGGTGGAGCAGAAGCTGGCGGCAGGTCAAAAATGCGCCCGTTCATGGCGCATCACCACGGATGTCGGCTCTGATCCACAGTACCCGGATGTCTCGGCACGTGATGCCGCGGCCCTTCGGGAACTCGCAGCCACGTGATGCAAGAAAGTCGCCGGGTGAATTGCACTTTTGCCGTTCATCCGGTACACCTGCCTGAAAATGGCCGGATTTTAGCATCAAGGCAAATTGCCGATGCTTCTGGGGATATCAGGACGGCTGGGGCGGAAGGGTTTCAATGAGCATGACGCAGAGTTTTCGCATGTATCGCACCATTGCAGGCGTATCATTCGTTTGCATGGCATTAAGCGCATGCACAAGCCCAACCTATGGGACGGGCAAAACTGCGGCTGAACAGCTCGTAGACGATCTGGGCGATGCCACCTCCATAACGGGTGACCAGAGCAAGCGTAATCTGAAGTACAATCCGCGTCCCGGCCTCGTCGTGCCTGCGCAGGCCCGCGCCGAACAGCTGGCGCAGCCGCAGCAGAGCCTTGCCAACCGCGAGACCAACCCGCAATGGCCGGAAACGCCGGAAGAAGCCCGCGAGCGTCTGCGCAAGGAAGCCGACGAGAACCGCGACAACCCGCATTACCGTTCGCCGCTTCTCGCTGGCAACGGTACGAACGGCCAGATGACCGAAAGCCAGAAGTGGGAAGCTTTCCGCAAGGCCAAGGCCGACGCTCAGGGTGGCTCCATCGTCAACACCAACCAGCGTAAGTTTCTGACCGATCCGCCCGCCGAATATCGCAACCTTCCACAGGACCAGCTGGCCGACCTCGGCACGCCGGAAACCAAGAAGGAAAAAGAGCGCAAGAAGAACGCGGAAAAGGCGGGAACCGGCAAGAGCTGGTGGAACCCGTTCCAGTAAAGCATTTTTCCAGAGTTTTCGAACGCGGTGCTTTCAAGTGCCGCGTTTTGTTTATTCGATGATATTTGATCGGAAATTATTGTGACGTTGTTCATTCGGGAAGCTACGCCTGCCGATGCCGAGCTTTTACTCGACTTCATTCGTGAACTGGCCATTTATGAAAATGCCGAGCATGAAGTCGAGGCGACTGTGGAGAGCATCACCTCTTCGCTGTTCGGTAAAGATTCCGTCGCTTCCGGACTGATTTGTGAAAAAGACGGTCAACCCATCGCCTTCGCCATCTGGTTTTTGAACTATTCGACATGGCAGGCAAAGAACGGTCTCTATCTCGAAGACCTCTATGTCACGCCGGATGCGCGTGGCTCCGGTGCAGGAAAGGCCTTGTTGAAGCGGCTTGCCGCCATCGCCGTCGAGAAGGGATGCGGGCGCTTCGAGTGGAGCGTGCTGGACTGGAACGAGCCAGCCATCCGGGTCTACAAGTCGATCGGTGCCGAGGCGATGGATGAATGGACGCGTTACAGGCTGTCTGGAGACGCACTGCGCGCATTTGCAGAGAATTAAGCCGGGAGCGCTTTGGTCGTCGGTGATGATGGAGGGGAGCTGTCGGTCAATCCGCCCCGACACCGCGCTTATGCTGAAAGAAATCCCGAAGGATTTCAGCGCTTTGTCTCTCGGAAAGCCCGGAGTAAACCTCTGGCGCATGATGGCAGGTCGGCTGATTGTAAAACCGCACGCCGCTTTCTACCGCTCCGCCTTTCGGGTCGTTTGCACCGTAGTAAAGACGGCGTATGCGGGCAAATGATATGGCGGCGGCGCACATGGTGCAGGGCTCGAGTGTGACGTAGAGGTCCGCGCCAGGCAATCGTTCCGCCCCGAGTTCTTCGCAGGCCATACGGATGACGGCGATTTCGGCATGGGCGGTAACGTCGTTCAGTTGCCGGGTTCGATTGCCGGACGCTGCAATGACACGGCCTTCGTAAATCAGCACTGCACCGATGGGTACTTCATCGCGCTTGGCTGCGGCTTGCGCTTCGGCAAGTGCCAGGTCCATGAAATGCATCGTTTCGGCCATTCTGCTGCAATTTCCTCTTAACCACCGGCGCGTGAACTGATAGGACACGGCAAACAATAGGCAAACTACAAATGACATTCAAAGACAAGCCGAAGCGCGCTGGTGGCAAGACATTCGACCGGGACCGTAAGCCGAAGCCCTCGGCCAAACAGTCTGAGGCGCGTGAAACGAAGCCTTTCAAGGAAAAGGCTGAGGTCGCCCCCGCAGAAACGGCAGGCGGCAAGCCGGAGCGTATTTCCAAGATCATGGCGCGTGCAGGCGTTGCCTCGCGGCGCGATGTGGAACGCATGATCATGGAAGGTCGGGTGTCGCTAAACGGCGTCAAGCTCGATAGCCCGGTTGTGAACGCGACGCTGGATGACAAGATCGAAGTCGATGGCCAGCCGATCCGTGGCGCGGAGCGCACGCGCCTGTGGCTGTACCACAAGCCGGCAGGTCTGGTGACGACCAATTCCGATCCGGAAGGCCGTCCGACCGTTTTCGACAACCTGCCAAGAGAGCTTCCGCGTGTGCTTTCGATTGGCCGTCTGGATATCAACACCGAAGGCCTGCTGCTGCTGACCAATGATGGCGGCCTGTCGCGCGTTCTGGAGCTGCCGACCACCGGCTGGCTGCGTCGATACCGCGTGCGCGCCCATGGCGAGGTGGATCAGGCTGCACTCGACAAGCTGAAGGACGGTATCGCCGTCGACGGCGTGCTCTACGGCGCAATCGATGCGGCGCTGGACCGCACGCAGGGCCATAACGTCTGGATCACCATGGGTCTGCGCGAAGGCAAGAACCGCGAGATCAAGAACGTGCTGGGTGCGCTCGGCCTCGAGGTCAACCGCCTTATACGTCTGTCTTACGGGCCATTCCAGCTTGGCGACCTTCCGGAAGGCCAGGTTATCGAAGTGCGCGGCCGCATGTTGCGGGACCAGCTCGGCCCACGCCTCATCGAAGCGTCTGGCGCCAATTTCGATGCTCCGATTTACGACAACGCGCCTGACGAAGGCGAAGAAGCACCTGCCGAGCGCCCCGCAAAGGCCGAATGGGCAAAGCGTGGAGACCAGCAGGACCGTCCGCGTGATGGCAAATTCGGTGACAGGCGCGAAGGCAGCCGGGACCGTGCGCCAGCACGACCAGATGCGAAGCGCGGGGCCAAGCCTTTCGGCAAGGGTCGCGACGAAAGGGCGGAGGACGATACACGCCCCAAGCGTCCGCCAATGGGCAGCAACCGCACGGCCAACGTCTGGATGGCGCCCGGTGCCAAGCCGACGCGTGATGGCAAGGAACGCAGGTCTTTCCGTGCCGAAGCCGAGGCTGTTTTTAAAAAGCCTTCCGCAGAAGCTGATGCCCGCCGCGCAATCGTGAAACATAGAGATTCCGACGGTGAATGGATCCGCGCCGATAAACCGGCACAGGACGAAAGCCGTGGGCGTGGTCGAGACGGCGGTCGCGATGACCGTGGCGGCAAATCCTTTGGCGACCGTAAGCCGCGCGACGGTGGTGATCGCCCACGCGGCGAGCGCTCCTTCGGAGATCGTCCGGCGCGTACCGGCGACCGTCCATTCAGCGACCGCAAGCCTCGTGATGCTGGTGAACGCAGTGATCGTCCACGTGGTGACCGTCCGTTTGGCGATCGCCCAGACCGTGGCGACCGTCCCGCTCGTCCAGAAAGATCATATGGAGACCGCCCGGCTCGTACTGGCGACCGTCCTTATGGCGGTAAGCCGCGCGAGGATGGTGATCGTTCACGCAGCGACCGCCCTTACGGAACAAAGCCGTTTGGCGATAAACCGCGTGAAGGCCGTCCTGCCGGCGGCAAGCCTGCTGGCAAGGGTGGTTTCGGTGGCAAGCCGCGTGGTGAGCGTTCCGAAGGTGGTTTTTCCGGCAAGGGTCCAGGTAAAGGATTCGGCGGTAAAGGTGCAGGTGACAAGGGTCCGGGCAATGGCGGTGGCCGTCCCGGTGGAAAGCCATCTGGTGGCAAGCCTTCTGGCGGTAGGGGAATGACGCGTAATGCGGATCGTAGGCGGTGAGTTTCGCGGCCGGTCTCTGGCCGCACCGAAATCGAATGCAATCAGACCCACAATCGACCGGACCCGTGAAAGCCTCTTCAATATTCTGAGCCATGCCTATCCGGAAAGTCTGGATGGCACGCGCATTTTGGATGTTTTCGCTGGTACAGGTGCGGTTGGTCTCGAGGCTCTTTCAAGAGGCTGCCGCGTTGCGCTTTTCGTCGAGAATGGCGTGGAGGGCAGAGGTTTGCTCTGGGAGAATATCGATGCGCTGGGTCTGCACGGCCGTGCACGTATTCTGCGTCGCGATGCGACCAAGCTCGGCGGCGTCAACAACATCGAGCCGTTCGATCTGCTGTTTGCCGATCCGCCCTATGGTCACGGCCATGGTGAAAAGGCTTTCGAGGCCGCGCATCTTGGCGGGTGGCTGGTGCCGGGCGCGCTCGCCATCCTGGAAGAACAGGGCGATGCAATCGTGGCCGTCGATCCCGTTTTCAAGCTTCTGGAAAGCCGCACCTTCGGCGATACGAAGATGCATTTCTATCGTTACGAGCCATAAGCCTTGACTTATTCAGATGACGCGCAGGTAAACATCCTGCGCGTCACTGTCCTGTCGTCTTTGTGTCATAGTGCAGGAGACAAAGCAGCACTGCGGATAGATGCTGGTATTGGACGACATGATGCAGAGGCTGTTGTTTGGCTGCGAAGAAAAAGAAACTCTCCGAAAAGAAACGCAAGCGCGAAGAAGCGCAAAACAAAGTCGGTGATCCGACCTTTGCTATTGCACTTGGCGGCGGCGGTGCGCGCGGCATCTGCCATATCAATGTCATCGAGGCTCTGGACGAACTCGGCATTCGCCCCAAAGCGATTGCTGGTGCCTCCATCGGCTCGATCATGGGTGCCGGCATGGCGGCGGGCATGAGCGGCAAAGATATCCGCGACTATACGCTGGAGCTGATGGGCAAGAAGGGCAGTGTCGCAAACCGCCTCTGGAGCCTCGGTCCCGCCTCCATGCGCCACGCGGCTTTCGGCTTTCGCCTCGGCCAGTTCAATCTCGAACTCATTCTGGACGCCCTGCTGCCCTCGGCCCTGCCACGGGAGTTTTCAGGCCTCGGCATCCCGCTCAAGGTCATCCTCACCGACTATTACGCGCAGATGGAAGTGATCTGCGAAAACGGCGATTTGCGTCAGGCGCTTGCCGCGTCATCCGCCATTCCCGCGCTGTTCATGCCGATCCGCATGAACGACAGGATCATGATCGATGGCGGCATTTTTAACCCGGTGCCCTATGAACACCTGTTGGACGATGCCGATATCGTCATCGCCGTCGATGTGGTGGGTGGGCCGGAGGGTGATGGCCGAACCATGCCCAACCGCATCGAAAGCCTGTTCGGTGCGAGCCAGTTGATGATGCAGTCTGCCATCGGCCTGAAGCTTCGGATGCGCCCGCCGCATATTTTTCTGCGCCCACCGGTCAATCGCTTCCGCGTGCTGGACTTCCTCAAGGCGCATGAGGTGCTGGCCGAATCCGATGCGATCAAGGACGATCTCAAGCGGCAGATCGACATGCAGATCGAGCTTTTTCATCGCGGACGTGGGGTGGGCGCATAGCATTTCACTCAATTACAGGTGAAATGCGGCTTCGGCCTTGATGCGGCAGATTGCGCGCAATAAATGAAGGTCAACGAAAGGCCCGCCATATGTCTTCAGAAATCGATTCTTCCAAGCTTCTCGAACGCGCAGGCGAACTGGTCGATCTGGCCCGTAAAGCCGGTGCAGACGAGGCGGATGCCGTCATCGTGCGGTCCCGTTCGCAGTCTGTCGGCGTGCGTCTGGGCAAGGTGGAAAGCACGGAATCCTCCGAAAGCGACGATTTTTCGCTCCGTGTCTTCGTGGGCAATCGGGTGGCCAGCGTTTCGGCCAATCCCGGTTTCGACCTGAAGACGCTTGCCGAACGTGCTGTGGCCATGGCGAAGGTCTCGCCGGAAGACCCCTTCGCCTGCCTCGCAGACAAGGAGCGTCTCGCGACCTCCTACGACGATTTGCAGCTTTTCGATCCGACCGAAGTTTCGACAGATCAACTGCGTGAAGCGGCACTTGCAGCGGAAGAGGCGGCCTTGGCCGTGAACGGCGTATCCAATTCGTCTGGTGCAGGAGCGTCCAGCGGCATGGGCGGCATGGTGCTCGTCACCTCGCATGGTTTTTCCGGCAGCTATATGGGCAGCCGCTTCGGTCGTTCGGTCAGCGTCATCGCTGGCGAAGGCACGAAAATGGAGCGCGACTACGACTACGATAGCCGCCTTTATTTCGCCGATCTGGATTCCCCGGAAGAAATCGGTCGCCGTGCGGGCGAAAGAACGGTCGCACGCATCAATCCGCGTCAGGTGGATACCGGCAGCAACATCACGGTCGTCTTCGATCCGCGCATTGCACGTGGCTTCGTCGGCAGCATGGCGGGCGCCATCAATGGCGCGTCGGTTGCACGCAAGACCAGCTTCCTGCGTGACAAGATGGGCCAGCAGGTTCTGAAGAAAGGCCTCTCGATCACAGACGATCCGCAGATCGTTCGCGGTCCCTCTTCACGTCCGTTCGATGGCGAAGGCGTGCGTGGGGAAAAGCTTGTGATGATCGAAGACGGCGTGTTGAAACACTGGTTTCTCTCCACGTCCACGGCGCGGGAAATCGGGATGCAGACCAATGGTCGTGGCGTGCGCGGTGGAACATCGGTATCGCCTGCCTCGACCAATCTTGCACTTTCGCCCGGTGATATTTCGCCGGAAGATCTTATCCGGCAGGTTGGTACGGGCTTCTACGTCACCGAACTGATCGGCCACGGCGCGAACATGATCACCGGTGAATACAGTTGCGGTGCAAGCGGTTTCTGGATCGAGAATGGCGAAAAGACATTCGCGGTTTCGGAAGTCACCATCGCGTCGAACCTCAAGGATATGTACATGCGGGTCACGCCCGCAAACGACATAGACTACAAATACGGCATCGCCGCACCGACGCTCGCCATCGAAGGCATGACGATCGCGGGGCGCTGAAATCAGCATTCCGCTGTTGCTTTCGCAGACGGCCCATGCGCATGTGCAGGCATAACAACAAGGTGCCTGCCAGAGCGCAGAGCGACGATATATGGCTGATATTCAAGGAGCCGACTGGCGCTCCGATCTCGATCTCATTCTCGATGCCGCCCGCGAGGCGGGGCGTGTTGCGCTGAAGTTTTTCCGAAACGACCCCGAAGTCTGGTGGAAGAACGGCGGCCACTCGCCCGTCAGTGCCGCCGACTATGCGGCGAACGACATTCTGGAAAAGATGCTGCGTTCTGCCCGTCCCGACTATGGCTGGCTTTCGGAAGAAACGACGGACGATCAGGAGCGTTTGTCGCGGAACACCCTGTTCGTGGTAGACCCGATCGATGGCACGCGCGCTTTCATCGGCGGCAAGGATACGTGGTGCGTCAGCGTTGCGGTGGTTCACAAGGGCCGACCGGTTGCCGCCGTTCTTGTTGCTCCGGCCTTCGAGGAGGAATTTACGGCAGTGCCGGATGCGCCTGCCCTCAAGAATGGTAAGCCATTGTCGGTTGCTTCAAGTCAGGGCGGCATCATCCAGCTTGCTGCTCCCGAAGATGTGATCGCAAAGCTACCGGTGGATTTCAGGGGTTCGGTACGGCGTGTCGCGCACGTACCATCGCTCGCCTACCGGCTCGCCATGGTCTCGGATGGCCGCATCGATGGGACGCTGGTCAAGCCGAATTCACATGACTGGGATTTGGCCGCAGCAGACCTGATCCTGCAGCAGGCAGGCGGCAGCCTTGTCGATCTGGATGGTAAGCCGTTGATTTATAACCGCAGCAGCGTCAGCCATGCAGCGCTTTGTGCCGCTACGAACGAGGTCTTGCCAACGTTGCTGGGCCAGTTGAACAGGTCGTTCAGAGGTTGATTTTTGCGGGGAAATCCAGCAGATGAAGGCTTCTTGGGACAAAAGAGAAAAGAGATAAAACAATGGCTGAAGCTGGCGACAAGAAGCAACTCCTCCACCTCGTTTTCGGCGGTGAACTCGATAATCTTCAGGATGTACAGTTTCGCGATCTCAACGCGCTGGATATCGTCGGCATTTACCCGGATTACGCAACAGCACTCACCGCATGGAAGTCCAAGGCACAGCAGACGGTCGATAATGCTCACATGCGTTATTTTATAGTGCATATGCATCGTTTGCTCGACCCGCAGAGCAAATAACCGCTGGTTTCCTACTCCATTTGTACTATAGCTGAACAACACCATAACTTGTGCGATTCCTTAAAGGGAAGCGCACAAGATGTTGAGTTCGGCCAAAATTTTTTAGCCGTTCGAAATACCCTCTGAAACAAAAAAGACGCATTTTTATAAGAAGTAGGCGGCGGCACACATCACAGGGGAAAAGCATTGCGTGAAATGATCGAGGCAGCATGTCATGAATAGCCGGATCGCACGTTTCGCCCTTTCGGGGTACAGGATGGCCGGCATGGCCGCCTACCCATTTGCCCGGCCGTATCTCTCTTATCGCGCTGCCAAGGGGAAAGAAGACAAACGTCGCCGGATGGAGCGCTTCGGCTATGCAAGCGCAGAACGCCCGCGTGGTCCGCTTGTCTGGTTCCATGCTGCCAGTGTTGGAGAAACGCTGGCCCTCGTGCCGCTCATCCGGGAAATTCGCAAGCGCGATATTCATGTTCTGCTGACGACCGGCACGGTCACATCTGCCGAACTCACACGCACACGTCTGGGCGACGATGTCATCCACCAATATGTGCCGCTCGACATCAAGATTTCGATCAATCGTTTTCTGACTTATTGGGCGCCGGATGCTGCAATTACCGCCGAGTCGGAAATCTGGCCGGTGACGATGATGGAGCTGGAGCGCCGTCATATTCCTCAGATACGGGTTAATGCGCGTCTTTCGGACCGCTCGTTCGATCGCTGGAAAAAACATTCAGATTTTTCCGAAGCTTTGTTCAGCAAGCTGGCACTGGTCGTTGCACAGTCCGATATCGATGCAGAACGTTTTCGTGATTTAGGCTCATGGCCGGTTGTCATTTCCGGTAATCTCAAGGGAGATACCGACCCGCCGCCCTGCGATCAGGCCGTTTTCGATCAGTATCGGCGCCAGATCGGCAATCGCAAAACCTGGGCCGCCATTTCCACGTTCGACGGCGAAGAAAAGGCCGCAGCCACGGTCCACTCCGCCATCAAGTCCCGCGATGGCCAACTGACCATCATCGTGCCTCGTCACCCGGAACGTGGCGATGAAATCGAGGCCATGCTGAAAGGCATGAACCTCAACATCGCGCGCCGCAGCCGCAACGATGCGATTACACCGGAAACAGACATTTTCCTCGGTGACAGCATTGGCGAAATGGGCCTTTACCTGCGCCTCACCGAACTGGCTTTCGTCGGTCGCTCGCTGACGGCGGAAGGCGGGCAGAACCCGTTGGAACCGGCCATGCTCGGCTGCGCCGTTCTATCCGGCGCACATGTGCAGAATTTCCGCGAAGCCTATCAGAAGCTTCTGCGTTCCGGTGGCGGTCGCATCATTCGTGATGTGGAAATGCTTGCGAAGGCTGTGCATTATCTGCTGATGAACGACAATGAGCGCTACAAGATGATCGATGCGGGCGGCAAGGTCATTCAGGATATGCGCGGCGCGCTGTCTTCCACCGTCAAGGCGCTGGAACCCTACATAAACCCGTTGACGGTGACGGCCAAGCTTCAGCCACGCAGCGCGGTTGGCTGATCGTGGACGCTTTCGCCAACGCCAAATCTACTGCTTCCATTGCGGCGATCCTGTTCGACAAGGACGGAACGCTGATCGGTTATGATGCAAGCTGGGGTCCGGTCAATCGTGAGCTTGCGGCAATCGCCGCCAAGGGCGATGCCGAATTGGCCGACCGCCTGCTGTTCGCCTGTGGGATGGACCCGGTGAGCGGCCGTGTAAAACCGGATAGTCTGCTGGCAGCTGGCAACACGGCGGAGATTTCAGCTGGTCTGATCGCGGCAGGCTCAACCTGCGATCTTCAGGAGCTGACGGAACGGCTGGACCGCCTTTTCACCGAGGCTGCCGGAAAGTCCGTCGCGGTGACTGATCTCAAGGCCTATTTCGCGCGCTTGAAGGCCAGAGGCTACAAGCTTGGCATCGCCTCAAGCGATAACGAGGCTTCCATTCGCGAGACCGCCAGACGTTTCGGCTTCGAGGCCGATCTCGATTTCGTCGCGGGCTATGACAGCGGGCATGGCACGAAGCCGCAGCCTGGCATGGTCCTCGGCTTCTGCGATGCTATCGGCATCGCTCCCGAGCATGTCGCAGTCGTCGGCGATAACAATCACGATCTGCATATGGCGAAAAGTGCAGGTGTCGGTTTGCGCGTCGCCGTCCTGACGGGCACGGGTTCGCGGGAAAGTCTCTCGGCGGATGCAGATTATTGCTTCGACGATATCACCGCACTCGAAGCGCTACTTCCCGAGCGTGCTGCTGGCTGACTGCGGATAGAGCGGCTGCTTTTGCAAAATCCTTACATTTCTGCCACATAGCTGCCTGTACCGATAAGGCAAGCAGGGGAGTTGACGCGGGCATGGTTTCTGAGGCGCCGCCATTCTGGTGGGACAAGCCCGGCTGGCAGGCCTGGGCGCTGGCACCTTTTTCCTTTCTCTATGGAAAGGTCGCCGGAAAGCGGATGAGGACCGCCAAGCGGGCATCCGTACCGGTACCCGTAATCTGCATCGGCAATTTCACCGTAGGCGGTGCCGGAAAAACGCCGACCGCCATTGCCATCGCGCACGCGGCCCTTGCTAAAGGCCTGAAACCCGGCTTCCTCAGCCGGGGTTATGGCGGAACGCTCGATGTGACGACGCTAGTCGATGCCGATCATCATCGCTCCGTCGATGTCGGTGATGAACCTTTGCTGCTGGCGCGGGTCGCAACCACCGTCATCTCCAGACGCCGCGTGGAAGGTGCGCAACGTCTGGTCAGGGAAGGCGTCGATTTCATCATCATGGATGACGGGTTCCAGAGCGCTCGCCTGACGCTTGATTATGCACTGGTCGTCATCGATACCGGTCGCGGTATTGGTAACGGACATATGGTGCCGGGTGGCCCGGTGCGCGCACCGCTGGATGAGCAGATGCGGCAGGCTTCCGCCATTCTGAAAGTCGGTAACGGCCACGCCGCGGACGCCATCATCCGTACAGCAGCGCGTGCTGCAAAACCGATATTCGTGGCAGCCATCGAGCCTCGCTCCCAACCGCATCTGGCGGGACGGCAGGTGCTTGCTTTTGCGGGCATAGCCGATCCGGGCAAGTTTTATCGCACCGTCGAACAACTGGGTGGCGATATCGTCGTGAAGCGGCCTTTTCCAGATCACCATCATTTCAGCGAGGACGAACTGGCCGATCTCGCCGCCGAGGCCGAAAAACGCGACCTTTTGCCGGTTACGACATCGAAGGATGCCGTGCGTTTGAATGGGCATCAAGGCCATGGGCCGGAGCTTCTCTGGAAGAGCCTGATTGTGGAAATCGATATGGTTTTCGACGATCCAAACGCCGCTGGCGTGATGATCGATACGGCGTTCGAAAATTTCCGTAAACGACAGATTCAACACAAATAGATTGTGCTGCCACACTTCTCGCCTGTGTGAAGGAACAATCGCTCGCCATGATTCTTTTCTTCGTGAAGCACGACACCATTTGCGTGTCGGTTGATCAAGGGAGAGAGACACATGCCGCCAAGCAATGTCGAAAAGAAAACCTTCACGCCACGCGAAACCAGACAGGGCGTTCGTGGCAGGCCGGTGCTGATCATTCTGGTCATCAGCCTGTTTCTCGCCTTCGCGGTCTGGTTGATCGCTGAGATTTGGGGCGAGACCACCGCTCCGCCGACAGCTGAAACCCAGCCCGCACCCGGCCCCGCCACGTCGCAGACGGTCAATCCCGGCGCTCAGGGTGGACAGTCTTTCGATAACAACCCGCCCGCTGGAGCAACTGCGCCGACCGAGGGGACGGATAGAAACCCGAATACGCAGGCACCATGAGCCTCACAAAAACCTACGAAAAAAGCCGGAGCGTCTGCCCCGGCTTTTTCTTTGAGCCTATGTTGCGCGATCAGGCTGCTTTCTGCCCGGCCTGATTGACGGCGGACGTTGCAAGCGAGGACAAATCCTCATCCGTCTTGGTTTCTTCCTGTAGTGTCGCGTCGAGCAGCTTCACGACATCTTTGTGGCCTAGCTGTTCCGCCCATGCCTTCAGCGTGCCGTATCGGGCCATCTCGTAATGTTCGACTGCCTGCGCCGAGGAAATCAGACCGGCGTCGAGGGCGGGGCTTCCCTTGAAGTCGTCCATGATCTCTTCACCTTCGGCAATGATGCCCTGAATGGCTTCACAGGTTTTGCCCTGAGCGCGCTTGCCGATGATTTCGAAGACTTCCTGCAGGCGCTCGATCTGACCCTGCGTCTCTTCCTTGTGCTTTTCGAAAGCTGCCTTCAGCTTGTCGCTGTTTGCGGCGCGGGCCATCTTTGGCAGCGTCTTGAGGATCTGGCGTTCGGCGTAATAGATATCCTTGAGGGTATCGTAAAAAAGATCGTCGAGCTTCTTCTCTGCCATTTCTATCTCCCTAAAGTTGGTGCCGTTGTTTCGCACCGCTCACTAACCAGCGTAAAAAACGATGGTTCCGGGAAGATTGCGTCTCGCTGAGATTAACTTTTGGAAGGCTTGATGGAGCTTGTCGAAGTTGGCGGTCTCAGGACGCACGCTTCTGGTTGGGCAGCGCCCCTGCACGTTTTTCTGCTTCGAGCGAGGCGGCAGCGTCCGCGTAGGGTTCCTGACGTGCAACGCTCCAGTAACAGAGCTCATCAACGGGAATGTGCGTGCCAGTCATTGCGCAGACCACGTAGGCACCGGTCTGGACGATGCGCAGGTCGCCGTCGAGATACTCGATCTTCGCTTCGCGATGTCCGCCGCCTTCAAATCTGTTCATGCGCTTATGTCTCCTTGGCTTCCTCATCTCTTAATCCCGCGAGCGACGAAAGGCCAGCTAGCTTCTGCCGAAAAGCTTTTCGATATCGGCGAGCTTGAGTTCGATATAGGTCGGGCGACCGTGGTTGCACTGGCCGGAGCCGGGGGTATTTTCCATCTGCCGAAGCAGCGCGTTCATTTCCTCGGGCCGCATCCGGCGACCGGAGCGCACGGACCCGTGGCAAGCCATGGTGGCGGCGACGTATTCCAGCTTGTTGGCGAGGCTACTTGCCGTGTCCCATTCGGCAATCTCGTCGGCAAGCTGGCGGATTAAACCCTGTACATTGACCTCGCCCAGCATCGCAGGCGTTTCCCGCACGGCCACCGCACCGGGGCCGAAGCGTTCTATGGTAAGCCCCATGCTATCGAACCCGCTCGCATGCTCCATCAGCCGGTCGCAATCTTCTTCGGGCAGGTCGATGATTTCGGGAATAAGAAGTACCTGAGACGCGGGGCGCTTCGCGTGCAGCGCTTTACGCATTTCCTCAAAGACCAGCCGTTCATGTGCGGCATGCTGGTCGACGATCACCAGCCCGTCTTCGGTTTGCGCGACGATGTAATTGGCATGGACCTGCGCACGCGCCGCGCCAAGCGGGAAGCGCGTGGTTTCCGGAGACGTTGTGGGTTGTTCGAAAGCCTCCATACGCTCCGCCCGAGCGGTCGGCATCGTGATGTCGGTGAATTGCGATTGCGCGGTTTCGCGCAGCGACAGGCCATCGTGAACCGAAAGAGGTCGCGTCGGCGAGCTGGCGGGAGTCCAGGCTTGCGAGGCAAACGGGCGAACGGTGGATGGGCTATAGCCTGGCCGGAACGCACTCATCATCTGCGACGCGCCGGTTGTGGCCGCCCGGTCTCCCTCGCGCGTCAGCGCTTGGCGGATCGCGCCGACGATCAAACCGCGGATGAGGCCCGGGTCGCGAAACCGAACATCCGATTTTGCCGGATGGACGTTGACGTCCACGAGGGCGGGATCGAGCGTGAGCGAGAGCACCGCGACAGGATACCGGCCGTGCGGTATCGTTTCAGCGTAAGCACCGCGAATAGCGGAAAGCAACAGCTTGTCCTGAACGGGTCGGCCGTTGACGAACATGTATTGATGCGCGGAGTTGCCTCTGTTGAAGGTTGGAACCCCCGCATAGCCGGTGAGCGTAACGTCTTCCCGCTCTGCATCGATTTCTATGGCGTTGTCCTTGAACTCTGCGCCCAGGATCTGCGCCATGCGCGCCAGCGGATCGTCGCCCGTCGATGGAAGTTCAAGCGTCGAGCGGTCGGTTCCCGACAATACGAATCGAATGCGCGGAAAGGCGATGGCCATGCGCTTGACGACTTCAGTAATAGCGGCTGCTTCCGCCCGTTCGGTTTTCAGAAACTTCAGGCGGGCAGGAGTGGCGAAGAACAGGTCGCGCACCTCGACGATGGTGCCCTGATTGGCAGCAGCGGGGCGAACCGGCGAAAGCTTGCCGCCACTCACCCCGATGATCGCGCCTTCCGACGCGCCCTGCTGGCGGCTGGTGATCGTCAGCTTTGCAACAGAACCGATCGATGGCAGCGCCTCACCGCGAAAACCAAGTGTCCGGATATCATCGAGATTAACGGAAATCTTGGAGGTGCAATGGCGGCGGATCGCGAGTTCGAGATCGTCAGGCGACATGCCGCAGCCATTGTCCGTGATGCGCACCAGGCCCTTTCCGCCCGCAGCGGTGGCGATCTCGATTCGCGTCGCACCGGCGTCTATGGCGTTCTCGATGAGCTCCTTGGCTGCACTCGACGGACGCTCGATGACTTCGCCCGCGGCAATCTGGTTGATGAGGGTTTCTGAAAGCTGTTTGATCGGCATGGCGCCATTTTCGTGGATTCGCAGGCGCGGGGAAAGTGAAATCCGACATGCGCGCAAAAACAACCGATTAAATCGATTGTTGTCCACGCTAATTATTTCTGCAATGCCGCGTTAAGTCAGCCTTAATGTAAAACACCTATGACTGCATTAGCTTGAAATGACGATACCATAGCCCTTCGGGATGGCTGACAGATGCGGGAACGGAAAAGCTGGGGCCGTCCGCATGATCCTGAAATGGCTGGTTTAAGCCTTGCCCGCATGTTTCCCGTAATCGCAGCCCCCGCGCCTTTGCGCTGCTGCAATCCGTCGGTCACGCCTTCAAGAAAGGGCCGTCGGTCAATGAGGTGCGTGTGAGGAAGTTCAATGAATGATTTGACGCCGCATGGCGCCGCCATTCAGACAGCTATGCTCGACGCGGTCTGTGAAGCGATTTCCGCAGCACTTTTCATTTATGACCGGGACGATCACATCGTCTTTGCAAGTCGCCGCATCTTAAGTTTTTTCCAGATCGATGAAGCGCTTCTTCGGCCCGGTATGCGGCTGCGGGATTTTCTCGGCGCTGTCTTCGATGTTCGCAAGGCCGACGACAATGCCCCCGTGCGCGAAACAGAGCGTGAGGAATGGATCGCCGAGCATCTGGCCGCACATTGGAAGGAGCGCGCTGAACAGGTGGATCAGCGCCCGGGCGATAAGTGGCTGCGATACACCAAAAGAAGATTTCCCTCGGGCCTCGGCATCTGCGTTATTTCCGATATTTCGGAGCAGAAGAAGCGCGAGGACCAGTGGCGCTATGATATCGAGCGCGTGCAGATCACGGAAGAAATTCTCGATACGCTTCCGCTTTCCATTTTCGTGAAGGATCGGAACCGCGTCTATGCTGCGGTCAATAAATCTGGCTGCTCTCTTCTCGAAACATCGCCGGATCTCATTCTCGGACGCACAGTGTTCGATATTCACTCCAACCCGCTTGCTGCGCGCATCGATGAGATGGATGTCCACGTGCTTGAGACGGGCGTGCCTGCCATTCTGCCGGAGAGGGTGACGAGGCTCACCGGCGAAGAGCTTCTTGTGGTTACGCGCAAGCAGCGGGTCGGAAAGCCAGGACGCTATTTCCTCGTCACGACAATGGACGACGTGACGGCCTTCGCGGTGGCAGGTGAGGACGGGAAGTCCTACATTCCGGGACTGGAGCATCTCGCCTTCGTGTCCTCCTCCTATATGGATGACGAGCACCATCAGGCATCTCTGGTGCTGAAAGGACGAAGCGTGCTGCTCGTCACATCGAGCGTCCGCAACGGAGAGCTTGCGTGCAAGAAACTTTGCGCTGTCGGGGTGGACTGCGCCGTCGTGTCTACTGCCGCAGAGCAGAAAGCTTTCATGGAATTTGCCGCGAAAGCCGGTGTCAGGATCGACCTCGTCATCGTCGATGTGCAGATGGAACTCGGTTGCCTGGATGTGCCTCAGGCCTATGGCGTAGACGTCATGACCGTCGATGATTTTCAGCTGGGAAGTTCGCTGGTCAATCTCGCCACCCGCCATTTCCGATCTGTTTCGACCCTGCAGAAAGGGTGTGCCGACGCGAACGACGACTGGACGATAGCCCACGACCAAACCGCATCGGCCAACCGCCGGGGGCTCGATGTGCTGGTGGTGGAGGACAACAAGATCAATCAGATCGTGTTCAGGCAGATCATGGAAAGCCTTGGCCTGAACTACAGGGTTGCCGCCAATGCGCAGGAGGCGTTGCAATATCACGCTGCGCAAAATCCTGCCATCATCGTGCTGGACACCACATTGCCGGATCTCGATGGTTTCGAGGTTGCACGACGAATAAGGGCCATGGAGCCGCCTTCACAGCCTCGCACACCCATCATCGGCGTCGTCGCGCTTGCCTTCGAGGGAGACAGAAAAGCCTGTCTGGATGCGGGCATGGATGAGATGTTGCTCAAACCGATCAGTCCAGATATGATCGAGACGTTATTCAAGCGTTTCCTTCCGAAGCTCGGCCATCGTCTCCAGGGATGAGTTCGGTAACGTACCTCAACAGGTATGTCGTTGGAGCTGCTTTTCGATATATTGATTTTTAAGAGTTCATACCCATTGTGGGCTAAATCGTTACAGCTCGGTCAGGATGTGCGAATGAGAGCGCCGGAGCCAAATACGCCTCAGATAAGTCCGCATGAATTGCAGGCTATGGCGTATAGTGATCCGCTGACGGGTCTTGGCAACAAATACCGCCTTCGTGACAGAGTAAAAGCACTTGCAGCGGAGAGGGCGAGCGACCCTGCACCCTTTACCGTCGGCGTCGTCAATATCGATGGGTTCAAGCCGATCAACGATCTGTTTGGCGTTGAAGCTGGGGATGAAATTCTCTGCCAGGTGGCCCACCGCCTCAATGCATGCGTGCCGGATGGCGCAATCGTCACGCGCCACGATGGGGATGAATTCGCCTTCGTTCTTCCCCTGATATTCGAGCGGATCGGTGCCGAGCGTATCGGGCAGATGATCAAGGATGTGCTTTCCGCACCCTACGATTTGGGCGACCGCAATGTTCGCCTTTCCTCCTCTTTCGGTTTTGCGATTTACCCGTTCGCAGGCGAAGCTTTTGAAGACCTGATGAAGAGTGCCGAAACGGCCCTCTATCGTTCCAAGCGGCGCGGTCGCGGGCAGGTCACGGTCTATTCGCGTGAAATTGCCCAGGAGATGAAACGAGCGACGCAGCTGGAACAGGCGCTCCGTAACGCCATCATCACCGACGCCGTGGACGTCCACTTCCAGCCCATCGTCAGGCTGAACGACGATACTGTTATCGGCTTCGAGGCGCTGGCCCGCTGGAACGACCCTGACCTCGGCTTCGTTTCGCCAGCCGTTTTCGTTCCGTTGGCGGAAGAGCGCGGTTTCATCGATGCGCTTTCCGAAATGCTTCTACGCAAGGCGGCGGAAGCTGCGCTGTCATGGCCGCGTGAATTGTTCCTGTCCTTCAACCTCTCCTCGGCACAGTTGATGGACCCCGGTACCGCGCAGAACATTCTCTCCATTCTGGCAAGGGTTGGCCTTGATCCGCGCAGGCTGGAACTGGAAATCACCGAAACCGCCGTCATGACCTCTGCCGATACCGCGCAGCGCATCATCACGGAGCTTCAGCACGCCGGCGTGCGCATTTCACTGGACGATTTCGGAACGGGCCAGTCGAGCCTCGGCAGGCTCAGGGACTTTACCTTCGACAAGGTGAAGATCGACCGTGCCTTCGTCTCCCGCATCAGCACCGACCGTCCCTCCGAGCACATCATCAAGGCCATCGTCGCCATGTGCGAAGGGCTGGACTTGCAGGTGGTGGCAGAGGGCATCGAAGACCGGAGCGAAGCGGAGAAGTTGCGCGGTCTCGGATGCTCCATGGGTCAGGGTTACTTCTATGGCCGCCCGGTGGATGCGCTCGCAACGCATCGTTACCTTGTTGAGAATTACAGGGACATGCCGCCAACGGCGCGGGAATATGTTTGAGGGGAGCCGCGGGGCCAGCGTCCTCTCCGTCATCAACTCTGTTGAGCTAAATCCTGTCTGAGCCTTGCGTTGATGGTTATGATGATTTTGCGCATGGTTGCTGCGATTGCGACGATGGGTGGTTTTCCGTTTTCGATGAGGCGTTTGTAGAAAGG
>NZ_JAAMFB010000057.1 GCF_013322225.1 Agrobacterium larrymoorei
CGGACGGCGCGCGCCACGAGGCGCGACGGACTAGCGTCCTGTATGGGCGGATTGATCGGCTGGCGAAGATATCCTTTTGAAGAAGTAAAAGTTTGCATCACTCGCATGAGTGCTGCCTGTTCTGTATGCATTGTGAAGAGAAGATATGTCTGGAAGCTTCCAGGTGTTTTGGGTTTTACCCGGAACGTCCGAGCCCAGTCCCAGAGAAACCATGTGATGGATTAGTCGTCCGGAATTGGTGGAGGGATTGGAGGTAGGTAGGAAAGCTTGTCCGAGGCATTTTTGTTGTTGGAACCTCGGTTCCTCTGACGGAGATGCTGGATTGACGTTGCCTGACCGCGCGTTACCGGATGATATCTCGAGAAGCTGGTCTTAATGATACTGGCCTCGAAGTGCACCGGCGTGCCTTCATATGAGGACTGTATCGACACGTCGATGTCATCAAGAAATGATCCGATTGTAAAAGGTAATCGGATTTTGTGTTGACCATGCCAATACCGAAAGGTTGCAGTATGGCCAGATTTGGAACCCCTCGAGCGAATGCGAAGAGGATCAGGAATTCCAAATCAAGCAAATATGGATGAGCATAGACAATGAGAACGAAGAAGTGAATTAAGGGCATTTGGTGGATGCCTTGGCATGCACAGGCGAAGAAGGACGTGATACGCTGCGAAAAGCCGTGGGGAGCTGCGAATAAGCTTTGATCCATGGATATCCGAATGGG
>NZ_JAAMFB010000017.1 GCF_013322225.1 Agrobacterium larrymoorei
CCTTTCTACAAACGCCTCATCGAAAACGGAAAACCACCCATCGTCGCAATCGCAGCAACCATGCGCAAAATCATCATAACCATCAACGCAAGGCTCAGAGAGGATTTAGCTCAACAGAGTTGATGACGTCGAGTGTGAGGCAAGTTTGTACCCCAGTCCGTGAACGCCGCCGTTACCGCTTCTTCGCCTTATGCTCGAACGGATTATCCGAACCACGATAATGCACGCGGATCGGCACGCCAGGCATGTCGAAATCCTTGCGCAGGCCGTTTACCAGATAGCGCGTGTAGGATTCCGGGATCGCTTCAGGCCGGGTGCAGGAAATCATGAAGGCAGGCGGGCGGGCCTTGACCTGCGTCATGTATTTCAGGCGCAGACGGCGACCGGAGACGGCCGGTGGCGGGTGCTGCGTGACCTGCATATCCAGCCACTTGTTGAGCTTGGCAGTAGAAATACGGCGGTTCCAGATCTTGTCCGTGTCGATGATGTTCTGCATCAGGCGATCGAGGCCGTAACCGGTCTGGCCGGAAATCGGAACGGCGCGTATGCCGCGTGCCTGCGGAAGCAGACGCTCTGTCTTCTCACGCAGATCGGCGAGAAACGCCTGCGGATCTTCCACCAAATCCCACTTGTTGAAGGCCAGCACGGCGGCGCGGCCTTCGCGGATGACCAGATCCACAAGCTGTAGATCCTGCTTCTCGAATGGAATGGTGCTATCGAAGACGATCACCACCGTTTCCGCAAAGCGGATGGAGCGCAGCGAATCTGCAACCGAAAGCTTTTCCAGCTTCTCCGTCACTCTTGCCTTGCGGCGCATACCCGCCGTATCGAACATTTTGATGGTGCGGCCGCGCCAGTCCCATTCCACCGAAATACTGTCGCGGGTGATTCCCGCTTCCGGGCCGGTCAGCAGACGGTCTTCACCGAGGAAGCGGTTGATAAGCGTGGACTTTCCTGCATTCGGGCGACCGATAATGGCGACGCGCAGCGGCTTGGTCTCGTCATAGACCGGCTCTTCATCCTCATCATCCACGTCGTCGCGCACGGAAATGTCGGTTTCGGCCTCATCGAAATCGTCTTCCGGCGGGAAGGCCACGTCTTCGCCGATGGCAGCGACGATGGCATCGCGCAGATCGATCATGCCCTGACCATGCTCGGCGGAAATCGGGCAAGGCTCGCCAAGGCCGAGCGTATAGGCATCGTAAAAGCCGCCATCCGAACCCTTGGCTTCGGATTTGTTAGCCACCAGCACCACAGGCTTGCCGCGACGGCGCAGCATCTCGCCGAGCGTTTCATCGGCAGGCGTCAGGCCGTATTTTGCGTCTACGACGAACAACGTCAAATCGGCCTCTTCGATGGCCTCTTCCGTCTGCGCCCACATGCGGCCCTGAAGCGTTTCCGGACCGGACTGCTCAAGACCGGCGGTATCGATGATGGTGAAACGCAGGTCCACGAGCTTCGCGTCGCCCGGACGGCGATCTCGGGTCACGCCCGGCGTATCATCCACAAGCGCCAGCTTCTTGCCAACCAGACGGTTGAACAGCGTGGACTTGCCGACATTGGGACGCCCGACGATGGCGACGGTGAAACTCATTGAAAATCCTAATCTAAACTTTTGCGCAAACGCACAGTCTATTCAAGAATTGCTACTGGTCTGGCGAAAATGATATTTTCGGGAACCGGAGCGCAGCGTACTTAAAGTACGTGAGCCTAGGTAAGCGCAGAAATTGCCATTTACAGCCGGCCAGCGGCGATTATTGGGTAGACTGTTTACGATGCCTTGCCGGTTGCGGCAATATTATCCAGCATGATCTGTGCGCGGTTGGCGACATTGCGTGGCGCCTGAACATCACCGGTGATCTGTTCGAACCACTGCTTGGCCTGCGCAAAGTTGCCTGCCTTATACGCAGCAAGACCGAGCGCTTCGCGTGCAGAATTGCGCATAGCCTGACCTTCGCTGGTCAGCGCTTCGGCTTGAGCCGAAACCTGCTCGTAAGTGCCGTTGTCTACCAGCAGCCAGGCTGCACGAACCTTCGCCGTGTCGCGGAAGACCTGCGGCGCGCTGGTGTCATTGCCGATATTGGTAAAGGCGGCAATTGCGCCAGCGGCATCGCCCTTTTGCGCCAGGAGCGTGGCCGAGCGGAACTTCGCGAGGACCGGGTAAGAGCCGTGGCCCGATGTCTCAAGCTCGGAAAGCGCCTTCAATGCCTCATCCTGCTTACCTTCGGCCGCCAGCGTCAGCGCGCCTGCAAACTGATCGCCGGAATTGGAGGCGCGATTGCTGCTCCAATATTCATAGATACCCGCACCTGCCGCGCCAAGCACGATCAGGATCGCAGCACCGATGACGACAATGCCGTAACGCCCCCAGAAATTGCTCAGTTGCTCGGAGCGAATCTGCTCGTTCACTTCGCGGATGAAGGTTTCATTCTCGTTCGCCATCAAATTCTCCATTATCCGCATCGATCGATTTGTTTCGACCGTCATGCGGACATGCCAAAGCGCTTGCGGGGTTGGCAAAACAAGGCCAGCCACCTTTATTGCTCGGCCTTCTAGCGTATTTTCGTTGTTATGTAAGGGGGAAAGAGCGCCTCCCCTGGCATTAGCAGATCAAAAAGACCTGATTTACTTACATCGGCAACGGTTGAACCCCGATCAACCATTCATGCAGCTTCCAGATGAAGGCGGACCAAAGCAGAACTCCCAGTACGATCGCGCCAAAATCATTTCGGGAAGATACGAAAGGCCGAAGAGCAAGTTGTCCCGCTCTCTGCTGCCGCTTCAGGAAAATACGCATCACCACGCCCCACGCGAGAAACGAGGCAAAAAGGATGACGGACGAGGTCTCGCCGTTGGCGAGAAGATGCGAAAATGCCCAGATTTTCAAAGAGAGAACCAGAGGATGTTTGGTCTTGGTCGCAATATGGCCAGCAGGAAGGATGCTGGCGGCAAGACAGATCATTGCGATCAGCATCAACGTCAGTGCAATATGGCTCATCCAGACAGGCGGATAGTAAAGCATGTCCGTGACCTGCCGCGCCTGCCCAAAAGCATAGGCAACGAAAGCGATTGAGAGGATGCTGACCACGGAATAGATGCCCTTGAACAGCCCTTCGCCCAAGCGGCTGATCAAATCTGAACGGAAGCCGGGAGCAATGAGACGCAGCGAATGCGTGGCGAAGAAAATGATGAGGGACACGACGAGCAAGAGCATGAAGGCTTCCTTTGCCGGAAAACGATAGTTCAGTGCATCTTGGATTATGGCGAAAAGGCAAAAAATGCCAGCCAAATCAAAGCTTCGCCGTAATCGACCGGCAAAAGGCCGCTTTTGAAATTTTACGTGGTCACTGAATGTTGCGTCCCCTCGTCCCCCTTTTGCTTTCCATAGCCACGGCAACGGCGGCGTTCGCGCAGCCGGTCCAGCCAGATGAAAAGCCGAAGCAGCTCGTGCTGGTGTCTTTCGATGGCGCGGGCGACAATGCGCTGTGGGCGCGAAGCCGCGCAACGGCGAAGGAAGTGGGTGCACATTTCACATACTTTCTCGCTTGCACGCTGATCATGGACCGCAAGACCAGTTCCAAGACCTATCAGGGACCGGGGCAGAAGATCGGCCGTTCCAACGTCGGTTTCGGGCAGTCGGTGGAAGAGGTGGAAACGCGGCTGCGCAATATCTGGGAAGCCAAACAGGAAGGCCACGAGATTGCCAATCACACCTGCGGCCATTTCGATGGCGGCGAGTGGACCGAGGATCAATGGGACGCCGAATTCACCGCGTTCACCAGCGCCATGGAAAATGCCTGGTCGATGATCGGCAAAAAGGTCGAGGAGCCGCAGGGCTGGCGCGAATTCGTGCACGGCATCAACGGCTTTCGCGCACCCTATCTCTCACAAAGCGATGCGCTGACAGCGGCGCAAAAGAAGCACGGCTTTGCCTTCGACGCGACCAGCATCACCAAAGGTCCGGCGTGGCCGGTGCGAAAAAACGGGATAGAGCATTTCGGCCTGCCGCTTATTCCCGAAGGCCCGAATAACCGTCCTATCATTGCGATGGATTATAATCTCTTCGTGCGCCACTCCATGGCCATCGAAACACCCGCGAAATCCGCCGAGTTCGAAGACCGCGCCTACACCGCCTTCCGCGCCGCCTTCGACAAGCAATACAACGGCGAACGCATTCCGCTTCAGCTCGGCTTTCACTTCGTGAAGATGAACGGCGGCGCGTATTGGAACGCCTACGAGCGCCTGCTACGCGAAGTTTGTAAGAAAGAAGATGTCGCCTGTGTCAGCTATGAAGAGGCGATGCCGATGATCGAGGCGCGACGGAAGGAAAAGTCTGAGGGGTGAGGGCTTTGCTCAGTGCGAACAATCTCGTAAATCAACGGATTAGTAGCATTTCATCGTACAAAAAAATGCGGAAATGTCTGGCGAAGCCCAGCTTGTCGTTATGCTCGGACCCATCCCGAGCATCCGCAACGTCTCAAATATTTCAACTTGGTTAGATCCTCGGCACAAGGCCGAGGATGACGGAGAAGAGGTTTTCGCCCCGATTACGTAGGTTTGTTCGCAGCCAGTTCACCATCTTCCGCTTCACGCTTCAGATAGCGCTGATCGATTTCCGGCAGCGGCTTGTCGTCGATGGCTGCTTCGAAAGCTTTGAGGCGCTTATAGATGGATAGAAGTTCAACGATCGTAGTCCATGAATTGATGAGGTACTGGAACGAACCTCGCACCTGATCGAAGACGTTACCGATCTGCGTGAATACGCCAAGAGTAACTTTGCCTGCTGCAATAGAGGGGATAAGTACGATCAAGCTGTAAAGGTTATCCGCTTGCAGATAAAAAATACGGGCGACATTGAAGTACATGTAATGGAAATACAGGCGGAAGTAATTTTTGCGAACTTTTGCAAATAATTCTGCGACAGTTATCGGATCCGCCCTGTCGTCATGGTCTTCGCCGTAAACCAGTTCTTTTCGATAGGCAGCTTCGACACGCTGATTGCGGAATTCAAGGCCTGGAAGCTTGATACCGACCAAGGCAAGAAAGCCCGTACCGAACAAAGACCAAACAACGGCGGCCCAAACGAGAGCATGGGGAATTTCGCCAACGATCGGAAGCTCGGTAATCGTTTCTGAGAAAGTAAATAGCACAGGCAGAAAAGCGATAAGCGTCATGATCGCTCTAACGAGCCCAACGCCCAAGCCTTCAACGGTGCTCGAAAATCGCATCGTATCTTCTTGAACACGCTGGGAGGCGCCTTCGATATGACGCAGGCGGTCCCAATTCGCCATGTAGAACTCGTTCATCGCCGTACGCCAACGGAAGATATAGTGGCTGACGAAGAAAAGATTGAGAACGCCAACCGTGATAGCGAAAAACAGAATACCTGTGACGCCGACTAGCCCCATATAGAGTTGCTCCGCCGTTACCGGAGCCGTTTTTGCGAGCGCTTGCTGGACGAGATCATAATACGGACCGTACCATGCATTCATCGCAACGCTGACCTGAACCGAAAAATACGTAGCGAAAATAATCAGTGCAGAGCCCAGTATCGACCAGTTCTGCCACCTGTGCGGGCTGAATGCGAACCAGAAAGCGGCGAATAGACCAACTGCCACTATATAAAACAGATAAAACCAGAGAAACGGCGGAGACCAGAACACTGATACCCCGATGATAGGCGCCTGCCCTTCCGGTAAAGACGGAATGCCTAGAGATGACCCCCAGTCCTTTGCACCGGCATACCACAACCCAATCATGAGCAACGACCAGACTAGGGCAGAGGTAAAAAACAGCTTGGGTTTTGGGAAAAAGGAATGAAACACGTTTCGAACTCTCGCGAGTTTGGAGATCAGCCATTATTGGCGAAGCACTTTGGTCGCGAAACTAGGCCAGAAATTTGTCCACGGCAACGCGGCAAACACTATCTTACGAAGATGTAAGATAGTGGAGCGTCTCCGCTACTGCATATGCCAAAGTGTTACTTAAGCACTGACGAAAATCCGGTGGAGATTATTCCGCAAGCGTGAGGATCAGCGGTCCGTTCTTGGTGGCCACCACCGTGTGTTCGAATTGGACCGTAGGAGCGCTTGGGTCGCTGAAGAGTGTCCAGGGGTCGTCATCGCCGTCTTCGGCCCAATAGGCACCCATGGATAAAAACGGTTCTACGGTGAAGACCATACCGTCGGTCATGACGCGGGTTTCATCCTTGTCCGGCCAGGTGGCGAGCTCCGTCGGCTCTTCGTGCAGGGAACGCCCGATGCCGTGGCTGGCGAGGTTGGTGATCAGCGTGTAGCGGTTCTTCTTGGCAAAAGCGCCGATGGAGTTGCCGATGTCGGCAAGCGGACGACCGGCCTTCACCTGTTGCAAGCCCGTCCACATCGCACGCTTGCCATCCCGGCAGAGACGTTCGATCTCCTTTTTCACCGGCGGCATGGCGAAGGACGAGCCGGTGTCACCGAAGAAACCGTCTTTTACGGCGGAGACATCGATATTGACGAGATCGCCCGCCTTGATGATGCGCGGGCCGGGAATGCCATGCGCCACTTCCTCATTGACGCTGATGCAGGTGGCACCCGGGAACTGGTAGCAGAATTCAGGCGCAGACTGCGCGCCGTTTCCCTCCAGCACCTTGCGACCGATATCGTCCAGCTCAGCGGTGGTGATCCCCGGCTCCAGCGCATTGGCCATGGTCTGCATCGCGACAGCGCAGATCCGGCCAATATCCTTGAGCTTGATGAGTTCTTCTTCCGTCGAGATAACCATTTCACGTCCATGTCTTCGGCAGAGGGCGAAAATAAAGCCCGGCAATCAAGCCGTCGCTTTCACCCTATCGGCACTGCCAGTCAATTCTTTTCTGACGATAGGAGCGACTTTGGTGCCGTAAAGCTCGATCCCGCGCATGATCTGGTCGTGCGGCATAAGCCCGATGGCCATTTGCAGAAGGAAGCGATCGTTCTTGAATACGCCATGGGCCTTGATGATCTTTTCCGCGACCAGTTCCGGCTCACCGAGGAAAAGATTGCCTTCTGGCCCACGCGCCATGTCGAAATGCGCACGGTTCGTTGGCCCCCAGCCGCGCTCACGGCCGATCCGGTCCATCACCGCCGCCTGCGGTCCATAGAACTGATCGGCGGCCTTGTCGGTCGTATCGGCAATGAAACCGTGGACGTTGATACTGGTCTTCTGCTTTTCCGCCGGTTGACCAGCGCGGCGAGCCGCCTCGCGATAAAGATCAAAAAGCGGCGCGAAACGTCGATACTCGCCGCCGATAATGGCAAGCGCCACCGGCAGACCCATGGCACCCGCACGAGCAACAGACTGCGGGGTTCCTCCGACAGCGATCCAAACGGGTAAAAGCTCCTGCAAGGGACGCGGATAGACGCCCCGGCCATTGATGGGCGGATGCTTGGTGCCGGACCATGTGACGATCTCGCTTTCACGAAGCGCCAGAAGAAGGTCGAGCTTTTCGGCGAAGAGTTCGTCGTAATCTTCAAGATTATAGCCGAATAGCGGATAGGATTCGATAAAGGAGCCGCGCCCCGCCATGATCTCCGCACGCCCGTTGGACAATAGGTCCACTGTGGCGAACTGCTGGAAAACCCGGATCGGATCATCTGAACTCAGCACGGAAACAGCGCTGGAAAGCCGGATGTTGTTTGTCTTTACGGCAGCCGCGGCAAGAACGGTGGAGGGCGAAGAGACCACATAGTCGGGCCGGTGATGTTCGCCAAGGCCGAACACGTCGAGGCCGACCTGATCGGCAAGCTCGATTTCTTCCAGCAAATCCTTGAGACGCCGCGCGCCTTCCTGCCCGAAGCCGTCAGCAGGTTTCGGATCGACATCCGCGAATGTATAGAGACCAAGTTCCATGCCCGCTCCTCGTTCAAAGACCGCATCGATTTTCTCAAATCGCCATGCGCAATTTAGAAAACTGAAATAGGTGCGCGAGGGTCGTGAAGCAAACTGAAAATCTGAAACGGATTGTTCGATAATTTCGATGGCAGCGGCGGAAAAGACTCCGGTTCAAATCTTTTGCAGAAGCGCCTCAAGTTGTTCCGCCGCAGCGGTCCAACCCTCCTCAAAGCCCATGTCCACATGGGTTTTCTTGTCGTCGGCGTTCCAGTGCAAGGCGCGGGCCGTATATTTGGTCTTCCCGTTTCCCGCATCTTCGAAGGTGATGTAGCCGGTCATGAAAGGCCGCTCGGCAGGAGCCCAGCCTTCGGTGAAAGCATCGGTAAAGACGATACGCTGGTTGGGCACGACATCCAGAAAAACGCCGAGGTTTTCGTAAATCTCGCCTGTCGGCGCATGCATGGTGGTATTGAATGCGCCACCGGGCCTTAGATCTATAACTGCATCTGACGTGGTGTAGGGTAAAGGTGCCCACCAGCTGACAAGTAAATCCGGATCGGTCCAGGCCCGAAACATCTTTTCCGGCGTTGCATCGACAATACGGCTAAGCGACAACTCATGTTCTGCTATGGATGGCATGTGCTGTTCCTCCCCTTGAACAGCACACACCATAGCGTATTTCATGAATTACTATAACTGGCGAATTTCAACTGGCGCTCAACGTGCGCCTTACAGCATTTTTCCAGCCTTTGATCTTCCGCGTCCGGGTTTCCTCATCCATCGTCGGCTCGAAACGGCGATCGCGCGACCAGGCCTCGGAAAACTCCTTCATGCTTGGCCAAACCCCTGCGCTGCTGCCAGCAAGCCATGCGGCACCGAGTGCCGTCGTCTCGAGGATTACGGGGCGGTCGACCGGCGCATCGATCAGATCGGAAAGGCGCTGCATCGTCCAGTCGGAGGCCACCATGCCGCCATCCACGCGCAAGACGGTATCGCAATCACCGTTCTTCCAATCTTTGTGCATGGCATCCAACAGATCGCCGGTCTGGTAGCAGACGGCCTCGAGTGCGGCGCGCGCAAACTCGGCTGGCCCCGTCCCCCGTGTCAGGCCGAACATTGCGCCACGCGCCTCGGCATCCCACCAGGGCGCACCGAGACCGACGAAAGCGGGAACGAGATAGACGTCCTGCCCCGGATCGGCCTTGTCGGCCAAAGCGCCCGTCTCAGGCGCGGAGCCGATGATCTTCAGGCCATCACGCAGCCACTGCACGGCGGCACCGGCCACGAAGATGGAACCCTCCAGCGCGTAATAGGACTTGCCATCGAGACGATAGGCAATCGTCGTCAACAGCCGGTTCTTGGAGCGAACGATGTCCTCACCCGTATTGAGCAGCGCAAAGCAGCCTGTTCCATAGGTTGACTTCAACATACCGGGCTCGAAGCAGGCCTGACCGATGACGGCGGCGTGCTGGTCTCCCGCTACGCCCAAGATCGGAATTTCCGCGCCGAACAGTTCCGCATCTGCCACGCCGAAGTCGGCGGCACAATCCAGCACTTCCGGCAGTACGGATTTAGGTACGTCGAGGATGTCGAGCAGTTCCTTGTCCCAGACGTTCTTTTCGATATTGAACATCAACGTGCGCGAGGCATTGGTCGCGTCCGTGACGAAGGACTTGCCGCCCGTTAGACGCCAGATCAGGAAGGTATCGACGGTGCCGAAGCAAAGCTCACCCTTTTCCGCCCGCTTGCGCGCGCCCTTCACGTTGGACAGGAGCCAGGAAAGCTTGGTACCGGAAAAATAAGGGTCCAGCAGCAGGCCGGTGCGCTTGGTGAAAAGCTTCTCGTGACCGGCCTTCTTCAGTTTGTCGCAATATTTTGCCGTGCGACGATCCTGCCAGACGATCGCATTGTGCAAGGGCTTACCGGTTTCACGATCCCACAGCAGCGTCGTTTCGCGCTGGTTGGTTATGCCGATGGCGGAAATATCGGAAGCCTTGAGATTTGCCTTTTCCAGCGCCTGTTTGATGGACCAGACGACGGTTTCCCAAATCTCCTCTGGGTCGTGTTCCACCCAGCCGGAATTCGGGAATATCTGCCTGAACTCTTTCTGCCCGGTCCCTGCCACCTTCATCGAGCCGTCAAAAACGATGGCGCGCGTCGATGTTGTACCCTGGTCGATGGCGAGAACGTAGCCGCCCATTTATTCCTCCCGAAAATCAGTTTGGCGCAACACAATATGCGGGAAGAACAAAGTCAACCCACTCTTGGCTGTGTATGTGAAATCCAATTGCCAGTTCCCCCGGTTTAAGCATAACTTGAAGTACGAGCCGTAGTGACGTTGGATAAAAGGGGAACGCATGCAGCGGACAGTGATCGTAACGGGATCGACCAGTGGTATAGGCTTGGGAATTGCGCAGGCCTTTGCCAACGACGGTTGTAACGTGATGCTGAACGGATTCGGCAACGAAGACGAAATCGAACATACACGGCTGCTGATGGAGGCAGAGAGCGGTACCCGCATTCTCTATCATCCAGCCGACATGACCAAGCCGGACGAAATCTTCGATCTCGTCAAGACCACGCATGAAAAGCTTGGCTCGGTCGATGTGCTGGTCAACAATGCAGGCGTTCAGCATGTGGCCCCGGTGGAGGAGTTTCCGCCGGAAAAATGGGACCAGATCATAGCCGTCAATCTGACGAGTTCGTTCCACACCATGCGCGCCGTGATACCGTTGATGAAAACTGCCGGAAAAGGCCGCATCATCAACATTTCATCTGCGCATGGGCTTGTCGCCTCACCGTTTAAATCCGCCTACGTTGCGGCAAAACATGGTATCATGGGACTGACGAAATCTGCCGCCCTCGAACTGGCCGAAACCGGCATAACCGTCAACGCCATCTGCCCCGGCTATGTGCTGACCTCGCTGGTAGAAAAGCAGATTCCGGATACGGCGAAAGCACGCGGCATCAGCGAGGAAGAGGTGAAAAACGACGTGTTGCTGAGGCTTCAGGCAACAAAGGAATTCGTCAGCCCCGCCGAGGTGGCGGCAACAGCAGTGTTTCTCGCAAGCGACGCAGCCAAGCAGATTACCGGAACGCATATCTCCATCGATGGCGGCTGGACCGCCCAATAAAGACAATGAAACGAAGGCAGTGCATGAAAGACGCAATCAGCTTCATCCTCAATAACGAGACCATCGTTCTGAAGGACTTCGGCCCTACGGAAACGCTGCTCGATTATCTGAGGCTGCGAAAGAGACTGACTGGAACCAAGGAAGGCTGCGCCGAAGGCGATTGCGGCGCATGCACGGTGCTGGTCGGTCGGCTTTTCGAGGGCTCGTTGCGTTACGAAACGGTCAATGCCTGCATCCGTTTTATGGGCTCGCTGCACGGTACGCATATAGTGACAGTGGAACATCTGGCGGGTAAGGACGGCGCGCTTCACCCGGTGCAGCAGGCCATGGTGGATTACCACGGCTCGCAATGCGGTTTTTGCACACCAGGCTTCGTCATGTCGCTTTACGGCTTATGGCTATCGCGTGAGAAACCTTCGCGCGCCGATATCGAAACGGCGCTGCAAGGCAATCTCTGTCGATGCACCGGCTACGAGCCCATCATCAAGGCAGCCGAGAGCGTGACCGTAGCCCGGCCCAGCACTCTGTTCGATCCGATCGAGCGCGACCGCGCCAGCATCATGTCTCGGCTATGGGCCATTCCCCTCAACGAGACGATCATTGTTTCCAAGGATGAATGTCGGACCATCGTCCCTGCCAGCCTATCGGATTTTGCGACCGTTTACGGTGCAGAACCGAAAGCCACCATCGTTGCGGGTTCGACAGATGTCGGCCTCTGGGTAACAAAGCAGATGCGGGCGCTGAACACGGTGATCTTCATCAGCCACCTGAGCGAGCTTCAATCGATCTCGGTGACGAATGACGTGATTTCCATCGGCGCTGGCACGACCTACGCGCAAGCTTTTGAAACGCTGGCAAAGCAGATTCCGGCGTTCGGACGGCTGATCGACCGGATCGGCGGCCAGCAGGTGCGCAACATGGGGACCATCGGCGGCAACATAGCCAACGGATCGCCCATCGGCGACACTCCGCCGCCGCTGATCGCGCTTGGCGCGACACTGACACTGCGCTCGGCATCTGGCAGCCGCTCTTTGCCGCTGGAAAAATTCTTTATCGAATATGGCAAGCAGGACCGCTTTTCCGGCGAATTCGTGGAGAAGATCGAGGTGCCACTTCCAGCGCCTGACAGCCAGTTTGCCATCTACAAGATCTCGAAACGCCGCGACGAGGACATCTCGGCGCTTTGCGCGGCCTATCATCTCACGCTCGCCGGGGACGGCACCGTGGAAGACATCCGCATCGCCTTTGGTGGCATGGCGGGAACGCCGAAGCGCGCGACAGCTCTGGAGGATGCTTTGCGGGGCAAAGCGTGGGACCAAGAGACTATCGATGCCGCACGCGACACAATCGACACCGATTTTCAACCACTGACCGACTGGCGCGCCACTGCCGAATACCGAATGCTGACGGCGAAGAACCTGCTGACGCGGTTCTTTCTGGAAACTTCGGGGAAGCCGCAGGAAATCAAGCGCTTTGCGCTTGAGGAGGCTTGATCATGATTGGCACAAACCCAACCTCCCTCATTCCTGTGCTTGTCACAGGAATCCAGTGCGACCAAGTCCTTGGTCGCGAAAGAACCCTTCACAGCGCAGACGCGCCTTGGCTGGATTCCTGTGACAAGCACAGGAATGAGGGCGTAGAGATGGCCGATACCCTTCGAGACGGAGGGGAGAACTGAAATGGACACCACCACATTCGACCGCCAGAAAACCGAAGTCGATGGCAAGATGCATGGGTCGCTTCGCCATGATTCAGCGCATAAGCATGTGACCGGGACTGCCGAATATATCGATGATATTCCAGAGCCCGCAGGCCTGATCCACGGCGCTCTGGGCCTCTCCGACCGCGCCCATGCCGAAATCCTCTCGATGGATTTGGCGGAGGTGGAAGCAACGCCTGGCGTGCTCTGGGTGATGACAGGTAAGGACGTTCCCGGCGAAAACGACGTATCATCAGGCGGTCGCCATGACGAGCCGCTCTTGGCGGAAAAGCTGGTGGAGTTTCACGGCCAGCCGATCTTCGCCGTCTTTGCCGAGACCCGCGACATTGCCCGCAAAGCAGCGCGCAGGGCAAAGATCACCTACAAGGACTTGCCCCACTTTACGGATATCGACACGTCGCTTGAAAATGGCGAGCCGCTGGTAACGCCTGGCATGGTGCTGCAACGTGGCGATGCTGGCGTGGAAATGGACGTCGCCCCGCGCCGCCTGACAGGCTCGATGCGCATCGGCGGACAGGAGCATTTTTACCTTGAAGGCCACATAGCCATGGCGGTGCCGGGCGAGGATGACGATGTAACGGTGTGGAGTTCCACCCAGCACCCAAGCGAAATCCAGCATATCGTCAGCCATATTCTTGAGATTCCCTCCAATGCGGTCACCGTCATGGTTCGCCGCATGGGCGGCGGCTTCGGCGGCAAGGAAACGCAGGGCAACCAGTTTGCAGCACTTTGCGCCATTGCGGCAAAGAAATTGAAGCGGGCCGTCAAAATCCGCCCCGACCGCGATGAGGACATGGTCGCCACCGGCAAGCGCCACGATTTCAAAGTCGATTACGAAGTCGGCTTCGATGAGGAAGGCCGCATTCATGCAGTGGATGCGACGTACGCAGCACGCTGCGGCTTCTCCTCGGACCTTTCTGGCCCGGTGACGGACCGTGCGCTGTTCCATGCCGATTCCAGCTATTTCTACCCGCATGTGAAACTGGCTTCCAAGCCGCTGAAAACGCATACGGTTTCCAACACCGCCTTCCGTGGCTTCGGTGGCCCGCAGGGCATGCTTGGCGCGGAACGCTTCATCGAGGAAATCGCCTATGCGGTGGGCAAGGACCCGCTCGAAATCCGAAAGTTGAATTTCTACGGCCAGACCGGCTCGGGCCGCACCACCACGCCCTATCATCAGGAAGTCGAAGACAACATAATCGCCCGCGTGGTAGATGAATTGGAAGCCTCCAGCGATTATCAGGCACGCCGTCAAGCCATCATCGAGTTCAACCGGACTAGCCCGATCCTGCGCAAGGGTATTGCGCTGACGCCGGTGAAATTCGGCATTTCCTTCACCATGACAGCCTTCAATCAGGCGGGGGCGCTACTGCATGTCTATAATGACGGCTCCATCCACCTGAACCATGGCGGGACGGAGATGGGCCAAGGTCTTTACACCAAGGTCGCGCAGGTCATAGCCGACACGTTTCAGGTGGATATCGGGCGGGTCAAAATCACCGCCACGACGACCGGCAAAGTGCCGAACACCTCGGCAACCGCCGCTTCTTCCGGCACCGATCTCAACGGCATGGCGGCGCTGGACGCGGCCCGACAGATCAAGGAACGTCTGATCAAATTTGCCGCTGAGAAGTGGGGTGTATCGGAAGAAGACGTCATCTTCCTTCCAAACCGGATCCGCATCGCCGGCGAGGAAATTTCGTTTAACGACCTGATCCGACAGGCTTATTTTGCGCGCGTGCAGCTTTCCGCCGCAGGCTTCTACAAAACACCGAAAATCCACTGGGATCGTGCAGCCGGTCGAGGTACACCCTTCTATTATTACGCCTATGGTGCATCCTGTTCGGAAGTCACCATCGATACGCTGACCGGCGAATATATGATGGAGCGCACCGATATCCTCCATGATGTCGGCAAATCGCTAAACCCGGCCATCGATATCGGTCAGATCGAAGGCGGTTTCGTGCAGGGCATGGGCTGGCTGACGACGGAGGAACTGTGGTGGGACGCGAAGGGACGGCTGCGCACTCACGCCCCCTCCACCTACAAAATCCCGCTGGCCTCCGACCGCCCGAAAATCTTCAACGTGAAGCTGGCGGAATGGGCCGAAAACGCCGAACCGACAATTGGCCGCTCCAAGGCGGTCGGCGAACCCCCCTTCATGCTCGCCATCTCGGTTCTGGAAGCCCTCTCCATGGCCATCGCCTCTGTCGCCGACTACAAGGTCTGCCCCCGCCTGGATGCACCGGCAACGCCGGAACGCGTGCTGATGGCTGTAGAGCGGTTGAAGAAGGTGTGAGGCAAGCAGATGCCTAAGTCGCTGGCGTCCTTCCTCGCCAATAGTGGCCTTGCAGTCCTCGTAGAGATCGAGGCGGTAAAGGGCTCGTCACCGAGAGAGACCGGAACCTTCATGCTGGTGTCCGCGACAAGCCTCTGGGAGACCATCGGCGGCGGGCAGTTTGAATATATGGCAATCGACCATGCCCGCGCCATGCTGGAAGGCAAGACCAGCATCGAGACGCTGGATATCCCGCTCGGCCCTGAGATCGGCCAGTGCTGCGGCGGGCGTATCTTATTGCGTTTTACCAAGGTAACGCAGGCTGTGGCGGATGCTCTCTCGGCGCGTCTGAAGCAGGCGGAAGAACATCAACCCGCCGTCTTCATTTTCGGTGCCGGGCACGTCGGCAAGGCCTTGGCGCAGGCGCTTTCGCTTTTGCCACTCTCCATCTCGGTCATCGAAACGCGCCGCGCCGAACTGGATGGATTGCCAGAAGGCGTTGCGGTGCAACTGACGGCCATGCCGGAAGCAATGGTGAAAGGCATTCCCCCCGGCGGTGCCGCCATCATCGTCACCCACGACCACGCGCTGGATTTCCTGATCGCCAAGGAAGCTCTATCGAGACACGACCTGTCTTATATTGGCATGATCGGCTCAAAAACCAAACGCGCGACATTCGCCAGCTGGCTCGCCCGAGAGGGCGGAACGACCAATCTCGAACATCTCACTCTGCCCATCGGCGGAAACCTCGTTAAAGACAAACGCCCAGCCGTCATAGCGGCCTTGGTGGCAGCCGAAGTGCTTCACGCAATGCATCGCTGCGACGCTCCCGCCCCGGCCCTTTCCCGTCCCGCCCATCCATGAAGCCGATATCACGCATGAGGTGATCGGACATATCCTCGTCCGGCGTGGCATCGGGGACTATCTGGGCGAGGATTTCGAACAGGCGCAGCAATGCGCCAAAGCGCGGCCACGCGCGCAACGATGCGGCACGCATGTGGGTTATCTCCAAAGTTCAGTTGATGACTGGAGATAGAAATACGCTTGTTTTTTGAAGAAAACCAATGAAACATGAGGCTGCATAAATAAAGAGAACTTATCCATGAAACTGTCGCGGAATTTCCCGCTGAATGCGTTACGGGTCTTCGAAAGCGCCGCCCGACATTTGAGCTTCACCAAGGCTGGTGACGAGCTGGGCATGAGCCAGACGGCGGTGAGCTACCAGATCAAGCTATTGGAAGATTTCGTGGGGGCCGCCCTTTTTCTTCGCAAACCAAGGCAGGTTATCCTCACCGAGACTGGCAGCAAACTCGCGCCGCGAGTATCGGAAGCTTTCGCTGCTCTTCGCAACGCCGTCGGGGACGCAAGACAGACGACAGGCGGCACGCTTTTCATTCACACCACGCCCACTTTCGCAGCGCGCTGGCTGTCTCGTCATCTCGGCGCTTTTCAGGTCGAAAATCCGGGGCTTGCGGTCCGTTTGGAAACCTCTCAGGAATTTGTCGACGTCAATCAGTTGGATGTCGACCTGGTCATCCGATCCGGAAACGGGAAATGGCCCGGACTGACGGCCCATCTTCTGATGAGCGGCGGCTTCACCCCTATGCTCAGTCCGGCATTGGCCGAAACCATCGGCGGCATCAACAAACCCGAAGATCTGCTCAAACTCCGTATTATCGATCCACAAGACCCTTGGTGGCGGCAATGGTTCAAAACGGCGGGCATCGATGATCCGCAGTTTCAGGACAGTCCCATCAGCCGCATTGGCGCACAAACATTCGAGGCGGCAGCGGCCATTGCGGGTCAAGGCGTCGCAATCCTCACACCTGAATTCTACAGGGATGAGGTCGCGCTGGGACGACTGATCCAGCCATTCGACATTTTGAGCTACGACGCGGCGAACTACTGGATCGCATACCCCGAAAGCCGCCGCAACTCCCTGAAGGTGAAGCTGTTTCGAGAATGGATATTCAAATTGATGCCAGACACCATTCGGTCTCGAAACTCGATATCAAGCAACTAGAAGCCACAGGACGTCTCCTCGGCGCGGTCAAAGAAAAAATACTGCTTGGATGCGACTTGTCTTAACAACAATATCGCCACGTTTTCGTCCTGCCCCCTTTTCTGACGGTCGAATTTTTCGCATTGTGCGATGCAAAGACAGGGGAACAGAATGTACGAATATGCCATTGCGTGGGAATGGATGGCTTTTGCCGTTCGCTGGCTGCACGTGATAACCGCCATTGCCTGGATCGGCTCATCCTTCTACTTCATTGCGCTCGATCTGGGTCTCGTCAAACGTGATCACCTTCCGGTCGGTGCCTATGGCGAGGAATGGCAGGTGCATGGCGGCGGGTTTTATCACATCCAGAAATATCTGGTTGCGCCCGCGCAGATGCCGGAACATCTGACGTGGTTCAAATGGGAAAGCTATGCCACGTGGCTCTCAGGCTTTGCCATGCTCTGCATCGTATATTACGGCGGAGCGGATCTGTTTCTGATCGACCATTCCGTGCTGGAATTGACGCAGTTTCAGGCTATCTGTCTGTCGCTCGCCTCGCTCGCCATCGGCTGGGTGTTTTACGATCTGATGTGCAAATCGCCTCTCGGCAATAATACCTGGGGTCTGATGGCCGTGCTGTATATCGCTTTGATCGCGATGGCATGGGGCTATACGCAGGTGTTTACCGGGCGAGCGGCCTTCCTGCATCTCGGCGCGTTTACCGCCACCATCATGTCGGCGAATGTCTTCATGATCATCATTCCCAACCAGAAGATCGTGGTGGCAGACCTGATTGCCGGGCGCACGCCCGACCCGAAATACGGGCGCATTGCCAAGCAGCGCTCGCTGCATAACAACTATCTGACGCTGCCCGTCATCTTTTTCATGTTGTCGAACCATTATCCGCTGGCATTCGGCACGCAGTTCAACTGGATCATCGCAGCACTCGTGTTCCTGATGGGCGTCACCATTCGCCACTGGTTCAACACCACCCATGCCCGCAAGGGCAGACCGACATGGACATGGCTGCTGACGGCGATCATCTTTATTGTCATCATGTGGCTTTCCACCGTGCCGAAGGTGCTGACGGGTGAAGAGCAGGCGCAGGCCGCCAAGCTTTCGCCAGCGCAGCAGCTGTTTACGGGCGATTTGCACTTCGCCAGCGCCCGCGATGTGGTGCAGAGCCGCTGCTCCATGTGCCATGCGGCGGAGCCGGTCTGGGAGGGCGTTCCCTTCACGCCGAAATCCGTGAAGCTGGAAACGGATTCGGAAATTGCCGCCCATGCGCGGGAAATCTATTTACAGGCGGGACGTTCCCATGCCATGCCCCCCGGCAACATCACAGCGATCACGCTGGCCGAACGCAAGGTGCTGACCGCATGGTATGAGAGCGCCGTTTCCCAGGGAAAGACAGAATGAGCATGCTGCTGCTGCGCGGACGCCTTTTGAGTTTCAACCGCGCACCCCTCTCCATCGATGATACGGCAAGCTATCTCTATATCGAAGATGGCGGCCTGCTGATCTCCGAGGGCAAGATCGCAGCAATCGGTGACTATGCCGATATCAAGGCGCAGGCACCGGAAGGCACCGAGGAGGCGGACCACCGCCCTCACCTAGTCGTGCCGGGCCTTATCGACATGCACCTGCATTTCCCGCAGATGCAGGTCATCGGTTCATACGCCGCCAATCTATTGGAGTGGTTGAATACCTACACATTCCCCGAGGAGTGCCGCTTCGTCGAAAGCGCCCATGCACAGCGTATAGCCACGCACTTCTACGACGAGTTGATCCGCCACGGCACCACCACGGCTGTCGCCTATTGCTCGGTGCACAAGACCTCCGCCGATGCCTTTTTTGCTGAAGCCATGAAGCGCAATATGCTGATGGTCGGTGGCAAGGTGATGATGGATCGCAACGCACCACAGGGCCTGCTCGACACGCCGGAGCTGGGCTATGACGAAACGCGACAGGTGATCGCAGACTGGCACGGCAGGGGCCGCAACCACGTAGCCATCACCCCGCGCTTCGCCATCACTTCCACGCCGAGGCAGATGGAAGCAGCGCAGGCGCTCGCACAGGAATTCCCCGATCTTTTCATCCAGACCCACCTTTCAGAAAATCTGGATGAAATAAAATATACGTGCGAACTCTATCACGAAGCCATCGACTACACCGATATCTATGTACGCTATGGCCTGATGGGCAAAAAGACCCTACTCGGCCACGCCATCCACCTGTCGGACCGCGAAGCGGACATCCTGTCCGAAACCGGCGCGGTTGCTGTGCATTGCCCCACCTCCAACCTCTTCATCGGCTCCGGACTCTTCCCCATGAAGAAGCTTCAGAGACGCGAAAAGCCGGTGCGCATTGCGGTCGCGACAGACATCGGCGGCGGTTCAAGCTATTCGATGCTGCGCACCATGGATGAAGCCTATAAAATCCAGCAGCTTCTGGGCGAAAGACTGAACCCGCTGGAAAGCTGGTATCTTATGACCCGCGGCAATGCCGAAGCGCTATCGATGGTCGATCAAATCGGCACGTTGGATGCTGGCACGGACGCCGATATCACCGTTCTCAACGCATCTTCCACGTCTGCCATGGCGCTCAAGATGGAAGTGGTGAACAGCCTGACGGAAGAGCTTTTCCTGATGCTGACGATGGGCGACGACCGGACGGTAGTGGAAACCTATGTGGCGGGTGCGGCGATGAAGAACGGATTGATGTAGTTCGGTCGTTGCCGTAGCATTACGATGTCACAGCCGTTAACCTGTTATGGGAATCGTAATGGATACGCCTTGAATGCTGACTACGGATATTGGCTTTCTGATTGCCATCACCGCCACCTTCATCCTTGCAGGCATTGTCAAAGGCGTCACCGGCATGGGGCTGCCTACCGTTGCGATGGGTGTGCTGGGCCTCTTCATGCCGCCCGTCGCAGCTGCGGCTCTTTTGATCCTGCCTTCCTTCGTCACCAATATCTGGCAGCTATTCTCCGGGCCGAGTTTCAAGGCTATCCTGTTGCGGCTGTGGCCGATGATGATCATGATTGTGCTGGGCACTTTGATCGGCATCCGCCTGATGACTGGCGGCGCAAGCCAGTGGGCGACGGCGGCACTTGGAGCGGCACTCGCCATCTACGCGGCCTACAGCCTGCTTGCTCCGCCACTTTCCGTTTCACAACGGTTGGAGAAATTTCTGTCTCCTGTCGTCGGCCTCATCACCGGGCTTTTGACGGGCGCAACCGGTGTGTTCGTTGTGCCTGCTGTTCCCTATATCCAGTCACTTGGTTTCGACCGCGATAATCTCGTACAGGCGCTTGGCCTGTCTTTCACGGTATCGACCATAGCACTGGCGCTCGGTCTCGCGTCGAATTCCGTGTTCCAGACACAGCAGCTGACACTTTCGGCGCTTGCCATCATCCCCGCACTTCTTGGCATGTGGGCGGGTCAGAAGATCAGAAGCCTCGTCACCCCTGCCACCTTTCGCCGATGGTTTTTGATCTGCCTGCTGCTGCTGGGTTGCGAGCTGTTTCTAAGGCCCTTTTGGAACTGAAAACAGTGCGTTTTTGATGTTGCAAATCGCGATTTCATGCTAATTGCCATCAACATTCAAATTTGAAGGCTTTATCCATGAGCAAAGTTCTGACGATTGCGGATTTGAAGAAACAGGCACAACGTCGTGTGCCGAAAATGTTCTTCGACTATGCAGACAGTGGAGCTTGGACCGAAGGCACGTATCGCGCCAACGAGGATGATTTTCAGAAGATAAAGCTGCGTCAGCGCGTGCTGGTGGACATGACGAACCGCTCGCTGGAAACCGAAATGATCGGCGAGAAGGTTTCGATGCCTGTGGCACTTTCTCCCACCGGCCTTACCGGCATGCAGCATGCCGACGGCGAAATGCTGGCGGCCAAGGCTGCGGAAGAATTCGGCGTACCCTTTACGCTCTCCACCATGAGCATCTGCTCCATCGAAGACGTCGCCTCGGTCACTTCAAGACCCTTCTGGTTTCAGCTTTATGTGATGAAGGACCGGGATTTCATCAACAACCTGATTGACCGCGCCAAGGCTGCGAAATGCTCGGCGCTGGTGCTGACGCTCGATCTGCAAATTCTTGGACAGCGCCATAAGGACTTGCGCAACGGTCTTTCCGCACCACCGAAGTTCACGCCAAAGCACATCTGGCAGATGGCGACGCGCCCGAAGTGGTGCCTGGACATGCTGCAAACCAAGCGCCGCAGCTTTGGCAACATTGTCGGCCACGCCAAGAATGTCTCTGATCTCTCTTCCCTCTCGTCCTGGACGGCAGAACAGTTCGATCCGCGCCTTTCCTGGAAGGATGTCGAGTGGATCAAGGAGCGCTGGGGCGGCAAGCTGATCCTGAAAGGTATTCTGGACGAAGAGGATGCCCGTGCGGCGGCAGATACGGGGGCTGACGCCATCATCGTGTCCAACCACGGCGGGCGTCAGTTGGACGGCGCGCTGTCCTCCATCGTCATGCTGCCGAAGATCGTTGACGCCGTGGGTGACAGGATCGAGGTTCATATGGATGGCGGCATTCGCTCAGGTCAGGATGTTCTCAAAGCTGTAGCACTCGGCGCCAAGGGCACCTATATCGGCCGCCCCTTCCTCTACGGCCTTGGCGCCAATGGAAAGCTGGGCGTGACGACGGCTCTTGAGATTATCCGCAAGGAGATGGATATCACCATGGCGCTCTGCGGAAAGCGCCTTATCACTGATGTCGACCGCAGCATTCTAGTGCAGAACGCCTGAATTGGGCTGGCAAATGCGCCATCATGGCCGAACGCTGGCCTCACAATGGCGTGAGGCTGGACAATAAATTTCAGCGCGTTAACCTTTTGCCGGACGCGCCATTTCGGCGCTTTTGAATAGCTTCTCGTCCCCAGAAACGTCCATCGAGATCTGCGCCTCTCGAAGCGAAAAGCGCGCAAACGCGGGCCTTCAGACCTGATGACCTCAATCCGATCAAGGAGACAGGAGAGCCTCCGCCTCTGATTTGCGAGCCGCCCTGTCGGCCTTAAATTTTCTCCAATTCCCAAATTCGACCCGTCACCAGTGGGGGTCGATTTTCATACTTAATTAAGCATGAAGGCAGTCTTTAAAGTTTTAGCGGTTTTGTCGCCTGAAAGTATCATTAGGTTGCAAGGCCTCGGTCAGCTCGTGCATACAAGGGGAAATTCATGTCGGTAGGGATCAGACGGGGAGCGGCTGGAGCGTGGGTTTTCGCTTTGGCGTTTTTCTGCGCGATCATCTCTTTCGGGGCAGAACAGGCCCAGGCGCGCTATGCCCATATTGTCATAGATGCGCATAACGGAAAAGTTCTGGATGCAGAGAACGCAGATACCAGCCGGTTTCCCGCGTCGTTGACGAAGATGATGACCCTCTACCTCACCTTCGAAGCGCTGCATAATGGCCGCCTGAGATGGGACCAGCGCATCACCATGTCCAAGAATGGCGCTTCCACCATCCCGTCCAAACTATGGGTACGAGCCGGAACGACTTTCACCGTGCGAGAGGCCGTCTATGGCATGATCGTCAAATCTGCGAACGACCTTGCCGAAGGCATGGGCGATCACCTCGGTGGCTCGGAAGCGAAATTTGCCCAGATGATGACGCGCAAGGCTCGCCAGCTTGGGATGTCGAGAACCACCTTCCGCAACGCTTCCGGCCTGCCGAACAAGTCTCAGGTGACGACGGCACGGGATATGGCGAGGCTCGGCATGGCGCTGCAGCGGGATTTTCCAAAAGAATACGCCATGTTCAACACAAGTTCCTTCAAGTTCAGGGGCAAGACGATCCGCGGCCATAACCGCCTTTTGAAGCGATACAACGGCGTGGATGGCATCAAGACAGGTTACACCAACGCATCCGGCTTCAATATCGTTACCGCATTGAACCACAATGGTCGCAGCGTGGTCGCCGTGGTCCTTGGTGGCAAGTCGTCCCGCGGCCGTGACGATCAGATCGTCAGGCTTCTCGACCGAACGCTGCCGAAAGCGACCAGAGGCCGTAGCAACGAAATGCTGGTCGCCAGCGCAAGCACCAGCCGCACATTCGACGTTCCTCCCGCCGTTGTCCCGCTGCCGATGTTTGCAAAGCGCCAAGACCCTGTTGCAAGGCAGATCGCATCTGCCAACGGCGTCACGGCAGACATGATACACACCTCTGCCGTTCGCCCGGCCATGGGCGCGCGCAGCATCTGGGAGGTGCAGATTGCCGCAACCGATTCTGAGAAGGCGGCGCTTTCAATGCTTAATACAGCCAAAGCTTCGATTGCATCCGGGTACGGGAGCATAGCGCCCTACACGGAAGCAGTCCGCAGCGGCGGCACCACCCTGTTCCGCGCCCGCTTTACCGGGTTCGACAATCAGGCAGACGCCCTTTCTGCGTGCAAGGACCTGAAAGCAAGATCCTATTCCTGCGTGGTCATGTCCAGCGAGGGTTAACTCGGATCAGCCAAGCCAGCCGTGGGCAATGGCATTGCCCACGCGCTTCATGCCGTTACGCTTGGCAAGCTCCACCATAGGTCGATTATCGTAAGGGACCTGACGGTGCGAAACCTGCCAGCCATAAGCGGTCTCTTCCAGCACGGCGTAACATGCGAGCGGATGACCCACATTCACTTCGTGATAAAACGGCTCGTCATCTTTCCAGCCCGGACAGCCTACGCTGCCCGGATTTACAACCAGTCGCCCGTCGGAAAGCTGGGCGGTCCGCGCAATATGGGTATGGCCGCAGAGCATCAGGGGCTGGGGAATGCCTTCTGCAAGCGCATCGATTTCGGCCTGCGGATGCAAATGAAGAACGCCCTCCAGCAATAGCCTGTCCAGCCAGTAATCGAGATCGCCTTTTGGGGAGCCGTGGCAGCAATAGGCAATGTCATTGAACACCATGTCGAAAGGCAGTGCTTTCAACCAATCCAGATGTGCGGCGCTAAGCTGAGGATAGACGATTCTTTCCCAAGGCCCCATCTCTTCGAAAGACTGCTCGATTAAAGCGCGGTCGTGGTTTCCCCGGACCGAAGGAATGCCTTCGCCAATCAGGATATCGGCAGTGCGCCCGGCATCCAGCGGTCCACTGAAGCAATCGCCAAGATTGACGATATCGTTGATGCCAAGCTTCCTTATGTCGGCAAGCACTGCTTCAAGCGCTACGGAATTTCCGTGAATATCGGCAATTGCGGCAAATATCATGGTGGTCAACTGCCGCGATAGGTGGAGTAACTGTAGGGCGAAAGCAGCAATGGCACGTGATAATGGCCCGCCTCATCCGCAATGCCAAAGCGGATGGGGATGATGTCCAGGAATGCCGGCTCCGGCAAAACCAGTCCCCTGGAGCGCAAATAATCTCCGGCGTGAAACACCAGCTCATACTGGCCTTTGCGGAACTCGTCACCAATAAGCAGCGGCCCGCCATCGACGCGACCATCGCTGTTGGTTTCAACGGTTTTCAGCTTGTCACGCACATCCCCATCAAGGCGATAAAGGTCGATCTTCAGCCCTTTGGCAGGGATGCCGTGCGCGGCATCAAGGACGTGTGTCGTAAGACCGGTCATAGGTTCGGCTCCGCAATGAAAAAGGGCTGTTCGAAGAAGTATTCCTCCAGATTGTTGCCCGGCCCATCCCGGTCAACAACGAGAAAATCACAGGTCGCATCAACCGTCATCAACGGATGATGCCAGACATTGCGATGGTAATTCACGCCTTGGTCGCCTCTCGCCAGAAACACCTGCGGTTTGGCCGGTCTGCCGTTTTCATCTTCGGAAACGACAACCAGGAACGGCTTGCCGGATAATGGCGAAAAACTCTGACTGCCGAGCGGATGCCGCTCCATCATATCCACTGTGTAGGGAAACACGCGCGCGGTGCCGCGAAAGATATTGAGCACCACCTTTGCACCCTCGCCCATCACGTCAGCCTGCGCCAGCGCATGATGACGCTCGGTATTTCCAGAGTTTATCAACCGCATGGACTGAAGTGTGGTTTCGATAACGTCGCCAAACGGTGCGAAAGCCCGCTTCGTCAACGGTTTGATCTCTAGATATTCAGTCAATGCTCATTCACCTTGGGCACGCCAGTTGCCAATCGAATCGAGCCCTTGAAGTAACTCAGGTATTGTTGTCTGAGTCGTGCGCCAGATGATATTGAGGTCAAGTGTGAAATATCCATGCGCCACACGGTTACGTAGACCACGGATCGAGTACCAAGGAAAATCCGGATACGCCTCCATCAGCCGTACTGCGGATTCTCCAATAACAATTAGGCTCATCCCCACGGCATGCTGCGTTTTTATATCAACGAGAAATTCGCTTTCTTGCATTCCTGAGACAAAGCTCAACGAAGCCTCGGCGGCGCGGCGCATATCTGCGAGGAACTCTTGGCACCTATCCATATTCATATAGGCTTGGCTTCTGAAAGAACGCGCACCTTTACGCGCTCTGGAAAATCGCCCGGCGTTAGAAGGTGAATTCTCGTTCCAAGCATCATTTGCTCTAAAGCGTCCTGCAAGCCACCCAGGCTAAGTAATGTCGAGCCCGGCAAAGCGTCTACAAGAATATCAAGGTCACTATCTGGTCGATCCTCGCCGCGTGCAACGGAACCGAACACACGCGGATTCGCCGCATTAAAGCGTTTGGTCAGTTGCCGAATGGCTTCGCGATTTTTTTCCAATACCTCCGACGGTCTCATTTTCATTCACCTTCTACGGCCAAAGAGATTATAGTCGTCAGAACAAACTATGCAAAGCCACTGCATCAGGTCGCATTTCCCGAAAACAGCGCAGAAAGTCGCAACAGCGCGATCTTTTCTACCTGTGCGGTCGCAGTTGCAAACTCCTGCTCAGCATCGTTCTGAATACGCTCTTCGAAAGCGCGCAGAATATCGTCCTTGCTCAGCCCTTTCACCGCTATGATGAAAGGAAAGCCGTTTTTGCCGACATAGGCCGCGTTCAACTCGGTAAAACGTGCATGCTCTTCCGGCGAAAGCCGGTCCAGGCCTGCACCGGCCTGCTCCTTGCGGCTGTCATCCGTCAATTCCCCTGCAATCGCAAGCTTTCCGGCGAGATCGGGGTGCGCACGCAGGACGCCGAGCCGCTCCTGATATGTTGCCCGGCGAAACATCATCGTGAGCGCATCATGCACACTCTTTGCGGTCATCGGCACGAATATGACGCCAGCATCATAGGCACGCTCGGCAATAAATGGCGAATGTTCGAAGAGGGCGCCAAAGCGGCTGATGAATTCCTCGCGCGCCGACATCAGACCGCCTCCGGCTTGTGATGTTCATGCCAGTGACGAGCAATTTCGATGCGTTGGGGTATCCAGACTTTCTCGTGGCCAAGCACATATTCGATGAAGCGGCGCAGCGCCGCAGCGCGACCGGGGCGACCGACCAGACGGCAATGCAGGCCGACGCTCATCATCTTCGGCGCGCCTTCCGCACCTTCCTGATAGAGAACATCGAAGGCATCCTTCAGATAGGTGAAGAACTGATCACCGGAGTTGAACCCCTGCGGAGTGGCAAAGCGCATGTCGTTGGTTTCGAGCGTGTAGGGGATGATGAGGAAGGGACTATCCTTCTCACCTTTCACCCAATAGGGCAGATCGTCGGCATAGGAATCGGAAGAGTAAAGAAAGCCGCCCTCCTCCATAACCAGCTTTAGCGTATGATCCGACGGTTTGCCTTGGTACATTCCGTAAGGGCGTTCGCCGGTCAGTTCGGTATGTAGACGCACGGCCTCTAGGATGTGCTTGCGCTCTTCTTCCTCGCTAAAATCCTTGTATTCCAGCCAGCGATAACCGTGGCTGGCGATTTCCCATCCTGCTTCCTTCATGGCGGCAACAGCGTCCGGGTTGCGAGCCATCGCAGAGGTCACGCCGTAGACGGTGGCGGTAACGCCGAGCGAGGTAAACATCCGCCACAAGCGCCAGAAACCCGCACGGGAGCCGTATTCGTAAATCGATTCCATATTGAGGTTGCGCTGACCCGGCCAAGGCTGCGCGCCGACGATTTCCGAAAGCAGCGATTCCGAAGCCTTGTCATTGTCGAGAACGCAGCTTTCGCCACCCTCCTCGTAATTGATGACGAATTGGACGGCGATGCGCGCAGCGCCCGGCCATTTCGGGTCTGGAGTGTTGCGACCGTAACCAACAAGATTGCGGGGGTATTCAGCGGAAATCATCAAATCACCTTCACGACATTTCGTGAACGGTAGCATCGCGAAACGGAAAGTCGAGATCATTTTGTAGGCGATTTACGATCAGGCGATTTTTCGTGCAGACACACGTCCCATAGGGTGGAGCGAATGAACGCGAAACGGTGCGCCAGGCTCTTCCTCCACGAATAATGCGAGATTGGAAAACTCCATCTGACGCCCAAGCAGAGGTTCGAAAACACTGCGAACTGCTCGCTCGACACGGACGCATTCCGCGGGGACGATGCCACCCGTCAGCACCATCTGAAACCGGAATTCGTCCATGACGTAAGGATGGCCCCAGCGATGCAGATTGGTCAACTGCGTCGCCGAGAGCCTGTCCGGGTCGGCGCGCTCGATTTCAACATCCGATAATGGCGCACGATACCGGTCAAACTCCTGCACTACGCTGGCGGCCAGAAAATTCAGCACTTCAGACGGCCACGATGGCACGAGGCCATAGATATTGCCGAGCTTGGCAATTTCCAGCGGCGGAAGGCGGAACGGCTGATGTGTTCCAGCAAAACACATGAGTTCACGTAGCAGCGATGCCTCCGAAACGCCCTCAGCAAGACGGAAAGGCGCTTTGATGGGTCCGTGAAAACCATATCTGCGCGGCAAAGCGGTATGGTAGGAAATCTCCTGCATGCCAAGACCACTGAGCGCAGGAGGCTCTACCGTCTGGCCGGAATAGACATCCCGCCCCAGCCATGCCCCAGCGGCGTGGGTCATCGGATCATTCGGAGAAGGCGTGTAATGAATGGCGTACCGCATGCGTCGTCACCTCGCCTCAACAGCCGGAATAAGGTCATTTATACTGCATGACGACAGCAGTTAGGTGATTTGCATGACAGCTTAACGACGGGGAATACTGCCGCTTCAAATATTGCCCAGCAGAACCCGGATGTGACTTTCCAATGAAAAACTTGCAGGTATGTCCATGTTTTTGCCTTCGACTTCACACAGCACTGCGTCTGCAAGCCGGTGCGCAAGTCCGAAACTAACCTTGAAGCCGCCGGTCAGCGCAATAATCCGCGGATGATCTGGATGTGACCCGACCATGGGATCACGACCGATGGCCTTGGGCCGCAGGCCAGCCCAACGCTCGATCACCGGAGCATGTTCGAGTACCGGAACAACGGCTCTTGCCTGCGCAATCAGGACGTCCAGCTTCTGATCCGTGCTGAAGGGCTCGTCAAAATCCTCTTCGCTAGTGCTACCGATCGCCACCGTGCCGTCTTCATGTGGAATGATATAAAGCCCGTTCAGGAACACAACCGGCAACGACGGGTCGATATCCGCTTTCAGCAAAGCCGCCTGCCCTTTGACAGGCTGACCGATTGCGCGCTCCGTACCTGGAAGCAACGCTCCCGAGAGAAGGGGAAAGGATTCATATCCTGCAGCGATGATTGCCTTGTCGAAAGCAATCTGGCTTCCATCCTTCAGTTGGGCGACGCCATCGGTCAGGGAGGATAAAGTACAACCTTCCAGAACGCGCACATGCTTTGCCGTTTTAAGCCTCGCGCCAAGCAGGGAAACAAACGCGCGAGGCGACACGCGCGCCGCCAACGTGTCATGCACGAAACCTGCCTCTCCGGCATCGGCGCTCACCCAGCCATCGACCGGAGTACTATCCAGCACATGCCAGTGAAACCGCTGCCCTTGCTGGCTCCAGTTCGTCGTCGCCTCCCGCTCGTGGCGTTCGGCAATCGGTCGAAGATGCGGTTTTGGCAAAGGGATGATGCGTCCGCTTCGCCTGTAGCCTGCCGACAGGCCCGTTTCGTCTTCCAGCGCGCGGACTTCATGTTCCAGCGACAGAAGGGCATCGAACTGGAATTGCTTCTTGTCCGACCAGCGATCCGGCATATGCGGCATCAATGCACCGAGCAGTCCGCCACTAGCTCCGCCGCCAATTCGTCCGACATCGATCAGCAGCGTATCGATCCCCAGCCGCTCCGCCTTGACCGCCGCCCACAGCCCCATGATGCCGCCGCCGACGATCAGCAAAGGCACACTGGATGGCAAAGATGATTGACCTGTCTGGCGGGGAAGACTATCGGCTTGAACCATGACACATCCCGACGAAAACATGCCGGCACGCGCCGGCTCAAATATGCTGGATTGGCGAGAGGGCGATATGCCCTATTCCCTGGCCTTTGGCGACCATTTTTATTGTCAGAGGGATGGGCGACTGGAATGCGAACACGTTTCGCTGTCCGGGAACGGACTGCCTGATCGTTGGCATACGGTGGAAGGAACCTTCCGTATTGGCGAACTTGGCTTCGGTACCGCCCTCAATCTATGCGAGACGTGGCGGCAGTGGAAGCTCTCGCGGCCAGCCGGTGGGCAGCTTCATTTCGTATCCTTCGAGCTTTACCCGATGAGCGCAAGCGAATTGGACCGCGCTCTTTCGCATTGGCCGCAACTGGATGCTGAGCGCAAGGCTTTCGTCGCACAATGGCCTTCGCACCCGGAAGGCTGGATCGACATCACGCTGGACGAGCAGACGCGTCTGACCGTCTTTTGCGGGGATGCCATCAAGGGTATAGTCCAACGTACGGATACCTTCGATGCCTGGTATCTCGATGGCTTTGCTCCCTCCAAAAACCCTGACATGTGGTCGCTCGATATCATGTCCGCAGTTTTCGAGAAGACCGCTCCCGGCGGAACCTTCGCCACATTTGCGGCAGCAGGTTTCGTGCGGCGCAACTTGGGTGCGGCAGGGTTCACGGTCGAGAGAAGGCCGGGCTTTGCGGGCAAGCGCGAAATGCTTTGCGGCGTGAAGCCAGCTCCATAATCCAAACAAAAACGCCCGGATTTTCACCCGGGCGTTTATCACTTTCAGATCGAAAAACGATCAGCCACGCTTGCGACCGCGACCGGCGTTACCGGCGGGACGACCTTGACCGGCAGGTGCGAAAGAGCCAGACTTACGGGCAGGACGGCCTTGGCCACCGCGATGATTGCGGTTACCGGCAGGCTTGCCTGCGGGCGCGCCTTCTACCTTCGTGCGCTTGAAGTCGGACGTGACTTCCAGATCGTTGTCACGCTCGACAGGCGCAAACTCACCGGCACGCTGGCCACGGAAGTCGCCATTGCGACGTCCGCCCTCACGGTTGCCACCTTCTCTATGACCACGGGCCGGACGATCGCCATGCGCGCGCTCGCCACGTTCTCCGCCCTGACGACGACCGCCGTTGCCATTGCCGTTGCCACGACCGCCACGGTTACCGCTGCCACGGGTCGGGCTTGCAAGACCTTCTGGACGCTCGCCGGAGAGGACCGGGATTTCGATCTTCATCAGCTTTTCGATATCATGCAACAGACGGGTTTCATCCGGCGCGCAAAATGCGATGGCGATACCGTCACGGCCTGCACGGGCCGTACGACCGATGCGGTGAACGTAAGCATCCGCCACTTCCGGCAGATCGTAGTTGAAGACGTGGGTCACGGCAGGAATATCGATACCGCGTGCAGCAACGTCCGTTGCCACCAACACCTTGATCTCACCATCCTTGAAGCCCTTCAACGCGCGCTCGCGCTGGCCCTGGCTCTTGTTGCCATGGATGGAGGAAACCTTGAAGCCGACATGCTCGAGATGCTTGTAGAGCTTCTCGGCGCCGTGCTTGGTGCGCAGGAAAACAATAGCGCGGCCATCGGGATTTTCCGTCAGAGACTTCTTGAGGAGATCCGTCTTGTCGTTCTTGCCGCCAACGAAATGGACATACTGTTCGACCTTGTCGGCGGCCTTGCCCGGAGGCGTGACTTCGACCTTGGCAGGCTCCGTCAGATAGCTGTGCGCGAGTTCGGAAATCGCCTTCGGCATGGTGGCAGAGAAGAGCAGCGTCTGGCGCTTTGCAGGCACCATCTTCGAAATCTTGCGCAGGTCGTGAATGAACCCGAGATCCAGCATCTGGTCGGCTTCGTCCAGCACGAGATGCGTGACCTTGGAAAGCGAAATCGCGTTACGGGCAATCAGGTCCAGCAGACGACCGGGGGTCGCCACCAGAATATCCGGGCCTTTTTCCAGCTGAAGCTGCTGCTTGTTGATGGATGCGCCACCAACGACCTGGTTGATGCGCAGAGGCGTCTTGCGAACGAAGGCGCGAAGGCTCTCGCCGATCTGGTTCACCAGCTCGCGTGTCGGTGCAAGGATAAGGCAGCGTGTCGTGCGGTTTGCCGGACGCTCGCCATGCTTCATCAGCATTTCGATGATTGGCAGGCCGAAAGCAGCGGTTTTGCCGGTGCCAGTCTGTGCAAGGCCGATGACATCGCGGCCTTCGAGCAGCAGCGGAATGGCCTTTTGTTGAATAGGAGTAGGAGTTGTATATCCAAGAGCCGTAACAGCAGCCACGAGCTTTTCGGAGAGGCCGAGTTCGTTAAAACTGGTCAATTATATCGCCTTTCGGGGCGCCAAAACGCTTTTATCCGGTTCAGCCATGCTGTCCGGTTGTTCTGGCGTCAAGAACCCCGCGTGAATTGGGAACTTGTAGGTTGAAATAACTTTCTGCGCTCAAGAACGGCGACCCGCGCCTATCTTGTATCAAATGCGCTTTTCCTTCTGCGTGCGTATGTTTTTCAGTGGACGCTGCAGCTCACGCGGCTGCCGAAGGTGAAAGCTTGTGGCGGGATGTGGGGGTTTTACGTCTGAAAGTCAAGCGATTGTTTCGCAAGGCGGATAAGCTGTCGGTCAAACTTTGGTTAAAAAAGCCTTAATAGATATTCCACAGCATGGTTTTCCTGTCACTTCTGCCGTAGTTTGTCATGGGCAATGTCGAGATGTGCTTCGTTTTCGAAAGTAACATCAGAGTGAAGCGGAGAATGCTTTGAGTAACGAAGGCGGATTGCTGGAAAAGGCACGGCACGGCATTCTGTCGCTTGAGCTTCCCGCCTGTATCAAGGACAGCCAGCTTCGCTATATCTGCGTCAACAAGGCCTATGCAGATTTTTTCGATCGCCCTCGGGACAGTTTCACGGGTCGTACCAGTCATGACCTGCTCGACAATCCGGACGATCTGGAGCGGGAAGACAAGGAGCGTCGCTGCCTGGTTTTCGCTACGGATGAGGTGGTTCGCTGCACGAATAAAAATACGCAGGAATCTTATACCGTTCGCTGCGAGCGTTTCGTGGATGAGTTGGAGCAGACGTTTCTGTTCGAAGTCTTCGATACTCAGCCATCACCGGTTGTTCGACAGCCGGAGGAAGCCCGCCTCCAGCAGGAGGCTACACCACCATGCCCGCAGCAGCAGAGCGAAGTGGGAGCAATCATCCAGTCCCTGCCGGTCGGCGTGCTGCTTCTCAACCCTGATCTGACGATAGAATACGCCAACGACTGCTTTTACGATCTATGGGAAATACCCGGAAAGCCGGATCTCGTCGGCCAGCCCTACCGGCGATATCTGGAACTCGGCTATTACAGCGGCTGCTATGATGTCGGCGACGTCACCTTCGAGCAGATGTATGAGGACCGGATTGCGCGCATCCGCTCAATCAATGGCCGCACGACAAGAGAAGTCGAAAGCCGGGCTGGCAAGTGCACGCTGCTTTCGAAGACGAAGATCGCTGGCGATAAAATCCTGATTACCTTTTCCGACAGCACCGCCGTCCGTGCGAAAGAAAGGGAGATCACCCGCGCCCGTGCGGAATTGCAGCGGGTTGGGGAGTACATGCAGGACGCCACTGGCGCGATGGCGCAGGGGCTGGCTCTTGTTGAGGATGGCCGGATCATCATGTCCAACCCGGCTCTGGCGCGCATATTCGATGTGCCCGCAAAACTTCTCGAACCGGGCGAATACTGGACTGCGTTTTTCAAATACTGCGCCGCCCGTGGCGATTTTGGCGATGATGTAGAGGCCGGAAACACTATGTCGCGGTGGAAGGCCAGCGCGGCAAACGGTGACAATTTATCGGAAACGATCCAGATCGAGGGAGGAAAATGGCTTAATCTGGAAGCAACGATCAGCGCGGGTAAATACTGGCTCGTCATCGTGACCGACGTGACCGAGATGAAGATGCGCGAGGCCGAGTTGGAAACGCTGCTGGCCAGAGCGGAGGCGGCCGACCGGGCAAAATCCGAATTCCTCGCCAATATGAGCCATGAAATTCGCACGCCGATGAACGGCGTTCTCGGCATGGCGGAACTTCTGTCGAAATCTGCCCTCGACACGCGCCAGAAGACGTTCACAGATGTCATCGTCAAATCAGGCAATGCGCTTCTCACCATCATCAACGATATTCTGGATTTCTCGAAGATCGACGCAGGGCAGATGACGCTGCGCAGATCGCCCTTCGATCCCGTAGAGGCCATTGAGGATGTCGCATCGCTTCTCTCCTCGCAGGCGCTGGAAAAGAACATCGAATTGCTGGTGCGTGTGGAAGGACCGCTGGATTATACGGTCAGCGGTGACGCGGGACGCTTCCGCCAGATCGCGACGAACCTCATCGGCAACGCCATCAAATTCACCGAGATCGGTCACATTCTCATAACGCTGTCATCGGAAGTGGTGGACGGCGCAGAAATGCTACTGACGCTGAAAGTGGAAGACACCGGCATCGGCATACCGAAAGAGAAGCTCGACACGATCTTCGAGAAATTCAGTCAGGTTGATGGCTCGTCTACACGCCGACACGAAGGAACGGGGCTTGGCCTTGCCATCACGGTCGGTCTCGTTGGGCTGTTTCGCGGAAAGATCGACATCGACAGCGAGATCGGCACAGGCTCTACCTTCACCATTACCCTGCCGCTACCGATTGTCGGCAAGCGTGGCGAAAAGAGCGTTTACACACCAAATGCACGTAGGCCAAGCGTCCTCATCATCGACGACAATGCCGTCAATCGCCAGATTCTGTGTGAGCAGCTTACAAGCTGGAACATCGACAATTATGCTACCGACAGCGGTCAGTCCGGTCTGGAGATACTGCGCGAAGCCACAAAGCTGGGCGTCGAAACAGACGCAATTATTCTGGATTATCACATGCCGGTGACAAACGGTTTCGATGTTGCCAGACTTATCCGTGCAGACGAGCGGCTTTCGAGCATACCCATCATTCTGCTGACATCGCTGGATGCGGCAAATGACGACGGCGGCGGCATCGACTTTGCCGCGCACCTCATGAAGCCAGTCCGCGCGCGATTGCTGCGCAAGACGCTCGACGATGTGATACGGGATGTTCGGCTAAAACGTGCTGGTACACTGCGCTTTGACACGCCCCAAATGGCGCTGCCAAACGGCGCAACCGATTTCGCCAGACGAGAGACAGACCGAACGGTGACGCAACACGTCAAAACTCCAGCTGCGCCGTATATCGAAACCGATGTCGACATTCTCGTTGCCGAAGACAATGACGTGAACCAGATTGTTTTCACACAAATTCTACAGCAGACCGGCTTTCGTTTCCGCATCGTGGACAATGGCAAAAAAGCCGTCGACACATGGAGGAACGAGCGACCCTCACTCATTCTCATGGATGTGTCGATGCCAGTCATGAACGGTCATCAGGCGACACAGGCCATCCGGCGGGCGGAAGATGATAACGGCAACTGCGACCGTGTGCCGATTATCGGCGTGACTGCTCATGCGCTGGATAGCGACCGTGACCTCTGCCTTGCCGCAGGCATGGACGACTATATTTCGAAGCCGATCAGCCCTGAATTGCTACAGGAGAAAATAGAAAGCTGGCTTTCGGGCCGCTCAGCCAGGATCACCGCAAACGGATAAACGCCGGACGAAACATCCGGCGTCTTGAAGGTTTCGATTACGTCCTTGACAAGGTCAGCGCTTGTCTACCGAAAAGGCACCGGGGCCTGCGAAGACCAGATACAGGAAGATGAAGCAGAACAGGATGGCTGCATCGCCCTTGTTCAGCGCCGGGAAAAAGCTGCTTGGCGCATGTGCCATGAAATAGGCAACCGCCATCTGACCGGACAGGATGAACGCGACCGGCCGCGTAATGAAGCCAACCAGAATCAGCAGACCGCCGACGAGTTCAAGAAGTGCTGCAATCAGCAGCATGGGCGGCAGAGACCCCTCCATCTGGGATGCAGGGAAGCCGAAAAGCTTTTGCGTGCCGTGTTCGATGAAAAGAAGAGCGGCAATGATACGCAAAGCAGCGAGTGCGTAAGGCTGGTATTGGGATAGTTTCTGAAGTTGCGCCATGAATCGATGACCCCGTTGAAGTTATGAAACTCCGATAAATAATTACCTTTCAGTCCAACAATCACGTTTCCGGCAACAAAACAGCCGAAACTAATAAACTAAACTATGAATAAATACATATGGTTGATAAGGGCTGCAGTTTAGCGCAGTGATTTCTCAGATGCAACCAAAAGTAAATTCCACGATCGATATTTTATATTGTGATTTCAACACTCTATTTCAGAAAAAGACGATCACGCCGTCAGCCGAACGGCCTGCTGAACCGGTTGGAACGGCTGGAAGGTGATGTTGCCATCGACAATGGTGGCAACCGTGTTGGCAGGAATGGTGTCCCATCGCTCCCCGCCAGCGCCGAAGGGTTCGGAAGCAATCGCAATGCCGTCACCCATGTTCCGCCAGTATAGCGATGGTGGGCGGGCGTCGCTGGACCAGCGGAAAGCGTGCATCGTATCGCCATCAGCGTGGATCGCACTGAAGCGGATGGGTTGATCGACCCCTGCACGGACCACCACGTCCATGCAAATCTCCAATGTTCGGGACAATGCACCAATGGGATCGGCATCCAGCCCAAGCCCGGCTGCGATCAGGAAGATCGCTTCGCTATCACCGTTCCCGGCGCGCGAACAATAAACTTCGTCGGGGATATGGGCCTCGATTGCGCGTTTTACCCTCTCGTAGCCACCGATCTGGCCGTTATGCATGAAGAGGTGACGCCCGAAACCGAAGGGATGGCAATTTGCCATGGAGACTCCGCCGGTCGTGGCAGAGCGGACGTGGGCCAGAAACATGCCCGCCCGAATCTGATGGCAGAGCGATGTGAGGTTTCTGTCTGACCATGCAGGCAGAATCCCACGATAGATGCCCGGCTCGTTGCGGTCGCCATACCAGCCTATTCCACAGCCATCGCCGTTCACCACCGTCTTTGCCTCACGAGCCGCGAGCGACTGACTGATGAGCGAGCTTTCCGGCTCGATCAACAGAGAATCGAGCCAGACGGGAGAGCCGGAATAGGCCAGAAAACGACACATGCAATCACCTTCGACAAGGTCAGAGTGCGTGGTTAAACGCCCAATCTGGGCGTTTATAAGAATGTCACGCCTGAATGACCACCACGCGAGCGCCGACAGGAACACGTTCGTAAAGATCGACGATGTCGTGGTTGAGCATGCGGATACAGCCGCTCGACATGGCATGACCGATCGACTGCGGCTGATTGGTGCCGTGCAGGCGGAACATGGTGTCGTTACCACCGCGATAGAGATAAAGCGCACGCGCACCGAGTGGATTGTTGGGCCCGCCTGGCAGACCGCCCGCATATTTCAGGTTCCGCTCCGGCTCGCGGCGGATCATGTTCGCCGTTGGCGTCCATGTCGGCCATTCTGCCTTGCGGCCTACATAGGCGTCACCGCGAAGCGCAAGCCCCTGGCGACCGACACCAACGCCGTAGCGCATCGCGCGACCGTTGCCCATGACGTAATACAGGCGGCGCGCTGGCGTATCGACCACCACCGTTCCAGCCTTATGGCTCGTCACATATTCCACTTCCTGGCGGCGAAGCTCCGGCTTGATCTTCTCCAGCGACATGGCAGGCATCGGAAATCTTTCTTCCGGCAGCGCAGCATAGTTCTGCCGCTGGCTGGCTGGATTTATACTAGCGCAGCCTGCCAGAAAAAGCGGAAGCCCGAACAGGACACCACGACGCGAAATAGACATATTACCCCCACAGGTGAATCTCTCGATTAACAAGGGGTATAATTTTATGGTTAACAAACCCCTAATGTGAGCTTGCGAAGATTAACACGCGGCGCGACTTGAAGGGCCGCCAGCCAAGACTTTCGATCTACGGGAAAAAGTGTATTCGAAATGGCTATTTTTAATCAGAAATGGTAGTTCTCACGGGGCAAACGCTGTTTGGTTAACAATGTTTGTGTAGAAATTCGAACCTTAAGTTTCATTTCTGCAGGGACAAGTCATGACCCAGTCCAGTTTGCACGATGCCATCGTGACGGACCAACTTCTTGCCGTTCGCAAGACGGTCGCGATCTCCATTCCCGTCAATGTCGCCCTTGGCATTGCTTCACTTCTCGTCGCGTTTCATGCGGGGAAAGGCTTGGAGGGCGTTCTATGGTTCATCCCGTCCGCGCTCATCAACATCATGCGGCTGGTATTGTGCCACATGTCGATCCGGTCGCCGGAGGGCACAGAGCAGACAGTGCCAAACGCGCTGCTGGGCGTGGATGGCCATCTTCAGGCACATTGGATAACGGCGATGATTTCCGGCATCATCTGGGCCTTCATTCCCATCCTTTGTGACTGGTACACCTCACCGCAGACCCTTTTCTACCTGACGGTCGTCTGCGGTATCACCGCAGGCGCCGCCACACACGGTTTTGCCTATGCCCGCATTCCATTCAGCTTCATCATCCCGCCGCTGTCATCCGTCGTCATTTGCCTGATCGTCGCTGGAGGCTTTGAGCGCTATATTCTGGCTGGAACAGTGCTCATCTATCTCGCGGCCCTCATCAGAGGTATCCGCGTGGGGGAAACTCTCGTCATCAACGACAGCCGCCTCAAGAACGAGGCGACAGCCCTTTCCCGCTCACTCGAATTGGCCCATCAGCAGAAAACGCTGTTTGCGCAGGAAATGCAGCGAAGAGCAATTCGCGATCAGTTGACCGGCCTCCTGAATCGGCATGGCTTCACTGAAAAAGTCGAGCAACTGACCGCATCAGGCACGCACGGCACACTCATGCTGCTTGATCTGGATGGCTTCAAATCCGTCAACGATGCCTTCGGCCACAAGGCAGGCGATCGTGTTCTGGTGGAAGTAGCGCGCCGCCTTACCGAAGCCGTCGGCGACCAGGCAACGCTGGCGAGGCTCGGCGGTGACGAATTTGCAATATTGCTCGACAGCCGTTTGAGCGACGAGGACGCCGAAGTTCTGGCAACCCGGCTGATCACGACGATTTCCATTCCCTTCTACAAGCTTGATGCAGGGCGCGTCGGTGCCAGCGTCGGCGTCTATCTTGGGGATGTCAGCGACATAGACGAAATGATGGTCTATGCCGACACCGCGCTCTATGCGGCGAAAAAAGAAGGCCGCAACCGCTTCCGCCTGTTCGATGACGGCCTTCGCCGAAGAGCGCAGATGAACCGCGATGTCGAGCGCGATCTGCCGAACGCGCTGGCAAACGAAGCGCTACAGGTCTTTTATCAGCCCATTATGTCCGACTACGGAAGAACACTCGACGCTTTCGAGGCGCTTCTTCGCTGGAAGCACCCCAAGCACGGCTGGATATCGCCGTTGGAAATCGTAGCCGCAGCGTCCGCAACCGGATTCTCTGAACCGCTTCTACGCTTCATCATGCGAGACGTGGCGCTAATGGCGCTCACGCTCCGCTCCGTCAATGCTGCAGATGTTCGAATAGCGGTGAACATTTCTCCGCGTGAACTGGTACAGCTTGCCGTCGATGACCTGATCCTCACGAAGCTGGAAAACTTTGGCGTTTCGGCTTCCGTGCTGGAACTGGAAATAACCGAGGAAGCCGCCATCAATCCGCGGCTCGTGCAGGAGAAGCTGACGAAACTGTCGAACGCCGGTGTCCGTCTGGCAATAGACGATTTCGGCACCGGCTACTCTTCGCTTGGCACGCTACAACAGCTCCGCGTCGACCGGGTAAAGATCGACAAGAGCTTCGTCACCGGCACCACGCTCTCTTCCAGTTCGCTGGTGGATGCCGTGTTGCGCGTTTCCCATGCCTACGGTTTCGATGTGGTCGCCGAAGGTGTGGAAACTGAAGAGGACCTGAAGACGATGCGCGCGCTGGGCTGCTCGCTGATGCAAGGCCACCTGTTTTCTGAGCCGATGCCGAAGGACAAGGCGATTCTCTGGCTGGAAAACAGCAACGGGACAAAGCCTGACCGGCGGAATTGAAACTGCAGGATTGAATTCCCTTATTGCGTAGTGGCACCGACAATCTTGCCTGCGCCTAAACTTTAGGCATCTGCGCTTCTGCGGAACAGAAAAAACTCACTTATCAGCTCAGGGACGCGCTGAACCTTTTCTTCTTTGCCGCATTTCCAGTCGATCGAAGCGAATTCGCTTTAATTTGCATCAGTTTGCGGGGAACGGGAGCATTCAAAAAATCTCTGGCGCGAACTGTGCATGCTTCTTGCATTGCTGATGACGTTGTATTCAAATGTATAAAAATGGGGAACCCGAAGTTGGCATTTGATGAAATGATAGGTGCGGACTCAACGCCGCGAAGCCCATACGAAAACTACAACGACTGGTACAGCCGACAGGACAGGGCTCACCTGATCCAGAAGTCGAGAGACGCGGAAAACATATTCCGTAAAACGGGCATCACGTTTGCGGTGTATGGCCACGCAGACAGCGCCGAAAAGCTGATCCCCTTCGACATCATCCCCCGCATTATTTCTGGTCGTGAGTGGCGAAGGCTGGCGCAGGGTATCGAACAGCGTGTCCTCGCACTCAATGCTTTTCTCGATGACATTTACCACAAGCAGGAAATCATTCGGGCAGGGCGCATACCGCGTGAACTGGTTGAGCGGAACGAAGCATTTCTTCCGGAAATGATCGGCTTCAAGCCGCCGGGTGGGGTCTACACTCACATCGTCGGCACGGATATCGTGCGGACCGGAGAAGACCAGTTCTACGTGCTGGAGGACAATGCCCGCACGCCTTCCGGTGTCAGCTACATGCTGGAAAACCGCGAAACCATGATGCAGATGTTCCCGGAGCTGTTCCATGAGAACAAGGTCCAGCGCGTCGAGGATTATCCCTATCAGCTACGCCAGTCACTGGCATCGCTTGCGCCTCCCGGATGCAAGGGCAAACCGCGCGTCGCGGTTCTCACCCCCGGTATCTATAATTCGGCTTATTACGAGCATTCGTATCTGGCAGACATGATGGGAGTGGAACTCGTCGAGGGCTCCGATCTGCGGGTCATGGACGGCAAGGTGAAAATGCGCACCACACGAGGCTACGAGGCCATCGATGTGCTGTATCGCCGCGTCGATGACGATTTTCTCGACCCCCTCACCTTCCGCCCGGACTCGGCACTCGGCGTTCCAGGCATCATGGATGTCTATCGCGCCGGCAACATCACCATCGCCAATGCACCGGGAACGGGCATTTCCGATGACAAGGCGATCTATTCCTACATGCCGGAAATCGTGGAGTTCTATACCGGCCGCAAGCCGCTTCTTGAAAACGTGCCGACATGGCGTTGCTCGGAGCCGGACAGCCTGAAATACGTCCTCGACAATCTGGCCGATCTGGTGGTCAAGGAAGTCCACGGTTCTGGCGGTTACGGCATGCTGGTTGGCCCCACGGCAACCAAAAAGGAGCGTTCCCTGTTTGCCGACAAGCTGCGGTCGCGGCCAGCCAATTACATTGCCCAGCCTACGCTTTCTCTTTCCACCGTTCCAATCATGGTGAAAAACGGCATTGCGCCGCGCCATGTAGACCTGCGTCCCTATGTTCTGGTGTCCGACAAGGTGAAGATCATCCCCGGCGGATTGACCCGCGTAGCCCTCAAGCAGGGCTCGCTCGTTGTCAATTCCAGCCAGGGTGGCGGCACCAAAGATACTTGGGTACTGGAGGACTGAGCCATGCTGGGAAGAACTGCAAACGGGCTCTACTGGATGTTCCGGTACATCGAGCGGGCAGAAAACATCGCCCGACTGATAGACGCTGGCCAGCGCGTTTCGCTGACCCGAAGCGGCAGCACGGACGAGGACTGGGATGGCGTACTGCAAAGTGCGGGCGTGCGCGAAGCGTTTCTGCAAGGCAACGAGCGGGTGACGACAGCGGATGCGATCGATTATCTGCTGCGTGACAAGGCAAATCCATCCAGCGTGATGTCCTGCATCGAATCCGGGCGTAACAATGCCCGCATGGTGCGCACGGCACTGACCCGGGAAACATGGGAAGCGACCAACGAGTTCTGGATCGAGCTGAAAGGCCTCGTCGGGCGCCGGGTCAAGGCAGCCGACATGCCGCACGTCATCGATGTCATAAAGCATCGTGCCGGGCTGGTGCGTGGTGCCTTCCACGGTTCGATGCTGCGCAACGATCTCTACAACTTCTCACGTATCGGCACCTTCATCGAACGTGCCGACAACACCGCCCGTATTCTGGACGTGAAATATTATGTGCTGCTGCCTGCCGCAGCGCAGGTGGGCTCGTCGCTCGACAATGCGCAATGGGAATCCATCCTGCGCTCCGTTTCGGCGCACCGATCCTATGGCTGGGTTTACGACGCGGAATACAAACCCTCCAACATTGCGGACTTCCTGATCCTGAACGGGCGGATGCCCCGTTCTCTGGCCTATTGCTACGAAAAGATCGTCAGCAATCTCGGCTATCTGGAAAAGGATTACGGCGAGCGTCATCAGGCCCATGAAACCGCAGAGGCCATTCTGGGCAAACTGAAGGAAACGACGATCAACCGTGTCATGGATCAGGGCCTGCACGAGTTTCTCGAATTCTTCGTCCACAGAAACGGCCAGTTGGGCCAGGAAATCACGGAAGGCTACCGCTTCTATCAGTAAGCGGAGTGAAGACGGGGATAGGGTAATGCGTCTGAAGATCAATCACACCACCGAATATCTTTATGAAGAACCGGTACCCTATTCGCTTCAGCGCCTGCGGCTGACACCTGCAAGCGGACCGACCCAAAGGGTACTCGACTGGAATGTTTCGGTAGAGGGCGCAACAGTCGAGGTGAAGTACGACGACCATTTCGGCAACCGTGTCGAACTGGTTGAAACCGAGGGCCCGCGGCATGCTGTGACTGTGGTTGCAGGTGGCGAGGTGGAAACGGAAGACAAGGCAGGCGTTTTCGGCCCACACCGCGGCAATGCACCGCTCTGGCTCTTCATGCGCGACACTCCGAGAACCAAGGCCGGAAAGCTGATCCGCGAAATTGCGCGTCAGGCGTCGGGTGATAGCGAGCTTGCTCGGATGCACGAACTGATGGCGTTGATCCATCTGGAGGTCGAGTATCAGCCGGGCACGACAGGTATCGAAACCACTGCCGAACAGGCGCTCGAGGCGGGCAAAGGCGTCTGTCAGGACCACGCACATATTTTCATTTCCGCAGCTCGGGTACTCGGCTTTCCAGCTCGCTACGTCTCCGGTTATCTGATGATGGAAAACGTGCCGGAACAGGTCGCGACCCACGCGTGGGGCGAAGCACATATTCCGGGCCTTGGCTGGGTGGGCTTCGATGCCGCAAACAAGATCTGCCCCGATGATAATTACGTCCGCATCGCCACCGGCCTCTGCTACCGCGATTGCGCGCCCGTCTCCGGTACGCGCGTCGGGTTATCGGGCGAAAATCTGACCGTTTCGGTCACGGTGCAGCAATCCCAAAGCCAGTCTCAGAGTTAAGGAGATGGGCAGCGCTGGCGAACAAAAGACACTTGGATTCTACGCGACACAGGTCGAGACTTACACAGCACGAGGCGTAAAAGCCTCGCCACGCCTCGAAAGCTTTCTCAAGCATCTTCAGCCCGGGGCTCGTATCCTCGAACTCGGTTGCGGCGCCGGGCAGGACAGCGAAGCGATGATCGCAAAAGGCTTCGATGTCCATCCAACCGATGGTACGCCAGAAATGGCGCAGGCGGCGGCAAAACGGCTCGGCATATCCGTGCGAACGCTGCTTTTCGAAGACATCAATGAACACGATGCCTATGATGGCGTATGGGCAAATGCGTGCCTTCTCCATGTTCCGCGTTCGGGTCTAGCCAGCGTTACTGCGCATATTCATTCGGCCTTGAGAAGCCGGGGCGTGTTCTATGCCAGTTTCAAGGCTGGCGATGCTGAAGGGCACGACCAATTCGACCGCTTTTATAATTACCCTTCGAAAGACTGGCTCTTGGAGGTTTACGCGAAGCTCTCATGGGTCTCGGTCTCGATAGAGGAAGCAAAAGGTGGCGGCTACGACGGAAAGCCGACCGATTGGCTTCATGTCACCGCCGTGAAGACTTGAGCCACGCATCGAAAGGCATGAACGCCGCTGCGGTTGCTGGGAAGAGGAGTAAGCGATGCGGGCGACCGGCATTCTCGAAACGGTGATCTACGCCAGTGATCTAAGCGCTGCAGAACGCTTCTATACCGGCATATTTGGCCTGGAAGTCGTCAGAAGCCTTGAGGGGCAATTCGTATTCTTCCGCTGTGGGGATCAAATGCTGCTGATCTTCAACCCGGAAAAGTCGCGGAACGCGGACCCTGCCAATCCCATCCCCCGCCATGGCACAACAGGCAATGGCCACGTCTGCTTCCGCGCAAAGGACAAGGGTGAGGTCGATGCATGGCGTGACCGCTTCATATCCCTCGGCATCGATATCGAGCATTATCAACGTTGGAACAACGGCAGCTATTCGGTTTACGTCCGCGATCCGGCGGGAAACTCCGTGGAGGTCGGAGAAACGAAGTTGTGGAGCGTCGAATAGCCCACTTCAAAAAGAACAGCCCCAAAACCGAAGGCTTGGGGCTGTTCATCATCCAGATTGCATTGCCGTCAAATCTGGCGAACCGCAATCGTTTCCTCTTCGGCAACCTTCAACGGGTTCTTCAACGGCAAGCCAAAACCGGCAGCCTCGATCTCGAACACGTCGCCCGCCTCCGGCTTGATGCCATCGGCGAAAGAGAGGGTGGCCGTGCCGAACATGTGAACATGCACTTCGCCGGGAGCGCGGAACAGGCCATATTTGAAGTGGTGATACTCAAGGTTCGCAAAGGTGTGGGACATGTTGTCCTCACCCGACAGGAACGGCTTTTCGAAGATCACCTTGCCATCGCGCAGGATGCGCGACGTACCGCGAATATCGGATGGCGGTGCGCCGACGCGGATTTCCGGGCCGAAGCTTGCAGGGCGCAGCTTGGAGTGAGCAAGGTAGAGATAGTTGATCCGCTCAGTAACGTGATCTGAAAACTCGTTGGACACCGCAAAACCGATGCGCACCGGTTCGCCCTTGTCGGAAATCACGTAGATTCCAGCCATTTCAGGCTCTTCGCCACCATCCAGCGCAAAGGACGGCGAGATCAACGGCGCACCCGGCGCGGCAGCTACGTGGCCGTTGCCCTTATAGAACCACTCAGGCTGGACCCCCTTCTCACCAGCCTTCGGCTTGCCGTTCTCCAGACCCATCTTGAACATCTTCATCGAGTCCGTGAGGCTCTCTTCAGACGATTCCGTGGTCTTCTTGTGCATGCTGTCGCGCGTAGCAGCGGAACCGAGATGCGTCAGGCCAGTGCCGGTCAGATGGAGATGGGCTGGATCTGGATGGCTGATCGGGGCCAGGAAACGGCCTTCGGCATAAGCCTTTTCCAGATCGACGGCATCGCCATAACCATGAGCCTTGATCACATCGGCCAGAGACTTATCCCCATTTGCAGCTTCCATGGCCAGGGCATAAACGGATTCTGCGTTCTTGACGGCACGCGCTTCGCCGCCATCTTCGCGAACAGCGACGATGATCTTGCCGCTTGCATCCTTGATTTGAGAAATCAGCACGATAGTTCCTTCCTGAACGCGATTACGCGTCCCCTACTCATGAAAGTGGCCGGAAACCGGCCACTTGTTGTCACTACAAAATGTCGACGTCGCTGAAGCGATCAGCCCTTGTTCTTGTTGTAAACGTCGAAGAATACGGCGGCGAGCAGGACGAGGCCCTTGACCATCTGCTGGAAGTCGATGCCGAGGCCGACGATCGACATACCGTTGTTCATGACGCCCATGATAAACGCACCGATAACCGCACCGGTGATCTTGCCAACGCCGCCGGATGCAGACGCACCGCCAATGAAGCAGGCTGCGATAACGTCCAGCTCAAAGCCGACACCGGCCTTCGGCGTTGCCGAGTTCAGGCGCGTAGCGATAATCATGCCGGCGAGACCAGCCAGTACGCCCATGTTGACAAAGGTCAGGAAGCTGAGGCGTTCCGTGTTGATGCCGGAAAGCTTTGTCGCCTTTTCGTTGCCACCCAGCGCATAGATGCGGCGACCAATGGTCGTGCGGCTGGTAATGAAGCTATAGACAGCAATCAGCACCAACATCACGATCAACACATTCGGCAAACCGCGATAAGTGGAAAGGCTGTAGCCGAGGAACAGGATCGCTGCCGAAATCAAGACATGCTGCACGATGAAGAAGCCGAATGGCTCGACATCGATACCGTGCTTCTCGTTGACTTTACGACGACGCAGGGCGAGTACGAACAAGACAACGGTGATGGCAATTGTAAGGATCAGCGAGGTCGTGTTGATACCCTCGATACCGCCGATATCCGGCAGGAAGCCCGTGCTGATAACCTGAAAATCAGCCGGGAATGGTCCGATGTTCTTGCCACCGAGGACGAACAGCGTCAGGCCGCGGAACACCAGCATGCCCGCAAGTGTCACGATGAAGGATGGAATGCGGTGATAGGCGATCCAGTACCCCTGTGCCGCGCCAATCAGACCGCCGACCACGAGACAAATCAGTGCCGCAAGCAGGGGGTTCATACCCCATTGCACGGTCAATATGGCCGCGATCGCGCCGACGAAGGCGACGATTGAGCCGACTGAAAGGTCGATATGCCCTGCGACGATGACGAGCAACATACCCAGCGCCATGATGACGATGAACGAGTTCTGAAGCACGAGGTTCGTCAGGTTGACCGGACGGAACAGAATACCGCCAGTGTAAAACTGGAAGAACAGCATGATCGCGACAAGCGCGATCAGCATGCCGTATTCACGGATATTGGACCGAATGTAAGAGCTGACCGAGACGACGTTGCTTTCTTCGGTGGTGGTATTTGTCGAACTCATCAGTTCTTCTCCCCTGAGCGCATGATAGCGCGCATGATGCTTTCCTGGCTCGCCTCTCCCTTTGGCAATTCGGCGACAATCCGTCCTTCGTTCATAACGTAGATGCGGTCGCAATTGCCAAGCAGTTCAGGCATTTCCGATGAGATCATCAGAACGCCTTTCCCGTCGGCGGCAAGCTGGTTGATGATTGTGTAGATTTCATATTTCGCGCCGACATCGATACCGCGTGTCGGCTCGTCCAGAATGAGGACGTCAGGATTGGAGAACAGCCACTTCGACAGAACAACCTTTTGCTGGTTGCCACCGGAGAGATTGACCGTTTCCTGGAAGATGCCATGCGAACGGATGCGCAAGCGCTTGCGATAATCCGTCGCGACCTTCATTTCCTTGATATCGTCGATGACCGTTGCGGACGAAACGCCTGCGAGATTGGCAAGTGTCGTGTTGTGCAGAATATTGTCATTCAACACGAGGCCCAGATGCTTGCGGTCTTCCGTCACATAAGCGAGGCCCGCATCGATTGCCTTGCGCACGGTGCTGACATCCACGGGCTTTCCGTGAATCAGCACATCACCGGTGATCTTGTGGCCATAGGACTTACCGAAAACGCTCATGGCGAATTCAGTACGACCAGCGCCCATGAGACCTGCGATGCCGACAACCTCGCCTTTGCGGACATTGATATTGATGTCGTGCAGCATCTGACGGTCGCGGTGGTGCTGGTGATAGGCGTTCCAGTTCTTCACTTCGAGAATGGTTTCGCCAATCGGCACATCGCGCGGCGGGTAGCGGTCTTCGAGATCGCGGCCGACCATGTTGCGGATAATGACGTCTTCGCTGATCTCTTCCTTGTGACAGTCGAGCGTCTTGACCGTCATGCCATCACGCAAGACCGTGATCTGGTCGGCAACCTTGCGGACTTCGTTCAGCTTATGGGTGATGATGATCGATGTCAGGCCCTGGTTGCGGAACTCCATGAGGAGGTTCAGCAGTGCCTCGGAATCGCTCTCGTTCAGCGAAGCCGTCGGCTCGTCGAGGATCAGCAGCTTCACGCTCTTGGACAGAGCCTTGGCGATTTCCACCAGCTGCTGCTTGCCGACACCGATATCGGTGATGAGCGTTTCCGGCGATTCTTTCAGGCCGACCTTCTTCAGCAACTCGCGCGTGCGATTGAAGGTCTGCTGCCAGCTGATGACGCCGTTCTGAGCGACTTCGTTTCCGAGGAAAATGTTTTCGGCAATAGACAGAAGCGGTACGAGAGCCAGCTCCTGGTGAATGATGATGATGCCGATGTCTTCACTGTCGTTGATGGCGCGGAAGTTGCGCAGCTCACCTTCGTAGTGAATCTCTCCGTCAAATGTGCCAGCGGGGTAAACGCCGGAAAGGACCTTCATAAGGGTCGACTTTCCAGCACCGTTCTCGCCGACGAGCGCGTGTATCTCACCCTGACGAACCTTGAGGTTCACGTTCTCAAGCGCTTTTACGCCCGGAAACGTCTTGGTGATGTTCCGCATTTCGAGAATGGTATTGTCCATATCACAATCCAGCGCCGTAACATCCGGCGTTCTTATTTGGGTAAACGGGGAACGACGATGTGTCCCTCCCCGCCACGATCATAGAATTACTTCAGCTGGTCTTCCTTGTAGTAACCGCTGTCAACCAGAACCTGCTTGACGTTTTCCTTGGTTACTGCAACCGGCTTCAGGAGGTAGGACGGAACAACCTTGACGCCGTTTTCATATGTCTTGGTGTCGTTGACTTCGGGCTCTTTGCCTTCCATCAGCGCGTTGACCATGTTGACGGTAACCTTGGCGAGTTCGCGGGTGTCCTTGAAGATGGTGGAGTACTGTTCGCCAGCCAGGATCGACTTGACGGAAGGTACTTCAGCGTCCTGACCGGAAACGACCGGCAGCGGCTGGTCCTTGGAACCATAACCTACGCCCTTGAGCGAGGAGATGATACCGATGGAGATACCGTCGTAAGGAGACAGAACAGCGTCAACCTTTGCATCGGTGTAGTAAGCGGAGAGAAGGTTATCCATACGGGCCTGGGCCGTTGCAGGATCCCAACGCAGCGTACCGACCTTGTCCATGCCCTGCTGGCCGGACTTCACGACGAGCTTGCCACTGTCGATGTAAGGCTTCAGCACGGACATTGCGCCATCGTAGAAGAAGAAGGCGTTGTTGTCGTCTGGCGAACCGCCGAACAGTTCGATGTTGAACGGACCCTTGCCGTCCTTCAGGCCGAGCTTGTCGACGATGGAAGTTGCCTGCAGAACGCCGACCTGGAAGTTGTCGAAGGTTGCGTAGTAGGAAACGTCGCCGCTGTTACGGATCAGACGGTCATAGGCGATGACCTTGATGTTCTGTTCGCCAGCCTGCTTGAGAACGTCCGACAGCGTCGTACCGTCGATGGACGCGATAACGAGGACCTTTACGCCCTTGGTTACCATGTTCTCGATCTGCGAAAGCTGATTCGGAATATCATCGTCAGCGTACTGCAGATCGGTGGTGTAACCGGCTGCTTCGAGCTGCTTGACGATGTTGTTGCCGTCGTCGATCCAGCGAGCAGAGGACTTCGTTGGCATGGCGATACCGACCGTGCCCTTGTCCTGCGCCCAAACCGGAGCCGCAAATGTTGCAGCGCCGATGGCACAGGCCGCAAACAGCGAAATGATGGATTTCATGAACTCTCTCCCTTGGAACCCTTTATCCAGCGTATGTCTCTTACAATCCGCCTTCAAATCCACGTCCGAATTGTAAGGAGCTTAGCTTATTAGATCGCCCTGCATAAGCAAGGCAACACCCTTAACCGCTCCTCCTCGGCACCGTCGCAAACTGTTCTGAATTCATATAACTGTCAAATAGAATAAATGACTTTTTCTATATCAATTTTGGTATATTAAATCGATATAAATCCGTGAGCGCCTTATCACATGTAAAAATTGGAGCGGAAATGGAACGCGATGGAATGGAATTGGCCGACTTTCTGTCGTTAACAGAAGACAACCCTCTGTTGCGTGCCGGGCTCAAAATGACCCATTTGCGCATGCTCGTGATGATTGGAGAACACGGCCAGGTAAGCGCTGCCGCTGCTGCCATGAATATAACCCAGCCCGCCGCCTCTCGCATGCTGTCGGAAATGGAGGCCATCGTTCGCAGTCCGCTCTGTCAGCGCGCATCCCGCGGCGTTGTCCTCACAAAATTTGGGGAAGCGTTAGCAAAACGTGCAAAAAAGATTCTTCTGGAGCTTCGCGAAGCGAGCCGGGAGCTGGCGCAGATGAAATCCGGCAGCGGCGGGTCGGTATTTATCGGCTCGGTTACGGCACCTGCCATAAGCCTCGTCGTTCCAGCGTTGCGCAAGGCAATGGATACCTATCCCGGCATCGAGATCAACGTTCAGGTTGAAACCAGCAATGTGCTGGCACGCGAACTGCTGGCCGCCCGCCATGATTTCGTCATAGGCCGCATCCCCGACGACGTCGATCCTGGTCTCTTCAATGCGCACGAGATCGGCATCGAGCGTGCGTGTCTGTTGGTGGGCAAAGGGCATCCCCTGCTTGATGCTCCGCCTGCCCGTCTGGAAGATCTCTCGAACTACGACTGGGTGTTCCAGCCACCCGGAACCCTGCTTCGCCGAACCATGGAGGATGTCTTCCTGGCGCAGGGCGTGGCGTTGCCGCGCAACATCATAAACACACCGTCCATCGTATTGACGCTCGCCATCGTCAGCCAGACGACTGCTATCGCACCACTGGCTTACGAAATGGCTCAGTTTCTATCCGGCCAGCATTCGCCGATGGGCGACATCCGCATTCTGCCGACGGATTTCGAACTGACGGTCAAACCCTACAGCCTGTTGACGACAAGAGACCGCGTTTTGCCGCCAAGCGCCCAGCTTCTTTACGATCTGGTCCTGGAAGAAAGTCGCAAGCTGGCGCTTTGACATCAGCCAGACGCAAGACCGGCATGGTTTTCTGTAATCTGCGTGGAGATCATCGATGCTGTTCGGACAATCCGTTTTCCAGTCGGTTGTAACGCGCCTTCAGTGCGAGGCGGAGGATATGCCCGAAGAACCGCAAGCGAGTTATAGCATCCGGCCCACCTTTTCCGGCGTCGTGTTCGACACGGCACCGGATGATGCAGAACCCGCTAATGCGGCCCTGGAGACCTATCTGGCGCTTCTGCAAACACCCCCGACTTTCGAGAAATCCGAGCCAGAGCCGGAAATCATGCCGCCTCACCTCACGCGAACATCGCTGTCCGATGTGTCGGATGAACTTGCGATCAACGAGCGTGATACGCTGGAAACCTTAAGCGAGAAGAGGCGTGCCTTCGCGCGCCTCAATCATCCTGACACCATCAGCCCCGCGTTCAGGGCCAATGCCAATCTGCGCATGACGGCGGCAAATCTTCTGATCGATCAAGCCATCCGGCTGATCGGCAGATGATTACTCATCGGCATTCGTCGGTGAAACAGTTTCCTCGGCCTTTTCCGGTGCTGGCTTGAAGGCGATCAGCAGAACATAGGCGGAGTAAACAGCAATACCGCCGACGACTGTTGCCCAGAAGATCTGGCGATTGACGAGCTCAACGACCGTCCAGGCAGAACAGAAGCCGACGATGAGCAGACGCACCCAAAGCGGGCGGTACATCGGGTGGCTGGTATCGATCATAAACATATGGTGTTCCTACTTCCCTCGCGCACCTAACATGCCGGACGAGAGGATGCTTGCCGCAGACGCTGTTATACCGGAAATGACGATATCCTCATCCAGCCGCGATAATGCAAGCCCCATCTGCCCATTGAAAACCAAAGACTGCTCATCTGGCTCGATTGTGATCACGGGCATGGAGCCGTAAAGGCTCAAGACGCGCGAACGCCCGTTTCCAAGTGCCAGCCCCGCCTGTTGGAAAGCGAAGGCTGCCATGCGGTTTCCGATGCGCGCCATGCCTGCGATCTCCTCCACTTCCGCAAGAACGCAGGGTGCTTCCAGAGACGAAGTTCTTGGCATGATCATTCTCGGCAGGGTTCCGCCGGGCGCAACCCCTGGCCCGGGTGCAAGGCAGGTGTAACTGATACAAACAAAAAACGGTGCGTTCGACACGCACCGTTTTTTGATCGTCGATGAAGAGGCGTTTCAGGTTGAACTGAAACGCCAATGTCAGACCGATATAGTTCAGTCCTGAATGCGACGCAGAAGACCAATCAACTGATCGCGTGCGTTTTCCCCACCCAGCCTGTCGACAAGTTTCTCTTCATGATCGCGCCAGATGGCGAGAATCTCATCAAGAACGGTTCGGCCATCTGTCGTCATATCAAGATAGTGTACGCGGCGGTCGGTCTCGGACCTGCGCCGAAGAAGCAAGCTCTTTTCTTCCAGACCATCGATGATGGCCACAAAATTCGCCCGCTGTATTCCAAGAGCTTCAGCGACGTCGCTCTGCTTCAAGCCTTTATTATTTGCAACGAGAATAAGTACGGAGAAATCGGCTGGACGCAGGCCAAATTTCAGCAAACTCTCATTAAAATCGCCTACTACTGATAGTTGCGCCCTGCGAAGACGATAAAGTACAGCTTCGGATAGAATTGAATAATCGATCTCCCCCCTCGAGCTTAGCATACGCTCACTATGCTCGACGAACTTCGTTTTACCCCCGGTTTGCTCAAACGCGAGACTTACAGCCATCTTAGTCTCCTCTGATTCGTCCCCACGAACGATAGTTAATTACATGACAATGTTTATTAGAACAAGGTTTAATAACAATTAAACCAAAGCCCTAATGTTTTGCATAGACAAATAGTTGTAGGTCAAAAATAAAGTCAGCTGCCAATTCGACCGGATCATGTTGATTTTATTACATAAGCATCGCTAAAAATAACATTCGTCAAAAGCAGGATTTAAAAGCGACGAACTGCTTCATAACCAATGCAACACGAGAGCGAGAACGCAAGAATCACAAGGCCCCGAAATTATCATAGAAACCAATCGCCGAACAGCGACACGCAATCCATAGCTGTGATCAACATTGGACACCGCACATCCTCAAAACGAACCGAAGCCAGCGTTTTTCCCAGAGTTTAATTTACACGTTGAAGCAATCGCCAAGCTAGGCTAAGAAACCGCTATCCAAATGCGAGTCACCTCGCACAGGCAAGCACCCGTAGCTCAGCTGGATAGAGTGTTGGATTCCGATTCCAAAGGTCGCAGGTTCGAATCCTGCCGGGTGCGCCAAAAATTGATGATCTTGATCGCCACATAAATGCGGACTGAGTACCACTAAACGCGGACTGTGAACGCATAAGCGCGGATTCAGTGACCTTGAGGTACCTAATTGATAGGCCCTCGACCCGGCACTGAACTTTTTGTGCATAGTTCTGAAACACCCCCAAGGTTGACCTGTCTCGGAAGCTGATCGTGAAGTGAGGACTTCACAGCCCGTGTCGGGATCACACCGTTCCTTTGTAAAGTTAACTTTCTCAATTCAAACTCGACCCTGCTCATCGGACATCCTCGATGCTGATTGAGGGCTGTCGACGACGTTTCTTGAAAGACCCGGCCCTTTTCCAGGATTCGATGCGATTTATGGTTAGCAAATGGTTAATGCGAGAAATCTTGGCTTTGCAGAGGCCTGCAGGTGAAGATTAGCATTTAGATTGCGGGGAAAAAATACTTACGATCACGCATCCACGACAGTATTTTTAGACAAGTCGATACCATCATATAGAACTGCGGTGTCGAGCGAAGGTTAATACTTAGCGACTCCTTCAATCGACCCGTTTGCCCACCGATCATCGGCCAAACCCACCGGAGTAGGTTCGTGACTCCGGATCCGCAGTAAGGATTCAATCCTTCTTCACAGGTCCCTATCCATTCATCCCTGCGCTACGTCGGCGCCTTCGTCATTGCTCGACCTCACTGGAGGAGGTATCGATGATCACGGGTATTTAACAGGATTCTTACGATGGCTTGGAGTGGGATACTGGAGCAGAAAGCGGCGTACTGGAGACGTTCAGCAGAAGGCTACAAGGCGACATCCGAGCAGAACGGATCCCTACCCCGCAGCGACTGGTGGCGCTACGAATACTGCCAAACACCCTACCTTATGCTCGCGAGCGATGAGTACCTCGCTCAGCGATGGCTTGACCAGAATCACAACAATGTACGCCTGACAGCGAAGGGGCAGATTGCACCACGAGAGGACTTTTCGGACGCAAAGGGAATGTTCGGCCCGCTCTTCGCCCACCTGGTTATGGAGTTCGGAACACGGGGTGGCATTCCCACGAACCTCATTTCCAAGAGCAATGAAATGCTCGGCAAGTATTTCGAGCAAGGCGAACCGACTGGCGTGCGCCTGTTCAATGGCTACCCAGAAAACCTGGACGGCGTGATCGTCAAGTTCGGCAGACGGGAGCATATCGAGAAGATGCTGAAAAACGGCGAGGTTCGTGTCACGCCGTCCAACTACTACTCTCAGGCAAGCTTGTCGAAAGCCATGCACGACTTAGAAAGCGAGCGTCAGTTCCACCATCCGGCCTTCGATGCTGTGCGCCTTGGCCGAACACAAGCCAAAACGACGACTGGCTTCTCCGGTCCCATCGAGGATGGCTTCATCAAGGAGACGGTACGATGCCCGGATTACGTCCTATGGTGCGCATGCCGCGACATCGACCGTCGGATGCCGGATGACTTCAACGCTGATGCGGCGCTCATCATCCACAAGCCCGATGTCTTCGCAGCGAGGTTCGGAGCCGGGTTGAAGAAGGTCTGGCCTGGGGTAAAGATCAAGGTCGGCCCCGTGACCTACTACGACCCCTGCTCGTTCGTGCACAGAAAAGAGAAACCAGTTCACCTCAAGCATTTCCAGTTCGCCTATCAGCGGGAGTGGCGTCTCTGTGCCTTCCCAACCGCCAGCCAGATGCCCGTCTCAGCATTCAACATTGAGCTGGGCTCGCTGTCGGACATCGCCGAGATGGTGGCGTTACGTGCGTGACGCTCCCTTAACAGAGTAAATTCAGTCAGCGATCTCGAAGATTTTCCTTTTGAATCAGCCTGCTAGGACGCTCCGGTGAGTAACCGCTTTATTGAAGAACATTTCCTTGACGCAGAAATGAGAGGGCTTCGGGGCTTTAAACGAGTTCCCCACCAAGATACTGTCTGACGCTCGGACTGACAAACGTACGCCTCGCACCGTCGTTACCGGAGCAGCAAGATGGCCATCTCGCTCGTACGCATTGTCGGTCTCTTCCGCTGAAGAAGACGTTCGCGGAAGCTCGCGCGAAATCTGGTTTCCGACCAGCCGACACCGCGAGCGTCGCGGTCGAAGAGCGGCGCAGTAGGGAACGGCTCCTCCGGCATTGCCGATGAGCCGTCCGCCCCAAAGTCAGCGGCTTCGCATTTCAAGTAGAGATGGCAGCAGATGCTTGGAAGCTGTCGGGATGTCCACCTGACGCGCCAGACCGTCGAGACTGGCCAGCGCAAGCCTGATCGTCCTCGGCCATTTCTGCGTCAGTCCGTTGAAAAGCCTGCACAGGGTCGCAATCCTGTCCTCCAGAGGGTAGTTACCGGACCAGGCGAATACGTAGCACGCATTGAGCAGCACAGAAGCGGCGCGATCGAACTCCTCCTTGCCATCGAATCTCGGATTCCGGAAAGGCCATCTGGTCTGATTGGCCTTCGCGGTCCGCATGACCCAGTCGGAAAACCCCGCCTCGTCATCCGCATGCCGATAAATTTTTGCGAGCAGGTCGGCAAATGCGCCATAGGCCTGCCCTCCGACGGAGGCTGTGTTTGTGGATTCCAGCGCGTGGAGGTCTGAACGGAGTTCTGCAAGCTGATCGCCGCCGATCTGAGGAAGATCGACGAACAGGCCGACCATGGGGACGAAAATGGAGGGATCGCTCAGATCCTTCTCGGAACGGATCCTGGCAAGCAGCTCGCTCTGCTCGCGGACTGCAAACGGGCTCTCTGCATCGAGCCAGCCCAGCGCGACGATTGTCGGCACCGGGTCAACCGATGGCCAATAGCCGGATGGGGCCCTCGAGGTGGGCACCAGTACGGTCGGTGATGCCATCCAGTTACTTCCGCTGGCGTGTCCGATCGCGCCCTTGAGACTATCGGGAATCGCGATGTTCCGCCGGACGAGTTCGGCGACGGCCGCTGCAAGGACCCGGTCCGCAGAGAGTTCAGCGGCTGTCCAGACTACCCATCTGTCCCAGGCCATCTCCCGCTCGTCGTCGAGCATTGCCGACGGAGTGTACTTCTGCAGCCACTTCGTCAATCCGGCGAGATTTAGTTCGTCTACCACGAGATTGCGGGTGATGTGGTCGGCATGGATCCACATGAGGCACAGAGCAAGATCCGATGGCAGTCCGGACCATTCGCCGCTGCGCACCGCCTGCCTGAAATCGAGACGGAGGATAGACATGAAGAGTTCCGCCCGGTCATGGGTGAAAGTTCGCGACAGCCATTCCTCGATATCTCCGAGAGAACCGCCAGCAGACACGAATGCGAGCATGCGCGTCACCGTCGACGGCAAGGATTCGTTTTCGACTGGCCATGCCTTAAAATCCTTACCGATGGACTGACCGAACTGCAGGAGCAAATCGTCAGGCAGCGCGATCGGCACGCCGCACAGACGGGAGACGGCTCGTTCGATCCCGAGGCTGGGCTTGAGAACCTTCGCCGAGGCATCAACGAGCTCGGCACCACTACCTCGGAATTTGCCATCGAGGCCGAGGAAGTTCAGGAGCTGTCCCGGATCGGGCAAGGCAAGATCGGTAAGGCGGATGGATCCGCCATTCACGACCCTGTCCCACATGGCGTCGCGGTGCCGCGCGAAATCCTGACCGAGCCGGGCGTTGAAACGTTCCACACGCCGGAAGACATCCTCTTCGCAAGTTATCTCCTGGAGGAACTCGTCGCTCAGCGGGTTGCCGACATTCCCATTCCTCGGCAGCGACATCAGCATTCTCCGCCGGATCCCCTCGTCGGGATCGACTAGCGCCAAGGTTGCCATCTGGAGATCGAAGGTCTGGCCGTTGAACTGGATGGTGGCAGTCGGGAACCCGTCATCGCCCTGTGCGAGCAATAGTTTTCCAGCACCGTCGCGTCCCTCAAGTGTGATTTCCGCCTCGCTCAAGCCTGACGAACGGCACCTCGACATCGCCTCGGAGACGTCCCGGACCCCGACGCTGGTGTCAGGGGCCAGCTCGAGTAGCATGATGTTCTCGCGTCCGAGCGCCTGCGCGATTCCGTTCCGGTCGGTGACCGCCTTCCTCCAGTCGGGTGGAAGGAGGTTCACGAAATTATTCGAGATCACCTTAAAGTGTCGAGCCATGAGTGCGTCGAGGTCAGGGTCATGGTCGTCGTCCGCCTCGGATTGCACTTCCAGCGTCCTCGATATCAGCGAGGCAGTCATGGCGGCGATGTCCTCTTCCGCCACGTCATCGGCGCCCGAAATCGGCCTTATGACCGCGTGCATGGCCCAGTCCACAAACTCCTGCCGAACTTCGACTGGCAGCTTTGCGGAGCCGAGCTCTGCCCGGATCGGCAGAGTAAGAACCTGCATCGCATTCAGGCAGGATATGTGCCTGCGGGCCTCGGGGACGTCGGCCGCCGGAGGTGAAGGGAGGTAGTCGAGCCTGAGGTTGCGCCATACCCATGTTGATCTTGCGGACTTCTCTTCGACGGACGCATCCGACTGCCAGATGAGATCAAGCAGGTCGGTCGCGAGATGACTGAGATCGAGCATGCGCCGGGCCTCGCCGGTGATCATGCCGTCCCGGTCGAGCTGCGGCGTCTGATCGAGATATCGTAGATGAAGCACGTCGCGCGCAAACCACCTCCGGATGTCCGCGATCTGGTCGTTCTCGACGAGCTCGCCGTTCACTATGGAGGCAGCACCTATGATGCCGCCCAGTTCAGCAGCGTCGATCGGAATGAACAGGTACAGGGGGTCAAAATTGGATAAGTAAAAGGGGTGAATGTTCGGTGCTGATTGACACCAACGGTGAGGACCTATCTCGGTCGGGTGACCAAGGCGCACGTTCTCGCTGCCGTGCGCGAGGCCGTCAGCGACGCGGCGGCGGGGCGGATCGCGGGCTTGAAGAAGACGGACATGGCGGACGCTGCCGAGCAGCTTCTGGCTGGCACCGGCTGGTTGCCTTCGGTGCTGCGCAAGACGCAGCCCGAGTGGCTGGACGACCGCCAAGACGACCACGCCTTCCAGATCGCCGCCGAGTGAGGACCGGGCTGGGGTCGCAGCAGCGGTCCCCGCCTCCCTTCCGTCCGTCACTTAAAAAATCGGTCGCGCGGGGATCTACCCCGCGCGACCGATCCGATGCCCTTCGCGGCCATCGGATTCAGGAGGATTGCTCAATGATCGTACTCATGTTGATGGCCGTCGCGCTGGTCGCCGGTCTCTGTGTCCTGGCCTATACGCTCGCTGTCTATGCACTGCCCTTCATGCTTGGGGATTCACGCGAAGACGGGAGGTAAAGCGGGTCAAGTCGGCCCTTCCATTTGCCCTCGTCCTGCTCCTGCTGCAGGACGGCATTCACGTTGACCCGGACGAACTCGGAACCGAACCGGGCATCCAACGGAGGCGTGGAAACGAGAGTGAGCTTTGCCCGCCCTCGGCATTTGCCGCCGGGTCCGACCAGGGACGCCGGCCATGGAAAGCGGAAATTGATCTGCTGGCCATGCTGGATACGTGAGGCGAAGACCAGGGCAATCGAAGATCGCCCGTCTCTAGAATACGTTCGGCAGACGGCGGCATTCCGAAGCCGACAAGATGCCGTGCCACCGGCGCCAGCATTTTCGGATGCAAGGGTTCTGGAATTTCTGCGTGGTGGACGAGCAAACCAATGAGGGTTTCACGAGAGATCTCGCCCTCGATGGCATGGTCGAGGACTGCTGCTGTCTTGGCGACTAAAGGCGAGGCGTAGCTCGTGCCGCAACCGTCAATCACTGTTCCATCTGGAAGTATGGAAAAAAGACCATGGCCCAGTGTCGCGTGCTGCGTACCCGCTCCGCCGATATGGGCAAGGTCGGGTTTTCCCCCGGATCGAAGTCCAGGTCCCCGGCGGCGAAAACGGGCTGGGGCGAACGGCAAGCAACCACTGTGCCCTGGTGGATTCAGCGCGGCAACGGCAACATTTCTTGCGCTCTCCGCTGGCGTTAAAAGCCCGTCGTTTCGCGCACGGGCGAGATTGGAAAGGGCTGTTGCCGAGTCGGCTGGCCACTCCGGGCGAAGGTCTTGCGGCTGGATGTTACCGGCAGATATGAAAACAACCGCATTGTTCTCTTCTGCAATCTGGTCGAGTCGAACCGCATGTGGGCTGTAGCGATCGGGTGCAGCGGGTTGAAGGATGTTCAGACTCATATTGAAGACACGCACGCCATGCCGTGCCCGCGCATCCGCGACTGCCGCGTCCATCTCATCAAAGAATTGCGGGAGGCCACCCGAATAGTATGATGCGAAGGCCCCAGCCTTCTGCTCATTTGGGAAGACGGCCACGTCCACCAGTTCTGTTCCGTCGGGCTCGGGGCAAGTCTCCGCAACCATTGATACCGGCTCCAGCGACTGCAAGCCCGCCAATGAACGTGCCATGGGATAAATCCATGTCTTCGTCAGCTAGTACGTCCCATCGATCGATAACCCAGTCAGCCAACGCCGGGCTTATGCCGCCATCGATGATGCCCATTCTTGGATGAGTTCTGCGACTATCGCGAACGGGCATTACCGCTTGAGCTGGGCGAATGCGGGCCGGCGTTACCGGGCGAGCAGAACGGACCACGATGCCGGGCAACTCGATTCGTCGGACTAAGGGATGCTTGTCGAGGAACGCGAGCAAGCGGCTGTGGTGCTGAACATTCGGGTCGAATGGCGCAAGCTCACGGCGTTCCTTCGATGACACGCTCGTCAGCCGCAGGACGGCACCGTCTCCGGCTCGGTCCAGGCGAACGGAAAGCATCGGAAGACGCCGTCTCCAATTCGGCAGACGCTCCACTGACATACTTTGCTCAAGTGCGTTGAAGCCGGCAACGAAGGACTCGACCAGACTTCTATGCGCGGGGTCGAGGCGATCCCATTCGGCGCGCGGCGGCAGAACGTCGAACAACTCGACTTGATACGCGCTTCCCGTCATTGGATTGGCGAGCCATGCAACAGCTTCTTCGACCGAAAAATTGCGCTTGTCGGAAGCGCCATAGAGTTCGATTCGGTCGATTGCACCCGTCTCGCTCTTTTGTGCCGAGGGGTTTGGCACTTCTTTCCTCTTTTTCTCGTCGTAACGCATTCTGGTTTGGGTTTCGGCTTTGGCAATTTCCGCTTTCACCATAGCCAAAGCCGACGGGCGGCCTTCCACAATCATCACGCCAAGATCTCCACCCCCGACCACGGGCATCCGATCACTGCGAAACAGCGCTCCCACAGGTCGATGGCTCTTCGCCCAGGCATCGCGTTTGAGAATGACCTTCACGTAGCCGATCGGTCCTTGTGCTTGCGCGGAAAGGACCCCGGAAATGGTGTCGATCTGATCGATCAGTGCTGCCTTGTGAGCCGCGAATTCCTGATCGCGATGTGCGAAAAAGTCCTTGCGGCCCCCACCGCCGCCCGCCTCTCGGGCTTCCTCATAATTGGCTGGATTGAGGACGATCTGGATCGGACTAGCCATTATCTACACCCCCGTCGACTTTACTGGCCTGTCGGCCAAGCTGACGACTTACGGTCGATTTATCCCGCCCTGCAATTTCGCCGATGTCGGCCATTGAAAACGCAAGAATGGGGTCGTCGCGCATAGCTCGGAACAGGGTCGCAGGATCGTCGAACAGTAGCGTCCGGCGCTCGCTCTGGATGCGGGCCGCATTAAGCGTCGCAAATTGGCGAAGCGTGTCCAGCAATCCCCGTCGATCATCCTCGCGGACCGTGGTGGCTTTCTTGTATGTTCGCACTAGCGCCTCGATCTCCGCTCCTGTCGAACCTTCGGTGAACCAGGCAATGAGACGTAGATGGCTGTCGGGGGCCGTTACGGGCGGCATGAACATGGCGGCAATCGCCTTTCGCACGTCAAAATCCGGCCTGGGGATCTCAAGCTGGACCTCGAAACGGCGCCAAACTGCCGGATCAAGCAGCTTGGGGTGATTGGTGATGCCAATCGTCAATCCTATGTTTTGCCTCACATCGAGATTTTGGAGAAGGGCGTTCACAACCCTCTTGATCTCGCCGACCTCTTGGGGATCGTCGCGGACTTTTGCGATTGCGTCGAATTCATCAAGTAGGAGGACACAACGATAGCGATTGGCAAATGCGAAGAGATTACCAATATTGCGTGCCGTCGTTCCAAGAAAAGAGGAAACGAGGCCATCTAGTTTCACAAGAACGACAGGAAGATCCAATCTGCGAGCAATCCAGAGAGCTAGACGTGTTTTCCCTGTGCCGGGCGCACCGTAGATCAAACAAGTCTTGGAAGGCATGATATCGACGGCCGCGAGCGCCTCGAAGTCGGTCCATTCCTCGACAATCGTCCCAACCGCCTGCGTGACAGTCGAATTAAATAGCGGTGCCGCTCCCTCGACTTCAGAAGGAAAGATGATCTCCGCCAAGGCGGCGGCCGTCTCACGATCGACGGGAACGGGCGTATTGCGACCCAGCGTCTCGCCCGACAGGTTCGCTCTGGAGCGTTCGATACGGCTCGGGGCTATCTCCTTTAGACGCTCAGCTGTGGCAAGTATTCCCGCAAGCGACGACGCCTGCTTTTCCTCGCCATCCTTGGCGAGCGCATCCTTTAGGCGCTCGACCTGCTTGCGCAGGGCGGGCGTTGGCTCGCTCATCGCCGCCCGACATAGGGCCTGAATAATTGAAAAGTGCTCCATGCGTCCCGCTCACGATCTTATGCATAAATAATGCCTTATGATGCGTGTACCCCGGCATAAGATGCATGTCAAAGGATTTTGTTGCATTCTTATAGGATTTTGATGCATTCTTGTCGCGGCTCGTTGCGCTATATCTGGAAAAGTAGACGCGCCTTTGCGAGCGTCCGCTGGATGCCCCGGGATTTGATGACAGTTTGAGACGGAACGACTAGCCAGATTGAAGAGAAAGTAATTTAGAAGTCGATTCATACGTGGAGGATTAGAATGACGAAGGTCTCGACGACTACTTCTTATGTTGACCTGGACGGCGACTACGGTTCTGTGGATGGAGTCGAGGTGACATGCGAGAGACGTGGGCACTCTGAGGAGAGTTTCGGAACCGACGAGCCATCCTTAAAAAGATGTGCCTATCTTTTGCGGGAGAACTGCCCGCGAGCGGAAAAGAACTACTATGACATTGGCCCATGACCCAAGCTGTCGCCAGCGTGCGCCATAGACCGGGGCGGCGGGATCAACCTCGGCGACCCTCAAAAATGCGCGCTCAGTTTCTAGCCGCGATCAAAAGGTGGAATTAGAGAGCTACAGCGTAGACATAGTTCTCATCATCACCCGGCGCGGCGCGCCACTTTTATGATTTTCAAATCGCGCTGACCGCTACACGGCTCTGAACGCTTCGGTCTGAAACACAGTAGCTTCCGTGATTAGAGGCGAACCAGCACAGAGATCTCTCTGGCTCGTCACTTCCCGTCAGCGGCGATTTTTTCCTCGAGAGATTTTGCGATGGCTTTCAGATTGCGTTTCTTGCCGCCGATTTTTTCGATGGCGGCGACGGCGAGGTCGCGCGCGACGTAATCTGACTTATGGCCGAGGTTGCGGACGATGATCAGTTCGGCACCGTTTATATCTCGCGCCAGATGTTTTGAGTGGATTTCCGTTGAGACGACATCGTCGGTATCGCCTGCAATGATGACGGTTGGTGCGCTGATTTCCCGGTAGTGAGCGGAAGCCGTTTTCGCCCAACCGTTCAAAGCACCGACTTCCTGGGCGTTGTGCCGAAAGGCAACGGGACGGAGGGCGCGGTATGATTTGGTCTTGGCAACGTAATCCGATGGTACCGGGTTTGGTGAAAACACCCCCTTCACGGCCGCATTCAAAGCGAGGAGGCCAGCCGGCGGTGCGATAAGCGTGCTGAAGAATAGTCCCGCAACGGGCGCGCGGGCAGCATCATAGTACCAGGAAATTCCACCCGGCCATGGGTAGAGCGCAGGTGAAAGGAATACGAGCCCCTCCACCATATCCTTGTGGCGCAGGGCGAAGGCAGCGGTAATTGCTCCGCCGAACGAGTGGCCGACGATTATCGCTTTGGGAATACCTCTTCGCTGCATGACGCTCGCAATGGCATCGGCCTGCGCGTCGGGCAGTATATTTTCCTTTGGGCCAATGTCCGAGAGCCCGTGTCCGGGCCTGTCTACGAAAAGGAGCTTTGCCCGGCCTTCCAGCGGCTCGCGGAAAGCGTACATGGGGTCATAAAGGCTGGTGCTTGCGCCATGGATGAAAACGATGGGCGGCAGGTCGGCATTTTTACCGGCGGGAACGAGGACACTGTTTAGCTTGAAACCGCCGACATCGACTTTCGCTTCCCCTATCGAGAGACCTGTTTCGGCGGCGAGTGTTGCCGAGACGATGCTCATTGCAAGCACTGTTCCAAGGACGGGGAAAAGATTGGAAGACATGATGGGCCCTGAATATTTCAATTTTCTCCGCAGATCATTGGACCCGGCCACCTGGAGACGCAAGACGCGGATGGCCGGGTCCGTCAGCGGGCAATTCGCCCGCCGATTTTTTGAGTAATCACGCAAGCGAGAAACGCCGTCGATGCTGAGAGAACGGAGCCCCATAAAAGATCCGCAACGGTCAGCGTTGTTGGCCAGTTCACCAACGTAGCCTGGTTGGTAAGATCATAGGTGGCATAGGCGGCAAAGCCGAAAAACCCGCCGTTACGAAGCGCAATCCCTGAGCGCCTGGCCTGCAATCCTGGCACAACGGCAAAGAAAACAAGGGCCGCACAGTAGATCAGGTAGAAGAGCACGGCAGGAACGACTCGAAACTGCGGAGCAAGCAGATCCCCCAGTAGCGGCCTGTAGAGAAGATCAGCCATCGTGCTTAGCCAAACGGCGTCTATCGCCAGAAAAACCACGAGCGTTGCGGCATAAGCGATGGAATATGTCTTCATCGATGCGTTGCCTTTCAGTTGATGCGGGTCCAGCTGACACCCTTGCAAAGGATGCCCGCCAGCACGCAGCCCTTCGTCGTCATGCTGTCACCTTTCACGGAAACGGTGATCTTGTAGGTCAAGTCGCGTTGAGGATCGAAGGCCGTACCGGAATATTCGCCGTCGGAGCTGGGCTTGATGCTCATCACAAGCTTGTCGCCGGACTTTTCCTTCGGTGTGCCAGGCTTGATCCAGGTGTTGATGGCGCAAATATCAGAGCCACATGGCGCAATCTCCACCTTGGCGTTACCGTCGCCTCGCGCCCATTGACCATTTATATCTGCGGCAGCGGCCGCCGTGCCGCCGAGCATTAAAACAACTGTGGAAAGCCTCAAAACGGATTTCATTGTTCTTCCTCCAAGAAAAAGCGTCCTCCGCTTCTGCTGACGAACAACGCACACACCGCATCTTCGGATCACCAAGAAACCCTGCGTGAAGTTTTTTTCCTCCCAGATTAAACCGGCGCGCAGAAAGTTCCGTAACTTGCCATGAGACTACGTGGATCATGGAAAGTGATAATCTATGGATTTGCTGTATTTGCTTCTTATTGCCATCGGTCTCCTAGTCGCCATGGCAGCGGCATGGGCGGTGCAACGCAAAACCGGCGCCAGCGGCTGGATCGATACGATATGGTCATTCGCAGTCGGCATCGGTGGTATAGCGGCCATAATCGCCGCAGATGGAACGCCTGAAAGACGCCTGGCGGCATTTCTGTTGATCGCCGTGTGGTCCATCCGGCTCGGGAGCCATATCGTTACCCGCACGAAAGGCGCAGGCGAAGATCCGCGATATGCGAAACTGGTCGAAGAATGGGGTGAACAAGCGTCACTGCGGCTTTTCGTGTTCTTGCAAATCCAGGCGTTGGCCGGCTTCATTCTCGTTCTGGCGATCTATCTCGCTGCCGCCAGCACGACCGCGTTTCCTTCGGTGCTAGACATGGTCGCAATAATTTTGGCCCTGTCGGCACTAGCCGGAGAAGCCCTCTCAGACCGGCAACTGTCAAAATTCCGCAAGACGCCTGAGGCCAAGACCGGCGTGTGCGAAGAAGGCTTCTGGCGCTATTCCCGCCACCCAAATTATTTCTTCGAGTGGCTCTATTGGTGCGCGTGGCCGCTTCTCGCACTGACCGGCCCCTCACCTTGGAGTTGGGCAGCCCTCCTCGCTCCCGCCCTGATGTATTGGCTGCTGGTGCACGCCTCCGGCATTCCACCGCTGGAGCAACACATGCTGCGTTCTCGCGGCGAAAAATTCCGCTCGTTGCAACGTCGCGTCAACGCGTTTTTCCCCGGTCCAAGAAAAGAGGAGGCATGACATGAATATGCTGGCATTCGCCATCAATACCGCCGAAAAGGCGTCGCTTTCAGATGGCCTGACGCTCACGGGCATAGACTTCCTCTGCAACCGTACCAAACGGCGGCTGGAAAAAGTACCGCAGGAAGAGGAACTGGCTTTCGCAAGAGATATGGCGACGTATCCCGTGGCAACGCACACGGATGAAGCTAACCGCCAGCATTATGAAGTACCTGCGGAGTTCTTCTCGCTGGTACTTGGACCGCAGCGCAAATACTCCTGCTGCTATTACCCCAGCGCCACCACGACGCTTGCAGATGCCGAGACTGCCGCGTTGGCTGAAACAGTAAAGCACGCCGATATCTATAATGGCATGGACATCCTCGAATTGGGATGTGGATGGGGCTCCCTCTCGCTCTATTTGGCGCGGCAATTCCCTGATTCCAGTATCACATCCGTTTCCAACTCCTCCTCACAGCGTGCTTATATTTTAAGCGAAGCAGAACGGCAGGGTGTTACGAACCTGAATGTCATTACGGCGGATATGAATGATTTTACGCCGACAAGTCGTTTCGACCGCATCGTTTCGGTCGAAATGTTCGAGCATATGTCCAACTGGCGCGCCCTTTTCGAGCGTACGAAGAACTGGCTGAAGCCGGATGGCCGTCTGTTCATTCATGTTTTCACCCATAAGAACCGCTCCTACCGCTTCGATCAGAACAATCCTGCGGACTGGATCGCGCATCACTTCTTCACAGGCGGCATCATGCCTGCCCACGATCTGCCGCACCGTTTTGCCGATCTCTACGAGGTTGAGGCGGAGTGGCGTTGGTCCGGCAGTCATTATCAACGGACAGCCATGGACTGGCTTGCGAATTTCGACCGTGAATCGGAACGCATCACGCCTATTCTTCAGCGCGTTTATGGCAAGGATGCCACCCTCTGGCACCGGCGCTGGCGGCTTTTCTTCCTCGCGACCGCAGGCCTGTTCGGACACGATAAGGGCGGGGTATGGGGCGTGGGCCACTATCTGCTGAAGCCGGTGCAGGAATGAAAGCTTCCCGAAAAGGCGACGGGCTCGACGCCTTGACGGCAGCGACGGTGACCATTGCCTGGATCATCGTTCTCAACAAGCCATTTTACCCGCTGACGATCTGGTGGATCGTCGGCAACGGCGTGGAGGCGTCTTGGTTGAGCGCGCTTTCCGCGCCCTTCTTTCTGACCATCCCTTTCATCGCTAAAAGATCACCGCTGGCGGCGCGCATTGTCCTGCCCTTCATCGGCACTGTGGACACGGTGTTTGAAACCAAGCTCTTCGGAACAGCGTCGGGCACAGAACTTTTCTTCGCCGCCTGCATCATGCTGGTTGCCACCTCATTCAGAGCCGGTGAAAAACTCTGGCAAATGGGCATGACCTGCCTTGTATTCGCTGGTTTTCTGGCGACGCGTTACATGGTCGGCGATGCCCTGCACGTCTGGAACGACGCCGATCTCGCAAAGCTTCTGTCTCTTAACGCCTTCGCGGTCGCCTGCCTTACGGCATTCATCGCCCTGCGTTATGCAGGCCTCGACCGCAACGATTATTCCTCGGACAGAAGACCGTCATAGACTTCCAGCAGTGCGGCGGAAATGGCCCCACCTAGGCTGTTTGCCGCTTCACGGATTTCATCTTCGTTACCCTCGCGCGAAGCGATGGCGAGCGCAGAACCTTCCACCGCGATGATCGCTTTTGCGCGTTCGATGGCCCAAAGGCCGAAATCGCCGCGATTGTCGATCGATACTGTTTCCATGTTCCGTTTTCCCTGTGCCTCAATGAAACGATATAGGGTTATCGACAACCTCCTGTCAAAACTTGAGGGCTCAGGCAGTTTCCGATACCAATTGATACTATTGCCATTTTAGGGATCAATGCGGCTCCCCACCCGTTAGAGAAACCATGGCTCCGGCCATACAGATTCTGATCAAAGCATAAGGAAGCTATCGATATGAGCCTGAAGTTTGGAACAAGCGGTCTTCGCGGACTTTCCGAAGATTTGAAGGGTGAGGCGTCAGCAATCTACGCAACAGCTTTCGCCCGCCACCTTCTAAACTCTGGTCTTGCCAAAAATGGCGACCCTATTCTTATCGGCCAGGACTTCCGTGATTCCAGTCCGGCTATCGCAGCAAGTTGTATTGCCGCAATGAATGCAGCGGGCCTGAAGCCGATGGATTGCGGCGCGATTCCAACACCGGCCCTTGCCCAATATGGCCTCTCGCTGAAGGCGGCAGCCCTGATGGTGACCGGCTCTCACATCCCAGCAGATCGCAACGGCATCAAGTTCTATCGTCCAGACGAAGAAATTGACAAGCAGGACGAAAATGCGATTGCCGATCTGGCTCTCCAGATCAAAAACGAAAGCATTTCTACGACGCAGGAGAAAGCCGAAAGCCGTGCCGCCGAGGCGGCGGAACTCTTCCGTGAGCGTAATATTTCTCTTCTGCCCAACGCTGCGCTCGCAGGGCTGAAAATCGGCGTTTACCAGCACAGCACAGTGGCGCGGGACATGTTCGTGGATGTTCTGGCTCATTATGGTGCGAACGTTGTCGCCCTTGGCCGCTCGGAGACCTTCATTCCCGTCGATACCGAAGCCGTCTCTCCCGAAACTCAGGAGATGCTCAAGGCGTGGGCACCCGAACATGGTCTTGACGCAATCGTATCAGCCGATGGCGACGGTGACAGGCCACTTCTGGCAGATGAGAATGGAACGCCGTTACGCGGCGATCTGCTTGGGCTGATCACGGCAAACTTCCTGAAAGCGGGAGTGGTCGTTACGCCCGTTACCTCCAATTCCGGTATCGAGGCCAGCGGTGATTTCGAGGTTGTGCGAACGAAGGTGGGATCGCCATTCGTCATTGCCGGAATGCAGGAAGCGATTTCCAACGGCAAGAGCGGCGTAATCGGTTTCGAAGCCAATGGTGGCTTTCTCACTGCCTCACCCTTCACACTGAATGGCAAGACGATATCTCCCTTACCGACCCGCGACTGCTTCCTGCCAATTCTGGCGGTATTAAACCTTGTCGCGGAACAGAAGATACCGCTGTCGCAAATCGCCGCTGGCTATAAGCTGCCGGTCGCCGCTGCCGACCGGCTCCAGAACTTCGCGCAGGAAAAGAGCAGCGCATTGATGGCTCACTTGCGTTCGTCGCGAACCAATCTCGAGCAGTTTCTGGCACCCGTTGGAGCTGTGAAAGAGACCAGCGATATCGACGGGTTGCGCGTAACACTCACCGACGGCAACACGATCCATTTCCGTCCTTCGGGCAATGCGCCTGAAATGCGCTGCTATGTCGAGGCGGCTAATGAAGACGAGGCAAATGACCTGCTCGATAAGGGCCTTAACCTCATTCGCAACTTCGGTTGATGTCCAGTTTTCGATATCCAGCAAGGTGCGGCGCTGCGAATTGCCGCACTCTTCGTTTGTTGTTGCGCTTTGGCAGTCGAAGCGGCAAAACGTCAGCGAACGGAGACCGTAAACCTTGGCAGAAGAGACCATCACGCTTTATCAGGCCATCGGCGGTGATGACACGGTGCGCGCGCTGACAAAGCGCTTCTACGAACTCATGGACACGCTGCCGGAGGCCGCAAACTGCCGCGCCATCCATCCGCCAGACATTACGGGCAGTGAAAGCAAGTTTTACGATTATCTCACCGGCTATCTCGGCGGACCTCCGGTTTATGTCGAAAAACACGGCCACCCCATGCTGCGCCGACGCCATTTCGTAGCCGCTATCGGACCGGCAGAGCGAGACGAATGGCTGCTCTGCTTCCGCCGCGCCATGGATGAGACGATAGAGAACCCCAAGCTGCGCGAAATCATCTGGGCACCTGTGGAGCGGCTGGCATTTCATATGCAGAATCAGGAAGAGAAACCGTCATGACAAACATCGTTTTTCGCGCTGGCACCCTCTTCCTCAGCGGCATCCTCGGCGCGGCAGGCGTTGCGCTTGCCGCCGCGGCAACGCACACTGGCGCGGCCCATATGCTCGGCAACGCCTCTGCCATGTGCCTTGCCCATGCACCGATCCTGCTGGGATTATTTATAGGGTGGGACCGTATCAGAACGGCATTGCCGGCATCTGTTCTTCTTGGCCTCGGCACGGTTCTGTTCGCCGGCGATCTCGTATCCCGTCAATTTACCGAAAGCGGCCTGTTCCCCATGGCCGCGCCCGCGGGCGGGCTCGGCATGATTTTGGGCTGGCTGGCGCTTGCCGCCGCCGCCTTCTTCAAAACGGCTCGGGACTAAGCAAGTCGATCTCAGTTTGCGGCGCGGTCGTTCATGGTTTGAAGCGCCCGCTCAAGGCTGGATTTGCTACCGTTACGGAGCGGAATGAAAGTCTTGCCGAACTTCTTGCAGCCGGATTTGACGCGCAGACACGCATCATGGCTGATACAGTCGATAGGGCAGAATACGCAGTCTACCGAAGGAAGCAGCGTATCGATACGCGACACAGCCTCGCGCAGGCCACCATCATGATGGATCAGTTCGGCATCGAAATTGCTGGCGATCTGGCGAAGATGCGCAACCTGACAGTCACGACCGCCGACATAAAGAAAGCTTTTCGGCCCCACAGGCGCCTGTTGCTGGAGGGACTGCCCTGCCTGCTGCGGACGCTCGTCGCGCTTGCCGTTTCGATCCGCCTTCTTTTTCTCTTTCCGCGCCATAACTCACCTTAACGTTGCACACCTGCCCGATCACCCGGCTTGGCGGCACATTATTAAAGATGAGTTTCAGAGTAAAGTATAAAGTTGATGATAATCATCATGTTTTTATGGGGAGGGTGAAATCCTCAAACCACCCATGAAAAGCTGCTCCAGAAAACGCGCGGCGTCTTCGAAGCGACCCTCACCCGCGTTGCCGTGTCCCAACACGGCCTTTACCTGAACATCGAAGTCGGCGTAATGCTGGGTTGTGGCCCATATCGAAAAGATAAGGTGGTAGGGATCGCACTTGGCGATCAGGCCTGCCTTTGCCCAGGCACGGATGACTTCCGCCTTTTCGTCGACGAGTTGCTTCAGCGGACCTTTCAACTCGTCTTCGACGTGCGGCGCGCCCTGTAGAATCTCGTTGGCAAACAGTCGGCTTTCGCGGGGATAATCCCGCGCCATTTCCAGCTTTCGGCGAATGTATGAGCGGATTTCCGCCTCCGGGTTCCCGAGGTCATTGAAAGCGCGGAGAGGATCGAGCCAGGTGTCCAGAACCCGCTCGATAAGAGCCCGGTGCATAGCCTCCTTGGTACGGAAGTAATACAGCACATTGGGCTTGGACATGCCTGCAACATCTGCGATTTGGTCGATGGTGGTGCCACGAAACCCGTTCATGGAAAAAACATCGAGCGCGGCCTCCAGGATCGCCTCTTCCTTCTTCTCCTGAATGCGTGTGCGCTTCTGGGTCTTTGCCGCTCTGGGTATCGCCATCGCAATGGTCTCTTGTTGTGTTCGTTGAAACCATCGACGTATTTGAACACGTGATCAATGATTATAGAATTATGACAATACCGCCCGCTTTAATAGACGCAACCCAACCTTCTCAAGCTCTCGATCCTGTGTTTCGGTACCGTTGTAGCAGGAACGACAACACGTATCGGTCATCAGCCATCATTTCAGCTAGAATCGGGCACATGTTATCCACCTCAGTACATAGAAAAATGTATCTTCAATGCGCTCGTTACACCGATTGAAATGATTGCCAGTCAGATTTACATTCCGGCGGCAAAACTTTTAAGGAATTGAGTGCGGGTGGAAAGTAATCCAGATGGCTCCTTGCGACGTTTTGCGCAATGTCGCGTCTGACTACGCGGCGCGAAATTACTGTCGAACCGAGTATCGTATTCATTATCGCACGAACCATGCCTGTGCCGAGGCGCATGCTGATCCCGCGATTGGACCTGAACGGATAAGCATATGCAGCGCACGACACCTATAGCATGTTTGGCAGCCATTCTCCTTGGCGCGTCCGTGCTACCGATGACCGCTTCAGCAGAGGGTGAGCCCGCTCAGGCCAACCGCCAGAACCTGCCGTCCATCGTCGTGACCGAAGCGGCTACGCGCGATCTCGTCGATAAGGTCGTTGCGACCGGCACGATCCGTCCTGTCGATGAAATTTACGTCCAGCCGCAGGTGGATGGGCTGGCGGTCGACAAGCTCAATGTCGATATTGGCGACAAGGTCGAGGCTGGCGCCGTACTCGCAGAACTGTCCCAGGACAGTCTGCTACTGCAAAAAAGCCAGCTGGAGGCCAACAGGGCAAAAGCTGAAGCTGCAGTTGCACAAAGCAAGGCGCAGGTGATCGAAGCGCAAGCCAACCTCGATGACGCCAACCGTCAGAAGGACCGCGCAGCGAAGCTAGGACAATCAGGCTCGGGCTCAGTTTCGCAAGTCGAGCAGACGGCAGCGGCAGCAGCCGTCGCACAGGCTCGTTTGCAGGCAGCGAAACAGGCCGTGACGGTCGGCGAAGCGGATACCAAAGTCGTCGACGCCCAGATCGAGGACATTGACCTGAAACTCGCCCGCACTGGCGTAAAGACACCGGTCGCCGGTATCATTTCCGCCAAGAACGCCCGCGTCGGTGCCATTGCCAGCGGTGCAGGAAACCCCTTGTTCACCGTCATCAAGGATGGAGCCATCGAACTGGTGGCCGACTTGTCCGAGACCGACATTCAAAAGGTGAAGACCGGGCAGAAGGCGCACGTCACTGTCGCCGGTGGGCGGGACAAGATCGAAGGCACGGTCCGCATCGTCTCGCCAACAGTCGATGCCACCACACGACTTGGCTCCGTGCATATTGTTCTACCAGCCGAAAGTGCGGCGAGAGCTGGCATGTACGCCAATGCGGAAGTCGTCGTTTCAACTGCAAACGCTCTGGCGCTACCGCTATCCGCCGTCACATCGGGCCGGGACGGCTCCACGACGCGCCGGGTTGAAGATGGCGTGATCAAGCAGGTGAAAATCGAAACCGGTATTCAGGACGCCGGCTTCGTGGAAATCAGGAGCGGGCTTTCTGCTGGAGACGTGGTTGTTGAAAAAGCAGGCGCATTCGTGCGCGATGGTGATAAAATCAATCCGGTTCCGGCTGAAGCCGCAGCGTCGAACTGACTGAGGGAAAGTCATGAATTTCTCTGCATGGTCCATTCGCAACCCTATTGCACCGCTCTTGGCTTTCGCCCTGCTGCTGTTCCTCGGCATCAAGGCGTTCTACGATCTGCCGATCACCCGCTTTCCGAATATCGACGTACCCGTGGTGGCAATCACCGTAACACAGAGCGGTGCCTCGCCCTCGGAGCTCGAGGCGCAGGTCACGAAAGAGGTCGAGGATGCTGTCGCCTCCATCAGCGGTATCGATGAAATCCAGTCGACCGTCACCGATGGCCAGTCGTTGACCACCCTCATCTTCCGTATCGAAAAGCCCACGGAAGAAGCGGTTCAGGATACCAAGGACGCTATCGACAAGATCCGCAGCGAGCTTCCATCCGACATCGAAGAGCCCGTCGTCAGCAAGATCGACGTGGAGGGTCAGGCAATCCAGACTTTTGCGGTGTCTTCGCCGAATATGACGCTGGAGGAGCTTTCCTGGTTCGTGGATGACACCATCAAGCGCGCGCTCCAGGGTCAGGCGGGCATCGGCAAGATAGATCGCTATGGCGGGGCAGATCGCGAAGTCCGTATCTCCCTGAACCCCGCGAAGCTGGACGCATACGGCATTACCGCCGTTGACGTGAACAACCAGCTGCGCGGCACCAATATCGACCTCGGCTCCGGCCGTGGACAGGTAGGCGGCAACGAGCAAACGATCCGCACGCTTGGCGATGCGCGTGACGTGGCGCAACTTTCCAACACCACGATTGCGCTGGCCAATGGCAATTTCGTCAAGCTTTCCGAACTCGGCACTATCAAGGACACCTATCAGGAGCAGAGGTCATTTTCTCGCTTCAACGGTAATCCCGGCGTGACCTTTGCCGTTTTCCGCGCCAAGGGTGCGAGCGAGGTGTCGGTTGCCGAAACAGTGGCGCAGAATCTCGATCAGGTCCGGAAAGACTACCCGAACGTTTCCATCGCCATGGTCGATGATGCGGTTTATTTCACCTATGGCAACTACAAGGCTGCGCTCGATACGTTGATCGAGGGCTCGATCCTTGCGGTCATCGTCGTATTGCTGTTCTTGCGAAACTGGCGCGCGACGGTGATTGCCGCCGTCGCCCTGCCGCTATCGGCCATCCCCACATTCTGGATCATGGATGTGCTGGGCTTCTCGCTCAACCTCGTCAGCTTCCTGGCACTGACGCTCGCGACCGGCATTCTGGTAGACGACGCGATCGTTGAGGTGGAGAATATCTCCCGCCACATCAAGATGGGCAAATCCCCCTATCGCGCCTCGCTGGAAGCCGCGGATGAAATCGGCCTTGCCGTCATCGCCACCAGCTTCACCATCATCGCCGTCTTCGTGCCCGTCTCCTTCATGCCGGGTATTCCGGGACAATACTTCATCCAGTTCGGCCTTACCGTCGCCTTCTCGGTGTTCTTCTCTCTGATGGTGGCACGCCTGATAACGCCGCTGATGGCCGCCTACCTCATGCGCGCCGACGATGCGGTCGATGACCATCACGACAATGACGGCAGGCTGATGAAGGCCTATACGCGCATGGTAACGGCCACCACCAGCAAATGGTGGGCGCGTTACCTGACGCTGGTTGGCGCAATCGGTTTCCTCATCGGTTCAATGGTGCTGCTGAGCGGGGTTCCCGGCAGCTTCCTGCCACCGGACGACTCCTCTCGCGTCGTCCTGTCCATAGAGCTTCCGCCAAACGCGACGCTGGATGAAACCGATGCCACGACCTCGAAGATTTATCAGGCCGTGCGCGATATCAATGGCGTCGAAAGCGTCTTCATCCTTGGCGGCGCTTCGCCGAAGGGCGATCTCGAGCTACGCCGTGCGACCGTGCGCGTCATTCTCCAGCACATCGACCATTCTCTGGTAAAAATGGTGGTCAACAAGGGCTTCGGCTCAATTCCGCTCATCGGCCAATATCTGCCGAAGGTGGAAGACAATGGAAGAACGCGCCCGCAATGGGATGTGGAGCGCGATATCTTTGCAGCAGTTCGCGGCATTCCGGATGTTCGCATCATCAAGCTCAACGACCGCGCGGAACGCGAACTCACCTTCAACTTTCTGTCCTCCAACGAAGAGGACTTGAACAACGCCGTCGGCCTGCTGGAATCGCGTCTGCGCGCTTCGCCTATTCTGGCCAATGTCAGCTCGGAAGGCGCGCTGCCGCGTCCTGAATTGCAAATTCGTCCGCGCAAGGATGAGATCGCCCGCCTCGGCATCACACCACAGCAGATCTCCCAAACCTTGCGCGTTGCGACCATCGGCGATATCGATGCGCAGCTGACGAAGATTTCGCTGGATGACCGGCAAATCCCGATCCGCGTTCAGGCTTCGCTCGATGTTCGGCGCGATCTGGCGGCCATCCGTGCGCTCAAGATCAAGACGGCGTCCGGTGCGACAGTGCCGCTCTACAGCGTTGCCGATATCGACTATTCGGAGGGGCCAAGCTCCATCAAGCGAAACGATCGTAACCGGGTCGTCGCCATCGGTTCCGATGTTCCCTTCGGCACGGCTCTCGACACCTCGACGGCCGAATTCAAGCGGATCGTTGAAGAAACACAGCTTCCGCCCACTGTTCGTCTGGCTGAAAGCGGTGACGCAAAGGTACAGGGTGAAATGCAGCAGGGCTTCGTCAACGCCATGTTGCTCGGGCTGTTGCTGGTGCTGGTCGTTCTCATCCTTCTCTTCAAGGATGTGATTCAGCCCTTCACGATCCTGTTCTCACTGCCGCTCGCTATCGGCGGCGTGGCCGTAGCGCTCATTCTCACGCAGAACGCACTCTCCATGCCGGTGCTGATCGGCATTCTGATGCTGATGGGCATCGTGACGAAGAATGCCATTTTGCTGGTGGATTTCGCCATTGAAATGCGCCGTCACGGTATGGAACGCGTTCATGCCATGGTGGAAGCGGGCCGCAAGCGTGCCCGCCCGATCATCATGACCTCGATTGCCATGTCGGCGGGCATGTTGCCGTCTGCGCTCGGCGTCGGCGAAGGCGGCTCTTTCCGCTCGCCTATGGCGATTGCGGTGATCGGCGGCATCATCGTGTCCACCGTGCTATCGCTCATCGTCGTGCCAGCCTTCTTCCTGATCATGGATGACCTGTCGCGGCTGCTCGCGCATCTTTTCGGTCGCTTTGTCGGCAAGAAGGAAGAGGAGCATCCCATACTGTCTTCCGAGGAACTTTCGACCATCGCGCGGGAAAACAAGGACGCACTTTCGGCTATGGAAGAGCGCCTTTCTGCTGTGGAAAGAGCATCGCAAAAGGACACTCGCACGAGCAATTCCAACAACGTCCTGAGGCTGCCGCCGCTGGCTGCGGAATGAGTATTTCGAGTAAAAGCGCGGCGCGGCTTTCACCCGGACAATGTATTGGAAACTAATAGGTTAGAGATTTTTGCGCTTCCAAGAAACGGGAAAATCTCTAACCTTTGTTCCCGGAATTTCTGCGGGATTGATCGAAATCAATTCCATCTATGCACCGATTGATATCCTGCCCGGCATAGGGGATTTACCGATACCGGCGCAGGCACCTGTTTTGCGACACGAAAGAGTGTCTGTCCAGCGAGGCCAGCCAGGTCCGACTTCCATAGTGACCAAGGGAGAGCGACGTGACCAGCAGCGTGAAATTGAGCACCAAGGAAAAAAGCATTCTCCTTCGCATGCCGTTGATCGCGGCGACCGATGAAGCGTCAACCGCGGCGCTGATGGAGGCATCGACGCTTTTGACGCTGGCACCGCGTCAGATGCTTTTCCGGGAAGGCGACCCCGCCGAACATCTCTTTTGCGTGCTCACGGGCTATGTTCGGCTCTTCCGGGTCAGCAAGGACGGTCGCGAGGCGGATGTCCGCATATGCGGGCCTGGCGAAACATTCAACGCCAACCTTATCTTCGGCGCAGACCGCAATCGCTACAACGCACAGATCGCCGAGAGTTGCACATTGGCCCGGCTTGATATCGCCAAGGTCAGATCAATGATCGAAACAGATCCGAATATTGCCCGCGGAATCATCCAATGCCTCGCCGACAGCCTGACGGCGACGATGGAGGGATTGGTCAACGATCGGCTCCAAACCGCGCCGCAGCGTGTCGCCCACTACCTGATGACCCAGGCCCCACACGACAAGGCATCCTATTCCCTGCGTCTGCCGTTTCAGAAAAGCGTGCTGGCAGGAAAACTCGGCCTGGCGCCCGAAGCCCTCTCCCGCGCCTTTTCAAGCCTGCGGGAGTGTGGGGTGATCGTGCGCGGAAGAGTGATCCACGTTAACGATCCAGTAGCTCTCAAACAGATTTAGAACGGTAGATCGAGGTACCGAAACAGAGCGCGGGTTACAATCACAGTCCGCCGTGCTGCTTCAGGAACCCGACGATCCGGTCCACCCCTTCGCCACGTTTCATGTCGGTAAAGACGAAGGGCATGTCCTTGCGCATGCGTGTCGCGTCGCTGTCCATCAACTCCAGATCGGCCCCGACATAAGGTGCAAGGTCTTTTTTGTTGATGACCAACATATCCGAGCGGGTGATACCTGGTCCGCCCTTACGCGGAATTTCCTCACCCTGACAGACCGAGATGACGTAGAGCGTTATATCCGCAAGATCCGGCGAGAAGGTTGCGGCAAGGTTATCTCCACCGGATTCGATAAAGACCACATCCAGATCGGGAAAGCGTTCGTTCAAACCGGCAATGGCCTGAAGGTTGATGGTCGCGTCCTCACGAATGGCCGTGTGCGGGCAGCCACCCGTCTCCACGCCGACGATCCGCTCCGATGGCAAGGCCTGCATGCGAACCAGAGCTTCGGCATCTTCCTTGGTATAGATGTCATTGGTAACCACGGCGACGGAAAACTCGCCGCTCATCGCCTTGCACAGCTTCGCCGTCAAAGCAGTCTTGCCAGAGCCCACCGGCCCGCCGATGCCGACCCTGAGCGGTCCATTTGCCGATTTCATCTGTTTCCCTTTCGAATGTATTTTCAGCGACTTTAACGATGTTTCACCGGCTGCTTCAACTGCAAACCATTCGATCAAGAACGGAACAATCGGGTGGGCTGAACTTCGTGGCGCATGGGAGACGTATCGGCAATGATCGTTGCGGATCCGAGATCATCGAGGCTTGACGATGCGGCGAGGCCGGAGACGGAAACGACCTCCTCTTCCAGTCCCGCCAGCAGAGACGTTCCCTGCTTCTGTCCCGCCACGCCGAGGCGTATTGCGGCAGACGTCAACTGCGACACGCCAGAATGCAGATAAGCCGCAAGCGTCTCTTCCAGGGGAACAGCATGACAAGCAGCGATCGCACCCACTGCTACGGGATAGGGAACGGCTTTCGGCAGAATACCAAAAACGTCTCCGGGCCAAGCACTGGCAGCGTCTACGAAAGCATGACCCAAAAGCAATGTTTCCCGATGGCGCTCTGCCGAACCGGCAAGCGCAAGTCCCAATTCGGAGAGCCCCGCCAAAGCGTGGGCGTCGTCACTTGCTTGCCATGCCTGTGTCAGCACCACGGCATCGTTCCACATCGCTCCTCGCGTCAGCGAAAGGGCAATCCACTCCTGCAACTGCGACGTATCCGTCACACGACGGTCGCTGACGGCCGTTTCCAGGCCACCGGAATAGGAAAAGGCACCAACGGGAAATGCCGGAGACATCCACGCCATGAGCCGGAGCAGCGCATCGACATTAGGTGTGGCCGTCATGATCAGCCGTGGTGATTATGATGATCGTGACCATGATGCCCATGATCGTGACTGCCGTGAGAATGATAGGCACCGCGGGCGGGCTGGAACGGCTCTTCCACGTCCCGCACGTTTGCGCCTAGACCTTCCAGCATGGCGCGAATGACGTGATCCCGAAGGATGAGAATGCGGCCTTCCTCGATCTGCGCCGACAAATGCCGGTTGCCGAGATGCCAAGCAAGCTCGATGAGATGGAGGCCGTTCTTGGCGGTTACTTCGAAAAGTTTCTCGCTCGCCGCACGAACCTCCACGAGATCGCCGTTCTCGACGACCAGCAAATCGCCATGCGAAAACAACACCGGCTCCTTAAGGTCGAGCATCACCATCTCGTCGTTCTGGAGATGCAGCAGCTTGCGGCGCAGATGGCGCTGGTCATGTGCAAGCGTCACATATCCGTTGGGTTCGTCGCCAGGAGTACCGGCGGGAAGGTAAGACTGAACGCGCAGCATGATCTATCCAAACTGATGAATGTCTTTCATGAGGAGTGCCGGATCGCAACCGCGAATGCAAGCCACGAATTGGCGGCTGACGGCATTCACGATATCAAGAAGCCACCATCAGGCTGCTTTTGAGGTTTTCGACGGCCTGAGCCGCGGGCAGATCAATCTCGTGGCAGACACGGTTACGACCACTCGCTTTTGCAAGATAGAGCGCCTTGTCTGCTGCTGCGAACGTGTCGTACTTGGAACGGGAGGGATCGATATCCGATACGCCGACAGAGACGGTCATCTGTACCTGCTGGCCTTCGAATGGAATGCTCAGACAAGACACGCGGATGCGGGCCAGTTCTATCAGCGTTACGCGGTCCTTGCGAACACCACCGCGAACGATGACGGCAAACTCTTCCCCGCCCAAACGCGCTACACAGTGGAATTCCCCGAAAACATCTGCGATGGCCGCTGCCGCTCTCTTGATGGCCAGGTCGCCGACCGCGTGACCATATCCGTCGTTGATGGCCTTGAAGCGATCCAGATCGAAAATCGCCAGAGACGCATTGTCTGCCACTTCCTCGAAAGACTGGTTGAACGCGCGTCGGTTGAGAAGGCCCGAAAGCGCATCCGTCCGGCTCAAGCGCTCGAATTCCGCATGGGATGCATGAAGCCCCCTGATTGCGATTCCCAGGATGGAACAGAGAAGTGCCGCGACAATGCCGCCGACGACCCATGCCATGATCACGCTCCAGGCGAGAGCCTCCCACAGCGGAAGCGGCAGCAGGTGAAAGGAATTTCCGAACGCAATCACAATCACGCTTACCAGCATGGCAAGCATGATGGAGATGAAGATCATCTTCGCTGCGAAAGCGCCTAGCGTCTGCCCGCTTTCGGGATCACTCAAGCTCATTTCAAGGGAGATGAATTTCTTGAACCAGTCAGCCATCGAATCTTGTCCTCACACCCAAATCGATAAGCATCAGAGGTTGGATAGGAGTAAACCGAACCAGTAAAAATTTATGTATTTAAGCTGAAATTATTTTTATAAAATTCACACGTGCTTTCTGCCAATCTCAACCTCCCCTTGGGGAAATTACATTGCGAAGGCCGTCATTTAGCGCCTGATAATACTTCATTTTCTTTTGGAACAAATCATGCGCTCGTTTATATGGCTGGCAGCGCTCGCTTTTTCGGCGCGATTTACGTGCCAAGCGAAGCTGCAAGTGTTAACCGAACATGCACACAGTGCGAAGAACTCGATCGAACGAGTTTCCAGAACGGAAGAAGCCGGACAAGTTTGCCCGGCTTCAGAAAAATTCACATCGGCGTGATGGTCAGGCAGCCTTGAGGGCCTTCAGGCTTTCCAGAATGTTCTGTGGAGAAGACGCGCCGTAGGGATCGGAATCGCAATTGTCCGAATAGCCCTCTTCTTCGAACCATTGTTCCACAACGCCATCGTTGATGATGGCGGCATAGCGCCAGGAGCGCATGCCGAAACCGAGATTATCCTTGGCAACCAGCATACCCATCTTGCGCGTAAACTCGCCAGAGCCGTCTGGAATGACCTTGACGTTTTCGAGATTCTGGCTTTTTGCCCAGGCGTTCATGACAAAGGCGTCATTGACGGAGAGGCAGTATATTTCATCGATACCGAGAGCACGGAATTCCGGCGTCAGCTTTTCGAAATCGGGAAGCTGGTAGGTCGAGCATGTCGGCGTGAAAGCGCCAGGCAGCGAGAACAGAACGACCTTCTTCCCACCGAAATAATCCTGCGAGGTCACATCTTCCCAACGATAGGGATTAGGACCGCCAACGGCCTCATCGCGGACGCGTGTGCGGAAGGTAACGGCGGGGACTCTTTTGCCGAGCATGATTTTCTCCTGTGCAAGTAAATGCGTGACAGCTTGGGAACAATCACGCTTTCAATTTCATGCGGGGGAGATAAACCAAAACCGTTTGCGGCGCAGCAAAAACCTGCACCTGCGAATCAGTCATGCACAAAAGTCAGAACAGGAAATAGCGCTGCGCCATGGGCAGCACCGTCGCCGGTTCGCAGGTCAATAGCTCGCCATCGGCGCGGACCTCATAGGTTTCCGGGTCCACCTCGATATGCGGCGTCAGCGTGTTGTGGATCATCGACGCCTTGGAAATGCCGCCGCGCACGTTCTTGACCGCGACCAGCTTCTTCGCAACGCCAAGGCGCTGTGCCAGCCCACCATCCAGCGATGCCTGCGAAACGAAGGTAACGGAAGAATTGGTGCGCAGCTTTCCGTAAGCGGCAAACATTGGGCGGTAATGCATCGGCTGCGGCGTGGGGATCGACGCATTCGGATCACCCATTGGCGCCGCCGCAATCGAGCCACCGAGCAGGACCATTTCCGGCTTCACCCCAAAAAAGGCCGGGTTCCAGAGCACAAGATCGGCACGCTTGCCGACTTCTACGGAGCCGATCTCATGGCTCACACCGTGAGCGATGGCCGGGTTGATGGTATATTTGGCAATGTAGCGGCGAACGCGGAAATTGTCGTTCTCGCCCTTCTCTTCCTTCAACCGACCGCGCTGACGCTTCATCTTGTCCGCCGTCTGCCATGTGCGGATAGCAACCTCTCCGACGCGGCCCATAGCCTGGCTGTCGGAAGAGATGATCGAGAAAGCGCCGATGTCGTGAAGTATATCTTCCGCCGCGATGGTTTCCTTGCGGATGCGACTTTCAGCGAAAGCAATGTCTTCTGGAATGGAAGGCGACAGGTGGTGGCACACCATCAACATGTCCAGATGCTCCGCCAGTGTGTTGACCGTGTAAGGCCGCGTCGGATTGGTGGAGGATGGGATAACGTTTGGATTGCCGCAAATCTTGATGATATCCGGTGCGTGGCCACCGCCGGCCCCTTCCGTGTGGAAGGCATGGATCGTACGGCCATTGATGGCCGCAACCGTATCTTCCACGAAGCCGCTTTCGTTCAACGTATCTGTGTGGATCATCACCTGCACGTCGAACTGATCGGCAACCGTCAGGCAGTTGTCGATAGCGGCAGGCGTCGTGCCCCAGTCTTCATGCAGCTTCAGCGACGAAGCACCGGCAAGGATCATCTCTTCCAGCGGCTTGGGTAGAGAGGCATTGCCCTTGCCCGCCAGCGCGAGGTTCATCGGAAAGCCATCGAAGCTCTCGATCATCCGTTCGATATGCCAAGCGCCGGTACAGGTGGTGGCCAATGTTCCGTGGGCTGGACCTGAGCCGCCGCCCAACATGCAAGTCACGCCGCTCATCAGGGCTTCTTCGATCTGCTGGGGGCAGATGTAATGGATATGCGCATCCATGCCGCCTGCGGTCAGAATCTTGCCCTCACCGGCAATCGCTTCCGTCGAAGGGCCGACGATGATGGTGACGCCCGGTTGCGTATCCGGGTTGCCGGCCTTGCCGATGCCGTGGATGCGACCATCCTTCAGACCCACATCGGCCTTGTAGACACCGGAATGATCCACGATCACCACGTTGGTGATGACGGTATCGACAGCGCCCTCGGCGCGTGTCGCCTGGCTCTGACCCATCCCATCGCGAATAACCTTGCCACCGCCGAATTTCACCTCTTCGCCGTAAGTGGTGAAATCCTTCTCGATTTCGATGAACAGTTCCGTATCGGCAAGGCGCACCTTGTCGCCAACGGTTGGGCCAAACATGCTGGCATAGGCTGCGCGGGAAATCTTGTAAGGCATGGGCTATCAGGCTCCCTGGGAGGCGGAGAAAAGCAGAATTATTCATTTCAGCGAGGCGACTGGTCGCCTCGGCTTTTGTCAATGTCGCAACATGCGGTACGTACTCGAAAGCCTCAAGGACAAGCCCCTGCTCTCAGAAACCTTCCGCCAGCGTCTTTAATTCTTCCGTACGCTTGCGGCTCATATCCGCAAGACAGGATGAAACGAGCATGGGCTCCATGCTGCCGCCGCGTGCCTGAAAACCGGCTAGATCGCAATTTGCGTCACGAAAAGCGACCCAGGCGCGCTGGGCGGCAACGAGAGCGTCGTTGTAGCCTTTCGCGCCTTCGTCAGCATCCTTGTCACGCTCGCCCAACACCTTGCGAAGCGCTTGATACTGCGCGTTCAGTGCCTTGTCGGCCTTTTCGTAATCCAGCCCGGCGCACTGATTCATGTCCATCTGTGTTGTCGGCTCGGCGCAATTCGGCTGCTCCTCAGCACTCGCTCCAGACGCCACCCCAATGAGGAGCAACGCCAGTAGCGACCCGCCGACAGAAAGACGGGGCATGAATTTCATCACGCCGCAGCACCATCATGCACATGAGACTTCAATGCACGCGGATCGACGCCATCCAGACAATTGGCATTGACGGCAACCATTGGCGTGCCACCCGGCCCATCTGCATAGGCAAAGCTTTCGATGCCGCAATCGCTACAAAAGAGATGATGGATTTTCTTCTGATTGAAGAGATATTCTTTCAGGTGATCCTCACCCGAAAGCAACCTGAACTGTTCCTTCGGCGCAAATGCCAACACGGATCCGAGCCTTTTGCAGCGAGAACAATTGCACGTCACCGTCTTGTCGAGATCGGCGTCGACCTCGAAGCTGACGGCACCGCACTGGCAGCTTCCATGATAATGTTCAGCAGTCATCTCATAGCCTCCCCATGATCTGTTGACGAAAACCATAAACCTCGCGCTTGCCGGAAAGTGGCATGAGCGTCACCTCGCGCTTCTGCCCCGGCTCAAAGCGAACCGCCGTGCCTGCGGGAATATCCAGCCGCATGCCGCGCGCCTTTTCCCGCTCGAACAGCAGTCCGGCATTGGTTTCAAAGAAATGATAATGGCTGCCAACCTGCACCGGCCGGTCACCGGAATTGGCAACCTCGATCGTTACCGTCGGCTGACCGGCGTTAAGCTCTATCGTGCCCTCTGCGGCAATGATCTCGCCTGGTATCATGGCATTCCCCTTTTTATCGTCTCAGGCCGCTTTTACCGGCGCGCATCCTTCCGCCTTCAACACGCGTCTCGTGGAGGCAGGGTTATTGATCAACGCCGCAGCCGGGCGACCGGGCCGCCGCACCAGTTCGCCCATGCAGTTCGGGCAGGCACCGCCAAGAGTACCAGCAGCGCACTCAGCGCAGAATGTGCATTCGAAAGAACACACCATCGCATCAAGGCTTTCCGGTGGCAGATTGCGGTTGCAGCATTCGCAATTGGGACGAAGTTCCAGCGCCATGTCAGCCTCCTCCTTCAGCGGATGGGTTCGTGAACGGTCACGAGCTTCGTGCCGTCCGGAAAGGTTGCCTCAACCTGAATATCATGGATCATTTCGGCCACGCCTTCCATCACCTGATCGCGAGAAATGACATGCGCGCCCGCTTCCATGAGCTCAGCCACCGCTCGGCCGTCACGTGCACCCTCCACGACGAAATCCGTAACCAGTGCAATGGCTTCGGGATAGTTGAGCTTCACGCCACGCTCCAGGCGGCGGCGCGCCACCATAGCAGCCATGGAGATCAGCAGCTTGTCTTTTTCCCGGGGTGTGAGGTTCATGTTCGTCCTACTTTCAGCATCACAGGTTCCAGACTTTCGGCACTGGCGCGCCATTGCGCAAGAGCGAAATGATGGGAAAAAGCATTTTTCTAAGGGAGAATCCGTCCTCTGCGGAGAGCCGGATGACAAGCTTTCCCTGCCACTCACTGGCCCCGCCGTTTTCTCCGGCAATAGCCCGAATTTTAGGCAGCAAAGCCTCCGCCAGCGGGCCTATATAAAGGAGGGTCGCGAAAGCAACACGACCGGAGAGAACCGCTGCTTTTTGCGTGAGATCGGAAATACGGCCATCCAGCAAAAGGTCTTCGGCATGAACCAGTTTTCCGCCATGGCGAATACGCCAGCGATCTCGAAAAAGCCCCTCCTCCATAGCTTCACCCATCGCCTGACGGCCAAGCAAAACGGCCTCGACGGCGAGAAATTCGGATGAGGCGTGGAGATCTGCTTCCAGCCTGCGCGTCAGAGAGGCGCGGTCGAACAGAATGGTTTCCTGCGGCAGCCAATGCAGTTTCGAATTTTCGGCAGCGGAGATTTTGACTGTGACGGCTGCCGTGCCTGCGGCGGCCTTATAGACCTTTTCGCAGGCCTGCGTGGTCACGACGAGGCTGGTGCCTGCGGCGGCAACAGCCTGCCATTCCACCTCGTCTCCCCCGGTCAAACCGCCTGAAGAGTTGATGAGAATGGCTTCCATTTCATTGGAAAATGTTTCGGGAAGCCTGATCTTGGCGCAACCTTCCTGAAACAGCTCATCCAGACGGCTGCGCCCATTCAGCGCTTTCGTTACAATGCGCCCTCGGCCACGGGCGCGCTGCGGGCGGGGGTGTTGGACAGTTTGATACTCTTGCTGCACATCGTCTCCGAAGCATTTGCGGAAGCGGAAACCGCTTTCACGGAGCAATCGGTCTTTGCCGTCGCATCGACAACCAACTGCCCTTCCGTATTCTGGAAGAAGTCCCACATTCTTTCAGCCGCATCAACCTGTTGACGGGTATCGGTCGAGGAGATTTTACGCTCCAACGCTGGCTGGGCTGCGATTGTCGCATCGCTGCCCGGCTTGCGCGGAACCGAATTGGAAGCGGCAATGACCTCACCCTTCATCGATGCGCGTGGCCATGCATGGTCCCAGGCATCGATGACGTAGGAATGGATGCGCGAACCACTCTTGCAGACATCGTAGCTGTTGAAGGTAAAATCGCCAACGGACTTGCTCTTCGCCGCACCCTTGCAGCCATCGATTTCGGCCCAGCGTTTCAACGCCGTTTCACCGCTATACTGCCAATAGGGCTTGCCGCCACCCTGATAGGGGTTGGCAGGGTCTTTCAAACCGGCAAAAGCGATGATCGACAAGGGCTTTGCCGGAGTGCAGGTCTTGGCGTCCGGTCCCCACTTGCCCCCTGCCTCAACCGGATATCCCGCGCGAAGGGATGCAACAAAACCGGCAGCCGTAAAGTCGTTGCTGCCACTGCACAGAAATTGCGACAGCATACGCCCGCCACCGGAATAACCGGAGCCATAGAATTGCTCTTCATTCACGCAAAACTTCGACTTTACCATGCTGAGGGCATCGCGAATGAAGCCGAGTTCATCGAGACCGCCTGGGCGAGTGGTAACGCCCGGCACGTTCCAGGCATGAGTGCCGGGAAGCTCACCATCAAGGCTGCCCTGAAGGGCGACGACGATCACACCTGCGCGCTCCGCGACCTTGTCCCAGCCACTGCGATCCAGTTGACCGTTGGGGTTGCTGTTGCTGCCATGAAAATCAAAAACCACCGGAAGCGGCTTTTTTCCATCATAGGAAGATGGAACGAAATAGATACCTTCGCGTTCAGAGCCTTGGGACATGAGCGAAAACTCATGCCGGCCTGATTGCATTGTCTGACCGCACATCGATGCCGATGCAGCGGCGCTCATGCTCGTGAGAATGGCAAAGCTCGCAAACACAGTCTTTGCGGAGCGAAGGAACCGGAACGTCCGGCCAGCAACAGTCAGATTCATCGGCACGCCTTTATTGGCACAGTTCTCCGACAATAATGCCGGAAAATACGTGGAATGTAAGGGATCGACGGATGCGGCGTGCAGATGACCTCGTGGGTGTGTCTCGCAAGCAGCATTTTCGCTGCCAATAACACGTCCTCATGCTCAATGAAATGCTAAAATTACGCATGAAAGCCATGCTAGGGCGCATGACTATTCACTTTATTATCTCAATTTTATCAGGACGTGAACGAAAAGACGTCGTTTATACTGTCAAATGACGCCGCGCATCCGGCGTGTCGAGCGTCTCTGCCGCACCCTCATGCACAACTTCACCACGGTCCATGATGTAGACATAATCGGCAAGCTCGCGGCAGAAATCCAGATATTGCTCGACAAGCAGGATCGCCATGCCAGTGGAATCGCGCAGATATTTGATCGCGCGCCCGATATCCTTGATGATCGACGGCTGAATGCCTTCGGTTGGCTCATCCAGCACGAGGATTTTCGGTCGTGTCACCAGTGCCCGACCAATAGCGAGCTGCTGCTGTTGTCCGCCGGAAAGATCCCCGCCGCGCCTTGTCAGCATGGTTTGCAACACCGGAAACAGACTGAAAATATCTTCCGGAATGAAGCGCTCCTTGCGCGGCAGCGGCGCATAGCCACTCTCAAGATTTTCCTGCACCGTCAGCAGCGGAAAGATTTCCCGCCCCTGCGGCACATAACCCACCCCACGTTTCGCCCGCTGGTAAGGCGCCAACCCGCTCAGGCTTTCGCCTCCGAAGCTGATCGCCCCGCCACTGATGGGATGCTGGCCGGTAACAGCGCGCAGAAGAGAGCTTTTGCCCACCCCGTTTCGCCCCAGAACACACGTGATCTTACCCCTTTCGGCATTGAGCGAGACGCCACGCAGTGCCTGAGCCGCGCCGTAATGGAGATTGATGTTTTCGACGCTTAGCATGGTGTTACCTTGTGGCAAGACGTGTGGTACGAGGTTGTGGCGTGGATCCTCGGGTCAAGCCCGAGGATGACGTTGGAGAAAAAGGCAAGGCAGTCATCCCACTCTCTGCCGTCATCCTCGGGCTTGACCCGAGGATCCATATGCGGGACCAATTTTTATGAGCGGATACGTCTACATCGTAGCCAGCCAGAAACGCGGAACGCTTTACATCGGCGTGACGTCCAACCTTGAGCAACGCATTTACGAGCATCGCGAAGGTCTGACCGAAGGATTTACGAGCCGATATGGCTGCACGCGTCTGGTCTGGTATGAAGAGCATATGAGTATCGGCACGGCTATCCAGCGAGAGAAATCGTTGAAGCGGTGGTACCGCGATTGGAAGATCAAGCTGATTGAGGATTTTAATCCGGAATGGCGTGATCTTTATGAGGAATTCGGTTGAGAGATTGGCTTGCGGCGTGGATCCTCGGGTCAAGCCCGAGGATGACGGCAGTGTGTGTGTCTGATGGTCTGCCACATTCGTTAGCGTCATATCGAGGTTAGAATCGAAAACCGAAGATGACGATAGAGGGGTTGCCAAATGGGTCTTTCCAATCTCAGACGTCATCCTCGGGCTTGACCCGAGGATCCACAGCGGCAATCGCCTAACGCTTCTAGTGAACCCTAGCCCCATCACCGCCCCAGATAATTCTCAATGACCTTTGGATCGCTCGACACGAAATCGATCGACCCTTCCGCCAGCACGGAACCTTCCGCAAGGCACGTCACTTTGACGCCAAGCTCGCGGATGAAGCCCATGTCGTGTTCCACCACCACCACGGAGCGGGTCTTGGCGATTTCCTTCAGCAGCACGGCGGTTTCTGCCGTTTCGGCATCGGTCATCCCCGCCACCGGTTCGTCCACAAGCAGAAGCTTCGGCTCCTGTGCCAAGAGCATGCCGATTTCCAGCCATTGTTTCTGCCCGTGGGAAAGGTTGGCGGCGAGGTCGTCGCGGCGATGGCCGAGGCGGACGATGGAGAGGATTTCTTCGATGCGCGCCTTATCCTCTGCCGTCAGGCGATAGAACAGGGTGGCGAAAACACCGCGCTTGCGGTTCAGCGCCAGCTCCAGATTGTCCCAGACGGTATGGCTTTCAAAAACGGTTGGCTTCTGGAATTTACGGCCGATACCCAGCTGGGCGATATCCGCCTCGTCCTTCTTGGTAAGGTCGATGTGGTCTTCGAACAGCACCGTGCCGCTATCAGGCCGCGTCTTGCCGGTGATGATGTCCATCATCGTCGTTTTGCCCGCACCATTGGGTCCGATGATGGCGCGCAGTTCGCCGGGCTCGACCACGAATGACAGCGAATTCAGTGCCTTGAAACCATCGAAGGAAACGGAGACGCCATCGAGATAGAGCAGGCTTTTCGTCCTGTTTTCGGAAATCGTATTCATCTGCCTCACTCCGCTGCCTGGCTTGCGACTGCATCGTCATTGCCGGGTTTCGCTGTCGTCTCCTTGGGCTTCGATACCTTGCCGCGACGGTTCACGATGAAATGCTGGACGGTGCCGACGATCCCCTTAGGGAAAAACAGGGTAACGGCAATGAAGAGGCCACCCAGTGCAAACAGCCAGAATTCCGGAAATGCGCCAGTAAAGTAACTTTTGCCGCCATTGACCAAAACCGCGCCGATGATCGGGCCGATCAGCGTTCCACGACCACCCACCGCCGTCCAGACGACGACTTCAATGGAGTTGGCAGGCGCAAATTCGCCGGGGTTGATGATGCCGACCTGCGGCACGAACAAGGCACCGGCAATACCTGCCATCATAGCCGAAACGACGAAGGTGAAGAGTTTGATGTTTTCCACCCGGAAACCAAGGAAGCGCACTCGGCTTTCCGCATCTCTAACACCTACCAGCACCTTGCCGAACTTGGAGTTGACGATGCCGGATGCAATCAGCAGCGAAAGCGCGAGCATCAGCGCCGTCATGGCAAAGAGAACTGCGCGCGTGCCGGGAGCCTGAACGGAGAAGCCAAGAATATCCTTGAAATCCGTCAGGCCATTATTGCCGCCGAAACCCATGTCGTTGCGGAAGAAGGCGAGCAGCAGCGCATAGGTCATGGCCTGCGTAATGATCGACAGGTAGACGCCATTAACGCGGGAGCGGAAGGCGAACCAGCCGAAGACGAAGGCAAGCAGGCCCGGCACGACCAGCACCATCAGCATCGCAAACCAGAACATATCGAAGCCATGCCAGAACCAAGGCAGTTCCTTCCAGTTGAGGAACACCATGAAATCCGGCAGCACAGGATCGCCATAGGTGCCGCGTGAGCCGATCTGGCGCATCAGATACATGCCCATGGCATAGCCGCCGAGCGCAAAGAACGCGCCGTGGCCGAGCGAAAGAATGCCGCAGTAACCCCAGACCAGATCGAGCGCAAGCGCCAGCAGCGCATAGGCCAGATACTTGCCAAGCATCGACATCATATAGGTCGGCACATGAAGCGGGTTCGTGGGTGGCAGCAGCAGGTTCAGTGCGGGAATGATGAGCGCGACGGCGAGGATAATGCCGACGGCAATCGAGATGCGGCGGTCGAGCGCGCGGAGGAGAAAACCGGTGATCATGCCTCGATCGCCCTTCCCTTGAGTGCGAAGAGACCGCGCGGCCGCTTCTGAATGAACAGGATGATGAGAACGAGGACGAGGATTTTACCCAGCACCGCGCCGACGGTCGGCTCTAGGAATTTGTTGAGCACGCCAAGCGACAGCGCACCGACCAGTGTTCCCCAGAGATTTCCGACACCGCCGAAAACCACGACCATGAAGCTATCGATGATGTAGCTCTGCCCGAGATTGGGGGACACATTGTCGATCTGGCTGAGCGCCACGCCAGCCAATCCGGCAACACCGGAGCCAAGCGCGAAGGTGAAGGCGTCTACCCACGGCGTTCTGATGCCCATGGAGGATGCCATGCGCCGGTTCTGCGTGACGGCGCGCATCTGCAAGCCGAATGCGGAACGCTTGAGGAGGAGCAGCAGGGCGAAGAAGACGGAGAGCGAGAAGCAGACGATCCAGACGCGGTTCCAGGTGAAGTTTAGATAGCCGACGCTGAAGGAACCAGACATCCAGCTGGGGCTGCCAACCTCACGGTTCGTCGGCCCGAAGATGGAGCGCACGCCCTGCTGCAACATCAGCGAAATACCCCATGTCGCCAGCAGCGTTTCCAGCGGGCGGCCATAGAGAAAGCGGATGACCCCGCGCTCCATGATAAGGCCGATCACGCCGGTGACGAGAAACGCGACAGGCAGCGCGATAGCAAGCGACCAGTCGAACAGGCCGGGGGCATGGCTGCGAATGACGTCCTGCACGATGAAGGTGGAGTAAGCGCCGATCATCACCATCTCGCCATGCGCCATATTGATGATGCCCATGACGCCGAAGGTGATGGCAAGGCCAATGGCCGCCAGCAGCAGCACGGAACCAAGCGACAGGCCGTACCAGATATTTTGTGCAGTATCCCACAACGCAAGCGATCCCTCGATGCTCGCAATCGCCGCATCGAGATCGGGTTTCAGGCTGGCATCGACAGAAGACGATGCGCTCATGAGAATGCCAATAGCATCGCGACCGCCAATATTCGTAATGGTCTCGATGGCGGCTCGCTTCTCGTTGACAGAACGATCAGATGCCAGAAGAGAAACCGCCCTTGCCTCCTCCATTCTCGCCTTGACTTCGGAATCCGTTTCTTTTGCGAGTGCCGCATCCAGCAGTTCGAGGTTTTCGGCACTTGGCGCTTTCAGCACTGCATCTGCAGCGGACAGGCGCACACCGCGCTGTGGGCTCAGCAACGTCAGTCCGCCAAGCGCGGCGCGGATGACGCGGCGAAGATTATTATTGACGCGAATTTTCGTGACGGCAGCCTTCGGCGCTTCACCTGCACTCTCACCCGTCAGTGGGTCGACGAGAGTGAAATTGGACCCTGCGGGCTTCGTCAGAAAAACGACGCTGTCGGATTTGCGCACGTAAAGATCGCCATCGGCAAAGGCTTCCAGCGCAGGTACAACGCGCGCATCGCCGGTCGCGGCGATCTGCCCGACCAGCGTTTCAGCCTCCTTGAAATCGGCTTTGCCCAGTGCGTCGATCAACGGTTTCGGATCACTCTGTTGAGCGAAGGCCGAGGCCGTGAGACTGAACAGCAAGCCGATGACGGCCAACATACGAAAAAACATAATCCCAAGTCCCCCTTGGAAGCCCGCTCGATCAGTGCCAGCAGGCGGAATTCGATAGTGACGGCGTTTTTGCCGCCGAAGCCCCCCGCCCTCTCCGCCGTCATCCTCGGGCTTGACCCGAGGATCCACGACGCCAGCCAAAAACTCTAACTGGCGAAGAGAACGGAGGGGAGGCTTTGGATCCTCGGGTCAAGCCCGAGGATGACGGCGGAGAGGGCGGGACCGCAAAACCAATACGGCTCTGCGGTCCCTCGCTCCTCGCGCCTATCAGCTACCCTTGCCGCCGCACTTGCCGGTGGCGACGTTGAAGTTGCCGCAAGACATCGGCTTGCGCCAATCTGAGATCAAATCCTTGGAGTCGGGAAGGTAATCGGACCACTCATCGCCAACGACCTGAGGGGTTTCCTGTACGACTTCGAACTGACCGTCAGCCTGAATTTCACCGATCAGCACCGGCTTGGTGATGTGGTGGTTCGGCATGACGGTGGAATAACCGCCGGTGAGGTTCGGAACGGAGACACCAATGATGCTATCGAGCACCGCATCCGTGTCCGTCGTGCCAGCGGCTTCAACGGCCTTGACCCATGCGTTGAAGCCGATATAGGCGGCTTCCATCGGGTCGTTGGTCACGCGCTTGTCGTTCTTGGTGAAGGCGTGCCATTCCTTGATGAATTCGGCATTGGCCGGGCTATCGACGGACTGGAAGTAGTTCCAGGCGGCAAGGTGACCGACCAGCGGTGCCGTGTCGAGACCAGCCAGTTCTTCTTCGCCGACGGAGAAGGCAACGACCGGAATATCCTCAGCCTTCACACCCTGGTTTGCCAGTTCCTTGTAGAAGGGAACGTTGGCATCGCCATTGATGGTGGAAACGACAGCTGTCTTCTTGCCAGCCGAACCGAACTTCTTGATATCGGACACGATCGTCTGCCAGTCGGAATGACCGAATGGCGTGTAGTTGATCATGATGTCCTCTTCCTTGACGCCCTTGGACATCAGGTAGGCCTTCAGGATCTTGTTGGTGGTCTGCGGATAGACATAGTCCGTGCCAGCCAGAACCCAGCGCTCGACGCCTTCGGTGTTGGCAAGGTAATCAACAGCGGGAATGGCCTGCTGGTTCGGTGCGGCACCGGTGTAGAAGATGTTGCGGGAGGATTCTTCGCCCTCATACTGGACGGGGTAGAAGAGGATGGAGTTCAGCTCTTCGAAGACCGGCAGAACCGATTTGCGCGAAGAAGAGGTCCAGCAGCCGAACACGGCAGCGACTTTATCCTGAGAGATCAGCTGACGGGCCTTTTCGGCAAAGAGCGGCCAGTCGGAAGCAGGGTCCACCACCACAGGCTCAAGCTTCTTGCCCAGCACGCCGCCCTTCTTGTTCTGCTCTTCGATGAGCATCAACATGGCGTCTTTCAGCGTCGTTTCGGAAATCGCCATGGTGCCGGAAAGCGAATGCAGCACGCCGACCTTGATCGTGTCCTCGGCAGCAAAAGCACCGTGGAATGCGGTGGTGGACAAAATAGCGCCGAGCAGTGCGCCAGTGAGCGTCTTTCTGAATGTCATCGGAAGAACCCCTCTCCTTGTTTAAGCCTCGAACGGGCATCAGCGGCATTTTGAAACCGCTGCTGGAGGGGACTATCGGACTCGCGGACGCGAAACCGTATACGTCGTTTGACGTAGGTGGGGTGGCGAAATCAGAACATCAGAAAACGTCTGACACCCAGCCTTTAAAACATATAGTGGACGCCTCAGTTATGGGGCTTGTCGTCCTCAATCGCTTCCTGGTGATACCAGCTTTCGAAATCTACCCTTTGGGCGGCAGGTTTGATGGACTGGACATTTCCGTCCTTGCGAAAGCTGCTTGCTCCCGCCCGTCCGCCGACTGGGAATTGATAAATCTTGGCACTTTCCATATGCGGTTCGGTTCTCATGACGGCCTCTTCTCTTCCAGTCAAAACACCTCAGCACCACGCTTGATTACTACTATAACGGATCAGGAGCGGAAATTCATCCCATACGCTTAAAAAAATATCATAAAGATCAAAATTTAGGCAATTAAGTTGACGCATAGATAAACGAATAGTCTTTATGCAGCTAATGACCCATTTTTCGCGCTTTCAGGCCAAAAAACACTCAAAATCGTCGTCCAGCACCATCTTTTCTGAGAAAACGAGCGGCTCCGGCGCTATAAGGCCTTCATAAATCTTAAATTTTGGGATTTTCGCCATTTTTCTGAAACTGGGCGATTCGCATTTCAATCGCGCATCTCAATCGCTTCTAAATTAAAAAATCAGTCGGACCATCAAAGCATCTCCGAACTGGCACGGCTTATGCATCTCTTCAGGCAGCCCTTGAAAGCGAGAATGTTTTCGCCGGTCTCGGTGGTTAACAATCAAGGCTTCGCATCTTAACCTATGAGAGGTTCGTAATGACTAAGTTCAAACTCGAGTACATCTGGCTCGACGGTTACAAGCCAGTAGCAAACCTGCGTGGCAAGACGCAGGTCAAGGAATTCGATGAATTCCCGACACTCGAGCAGCTTCCGCTTTGGGGCTTTGACGGCTCCTCCACCATGCAGGCTGAAGGCCACAGCTCGGATTGCGTGCTGAAGCCTGTCGCACTTTATCCAGACCCTGCCCGGACCAACGGCGCGCTGGTCATGTGCGAAGTCATGATGCCGGATGGCGTTACGCCACACGCGTCCAACAGCCGCGCAACGATCCTCGACGACGAAGACGCATGGTTCGGCTTCGAGCAGGAATATTTCTTCTACGAGAACGGCCGTCCGCTCGGCTTCCCTGAGCAGGGCTACCCGGCTCCACAGGGCCCTTACTATTGCGGCGTTGGCGCCAGCAATGTCGGCCCGGTCGCCCGCGAAATCGTCGAAGAGCATCTGGACCAGTGCCTTGCAGCCGGCATCAACCACGAAGGCATCAATGCCGAAGTGGCCAAGGGCCAGTGGGAATTCCAGATTTTCGGCAAGGGCTCCAAGCGCGCCGCCGACCAGATCTGGATCGCTCGCTACCTGCTGCAGCGCCTGACGGAGCAGTACGGCATCGACATCGAATTCCACTGCAAGCCGCTCGGCGATACCGACTGGAACGGCTCCGGCATGCATTGCAACTTCTCGACCAAGTACATGCGCGAAGTTGGCGGCAAGGAATATTTCGAAGCCCTCATGGCGCAGTTCGAAAAGAACCTCGACGCGCACATCGCAGTTTACGGCCCAGACAACGACAAGCGTCTGACCGGCAAGCACGAAACCGCGCCTTGGAACAAGTTCTCCTACGGCATCGCTGACCGTGGCGCTTCGATCCGCGTTCCGCATTCCTTCGTCAACAACGGTTATCGTGGTTACCTCGAAGACCGTCGTCCGAACTCCCAGGGCTGCCCATACCAGATCGCTTCCGTCGTTCTGAAGACGATCTCGGAAGTCCCGACGGCACAGTCGGCTGCTGCCTGATTAAGTTGAAGATGGCGTCGCTCGATCCGGGCGACGCCATTTTTCTGTTTGCGACGAGGGAAACCCGGCATGGCCGCACGGCAACGCATCATCCCCGTCAGACGCGAATATAACCGCTGGGTCGCGAACCAGACGCTGGAAGATTACGCGCTGCGTTTCACCGCCAAAAGCGCGCGCCAGTTCTCATCCAACCGCATTTCTCATACCGCCATCGGCGCCATTTCCTTTCTCGCACTTGAGGCCATCGGCGGCGCGATTACGTTGTCCTATGGCACGACCAATGCCTTCTTCGCCATCATCGCCGCCGCAGTTGCCATGCTGCTCGTCGGCCTGCCCATCAGCCGCTACGCCATCCGCCACGGCGTCGATATCGATCTTCTGACGCGCGGCGCAAGCTTCGGCTATATCGGCTCCACCATCACCTCGCTGATCTATGCCGCCTTCACCTTCATGCTGTTCGCCATCGAGGCCTCGATCATGTCCGGTGCGCTTGAACTGGCGCTCGGCATTCCCTTGTGGGTCGGCTACATTATTTCTTCCGTTATGGTAATTCCGCTCGTCACCCACGGCGTGCGGCTCATCAGCAAGTTCCAGATACTGACTCAACCGTTCTGGATCGTGCTCAACATACTGCCCTTCGCCTTCATCGCCCTGCTCGACTGGCAGAAATTCGATCTCTGGCTTGCCTTCTCAGGCGTGCATCACGCTTCCGCTCCGGCCGGAGAAAACGCGCCTTTCGATCTGATCAAATTCGGCGCGGCATCCGCCGTCATCCTGGCGCTAATGTCGCAGATCGGTGAGCAGGTCGACTTCCTGCGGTTCCTGCCTGCCGAAGGTCAAAGCAAGTTTCGCCATAAGGTCGCGATATTTCTGGCCGGCGCGGGCTGGGTCGTCGTCGGTGTGCCGAAACTGCTGGCCGGATCGTTCCTCGTAGTACTGACCCTTTCCTCCGGCGTACCGGTGGATCGCGCAGCAGACCCGTCTCAGATGTACCTCACCGCTTTTGGCTACATGATCCCGAACGAGAATGCCGCCTTGCTCCTCATGGTGGCCTTCGTGGTGGTATCTCAGTTGAAAATCAACGTGATGAACGCCTATGCCGGATCGTTGGCATGGTCCAACTTCTTCTCCCGCCTGACCCATAGCCATCCTGGCCGCGTCGTATGGCTGGTTTTCAACGTGGCGATCGCCTTGCTGTTGATGGAACTCGGCATCTACCGGCTGCTGGAAGAAACACTCGGTATTTTTTCCATCATCGCCATGGCATGGCTCTGCACCATCTCAGCCGATCTCTTCATCAACAAGCCGCTCGGTCTCGCGCCACCCGGCATCGAGTTCAAGCGGGCACACCTTTACGATATCAACCCGGTCGGTGTCGGCGCGATGACGCTTTCCGCCACGATTGCGCTCAGCGCCCATTTCGGCCTGTTCGGAACGCTGGCCGCATCGCTTGCCCCCTACATTACCCTCATCGTCGCCTTCATCTCCTCACCGGCGATCGCATGGACGACGAAGGGAAAATTCTATCTGGCACGCAAACCGCGCCAGAAATGGAAAGAACTTTCCAGCATCACCTGCTCGATCTGCGAACACCCGTTCGAGCCGGAAGACATGGCGTGGTGCCCCGCCTATGCAGGACCAATTTGCTCGCTTTGCTGTTCTCTGGACAGTCGCTGCCATGACATGTGCAAGCCGAAGGCGAAGCTGAACTATCAGGTCTCCAGCGTTGCGGGAACCATTCTTCCCTCCCGGCTGGTTGCGAGGCTGGCGACACGGCTTGGCCGATACGCCATGTCAACGACGGTTGCAGTTGCTGCTCTGGGTGGAACGCTGACGCTGATTGCCTATCAGGTCGGCACCGCCTCCCCCGAAACCGCGGATGTGGTGGAACGCACCATTCTGGCCGTCTTCTTCGTCTTTGCCGTCATCGCTGGCATCGTCTGCTGGTTTCTGGTTCTTGCCCATGACAGTCGCGTGGTGGCGGAGGAGGAATCCTTTCGCCAGAATGCATTGCTGCTGAAGGAAATCGCTGCCCACAAGAAAACCGACGCGGCACTGCAAGACGCAAAGGAAACGGCAGAGGCCGCCAACCGTGCTAAAAGCCGATATGTCGTGGGCCTCAGCCACGAATTGCGAACACCGCTGAACGCCGTTCTGGGCTACGCGCAAATTCTGGAACGGGATGAGACGATCCCGGCGCCACGCCAGTCGGCAATCAAGGTCATCCGGCGCTCGGCAGATCATCTCTCCGGCTTGATCGATGGACTGCTGGATATCTCCAAGATCGAGGCAGGTCGTCTTCAGGTCTATTCGAACGAAATCAACATCCAGGATTTTCTCGACCAGATCATCGACCTCTTCCGCCCGCAGGCGCAGGCGAAGGGCCTGGCCTTCAATCATGAACGAACAAAATCCCTGCCGCAATACGTACGCAGCGATGAAAAGCGGCTGCGCCAGATTCTCGTCAACCTGCTATCCAACGCGATAAAGTTTACAGATAAAGGCAGCGTTACCCTGAACGTGACTTACCGCAGCCAGGTCGCCACCTTTACTGTTAGCGATACCGGACGCGGCATTGCCGAAAAAGACCTGGGACGCATCTACGAGCCATTCCAACGGGGTGAGGCAGAAACGATCAACCCCATGCCGGGGCTGGGCCTTGGGCTCACCATTACCCAATTGCTCACCAACACGCTGGGCGGCGAGATTTCCGTCTCCAGCGAAAAGGATAAGGGCTCCACCTTCCGCGTGCGCCTGATGCTGTCTGCCGTCGACCGGCCAAACACCGCACCAGCTCCGGAAAGGAAGATCGCTTCCTATTCCGGACCACGCCGCACCATCGTTGTGGTGGATGACAATGAAGATCACCGCGACCTGATGCTGGACTTGCTGTCCCCGCTTGATTTCGTGGTGCTGACCGCCCAGAGCGGGCCGGACTGTCTGGCATTGATCGAAGCGATGAAGCCGGACGCGTTTCTGATCGACATTTCCATGCCGGGAATGAGCGGCTGGCAGCTGGTCGACAAGCTGCGGGATGCGGGCCAGACCGCGCCGATCATCATGCTCTCTGCCAATATCGGCGATACGGCCATTATCGGCTCAGGCACAGATGGCCATAACGATGCGCTCGCCAAACCCGTGGACATCCGCAAGCTTTGCGACCGGCTTGCCGTTCACCTGGGGCTGCAATGGATTTATGAATCGGACCTGCTACATATCGATATACTCCCGCAGCCATCAGCGAAAGCGACGGTTGCACCCCCTGCGCCTGCGCACATACAGGATTTGAAGGCGCTGGGAGAAATAGGTTACGTCAGGGGTATCGAGGCAAAGCTCGATGCGTTGGCGCAAGAGCCGAAGCATCTTGCATTTACCGAAGAGGCCCGCCGCTACGTGCGTGCCTTCGATCTCACCGGCTACGCCAATTATTTGCAGAGTTTCGAAGAAACAAGGACCGGAACGGATGACTAGCCCGGGACAGCCCAGAGATATGATCCTGCTCGTGGACGACAGTCCCGAAGCCCTCGGCTTTCTCACCGAAGCGCTGGAGCAATCCGGATTTTCCGTGCTGATCGCGACGTCGGGGCAAGCGGCGCTCAACATCATCGAGCGCGTGACACCGGATCTCGTTCTTCTGGATGCCGTCATGCCGGGGCTGGACGGCTTTGAGACCTGTACCCGCCTGAAGGCAAATGCCGCTGTTGCGCAGGTGCCGGTCATTTTCATGACGGGCCTGACCGAAACCGAACATGTGGTACGCGCGCTGGAATGCGGCGGTGTCGATTATCTCAGCAAGCCCATCAATATAGACGAATTGCGCGCGAGGCTTCGCGTGCATCTGTCGAATGCCCGCTCGGCCCAAAGTGCGCGCGTCGCGCTCGACGCGGCAGGTCGACACCTTCTGGCCGTGCGTAAGGATGGTTCGATCCAGTGGTCGACACCGCAGGCGACTCGCCTCATAAACGCTGCAACCGGAAGCAATGATGGTCTGGAAATTGTTTCGCGCACGATTGGTTCGTGGATGGAGACGGAACAGTCCCGCGAAACGCCCCTCATCGTCACTCAAGCAGAACGGCCTTCCTTGCAGTTCATGTTTCTAGGTGCCGTCGGCGGCGACGAATATCTGTTTCGCCTGACGACCGTGAATGAGAAATCCGGGGAAGCGTTGCTGCGGGAGCGGTTTGCGTTGACGACGCGAGAATCGGAAGTCCTGATTTGGATCGCCAAGGGCAAATCCAACCGCGATATCGGAGAAATCCTGGGGCTTTCAGCCCGCACGGTGAACAAGCACCTTGAGCAGATTTACGTGAAGCTCGGCGTTGAAAATCGCGCCTCTGCGGCAGTCAAAGCCGCTCATGTCCTGCATGAACAGTAATGGGTTCGGCTGCTCTTCCTCCATCCCGACAAGGCGTCGGGATAGAGGAAAAATTCGGCAAGGCTTAGCGGCAGACGCGTGTTTCCTTGACGACAACACGACCGTGGTGATGCGTGCGAACCTTCTTAACGAAACAGTCACGTGCAACGCGATGATGGTGACGTGGCCGGTATTCGCCACGCATTGGACGGTCCACGGTACGCTGTGTCGTCGTGACGGTAACCGTATCCGCGTAGGACGGAGCGGCAACCACGAAGAAAGACGAAACAGCAAGAATGGAAGAAAGAACGAGGTTTTTCATGATGAACTCCTTGAGGGGGCCGCAGAAAACGTCGCTCAACCTTTGCGGTTCCTTGCGCAATCCCACCTTTCGTAAATTTAATCTTCCCGCATCTTCTCCCGGCTGCCACTTTCCAGAAAATAAAGTTTAACCACCTGAAAGAACAGAACAATGGACAATTTCGTCATTATTTCCGGCTGCTCCGGCGGCGGAAAATCGACCCTTCTTGCCGAACTGTCGGCACGCGGATTTAGCGCCGTTGAGGAACCGGGAAGACGCGTCGTCCAACAGCAAATGGCAGCGAACGGCCATGCACTTCCCTGGATCGATTTACGGACGTTTCTACTCGAGGCTTTTGCTCTTGCCAAAAGCGATTATGAGGCGGCCGGTTCGCGTTCCGGCACAATCTTCTTCGATCGTGGGCTGATCGATGCGGCTTCGGCGCTGCGTCAGCTTGGCGAGGACAGCTACTACGAAATGATGCGGAAGAGCTTTCGTTATCAGAAAAGGGTTTTCCTCACACCCCCATGGCCCGAGATTTACATTACCGACGCCGAACGACGGCACGGCCTTGACGACGCTACCGAAGAGTACGAGCGCCTCGTTCGGGACTACGACGAACTCGGATACGCCATCGTCCTGCTTCCCAAAATCAGTGTCGAGGAACGCGTCCAGCTTATTCTGCGTGAACTGGAGCTTTGCTGAAATATCATAAGAAAAAGCCCGGCATCGCTGCCGGGCTTCCTAAATAAATCCTGCGAGGTTTACATGCCCTGCTGGAAGTAGCTGTACTTGCCGTCCGGGCCCTTCTTCCACTCATACATGACGTAGCCTGGAAGCTTCGGGTCGCCCTTCTCATCGAAGGAAATGTCGCCAAGAACGGTCTTGTAAGTGCCCTTCTTGAGAGCTTCCGCGACCTTTTCAGCCTCGATCGAGCCCGCAGCCTTTGCGCCTTCAGCAATGGTCTGAACGGCAGCATAGGAGTAAAGCGTGTAAGCTTCAGGGTTGAAGCCAGCAGCCTTGAACTTCTCGACCAGTTCCTTGTTCTCAGGACGCAGGGTTGGATCAGGACCGAATGTGTTCAGTGTGCCTTCAACGGCGTCACCAGCAATGGAAGCAAGTTCGTTGGAGACGATACCGTCACCCGAAACAAGTTTTGCCTGAAGACCCTGATCCTTCGCCTGACGGATGATCAGACCGGCTTCGGTGTGGAGGCCGCCCCAGTAGATAACGGAAACGCCAGCTTCCTTCATCTTGGCGATCAGCGCAGAGAAGTCCTTGTCGCCAACGTTCACGCCTTCATAGATGGCTTCCTTTACGCCAGCAGCGTTGGCAGCCTTCTTGGTTTCATCGGCAAGACCCTGACCGTAAGGTGTCTTGTCGTGAATGATGGCAATCTTGGCATCCTTGAAATTGTCTGCAAGATATTTGCCAGCGATGCCGCCCTGCTGGTCGTCGCGACCGCAGGTGCGGAACGTATTCCACAGACCGCGTTCGGTGAAGACCGGGTTGGTTGCAGCAGGCGTAATTTCGAGAATGCCGTTTTCCGCATACACTTCAGACGCGGGGATGGAGACGCCCGAGTTGAAGTGCCCGACAACGAACTTCACGCCATCGGCAACGAACTTGTTGGCAACGGAAATGCCCTGCTTGGGATCGGACACGTCATCGCCGAGCACGATCTTGATCTGCTCGCCATTGATGCCACCTGCGGCATTGATGTCCGCAGCAGCCTGTTCAGCACCCTTCTGGAGCTGCGCACCGAAAGCGGCGTTCGGGCCGGTCAGTGGACCGCCAACACCGATCAGGATGTCGGCATAGGCCGAACCGCTGAACGCGACCATCGCGGTCAGCGCGACTGCGGAAAGAAGCGACTTCTTCATTATATTACTCCCAGTTCCTTGGTTGGGCTAATTATCCCTGCCTGCTCAGCACCCACCTTAACTGATCAGGCTGTTCCACTCTGGTGCGTATTCTGAAGTCAGAAAAACACCTTCGTCAATCTTTCTTCTTGAAGGAAAATGATGACGTCTTATCGTACAGCCAGTAGTAGTTCTCCACCATCTGGCTGGTGCGGCGGATGCGGAAACCGGCCGTTGCGAAAGCAAGCAGCAGAACAACATCAACCACATAGTAAAAACCGTTGAGAAACGGACCAGCGAACAATGCGTAATGCATGAAGCGCATCACAAAGCCCAGAAGCAACGCATAGATGACGACGCGCGGGTATTCACCCCATCCGTCCGCCACCGATTTGCCTGCGCGCCACGCTGTCCAGAAGCCAAGAATGACAACCAAAGCACGCAGCACGTAACGGACGCCACTGTCAGTCTCGAAAAAAAGGCCCTGCATCTTTTTCCCCATCGATGCCCTCGCAGCGATCTGCTTCGGCAACGTTTTCAATTCTCGCGCCCGCCGTTTTCCGGCAGGCTTTATTGTTGATTTTGTGCCCCACCATGCCCGGAAACCCGTCTGGCAGAACTTGGCTCAAGATTTGCGCCCACCGAGAGCGAACGCAAGCACTTTCTTAAAAACCCCGCGCAAAAATTCGAAAAACCATAAGCACGGTTAAGAACGCCGACGAAGATGAGCCGGCGCGCCGTTTTGCAGCATCAGTGGCGGCCACCTTCGAGATAAGCAGCGCGCACTTCCGGGTTGGCAAGAAGCTCTTTGCCGGACCCGCTCATCGTCACCTTGCCGTTGACCATGACATAGGCGCGGTCGGAAAGTTTCAATGCAGCAAAAGCGTTCTGCTCCACGAGGAAGACAGTCAGCCCCTCCTCCTGATTGAGCTTCTTGATGGCCTCGAAGATGCCTTTGACGATCAAGGGCGCAAGACCGAGCGAAGGCTCATCCAGAAGCAGCAGCTTGGGTCGCGCCATCAGCGCGCGGCCAATGGACAGCATCTGCTGCTCGCCGCCCGAAAGCGTACCGCCGCGCTGGCTCTGGCGTTCCTTCAACCGTGGGAACATCACGAAGATCTTCTCGACGTCTTCCTTGAAGTATTTCAGGTTGTCGAGATTAGCGCCCATCTGGAGATTTTCCAGAACCGTCATGCGCGGGAAAATCCGTCGGCCTTCCGGTGACTGCGCAATGCGTTTGCGTGCGATGAGGTGAGTTGGAATGCGGGTAATATCTTCACCATCGAAGATCACCTGACCAGCCCGCGCTTGCGGGCTGCCGCAGATCGTCATCATCAGCGTCGATTTGCCAGCGCCGTTAGCACCGATGAGGCTGACGATTTCGCCCTTGTTCACCTCGACATCGACGCCTGCGAGAGCGCGAATGTTGCCGTAATAGGTTTCGACACCCTGCACTTTGAGAAGGGGTTCAGACATCAGACCGCTCCCCCATCGAGTTCTTCCGCAATCACTTCTTCCACTTCATCATCCTCGACACCCAGATAGGCGGCGATGACCTTTGGATCGTTCTTCACATGCTCCGGCGTGCCGTCGGAAATCTTCTGGCCGTATTCCAGCACCACGACGTGGTCGGAAATTTCCATAACCACAGACATGTCATGCTCGATGAGGAGCAGCGACGTGCCTTCATCGCGAATACCGCGAAGCAGCGCGTTCAGCGCAAGCGATTCCTTCGGGTTGAGGCCAGCCGCCGGTTCGTCGAGGCACAGAAGCTCCGGTCCAGTGCACATGGCGCGAGCGATTTCCAGACGGCGCTGCGCACCGTAGGGCAGATCTCCGGCAGGATCGTCGGCTCGGTCGATGAGATCGGCCTTTTCGAGCCAGTATCTCGCCTTCTCGATGGCAGCACCCGCCGCGTTCTTGTAAGCGGGTAGGCCCAGCAGACCGAGGATCGTATAGCCGGACGCCTTCATCAGCGTATTGTGCTGGGCGACCAGAAGGTTTTCCAGAACGGTAAGACCCGAAAACAGGCGAATGTTCTGGAAGGTACGTGCGACCTTGGCTTTCTTGGTGATTTCGAAGTCCGGCAGGCGCTCGAGCAGGTGCTCGTCGCCATTCTTCCGGCGCATCGTGATCATGCCCATCGTCGGCTTGTAGAAACCGGTGATGCAGTTGAATACAGTCGTCTTTCCAGCGCCATTCGGGCCGATCAGCGCGGTGATTTCCCCGCGTCTGGCTTCGAAGGAGAAGTCGTTGATGGCCATCAAGCCACCGAACCTCATGGAAAGATGCTCGACTCTCAGGATCGTATCATTTGCCATTGCATTATTTCCGGAAGCCATCAGCCGTGACCTTCCTTGGTGAAGCTGCCAGAAACGGCCTTGCGTTCTTTAAGGAAAGCGGTGGGTTCACGTGAGCCGACAAAGCCGCGCGGCTTGAACAGCATGACGATGACCATCGCAAGACCGAACAGCAGCATGCGGTAGAGCTCCGGCGTAAAGTCCGGTCCGAAGACACGCTTGAGGAATTCCATTTCGCGCAGCAGTTCGGTGCCACCAACCATCACCACGGCGGCAACGGCAATGCCTGTGAGCGAGCCCATGCCGCCGAGAACGACGATGGCGAGAATGACGGCGGATTCCAAGAACACGAAGCTTTCCGGAGACACGAAGCCCTGACGAGCCGCAAAGAAGGAGCCTGCGAAGCCACCGAACATCGCGCCGGTTGCAAAGGCCGTCAGCTTGGTCTTGACGGTATCGATGCCGAGCGAACGGCAGGCGATCTCATCTTCACGAAGAGCTTCCCACGCGCGACCGATCGGCATACGGCGCAGCTTGACGGTGACATAGGCAGTCAGCATACAAAGCAGCAGGATCACGTAGAACAGAAAGATCTTGTAATAGGAGGACGACATCGACAGACCGAAGGCCTTGGCGAAGTTGTTCGGCGCACCCACATCGAAAGACCAGATGCCGAACACGGATGCCTTGGCGATGCCTGAGATACCGAATGTTCCCTTGGTGACTTCCGTCCAGTTCAACAGCACAAGTCGGATGATTTCACCGAAGGCGAGTGTGACGATGGCAAGATAGTCACCGCGCAGACGAAGCACCGGGAAGCCGAGGATGATGCCCCAGAAGGCGGCAAGGATGCCGGCCAGCGGCAGCAGAACCCAGAAGGACAGGCCGTAGTAGCTGGAAAGCAGCGCGTAGGAATAAGCGCCCACCGCGTAGAAGGCGACGTAGCCGAGGTCGAGCAGACCAGCAAGACCGACCACGATGTTCAGGCCCCACGCAAGCATCACATAGATGAGGATCTGGATGCCGAAGTTGTCCACCAGCTTCAGTGAGCCCTGAAAACCGAAGAGACCCACTGCGATTGCCGGATAAACCAGCAGGAAAACCAGAGCGATCTTGAGAAAATGCTTGTGGAAAAAACCCTTCTTTTCAGAAATTTCCAGCACACCGCTTTTGGCTTTGGCGAGCTTGCGGCGGTCCAGATGCGGACGCACGAAGCCGACCATCAGGAAACGGCCAATGGCTGCGATGCCAACAAAGATGGCCAGATAGCCCCAGCGCGTACCCCAGATCAACTGGTTGTTGATGTCCTGATAGGTGACGACGCCAACGTAAAGAATGAACATGCCAAGCGAGACGAGGCCCGCAAAGATACCTTCCTTCACAGCCGTCGCCATCAGGCTAGGGCCGGAAGTGTCGTGTTCGGAAGCGATATTTGCCATGTTTTTACACCTTCTCGACTTCCGGGCGACCCAGAATACCAGCTGGCTTGAAAATCAGCACGAAGGCGAGGATGCCGAAGGCGGCAACGTCCTTGTAGGCGATGGAGAAATATGCGGACCAAAGGCTCTCGATAAGGCCGATCAGCAGACCGCCAAGAACAGCGCCAGGAAGCGAGCCGATACCGCCAAGAACCGCAGCGGTGAATGCCTTCACCCCCGGCACAAAGCCGTCATGGAACGACGCCACACCATAATACATCAGGTAGAGCGTACCTGCGACAGCGGCCAGCGCCGCGCCCATGATGAAGGTGATCGAAATCGTGCGGTCTACGTCCACACCCAGTAGAGCCGCCATCTTGCGGTCCTGTTCAGTTGCGCGCTGCGCACGACCGAGCGGCGTCTTGTTGACGATATACCAGAAGGCAAACAGCAGAACCGAGGTCACGACCATGATGATCAACTGCTTCAACGAAACAGTGATCGCGCCGAAGTGGTAGGAATCCGTTACCAGCGAGGGGATCGGCTTGTTACGCGGACCCTGTGTGACCTGAATGAAGTTCGAAAGCGCAATCGACATGCCGATTGCCGTGATCAGCGGCGCAAGACGAAACGAACCACGCAGCGGACGATATGCCACGCGCTCGATGGCCCAGTTCCACAGGCCGGTCATCAGCATGGCAACGACCATCATCACCAGAAGCAGGATCACAACTGGAATACCGGCAAAAAAGGTTGTCAGGATGAGAAAAACGATCAGCGCAGCAAAACCGCCGAGCATGAAAATATCGCCGTGGGCGAAGTTGATCATGCCGATAATGCCGTAAACCATCGTATAGCCAATTGCGATAAGGCCATAGATCGATCCAAGAGTCAGCCCGTTTATGAGCTGCTGGATAAAATACTCCATATCTTTCCCCCGGGCACGATCTCAACCGGAGCATGCCTCGTTTATGTTGATTCTGGGGGCTGCATTACGTGTCGTCCCCCTTAAGCAAAATCCATATCGCGTTCAGGGGAAATGTGAAGTCAAAAAGCTGTAAAACAGCTTTTAATTTGAAATTTCCCCATGCAATGCTCTCTCAACAGTCATGACGGCCACAAAAGCGGCAGCATATGCCGAGAAAATCCACTAAAAAAGCAATATCCACAGTCCGGCAACCCCTGAATTTGACGTTCGGCCCTTCGAGATTTAACCAGCGTCTCAATGCTTTTTTTCAACTTCATACCTATATAGAAGATCGCGCCGGAACTATTGAACGTCATCGGCCAGGGATTTGAGATGCTCGATATATTGATGGCCGCTGCCCTTGAAGCTGGCAAAGAAATCATGACGGTCCATGCGGCGGGACCGCATGTGACATACAAAAACGACTGTTCGCCGGTCACCGAGGCGGATCAGCGGGCTGAAGACGTCATATTATCGGTGCTTGCCAAAAATTTCTCCTCGATACCCGTGATAGCGGAGGAATCCGCTTCCCAAGGTTCTGTCCCCGATGCGACCAATGCCTTCTTTCTGGTCGACCCGCTGGATGGCACGAAGGAATTCATTTCCGGCAAACAGGATTTCACCGTCAATATCGCATTGATCGAAGGCGGCGCACCTGTGATGGGCGTCGTCTACGCCCCGGCATTGGGTGTTGCCTGGACAGGACATGGGAAGAATGCCCGCAAAATTCGCGTCTCCAAAGAATATGAGACGACCAGCACGCATCACATCCGCTGCCGCGCGAAGCCGCCATTGCCGGTCGCTGTCATCAGCCGCTCCCACTGCACTCCGAAGACAGAAGCCTTCGTCGCCGAGAACGGGTTGATCGACAGCATATCGATTGGCTCATCGCTGAAGTTTTGCATGTTGGCCGAAGGCGCCGCCGACGTTTATCCCCGTTTCAGCCGCACGATGATGTGGGATACGGCAGCGGGAGATGCCGTTCTGCGTGCCGCGGGCGGGATCACTCTGGATATGGCGGGCCTTCCGCTACGCTACGAAATCGACCGGGTGCGGGAAGACATGCTCGCAAATCCCGATTTCATCGCCTGGGGTGCCCCGCCGAACCTATCGGCGATCCGCTCACAATAAATTTCGGAAATTTTTCCCTGTCTGCATCATTGGCCACACAATCTCCCGCGCAACGGAGATTGAAACTATGACGGAACAGACGACGCATTTGGCCCTGCCCTATATTATGCCCTCGCAGGCGCAGAAACACGTGACGCATAACGAAGCTCTTCAACGCCTCGATGCGACCGTGCAGATGGTGGTGCAAAGTGAAACGGCAACGCCGCCAGAAGATGCGCAGGAAGGTGACTGCCACCTGATCGCCGCCGCGGCTTCTGGCGAATGGGCAGGAAAAGCAGGATTGCTCGCTTTTCAGCAGGATGATGCCTGGCTTTACATCGCACCGCGTCATGGCTGGCGGGCATGGTTTGCGGCAGACAACAGGCTGAAAGTTTTCCATCTCGGCGCGTGGCAGATACCGCCCCTGCCGGAAAATGCAGGATTTCAGCAACTCGGCGTCGGGACGACTGCGGATGCCTACAACAAGCTCGCGATTGCCGCTCCCGCCAGTCTTTTTACCCATGACGCATCCGGCAGTCATCAGGTGAAGCTCAACAAGGCCGCCGCCAGCGATACCGCATCCGTGCTGTTTCAGTCCGGCTGGAGCGGTCGCGCGGAAATGGGCTTGGCGGGCAATGATGCCTTCTCGATCAAGACCAGCGCAGATGGCACGGACTGGCAGGTGGCGCTGGCGATTTCAGGGAAGGGTGTCGTCACCACCCCTGCCCGTCCGATCGTCCGCGCTGGTCGAACATCCGCAAATGTCTCGCCCGCAAACGGCGCCGTCTCTGGCTTCACCTATCTGGCTGCTCAGCAGGGCGGCTTTGCTTTGGGCGACATCGTTTCCGGCAACATGCAGGAGCTTCGGGTGCCGGCGACGGGCCTCTATATGCTTTTATTGTCGCTTTCGGTCGTTTCCTCCTCCGGCCATGGCGTCGCGATCCGCATCAATGGAACGACAAGCACTTTTACGCTGAACGGTACGGCCTCCTCGGCAAATACGCTGCAAACGGCGAGTTTCATCATGGCGCTTCAGGAGAACGACCGCCTGACACTCAGCCATACCGGCACGTGCCAACTGGCGTTCGGCGCAGGCAAAACCGAGCTGTCACTGATGATGCTTTGATCCGAAGAGCGTCGCCTCTACTCTATTTCCGCAAGAAAAACGCAGTAGAGGCGCATCCCTAGACTCGAAAAAAATTCGCCCGAAAACAGCACAAATTTTTTCAAGCTTGCGGCCAGAATCCACAAAAACACGAAGATAAGCGGCGAAATCATTCAAATTATTAATAAATTCTCTCTGAGGGCTTAGCTAATTTTTAAAGGTACGGCCCTAGAGTAGCCCAGCATATGGTCTTGAGTTTTGTATAGAGTGTCCAATGACCGAAATGATACGCCCACGAGTTAAATATGTCATCGGCCCCGATGGCAGCCCTCTGACGATCGCTGATTTACCGCCTGCGGACACGCGCCGGTGGGTCATTCGCCGAAAGGCAGAGGTTGTCGCCGCAGTTCGGGGAGGACTATTGAGCCTCGAGGAAGCCTGTGAACGTTACACACTGACGGTAGAGGAATTTCTGTCCTGGCAGTCTTCCATCAGTGACCACGGCCTTGCTGGCCTGCGCACCACGCGTATTCAGCAGTACCGCCACTAAATTTGCCTTATGCCCTTTGTTTTCAAGGCTTTGGCTGCATCAATCGAGCGTCACCCTTCCCTATATTTCTCGGGATAGAGTGACGCCGATTTGTTTCCGGTCAATCTTTTCATGTCTTCATACTGCGTATGCACCGTTCACAATCGATGGTGTTTCATTTCCTGATATAGCCGTTAGACTTCAGCCAACAGCAACATCAGGATGAATGGCTATGGAAATTACCAGCAGCGAGACGGGATCGAAGGGTCTCTATACGGCGAAGCTCGAAGGCCACTCCGGCGAGATGACCTTTTCCCGCGCCTCCCCGAAACTGATCATCCTCGACCATACCGGCGTGCCGGATGAGCTTCGCGGCAAGGGCGTCGGTCAGGCGCTTGCCGCCCACGCTGTCGAAGAAGCCCGAAAAGGCGATTGGAAGATCATGCCGCTCTGCCCATTTTTCAAGGCGCAGACATTGAGGCATCCCGAGTGGTCGGATGTGATCTCCGGCTGATCAGAACCAGATATCGCCGACAGTCCTGCCATCCATGGGCAGGTCCTCAAAGCTGTGGAGCCCCTCGAACCGGAGGACGGGTATGTTCGCCACGTCCTCCGGCTCTGCAAGACGAAGATTGACGGCAATCCGAACCCTGCCGTCCTTGCCTGTCGTTGTAGCCCGCCAAGAAACCACATTTCCGCAAACCTTGCAGAAGTTAAAGGACAGCACTTTCGCTCCACGTAGGTAAGGCACGAGATTGCCGCTGGGGTCTTCTACGGAAATTCCGTAACCGTCATGATCATAGGCCCAAAGCACACCGTACCGGCGACAGGCCGTACAGTTGCAGATCGTCGCATCGGGTATCTCACCCCTGAACTCCCAGTGCACGGCACCGCAAAGGCATGATCCCCGCGTGATTTTCGGTGCGGTGAAGGAGTGACCGTCGTCATCCATCGTCTTCTCACTCCAACTTTGCCTCCACTATAAATCAGTGCAGGGAGGGCGCAATAAGCACGCAAAAGCATAAAAACCGCCCGGAATCCGGACGGTTTTAAAAAACTACAGGACATCGCGTCATTGAAGGCAGCCTCCTGATCTACTGGCGGCCGTCAATGAGGACGTTAACGTTCAATGCAGCCTTTTTAAGCGCGGGCGCGGATGGCCACATCGCGGTTTTCAAGGGCTGCGGCTTTGTCGAATTCGGCCTGAACTTCCTCCAGGGCTGCTTCGGCGGCTTCCTGCTGTGTCTTCAGTTCCCGAATGGAAACCTGAAGATTGTCCGCACGCTGGCGGGCGGCCTTGGCAAAGGTAGGATAGGCAAAATGCGTGGGATCTGTGATCCCAGACTTACTTTCCTCCAAAGAGATCTGATGCACCAATTCCTTGGCCATACGCTCGAATTCGGACATCATCGACTGCAACTGCTGCAGCTGACGACGTTTTTCGTTGACCTGAAATTCCTTCAGGCGAACTAGGCTGTCACGCGACTTCATACGCAATACTCCGTGGATAGCGAGACCCCGGTCAAACAGGACAAAACCCTTCACCCCGGTTTGTGCCGGAATGATTCTGAAAAGTTACCCGACGTTAATAAAAAATCGACGTCGTTAACCTTTCGTTTACGGGCATCGTTAATGATAAGGCAGATCAATTAAGGGTCGGTAAATGCCAAGTCCAAAGAAATGCGGACGCGACGATGTAAGAGTCGATTGAATCACTTAGCGGGATTTGTTCACGTTTTGATTCATGTTTGGCGATGGTGGATTCACGTGCAAAAACAGTAGACTGCCTAAACTATTTAATAAATTCTGCACACCTTGCCAAAGGCAATTAGAATTTGTTAACCATTTCGTGGCAGCCTGCAAATCAGGCAACGTCTGGATCCGCATCGCGCTTCGGCATTGATTTACTGATCGCGTGCGGCAAAGGGGATAATTATGCGGGTTCTACTCATTGAAGACGACAGCGCAACGGCTCAGAGCATTGAGCTGATGTTGAAGTCGGAAAGTTTCAACGTCTACACGACCGACCTCGGCGAGGAAGGTGTAGACCTTGGAAAGCTGTACGATTACGACATCATTCTGCTCGATCTGAACCTGCCGGACATGTCCGGTTATGAGGTGCTGAGAACGCTTCGCCTGTCAAAGGTCAAGACACCGATCCTTATTCTCTCCGGCATGGCGGGAATTGAAGACAAGGTGCGCGGTCTGGGCTTCGGCGCAGACGATTACATGACCAAGCCGTTCCACAAGGATGAGCTTGTCGCCCGTATCCACGCAATCGTCCGCCGCTCCAAGGGTCATGCACAATCGGTCATCGCGACCGGCGAGCTGATCGTGAACCTGGATGCCAAGACTGTCGAAGTCGGTGGCCAGCGCGTTCACCTGACCGGCAAGGAATACCAGATGCTGGAGCTGCTTTCGCTCCGCAAGGGCACCACGCTCACCAAGGAAATGTTCCTCAACCACCTGTACGGCGGCATGGATGAGCCTGAACTGAAGATCATCGACGTTTTCATCTGCAAGCTGCGCAAGAAGCTCGCAAATGCTGCCGGTGGCGCGAACTACATCGAAACCGTCTGGGGCCGCGGTTACGTGCTGCGCGAGCCGGATGGAGCGACCGAGTTCCTCGAAACCGCCTGATCTATCCTCCCGAAGCATACTCGCATGACAAACCCGCCGCGCAATCGGCGGGTTTTGTTTTTGGTCAGATGGTTTCTACAGGATCGAAACGCATGAGATTCAGAACTGCAACACGATCGGATGCCACCAGCCTTGCAGCGATCTCCATCGAAGTCTGGCTCGGCACTTACATCCGCAAAGGCATCAACGACTTCTTCGCGACTTATGCCCTCACCCATTTCACCGCAAGCCGGTTCGAAGCGCTTGTCGGAAGCGAAACGGATCACATTATCGTTTCGCAGAACGAAGACGGTATCGATGGCTTCATTCACATCGCATTCGATAGCCCAGCGCCTGTTCAGGGTTGCTCAACGGTCGAAATCGCCAAACTCTATGTTCAGCCGCGCCATCAAGGCAAAGGGCTTGGAAAAGGGTTGCTTGAGGAGGCTTATGGCGTTTGCAGGGCAAGAGCATGTTCGTCAATCTGGTTGACGGTAAACAGCAACAACCCGTCTGCGATCAGCTTTTACAATGGGCAGGGCTTTGTCCATGTGGGGCAGACGGTGTTTCGCATAGACGAGCAGGCTTATCCGAACGAAGTTTTGGCGAAGGTGCTTTGAGGTCCGCACACACCCAACCTCATCTTCTTTCGGCATTCAGTTCAGATTGAAACGTGATCCGAACTGCTATCGTTTGTCATAAAGTAACGATAGCGCAAACCCCACCTCGTCATCCTAGGGCTTGTCCCTAGGATCTAATCACGCTTCTGCGGATGCAACGTGGCAGATCCTAGGGACAAGCCCTAGGATGACGGAGATGGCTGGCTTTTCGGTCTCAGTTTTTTCGGCAAGGCGAAAGACGGAGATTATATGCCGGACAGCAGTAGCTCAAGCCCGAATGACGAGAGAACAGTGCAGCAGTCGCGGACCGCCCCGAAGCAGCCCCCTCAAGCCTCACTCAGCCGCCGCAACCGTCGTCGCCGTAAACACGACCCGGTCTTCATGCACCTTGTATTCGATTCTCATGCCTGCCTCTTCGGCCAGCAGCAGCGTATAGTAAGGCTGAACGGAATGAGCATCGACAGCCTCCTCTTCCGTTCCTTCCGCGAGTGCCGCAAACTTGGCGGGCATACGCATCATCCGGCCCTTGACGGTGATCTCGAACTTCGCATCGCCTTCGGGGTTCTCGATGACCACATCGGCGTTTCCACCGCGTGGAATGGCGCTATAGGCAACGAGGAACAGGTTGAGCAGAAGCTTGACACGGTTCTTCGGCACGATAGCGCGCGGACCGTTCCACGTGACCTCGACCTTTTTCTCGGCAGCGGCGAAATCCTTGGCGGCTTTCTCCGCCTCGCCGGTGTCGATGGAGGCACCGGCAGAGCCGGAAGCGCCGAAGGCCAGTCGCGCAAACTTCAGACGAACCGAAGCGTTGAGTGCAGAGGTGCGGATAAGATCGAGTGCATCCGCATCGGCTCCGCCCTCATCCAGAAGCTCCAGGCCGTTGTTGATGGCGCCAACGGGCGAAATCACATCGTGGCACACGCGGCTGCACAGAAGCGCCGCCAGATCGGGGCCGGACAGAGTGAGATTCAGTTTGCTCGTCATAAATTTTTCTCCTGCGCAAGTGCTGCGCGGACTACATCAAAGTTGTTAGGCCATAATGACACCATATTTGGTAAACCGATTGTTAATATCATGGTCTCAAAATGCCAAATGTCTTAACAGAACAAGAGTAACCAACAGACGGACGGAATTGACGATGCGACTTAACGAACTCCGCACCATCGCACGCCTCGGACTGGTAAAGATTTTCGTGGTCCTCGCGAGCCTTTCTTTGTCTCACACGCAGGCATCGGCCCAGAGCAGCGACCAATATTCCATGCAGGAAATCGTCGATGCCGGTCACGGCTTTTTTGGCGAAACAACGGGCGGTCTCGCCAAAGTCGTGGAGCGCGCGTTCCAGCAATACGGTTTGCCGAACGGCTATATTCTCGGACAGGAAGGTTCGGGCGCGTTCGTGGCGGGCCTGACATATGGCGAAGGCACGTTGTACACCAAGAATGCTGGTCAGCACCCCGTTTTCTGGCAAGGCCCATCTCTCGGCCTCGACTACGGCGGTCAGGGCACGCGGGCGATGATGCTGGTTTATAACCTCCCAGCCGTCAATTCTCTCTACCGCCGTTATGGCGGCGTCAGTGGCTCGGCCTTCATCGTGGCGGGCGTCGGCATGACCTTCCTGAAAAACAGCGATGTGGCCATTGCACCGATCAGAACCGGCATCGGAGCGCGCCTCGGTATCAATGTCGGCTATCTGAAGCTGACGCCACAGCCGACCTGGAACCCCTTCTGATTCGTGACGGCTGCCGATTTACCGATAAGGCCATGATGGCTTCAGGCAAGATTGGTGTAAGATAACCCGCGTCGATTTTTGATTGAGCCGCGTTTGCCTGTGGAGATGACCTTCGTGATCGAATACGCCCTTATTTTCGGACTGGGTTTTCTCTGCGCCATTCTGCTGGTTTCGTTGATCGCGCCCGCAATTCACCGCCGGATCGTCATATATACCGAGAAGAAGCTGCGCGCGACGATGCCTATCAGTCCGCAGGAAGTGCGTGCGCAGAAGGACATGGCCCGCGCGCTCTACGCTGCCGAAAACGCCCGCACGCGCCAGGAGCTGGACACAGAGCGGGAAAAGGCGCTATCGCTCAAATTCAGGAACGACACTGCGGTAGGCGATGCCAGTCGCCTCCTTTCCGAGACACGTGAGTTGAAGACGCAGGTCGAAAATATGACGCTTGAAGCGGGCGAGCTTCGGGCCAAGGCTCGCCGTCACGAAGATGCGGCAGCAAGGTTATCGACAAAGCTGAAAGACGCGGAAGAAACGGCCATCGCCCGCACGCAGGAAATTTCGAACCTTACCAAGCGCATCGGCGCGATTTCCCGGGAACTGGACGATCTCAAGATTGCACTGTCTGCACGCGATATCGAGGTGGAGCAGGCCAAGCACAATACGGCATCATGGCGCAAGGAACGCGAGACCATTAACAAGGAACTCGAGGAGGCCGCGTCGAAAAACCGCGAGGCGGCAACGCACATGACCCGCGAAAGCCGCAGGATTGCGCGGCTGGAGGAACAGCTTACCACGGAAGCTGCCCGCAATGCCGATAACGAAATGCTGCTGGAGCGTCGCGCGCAGGAAATCGCACGCTTGAAAGCCCGCCTCTCCACCGACAGCGTCGAGCCGACAGCCGCAGCATCGCCAATCATTCAGTTAGGGTCGGCTGCCGAGACGCCGGATCGTATCGCCCGCGAAATCGAAGATATTCGAAATCAGGGAACGGCGCTGACCGAGCGCCTGCTGAACGTGAAGGGCACCGGCAACGATGTCGCCATCCGCAAGGAAATCGCCCAGATCGGCGCACGCATGATCGCGCTGACGGCCGCACAGGAAGGCGAAAGCTCGCCCATCCCGGCGCTTATCCGCAACGCCGAAAGCGGAAGACAGAACCTTGCGACACTCGCCACGGATCTGATCGCAAAGCAGAAAAGTTGATCCGTTCACCGCAGGCAGCAAAAACGCGATAGATCGCATTAAAAATAAAGACCGATAAAATTGTAGCTATCGGCTTAAATTCCCCGCAAAACCTCACGCGTAATGTCGTCACTACAGGCGACGGGCCGCAACGAAAACCAACCCCGCGCCAAATACGAAACGTAACGAGCCCAGCGGGCAAGCTGGCCAAACGAAACGGGGTAAGACATGTTCAAGAAGCTTTTTGCGGCCGCTCTCTGCGGCATCGTCATCGCATCCATCGCCAGCCATGCGGATGCGGCTGGACCCGGTAGCCTCGCGCGCGGTTTTGCAGCACTGGAGCGCGATGCCATTGCATCGCTCACCTCCCCCACGCAAGCAGATACGGTCGATCTGGAGCGCAAGAACACTCTGTCCGCGCTCGATCACTATTTCTCAGGCTTCGATCAGTCCGCGCAGGATTGATCGGTCCACCCATCGAAAGTTCATGACTGACTGCCGCCTGTTTCTTATGAAACCGGCGGCTTTTTTCGTTCAGCGACAGCGATACCGCCCAGCGCCAGCAGAAGCGCCACGATCTGATAGGAGTGAAGCGTCTCACCGATGATCAGCACCGAAAGGAATGTCCCGAAAACAGGGATCAGGTTTATGAACAGCCCGGCACGATTGGGACCAATGGTTTCAACGCCCTTGATAAAGAATATCTGCGCCACCAGCGATGGAAACAAGGCCGTATAGACCGTTATCACCCAGCCCTCGGCGTCCGGCCAGATCGCTGTCTCTTTCGACACTTCCCAAAGCATCAGCGGAACGGAAGTGACAAGCGCCGCAGTGGCCGGAATGGCCATCAGGGTGCGCCAGTCGACGGCAGGCTTCCAGCGCAGGATGACGGTGTAGATGGCGTAGGCCAGCACCGCGAGCAGCATGATCGCATCGCCCGGATTGAATTGCAGCCGGATCAGCGACATCAAATCTCCGCGAGATGCGAGCAATGCAACGCCGAAAATCGTCAACACGAAGCCGATGACCTGCGCAGCAAACACTTTCGTGCGAAACAGAGCGAAGTTGAAGATGAAGATGACCATCGGAATGACGGCCTGAATAACGGCGGCATTGATGGCGGATGTGTAGTTCAGCGCCGTGTAAAGTGCTGCGTTGAAGCAGGTGTAGCCCACAGCGCCGAGCACGAAGAAATATGGCAGCCGCTTTTTCACCACCGGCCAGTCGCGCTTCAGTTGCGGCAGCGAAATCGCAACGATCATGGCGACCGCCAGCACCCAGCGCAAAAACGTCAGCACCATGGGGCTGACATGCCCCACTGCCAGCTTGCCCGCCACGGCATTTCCACCCCAACACAGGGCTGCGACGATAAGGACGAGATAGGCTTTTGACGGCACGGAGGGTAAGCTTTCACTGATGGGTCGACCGAAGTTCTGCACCTGTCACCTGTCGTTCGCAAGCCGGTTTGCATGGTTTCTGATCGCACCGAGCGCAAAATTATTAAACAAAAGCAAAATTCCGCCGCATAAACAGGGTCGCTTTCCGCAAAACAACACAGTATACATTCGCGGGTTTGAGTTAAGGGCGCCTCTAGCGCCATGAGCAGGAAAGCAAGAGATGACGAATGTAGTCGTGGTCGGCTCGCAGTGGGGCGACGAAGGCAAGGGTAAGATTGTTGACTGGCTGTCCGAGCGCGCCGATGTCGTCGTGCGCTATCAGGGCGGACATAATGCAGGTCATACGCTTGTCATTGATGGCGTCAGCTACAAGCTGTCGCTGCTACCCTCTGGCGTCGTGCGCCCCGGCAAGCTCGCCGTTATCGGCAACGGTGTGGTCGTCGACCCGCATGCGCTGATCGCAGAAATCGGTCGCCTCGAAGCACAGGGCGTCAAGGTTACGGCTGAGAACCTTCGCATTGCCGATAACGCCACCCTCATTCTTTCTCTGCACCGCGAACTGGACGGCATGCGCGAAGACGCCGCCTCCAACAGCGGCACGAAGATCGGCACCACCCGTCGCGGCATTGGCCCGGCCTACGAAGACAAGGTCGGCCGCCGCGCCATCCGCGTCATGGATCTGGCAGACCGCGAAGCGCTGTCCGCCAAGGTCGACCGCATCCTGACCCATCACAATGCGCTTCGTCGCGGTTTCGGCGCTGCCGAAGTCAGCCATGAAACGATCATGGAAGAGTTGACCTCGGTTGCAGACCGCATTCTTCCGTTCAGCGAAACCGTCTGGCTGCTGCTCGACAAGAAGCGCCGCGCTGGCGAGCGCATCCTGTTCGAGGGCGCTCAAGGGTCGCTGCTCGACATCGATCACGGAACATATCCCTATGTGACCTCGTCCAACACGGTCGCGGGTCAGGCGGCAGCAGGCTCCGGCATGGGTCCGGGTGCGCTCGGTTATATCCTCGGTATCACCAAGGCTTACACGACCCGCGTCGGCGAAGGCCCATTCCCGACCGAACTGAACGACGAGATCGGTCAGTTCCTTGGCGAAAAAGGCCATGAATTCGGCACCGTGACGGGCCGCAAGCGCCGCTGCGGCTGGTTCGATGCCGCTCTGGTACGCCAGTCGGTTGCGACCAATGGCATCACCGGCATCGCGCTGACGAAGCTCGATGTTCTGGATGGTCTCGACGAGCTGAAGATCTGCGTCGGCTACAATCTGGACGGTCAGCAGATCGAGCATCTTCCGGCAAGCCAGGGCGCGCAGGCACGCGTCGAGCCGATCTACATCACGCTGGAAGGCTGGAAGGAATCGACCGTCGGCGCCCGCAAATGGGCGGATTTGCCTGCTCAGGCAATCAAATATGTGCGTCAGGTCGAAGAATTGATCGGCGCGCCGGTTGCACTCCTGTCGACAAGCCCCGAGCGTGACGACACCATACTTGTGACTGATCCGTTTGAGGATTAATGTCCTCAGCAATCAGGATTCATAAACCATATCGGGCCAGCATATCGCTGGCCTCGACGAGAAAGTGCTTATGGCGGATTTTGTAGCAGTCATTCGCAAGGCCGTGGATGGCTTGGCGAACAATACTCCCGAAAACCGGGCGAAGGTATACGACAAGGCGCGTAGCGCCGTCGTGCGCCAGCTTGAGAATATGAAGCCTCGCCCGCCGGAAGAATTGCTTCAGCGGCAAATCCTCAAGCTCGATACCGCCATTGCCGAAGTCGAGGGCGAATATGCCGAAGCGCTTCCAGCTCTTGAAGAAGAGCAGGACGTTCCAGCACCCGTCGCAGCAGATGTATCCTCTCCCTATTACGAGGAAAGCGTTGCGGAAGACCAGCGTGCCGAAGACCGCCACGTTGCGGAGCCTGAGCATTATGAGCCGGTGGAAGAACAGCCGGTCGCTCCTGCTTACGAAGAGGAAGAACTTCGCGCCGAAGAGCGCTATGTCGAGCCTCAGCCTGCCGACGAACCAGCATCCTACCACGCAGCGGAAGTCGAACAGGAAGCCCACCCGGAGCAGGAGGCATATCACGCGCCTGAACCTTACCAGGACGAGGCACCAAGCTACTTCACCACGGCAACCGAAAACCAGCAATACGTTGCTGAGCAGCAGGAAACCGTAGCGGAAGAAGACCATGCCCATCACAACTGGGTTGGTCAGGACACCCCAGCGGAAGAACAGTGGACCAGACAGGACGACGACGCGCGCCACGCAGACGAGGAACTGCAGGATCAGGACAAGGTCGAGCATACGCCGGTCGCACAGGAGCATACCGACGAGGTTCTCCACGACAACACGCCCCTGCCCTACGCCGCCGGGTATGATGGTCAGGCCAACTACTATGGCGAAGTCCATGTAGAGCGAGAACATAAAGAACAGCCCTCCAATCAGGGCTTCGCCGTCGAGCCAGCCGTATTCGAACCGGAACAGCACGATCAGAACCCGACGCAGGACAAGCCCAAACAGGCTGTCGTTGAAGACTTTTCGTCCTACTTCGACGACGCGGCCCTCGATCTGCCACCGAAAACATCACCCGGTCTGCCGCGTGCGGATAACGATCCTTTCGCAGTCGATGCTGCGAAAAAGGATGACAAAGAGCGCACGCCTTGGGACGATCTGGAAGACCTGATCGGCTACGACGGTGGTTCCAGCGAGCGTGGCGAGAAAAGCGCCAACAGCAATTTCGAATCCGGTTTCACCAGCGAAGGCATCCCTGCCGCCGTTTATGCCAAGAAAAAGAAGCCTCGCCGCAACTACGCCGGCGTCGTTCTCGGTCTTGGTGTCCTTATCGTACTCGCTGGTGGCGGTTACGCACTTTGGGCGAACCGCGATGCGCTGAACGACATGGTTGGCGGTCTCGTCAACTCCGCGCAGACCGGAACGTCCGGTGAGCAGTATACCGCCTCTGCGCCTGCCAGTGGCGAAACCACGACGCCTGCGCCATCCCAGCCCCCCGCAAACAGCCAGCAGGGTCAAGCTTCAACGACCCCACCCGTAACGCCGACCCCAAACAGCGACGGCTCCGTTACCGGAACCAAGTTTACCCAGCGGCTGATGGCTGACGGGACAGAACGTGACGAAGGTCCCGCAGCAGGTGCAAACGGTCAGCCCGTAACGGCAGAAGGCCAGTCGGTCTACCAGCAGAACGAAGCTCCGGCCGCGCCGAACAACGCTTCTGCACCGGCGACGCCTGCCGGTCAGACGCCAGCGCAACAGCCAGCGGTAGCCGCCAGTGGCGACCGCATGTTCCTCTATGAGGAAGTTCTCGGTCAGACGGTTCCAACAGCTATCGAAGGCACGGTTTCCTGGTCGCTTCAAAGCGAACAGGACGATCAGGGTCGACCTTCGTCAACGGTACAGGGTCAGATCACCATACCGGGACGTGGCCTGAGCGCGCTTTTGACCTTCAAGCGCAACACTGATCCCTCTCTTCCCGCGAGCCACCTGGTCGAAATCGTCTTCTCGGTGTCTGCTGGCTTTGAGGGAGGCGCTATCGATAGCGTCCAGCGTATTGCGATGAAGTCGACCGAGCAGGATCGCGGCAACGCCCTGATCGCCGTACCGGCCAAGATCACCGACGATTTCCATATGATCGCACTCAACGACTTCCCAGATGCCCGCAAGACCAATCTTGAACTGATGCGCACCCGCGACTGGATCGACATTCCGGTTTCCTACCGCAACGGTCGGCGCGCCCTGCTGACCCTGCAAAAGGGTACAGATGGCAAGGCAGCGTTTGAAAAGGCTCTCGCAGAATGGGCAGCGGCCTCTCCAGCAGACGGTCAGTGAAATAGCCCTAAAACACAGCAAAAAGCCCCGGCGGAAATTTCCACCGGGGCTTTTTCTTGGGAAGTTTTGACTTGGCGGTGCAGCGGCGCGGTTACGCGTCCACGACACGAAGAGCCTTGGCGGCTTCCTCTGCTTCCTTCTGCACGGCGTCCTGTACTTTCTCGAAAGCACGAACTTCGATCTGACGTACACGCTCACGGCTGATGTCGAACTCAGTCGACAGTTCTTCCAGCGTGACCGGATCTTCGGCCAGACGACGAGCTTCGAAGATACGGCGCTCGCGGTCGTTCAGAACGCCAAGGGCCTTCGCCAGCATACGGCGGCGCGTGTCGAGTTCGTCCTGCTCGATCAGCACAGTCTCCTGACTTTCATGGTCATCGACCAGCCAGTCCTGCCACTGACCGGACTCCCCTTCAGACGCCTTGATCGGCGCATTCAGCGAAGCGTCGCCGGAAAGGCGGCGGTTCATCGAAATCACTTCTTCCTCAGACACCTGAAGCTTGGTGGCGATTTCCTTGACGTGTTCCTGCTTCAGATCACCGTCATCGATGGCCTGAAGGCGTCCCTTTAGACGGCGCAGGTTGAAGAACAGGCGCTTCTGGTTTGCGGTCGTGCCCATCTTCACCAGAGACCATGAACGCAGGATATATTCCTGAATGGACGCCTTGATCCACCACATGGCGTAAGTCGCCAGACGGAAACCGCGATCCGGGTCGAATTTCTTCACCGCCTGCATCAGTCCGACATTGCCTTCGGACACGACTTCGCCAATCGGCAGGCCGTAGCCGCGGTAGCCCATGGCGATCTTTGCAACGAGGCGCAGGTGGCTGGTGACAAGCTGGTGCGCTGCATCACGGTCGCCGTGCTCAGCATAGCGCTTGCCCAACATATATTCCTGTTGCGGCTCCAGCATTGGAAACTTACGGATTTCGTCAAGATATCGATTTAGACCGCCTTCACCGGCGGTAATACTAGGCAAACTGTTGCGGGCCATTGAGCACCCCCTTATATCTTTAGCGTAACTCCGGCCCCCTTCATTCAGGCAGGCCGGTCGGTGCGGGTCATTACCGACCCCGCATTTTCCCATTTAACAAATATGTATTGATCCACGGTGTTTCAAGCGAACACAGTGTTCACACATCTGTTATAAAATTACGCTCTGTCGAGTTATCCCAGAAACCAATTAACGGTAAATTCGTTCCGAAAAATTCGTCAGGCCCGAGCGGATCATCAGCTCGTGAATCATTCGCCTGCCCATCGGGTTGTGCAGCCGCGTGACCTTGGCGCCGAGAAACTCGGTATCGAGATGGTCGAACGGAACCAGTTCCGGTGCCTGCGCCACAACCTTTTCGTAGAAGCTGTGATAGTCCCGGCGGCAGACATAGGTCTTGTACTTCGTCATGCAGAAGGCAGCGAAACTATCGCCCTGCGCCCGCAGAAAATCTGCCACACCGACCGTTACCTCCGGCCATTGCGGATTGAACGTGTCGTCGAACACGATAATGCCGTGGTCCGCGAGAACCTCCTTGGCAAGCGCACTATCCGCAAGAACATGGTGCAGCATGTGCCCGCCATCGATGCTGAAGAAGCGCACCTTGCCGACTTTCTCCAGAACCTCATCTGCGGTGAGGCGCGTACTGTCGCCTCTGATGACAAGGTCTTCATCCACCCGCAAATTGAGACGCTTACCATTTTCCAGAAAACGCTCGTACTGGGTGACGGTATCATCGTCGTTCAGATCGAAGAGATCCACGGCCAGCACGGCACCATCTTCGCCGACGACCTTGCGCAGCAGAAAGTACGAACGGCCATAAAACACGCCTATCTCGGCAACGCCACCCTTCAGGCTTCGCTTCTGCTGCGCTTGAAGCAGTGAAGCAAAGACGAGCGCGTCCGGTGGATCGATATATCCATCGATTTTCTGCAGATCGTGGAAGATGAACTTACGGTCACTCACATTCATTGCGACGTCCCGGCTATTTCATTCTTTAATGGCAGCATAAGAATAACGGCCTGACGCAGCCATATTCGAAGTGTTGATTTACGTTTTTATTGCAATGCAAAAAGTATGTCTAAATGGAGCGAAATTGAGACAAGCAAAAATACCAAGTTATTTAGAATAACCGCATCAACTAATTTTCTTCTACATTCTGTTACTTAAAAAGTCTCTAAGTGTCGAGGCAGCGCAAGGCGAATTGGCCTCGCGCTCTCCAGTTATGGCGTGATTTGGGCAGATCAGGCGCGCAGCGCAGCAGCAAGCGCATCCATATCTTCCGGCATATCCGTCTCGAATTCCATCACCTCGCCCGTGCGCGGATGCTCGAATACCAGAAGATAGGCGTGCAGCGCCTGGCGCGGAAAACGGTTTACGACCGTCTTTGCAGGCTCAGGAAGAAGGTTCGCTTTCGTGCGGAAAGCGGCACCGTATTCAGGATCACCGATCAGTGGATGGCCGATATGGGCCATGTGAACGCGGATTTGATGCGTGCGTCCGGTTTCCAGCTGGCACTCCACCATGGAGGCAAGGCAGGTCGCATCCGGCTTTTCATGATAGCGCTCGACCACATCGTAATGGGTAATGGCCTCGCGTGAATCACTGGCATCTTCATGCCTCACTGCCCGTTTTGTGCGATCCGCTCCGCGTCCCAAAGGCGCATCGATCGTACCCCGCAACGTCTTCGGGCGGCCCCAGACGATCGCCTTATAGGCCCGCTCCAGAGGCCCCGTACGGCCATGATCTGCGAACTGCGCGGCAAGATGCCGGTGCGCGTTATCGTTCTTGGCCACCACCATCACGCCGCTGGTTTCCTTGTCCAGACGGTGAACGATGCCGGGGCGCTTCACGCCGCCAATACCTGAGAGACTGTCGCCGCAGTGATGGATCAGCGCATTGACCAGCGTCCCCGTCCAGTTACCGGCACCCGGATGAACGACGAGACCGGCTGGCTTGATGAGCACGATCAGGTCGTCGTCTTCGTATTCTACATCCAGCGGAATATCCTCACCCTTGGGCTCTGGGTCTTCCGGCTCCGGCATTGTGATTTCGATTTTGTCGCCGACGCGCACCTTTTTCTTCGGCTCGATCACTGCCTGACCATTGACGAAAACAGCACCCTGCTCGATCAGCGCCTTGATGCGGCTGCGGGAAAGATCGCTGCCCACTTCGGCAGCCAGCCATGCGTCCAGACGCCCTTCGGCATCCTCGCCAGCAATCAGGACTTTCCTTGCGTCTCCGCCTTGTTTAAAGGGGTCGTTCATTCTTATTTTTCCGATCAATCAGCAATGCCAAGGAACCCGATGACGCAGATCGAGCAAGACGAACAGGAAGACAAGCCGTTAGACCCGGCCATGGAAAAAGTTCGCCGCAAGATGATCCGTTTGCAGATCGTGTCTGGCTCCGTGATGTTTATCAGCCTTATGGCTGTCTTCGGCGCCGTTGTCTACAAGGCGATGGGTCCGTCCAGAACCGCAACCTCCAGCGCCACCAGCACGAGCCAAGTGCCGTCGGATGGACCGGTCGCGGCAACGGCCAGCCTGCCGCAAGGCTTCACCATCGATAATGTTTCCTTCGCAAACGGCGACATGCTGTTCTACGGTCGCCTCGCCAATGGCACGCGCAAGGCGCTGGTCTTCAACGTGCAGGCAGGCCGCTTCGTCGCCGATGTCACTATCGATGCAAAATGATCTGCCATTGCTGCCCGGTGGTCTGACACCTATCGCGATAACGGACGCGGACGATCCTCGGATTGCTCCGTTTCGAGATATACGCGAGCGAGATCTCACCGGCAGGCATGGCAAATTCATCGTCGAAGGCACCGTCGTTCTGCGTATGCTGGCTGCAGCTCACCAGAGGGGCCAGGACTTTAAGGCTGAATGCATCCTGATCCTCAAAAACCGTCTCGCCGGTGTCGCGGATATTCTCGCTGAGTTTCCGCCAGACGTTCCAGTCTATGTGGCGGAAGCCAATGTGCTGGACACCATCGTCGGCTTCCATCTGCATCGCGGCATTCTGGCGCTTGGCGCGCGCGTCGGCTCGAACGACATGCGCGAGACGATAAGACGCCTGCCCTCGAGCTCGCTGGTTGTCGCCGGATGCGGCCTTTCCAACCACGATAATATGGGCGCGATGTTCCGTAACGCCGCCGCCTTTCTTGCAGATGCAATATTCCTCGACGCGACCTGCTGCGATCCTCTGTATCGAAAAGCACTGCGTGTTTCGGTGGGCTCGGTACTGTCCGTCCCGTACCATCGCGCTGGCAGCGCGCTGGAGATGCTCGAAACGCTGGCTTCGGAAGGCTTCGATATCTGGAGCCTTTCCCCTGCTGGAAAAACAGAAATCCGCCAGATACCGCCCTCGCCGCGCATGGCGCTGGTCATCGGCACGGAGGGCGATGGTCTACCGCCCGACGTACTTTCCCGTTTTCATGCAGCCCGCATCGCGCAGTCTCCCCAGCTTGATAGCCTCAATGCCGGCACCGCCTCCGGCCTTGCGCTCTATCAAATGGCCGCCGCAATGGGCCGCCTTTAACATCGGGTTAATAGCTCGCTTTTGAATTAACCTTGTCTCAAAACCCGACATTAAGATTTACGATTTACTAATTCGCGGAACGAAAGGTTTCTGCGATGCGTAGCGTTTTTGTCGCTGTTTTTCTTTTATTCGTTCTGGCCGGATGTGCGACTGCCCCCTCGCAGATCACCAATGCCTGCGCGATTTTCGAGCAACGCGACGGCCTGTTCAACAACTGGCGCAAGGATGCTCAGGCAGCCCAGAGGGAATTCGGCGTCCCGGTTCCAGTGATGATGGCGACCATCTACACTGAATCGAGCTTCCAGCCCTACGCCCGCCCGCCCCGCACAAAGCTCCTCGGCTTCATTCCCTGGAAACGCAGATCCACGGCTTACGGTTACGCGCAGGCTCTCGACGGCACATGGGAGCGCTATCAGCGTGAAACCGGGCGCTGGAGCGCCAGCCGTACCGACTTCACCGACGCCATCCACTTCGTGGGATGGTACCACTCCACCAGCAACAAACAGAACGGCATCGCACTGAACGACCCGTACAATCTCTACCTGGCCTACTATTCTGGCCACGGCGGCTATGCGAGAGGCGACTGGAAAACCAATACGGCTATCCAGAGAGCGGCACGACGCTCTGCCAATATGGCTATTCGTTATGAGGCACAGCTGCGGGATTGTGGGTATTGATCGAGCGCTGAAGAACGACCCCTCACCTGAAAAATCTATGACTTAGCCAAAGCTAAGATCATGATTTTTCTTCCTCTCCCACAAGGGTAGAGGTAAAACCAGCCGCACCGCCTCAGCATATTTTCCAGCGTTGATTTTAAGGGGATGAGGGTGCCGCGCCTGTCCTCTCCCCCCTATGGGAGAGGATAGAAAATCTCGATCTTAGCGATAGCTAAGTCCTAGATTTTCTTGGTGAGGGGTTCGACCTCACTCACATATACGGCGTCAAAAACGCCCTTGCGGCCTCGATCTCATTCGACCTTATCTCATGGCCACCGGGATGCCACTCTAGCTGTACTTCCCCACCTTGCGCCTTGAAGTATTCCGCAAGAGCATTGGTCAACGGCACCGGTGAAATCGGATCACGCTCGCCCGCGGTCATCAATATCCGGCGCGAGGCTGGCGCAGGTGCCGCCTTCGGCTCGAAGGGAATAAGCGGATGCATGACAACCGCCGCATCGAAGAGATCGGGGAACTCGATCATGACGTTGGCGAGAATGTTTGCGCCGTTCGAGAAGCCGAGACCGACCACGAGCCCAGCCTCGTAATAATCGCGATTGGCCGCTACGAAGTCCGCCATATGCTTCGTGGCGCGTCCCAGATCATCGAGATCATAAACGCCCTCGGCCTTGCGGCGGAAAAACCGTGCCGCGCCGAATTCGGACACATCGCCGCGCGGTGAAATCACCGTCGCATTTGGTAAAAGGCGAGAGCCGAAATCGAAGAACTGGTTCTCATCGCCGCCCGTCCCGTGGAAAACGAAAAAGATCGGCTGACCGGGCGCACCCTCGCGTACCTTGTGTACGTAATTATCCTTGCTCATAAAAAATCTCCCTGGAAGACGCTGGCGATACGCATCGCCAGACGCCTCCGTAATATGCTTTAAGACTTCGCTGCGCCGTCCAGCGGCTCAAGATGCTGTTCGAGGAACGGACGCAGATGCGCGTGCTGTTCCGGCAGCTTCAAGGCCTCGCCGAGATGCGCCGTATCCTCGTCCCGGTCGAAGCCAGGTTCGTTGGTGGCGACTTCGAACAGGACACCGCCCGGAGTGCGGAAATATATCGCCCAGAAGTAATCGCGGTCGATGACAGGCGTAACCTGATATCCAGTGTCCATCAGCGCTTTACGCACTTCCAACTGCTTTTCACGGTTGTCGACAGCAAAGGCGATGTGATGCACGGAACCAGCGCCGAGGCGCGCACCGGAGATATTCGGCATGGTTTCGATATCGATGACATCCGCGCCATTGCCGCCGGGAATACCCAGCCTCACGACACCGTCCTGTCGGTCGATCTCCTGATAACCCATGAACTTCAAAAGCTCTGCCGTTGCACCCTCATCGCGCAATCTTAACGAGGCACCCTGAAAGCCGTGAATGGCCTGATCCTGCCCGACGCCGTTGCCGACCCATTGAGGGCGTCCGTCGTCTTTGACTTCGACAAGCGCAAAACCATCGCCATCCGGTCCTGCAAAGTGCAGTCGCTTGTTGCCGAAAGCATCATCGGTTTTCAAACCTTCGACATTCGCTTTGGCAAGCCGTTCCTGCCAGTAACCAAGCGAGCCTTCAGGAACGGAAAACAGTGTCGTTCCGACCTCGCCCGTACCGGGACGACCGCGTGCAATATGCGGAAACGGGAAGTAGGTCATGACTGAGCCGGGCGTGCCGACCTCATCGCCGTAATAAAGATGGTAGACATCCGGCGCGTCGAAGTTGACGGTCTTTTTCACCCGGCGCAGGCCGAGCGTATCCGTGAAGAAATGATTGTTACCGCTGGCGCTCGCTGCCATGGACGTGACGTGGTGCAAACCCTTGATCTGGTTCAACATGATAAACCCCATTTGCTCACGAGGCATTCGAAGGAATGCGCTCCGTGTTTCGTGGGCTCAACATGGGGTAGATCAGCCGATAGGCATAGACTGAACGATCAGAACGGATCGTTCTGAATTTTGAAACGGTGATCAGTGATCGTCGTTTGCACCTTTAACCCAGTAGCCAGCGGAATGAACGCAGGTCTTGGGCAGCTTTACATCATCGGCCAGCATCTTCTTCACCGCGCGCGCCTCGGTCTTTTCGCAGCCGACGAAAACATGCAGACCTTCATGCGACGGCCAGATGTGCTGGCGCAACGCGTTCTCGATCAATCCAGCGGCCCCCGCATGTGCGCCTTGGCGGTATAGCCAGTGCCACTGTACGTCGGCTCTGGATTCGATCTCCTGCCGTTCTGCATCATTGTCGATTTCCGCATAAACCGTCAGCATCTTGCCTGCTGGAAGCTCCTTGGTCATGCGTAGCATCACGGGAAGCGCTGTTTCATCGCCTGCGAAAACATAGCTTTCCGCGTCCGCCAGCACGCCACCCGGCCCGACGATGCCGACGATATCACCTGCTTTCGCGGTCGCGCCGAAATGGGCTCCGGGCATATTGTCACCCTCATGCATGACGAAATCGATCTCGATTTCACCGCGGGGGATGTTGCCGGAGCGGATCGTGTAGACCCGCCGTGTCAGGGCATCCTTGCCTTCGGGCCAGATGATCGCGCCATTCTTTGAAAGATGTGGCCACACCGGCGCGCGCGCCTGATCGGGTACGATGAGAATGCGCACATGCAGGCCACCCGTCATCAGGCGCTCGATGCCCTTTTCTATGGAGATCACCACGCGGCGCATACGCGGCGTCAGATTGAAGGCGCGGACGACCCGACCTGTGAACAGGTTGGGCAGCTCGCGCATATCGGCACCGTGGCCTTCCCAAAGGAAATCGAGCTTTGTTTCGCCTGAAAACTCGATGATATGTTCTGCCACCATCGCCTTGACGGACATCAGAATGTTTTCAGAAATGCAGTTGATGCTGGCAGCGAACCGGCCTTCGTCGGCGCTGAGCGTGCCGTTACCATAATCAGCCTGAAAATGAACGGAGGAGCCGCTGCGGGTCATGTCCATATGCTCGGCAAAATGCTCGTGAAAAGCATCGAGAATGGCGTGCGGATCGGGCAAAGCGACAGAGGTCTGGGCAGACAGAAGAGACACCGGCATAAATCCTTCGTATTTTAGTCCGGTTATCTTTTAGATCAGCATTTGCGAAAACGCAAAGCCGATTTATGGCCTGCAACGCTTAAACTTCGTCTGGCAATTGCCAGTCTATCGGCTCTCTGCCATGCGAAACGAGGAATGCATTCGCTTTCGAAAAATGATGATTACCGAAAAAGCCGTTATGGGCGGAAAGCGGGGAAGGGTGCACCGATTTCAGCACGAGATGCTTGTTCTGATCGACGAAAGCAGCCTTCTTTTGCGCGTATGAACCCCAAAGCAAAAAGACGACATGCTCGCATTCCTCGTTCACAGCGCGGATGACCGAGTCGGTGAATTTTTCCCAACCCTGCCCCTGATGCGAGGCGGCCCGGGATTCCTCCACGGTCAGGACGCTGTTGAGCAACAAAACGCCCTGTTTCGCCCAGCTTTCAAGAAAACCGTGTTTGACAGGATGGACGCCGAGATCGCTCTGCAATTCCTTGTAGATATTGACGAGCGACGGCGGGATGCGGATGCCGGGTCTTACAGAAAAGCAGAGGCCGTGCGCTTGCCCAAGGCCGTGATAGGGGTCTTGCCCCAGAATGACGACCTTGACTTCATCGAGCGGGGTCAGATCGAGAGCGCGAAAATATTCGCTGCCCTTTGGGAAAATCTGCTTGCCCGCAGTTTTCTCGGCAAGCAGAAAATCTTTCAGCTTCTTCATGTAGGGGCTGTCGAACTCGGCGGATAAAGCGTGTTTCCAGCTGTCTTCGAGTTTGACGCCTGCCTCTGTCATGGGAGCCTTCCAGGTTGGGCGGCCCGCTTAACTGAAACGATTGCCGCGCTGAAGCACTTCGATCTTGTAGCCATCCGGATCGCAGATGAAGAAATATTTCGCGAACGGAGCACCCTTGTAGTCCGCCTCGATGATCTTGCCAACCGAAAGGCCAAGCCCCGACAGACGCTCATGCTCGGCATCGACATTCTCGACGCTGACGGCGAGATGGCCGTAGCCATCTCCAAGCGCGTAAGGAACTTCGCGACCCTTGTTGACGGTCAATTCAAGCTCGAAATCGCCTTCGGCGTTGCTCATGTAAATCAGCGTGAAGTTTTCGAACTCGGCGCGCTCCGCGATCTCAAGTCCGAAAGCCTGTCTGTAGAATTCCACCGAACGCTTCTCGTCCAGCACCCGGACCATCGAGTGAATCAATTTGGCCATGGTGATTTCCCTTTATTCCTGTCGCAGCGCGGTTCTGCCGGGCTTCGGGGCAGGCAGATAAAGGTAGAACGTTCGGGTTTCAACCCCTTGGCGATTTTCGCGTCATACTCTCCATTCGGTTCACAGGGTCAACGCTTCACGCTTGCCCCTATCCTGAGCAGCAAACTCATGATACCGGCAAGACATGCGCGTCTTCTATCTCTGCATTGGCTGGCTCATGGTCGCCACCGGCATCGTCGGGGCTTTTCTGCCTGTCTTGCCGACAACGCCTTTTCTGCTGATTGCGCTCTGGTGCTTTTCGAAGTCCTCACCGAAGCTTGAAGCATGGCTTCTCTCGCACCCGAAATTCGGACCTTCATTGCGAAACTGGCGCGACCACGGCGCGATCCCTCGACGCGCCAAAATCGCTGCGGTGTCTTTGATGACAATAAGTTACGCGATTTTCTGGTTTGGCACCGAACCATCGACAACAAGCGCGACAATCGTCGCAGCCGTCATGCTGGGCGCCGCCCTCTTCGTTTCAACGCGTCCAGAACCGAAAGCCTGATCCAGAACCTGCCTACCGATGCCGGGATTGCGGCAGCACGTAAGCGATATGGTTGGCCGGCAAACGCCCCACAGTGCCACCAATACCGTAGACTCTCGCAATCGTCTCATCGTTGATGGTTTCAAGCGCAGGCCCGCAGGCTGTGATCTGGCCGCGATGCATGACAATAAGTTGATCGGCAAATTCCGCCGCCAGATTGAGATCGTGCAGGATGGCAAGCACCGTGCCGCCAGCCGCAGCGAAATCCCGTGCCGTCTCCAGAACGGAAATCTGGTGTCCGAGATCGAGGCTCGACGTCGGTTCGTCCAGCAGCAGAGCCCGGCTTTCGCCATTCTCGACGGGATACGGAACCTGCGCCAAAGTGCGCGCAAATTGCACACGCTGCTGCTCTCCTCCCGAAAGCATGTTGTATGCGCGCGCCTCGAAGCCACCCAAGCCCACTTTTGCCAGAGCGCGCCTTGCCTGCTCCTCCGGTACGCGGGAACCCTGCGCCACCGCTCCCATCCGCACGATTTCAAGCGCCGTGAACGGGAAAGCCAGCACTGTGCTTTGCGGCAGGACCGCGCGAACCCGCGCCAGTTGGAGAGGTTTGAACAGGGAAAGTTCGACGTTGCCATAGGAAACCGAACCCGTATCGGCTTTCATCTCACCGGACAGTACCTTCATCAGTGTCGACTTACCGGCACCGTTTGGGCCGATGATGACACTGAAGGTTCCAGGCTGGAGCGTGATCGAAACATCGTCCAGCAGATGACGACCTGAGCGAACCACCGCAATATTGCTGGCGCAAATCATGCGGCATTCCTCAAGCCCAGACCGTTCCCCTTGCCAAGCAACAGACACAGGAACACCGGAGCGCCGATGAGAGCGGTCACGACACCGATCGGCAGTTCCGCAGGTGCGGCGACGGTGCGGGCGAAACTGTCCGCAAGCAGCAGAAGTGCCGCTCCACCGATGGCAGAAGCAGGAAGAAGGAAGCGGTGGGACGAGCCGATCACCAAACGCAACAGATGCGGCACGACGATGCCGATGAAACCTATCGAACCCGCAGCAGCGACGCTCGCACCACATGCGGCAGCAACCACCAGAATGATGATGCGCTTCAGGCGTTGCACAGGAATGCCCATGTGAAACGCCGCCGCATCGCCGAGGATCAACGCATCCAGTCCCTTCGATACGAAAGGAATGCTGACGAGAATGGCAAGGATGAAAGGCAGCGTGCTAAGCATCTTCGTGGGCGTTGCGCCGCCCAGCGAGCCAAGGCTCCAGAAGGTGATGTCGCGCAAGGCCCGGTCATCCGCCATGAAAATCATCAGGCCCATAAGAGCGGCACTCAGCGCCCCAACGGCGATGCCCGCAAGGATAAGGACAGTCGTGGAGGTGGCGCCGTTTCTGGTCGCGATCAGATAGAGAAGAAACGTATTGATGAGCCCGCCCGCAAAAGCCATCAGCGGCAGGAATTGAACTCCGAAAAACAGGGATAGCGGCGCGAGGATGCCGTTGCCCAAGGCAAGTGCCGCCACGGCAAAAAGTGCCGCGCCGGACGTTACGCCGACAATGCCGGGATCGGCCAGCGGGTTGCGGAAAAGCCCCTGCATCATCGCACCTGCAACGGCAAGCCCTGCCCCGATCATCAGCCCAAGCCCGGTACGCGGCAAGCGAACGGCTTCCAGAATCACGCGGTCACGTGTTTCCATGACGTCCGAATGGCCGGTGAAGTAGAGCCAGAGTTCCGACAGACCCACGCCTGTCGGCCCGCTTCCCAGCGACACCAGACAGGCGAGAAGGAGAATGAAGCAGAGCGCGATGAGCGTTATGACGCCCTTGCGCGAGCGGTCTCCCGGCACGTGGATTGTCACGGCGCTCATCGACATGGCTTTCACGGCTTGATGGTCTCCGGGTAGAGCCTTGCGGCAAGTTCACGTCCGGCAGCGGGCGTGCGCGGGCCGAAGCCGATCAGATACAGGCCGTCCATGCTGATCAGCGACTTCGACGCCGCAGCCGGCGTCGACTGAAACGCAGGAAACGCAAAGACCTCAGCCGAGCCGGTCGCGTGACCGCCCCTCTCCATGGTGAGAATGACGTCCGGCGCCGCTGCAATGACAGCCTCATCGGTCAAAGGCTTATAGCCGGTAATTTCAGCGGCAGCGTTGATTCCACCTGCCATCTCGATGATCGCTGCTGCTTCCGTATCCTTGCCAGCCGCCATGATGCGGCCCCCGGCCATGGAGAGCACGAACAGCACGCGCTTCTTCTTCTCACCGACGGCGGCAACGTCCTGCGCGAGCTTTTCGAGATCGGCATCGACCTGCACTGCAAGCGCCTGCGCGTTGTCTTCAAGCCCGACGGCAGCACCGACATCGGTGATTTTCTTGGCAATGGCGCTACCTTGCGGGGGCGTATCCACCGTTACCATCGGCACTTCGCTTGCCTTGAGTATTCCGATCACATCCGCAGGGCCCGCGCCGTCTTCGGAAAGAATGAGGTCGGGCTTCTGCGACAGGATGCCTTCGGAAGACAGCGCGCGCATATAGCCGACATCCGGCTTGGACAGTGCTTCAGCGGGAAAGCTGCTGGTCGAGTCACGCGCAACGATGCGGTCGCCTGCGCCAAGCGCATAGAGAATTTCCGTCACCGTTCCGCCCAGCGCAACGATCCGTTTTGCTTGCGGGTTGCCCTTGTCGGACGCGAGGACCGAGACTGGAGACAGCGCCAGCGCGACCGGAAGGAGAGCGCCGAAAGCAAAAGAGCGGAATGACATCGACATGGAGTGCAACCTTAGAAATTAAAGCCGCGCCGGGCTTCGACGCGTGCATATAACTTGAGTTATTTGCACATCTTTATAGGCCGCACAATCGATAAGTGGAGTATAATTGTTATCTTTCGCTTTTCCCTCTTTTCAATTTAGCGTGCGCTCAATATCCTGACTGCAACATACAAGTTAAAGGAGATGAGTAATGTTTATCGCAATGAACCGTTTTCGCGTTGTTCCGGGGTTTGAGGAAGCCTTTGAAACCATCTGGCGCGAGCGTAAGCGCCACCTGAGCGAAATGCCCGGCTACCTGGAATTTCACATGCTGAAGGGCGCGAAGGCGGAAGACCACACGCTTTATGCTTCCCACACCGTCTGGGCCACCAAGGAAGACTTCACCGCCTGGACCAGGTCCGAGCAGTTCCGCGCCGCCCATGCCAATGCCGGCAACAACCGCGGCAAGGTCGAATACCTCTCTGGCCCGCATTTCGAAGGTTTCGACGTCATCATCCATGAAGACCAGAACGGTGAAGACCGTCCGGTTGCCGCGTAAAGAACCACGATGACACAGCTAGCTGAAAAGACAGACGACCGCCGCGCCCGCGCAGAAGCCGCGTTGGCGGAAAAGCCGGATGGCGTCGTTGAAGCCATCGCCGCCAAGGCCGAGGTGACATCTGCGGAAATTCTGGCGCTGCTGCCGCAGGGTGCAGCCGTTTCTGCGCCGCCTGAGAAATTCAATGATATCTGGAACGAGCTTCGTGGCTGGGGCGAGGTTCTTATGATCGTCCAGACGCCGGATATCGTCTTCGAGGTTCCCGGCCACCTGCCGGACGGAACGGAAGGTCACGGCTGGTTCAACATCCATGGCGATAGCCCCATCGGCGGTCACATAAAGAAAGACAACTGCACCTCTATCGTGTTCGTCGATCGCGGTTTTCACGGTCGCCGGTCTCTTTCGGTTTGGTTCATGAATGCGGCTGGTTACGCCATGTTCAAGCTCTTCGTTCGCCGCGACGAAAACAAGGAACTTCTGGCCGATCAGCTGGCGAAGTTCGAAGCACTGCGCGACAGCTTCATCGCCTGAAGCCTGTCGCCCGTATAAGCCGTTGCGCGCCTTTCGCCCGCAGCGGCTTTTCGCTGCGCTGATGTCTCTCGCTTTGAACAGCGAATGTCGCTTCCGGCATGTCACGCGCACGGCCCAATATTTTATGAATTCAACACATTGATCGGGAACATAAATATTGCCTGTTGAGGAGGCTTTGCGTGTGTGAACGCCTGCGCTATAGGCCTTTTGAAACACCGTGAGCCAGAAGCACCGCGAGGAAGACCAATGACGACCTATGTATTGACCGTAGCCTGTAAATCGACGCGCGGCATCGTTGCCGCCATATCAGGCTATCTGGCCGAGAAGGGTTGCAATATCGTCGATTCGTCTCAGTTCGACGATCTGGAAACCGGCAAGTTCTTCATGCGTGTCTCCTTCATCTCGGAAGAAGGCGTATCGCTTGCAGAAATCAAGGAAGGCTTCAATCCCGTCGCAGAATGCTTCAAGATGGAGGCCGACATCTTCAACGATGGCGAGCGCACCAAGACGCTGCTGATGGTCTCCCGTTTCGGCCACTGCCTCAACGACCTGCTCTACCGCTGGAAGATCGGCGCATTGCCCATCGACATCGTCGGCGTCGTGTCCAACCATTTCGATTACCAGAAGGTCGTCGTCAACCACGACATTCCCTTCCACCACATCAAGGTGACGAAGGAAAACAAGCAGAAGGCAGAAGCACAGTTGCTGGATCTGATCGATAGCACTGGCACCGAACTTGTCGTACTGGCACGTTACATGCAGGTTCTGTCTGACGATATGTGCCGCAAGATGTCTGGTCGTATCATCAACATCCATCACTCCTTCCTGCCGAGCTTCAAAGGTGCGAACCCCTACAAGCAGGCCTATGAGCGTGGCGTAAAGCTCATCGGCGCAACAGCCCACTACGTCACTGCCGATCTGGACGAAGGCCCGATCATCGAACAGGACACGGTCCGCGTCACACACGCGCAGTCCGCCGAGGACTATGTGTCGCTGGGCCGCGATGTGGAAAGCCAGGTACTGGCCCGCGCCATTCACGCCCACATCCACCACCGCACCTTCATCAACGGCAACCGCACCGTCGTCTTCCCCCCAAGCCCGGGTAGTTATGCCTCCGAGCGCATGGGCTGATCACCAGAGCGCTTGGCCCGACAAATCAAAGATTATTTTTGATAGGTGGCAACTTGCCGGTTCCGGCGCCGTTTGCACTGCGTCGTCAAACTCAAGAGGCTTCCCTCATGAAAAAGCTGATTATGACAGGTGCTGCGGTACTCATCGCGGCAGGAACTGCGTTCGCGCAACAGCCACCACCCCCTCCGCCGCCGCCCGCTCCTGCTGATGGCGCAGCGATGCCGGACGCTCCTCCTCCGCCGCCACCGCCCGGTCCTGGCGGACCAAGGGAAGCAGGAATGCGGGATTGGGGTCCGCGCGGTCATAGACCACCACCTCCTCCACCGTCAAAGGGCGCTCACTTCCGCCTTGAACAGGGTGAAACCAAGATCGACATCAAATGCGCTGACGAAGAGCCAATGAAGGCCTGTGCGGACATCATGATGCAGTTGATCGACAAGATGAACGAATAGTTTTTTGCGTATCGGGAGCGGCGCTATTGCGCCGCTCAGGGAAAGCGGATCGTCGCCTTTAGCCCGCGTCCGCCTTCTCCGTCCTCCATCAACAATTGTGCTTTAAACAGGGCGGCGATTTCCTCGACAATTGCGAGACCAAGCCCCGCGCCGGGTGAGACATTTCCATCTCCCCGCGCAAAGCGCTGGCGAACGACCGAACGATTTTCCGGTGGAATGCCGGGACCGTTGTCTTCGACTTCCAGACAGGGCGAGCCGTTCAGGCTCCTAACGCGCACGGTGATTTCGCAACCCCGCCCGGCATAGGCAATAGCGTTGCTGATGAGGTTTCCCAGCAACTCGCGCAGCAGCAGCGGCTCGGCAGCCACCGTCACAGGGTCGATTTCCTCAAAGCCTAGATCGATATCCGCCTCGGCAGCACTCGGCACAAATTCGGCGGTCACCGATTGGGCGAGCGACGATAGATCGACGTCGACGAGATTCTGCTTTTCGCCAGACCCCGCCGCATCGATATTGGCCATGCGCAAGAGCTGCGCCAGAATATGCTCCGCGTGAGCGACCGAGGCATCCCCCTTCCGCGCCGCCGCCTGCGCCTCTTCCAGAGTCCGCGCCCGACCGGCGAGAGCCAGTTGCGTTCGAATAATCGCAAGCGGCGTCCGCAACTGATGGCTGGCATTGCCGGTAAAGTGCCGCAACGCATCCAGAGCCGACTGGAGCCGGACCATGAAGGAATTGACCGTCTCGACAAGGCTTTCCACTTCCACAGGGACGGTCTGCTCGATGGGATGCAGATCGTTCGGGCTGCGCTCGCCTATTGCCTCACTCAGCCTGTAAAGCGGCCGCAGCGAGATCGTCACTGCGATCCAGACGATGATCGCGGCACCCGCGATCATGAGAAGGAGACGGAGCGCAGAGCGAAGAATGATCGCCTGGGCAAGCTGGCTACGCGCAATCGTCGTTTCCGCCACGGTTACCGTGAATGGAACGGAATTGATGCCGGTCGATGCAAAGCGCTGGATTGCCGCAACACGGATCGGCTCCCCGCGAAACACCGCATCTTCGTAGCGCGGCCCCTCACCCGTCAACCTGCTGACGGAAGGGAGATTTTGATAGCCGGTGAGGAACTGTCCGTTTGGGCCGTCGACACGATAAAACACCCGGTCTTGCGCGGCAGAGGTCAGCATTTCCAGCGCGACATAGGGAATATCGACCTCAAGCGTATCGTTTTCAGAGACGACCACACGCTCGGCAATGGCCAGTGCGGAACCGGAGAGTACGCGATCCGAAACGATGTTGGCGGTATTCACCGCCTCACGATATGTATCGATCAGCGCGACCCCGCCGATGAGGACGGTGGACACCAGAAGCCATGCCAGCAGGCGACGCCGAAGCGAATAGGCGGCCTGCTTCATTCCACGGCCTCTGTCATCTTTTCCAAATAATAGCCGATGCCCCGCGCCGTCTTCACCGTCAGCCCGTGCGGACCGAGACGCTTACGCAGGCGGCTGACATATTGCTCGATGGCATTTCCGGAAAGCTCATCGTCAAAGCCGGTCAGCGACTGCACGATGGCCTCTTTCGCAACCACCTTACCCGCGCGCATGAAAAGCACTTCCAAGAGCGCCAGTTCCCTTGCCGGTATATCCAGAGGATGGCCCTCTGCCGAGAAAGTGCGCGAGGTCAGGTCCAACGTCACCTTGCCAAAGCTCAGCGAAGAGGAGCGCAGACCGGCATTGCGTCGCAACAGGACACGCACACGCGCCTCGAACTCGGCGATATCGAACGGCTTGATCATGTAATCATCGGCACCGAGATCGAGGCCTTTCACCCGTTCCTCCGGCGTTCCCCGCGCAGTCAGGATCAGCACTGCCGCCTTGTCCTGCCGCGAGCGCATGGAGCGAAGCACCTCTATGCCATCCATTTCGGGAAGATTGAGATCGAGGATCACCAGATCGAAATTCTCCGCCGCAATCGCGGCATCGGCGGAAGCGCCATCGGAGACGACATCCACGGCATAGCCACTACCGCGCAGAAGCGCAGACAGTCCTTCCGACAGAACCTGATTGTCTTCCACCAGCAGAATTCGCAAAGATAAAATCCCCGTTATCGAGGGAATTTACCCAAGCCGTCCCCGCTTGTGAATGGCAAGCCGGTGCGGCATGATCTTTTCCATGCGTATTCTTGTCTATCTCTGTCTGATCCTTGCTGCTTCACCGTCTCACCCGATGGCGCAGCAGATGTTTTTCCCGGCCATATCCGGCAAGAAGGATGCGCAGACCCTCATCGTCTATTCTTCGCTGGATGAGCCGCTGGCGACACCGATGATCGAGGGTTTCCAGAAAGCTAACCCGGATGTTGCCGTGTCCTACGAGGACATGCTGACGGGTGAAATCTACGACCGAATCGTGCGCGAAACGGATGCTGGCGAAAAAACTGCCGATTTCGCCTTCTCTTCCGCCATGGACCTTCAGGTCAAGCTCAGCAATGACGGCTATGCGCAACGTTCGGATTTACCCATGAGCGCGCGCTGGCCAGCCTGGGCGAACTGGCGCAACACGGCTTACGCATTGACGTTCGAGCCCGCCGTCTTTGTCTACCATAAACCGAGCTTCAAAGACGAAAAGCCACCGGCCAGCCGTGCAGAACTGGTCGACTATCTCCAGCGCCATTCCAGGGATATTCACGGACGGATCGCCACCTACGACATCGAGCGCTCCGGTGTCGGCTTCCTGTTCATGTCGCGGGATCAGGAACAGTTCGGCGATATCTGGAACGTTATCAAGGCGATGGGTTCGGCAGGTGTGAAGGTGTACTCCACCAGCTCGGCCATTCTCGAACGCATCTCGGACGGTCGCTTCGTGCTGGGTTACAACATCCTCGGCTCATATGCCGCCGATTGGGCTTCGCGCCACCCCGATGTCGGCATCATGCTACCGAATGATTATACGGTCGTCATGTCACGCATCGGGCTCGTGCCGCAGGCGGCGGAAAATCCTGACCTTGGACGACGCTATCTGGAATTCTTCATGTCGAAGGAAGGCCAGACGATCATGGCCCGGCAACTGCAAATCCCTGCCGTCAGCCCCGATGTGGCGGGGGAGAATACCGCCAACACAATGCAGGCGATCCACGGAGCACAATTACGCCCCGTCCCCGTCAGTCCGGGTCTTATGGTCTATCTCGATCAGGTCAAGCGCGCCCGCATCATCGAGCGCTGGAACGAAGCGTTGCGTTCACAGTAGACGAAATCCAAAAATTAATGGACAGTAAACACGCGGAGAACTGATTAACGTCAGTTAGATGACAGCTTTCTGTGGTGCTCTGCAATTCTTCTTCATCCCGTGGAGGCGGAAGATGGAGAGGCGGGAGGACAGTCTCATCGGACCGATCGTTTCAGGCAGCGCGTAAAGCGCCCTAGCTCGTCGATGCACCCCTCTCGTGGTCATAATCACAACGATGCCGAAAACGGCAATCAAGGAGGGTTTCACTTTGAAGCATTTTTTCCTCGCTTCGCTTCTCGCAGGCGCCATCGCTCTTCCCGCAGCAGCAGCTGACTACACCATCATCGCTCCGGCAAATCCGGGCGGCGGCTGGGACCAGACGGCGCGCTCCATGCAGACGGTGCTGCAAGAAGAAGGCATTTCCAAGAGCGTTCAGGTTCAGAACGTTCCGGGCGCTGGCGGCACCATCGGCCTCGCACAGTTCGCAAGCCAGCAGAAGGGCAACCCGAACGCCCTGATCGTCGGCGGCTACGTCATGGTCGGCGCAATCCTCACTAACAAGGCACCGGTCACCCTCAAGGAAGTCACTCCGATTGCACGTCTGACCGGCGAATACGAAGTCATCGTCGTTCCGGCTTCCTCTGAAATCCAGAATATCAACGACCTCATTGCGCAGCTCAAGAAAGATCCGGGCAGCGTTTCCTGGGGCGGCGGTTCGGCTGGCGGCACTGACCACATCACGGCTGGCCTGATTGCCAAGGCTGCTGGCGTCGATCCAACCAAGATCAACTACATCGCCTATTCCGGCGGCGGCGAAGCTCTGGCTTCCATCCTCGGCGCACAGGTCACGGCAGGCATTTCCAGCTACGGCGAATTCGAAAGCCAGATCAAGGCTGGAACGCTGCGTCTTCTCGCCATCTCCAGCGAACAGAAGCTGGACGGCATCGATGCACCAACGCTGAAGGAAAGCGGCCTCGACGTGGTCGTTCAGAACTGGCGCATGGTCGCCGCTCCTCCCGGCCTGACCGATGAGCAGACCAAGGCCGTAAGCGCCGACGTCGAAAAGTTGGTAAAGTCCGCCAAGTGGCAGGAAACACTGAAGACCAAGGGCTGGATGGACACCTATCTTGCTGGCGATGCCTTCAAGGAGCAGCTTGCCAAGGACACGGCTTCCACCGAGACCATTCTTAAAGACATCGGACTTGTAAAATGAGCCAGGGTATCAACCCCTCCCAAACTCCAAAGCGCCGCCCTGATTGGGCGGCGATGCTGATCGCAGTGGCGCTGGTCGCCATTGCGGCGGTCATCTTCTGGGATTCCGCCCGCCTCGCAAGCGTCACCGGTTATTCGCCGGTCGGCCCCGCAACCGTGCCATACGCCATCGGCTTCTGTCTTATCGGACTGGCCATCTGGACGGCGTTCGAAGCCTGGCGCGGAGATTTTCCAGAGCGTGACAAACAGGAAGTCGGCCCCGTCGTCTGGGTGGTCGCCGGTCTTGCTGCACAGCTGTTGCTTCTGAAGGTCGCTGGCTTCTCCATCGCCACCGGTCTGCTGTTTGCCTTCACGGCACGCGCTTTCGGCAAAAAGAAGCTCTGGTATTCGATCCCGATCGGCATCGCGATCAGCTTCGTCGTGTGGTTCATCTTTGCCCGCCTGTTGCAGCTCTCCCTGCCAGCCGGACCTATCGAGCAACTGTTCATCTGACGAACCGTCACCTAGACGTATGAATAAATAAACAAACAAAGACACGAAGCGCATGACTGCTTGTCCTGCAGACGCAAGCTTCGCCCGACAGGGGACATCTGTCCATGAGCACTTTTGAATTTCTCCTGCATGGTCTTGAGGTTGCAGCGCAACCCATGAACCTGCTCTACGCCCTGATCGGCGTAACCCTCGGCACCGCCGTCGGCGTGCTGCCCGGCATCGGCCCGGCATTGACCGTCGCACTTCTGCTGCCCGTGACCTACCGGCTGGACCCTGCCGGTTCGCTGATCATGTTTGCCGGTATTTACTATGGCGGCATGTATGGCGGCTCGACCACATCGATCCTCCTGAACACGCCGGGCGAGAGCGCATCCATTGTGACCGCTTTGGAGGGCAACAAGATGGCCCGCGCCGGGCGCGGTGGACCTGCTCTTGCGACAGCCGCCATCGGCTCCTTCGTTGCTGGCCTTATTGCCACCATCGCGCTCGCCTTCGTTGCACCCTACATCGTCAAGCTGGCGCTGGTCTTCGGCCCGCGTGAGTATTTCGCGCTGATGGTGCTGGCCTTCGTTACGGTGTCATCCGCTTTCGGCGATTCTGCGCTGCGTGGCCTCACCTCGCTGTTCATCGGCTTCACGCTTGCCATCGTCGGCATCGACCAGCTGACGGGCCAGACCCGCATGAGCTTCGGCATTCCCGATCTGCTCGACGGTGTGGAAGTCACCACGCTTGCGGTTGCCATGTTCGCCATCGGCGAAACGCTGTTCATCGTCGCTCAGGGCCAGGGCGGTCCTGACAAGGTCGAAGCCGTCAAGGGCTCCGTCTGGATGACTGCGCAGGATTGGGCGCGTTCGTGGAAAGCATGGCTACGCGGCACCGTCATCGGCTTCCCGATCGGCGCGATGCCTGCGGGTGGTGCGGAAATCGGCACCTTCCTGTCATATGCGACGGAAAAGAAGCTGTCCAAGCATCCTGAAGAATTCGGCCATGGCGCAATCGAAGGCGTTGCCGGTCCTGAAGCGGCCAACAACGCGTCTGCTGCCGGAACGCTCGTGCCGCTGCTGACGCTCGGCCTGCCGACGACCGCGACGGCTGCCATCATGCTCGCTGGCTTCCAGCAGTTCGGCCTCCAGCCCGGCCCGCTGCTGTTTGCGACCAATCCGCAGCTCGTCTGGGGTCTTATCGCCAGCCTCTTCATCGCCAACCTGATGCTGCTGGTTCTCAACCTGCCGCTGATCGGCCTGTGGGTGAAGCTGCTGACCATTCCGAAGCCTTGGCTTTATGCGGGCATTCTGCTGTTCGCAACGCTTGGCACCATTGGCGCCAATCCATCCGCCTTCGAACTCGGCATGCTGCTGGCGTTCGGTATCCTCGGCTACATCATGCGCATCTTCGGTTACCCGATTGCGCCTGCGGTCGTCGGCCTCATCCTCGGACCGCTTGCTGAGCAGCAGCTCCGCCGCGCCCTTTCCATCGGTCAGGGTGATCCTGCGGTGTTGTTCACCTCGCCTATTGCAGTCGGCCTCTTCGTCGTTGCCGCTGCGGCCTTCATCGTTCCGCTGATCATGCGTATTCGTGGACGTGGACAGGTGCTGACGCAACTGGCCGCAAACGAAGACTAAATCTGGAACAAAGCCTCCCAAGGCTGGAATGCCCCGCTTTCAATGAAGGCGGGGCATTTTTATGCGCTAAAAATCCTGCGTGGGATGTGCAAACACGAAGATTTCAATCATATCGAATGCATCTCTTTTCAATCTGTAGGGTTTGGATTTAAAACAGGCGACACATTCAAGAGAGAAACACGATGCGTATCTTAAGTCTCATCCTCGTCGCTACCGCTCTCGCCTCATGCGCCACAGGCGCGGCGTCGTTAGAGCCCATTCCCGGCAGCATCACCTATGGCGGGCAACCGCGCACGAAGCTCACAAAATCACCCGTTGGCAGCACCTTCAGCCATGACTTCAGAACGACCGACGGACGCCTAGCCTTCGAGACCTATCGCATAGAACCGGATCGCTCGCTTACACTCCTCAATCGGGAGATTGTCAGCGACTTCCCGGAAAACTGAACCGTAACTGGTAAGTTTTTTATCCAGCGTCTTCAACCGCATGGAACGACTGGGGCTTGAAGCCCGTTGCTCTCCGGAACGATCAAAAAGCGGCACCCTCCGCGAGTTCAGGAGAGAAAAATGAAAACGCATAAGACCCTAAATGATTTACCCTCCAATACCAAAGCGACGGTCATCGGTCTTTTGAATGAGGCATTGGCCTCTACCGTCGATCTTGCACTCGTCACCAAGCAGGCTCACTGGAACCTGAAAGGCCCACAGTTCATCGCCGTCCACGAGCTATTGGACAAATTCCGTGGCCAGCTCGACAAGCACAGCGACACGATTGCAGAACGCGCCGTACAACTCGGCGGCACCGCACTCGGAAGCCTCCAGAGCGTCTCTACGACGACCAAACTCAAGGCGTACCCAACCGATATCTTTAAAATCCAGGATCATCTGGCCGAACTGATCGAGCGCTATGGCGATGTCGCAAACCTCGTGCGCAAATCCATAGACGAGGCGGACGACGCGGGCGATCCGACCACGGCAGACATCTTTACCGCAGCCTCTCGTGATCTCGACAAGTCCCTATGGTTTCTGGAAGCCCATATTCAGGAAAAGAGCTGACAAACGAAAAGCGCCCGGTAAGCCGGGCGCTCTGAACCGTTTATAGCCTTCGACAATCAGTGACGCCTGAGAACTGCACGCCCGATATCGCGAAGCATATCGTGGTCTAGAATGCCGCGCTGCGCACTTCTTATCAGAACTGCCGCGCATTCATTCGCAACACCGCTGCTACGGTCTTCCAAGCATTCGAAACAAACGCCATCGAATATTGTCTGAAGATCTGTGACCTGCTGAGGCGACAATTGAGCGCCTACACGTTGAAAAGCCGCATACGACAAGGCTTATCCTCCCGAGACAATGCCAAGTATCAATACTCTATTTTTATGGACATTTACTTTTTACACCTGAACGAATCATAAGTCGAATCAGATTTTAACGATTTATCAATGACTAAATTGTGGGAACCACAGCTCTATCCCACCGTTATCCTTCGTGAGGAAACAAGGAGATAAGAGATGGACTGGAACCGCGTCGAAGGAAATTGGAAGCAGGTCAAAGGAAAGATCAAGGAGCAGTGGGGTAAACTCACAGACGACGATCTTGACCAGATTGATGGAAAACGTGACCAGTTGGAAGGTAAAATCCAGGAACGCTACGGCATCGAGAAAGACCATGTGAAACGCGACGTCGATACCTGGTACGGTCGCCAAGGCTGGTAATCTGATAGACGATGCACCGCTGCCCGCAAGTTTGCGGGCAGTATGCTGCGGTACTTACTGACGGGTGGCCTTTTCAGCATTACCGACGCCCAGCAACCTTTCAAAGGTGACATCGACCATCGTTCCCATGCCGCGAAAAGGTAGCCCATCATCGTCGAGCAGCATTCTACCCACCACACGCACCCAACGTCTGTTTCCGCTCGATAGAGCCAACGGATACTCCTCGTCGTACATGCCCCCATCGACCAGATGATCGTGTATAGCCTTCGCTATTCGTTCACGTTCTGGCGGATGAATTTTGTTGAGAAATGCCTCGATGGGTAAACCGGAAGCACCGGCTGCGGGAGAAAACTCGAATATGTCAGCGCAGACTTCGTCGATGCACACGAGATTGTCGAGAATGTCCCAAGTAAAATAACCTGTCTCCTGCCGAAGCGATCGACCATTATCCGGGCAGTCCATAACCCCCTCCGTTACTTCACGATTTCGAGTCACCCTCATGCCCCGGCTATCTGTTTGTTAAGTAGACTAATGACTGAACGAAAGAATTTGTTCCAACACATACACCATTTGATGCACGCGAGTTCGTCAAAACGGGTTGATTTAGGAGAAAAATGGTAGCGGGAGAGGGACTTGAACCCCCGACACGCGGATTATGATTCCGCTGCTCTAACCACCTGAGCTACCCCGCCACATGGAAATCGAAACGCTTGCAGCGATCCGTTTCATCAGGATGAGCGGCTTATAAGGTGCCGCTCCCTAAAGTGTCAAGCGCAACATGCGCAAAAATCTCTGTTTATTCCCCGTTCTTCAAGTCCGTTTTCCTCAAGCGGCAACGGGGCTCGAAAGAAGCGTTTTCAGTGCGGCCTCGGCATCTGCCGAACGCTGCGAACGGTCGATGAAACCACCGCCGTAAACACGCGCATCCGGCCCCGGCGCGGAATAGAGAACGCATGCCTGACCGGGGGCTACGCCCGCCTCGCCCACCATCAGATCGACATAGACGCCGTTTTGATCGGCGTGCAGGACCGCCTCCGCCGGTGGTCGCGTGGAACGCACCTTTGCGAAGCACGAAAATCCTTCGCGGGCATCTTCCAGCAAATCGCCATCACCAAGCCAGTTCATGTCGCGCAAGTAAACGCGGTGCGTCTCGAGCGCTTCACGTGGCCCAACAATGACGCGCCGCCCACGGGCATCGAGATGTACGACATAAAGCGGTTCGCCCGTGGCAACGCCTATGCCGCGACGCTGACCGATGGTGTAGTGAACGATCCCGTCATGGTGACCAAGCACACGACCGTCCAGATGAACGATGTCACCCACGAGCGCCGCGTTTGGCTTCAGCTTGTTGATGACATCCGTGTACTTACCCTGCGGCACGAAACAGATATCCTGACTATCGGCCTTCTTGGCGACGACAAGTCCCATGTCTTCCGCCAGCTCACGCGTCTGCGCCTTGGACAATTCGCCAAGCGGAAAGCGCAAATAATCGATCTGCTCCTGCGTCGTGGCGAACAGGAACCAGCTCTGATCCCGGTCGCTGTCGATAGGGCGGAAAAGCGCACGGCGGTTCGGGTGACCGGGTACAGGATTGATGCGGGACCGGATGTAGTGCCCGGTCGCCAGCGCGTCTGCACCCAGTTCCTGAGCCGTGGCCAAGAGATCGGCAAACTTGACGGTCTGATTACAGGCCACACACGGCACCGGCGTTTCGCCCATTGCATAGGCTTCCGCGAAGGGGTTGATCACCGTTTCTCGGAAGCGTGCTTCGTAATCCAGAACGTAATGCGGAATCCCCAATGTCTCGCACACCCGGCGGGCATCATCGATATCCTGACCGGCACAGCAGGAGCCTGCCCGATGCACGGCAGCACCGTGGTCGTAAAGTTGAAGGGTAATACCGAGGACGTCATAGCCCTCACGCTTCAGAATCCCCGCAACAACCGAGGAATCCACACCACCGGACATCGCCACGACAATGCGCGTGTCCTCCGGCTTCTTGTCAAAGTCGAGCGTATTCACGTTGCTTCCAATCGTCAGTCATACCGGGGGTAAAGGCCCCGCCGCCTGTCGGTGATCCCCATGGATAGGAGGAGGCCTAACGCCTCGTGCCTGTCAGCTATGTGGATTTTCTGGCCTGCATATAGAAAAAATACCGTGTGAACGCAAGTACGGGGCAGCCATGCTACCCCGTCTTGAGACCATTTGTAAATGCGCAGGTTATGCGCCAGCCGTCTTCTGTCCGCTGCCGATCCACTTCTCACGCTCGCGCCACAGGGCAGGAAGAGCGAGAAGAGCGATACCGGTTACTGCGATCAGCGTCTTTTCAAGCTGGTTCAGCTCTGCCGTACGGCCATCGAGATAATAGATGCCGTAGACGATCGCCACGTGCCAGACATAAACCTGCAGCGAATGTCTGCCGAGCAATTGCAGGAATTTCAGCGACAGCACCCATATCACGCCCGCTGCCAGCTTCTGCACCAGCGGGTTGTGATGCTTTGGACCGGCGATGATCAGCCATGTCAGGCCGACGCCGACAGCGAGGAAGTTGATGAGATAGACAGGGCCGAAGTCGGCGCGGATTTCCATCGTTGAGAACTTGCCTAGCATAAATTCTGGCATCAGGTTCCATGCGGTTGCAATACGCAGTGGTACGAAGAAGATGCAGATGATCAACGCAGCTTTGGCGATCCAGCTACGCTGCGGCGAAAATATTTTCGTCCAGGCAATCTTGTTCTGCGCCGTCATCGCTCCCATCACCAGCGCAGAATAGAACACCAGCTGCCAGCCGAACAGGTTGAAGCTGACGCGGATACCCTGCTCGTCCACACCCTTGACCAGTTCGTTGACGGGCGCAGTGAAGAGCTGTTGCAAGCCCAACTGACCGGCCATCCACACCAGGAGCGAACCGGCCATGACATAGGCCCATTTGCCATCGAGGCAGAGCTTCACCAGAAGGGGCGCAAACACCATGTAGACGATATACTGGGGAAGGATGTCCATGAAGGTGGGCTGGAACAGGAACGTCGCAATCGCTGCCAGCCGCAGAGGATCGTCGAAAGACGTCAGGCCAAGCCAGTTATACCAAATGAAAGGAGCATGCGGGATGACCATGCGCGCAAACAAAACAGCGATAACGAGACCCATCGCATATTTGTAAAGCTCTAGTGCTCTTGCCCAGATCATGTCACGCCCGTTTTCGTAGCCATACTTCACCATCTTGCGGGCGTAGACCATGCCGATCAAAAGACCGGATAGGAAGACGAAGCCCTGTGCGTCCTCGACAAAGGCGAACTGCCGGTGGTTCACCTCCATAAGCCAAAAGCCACCTGCGAAAACGAGATGGTTGATCAACATGAAGACAAGAAAATAACCTCTCATTCCGTCGATCAGGTCAAAGCGTTTCATTTATAGCTCTCCATTTTCACAGGCCCCTTTGGGAGGAAGGGGTGCCTGATCCGAATTCGAGGATTGGCAGTCAGGCCATCCAAACTTGGATCGTGAACGCGATTTTCAGGCTGCGGTTCCGCCTGAAAGAGCGTTTTGGCGCTCGCATCGGTGTCACGTTGATGTGTTCCGCTTCTGGTTAAAGTGGCCCAACTGAACGTCAAATGAATGAATAAAGGCAATTGCGTGAAACGAGTGTGGCAAGCCAGATCAATCGGTTAGCTGTTCCACAGACTGTATCCCCTGCCTTGCAGGCGCTGTGCAATGAAAAAGGCCGGTGCAGCAAACAACTGCACCGGCCAGATTTTACCCGTGGATATTCAGATCGAAAAATCGAGGGTCAGGCGGAGGCCTGTATGGCTGAAACCTGCCACTGCGAGTCACCGCGACGAACGAAGGTCCACAGTTCGGTCGTCTCTTCCGGTTGATTCTCGTTGCCTTCGACGACCTTGCCCGTGCTGCGGTCGCGCATGACGTCGATAGCGGAGTAGCGCATGGCAACGGTTGCGTAATCGCTACCGTCTTCGTGCCAGGCTTCGGCGAGATCGCCCTGAAGAAGCGTCACGTCTCGAACGTCGTTCTTTACGCCGCTGGTCGCGTTGTCGCTCAGTTCTTCGGCGAGATAGGACATGGCCTCTGGTGTCGTCAGCTTGCGAAGCGTGCCATAATCTTCAGCGGCATACGCAGCCTGAACGCCTTCCAGCGCCTTCTGGAAGGTCTCCAGATCTTCCTGCGTCACACCGATCTCATCACCCTCGGACATGGCGTTTTCATGCGGAACCGGCTTGGCAACTGCGGGAGCCGCTGCAGCCGCTGCGGACGCCGCCGCGCCGCCGAACGAACCGGCCTTTGAACCCATTTGCGGGATCTTGAAGCCGCCCATCGAGCCTTGATTGCCCTGCGGTGCCGAATAATCGCTGCGCGCGGAGTGCGAACCGGCAGCACCGCCAAAAGCAGGCTGCCCCTGACGACGCGATCGGAAGAAACGCATGGCGAGCATGATCAGACCACCGATCAGCAGGCCCTGAAGCAACATGCCGAAGAAACCGGCCATACCGCCGAAGCCGCCGCCCATGAGCATGCCGAACAGGCCACCCATCAGCAAACCACCCATGAGGCCGCCCATCATACCGCCGAACATGCCACGGTTCTGCTGCGGAGCTTGCGCGGCATTAGGGCGCGCTGGCTGAGCCGCATTCGGAGCAGACGGGTTGGTGTTCGGCGTCATGCTGCGATTGATCGGAGCAGCACCCGGTGCCGTATTGGTAGCAGGAGGCGCAGAGAAGGTTCTCGTTCCGCGGCTTCCAAGACCGCCGCCAGCACGCCGTGCCTCGGCATAATCCACAGCCGTGAACGAGACCGCCATCCCCAAGGCGGCAACTGCAAACAAACCCTTAAAGCGCCGAACGGCAGCAAACATCGTCTTCTCCTGTTGAGCCACCCTCCCATCGAGCAGCTAGCTGCAGACGATATAGCAACTCTGGATCATCATTTTTAGTGAGCGCCCATAAAAATTTCGTGATATGCAACCATGGGTAAATATTGGTTTTTCTTCAACAAAAAGCCCGGCGCAGATCGCTCTGGCCGGGCTGTCTTTTATAATGGCGAAAACGTCGATCAGTCGATGTTAAAGGTCAGCGGCTTTACCTGACGGATCGCCGGATTTGCACGCAGCTTGTCCAGAACCTCTTCAGAAACCACACCATCGACATAGAGCAGTGCGATGGCGTCGCCGCCGTTTGCTTCACGGCCCAGCTGGAAGTTGGCGATGTTGACGCCAGCATCACCGAGCGTCGTGCCAACGAAGCCGATCATGCCCGGAACGTCGGTGTTGGTGATGTAGATCATGTGCTGGCCGACATCGGCGTCGAGGTTGATGTTCTTGATCTGAATGAAGCGCGGCTTGCCGTCCGAGAAGACCGTACCGGCAACAGAGCGGACCTGATTTTCCGTCTTGACCGTCAGCTTGATGAAACCATCGTAAACACCAGTCTTGTCGCGCTTGACTTCGGAAAGGATAATGCCCTTTTCCTTGATCATGACGGGTGCGGAAACCATGTTGACGTCTGCAACCTGTGGACGGATGAGACCGGCCAGCAGGGCCGATGTCAGCGCCTTTGTATTCATGTTGGCAGTCGAGCCATCATAAAGAATTTCGATTTCCTTGGTGGCGCTTTCCTGCACCTGACCGACGAAGGAACCAAGAACGTCTGCCAGCTTGATGAAAGGCTTGAGGCGCGGTGCTTCGTCAGCGGTGATCGAAGGCATGTTGATGGCGTTGGACACGGCACCCTTCACGAGGTAATCCGACATCTGCTCGGCAACCTGGAGCGCCACGTTTTCCTGTGCCTCTGTGGTAGACGCGCCAAGGTGCGGCGTGCAAACGACGTTCGGCAGGCCGAAGAGCGGGCTTTCCGTGGCAGGCTCGACTTCGAACACGTCAAAACCGGCTCCGGCGACATGGCCAGACTTGATGGCTTCGGCAAGAGCCGCCTCATCCACGAGACCGCCGCGGGCGCAGTTGATGATCCGAACGCCCTTCTTGGTCTTGGCAAGGTTTTCAGCGCCGAGAATTCCGCGTGTCTTGTCGGTCATCGGAACGTGCAGGGTAATAAAGTCTGCCTGAGCCAGAAGTTCGTCCAGCTCGACCTTCGTCACACCCATTTCCTGAGCGCGCTCTGGCGACAGGAAGGGGTCGTAGGCCAGAACGTTCATCTTCAGGCCGAGCGCACGGGCGCAGACGATGCCGCCGATATTGCCCGCACCGATGACGCCCAGCGTCTTGCCGGTGATTTCGACACCCATGAACTTCGACTTTTCCCACTTGCCGCCTTGAGTGGAAGCATCAGCGGCAGGAAGCTGGCGGGCAACGGCAAACATCAACGCAATGGCGTGTTCAGCAGTCGTGATCGAGTTGCCGAACGGCGTGTTCATGACGATGATACCGCGACGCGACGCAGCAGGAATATCGACGTTATCGACACCGATACCGGCGCGGCCGATGACCTTGAGGTTCGTCGCAGCCTGGATCAGCTTTTCCGTCGCCTTGGTGGCGGAGCGGATGGCGAGACCATCATAGTTGCCAATGATCTCGGCCAGCTTGTCCCTGTCTTTGCCCAGCTTCGGCTGGAAATCGACTTCAACGCCGCGATCGCGGAAAATCTGGACGGCGGTTTCCGACAGTTCGTCAGATACGAGTACGCGAGGTGCCATGGTGTGGGCTCCTTGAAAAAGGGTTCAATCTTGAGAATGAGGCATGAGCGGCCCTGCCTTTGCAGGGCCGGAATAAATCAGGCAGCAGCCTTGGAAAGCGTTGCTTTCTGCGTTTCGAACGCCCAGCCAAGCCATGGCATCAGGGCTTCGAGGTCGGCCGTCTCGATGGTCGCACCGGCCCAAATGCGAAGACCGGAAGGCGCATCGCGGTAAGCACCGATGTCGAACGCGACCTTTTCCTTCTCGAGAAGTGCAACCACACCCTTGGCGAAATCGGCCTGCGCGGCAGCATCCAGTGCAGCGACGTCCTTGTCGACGATCTTGAGGCAAACGGACGTGTTGGAGCGCGTCTCATCGACCACGGCCAGATTGGCGATCCAGTCGTTGGCAGCGACGAAATCGAAGATAGCCTTTGCGTTGGCGTCGGCGCGAGCGATCAGAGCCTGCAAACCACCGAGGTTCTTTGCCCAGAGCAGCGCATCGATATAATCCTCGACGCACAGCATAGATGGCGTATTGATCGTTTCGCCGGTAAAGATACCTTCGATCAGCTTGCCACCGGAGGTCATGCGGAAAATCTTCGGCAGAGGCCATGCCGGTGCGTAGGTCGTCAGACGCTCGACAGCGCGTGGCGAGAGAATGATGACGCCGTGACCACCCTCGCCGCCCAGAACCTTCTGCCAGGAGAAGGTAACGACATCGAGCTTGGAGAAATCCATGTCCTGCGCGAAAGCGGCAGATGTCGCGTCGCAGATGGTCAGACCTTTGCGGTCGGCAGGAATGAAATCGGCATTGGGAACGCGAACGCCGGAGGTCGTACCGTTCCAGGTAAAAACCACGTCACGGTCGAAATCGACTTCTGAAAGGTTCGGCAGCAGGCCGTAATCAGCCTCGAACTTGCGAACATCCTTGAGCTTGAGCTGCTTGACTACATCCGTCACCCAGCCAGCGCCGAAGCTTTCCCACGCAACCATGTCCACGCCGCGCTCACCGAGCAGCGACCACAGAGCCATTTCAACGGCGCCGGTGTCGGATGCGGGAACGATACCGATACGATAATCGGCAGGAACATTCAGAACTTCGCGGGTGAGATCGATGGCCTGCTTCAGCTTGGCTTTGCCAACCTTGGCGCGATGCGAGCGACCAAGCGGTGCATCGGCGAGAGCATCAAGCGACCAGCCGGGGCGCTTCGAGCAGGGACCAGAAGAAAAATGCGTATTACCCGGACGGACGTCCGGCTTCACTATATCTGTCATTTGACTACCCTTTCAGATAGGCGCCTCTCGTTAGGGAGAGGTGTCCTGCCATCGTTGCTATTCCTGTGCCCTGCCCTCGTCAAGCGAAATATGTCGCGGGTTGGAAGATTTTTATCGCATTTGCGTAACGGACGGATGTCGCGGCTTCATGAAAATAAGTCGCGCGAATTGACCCGTGTCAAATGACGGATCGCCTGACAGGCGCAATGTCTCTCCGTCAATAACGAAGAGATATGACTATGAGCACCAAGGCTCCATTTTCAACGGATCGGAACGATCTGGTCCTGCCCTTAATGGGTAGATTTTACGAGACATTCGCACAGCCGCTTGCATGGACGGCATTTCGCGTCGCCATCGGCGCTATGCTGGTCATTGAAGGTTATCCAAAGATACTTTCCCCTTTTGCGCAGATCGGCTTCGTGGAGAATCTTGGCTTTTACCCAGGCTGGCTCTGGTCGCCTTTTCTGGCTGGACTGCAATTCTTCGGTGGCATCTTCATTGCCGTCGGGCTTCTGACGCGCCCCTTTGCGCTGGCAAATACGGTGATGCTGGCAATTACCCTATGGTTCCACTTTGCCAACCGCTATGGCAACGCCCTTCTGACGGAACAGGGCATTCAAGCCCTAAACGCCGTAGATCAGACACTGTTCACACCGCAAGGCTTACGACGGCTGGCCGATGGCGGCACCGTCTTCCTTGAACAGGTCCAGACCAAGGCAGAACTGGCCTCCCTGTTCTGGACCGGTGGAGCGGCCCTGTTCGCAGCTTTCGGGGGTGGCTACTGGTCAATCGACCGGCATCTGAAAAAGCAGCTGTAAAAAGGTCAAAAAAAAGCACCCGGTTCCAGGAAGGAACCGGGTGCTTCTGATTTCAAACCGTAAACTTACTTGTAAACGGCTGGCTGCAAAGGAATGTCTGCAGGCGGCATGTACTGGGCGGTGTCGCAACCGTTGAAGACATAACGGCCACCGACGCGTACTTCATGCGAGGTGAAGCCTTTGGAGCGGCCCGGACCCGAGTTGCCACCCGATCCTATGCCAAACATCTCACCCTTGCCAATCTGGCGGAAACGATAGCCGACATCGGCCTTAAGGTTGCAGGTAACGTCGATAGAAGCACCGGCCATCAAAGCGTAAGCGAAGCGCCAGTCACCCTTTCCCTCCCATGAGCACGGAGTGCCACCACAGGCAGTATCGATCGTGAACTTGTCCCACTTGACGTAAGCGCCACCAACACCCGCGCCGACATAAGGAGTGATGCGACCGTATGTTCCAAGATCGACATAAGCGTTTGCCATCAAAGTATAAGCGCGCAGCGACGAGCGGAAATCATCATTACCTGTTCCGCCCGCGTTTACCGCGGAACCGCGGAAATCTGACTTCGCCATGTAGTCGAACGTCAAGTCCGTGCGAAGATAGTTGTTGATCTGGTAGCCGACGCCAGCACCTACGAGGAAGCTGTCCTTCATGGAGGAACTGGAAGAGCGGATCACGGTGCCAGCACGATCAAACTCGAAGCTCTTCGCCTTGTTGAACGAATAGCCCACGTCACCACGCAGATACCAGCCGCTGGCTTCCTGAACCTGAATTTCCGGTGCAGTGTCCACAAATGCAGGCGCAGGCTCTGCCTGATAGAGGTCGGCTGCAAACGCGGTTTGGCATGCCATCAAAGCGGCAACTGCGCCGATCAGGCTCTTCTTCATGATGGTGGCTCCATAAGCGGAACGCGCCGTTCTCAAGCGCATCCAAGTGAGATTCTTCACTTATGAAATCTGAAGGAAAATGGTTAAACGAGCATTAAAATGGAGAATACCGGTTGGTTATAATTAGGAATTATTTGCCACTACTACCGCATCGGGCAACGGCCACCCATCCAGACGATGCAAATCTTGGCAACGGCGCGATGACAATTGCGGAGATCGACGCAGTATTGTGGCAGCTTAGGATAACAGATTATTAGCCAATCTCATTTTCGATATCGCAATAATAGTAATGCATCATAAGTTTGAAGGACCAAACGGACTGTGAATGTCAGGTATATCGGCCTGATTTTGCAGGATGTGAGTGACGGCTGCTTGCAGATGGTCCTTTGACGAAAGCATTTTTCGAAGAAGCGGTCGGCGGCGGCCAATGGGTAATGAGACCTGTTTGGGATACTTGTTCGTGCACAATACTGTAAGATTGATTATTGAATTCATGCGGGTACCCCGCGACAATCCCGAGCTTCTACGAGCCCAATACCGTTCATTCAGTCGGCAAATGCCGATGATGTACTTCATTCTCATGTCCAGCACATGGGCATTGGCCGCCACCCATATGAACGTCGCCCCTGGCTGGCTGACGATTGTCATACCGACCTTGCTGACCGTGGTGTGCGCCGGTCGCATCGCTTTCTGGTGGCGTTCGCGTCATATCTGTCCTTCCGGAGAATCGGCCTACGCAACGCTGACGAGAACAAACCGGCTGGCAGCCTTTATAGCCATCGCCTTCACAATATGGTCGTTCTTGCTGTTTCCCTACGGCGATCCGTATGAGAAGAGCCATATCGCCTTCTATATGGCGATAACCGTCATCTCGTGTATCTTCTGTCTGATGCATCTGCGCTCTGCCGCCTTCACCGTGACGGCCATCGTCAACGGCGCATTCATATTCTTCTTCGCGACGACCGGAGAACCCACCTTTATCGCTATCGCCATCAATATCATGCTGGTCTGCTTCGGCATGCTTGCCGTCTTGATGGTCAATTACGACAACTTTCAGCGGATGGTTCAGGCCCAAAAGGAAGCGGAAGCATTGGGAGCAGAAAATCTGCGCCTGGCGAATATCGACAGTCTTACCGGCCTGCCAAACCGGCGTGCGTTCTTTCGTCATCTGAACGAAAGCTTCAATCTGGCTGTTGGTAACGCCACGGGATTGGCTATCGGCGTGATCGACCTTGACGGCTTCAAGCCTGTCAACGATCTGCATGGCCATTCGACGGGAGACCGTCTTCTGGTGCAGGTCGGCGAAAGACTGAAGACATTGTCTTCTGCCAACGAAATCTTTCTGGCGCGTCTGGGGGGCGACGAATTCGCATTCATCATATCCGATGTCGAGGATGAAACGCATGTGGCGGCGGATGTGGACCGCATGTGCGCCCAGTTGCAAGCGCCATTCGTCTTGCCGGATGCAACCATCATTATTTCCGGCTCCGTCGGCATTGCGGTTTATCCGCAGATGGCATCGACACCGGAAGAACTGTTCGATCACGCGGATTACGCGCTTTACCAGGGCAAGCGGGAAAAGCGCGGCAACGCCACCTTCTTCACCGCCCGCCATGTGGCCGAAATTCATCGTGATGCCCGCATCGAGCAGGCCCTGAAGCAGGCCGACCTGACAGAAGAACTATCCGTCGTCTTCCAGCCGGTGCTGGATATCAGCCAGGACAGGATCATCGGGTTCGAAGCCCTGGCGCGTTGGCACAGCCGAATGCTCGGGCCACTTTCCCCCGGCCAGTTCATTCCCATTGCGGAGCGCGCCGGGATCATCAGCAGCCTGACGAGACCACTCCTGAAAAAAGCGCTGGAGGCCGCTCGTCACTGGCCGGACGATATTCGATTGTCATTCAATCTTTCGGCACAGGATCTGAACAGCCCGGAAGCAACAATCGCCCTTATCGCCATCATCGAAAACAGTCGCTTCGATACATCGCGCCTTGACCTGGAGATTACCGAGACAGCCTTCATTCACGATATCCGTCAAGCCCGTCGCTCTGCCGAGATACTGAGAAGCGTCGGCTGCGGCATTTCTCTCGATGATTTCGGCACGGGATATTCCAGCCTGACGTCCCTGCACTCACTGCCGCTGACAAAGATCAAGATCGACCGGAGCTTCGTAAGTCAGATCCACGATGACCCGATCAGCTGCAAGATCGTCCGTTCGGTGCTGACCCTCAGCAGGGAAATGGGACTGGATGCGATTGTAGAAGGCGTGGAAACTCAAGAGGAGATCGCCACCCTCCAGACCCTGGGTGCTGTTCTCATTCAGGGCTACATCTGCTCCCGCCCAATGGAGCAAGCCGCCATCGCAGGTTTTCTGGCATCAAAAAACGGCGGCTTCAACATCCTGGATCAGATCGCATAATCAAGAATGCTAAGCACCCGAAACGCAGTACACGGCGCATCAGTGCCGGAGAGCGCGATTGCTGGCCAAAGGGGCTGCAACGCCTTGTGTCTGGATAGTCAGCAAGGCGCTCCGAAAATCACGCAGCGGTCCGGGCGTTTGAAATTACGCCGACCAGATCGTTGACGATGCGCTCCACCTGCGCGCTGTCATCGCCTTCCGCCATGACGCGGATCAGCGGTTCGGTGCCGGACGGGCGAATGACCAGCCGACCCTTTTTCTCCAGCGCCGCTTCCGCGTCGGCAATCGCCTGCTGGACCACCGGATTTTCCAATGGCTTACCGCCCGAAATGCGCACATTCTTCAAAAGCTGTGGAACCGGTTCGAACTTGCGGCAGACCTCGCTGACCGTGCGACCAGAACGCTTCACCCGCGCCAGAACCTGAAGTGCTGCGACCAGACCATCGCCGGTGGTACCGTAATCGGACAGCACGATATGGCCGGACTGCTCGCCACCTACATTGAAATCATGGTTGCGCATATGCTCTACAACATAGCGGTCGCCGACCTTTGTTCGGGCCAGCGTCATGCCATTGTCACCGAGGAAACGCTCCAGCCCGAGGTTGGACATGACGGTTGCAACGATGCCACCGCCGCGCAGGATCTTGTCATCTGCCCAGCTGTGAGCAATCGTTGCCATCAGCTGATCGCCATCGACGATCTGGCCACGCTCGTCCACGATGATGACGCGATCCGCATCGCCGTCCAGCGCAATGCCGATATCGGCCCGCACTTCATGCACCTTTTTCTGCAGCGCATCGGGGTGCGTTGAGCCGCATTCGAAATTGATGTTGGTGCCGTTCGGCTCGTTGCCAATGGTAACCACTTCCGCGCCAAGCTCCCACAATGCTGCGGGTGCCACTTTGTAGGCCGCGCCGTTTGCGCAATCGATGGCGATCCGCAAACCACTCAGCGTCACATCGCGCGGCAGGGTGCGTTTTACGAACTCGATGTAGCGATAGATATCGCCATCGACGCGCTTGGCGCGACCGATTTCATGCGGCTTAGCCAGCTGCGCGTAGATATCCTTGTCCAGCAAATCCTCGATCTCAAGCTCCAACTCGTCGGAAAGCTTGTATCCATCGGGTCCGAAAAGCTTGATGCCGTTATCCTGGAACGGGTTATGGGACGCCGAAATCATCACGCCGATATCGGCACGCAGCGAACGCGTCAGCATCGCCACGGCCGGCGTCGGGATCGGGCCGAGCAGAAACACATCGAGACCGGCAGCCGTAAAACCGGCAACCAGCGCATTTTCCAGCATGTAGCCGGAAAGGCGCGTATCCTTGCCGATCACCACACGATGGCGATGATGACCGCGACGGAAAATCGTCCCTACAGCGATACCAACACGCATGGCGAGATCCGGCGTCATTGGGAAGACGTTGGATTGCCCGCGAATACCATCGGTTCCGAAATAGCGACGTGTCATGTGAACTCCAGATTTGTCCCGTGCGCGGCCTGGTGAATACGGCAGTGCATTCGTGTATTTTTCGCTAGATGCCATAAAAGCCGGGAAACAGCACGTAAATTACCACAAAAGCGAAATATATGTTGTTACCAATTTGGCCTATCGACGGGCATGGTGCGGCTTTAGCGTGTTTCAAGTTACACAGTAGTTTACTTCAGCCGCACCTATATCTTCCCCATTCCCGTGCTTGTCACAGGAATCCGGTATCGCGCGCCCTCGTGGCTGAGACTCTTTTCAACCCAAGAACTTGGGCTGGCTGAATCCTGTGACAAGCATACGAATGAGGGAGTGAATGCGATGATCACGATAGTAAAAGGCCGCCCGCGATGCGGACGGCCTGAATATTTGTTACGACCATGGTCCTTTAGTGGGGCTGCGGTTCCATTCCGCCTTCGGCCTCGCCGTCGCCCTTAGCTTCGTTCGGGCCGTCTTTCTTGGTGCCGGTCTTGGGAACGGCGGAACCACGGCTGGTCGGCGAATCGTCGCCGAGATCGCGGGCTGGTTTGTCGCCGCGGATCAGCGCCTTGATTTCATCGCCAGTCAGCGTTTCATACTCGAGAAGACCTTCCGCAATCGCCACGAAACCATCGTGATGATCGGTCAGAATGCGTTTTGCTTCTGTATAGGCTTCATCGATCAGACGGCGGACTTCTGTGTCGATGGTCTGTGCGGTTGCTTCGGAAACGTTTTTCGATTGCGAGACGGAGTGACCGAGGAAAACCTCCTGCTGGTTTTCACCGTAAGCGACCTGACCGAGTGCGTCGGAAAAGCCCCACTGCGTGACCATGGCGCGGGCAAGCTTGGTGGCCTGCTCGATATCCGAGGACGCGCCGGAGGTGATGTTTTCCTTGCCGAAGGTCAGTTCTTCCGCAACGCGGCCACCCATCATGATGACGAGGCGGGATACCATCCACTTGTAGCTCATGGAATAGCGGTCGCCTTCCGGCAACTGCATGACCATGCCAAGCGCACGACCGCGCGGAATAATGGTCGCCTTGTGCAGTGGATCGGCTACCGGTACATGCAGCGCGGTAATCGCGTGGCCTGCCTCATGATAGGCCGTCAGCTTCTTTTCGGCCTCGGTCATGGCAGAGGAGCGTCGCTCCGCACCCATCATGATCTTGTCCTTAGCGTCTTCGAATTCCTGCATGGTAACGACGCGCTTGTTGCGTCGTGCCGCCATCAGCGCAGCTTCGTTGACGAGGTTCATCAGATCCGCACCCGAGAAGCCGGGCGTGCCGCGTGCGAGCGTCTTGAGATCGACATTCGGTGCCAGCGGCACGTTGCGCGCATGAACTTTCAAAATACGCTCACGGCCAACGATATCCGGGTTCGGCACCACGACCTGACGGTCGAAACGGCCTGGACGCAGCAGTGCTGGGTCGAGAACGTCCGGGCGATTGGTGGCGGCGATGAGGATGATGCCCTCATTCGCTTCGAAGCCGTCCATTTCCACCAGAAGCTGGTTCAGCGTCTGTTCGCGCTCGTCGTTACCGCCGCCAAGACCGGCACCACGATGGCGACCGACGGCATCGATTTCGTCGATGAAGATGATGCAAGGTGCGTTTTTCTTGGCCTGCTCGAACATGTCGCGCACACGGCTGGCACCCACGCCGACGAACATTTCCACGAAGTCCGAACCGGAAATGGTGAAGAACGGCACGTTGGCTTCACCGGCAACCGAGCGCGCCAGCAGCGTCTTACCCGTGCCGGGAGGGCCGACCAACAGCACGCCGCGCGGAATTTTACCGCCGAGGCGCTGGAACTTCTGCGGATCGCGCAGGAATTCAACGATTTCTTCCAGATCCTGCTTGGCTTCGTCCACACCGGCTACGTCATCAAAGGTGACGCGGCCATGTGCTTCGGTCAGAAGCTTCGCCTTGGATTTGCCAAAGCCCATCGCGCCACGAGACCCGCCCTGCATCTGCCGCATGAAGAACAGCCAGACGCCGAGGATGAGGAACATCGGCAGCAGCGTACCGAGATAGCTGAGGAAGCCGGAAGAGCCGTCGCTTTCAGGACGCGCAACGATGGTCACGTTCTTCGTCTGAAGACGTTCCATCAGGCTGTCATCGATGACGGGCGAATAGGTTTGGAAGGCCGTGCCGTTCTCGGTGTAGGTTCCAAGAACCCGGTTGCCGGTTACGGTCACATCGCGAACTCGCCCTGCGTCCACATCGCGGAGGAACTGCGAGTACGGAATCTCGCGCGAACTCGATTGCGAAGGCGACGTCTGGAACATGCTGAACAATGCGATCAGCAGCAGGGCAATGACTGCCCACAGAGCGAAATTTCTAAAATTTGGGTTCATCGAACTCCCCGAACTCCAACGGGCAAATGCGCGCCCGCCATAATGTTGGCCCTAACATAAGGAGGACAGATGGCCTTGCCAAGGCGGGCGGCTGCACGAGATGCGATTTGAGGTAAAAACTCTCAGAAAAAGCGGCCTAAACCTAACGACGCGTTTAAACCGGAGGCTGTGGATAGGGCTTGCGCTCCAGCAAATTCGCCAGAGCATTCGCCAGGTCGAGATCGAACCGGGTAAGAAACAGGTCATAAGGAGCGAGGACCGGACGGATCGAAACACCCTCTGCTGAGAACGCATCCACCAACTTTTCACCGCGTCGAACAAGAGGCTGCGCTTCGCGCGCCCGCTTGATGACACCTGCGGGAAGCGTTGTTGGAATGCGGGACGTGCCTACCGCATATGACGCACCTGAAACCACATCCAGGCTCTCCTCAGAATGATTGGTGACTTCGAAGCGGCCGTCCCATGTCGCAGTTTCACCCGCTTTGACGCTGACGCTTTCGATATTGCGGTTCTCCCGCATCAAATAAACACCGCTCTTTCGCAGGTCGAACACGACACGTCCGGCGGTCAATCGTGCTGCCTCACCCGATGCGACAAGCGCCACGAGCCTGTCCATCGTCTCCGCAGCCAGTCCGAATTGCCGCCCGCCGATGACGGCAGCGAGAGCCGAGAGCGCATGGCGCAGAACCGATGCGTCAGCGGCGAGAGCATCTGAACCGAGCAAAAAGACCAGACCTACAAAGGATTTCGCATGCTCCTCAACCAGTTGAGCCGCACGAAACGATAATAGAGCGCGATCAGGCGCTGCGACGACCTTGGGCGCATCTGCTGTCTGGCGCACCCGCACCCGCTCATATTTCACATCCTCATTGCTGGGATCATCGAACCAACTGTAACCACATCCCTGAAGAAGATCGCGAATATCCTGCCGTGTTACAGTGAGAAATGGCCTGAAAACCCAAAGCCTGGCATCGTAAAGCGTGGCATCTGCCATTCCGGCGAGCCCAAGATTATCCTGCCGCGTACTGCGGCTTTTGCGCATGGAAACGGTTTCAAGCTGATCGCCAAGCGTATGGCCAACGACAACCATATCCGCGCCGATCTCCGCAGCGACGGCACCAATCAGTTGATAACGCGCCAGTCTGGCAGCGGCGGATATGCCCGACTTCGGCTTTTCATCGTCCCAGCGTCGGATATGATGAGCGATACCGAGTGTCTCGCAAAGTGCGGCGACCCCGCGCGCTTCTTCGGCGGATTCGATGCGAAGCGCGTGATCGATCGTTACAGCCTCAAGACGGATGTCGCAGCGTCCGGAGTGCTTCAGGGCCATGTGCAGCGCCAGTAACAGGCCAGTGGAGTCACTGCCGCCTGAAATCGCAACGAGAATGCATGATGGGTCTTGAATTTTTTCGATGAATTGTCGCGCTGCCCCAAGGGGCGCAAGCGACATCTCTCGGTTTGGGGCTGCCCGCATCGGCTGCGAGCGCCTTTAGCAGCTCAGACGCTTCTGTTCGCTTGTCACCTTGCCCAAAACAGTCTTCGACGCGCTGGGATAACGCTTCGGCACTTCGCGAAGGGTCGCGCAGGCTGTTTCCTTGTTATCGAGGGCTGCAAGCGACATGCCGAGCTTCAACAGCATTTCAGGCGCTTTCGGAGACTTGCCATAGGCCTGATGCGCATTCAGAAAGGTTTTGGCAGAATCGGTAAATTTACCTTGGCTATATTGCGCTTCACCAAGCCAGAAATTTGCATCGGCAGCCTTGGAGCCCTTGGGGTAACCCTGAATGTACTTTTCAAATCCTTGCTCTGCTTGTCTGTAATCGCCGGAAAGGACATGGCTGTAGGCGGCCTGATAGATATCGTTCTCGCTGGTCAGCGCTGCGGTATTCACCGGATCGGTGCTGGAAGAACGCCCACCCTGCTCCACGCCCGGAAGCGCGCCTGCGGAATTATTGGCATTTTGGTTCAGCGTGCCGCCAATCGGCATACCGCGCGAATCCATTTCGATGGAGCCGAGCGTCGTCTCGCCGGGTGCGGCATTGGAACGAGGCGCGGTCGCCGTCTGCTGGTCGGGCATTGAAGCGCCGTCCTGGGACGGCGTTTCAATGATCGTTGCTATATCGTCGCTGCCGCCAGCAGCAGGAACGTCTGCTTCGGCCTTCTTCTTTGGAGCAGCAGGTGCGGCAGCCTTGCCGCTTTCCAGTTCCTGGAAGCGGAATTCATTGTCTTCCTGCGCCTTGCGAATGGTTTCCTGCATTTGCAGCAACTGGAAACTCATTTCCTCGATGCGACCATTCAGCTGCCGGATCGTTTCTTCCAGCTGTTGAACCTTGTAGGTTTCGTTTGCCTGCACATTGATAACCGGTGCGTTCGAATTCACCGTGCCGAAGGCCCCACCTGAACCGAACAACGGCCCGGAGACGGCTGTGCCGCTCAAGCCGGTGCAGGCTGCAAGCCCCAGCATTCCCGCCACGACAAGTTTCTTCATGTTGCGTCCTGTCTCGTTGATTTGCGCCCCAGCGGCGCAAAACCGGATTTTTTCCATCTCCGTCGAAAAAGCAACTTAACTTCGGCCAAACTATGAAAAAAACGAAAGGCGGCCCGAAGACCGCCTTTGTAAATCTCATCACGTTTGCGCGAGAGCGCAATTACATGCCGGCGCCACCAAGAACGGTAACGGCGCGACGGTTCTGCGACCAGCAGGAAATGTCGTCGCAAACCGCGACCGGACGTTCCTTACCGTAGGAAATCGTCTTCATGCGGTTGGCAGGAACACCCTGCGAAGCGAGGAATTCCTTGGTGGCGGCTGCACGGCGTGCACCCAGCGCAAGGTTGTATTCACGCGTGCCGCGTTCGTCGGCATGGCCTTCGACGGTGATGGCGTAGTTCGGGTAACGAGCCAGCCACTGAGCCTGACGCTGCAGGGTCTGCTGCGCGTCTGCGCGGATGGAGGTCGAATCGGTATCGAAGAAGATGCGATCGCCGACATTGACGGTGAAGTCCTGGGTCGAGCCAGGCGTCGCGGAACCGGCACCGCCGCCGAGACCGAGCTCGCCTGCGCTGTTCGGCATGTTCTTCTTGTTGGCGCAACCGGCCAGAGCAAGAGCAAGCGTAAGGGCGATAACAGCCGGGTTACGGGCGATTTTCTGCATTGGGCTGAGCGCCGAGGTGTGTGTGCGGCTCATCGCCGATCTCTCCTTAGAATTTCAGTAACGTTGCCAGACACTAACCGATCTAGGTTAACTGCCCCCAAACACTTATGGTTAACAGAAAGGAAATGTCCCACTTTTTTTGCTCCCTCACAGTAGTTTGCGGCAAGAAAGAGGCAGTCCCCGGTCATATTTCATAAAACTGTGGCGGCGTCTGTTACCAGACGCCGCCACAGGCAGTCGGTTTTAGTCGAGAAGCGGCGACCATGCCGGGTCGGATGCAAAGGTTGGTGTCTTCACCAGCTGCTCATTGTAACCGGTCAGGTCGATGGAATAGAGCTGCGGACCACCTGCGCCTGCGGCCTGACGGAAGAACATCAGCACGCGGCCATTCGGCGCCCATGTCGGGCCTTCATTGTGGAAGCCCGATGTCAAAATGCGCTCACCCGAACCATCCGGTTTCATCACGCCGATGGAGAACTTGCCGCCGGACTGCTTGGTGAAGGCAATCAGATCGCCGCGCGGAGACCAGACCGGCGTGGAATAGGAACCATCACCGAAGGAAATACGCGTCTGGCCGGAGCCGTCGGCATTCATGACGTAGATCTGCTGGCGTCCGCCACGGTCGCTTTCAAAGGCGATGCGCTGGCCATCCGGCGCATAGGACGGCGCGGTGTCGATGGCGCCCGTATTCGTCAGGCGGGTCGTCGTGCGCGAACGCAGGTCCATCGTATAGATATTGGCATTGCCTTCCTGCTGAAGGCTCATGATCACCTTCTGACCATCCGGCGAGAAGCGCGGCGAGAAGGTCATGCCGGGGAAGTTGCCAACGACTTCACGCTGTCCGGTTTCAAGCTGCAGCAGGTAAACGCGCGGCTGCTGGCCTTCGAAGGACATGTAGGTCACTTCCTGGCGGTTCGGCGAGAAGCGCGGCGTCAGAACCAGATCGTTGGCATTGGTCAGGTTGCGGATGTTGAAACCGTCCTGATCCATGATCGACAGCTGACGCTTGCGGGCCGTCTTCGGACCGCTTTCGGACACGAATACGACGCGGGTATCGAAGTAACCCTTTTCGCCCGTCACGCGCTCATAGATCGCGTCGGCAATGATATGGGCCACGCGACGCCAGTTTTCCGGCTGGGTGAAGAACTGCTGGCCCATCATCTGCTCATTGGCAAACGTATCCCACAGACGGAACTCCGCGCGCAGGCGGCCATCGGCTTCCTTGGTCACACGGCCGGTTACCAGCGCCTGCGCATTGATGACCTTCCAGTCTTCGAAACGCGGCTGCTGATCCGGGTTGCTGATCTTTTCGATGAAAGCGCCCTTGTTGATCGGCGCGAACAGGCCGGAGCGCTGTAAATCTGCGGCAACGACCTGCGAGATTTGCGCGCCAATACCATCACCCGACATAAAGTCCGTGACGGCGATCGGCAGTGGCTGGACGTTACCCTTGTTGATGTTGAGCCGAACTTCCGCGTTGGCCGGAGTGATCGCAACGAACGACAGGATGAGGCCAGAGGCCACCATCATCGCGCGAAGGAAAGAAAACTTGATCATCGAGACAAGCCTTTCAGCTTTTTTCTAAATTGCACATCAATTGAAATCGGAAGGTGATGCTTCCAAGGCGGCTGGTCAGACACCGAAGTCTTCAGCCGTGAATGTGAGCACCAAAGTATTCCATCCTTTTTCACCATCGTATTTATCCGGTGGGAGAGCGGTGAATGGTGCGGACCTCATGACCGCGCGTACCGCACTGCCTTCCAGCGCACGGCGGGTACCATCCGGTCCGCCTTTCGACGAAACTTCAGGTCTGCCCACCACTCCACCTGACTGGTCGAGCGACACACGAACTTCGACGACCACCTGTGCCACATCTGTCAGACCTGCAACGACCGAAAAGTTCTTCGAAATCTGCCCTCTGAGAGCGTCCATTTCGCTGGCGCTGAGACCGGTACCAACCGTCTTCTTGCCGCCCAGCGCCGCCGTCTGTGTCGAGCGCTTCGCGCCGCCGCCGGACGGGGCCTGCTTGTTCAACAGAGCCGAAATCTCATCGGCGTTGAATTCGCTGGAGTGTGACGCGGCAGCCTTCGCCGTTTCCTGCTTGCGCTCGCCTGGCTTCTTGTCGGAAGGCTTCTCGGTTGCCTTGTTCTGATCCGGCTTTTTCTCGGCGGGCTTTTCCGCCGGTTTCTGCTCGGCCTGCTTGGGCGGCTCGGGCTTAGGCGGTTCCGGCTTCGGCTCTGGCGGCTGCGGTCTAGCATTCGGACGCGGCACATTAGGAGGCACGGGAATTTCAGCCGGCTCCTGATTTTGCGGAGGCGGCTCCTGCGCCTGCTGCTCCGCCGGTGGTTCGGCAGGCTTAGGCGGCGTCGTGATTTCAGGCTTCGGCGTTGGAAGAGACGCCATCTCCTGCGGAGGCGGCGCGGTCTCTTCCTTCACGATATCCTTGACGTCGTTCGGCTTGGTATCGACCACGGGCGCAGGCGTTTCCTGCTTGGGTGGAGCAGCCGCGCTAACATTGTTGTTCGGCTTGGTCGTCGGCGTGGGCGGCGCGTCGAGATCGGCTGTGTTGTTGCCGACATTCTGCGCATCGGGTACCACATCGGGCCGCGTCGTTGGAACGGGTGCGGACTTCTCAGCCTTAGGCGCATTCTTGTCGCCCTGCTGGATTTGCGACATTTCTTCGACGGGCACCAGCTCGACGGGCAACGCCTCGGCTTGAGACACGTCAAGGGGCGCTGGCGAGCCCAGAGACACCAGGGCAACCGCCAGAACCGAAGCGTGTACAATCGCAGATGTGGTAAGGCTACCCTTCATCGCTTACGTCAATTGTCCTGTTTCATCTGTGTCACGAGGCCGATATTCTTGAAGCCTGCGGCCTGAATACGCGCCATCACATCCGCCACGATGCCATATGCGGCGACCGAGTCGGCGCGAACGAAGATGCGCTCGTTGTAACCGGTCGTCGAAATGGCCTGCAATTTTTCCGCAACCTCGGCAGCTTCGATCGGCGTCTCCTGAAGATGTATCTGCCCACTGGAATTAACCGAAATCGTAATCGGCTGCGTGTCCGAATTCAGCGCGGATGCAGACGTCTTCGGAAGATCCACCGGCACGCCAACCGTCATCATCGGTGCCGCCACCATGAAGATGATAAGAAGTACGAGCATGACGTCGACCAGCGGCGTCACGTTGATTTCGCTGATGGCTCCACCGCTGCGACGACCGCGTCCACGGCCACGACGACCGCCCGAACCACCACCGCCACCGCCTGCTGACATTCCCATGATGCTTTACTCCAACTGCGCGGTTTAAGCTTTACTGCGCGGCCTGGCGCGTCTGCAGCTTCTCGTCGATCTGGCGAGAAAGGATTGCAGAAAATTCGTCGGCGAAACCTTCCATGCGGGAAGACAGCTTGTGTGCGTCACCCATGAACTTGTTGTAGGCCATAACCGCTGGAATAGCGGCGACAAGGCCGATAGCCGTCGCCAGAAGCGCTTCCGCGATACCCGGAGCAACGACCGCAAGGTTCGTGGACTGCGAACCGGCAATCGCCTGGAACGAGGTCATGATACCGATAACCGTTCCGAACAGGCCGATGAACGGACCGGCCGAGCCGATGGTCGCCAGCGAACCGAGACGCGCTTCGAACTGTTCGCTCTCACGCGCCATGGTCACATCCATCGCACGGTCGATGCGCATCTGCAGACCGATGGGGGAACGGGCGCCGCGCTCGAACGACTTCTTCCATTCGCGCATCGCAGCGACGAAGATCGCGGAGAGACCGCCATTCTGCCGCTCGGCCAAGGTGCGGTAAAGCTCTTCAAGCGACTGGCCTGACCAGAACACCTGTTCGAACTGGTCGAACTGGCGCTTTGCCTTCGCGAAGCTCGTATATTTGTCGATGACGATGGCCCACGTCCAAACCGATGCGGCAAGAAGACCGATCATAACGAGCTTGACGATAAGCCCTGCCTGCATGAACAGTCCCCAAAGACTTACATCATGCGCCGCTGCCAAACCTGCCTGTTCCATAAATATCCAATCCCCGAATCCAAACGCCCGGCGCATGACCGGGCGATTCAAACGCGCATCAATGCTTTGAGCGTTGCGGTGCTACCCGCCGACCCTTAGCCTTTGCCCCGATAATGCCAATACGCCTTACTTGCCCGTAAATTTGGTAAAAGGAAGGCGTGCGGCGCACAAATACCGGGTAGTTAAGTAAGACTACATTATGGTTAAGAGAGTGTTACGAAACTGCCAAACAAAAATGGCATTTCTGTCTTTGTGCGATCTCTTACTTTAAAAACTTCTCCGCGATCGTTTCAGGAAGGCGTCTGGGTCTACCTTTTGTGTTGATCACGGCGATTATCACTTTTGCGGCAATCAAAACGCTTTCCCCACGCCTGATTTCCTGACTAAGAGACATTTTCGCGCCGCCCGCCTTTTCTGTAAGCGTTGTGATGGTCAGAATATCGTCCATCTTCGCCGGACTTTTGAAGTCGATTTCCATGCGGTGCACAACAAAAACCAGCCCCTCTTCGTCGGCGACCTGTAATGCACTCTGTTCGCAGCCGAGGCAACGCAGGTAATCCGTGCGTCCGCGTTCAAGGAAATGCAGATAGCGTGCATGGTAGACGAGGCCGGAGAAGTCAGTGTCTTCGTAATAAACGCGCTGTACGAGCCTATGCCCGCGCTCAATGAGTTCGCCGGAAAGCGACAGGGAAATATCGGTCATCGTTTGTCCTGAAGATGTTGAGGCTGCCCTTCGCGCACGATCATGTGCTGATGACGATCCGGCAGTGTCTCAATACCCTCGGCGATGAACACAGGTCGCAAATCATTGTTTTTCAAAGCAGCAGTCGTTGCGGGCAGCCAGCGAAATTCGACATCGACACCATCCACGATGCGATGGACAATGTCGGTTTCGTGAAAGGGAAATGGCTGCTCGAGATTCAGCAGATAATAGAACGCCAGTTCGTGGGCCTGGTATTCCCCATAGGCGAAGAAGCTTTCCGCTGACCATAAAAGACGCTCGATCCGGGCAGTCACATGCAGCTCTTCTTCTATCTCTCGCAGTATGGTTTGCTCAGAGCTTTCACCGATCTCGGCACGGCCGCCCGGCAGCGCCCAGTATCGGTCAGCAAGGCTGCGGCTCACCAAAAGGTGCTCCTGACAAAAAATAAGCCCAGCAACGCGAACGCTGAAAAGCTGCGGCTTGTGGTCAAGCCGGATCATACGGCGTGGAACAGGGTTGGTCATTTGTCGTCCAGATTGCCATCGTTCCAAACAATGTGCCTGGTCGACGCGGGAATGTTCTCGATTTCACTCGCGATGAAATAGGGCGGGATGTCCAGTGCAGTCAATGCTTCGGTTGTGGCTTTCACCCATTGAAACTCAAGCGCGTTCTTTCCATCCTGCACGCGGTGGACGATCTCGTCTTCGTGGAAGGGAAAACTCTCCGGCAGCTCCATCACATAATAGAAGCCGAGTTCGTGCCAATCCTTGCCTTCGTAGTGGAAAAAGTTTTCGACCACCCACAACAGGCGCCCGACAGTCACCTCGGCACCCAGCTCCTCGACCATTTCCCGTGCAAGCGTCTCCTGCGACTGCTCACCCATTTCCGCGCGGCCACCGGGAAAGGTCCAGAATTTTTCATGCGTCGCACGATGTACCAGCACATGGCCATTGCGGAACGCCATGCCCGCCACACGCATCTGGAAGATGCGCTTCGGCTTGAATTTCATGCGGATGCGAAGGTCTTCAGTCATTCAGAAACGGCCCGGAAACATCAAATCGGTTTCCGACCACCCTAACGCCTCTATTTCAGTTTTGCGAACATCGGCATCGTCACCCACAATAAATTCGTCCAGTTGCGGCGGCTTGAGCGATGTGCCGGACAGCATGGCATGCACCTGCCCGCGATGATGCGTCTGATGCTGGAACAGATGCGACAGAATATCGTCGCAACGATCCTGTTGCACTCGCGCTCCCCTATACACATGGACGGTCGCCTCTAAGTCGGCCGCGTCGAGGCGATCCACGAATGAGATCAATTCATCGTCCAGCCGCGCCTGAGCATTTCGAAGATCCCTCATCTTGCCATACGGCTCGCTTTCCTGAAAAACGATGGGACCGAGCGATCCGCCTTTGAGTGCATCGAAGTAAAACACATCGACCAGATAAATGTGATTCAATGTCTCTCGAATGGTGGGGAAGAAGCTCGTGCGCGGTGCAACAAACTCCTCTGGAGAAAGAAGCATACAGGTCTCATGCAGGCGATAATTCGCCAGTCGACTATTCCTCGCCAGTTTTCGGAACGCCCGACCCTCATCATGTTTCATGTTGTTGTCCCTCCCCGGTCAAACGAATGTAGAGCTGCTTTCGCCTGAAGCAGGTCTCGCAAAAGTGCCAGCGTTTTCGCGCTGAAAACATGCGCAAGCAAAGAAGCACGTTCTAATAGGTTTTAATCCGCCTTCTGCAGTTCGGAATGGCTCTTCAAAACCTTGCCGCCGTCTTCCTGCTCGATGAGATAGGCGGGCTCATCTTCACTCGCCTTCCGCTTGATGACGGAGCCCTCGATCTTTCGCTCCACGTCGGCGGTAAAGCTTTCCGCCACCTTGCCCTCGCCTTTGCCATTACCCCATTTCCAGCTGACTTTGGTGCCTTTGCGAAATTTGGTCATACCGATCTCCCATCAAAGACCGGAAATCGTCGATGCGAGACAATGGTTCCGTCAGCCGACCAAATCCACCACCACGATTTCCGGCGGCGACATGAAACGGATCGGCGCCAGCGAGCAGCCAAGCCCACCGGAAACAATGAGGTTGCGTTTGTCTTCGACGACATGACCGTAGGCGAAACGCTCACCGTAGCGCGAAGGCACGGCCGGACGCCAGCCGAAGAGATTGACCTGCCCGCCATGGGTATGACCCGAAAGGGTGAGCGCAACCCGGTCTGGAACGGATGTAAAAATATCCGGCTCATGCGCCAGCAGGATCACCGGTGCGTCGTCCGTGATCTGCGCCATCGTTCCCGGCAGGTCATCCAACCCGGTTCGCCTATATTCCTGGAGATAGGCCCACTGATCTTCCAGCCCCGCGATCCAGAAGGGAAATTCCTTCGAACCGGTGCGAACAGCATCGTTGGAATGCGCATGAATGCCGACTGCCCGCAGCGCCCGGTGCGCCACGGTCTCCTTCAGGCGCAGCCTTTGCGCTTCCGGGTCCTGCCACCAGTCATGATTGCCGCACACCGCATGGACGCCATAGGTGGATTTGAGACCGGCAAGCGCCCGCGCCCATTCTTCCGGCGGCACAACGCCTGTTACAAGCTTCATGCCCGACATGTAATCGCCCAGCAGAAGCACGATGTCGCCGCCGAGCGTGTTGGCATAGTCGCAAATCCGCGCGATGCGCTCCGCCGGCATCCACGGCTCGCAGGCATGGAAATCTGCAAGCGCCACTATCCGCAGGCTTTTGCCCACTGGCCATCCCGGCGGTGTGATGCGATATCTGGTGGTCGAAAGTCGCGCCAAGGGCTCGATGCCACCGGCATAAGCACCAAGAGAAACCAGACCCGCCGCCATCGTCGCAGCTGTTTTTAAAAGTGCGCGACGGGTCAACAAGATCAATCGTCCTCCAGCGTCAGGCGAAACTGCGCCGCTTCCAGATCCTTGGGTGGCTGCATTCCCAAATGTTTCCAGGCCGTCGCCGTCAAAACACGCCCGCGTGGCGTTCTCTGGATAAAGCCCTGCTGGATCATGTAAGGCTCAATGATATCCTCGATGGCATCGCGCGGCTCGGAAAGACCCGCTGCAATGGTCTCGATCCCCACCGGCCCGCCGCCGAAGTTCACCGCGATCATCGTCAGGTAGCGCATGTCCAGCTGGTCGAGACCCATATTGTCCACCAGCAACCGCGTCAGCGCTTCATCGGCAATCTCTCGCGTAACCGCCTCGGCTCGCGCCACTTCGGCAAAGTCGCGTACCCGCCGCAGTAGACGCCCCGCAATTCGCGGTGTCCCACGCGCGCGCCGTGCAACCTCTCGCGCACCCTCATCCGTCATCGGCAGCCCCATCAACCGCGCGCCGCGCCGTACGATGAGTTCCAGTTCATCCACCGTATAGAACGACAGGCGCACCGGAATACCGAAACGGTCACGCAGTGGCGTCGTCAAAAGACCAAGACGTGTGGTTGCAGCGACCAGCGTGAATTTCGAAAGATCGATCTTTACCGACCGCGCAGCAGGCCCCTCGCCAATGATGAGATCGAGTTGAAAATCCTCCATCGCCGGATAGAGAATTTCCTCCACGGCTGGACTGAGACGATGGATTTCATCGATGAACAGAACGTCACGTTCTTCCAGATTGGTCAAAAGCGCAGCCAGATCACCCGCTTTGGCAATAACCGGGCCGGAGGTAGACTTGAAGTTGACGCCGAGTTCCTTCGCCATGATCTGTGCAAGGGTAGTCTTGCCGAGACCGGGAGGTCCGACGAACAGAACGTGGTCCAGCGCCTCGCCACGGTTCTTGGCCGCCTCGATGAAGATTTTCAGGTTGGCACGCGCCTCCGCCTGGCCCGTGAAGTCATCCAGCGTCTGCGGGCGCAGCGTCGTATCGATATCCTCGCCGCGCTTTTCCGAAGAAATCAGCCGTGCAGCGTCGCTCATGTCAAAAGTTCCATTTCAAAATTCCAGGCAGTCTTACCTAGCATGGACCACCCGTTAGCGTGAAAGCTCTTTTAGACCCAGCCGAATAAGCTTCGCACTATCACCGCCCTCACCGCCATTCTTCAGCGCAGCGGCCACGGCGTTCGCCGCCTGATCACGAGAATACCCAAGGTTGGTGAGCGCCGAAACAGCGTCGGCAACGGGTGCGGACGCTGCCCCTTCTCCTATTTCCTGTTTCAAGCCGATGGAGGCAGTCGCTTCTCCCGCAAAGGCAGGCGCCTTGTTGCGCAGTTCGGTGACAATACGGATCGCTACCTTCGGCCCCACGCCCGGCGCGCGGGAAACGACTACCTTGTCCTGAAGGGCGATGGCATTGGCAAGTTCGGATGGGGACAGGGTGGACAACACGGCCAGCGCCACTTTCGAACCGACACCCTGCACGCTTTGCAGAAGGTTGAACCATTCCCGCTCAAGGGCACTCGTGAAACCGAAGAGCTTCAACTGATCTTCGCGCACATAGGTTTCGATGAAGAGAACCACGGCCTCGCCCGCCGAACCAAGCCGTGAAAGCGTGCGGGCGGAACAGTGGGCGACATAACAGACGCCATGGACGTCGACCAGAACATGGTCGTCGCCAATCTCTTCGATAGTGCCTTTTAGCTTGCCGATCATCGTCAGTTCCGTCTTCGTAAATTAGCTGGCGGCCAGTATCCGCCGCATCCGGTCGCTGCTGCGGTTATGGGCGTGGCAAATGGCAATGGCGAGCGCATCGGCCGCATCATTGCCCTTGAATTCTGCTTTCGGCATAAGGATTTTCAGCATCATATGGATCTGCTGCTTTTCCCCGTGTCCAACGCCGATCACCGCCTTCTTGACGGCGTTCGGCGCATATTCGGAAACCTGTAATCCTGCCCGCGCCGGCACCAGCATCGCGATGCCGCGCGCCTGCCCGAGCTTGAGGGTCGCGACCGCGTCCTTGTTGACGAAAGTCTGTTCCACCGCTGCCTCGTCGGGCTGGTAGGAATGAACGATTTCGGCCAAGCCATCATGCAACTGGCAAAGGCGCGAAGCCAGATCCATGTCGCCATCCGAGGTTACGGTCCCAGACGCCACGAAACGCAGGCTGTTACCAAGCGTTTCGATGACGCCCCAGCCGGTTCGCCTCAGCCCCGGATCGATACCAATAATTCGAATCGCCTTTTGCATGCGTCACCCTATCTCGACCCTCCGAAACCTGCCAGCGATATGTGAACAAAACGACAACATTTGACCATTTCCGTAATAGAGGCACTTCGAACGGCACTGTCGGCTCAGTTTTTCTGAACCATCGTTCAATTCCATGCGACCACTCTGGCATATCCCGCATCGCACACTACATCGGAGTTAAGTAGACTTTTCCCGACAGGAGTGCCGGATGATCCCTTTTTCAATTCTCGACCTTTCCCCCATCGGTGAAGGCGAAAATACCGGCCATGCCCTTGAAAATTCTCGGCGGATGGCAATCAAAGCTGAAGAGCAGGGCTATAAGCGCATCTGGCTGGCCGAACATCACGGCATGCCGGGCATCGCCAGCGCCGCAACGTCCATCGTCATCGCCCATGTGGGCGCGGCCACGTCACGCATACGCGTCGGTTCGGGCGGCGTCATGCTGCCCAACCATTCCCCGTTGGTGATTGCAGAACAGTTCGGCACGCTTGCCGCGCTGCTGCCGGGTCGTGTCGATCTGGGGTTGGGCCGCGCGCCGGGTACCGATATGCGCACAGCCCGCGCCCTGCGCCGCAATCTGGACGCCGGAGCTGAGAACTTTCCGCACGATATCGTAGAGCTGCAGCGTTATCTCGGCGCACCTGAACCGGATCAAGCCATTCTTTCCGTTCCCGGCATCAATTCAAACGTGCCGATCTGGTTGCTGGGATCGAGCATTTACAGCGCGCACCTGGCCGCCGCTCTCGGCTTGCCCTACTCCTTCGCCTCGCACTTTGCCCCGGACATGCTGATGGACGCGATTGCTATTTATCGGGAACGCTTTCAACCATCGCAAACATTGGCCGAACCCTATGTCATGGTCGGCGTGATGGGTGTGGGTGCCGATACGGATGCGGAAGCGCAATATCTGTTCACGTCCGCGCAGCAGCAATTCGTCAATCTGCGCAAGAATATCCGCACGCAGTTCCCAAGACCTGTCGAAAGCATGGATGACTACTGGAACGAGATGGAACGCTTTACCGTAGATCACACCCTGCGCTACGCCGCTGTCGGCTCGCATGAGACCATCGACCGCAAGCTTTCGGAGTTTCTGTCTGACACTGGGGCGGATGAGCTGATTATCTCTATGCCAGTCCACGATATTGAAAAACGTCTTCGTTCGGTGGAGGTGTTTGCCGAGGTGCGAAGCGGGTTGAAGAAGGCGGCTTGAAGTCGAATGCATAAAAGCAGAAAGCCCGGAGCGGATCCGGGCTTTTGTATTCATGGCCTTTTCTCATCATGCCACTCTTAGGCAGGCATGACTGATTGCCAGATCAAGCAGAAAGCTTGGCCAGAACTTCTTCCGAAACTTCGAAGTTGGAATAAACGTTCTGCACGTCGTCATCGTCTTCGAGGTTGTCGATGAGCTTCATCAGCGACTGCGCCTTGTCTTCATCGACCGGCACCGTGTTCTGCGGTTTCCAGATCGACTTGACGCTATCGGCTTCGCCAAGCACGCCTTCCAGCGCCTTGGAGACTTCGTTCATCGCTTCGAAACCACAGATGATCGTGTGGCCGTCTTCGCTGCTTTCAACGTCGTCGGCACCGGCTTCGATCGCAGCTTCCATGACCTTGTCGGCGTCGCCGACCTCAGCCTTGTAGGCGATCTCGCCGACACGATCGAAAGAGAAGGAAACCGAGCCGGTTTCGCCAAGCGCCCCACCAGCTTTGGTGAAGATGGAGCGAACGTTGGACGCCGTGCGGTTGCGGTTGTCCGTCAGTGCTTCCACGATAACCGCCGTGCCACCAGGGCCGTAGCCCTCATAGCGGACGTAATCGTAGTTTTCCGCATCTGCGCCGGACGCCTTCTTGATGGCGCGGTCGATGTTGTCTTTCGGCATCGACTGCGCCTTGGCGTTCTGCACTGCCAGACGAAGCGCTGCGTTCATTGTCGGGTCCGGCAGACCGGATTTTGCAGCAACGGTAATTTCACGCGCCAGCTTGGAAAACATCTTCGAACGAATCGAATCCTGTTTGCCTTTGCGATGCATGATGTTCTTGAACTGTGAATGACCAGCCATGGCACCCTTGATCGGATCGTTTGTTGGGATTGAGGGCCTTATAAGTGCGATGGCGCGGCTGTTCAAGCCCGTTGCGGCACAGAGCGCGTGCCAGCGCGCCATGAAAGCCCATCCACGCCCATTTTCTCATGCCATATCAAGGAACTGAAACTGTCTCCCATCGTTGTGAACAGGGACAAGCAAGACCCACACGGTGACGTCTTGCGCGAAAAACGAAAACCGCAAGGAGATGGTTTAATGGTCAGCCTGAGTGAAGCACGTGAAGCCCCTGCCCGCCAGCTTTGGGATGAAATCAATTCCGTTCACGCAGGCATGCTGGGGCTGGAAGGCCTCCACAGCCATATGCAGCCCATGGCTCCCCACGCAGATCCGAAGACCAATACAATCTGGTTTTTCACCAAGAAGGATGCCGAGATCGTTCAGACCCTGAAATCCGGTTCACGCGCCCATTTCTGCGTCATCGGAAAACAGCATGACTATCACGCCTGCCTCTCCGGCAAGTTGGAGGTGCGCGACGACAAGACGAAGGTGGACGAATACTGGAATTCCGTCACCGCCGCATGGTACGAACATGGCAAGAGCGATCCGCAACTGACGATGCTGGCACTTCACGTCGACGACGCGGAAATCTGGGCCTCCACCGACAGCACGCTGAAATTCGGATGGGAAATCGCCAAGGCAAACATCTCGGACGAGAAAATGCCCGATGTTGGCGTGCGCCAACATCTTACTTTTGCTTGACCAACACCAGCCACGCGCCGCAGGTTACATCCCTCGGGGGACGAGGATCTGCGGCTGGCGTGGAAGGCTTTTCATGGAAACCCGGATGACTGGATCGCTGGCATAAGCGATCTTGAACTGCGTTCCGAAGGTCGCAAGGAACTGTTCCAAAGCACTCGGCTGGTGCATGGGCAGGATAAGGGCTGATCGCAGTCGCTTCACGATGCGGCTCATGCTGTCTGACCCCATGGTCAGACCCCCGTCCACAGGCACCATCAAGACATCCAGACGCCCGATCTCCGCATATTGCGTTTCGGTAAGCTCATAATGCAGATGTCCGAGATGACCGATGCAGAGGCCAGCCACCTCGAAGATGAAGATCGAGTTGCCGTTCTCGCGCAACATTCCGCCTCCTCCCCAGCGATTTCGGATGTCGGACGTCACATTGCGGATATAGACGTCCCCCACCTGCATCTTGTACTCGGCTTTTTCACCGGGAACGTCGCTCCAGCCTTGCAGGACCTGCTTGATAGCAGGATCTGGATGGCTGGTATAATGCGTGGAGTGTGCATTGTTCATCGTAACCACGGTGGGCGTAACCGGTGGGCGATAGACACCATTGTAGTCGGTAGCGATGATCACGGCACCCGGAGATTCGATCGTGTAGGTAGAGTGACCGATATATTGAATTTTCACCTCTTCCCTGGCATTGACCTGAGCCAGTTGCACATCGGAAGATTTGAAGCTGGCGAAAGTGACGCCCGGCACCGATTGCGCGATGGCCTGACACTGGCTGACCGGGGGTCGGCTGGACGGCTCTTGCGCACGGGCAGAAACCACCCCGAAAAGAACCGCGGACAATGCGAGCATGAGCATGCGATGCATTACACCACTCCCTGATGAGGTGAATGGTCAGCAGGATGCGGCAATGATGGGATATCGTCCAGACGCAAGCGGGGTTAAGCGCTCACATTCTCGTCATTGATTGACGAAGCGCCATAAGCGGACGGTCAGGCACGGAATTCCCAGCACCTCATTCCTGTCCTCGTGATAGGAATGAGGAGACAAGAGCAAATCAAGCCCAAAACGCTGGAATTGTTTCGGCCAGTCTCGGCCCGATCCGCAGAGGCGCAATCTTTTCCGCAAGTCCGGTGCTGTCGGAAATCTCTACGCCGACACCGCAAATCGTTGCGGGACCGCTTGCGGCTTCGAAACGGCCCTTCGGCATCTTGGAAATGAACCGGTTGATCGGCTCCTCTTTTTCCATGCCCAGTGACGAATCGTAGTCGCCGCACATGCCTGCGTCGGACATATAGGCCGTTCCGGCGTTCAGGATCTGCGCATCTGCTGTCGGCACATGGGTATGCGTGCCAACCACGAAACTTGCGCGGCCATCGACGAAGTGGCCGAAGCACTGCTTTTCGCTGGTTGCCTCTGCGTGGAAGTCGAAGATGATGGCATCCGCCTGTTCACCGAGCGGACATGCCGCAAGGATGCTTTCGGCTGAACTGAACGGATCGTCCAGTTCCGGGTGCATGAACACGCGGCCCATGACATTGGCGACCAGAACCCGTGCGCCATTGCGCGCATAAAAAAGGCCCGAGCCCTTGCCAGGCGTTCCCTTGGGATAGTTCGCAGGCCGCAAAAACTGGTCATGACGTTCGCAGAAGGACACGGCTTCCTTCTGGTCCCAGACATGATTGCCCGTCGTCACGACATCGGCACCGGCGTTGATGGTTTCCAGATAAATTTCCTCGGTGATGCCGAAGCCGCCTGCCGCGTTCTCGCCGTTGACGATCACGAAATCCAGCTTGAGATCGGAGATCAACCCCGGAAGACGCTCCCACACTGCCGTGCGGCCCGTCTTGCCAACCATATCCCCGAGAAAAAGAAGTCTCATTTATTCAGATCCGCCGTTGAAGTGTCGCATACCGCTCTCAGTCAGAACGGCATCCAGCGCAATATCATGCGCTTCGGCGGGCACTGATGGCACTTCCTGACAGTCGAAGGCAATGCCGATAAGGGTCGGATTCAGTCCTTTTGCATGAAGTTTTGCAATCGCCCGGTCATAATGGCCTGCACCGTAACCGATCCTGTGGCCTCTTGCGTCAAATGCAGAAAGCGGAACCAGAAGAATTTCGGGCTCCAGCACTGCTGCCCCCTCACCCGGGCCGGTCGTGCCGAAGCCGGTTTTGACCAGCTCCGCGCCTTCCAGAAATTCGCGAAAAACGATAGTCTCGCGATCAAGGGTGACCGGCAGGCAAATACTGATACCGCGCCGATGCAGTTCCCCCATCAAGGGGCGCAGATCGACTTCGGAGCGGATCGGCATGAAGCTCGACACGATCTTTCCGCGAAACTTCGCCAGAGCCTCCACGCCTTTGGCAGCGATGCTAAGGCTTTTTAGCTGACGCTCTTCAACGGAAAGAGCGTCCCGCAAGGCGAGACGCTCCACACGAATCTGCGCTTTATCAAGAGGCGCTTCGCTCATCAGGCAGCCCGGCTGACCAGAACCTTGTCGATGCGATGTCCGTCAAGGTCGATCACCTCGAAACGCCAGCCGTTGCGGGTGATATGTTCGCCAAGTTCCGGCAGACGGCGGAACTCGTCCAGCACAAGACCGGCAACCGTTTCGAACTCCGCGTCCTCATCGATCTGGAAGCCCATGCGATCGGCAAATTCATCGGCGGCCATCCAGCCGGCGACAAGGAAACTGCCGTCCTCACGCTCCACCATTGCAGGCTCTTCGCCGTCGTCTTCCTGGAACGCGCCAGTGATGGCCTCCAGAATATCGCCGGAGCTGATAATGCCTTCGAAGTGGCCGTACTCGTCATAAACGAGGACCATGTGAACGGTCGAACGACGCAACGACTGGATGACATCGGTGGCGCTGGTCAGGTCGGAAACGACCGGGACTTCGCGCAGCAACTCGCGAATATTCAGCTCCTTGCCCGACGCAAGCGCGTCGAAGGCATCCTTGGCAAACAGCACACCGAGAATTTCATCGGAAGCACCATTGCGCACCGGCAGACGCGAACGCTGGGTGCCGCGCAGCTGTTCGCGAATTTCTTCTGCGGTGTCTTCTATATCGACCACTTCCACATCGCGGCGCGGTGTCATCAGACCACGCGCATTGCGGTCGGCCAGTCGCATGACGCCGGTGATCATCGCCGATTCCTCGGTCTCGATCACGCCCGCGCTGTGCGCTTCGGCCAAAACCGTGCGTATTTCATCGTCGGTGACGGACGCGTTGGATTCACCGCTATGGCCGAGGATCGCAAGAACGATCTTGCCCGACTTGTCGAGCAACCACACGACGGGCGCGCCGATCTTCGACAGCAGCATCATTGCCGGAGAAACGCGGGCCGCAACCTTTTCCGGGTCGCGCAACGCAATCTGCTTCGGCACCAGTTCGCCGACGATCAGCGAAAGGTATGTGATGGCAACGACCACGGTACCGACGCCGATGGCGTCCGCCGCACGATCCGGCACGCCCTGTTCCAGCAGCCATGACGTGAAACGCGCACCGAGCGTCGCACCCGAGAATGCACCGGACAGCACGCCCACAAGCGTAATGCCGATCTGCACGGTGGATAGAAAACGTCCGGGATTTTCGGAAAGTGTAAGGGCTATTGTGGCGCCCTTGCTGCCTTGTGCGGCAAGTACCTTTAGCCTCGCCGGTCTCGAGGAAACAACGGCAAGCTCAGACATGGCAAGCACACCGTTCAATACGGTGAGCAGAACCACGATCATAATTTCAGTAAACAAGTTTAGCTCTTTTTGGGCTGTTGAACGGCACGTCACGGATGCAATCGCACTCGCCTTAATTGAGGCGCGACGGACATACCAACACGAATAATAGGGAATTGTTCCGCCAATGCAATGACTGCGGAGGCAAAAAGATAAGGGCTTGAATTTATAGTGATGGCAACAAAGTCAAAGAAATCGGCGCTGAAAAACCGAAAGTGCGTTCCACGACGACCGATGGAGATTTACGATCCTGGGTGCCTACAAAAGTAGGTGGGCACCGTGTGTCCAGCCCCACGGGACTGGCCAGGGACAGCTCCCTTTGGATCGAGTATGGCCCCAGGGATTGTGGTTCCTGTCGGGAAGCGCAGAACGCACTCTCTATATATGACGGATCTCGCCGTTTCGAAAGGGGGGAGCGCGCTATATTCTTTGAAAGCCGTTTTTAGTGAGCCGCGGGCTTTGGCCTTGCCGTCAGCTTCTCGGAAATTCCGTTCAGCCGCGCTGAAAGATCGGAGATGGCGTTGACGATCAACTCGTCGGATTTCGCCTTGCTTTCCGCCATCCCGTCCCGGTTCTGCTGGAGGCTGGCGACCTGCTTTTCCAGGCTTTCGATCTTGCGGTTAAGCTCGGAAAGCTCATCGGTGATCATGATCCCCGCCATGACGGTGATGCGCAAGTCGCCGATTTCACCGAACTGGCTTTTGAGATGCCCGACATAGCGGTCGAAGCGGCTGGCGAGTTCGGTCAGGTGGTCTTCCTGCCCCGCCTCACAGGCCATACGGTACGCCTTGCCATCGATCATCACCGTGACTTGAGCCATCTCTTTATCCTTTTAACGGTCGAGCACTGCGCGAATGGTTTCCATCGCGGTCACGAGACGACGCGAAACCTCGCGGTTGACCTCTTCGAGGCGATTGGCGCGAAACTGCGATTCATCCAGCTCCTGTGCCAGCCGCGCGCGGTCCACATGGACGCGCTTCACCTCGTTTTCGACCTCACCGTTTTCCCGCTGGCGCTCAAGACGCATGTCGAGCGCGTTTTCCAGGCTGGTGATGGCGGAGCCTAGCTCCGACAGCGCGGTTTGTATGGTTTTATCCGCCGTCATCGTTTCTTCCAAAGCGCAAGAGCCAAGCCGAATCGCAGCTGCTTGATCTCAATCAGGGCGCTTACACGATATTACCCGTTTCACGCCCACGTCAATCAAACCAATACATTCAAGCACTTTGCGCTGTGGATGAAGGCTTTGCACCAACAATGCCATCTGGCGCCCTGCCCGATTGTGGCCACAGCTCGGCGTAATGATCGAAACGAACGCAGGTCTTAGCGTGCGAAACGATTTTTGTTTGCTATCGAACCGCAATGCGGGCCGGATTTATTGACTCGCACGTCCTACCTGCTATGGATCAACCCGCTTTTTGGATAGTTACGTAGACTATCTCTTAATCACCCGGAACAGACGGAAAAGCCATGATTTCTCGCGACAAACACGACCGGATGGCCAATGCAATCCGATTTCTTGCCATGGATGCTGTGGAGAAGGCCAACTCCGGCCACCCAGGCCTGCCGATGGGCGCTGCGGATGTCGCAACGGTTCTCTTCACCCGCTTCCTGAAGTTCGATCCGAAGGCCCCGCTTTGGCCGGACCGCGATCGCTTCGTGCTTTCTGCCGGTCACGGCTCCATGCTGCTTTATTCGCTCCTCTACCTGACCGGTTACGAGGACATGACGATCGATGAGATCAAGCGCTTCCGCCAGCTTGGCTCCAAGACCGCCGGCCACCCGGAATATGGTCACGCCACCGGCATCGAAACCACCACCGGCCCTCTGGGTCAGGGCATTGGCAATGCTGTCGGCATGGCAATCGCCGAGCGCAAGCTGGAAGAAGAGTTCGGCTCGGACCTGCAGAGCCACTTCACCTATGTCCTGTGCGGCGACGGGTGCCTGATGGAAGGCATCAGCCACGAAGCGATTGCGCTGGCCGGTCACCTCAAGCTCAACAAGCTGGTGCTGTTCTGGGACGACAACAACATCACCATCGATGGCGAGGTCGGCCTTTCCGACTCGACGGACCAGATCGCCCGCTTCAAGGCCGTGAACTGGAACACCATCAAGGTCGATGGCCATGACCCGGAAGCAATCGCCGCTGCCATCGAGGAAGCACACAAGTCCGACCGCCCGACCTTCATCGCCTGCAAGACGGTGATCGGTTTCGGCGCGCCGAACAAGCAGGGTACGCACAAGGTCCACGGCAACCCGCTGGGCGCGGAAGAAATTGCCGCCACCCGCAAGCACCTGAACTGGGAAGCCGAAGCTTTCGTCGTGCCGCAGGATGTTCTGGACGCATGGCGTCTGGCAGGTCTGCGCTCCACCAAGACGCGTCAGGATTGGGAAGCCCGCCTCGAAGCGACCGAGAGTGAGAAAAAGGCGGAGTTCAAGCGCCGTTTCGCCGGCGACCTGCCCGGCAACTTCGACAGCGCCATCGACGCCTTCAAGAAGAAGGTTGCCGCCAACAATCCAACGGTTGCCACCCGCAAGGCATCCGAGGACACGCTGGAAGTCGTCAACGGCATTCTGGCGGAAACCATCGGCGGCTCAGCCGACCTGACGCCTTCGAACAACACCAAGACCAGCCAGATGAAGTCGATCACGCCATCGGACTTCTCCGGCCGTTACCTGCATTACGGTATCCGTGAACACGGCATGGCAGCAGCGATGAACGGTATTGCGCTGCATGGCGGCCTCATTCCGTATGCTGGCGGCTTCCTGATCTTCTCGGATTACTGCCGTCCGTCCATTCGCCTTGCGGCCCTCATGGGCATCCGGGTCGTACATGTTCTGACGCATGATTCGATCGGCGTTGGCGAAGATGGTCCGACGCACCAGCCGGTGGAGCAAGTTGCGGCTCTGCGCGCCATTCCGAACCTCCTGGTCTTCCGCCCTGCGGATGAAACGGAAACGGCTGAAGCCTGGCAATTCGCGCTCCACGAAAAGCACCGTCCTTCGGCGCTGGCGCTGACCCGCCAGAACCTTGCCCCTGCGCGCAAGGAATATGAGGAAAAGAACCTCGTTGCCTATGGTGCGTACGAACTGGTTTCGGCAAGCGACGCCAAGGTTTCGATCTTCGCTTCCGGCTCGGAAGTGGAAATCGCACTGAAGGCTGCTGCGACCCTGAAGGACAAGGGCGTCACCGCCCGCGTCGTTTCCGTCCCCTGCTTTGAGCTTTTCAAGGAGCAGCCGGAAGCCTATCGCAAGGCCATCATCGGCAACTCGCCGGTCAAGGTCGCCGTCGAAGCCGCAGTCCGTCAGGGCTGGGATTACTTCATCGGCAATGACGGTGCGTTCGTCGGCATGAATTCCTTCGGCGCATCCGCACCGGCAAAGGATCTTTTCCAGCATTTCGGCATCACGGCAGAAGCCGTCGTGGCCGCAGCCGAAGCAAAACTGGGCTAAGCCGGAAGGCGCTGGCCAGCGTTGCCATCGGGCATCGACCAAAGCGCCTCGAACATAATCAAGAGCGGCGGAAGCATTTCGCTTGCCGCCGCTCCGGTGGTCTCACCATTCCATACGAAATCAAAATTATTGATCGGGAGTATGTACATGACTGTAAAAGTTGCCATCAACGGCTTTGGCCGCATCGGCCGCAACGTCCTTCGCGCCATCGTGGAATCCGGCCGCACCGACATTGAAGTCGTTGCCATCAACGACCTCGGCCCGGTTGAAACCAATGCGCATCTGCTGCGCTACGATTCGATCCACGGCAAGTTCCCGGCAGAGGTGAAGGTCGATGGCGACACCATTACCGTTGGCGGCGGCAAGCCGATCAAGGTAACTGCCGTTCGTGACCCGGCAACCCTGCCGCACGGCGAACTCGGCGTCGATATCGCCCTGGAATGCACCGGCATCTTCACAGCGCGCGACAAGGCTGCCGCCCATCTGACGGCTGGCGCAAAGCGCGTCATCGTTTCGGCTCCTGCCGACAACGCTGACCTGACGGTCGTCTTCGGCGTCAACGACGATCAGTTGACGAAGGATCACCTCGTCATTTCCAACGCATCCTGCACCACCAACTGCCTGGTGCCGGTCGTCAAGGTTCTGGATGATCTCGTCGGCATCGATCATGGCTTCATGACCACGATCCACTCCTACACGGGCGACCAGCCGACGCTGGACACCATGCACAAGGATTTGTACCGCGCGCGCGCCGCAGCCCTGTCCATGATCCCGACCTCCACCGGCGCGGCAAAGGCTGTCGGCCTCGTTCTGCCGCACCTCAAGGGCAAGCTGGACGGCACCTCCATCCGCGTTCCGACGCCGAACGTCTCCGTCGTCGACTTCAAGTTCGTCGCCAAGCGCGCAACATCGGTCGCTGAAATCAACGACGCCATCAAGGCAGCCTCCAACGGCAAGCTGAAGGGCATCCTCGGCTATACAGACGAGCCGCTGGTTTCCCGCGACTTCAACCACGACAGCCACTCCTCGATCTTCGCCACCGACCAGACCAAGGTCATGGAAGGCAACTTCGTACGCGTGCTTTCCTGGTACGACAACGAATGGGGCTTCTCCAACCGCATGTCGGATACGGCAGTGGCTTTCGCCAAGACCATCTGATCAGCGGTCAGATACCGAATCGAGAAGCCCGGCTGGAGAAATCCAGTCGGGCTTTCGTCGGAAAGGATGTCATTCCGCACCGACTATGACGCATGTCGCAGACAAGACTCCAGGCGTCCGTTTATTGCCAGGAACGCGCACTGCTATTGATATTTCCGATGGAAGCTGTTTCCATCCATCCTTTGAATTACGCATGAAATCGAGACCTTAAGTCTCCGCCCGATCCTCATTCTAATCTGCATTTCGCCCAATCAGTTTAGCGCCCCTCCATTCGGCAACCTGCCCGATAGAGAAGTCCATCAGGAAATCATGTTGCAAAATCAGATTAGATTGCTGCTTCCGGTATTGATAACGGCAGGGATCGTGATCGGTGCGCATGGGCTTCAGCTGACATTCGTCGCGGTGCGCGCCGCCCATGCAGGGTTTCCGGTAACGACGATCGGCGTCATGAGCGCTGTCTACAGTCTGGGGTTCGGGGTTGGCTGTCTCAGCATTACCCGGCTGTTTTCGGCTTTGTCCCATCGTCAGACATTTGCGATACTGGCTCTCTACGGGTCTGCCGTTACCGCATCGATGACCTTGACGGTCAAACCGGAGGCCTGGATCGTCCTGAGGTTTCTGTCGGGGTTCACCTATGCAGGCCTGCTCGCCATCATCGAGAGCAGCATCAATGCCAACATCACCAACTCTCACAGAGCGCGCGCCCTGTCCGTGCACCGGCTTGTCAATCTCGGCTCCGTGGCGCTTGCCCAGTATGTGATTCCCTCTGCCGGTGTCGATGGCCCGACGATCTTCCTGCTGATCGCGGGTGCCTTGATTATATCGCTGCTGCCCTTTTCATTGGTTAGAGTTTCTCGCCCTGCCGGGGTGGTAAACATGCGCTCCAGCGTGCTGAAGGCTTGGCGCATCAGCCCCGTTGCCGTCCTGGGCACCATCACGACGGGTCTTACCGTCACCACTTTCCGATCGACGGGACCGGTCTACGCCCATTCGGCAGGAATGGCGCCTGCCGATATTGCGACCTTCATGAGCGCGGGCATTCTCGGCGGCTTGATCCTGCTCTATCCGCTGAGCCTCTTTTCAGATCGCTCGAACCGCATTCTTGTCGTTATCCTCACGATGCTGGGAGCGGTCGCAACGGAAGCATGCATTGCCGTCTTTGCCGGCACCAGCCAGCTCGGCAATCTCGCCGGGATAGTCGCCTTCGGTGCCTTCAGTTTCCCTCTCTATGCGCTCAGCGCCGCGCACGGAAACGATCGCGCTGCTGCACAGGCAGATTATCTCACGCTCGCTGCGGCTCTGCTGTTCTTCACGTCCATTGGAGGCACTCTAGGGCCATTGATCGTATCATCCATGATGGAACGATACGGCTACGCAAGCTTCCTCTATTACATGATGGCGGTGCACGCAGCGATGGGCACATATGCCCTGTTTGCACTGAATAATCGCGACAGGACGGACCCGGCGCCGTAACCCCTCGCGCCGGAATCCGCGGAAGGGCTGGCCACATCAGGCAGGGTGAGTGCTCTGATCCAGCTATCGAAATCGCCGGACCCGCCCCTGTCGTGTTCGAAATGACCGGAACTGACTTGCCGCCGATATTGGCCAGGCGACATTCCGAAAAATTCGGAAAAGGTGCGGATAGCGTGGCTCTCGCTCGCGAAGCCGACCTGAAGGCAAAGCGTGCCTACGCTGAAGCGTCCAGTTTCGGTACGTGCCAGCAACTGGCGTAACCTGGCGGCTCTGGTCTTCTGCACGTATCTGGAAATGCCACCCACCGGCTTGAACAGATCATAGAGACGCGTGCGGGACAGATTGGCGTTTTTCGCGATCCATTCGGGCGAAAGCTCGCGGTTGGCGATGTTCGCGTTGACAAGGAGTTTGACGCGCTCCATGGCTTCACCGGCATCTCTTGGTCGGGATCGCTCACCGGATTCCAGCGCCAGTGCAAGTGCCTGCCGGAACATCTGCGTCACTCTTCCAGCGACCGCCTTGTCATCCTGCATTTTATTGCGCACCAGCGACGACATCAGATCGGCGAGAAGGGATGCGCTTGCTCCATTGAGAACCGTACCGTGCAGATCGCCAATGTCCCGGTCCATCGCGTCGATCATCTCTGGCGCCACAGAAAACGTTAGATAATGACAGTCGAGAAGCCGTGTCCGCTGTGGCTTGGTCATATCGAACAGTACGATCTCTCCCGCACCCACGGAGGCCACCGTTTCCGGGGTGTCGACCAGCAGTTGCCCGGATAGATTGAGCTGCAAGGTGAAGTGCTGAAAGCCATCGACACTTGCGCGCCGCACAGAACGCTCATGCGTGACATCATTCAGGTGCCGGTCGAACATCACCAGCTTCCCCAGCCTCCAGGCTTCGACACGCGCATGAAAACGTGTTCCCGACATCTCGACATCTGAGCCTCCAGCGTAAAGGGCGCGGTAAGCGTCGAAACGCTGGTCTGGATGAAATGCGGAACTGTCAAAATTGAAGGAAGCCATTATTAACCATGTCTAAAACACGTATTCTTGAAACTACCCTATTTTCTATGCTTATTTTATCAGTATAAAATATGACATAAAAGTCACATTTGGACTTTATACTTATTTGAACCTGTAAAAAATGGGGGATGGGACGGCCAGACAATTAATACGGACGCTCAGGCATATTCGAAAAATTAGCGCCCTGATACCTGTCCAGCATACTTAATATCCGCGGTGTGTCGAAACGGGACTAAACGCGGTGATCAGGGGCTGAACAAGCATGACACAGGCGTTAAACACTCACCGTTCCTATAATTCAAAGCACACGAGAAGACTGTTCAATACGACGTCTCTCCTTGTGCTGGCTCTTGCCTCTTCCTTTTTCGCGGTTGCTGCCGAACCCGTGCCTGTTGAGCAGAACGGTGCAAGCGCTGAGTTCGACCCCGTCATAATTGCGAACTCCGGCGAACTGAATTTTGTAGGCCTCAGCCGCGATGGCTCCACATTGCTCATCAACACCTATGATAATGATAACAACAGGTCGGTGCCTTACGCCTGGCGCGCTTCCGGAGAGGTGGGTCCCGTTGCGACCGGTAACGTCACAGCACACTCTATCAACGCGGATGGTTCCGTCTATGTCGGCGAGAGCAACATCCCTGGCATTGGATCCCATGCAGTACGCGTAACGAGCGATGGCACCCAAGACCTTGGAACGCTTGGGGGTCAGTACTCCCTTGCATCTGGCGTCAGCGACGATGGAAACGCCGTAACCGGCTACGCCTATACGACAGGTAACAGTCAAGTACATGCTTTTTACTGGACCCAATCCACGAATGCTCTTCAGGACATTGGCACCCTGGGCGGAAACTACTCGTATGCCTCTGCCATCAGCGGCGATGGAACGACAGTCATAGGTCAGTCAAGTACAGCTATTGGAGGCTCACGCGCATTCCGCTGGCAGGTCGGTGGTCAAATAACGAACCTGGGAATACTTAATGGCGATGACGCCTCCTCAGCATCTGCGGTGAGTCAGAACGGCGGCGTCGTCGCTGGTTTGTCCTCTGACTACTCCACCGAAACATCCCGGGTGTTTCGCTGGACGGAAGCCGGTGGCATGAAAGACATCGGCACGCTCGACATAGGTCAGCAGAACGATACCAGGTATACCGGCTTTGGTGCTCTAAGCCGTGACGGAAATACGATCGTGGGTACCGTTTCAGTTTATCCAGGCAACGGCGATATCAATTACGAGCGGGCCTATCGCTGGCATGTCGGTAATGGCGGCGTTACTGGTTCCATGCAGGAACTTGGAACTCTCGGTGGACACTACAACAGCGCTCTTGCCGTGAGTGCCGACGGCAGTGTTGTCGTAGGACAGGCGAGCACCGCAAGCGCTAGCGACGAAGTTCCTGAAAGATCCCATGGCTTTCGCTGGACGGCGGCGACCGATACCATCACCGTCGATCAATGGTTGAGAAACAGTGGCGTGACATTGGCAACGGATGTCACGGAAAGCGCCTTGGCGGTATCCGGTGACGGCAATGTGGTTGTCGGCAACACCTATGATGGCAATCTCTACTATGCCCGCGGCAACTCCGCCGACAACGGCGCCGGTATCATTACGCCCGAACAGTTCGTTCCAACCATCCAGAGCGCGGCCGTCACGCCCAGCAACACCCAGCTGAGCTACGCCAATACCGCGATGTTCGGTGCCGAAGGCAGCCCCATGCGCAACCTTCTGAACGCGGGCCAGCGTTCGGCATGGGGCACTGTCGATAGCGGCTACGACAAGAGCAATGCTGCCGATGGCGGCTTTGGGCTGGGCGAATTCGGCCTGGGGTATGGCTTTGCCGATGGCTTAACAGGTCGCCTCGCAATTGGCGGCGTCTACACAAATCAGGACCTCACCGGCGGCGGTGATTTCAACTACAAGGGCTTCTACGTATCGCCGGAAGTCTCGGCGAACGTCGTCAGCAATCTGTATGTTACGCTCGGCGGCTACTATGCCAGCGGCAAGATCGACATTCATCGCGGTTATCTCAACGGCGGCGCGATGGATTACTCGGACGGCGACACCGACACCCGCACATGGGGCGGCAAGCTGCGCTTTGACTGGCTGAATGCCGCCACCATCGCCGATACCGCCATCACTCCTTACATCGGTCTGTCGCGTGCCAACAGCAAGGTCGATGCCTATACCGAAAATGGCGGCAGCTTCCCCGTCGCCTATGACGACATGAGCGATCACGCGACGATTGCACGTCTGGGCGCTGATTACGTCCATCCGTTGACGGAGAACGTCAACCTTCTGGCCCGTACGGAAGTAGCGCATCGGTTCGAAGACAAATCGTCTTCTGCAAGCGCGCAAATCCTTGGCCTGTCCACTGTCAATCTTTCCGGCCAGGATGTGAAGCAGTGGTGGGCTCGCGGCGGCGTCGGTGCAGAATTCGCAGTCGGCGGTGGCACTGCTTCCCTGATGGTCAACGCATCGACCGAAGGCGGCGATCCACGCGTCTGGCTACGCTCAGGCTGGAAGGTAAAGTTCTGATACAAGCCATCAGGCTTGAAAATCTTTGCAAATGCGAACCCGGCGGGAGAAATCCTGTCGGGTTTCGCTCTTCTGCAAGCTGATCTCTCGGTATGACGGGCATCATAAACCCGGCCTAAATTCGTTGCTCACCGCTTGCGCGAACAAGCCATCATAGTATGGTCGCCCGCGAACCATTTTACGTAAACAAATCAGGATCGAAACATGCCCGCCTTCAAGACCCTCGATCACCTCACCGACATAGCCGGAAAGCGCGTTCTCGTTCGCGTCGATCTCAACGTACCGGTTGCCGATGGCAAGGTTACGGACAAGACCCGTATCGAACGCGTTGCGCCGACGATCCTCGAGCTTTCGGAAAAAGGCGCAAAAGTGATCCTGCTTGCGCATTTCGGACGCCCCAAGGGCGAGGCCGTGGCGGATATGTCTCTGTCGCTGATCGTGCCGGCTGTCGAAGCGGTTTTGGGCCGCCCGGTTTCATTCGCATCCAACGCCATCGGCGATCATGCGGCAGATGCCGTCGCCAAGCTGAACAATGGCGATATCCTGCTTCTGGAAAACACCCGTTTCCATAAGGGCGAGGAAAAGAACGACGCGGCCTTCATCGAAGAACTGGCCAAGAACGGCGACATTTACGTCAACGATGCCTTTTCCGCCGCTCACCGTGCCCACGCCTCCACCGAAGGTCTTGCCCGCCACCTGCCCGCCTATGCCGGTCGCACGATGCAGCAGGAACTTGAAGCGCTGGAAAAGGGTCTCGGCGCCCCTGCCCGCCCGGTCGTTGCCATCGTCGGCGGTGCCAAGGTCTCCACCAAGATCGACCTGCTCTCCAACCTCGTGAAAAAGGTCGACGCGCTGGTGATCGGCGGTGGAATGGCCAACACCTTCCTCGCCGCACGCGGCACCAATGTCGGTAAGTCGCTTTGCGAGCATGACCTTGCAGAAACCGCAAAGCAGATCATGATCGAGGCCGCGACCGCCGGCTGCGCCATCGTTCTGCCGGAAGACGGCGTCGTCGCACGCGAGTTCAAGGCAAATGCCGAGAACGAAGTTGTCGATATCAACGCCATTCCAGAAGACTCCATGGTGCTGGATGTCGGCCCGAAATCCGTTGAAGCCATCAAGGGCTGGATTTCCCGCGCCGAGACACTCGTCTGGAACGGCCCTCTCGGCGCCTTCGAAATCGAACCCTTCGACAGGGCAACCGTCGCCGCTGCCCAGCACGCCGCCGAATGCACCAGGTCCGGCAAACTCGTCTCCGTCGCAGGCGGTGGCGATACGGTTGCCGCGCTGAACCACGCTGGCGTCTCGGAAGACTTCACCTACATCTCCACCGCTGGCGGCGCATTCCTGGAATGGATGGAAGGAAAGGTCCTGCCTGGCGTCGCTATTTTGAGCGAGCAGAAGTAAGCGTCGACATGCCTATAGCACGGGCATCACTGGACGCTCGACGTCATCAACTCTGTTGAGCTAAATCCTCTCTGAGCCTTGCGTTGATGGTTATGATGATTTTGCGCATGGTTGCTGCGATTGCGACGATGGGTGGTTTTCCGTTTTCGATGAGGCGTTTGTAGAAAGG
>NZ_JAAMFB010000012.1 GCF_013322225.1 Agrobacterium larrymoorei
CGGCACACGTGGACGCTTCTACAATGTCGTTGACCTGGTTAACCGGCTGGAAACAGAGACACGCAACGGCAAGCAAGGTCGGATGGCCGATTACCTTACGCGCCTCGACTTCATCATCCTCGATGAACTCGGCTATCTGCCGTTCGCGCAGGCCGGAGGTCAGCTCCTGTTCCACCTGATCAGCAGGCTCTACGAGCGTACCTCTATCATCGTCACGACAAACCTTGCTTTCGGTGAATGGCCGTCGGTGTTTGGCGATGCGAAGATGACAACCGCACTCCTCGACCGTCTCACCCATCACTGCGAAATCGTGGAAACCGGAAACGAATCTTGGCGCTTCAAAAACCGCTCTCAAAGCTAAAGCCGAAGATACCCATCACCCACACCTGGCCTACCCTCTGCAACCCCGGCCAGCGCCGGGCAGGCCAAGCGCTGATCGCATACAGGGGGTCAAAATTGGATAAGTAAAAGGGGTGAATGTTCGGTGCTGATTGACACTGAAGTATTGGAAGGTTGAGGAACACGAACCGGTTAACCCGCATCTGAGGGCTGAAATGTCGCCTTCGCCTACACGGCTTAACAGGCGGAATGCTGATGAAGCTGCCGGACACGTAAGTCGGCGGCATCCGAATACGGGCGTATATGTAGGTCGCCCGCATGGGGTCATGGGGAGAATGCAGCCAGACCATGGCATCGGCATCGACTTGCGGAACGCAAGGGAAAAGACTGCGACCGGCAACCTCACCAATACGCTGACGTCCAGCATATGAACGAGGGAAGGCATGATGGAATGATAACGAAGTCTTGCGTCGCAAGCGAGTTGACCCTGATGTCCATCATGTTGGCGGAGTTCCCGTAGTAGTTCGGGATGGGGAAAGCCCATCACATGGCGAAGGGGAACAGTTCAAACTGCTTGAAGTGCAAACTATCTGACCAAGCGAGGTGAAGACCTTTGATAATCAGTGAAATGCAGCACAAGCTCGCAACATGGGCCGAGAGCGATCCAAACCGACGGTTTGATCGGCTTCTTCGGCTGATTGCCAATAGGGAATGGCTTGCCGAGGCTGCTCGGATGGTTCTGGCGTCAAGCGGCGCACGAACGCCGGGCATCGACGGAATGGATAAGCAAAGGCTTCAGGTCAAACTGGATCAGCATCTGGACGACCTGCGGACAAGCCTGCTGGAGGAGACCTATCGCCCCCAGCCGGTCAAGCGCATCTATATCCCGAAATCAAACGGCAAGCTACGACCACTGGGTATTCCGACCCTGACGGATCGCATTGTCCAACGCGCCATGCTGATGGCCATGGAGCCAATCTGGGAGAGCGATTTCCATCGTTTATCCTATGGCTTCCGGCCGGAACGGAGCGTGCATCATGCCGTCCGCACCGTGAGGATACAGCTTCAGGATGGTGCCGACACGACGAGGGGCCGCTGGATCATCGAAGGTGATTTGGCCAGCTACTTCGACACGGTCCATCACCGGCTGCTTCTGAAATGCGTGCGGCGACGTGTGCAGGACGGACGGTTCGTCGATCTACTCTATCGGTTCTTGAAAGCAGGCCACATCGACTGTGGCCTGTTTACGGCCTCAAGCGAGGGTGTCCCGCAAGGTGGCGTTCTGTCACCGCTACTGTCCAACATCATGCTCCACGAGTTTGATATGTGGCTGGAGGCGAAATACCTGAACAAGAAGGCCCGCAAGGATCGCTGGGCATGGAACTTCGGCATCCAGCAGGGCCGCCCCATCACGGTTCGCGAGAACCGGCAATGGAAACCGGCTGTTGCCTATTGCCGATACGCTGACGACTTTGTCGTGATCGTAAAAGGAATCAGAGCTCAGGCAGAGGAAATCCGCGAAGAATGCCGGGCGTTTCTGGAAGGTGAGTTGAAGTTGACGCTGAACATGGAAAAGACCCATGTCACACACGTCAATGACGGCTTCGTCTTTCTGGGGCACCGGATCATCCGCAAGCGTGGGGCGCATGGACGGATGTCCATCGTCACGACGATACCCAAGGAAAAGGCCAAGGGGTTTGTCCGCAAGCTCACCGAAACCCTTTCCGGTAATCATAGTGTCAGCACGGTCGACATGATCGCCGACCTGAACCGCCAATTGGCGGGATGGGCGGCGTTCTACAAGTTCACCGACTTCACGGCGTACGTCTTCCGGCGCATCGACCATGTCGTGTTTTGGAAACTGGCGCATTGGCTGGGACACAAGTACCGATCTCGCATCAAACCCTTGATGCGGAAATGGTTCAGGGTCCCGGAACTGGGCAAGGCCAAAACCTGGCTCGTGTTTGGTCGCAATGAACGCGGCGACCCTGTCGGGAAAGCGCTGCAACGGCTTGTCTCAAGCCCCAAAGCGCAATTCCGGTGGCGCAATCCGGAGAGAAACCCATACATCTTCCGGCTTGAAGACCGCAGTACCGTTACGTCGCACTACCATGACGTTGCTATGGCCATGGGCCAAGCTTGAATAGAGAGCCGTATGCGCTGAAAGGTGCACGTACGGTTCGGGGAGGAGAAGCGCATCCGCGCTTCTTACTCCACTCGCGACCTGGCAAGGTTTCGTCTACGTGGCCTTTGTCATCGACGTTTTTGCCCGGCGCATCGTTGGCTGGCGGGCGAGCCGGACGGCACATGCGAGCTTCGTCCTCGATGCCCTTGAACAGGCACTTCATGATCGGCGTCCCGCTCATGGAGGTGGCCTCGTGCATCACTCGGATCGCGGCGTCCAATACGTGTCCATTCGGTACTCCGAGCGGTTGGCAGAAGCTGGCATTGAGCCTTCTGTCGGAAGTGTCGGCGACAGTTACGACAACGCCCTCGCCGAAACGATCAACGGTCTCTACAAGGCCGAGGTCATCCATCGGCGCGGGCCATGGAGGAACTTCGAAGCGGTCGAATTCGCCACTTTGGAATGGGTCGACTGGTTCAACCACCGGCGCCTCCTGGAACCCATCGGAAACATAACGCCAGCCGAAGCTGAAGAGCGGTATTACGCCATGCTGGACGAGGCAGCAATGGCCGCATAACTTATACGAAATGGCCTCCGGCAAACCCGGTGCGGTTCATAGCGCCTACAATGACCATTGCCAAAATACATGCGGCGTGTGTCGAGCGATTTGGCGATAAAGCGCCGTCCGCCTCATCCATTTTCCGATTTATCGACAAAATGCGCGGCGGAGCGAGACCATAAAGCGTTCACTGGACGTTGTTCGATCTTGCTGAAATGAACCGCATAATGATGAATGTTGTCGGAAATTGTCGGATAAATTCCGGCCTAAAGCCCTGTATTCCAGCTTATCTATAACAAGTACAGTCGTCGTATTTTTTGCCCCGATGCCTAAGTTATGCAGGCCGGTGACACCGGCACCCTTTGCTGCTAAGGCGTGAGCCAGTTTTTAGTGATACCAATACGCCGGTGTTATGCGGATCGGTTATTCTGGCATTTGAGGAAAATGAAATGGGTATGAAGAACAATCTGAAGGTCGTTGCGGGTGAGGGTGCTGGCGTTGTCTCCTTCTCCAATTCCGAGCGTTTTTCGCTGATTGCCGGTCCCTGCCAGATGGAGAGCCGCGATCATGCCTTCATGATCGCCGGGACGCTGAAAGAGCTTTGCGAGAAGCTTGGCGTCGGGCTGGTCTACAAGTCTTCTTTCGATAAGGCCAACCGCACGTCGCTTTCCGGCCAGCGCGGCATCGGGCTTGAGAAGGCCATGGAAATCTTTGCCGATCTCAAGAAAGAGTTCGGTTTTCCGGTTTTGACAGACATCCACACGGAAGAGCAGTGCGCAATCGTCGCCGAGACCGTCGATATTCTGCAAATTCCGGCCTTCCTCAGCCGCCAGACGGATCTTCTCGTTGCAGCGGCAAAGACCGGTCGCGTGATCAACGTCAAGAAGGGGCAATTCCTCGCCCCCTGGGACATGAAAAACGTGCTTGTGAAGCTTAATGAGAGCGGTAATCCCAACGTGCTTCTGTGCGAACGAGGCGCGTCCTTCGGTTACAACACGCTTGTTTCGGACATGCGTTCGCTGCCGATCATGGCTTCGCTCGGCGCACCGGTCGTTTTCGATGCCACGCATTCCGTCCAGCAGCCGGGCGGGCAGGGTGGTTCTTCGGGCGGCCAGCGCGAGTTCGTGGAGACGCTGGCTCGTGCCGCAGTGGCGGTTGGGGTGGGTGGCCTCTTTATCGAGACCCATGAAGATCCTGACAACGCGCCGTCTGACGGTCCAAACATGGTGCATTTGAAGGACATGCCAAGGCTTCTGGAAAAACTGCTGGCCTTCGATGCAATTACCAAAGCGGCCTGATTTGGTCCCAATCGATTTTTATGCTTCAGGCGACGCTTCGAACGGAGCGTCGTCATTGTAATTTCTTGCGCTTCGTCTACAGCGAAACGGCAAGTTCATCCGAGTCGTCTTTGTGTAATCGTTTTATGCCGCATAAGCCTTGAAAACCGGCTTCACAGTTTTCTTGATGCGCTCTAAGACAGGCGACTGAAAATACTGTTCCAGTCCCAAGGGAGAGACCATGACAGCCATTACCGACATCATCGCACGCGAAATCCTCGACAGCCGCGGCAACCCCACCGTTGAGGTCGATGTGTACCTCGAAGACGGTTCCTTCGGCCGTGCCGCCGTCCCATCGGGCGCTTCCACCGGTGCCCACGAGGCAGTCGAACTGCGCGATGGCGGCAAGCGTTACCTCGGTAAGGGCGTTGAAAAGGCCGTCGAAGCCGTGAACACGGAAATCTTCGACGAGCTGAACGGTTACGACGCTGAAAGCCAAATCCATATCGACCAGACGCTTCTTGCGCTGGATGGTACGCCGAACAAGTCGCGCCTCGGTGCAAACGCCATCCTCGGTGTTTCGCTTGCCGTTGCCAAGGCTGCCGCCGAAACCACTGGCCTGCCGCTCTACCGTTACGTTGGTGGCCCGAACGCCCATCTGCTGCCAGTGCCGATGATGAACATCATCAACGGCGGCGCACATGCCGACAATCCGATCGATTTCCAGGAATTCATGATCATGCCGGTCGGCGCGGAGAGCATCCGTGACGCGGTGCGTATCGGCGCGGAAATCTTCCATGTTCTGAAAAAGGAACTGGCAGCGCAGGGCCACAACACCAATGTCGGCGACGAAGGCGGTTTCGCACCGGGCCTGAAGAGCGCGCCGGACGCACTTGATTTCGTCATGAGGTCAATCGAAAAGGCTGGCTACAAGCCGGGCGACGACGTTGCGCTTGCTCTCGACTGCGCATCCACCGAGTTCTTCAAGAACGGCAAGTACGAGATGGAAGGCGAAGGCCGCACGCTGGAACCGGAAGCAATGGCCGACTATCTTGCTGAACTCGCGGGCAAGTATCCGATCATCTCCATCGAAGACGGTATGGCCGAGGACGATTGGGAAGGCTGGAAGTACCTGACCGACAAGATCGGTTCCAAGGTTCAGCTCGTCGGCGACGATCTTTTCGTGACCAACTCCGCGCGCCTGCGTGACGGCATCAAGATGGGCGTTGCAAACTCCATCCTCGTCAAGGTCAACCAGATCGGCACGCTGACTGAAACGCTTGACGCTGTCGAAACCGCTCACAAGGCACGTTACACGGCGGTCATGTCTCACCGTTCTGGTGAAACGGAAGACTCGACGATTGCGGATCTTGCGGTTGCCACGAACTGCGGACAGATCAAGACCGGTTCGCTTTCCCGTTCCGACCGTTTGGCCAAGTACAACCAGCTCATCCGTATCGAAGAAATGCTCGGCCCCCAGGCCGCTTACGCAGGTCGCTCGATCCTTCGCGGCTGATAAAGCTGGACGATTGATAAAAGTAAGGCCCGCTTTTGCGGGCCTTATGCATTTTGGAATAGAATTATACGCCGATGCGGACGGTATAGACCCGCTATTACGGAGTAGTCGGGGCCTGTGCCGGTGCGTTAGGTGCAGGCGTTGCCGGAGCCGGAGCTGGCGTTGACGGCGCAGGTGTCGCTGGCGCTGGTGTGGCGGGCTCGGTCGTCGTGGCAGGCGGCGTTGTCGACGTGCTCGTTGTTCTCGAGCCGGTCATAAAGTAGGCGATCGCCAGAATGACGACGATGGCTGCGATGACGATAGTCACGGTACGATTATTCATGAGTGCTTCCTCCCAAATCACCCCTTGCCGAAAACCGGCAAATGGGATGACCACATAAGAATGTGGTATCAGCGTGATTGGTTTCAACCGGGAAGATTATTAGCGCTTGGGAATACTGTTTTCGCTCAACTTCAGGCGGGAAAAATGGATGTGAAATGATCACGCAATGAGCGAATTGATAGCGTCTTTCTTTGCCAGAACGTCACGCGAATGTTCGGCGCGACAAGAAAACCAACACGACTGACATGCTGGTTTAGGAAAATCTTATAATCTATTGAAATCTTACCGATAAGTGGTGAGAGCGCAGGGATTCGAACCCTGGACCTACTGATTAAAAGTCAGTTGCTCTACCGGCTGAGCTACGCTCTCCCGTTCGTCGGGCGAAGCGCCCTGCGGAAGTGGGCGGAACATATTTAGAGGGGCGTCTGCGGTCAACCCATAAAAACAGGAATATTTCATCTTCCCGCGTTTTTTTGTCGCGACCGCAAAAAGGTGATTGGTCGTAAGGGGTTGGTGGCGGTACAAGGCGGCGTAAACCTTGCGGAGTGCCTCCTTGTCCATCGCAGATATCTCTCTTCTCACAGCGCTGTTTGCCGGAGCTCTCTCGTTCCTTTCGCCCTGCGTGCTGCCGCTGGTGCCGCCCTATCTCTGCTATATGGCAGGGATTTCGGTGGAGCAGTTCAAGGACGAGCGTTTCGAGGCGAAACCGCAGGTCCGCAAAGCCGTGATGCTTGCCGCACTGTTTTTCACGCTCGGTTTCGCAACGGTATTCGTGGCGCTGGGTGCTGGTGCTTCGACGATCGGCATGGTGCTTCGACAGAACCTCGATATTCTTGCGAAGATCGGCGGCCTGATCATCATCCTGATGGGGTTGAACTTCCTCGGCGTTTTTCGGGTGGGGCTGTTTTCGCGCGAGGCGCGGTTTCAGGGCGGTGGAAAGCCAGCGACGCTTTCCGGTGCCTATATCATGGGGTTGGCCTTTGCATTTGGCTGGACGCCTTGCATCGGGCCGGTGCTGGGGGCCATTCTCGGCGTTGCGGCTTCAAGAGAGACGGTTGGGGATGGTGCGATGCTGCTTGCGGTCTATTCCGCGGGACTTGCCATACCGTTCTGGATTGCTGCGGCGTTTTCCGGCAGCTTCATGCGCTTTCTTGCCCGCTTCCGCCGTCATCTCGGCGTTGTGGAAAAGGTAATGGGCGTTTTGCTGGTTCTGACCGGCATCGCCTTCATGACCGGCTTTATTACCAATGTCGCAATCTGGTTTCAGGAGAGCTTTCCAATCCTGATGCAAATCGGCTAAGCGGTTAAGCATCTGATCAGGGCGAGGGGAAGCCATGGCCGAAATCGCCGGATTGCTGTTTCCGTTTTTCGGGCTGATTTTCATCGGCTATCTGGCCGCGCGTATCACCAAACAACCCGCGGAGGCGCTGGGTTGGCTCAACACTTTCATCATCTATGCGGCGCTGCCCGCTCTGTTCTTCAAGCTGGTGGCAAAGACACCGGTCGATCAATTGGCGCGAATGGATTTCGTGGCCTTAAGCCTCGTCGCGACCTATACGATTTTTACGCTGCTGTTTCTCATCGGCTATTTCGTTCGCCGTAACAGTCTGGCTGATTCGACGATCCAGAGCTTCGCGGGAAGCTACGGCAACATCGGCTATATGGGGCCGGGGCTGGCGCTTTTGGCTTTTGGTGAAAAAGCTGCCGTTCCGGTGGCGCTGATCGTTTGTCTGGAAAACGCCACGCACTTCATCACCGCGCCAGCGCTCATGGCGATTGCTGGCGGCTACAAGCGGTCCCCCGTGAAGCTTGCGGGTGATGTTGCGCGAAAGGTTTTGACGCACCCGTTCATACTCTCTGTAATTATCGGGTTTATAGCGGCCGTCGTCAGCTGGCAGCCGCCGCAGCCTGTGCAGCAACTGGTGGATTATCTGGCGCAGTCTGCAGCGCCATGTGCCCTGTTTGCCATGGGCGTGACGCTGGCTTTAAGGCCGCTAAAGCGCGTGCCGGTAGAAATCAGCTATATCGTTCCGGCGAAGCTGATTTTGCATCCGCTTCTGGCCTATTTCATCTTGTCGTCATTCGGGTCGTTCGATCCCCTATGGGTATCGAGCGCCGTGCTTCTGGCTGCACTTCCAACAGCGACGAATGTTTTCGTGATAGGCCAGCAATATCAGGTCTGGCAGGAGAGGGCGTCGGCGACGATCCTCATCTGCACCGTGCTGTCCGTTTTTACCGTGTCCGTGGTGCTTTATTTCATTCGCGCAATGAGCGTCTGAGGCTACCGGCCAGAAGCGAGGGCAGGGCCTTGATGCCGCGACCGGGCTCGATGCCTTCACGCATGACGAGGCCGCGCAACGGACCGACGCCGCCCAGAACATGAAGGCCAGCGGCGCGCACCATCTGCATGGGCAGGAGGCTGGACAGCAGCGAACGGTTGAGAAGATCGACGCTGATTGAGCGGCTGACGACATCGGCGCGGCGGCGGCGGTCGAATTTAGAGCCTGCGTCTGAAGGTATCGCCCCGCCCGTCAGTGTTCCGAGAAGCTCTGTCAGCACGATGATATCGCGCAGACTAAGGTTCAACCCCTGTGCGCCGATAGGCGGAAAGCCGTGGCCTGCTTCGCCGACCAGCGCCACGCGGCCAGCGCCGAAACGGTGCGCCGTCATGCTCGAAAGCGGCCATGTCTGTACGTTTTCCTCCACCGTCACGGTGCCAAGCATTGATTGCATGCGGTCTTCTACGCGGCGGCTCAACTCTTCAAGCGGAAGAGTTGCAAGCTCTGCGGCCTGCTCGGGCTTCACTACCCAGACAAGGCTGGAGCGGTTGCCCGGAAGCGGAACCTGCGTAAACGGACCGGTCGGTGTGTGAAATTCGGTAGAGACATTGCCGTGAGGGCGCGTGTGGGTGAAGTTCAAAACCAGTGCGGTTTGCGGGTATGACCAGTTCTTTACGCCGATTGCTGCCGCCTCGCGCACCCTGGATCTTCTGCCATCGGCACCAATCAGGAAGCTCGCGGAAATATGCTCGCCATCCGCAAGTGTCAGCGACACGTCGTGCTTGCCGATCTCGATATTCTCGGCAACGCCATTGATTACCGTTATGTTGTTTTCGTGAGAAACGGCATCAGAAAGTGCGTTCAGCAATGCGGTGTTCGGCATGTTCCAGCCAAAGGCGTAAAGGCCGATTTCGGACGAACGAAAGGCAACGGTTGGCGCGCGTAGCAGCCGGTCGGTACCGTCGATGATCTGCATGGTAGAGAGGCGCGCGGCGGATGGTTCGATTTTGGACCAGAGTCCGAGCCGATCCATGAAGCGGATCGACTGGTCCATCAAAGCCGTGGTGCGATGGTCGACCTTATCCGCCTTCGGTGCGATGAGTGCAACATTGCGGCCGGAACGCGCCAAGGCGATGGCGGCGATTTGCCCCGCAAGGCCAGCGCCGACGATGGCGATCTCGAAGTTTCTCATCGTTCTGATCCATTCATGCTTTTCTTTCCCGAAAATATAAGGACTTTAGCCAGGGAAATCCAGCAGCCATCTGTGTCGCCAAGGCCATGATGTTGATGCAAAATCCTTATTGTCGCGGGATAAGCCGCTGGGCGCGGTTGCAAAGAGCGCTGAATGGCCGCATACCGGAAAGGACCGAACGGATGACAAACGGGGCGCGTGCGCTGATCATGAAGATATTCAATTACAAGCGCGTGCCCTATGCCGAAATCCGTGCATTCTCCGTACACATCCTGACGGCATCCGGCTCTTTTCTCGCATTTCTGGGGGTCGTTGCTGCTGCGGAACACCGCTTCGTTGACATGTTCTGGTGGCTGGGGCTCGCGCTTCTGGTGGATGGCATCGATGGGCCGATCGCCCGGAAGGTTCGCGTCAAGGAAGTATTGCCCAACTGGTCCGGTGATACGCTGGACAACATCATCGACTACGTAACCTATGTTCTGTTGCCCGCATTCGCGCTTTACCAGAGCGGCATGATCGGAGAGCCGTGGTCGTTCGTCGCCGCAGGAATGATCGTGGTGTCGAGCGCCATCTATTACGCAGACATGGGCATGAAAACGGACGAATATTTCTTCTCCGGCTTCCCCGTGGTGTGGAATATGGTGGTGTTCACCCTCTTCGTCATCGATGCGAGTGCGACCGCTGCGATGATCGTGGTGACGATTTCGGTCATTTTGACCTTCCTGCCGATAAACTTCCTGCACCCGGTGCGCGTGAAACGGCTGAGATGGCTGAACATGACCATCTTCCTCATCTGGTGCGCGCTGGGCGGCTATTCGCTGCTGCTGCACTTCGATTCGCCCGAGTGGGTGGTCGCTGGTGTCGTGATCACCGGCATCTATCTTTATTGCATCGGCGGGGTCATGCAGTTTCTCCCTGCTCTGGGTGGCAGAGCGCGGTAACTAAAAGTCGTTTAAAACCTCTGTTTCAAAGATGTTTTTCAGTTGTGCGCGGCGATAAAACCGGTATTTAGTATCGATAAAGGGCACTGCTCAAATTTAGTGCATAACTGTCGATCCGGCTGTTAACGCTTCGAAGAAAGCGCGGTGGCTGGTGAAAAGGGGAACAGGTGACGGGATCGGTGACGTCCGAGGCATTGCCTCTCTTGTCCGTTCGCCAGCTGACCAAGCTGTTTGGAACATTTGCAGCCTGCAACGCGATAGACCTGGATATCGCGCCGGGTGAAATTCACGCTCTCCTCGGTGAAAACGGCGCGGGAAAGTCCACGCTGGTCAAAATGCTGTTCGGCGTATTGGAGCCTTCCAGCGGTGATATCCTCTGGAATGGCAAGCCTCTGCGCATAACGTCCCCGGGCGAAGCGCGAAGGCTCGGCATCGGAATGGTGTTCCAGCATTTCTCGCTTTTCGAGGCGCTTACGGTCGCGGAAAACATTGCGCTCTCCCTCGATCCGAAAATTTCCCTGAAGGAAATCGCGCGCGAGGCGGAAGCACTTTCGAAAGCCTACGGATTGCCGCTCGATCCTTACGCCCATGTCGCCGACCTTTCGGTGGGCGAGCGTCAGCGCATCGAAATCGTGCGCGCTTTGCTGCAAAATCCGCAGCTCATCATTCTCGATGAGCCAACCTCGGTTTTGACCCCGCAGGAGGCTGATCGCCTGTTTGAGACGTTGGCGAAGCTGAAGGCGGAAGGTCGATCGGTGCTCTACATCAGCCACCGTCTTGAGGAGGTGCAGCGCATCTGCGACCGCGCAACAGTGTTGCGTCATGGCAAGGTAACGGGTGCCTGCGATCCACGCCAAGAGACGCCGGCATCTCTGGCGCGAATGATGGTGGGTTCGGATGTCGCCGGTATTCAGCGGGATGATGAGTGCACGATTGGCGATGTCAGCGTTGAGGTCATCGGGCTTTCCGTGCCTGCTCGCACGCCGTTTGCCGTTGCATTGAAGAATGTTTCGATGAAGGTGCGCGCAGGTGAAGTCCTGGCCATTGCCGGTGTCGCCGGAAACGGTCAGGGTGAATTGTTCGATGCGCTTTCGGGTGAATATCCGGTGGCGAAGGACGATGCGATTTTCCTGCGCGGCAAACCGGTCGGCACCCTGGGGATCAATGGCCGCCGCCTGCTGGGTGCCGGGTTTGTGCCGGAAGAGCGCCATGGCCATGCTGCCGTGACAAATATGAGCCTTTCGGACAATCTGCTGCTTGCACGCTATCGCTCTGACCGGAAAGCTTTTCTCGGAGGCGGGGCGCTGCGGGTCATCCGCAATTCGGTCATCAAGGCTGCAACGAAGCGTATTTCCGAAGCCATGGACGTGCGCAAAAGCGGAGACGATCCGTTGGCGGGTTCGCTGTCCGGCGGGAATCTGCAGAAATTCATCGTGGGGCGCGAGCTCGATCGTCAACCATCCGTGCTGGTCGTGAACCAACCCACGTGGGGCGTGGATGCCGGTGCGGCAAGTCGCATCCGTCAGGCCCTTGTGGATCTCGCCAAGGCCGGATCGGCGGTTATCGTCATCAGCCAGGATCTGGATGAGATTTTTGAGGTTGCCTCCAGCATTGCCGTGATTTCGGATGGACAATTGTCCGATGCGCATCCCGCCAGAGAGATGACGCGCGAGAAGATCGGTCTGCTGATGGGCGGCATTCACACTGGAAACACCGTAGGGAATACGGAGCAGGTCGCTCATGCGCATTGAACTTGAAAAACGCGCAGGCGTCTCGAAATTTTTTGCTGTTCTCTCGCCGCTACTGGCGCTGGCTCTGACCCTGATCGTCGGCGCCATCATGTTTGCGCTTTTGGGCAAGAATCCGGCCAGTGCGCTTTACAGCTTCTTCGTGGAGCCGCTGCTGGAAGTATGGTCGCTGCATGAACTGGTGATCAAGGCAGCGCCCTTGATCCTGATCGCGGTCGGTCTGGCGATCTGTTATCGCTCCAATAACTGGAATATCGGCGCGGAAGGGCAGTTTACCATCGGTGCGATCACCGGTTCCATTTTGCCGGTGCTGTATCCCGAATGGCATTCACCCATGATCCTGCCGCTGATGCTGGTGATGGGAGCGATTGGCGGGGCGCTTTACGCGGGCATTCCGGCCCTGTTGAAGACGCGCTTCAATACAAACGAAATCCTCACCAGCCTTATGCTGGTCTATGTGGCACAACTATTTCTCGACTGGCTTACCCGTGGCATCTGGCGTGATCCGCAGGGGTATAACTTCCCGCAGACCAGACCGTTCAATGAAAGCGCCGTATTGCCGGAAATACTGGAATCTGGTCGCGCCCATTGGGGCATCGTCTTTGCCATCGTCGCAGCCGTCGCGCTGTGGTTCATGATGCGCTACATGCTGAAAGGCTTTCAGGTTTCGGTTCTGGGTCAATCGCCACGCGCAGGACGCTTCGCAGGCTTTTCTTCCACGCGCATGGTCTGGTTCTCGTTGCTGTTGTCCGGCGCGCTGGCGGGGCTTGCGGGCATTTCGGAAGTCTCCGGCTCCATCGGCCATTTGCAGCCATCGATTTCGCCGGGATATGGTTTCACGGCCATCATCGTCGCATTTCTCGGACGCCTTAATCCGCTCGGCATCATCGCATCCGGTTTCGTTCTCGCATTGACCTATCTGGGCGGGGAGGCGGCGCAGCTTTCGATTGGCGTGTCCGATAAGGTGACCCGCGTGTTTCAGGGGCTGATGCTGTTCTTCGTGCTGTCTTGCGACACCCTCATTCTCTATCGCATTCGTATCCGCTTCGGACGCGGCCAAAGCAGCGAAGGAGCCGCTTGATGGATATGACACAAGCCATCCTTCTGACCGTCATCACCGCCGCCACGCCGCTGGTCATCGCCGCACTGGGCGAACTGGTGACGGAGCGGGCAGGGGTTTTGAACCTCGGCGTCGAGGGCATGATGATCATGGGCGCGGTTTGCGCCTTCGCAGCCGCGCATCTCAGCGGTTCGCCCTATCTCGGAATTGTCGCGGGTATTGCCTCGGGCGCGGTGTTCTCGCTTCTCTTCGGCTTCCTGACGCTGACGCTCGTGACCAACCAGGTGGCGACCGGCCTTGCGCTGACAATCCTCGGCCTCGGCGTGTCGGGAATGTTGGGTGAAAGTTTCGTCGGCCAACCCGGCGTAAAATTGCAGCCAATCGTTTTCCCGGTTCTGTCGGAAATCCCTTTCGTAGGACCGATTCTTTTCCGGCAGGATTTGATCTTCTACATGTCGATTGCGCTCGTTATCGGCATCAGCTGGTTCCTGTTCAAGAGCCGCACGGGCCTCAAAATCCGCGCCATTGGCGATAATCACGCTTCTGCCCATGCGCTCGGCATCAACGTCATCCGTGCGCGTTATCTTGCGGTGATGTTCGGCGGTGCCAGCGCTGGTCTTGCAGGTGCGCAGCTTTCGCTGGTTTACACCCCGCAATGGGTGGAAAACATGTCTGCCGGGCGTGGCTGGATCGCGCTTGCACTGGTGGTATTTGCCTCCTGGCGGCCATGGCGCGTGCTGGCGGGTGGTTATCTGTTCGGCGCAGTCTCCATCGGCCAGCTTCACGCGCAGGCTTTCGGCATAGGTGTGCCATCACAACTTCTTTCAGCGCTTCCTTATGTAGCGACTATTGTGGTCCTCATCATCATCTCCCATAATCGGCGCACGACGCTGATCAATACACCGGCATCGCTCGGCAAGCCGTTCGTGCCGGACCGTTAAGACGACCGCTCAAAAAACAAGATCATGCCTAACCAAGCAGGGGTAAAAATGAAAAAACTCATCATCGCACTGGCCGCTTCCGCCGCTGCAATCGTCAGTCTGGTTCCAGCCGCACAGGCTGCGGACGCAAAGAAGATTTGTTTCATCTATGTCGGTACCCGCACCGACGGCGGCTGGACGCAGGCCCACGATATCGGTCGTCAGGAATTGCAGAAGCATTTCGGCGACAAGATCGAGACGCCTTTCCTTGAAAGCGTTCCGGAAGGCCCGGATGCAGAGCGCGCCATCGAGCGTATGGCCCGCTCCGGCTGCGAACTGGTCTTCACCACCTCGTTCGGCTTCATGGACGCGACCGTGAAGGTTGCGCAGAAGTTCCCCAAGGTGAAGTTCGAGCACGCGACCGGCTTCAAGTCGGCCGACAACCTCGCGACCTACAACTCGCGTTTCTACGAAGGCCGTTACATTCAGGGTCAGATTGCTGCGAAGATGTCGCAGAAGGGTCTCGCAGGTTACATCGCTTCCTTCCCGATCCCGGAAGTGGTGATGGGGATCGACGCCTTCGTTCTGGGTGCACAGTCGGTCAATCCTGATTTCAAGGTCAAGGTCGTATGGGCCAACACCTGGTTCGACCCCGGCAAGGAAGCCGATGCGGCCAAGGCTCTGATCGACCAGGGCGTCGATATCCTGACGCAGCACACCGACACGACTGCTCCGATGCAGGTTGCTGCCGAGCGTGGCATCAAGGCATTCGGTCAGGCGTCCGACATGATCAAGGCCGGTCCTAACACGCAGATGACGGCTATCATCGACAGCTGGGCACCTTATTACATCAAGCGCACGCAGGCTCTCATGGATGGCACGTGGAAGTCCGAACAGGTTTGGGACGGTCTGAAAGACGGCATCCTGACCATGGCGCCCTACACCAACATGCCTGACGATGTGAAGAAGATGGCTGAGGAAACCGAAGCCAAGATCAAGTCCGGCGAACTTCATCCATTTACCGGCCCTGTGAAGAAGCAGGACGGCTCCGAATGGCTGAAGGCTGGTGAAAAGGCCGAGGACAAGGTTCTGCTCGGCCTGAACTTCTACGTTCAGGGTGTAGACGACAAGCTGCCGCAATAAGGGTCCTGTTACGCGCTTAAGTTTCGCTCGTTATGCTCGGGCTTGTCCCGAGCATCTGCTACGTTGAATTTTTGGATACGTGGTCAGATCCTCGGTACAAGTCCGAGGATGACGGAAACGGGTGCGGGACGCTTGACACAAAACAAAGCCGTGCATGGAAACATGTGCGGCTTTTCCATTCCCCGCTCACGGCACGTATCCGCCGTTCATGCAATTTCCATGGTTTCTTCATCCATGAGCGGCTATAGCGGGCAAAAAGTCTCACGCGAATCTGGAGATATTCATGGAACGCAGCTGCCTTGCCGTCATTCTCGCCGCTGGCGAAAGCACGCGGATGAAATCGTCCATGTCGAAGGTACTGCATCCCGTTGCCGGACGGTCGATGATTGCGCATGTGATGCAGGCGGTTGCCGGTGCAGGCGTCAGTGCTGCGGCGCTGGTCGTTGGGCGCGATGCTGACAAGGTTGCGGACGCCGCACGCGAGGTAGGCGTTTCGGTCGAGCCCTATCTACAGAAAGAGCGCCTTGGTACGGGCAATGCCGTTCTGGCTGCGCGTGACGCCATCGAAAAGGGCTTTGACGATATTCTGATTGCCTATGGCGACGTGCCACTTCTGACGGCGGAGACGTTGAACAAGGCACGGCAGGCGCTGACAGGCGATGCGGACGTTGTGGTGATCGGCTTCCACACGGATAAGCCCACCGGCTATGGCCGTCTTCTGGTCGAGAACGGCGAGCTCGTCGCCATCCGAGAAGAAAAGGATGCGACCGAGGAAGAGCGTAAGGTTGCATGGTGCAATAGCGGCCTGATGGCGATCAATGGCCGCCGCGCGCTCGATCTTCTCGACCGCATCGGTAACAATAACGCCAAGGGCGAATATTATCTGACGGACATCGTGGAAATTGCCCGCTCGCAAGGCGGCAAGGCCGTGGCGGTGGATGCTCCCGAGGCTGAAATGACGGGCTGCAACAACCGCGCCGAACTAGCCTTTATCGAGAAGCTGTGGCAGGAGCGGGCGCGTCACCAGTTCATGATCGATGGTGTTTCGATGGTTGCGCCGGAAACCGTGTTTTTGTCATGGGACACAAAAATCGGACAGGACGCGCTGATCGAGCCGAACGTCGTCATCGGTCCCGGTGTGACGATCGAATCGGGTGCCGTCATTCACGCCTTCTCGCATCTGGAGGGTGCTTATGTCAGCGCCGGTGCGGCGGTTGGGCCTTATGCGCGTCTGCGTCCGGGTGCCAATCTTGGAGCGAAGTCGAAGGTCGGCAATTTCTGCGAAGTGAAGAAGGCAGAGATCGGCGAGGGCGCCAAGGTCAATCACCTGACGTATATCGGTGATGCTTTCGTCGGCGCTGGAAGCAATATCGGGGCAGGAACGATCACCTGCAATTACGATGGCATCAACAAGCATGAGACCCGGATCGGTAAGAATGCCTTTATCGGCTCCAATTCCTCGCTCGTGGCACCCGTCAGCATCGGTGACGATGCGTATGTGGCTTCTGGCAGCGTTATAACGGCGGATGTCCCTGCCGATGCGCTTGCCTTCGGGCGCGCACGTCAGGAAGTGAAGGAAGGCCGCGCCAGCGTCCTTCGCGCGCGTGCCCAGGCCATTAAGGACGCCAAGAAGAAGTCCGGCTAAGGTCCTGACATTCGTAACGAATAGACATTGAAAGTGACCGCGGTTGCGATTGCGGTTTTGCCGGAAATCATTAGAGCGTTTCCTTGTTAAATGGAAACGTTCTGCCGGAGCAGATTTTCGACAGGGCGAAGGCGATTGGCGAAGGGCATACCCAAAGGTACGGTCGAGCCGATCGCCTTTGATCCTGGCGGAAAGATGCCCGGCCCTCCGGGTTGGTTGAAACGGGACCCTCCGATTGCTCGTACGGCTTGACCGTATGCTATTGCTACGACACGCGCCGTCCGAGCAACCAGATGATCCCGTTTGAACCAACAGAACTGTTTTCATTTAGCAAGGAAACGCTCTAAGACTTCGCTATCGTAAAACATTGGTCGGGCGAGCTTTTGCCAAGCCGGTGCTGATGAATATCTTTTGGAGAATTGTATGTGCGGCATAGTCGGAATTGTTGGAACGCAGCCGGTTGCGGAGCGCCTCGTGGATGCGCTGAAGCGTCTGGAATATCGCGGATATGATTCTGCAGGCGTTGCGACGATCCATAATGGCGAGATGGATCGCCGCCGCGCCGAGGGCAAGCTCTTCAATCTGGAAAAGAAGCTCTCTGAGGAGCCGCTTGCGGGCATCACCGGTATTGCGCACACACGCTGGGCGACGCATGGCGTTCCGAATGAAACCAATGCGCATCCGCATTTCGTGGATGGGGTGGCCGTTGTTCATAACGGAATCATCGAAAACTTCGCGGAATTGCGGGAAGAGTTGACGGCGGAAGGTGCCGTGTTCACTACACAGACCGATACGGAAGTGGTGGCGCAACTGCTCGCCAAGTTTACCCGCGAAGGGCTTTCGCACCGTGATGCGATGCTGAAGATGCTGAACCGCGTTACCGGAGCCTACGCGCTGGGTGTGATGTTCCTGGATGACCCCGATACGCTTTTGTCTGCCCGCTCCGGCCCGCCATTGGCAATCGGCTATGGTAAAGGCGAAATGTTCCTTGGCTCTGATGCCATCGCGCTTTCACCCTTCACCAACGAAATCACCTATCTCGTGGATGGCGATTGCGCGATCCTGACTGCCAAGGGTGCCGAGATCATCGATTTTTCCGGAAATCCGGTACAGCGCCAGCGGCAGATTTCGCAGGCGACAGCATATGTTGTCGATAAGGGCAATCACCGCCACTTCATGGAAAAGGAAATCTACGAGCAGCCGGAAGTCATTTCGCATGCGCTCAGCCACTATGTGGATTTCGCCGAAAAGCGCGTGAAGGATGCCGATGCGGCTATCGATTTTTCCAAACTGACCGGCCTTGCGATTTCGGCCTGCGGGACGGCCTATCTGTCCGGCCTCATCGGAAAATACTGGTTCGAGCGTTATGCTCGTCTGCCCGTGGAAATCGATGTGGCGTCGGAATTCCGTTATCGCGAAATGCCACTTTCTCCAACACAGGCGGCGCTGTTTATCTCTCAGTCGGGCGAGACCGCAGATACGCTGGCGTCGCTGCGTTATTGCAAGGAAAACGATCTCAAGATCGGCGCGGTCGTCAATGTGCGCGAGTCCACCATTGCACGCGAATCGGATGCCATTTTCCCAATTCTGGCCGGTCCGGAGATTGGCGTTGCGTCTACCAAGGCTTTCACCTGCCAGTTGGCGGTGCTTGCTTCGCTTGCCATCGCTGCCGGTAAGGCGCGTGGCACGCTGATGGCGGATCAGGAAAAAGAACTCGTCCGCCATCTGATCGAAATGCCGCGGGTGATGAGCGAAGTTCTGAACGCCATCCAGCCGCAGATCGAAACGCTATCGCGCGATCTGTCCCGCTTCAAAGACGTGCTTTATCTCGGTCGTGGTACGTCCTTCCCGCTGGCGCTGGAAGGCGCGCTGAAACTCAAGGAAATCTCGTATATTCACGCCGAAGGCTATGCTGCTGGTGAGTTGAAGCATGGACCGATTGCGCTGATCGACGAGAATATGCCGGTCATCGTCATTGCGCCACACGACCGTTTCTTCGAAAAAACCGTTTCGAACATGCAGGAAGTGGCTGCCCGCGGCGGCAAGATCATCTTCATCACGGATGCGAAGGGTGCCGCCGCATCCAAGCTGGACACCATGGCCACTATCGTCCTGCCGACCGTCGATGAGATCATCGCGCCGATGGTCTTCTCGCTGCCGATACAGCTGCTCGCCTATCACACCGCCGTCTTCATGGGAACGGATGTAGATCAGCCACGCAACCTCGCGAAGTCGGTAACGGTCGAGTAATTCGAGCGAGTTGGGACGTGCTGTCCGGCACTGTTTGTCCGACACGGTTTCTGATGACGAATATTTCATGATATCTCTCTTGCCGGTGGGAACAGCCTCCGGCATTGTCCGTTTTCGTCCTATCTAAAGCTTCCCAAACTTGCAGCGAGTTGATGACCGATCACCCACTCAAGGTTTCCTTTGCGACACGACTGCGCAACAATTTCCTGACCGGCATCCTCATTCTGGCACCGATCACGATTACGATGTGGCTGGTGTGGACATTTCTCCAGTGGGCCGACAGCTGGGTGAAGCCATATATTCCGGCGCGTTATGACCCTGAGCAGTATTTCGACGTAGCCATTCCCGGCTTTGGGTTGCTGATCGCGGTCATCGTCATCACGCTCATCGGCTTTCTAGGCAATAACCTGATCGGCAAGTGGATAGTCGGCTTCGGCGAATCCATTCTCAACCGCATGCCGCTGGTGCGCCCGATCTATAAAAGCATCAAGCAGCTTTTCGAATCCGTGTTGAAAGAACATTCCAACTCCTTCAAGCGCGTCGGCCTGATCGAGTTTCCCTCACCCGGCACATGGGCCATGGTCTTCGTGGCCTCCGATGCCAAGGGAGAGTTGGCGCATCGGTTTAACGAAATGGGCCAGCAAATGGTCGCGGTCTTTCTGCCGCCCACACCCGTCCCAACGGCTGGCTTCCTTCTCTTCGTGCCGAAAGACAAGATCGTCATGCTTGATATGACGCCTGAAGATGCCGCGAAGCTGTTGATCTCTGGCGGTCTGGTTGCGCCGGATTTCACGCCGCCGACGCAGATCGCTCCGTCATCGGTTTGATCGCCGAGGCGCGAGGATATGCCAAATGCCCATGGCCCTTTTCAGTCATCCTCATCCTCTTCGATTTCCACCGAAGACGATGATGCGGAATGAAACACGGGCACGAACAGACGCATATAGACGAGCTTGACGCTCCAGCCTTGCTCCACCGCTTCTGCCCAGGCTTTCTTGCGACCGGGTTTCTTGAAGCTCTTTGCTATCGCTTTCTTTTCGCTTTTTGCAAAGGTATCGGGTTGCAGGATATTCTCCGGCGAACACAATGCGTAGCCTTTTTGAAAGGCGGGGGGCGGGTTTGGTGCGGTTGTCATGACGTCAGCCTGCATGCAGGAAGCGGATCGCTTCGTCCCTGCGATGAAGATAGAGCAGGGTTCTTAGGTTCTTGCCACGCTCGCTTACCAGTTCAGCGTCGCGTTCGATGATATAGGCCGCATCCTTGCGGGCGATTTCGAGAAGGTCGGCGTGGGCCTCAAGGCTTGCGATGCGGAAACCCGGCGTACCGGACTGGCGCGTACCGAGAAGCTCTCCTTCACCGCGCAGCTTCAAATCCTCTTCGGCGATGAGGAAGCCGTCTTCGCTATCGCGCAGGATAGAAAGGCGGGCTTTGCCGTTTTCGCTGAGCGGGCCTTTGTAGAGCAGAATACAGGTGGATGCTTCGTCACCGCGCCCGACGCGACCGCGCAACTGGTGAAGCTGGGCGAGGCCGAAGCGCTCCGCATGCTCGATGACCATGATCGTCGCGTCCGGCACGTCGACACCCACTTCGACAACGGTTGTCGCGACCAGCAGCCGTGTTTCGCCACTCTTGAAGGCCAGCATGGCGGCATCTTTTTCCGGGCCGCTCATCCGGCCATGAATGAGGCCGATATTGGCGCGCAGCGATTGAGACAGCACCGCATGCCGTTCCTCGGCAGACATGAGGTCGGACTCTTCCGATTCCTCCACCAGCGGGCAGATCCAATAGGCTTTCTTGCCTTCCGCCAGCGCGCTGCGAAGGCGGTCTACAATGTCACCGATCCGCTCGTTCGGAATTGTCACGGTCTGGATCGGCTTTCGGCCTGCGGGCTTTTCTGTGAGCTTTGACACGTCCATATCGCCGAAGGCGGCCAGAACCAGCGTGCGCGGAATGGGCGTTGCCGTCATGACAAGCATATGTGGTGTGATGCCCTTGGCGGTAAGGCGCAGGCGTTGGTGCACGCCGAAGCGATGCTGCTCATCCACCACGGCCAGAACGAGGTTCCTGTAGGTGACGCTATCCTGAAACAGCGCATGGGTGCCGATAACGATCTGCGCCTCGCCGGATGCGATCCGCTCCTCGATCTCGCGGCGCTCCTTGCCCTTGGTTCTACCTGTCAGCACCTCGCAGGAAATGCCCGCCGCTGCTGCATATTTGGAGATCGTCACAAAATGCTGGCGGGCCAGAATTTCCGTTGGGGCCATCAACACGGCCTGTCCGCCTGCCTCGACGGCGGTTGCCATCGCCATCAGCGCAACGAGCGTCTTGCCCGCGCCGACATCGCCTTGCAGAAGCCGCAACATGCGGTCTTCGCCTGCCATATCGGTTAGGATATCTTTCACCGCCGCGCTTTGGCTTCCCGTTAAGGAGAACGGCAGGTTTGCCAAGATGCGCGCGGCAAAGTCTCCCTTGGCGCGGATCGGTTGGCCGGCTACCTTGCGCAGCCTTTGGCGCACCAGTGCCAGCGAAAGCTGACCTCCCAGAAACTCATCATAAGCCAGTCTGCGACGGGCAGGGGCTTGCGGATCGATATCGGCGGCATCGCGTGGATCGTGCAACTCGCGGAATGCCTCTGCCACATGCGGAAAGCTCTCGCGGCTGGCCAGCGCCTCGTCGATCCATTCGGGAAACATCGGCAGGCGCTGAAGCGCTGTATCGACTGCCCGCTTCAAGACCTTTGGCGACAGGCCCGCCGTCATGGGATAAACGGCTTCGACCAAAGGCAGGTTTTCCGCCTCGGACACCTTCACCATGAAATCCGGGTGGACCATGGAGGCGCGACCATTGAACCAGTCGACCTTGCCGCTGACCATCACCTCTTCATCGATTGGCAGCGCCTTGGAAAGCCAGTCGCCGCGCGCGCGGAAGAAGGTAAGTGCCAGTTCGCCCGTTTCATCGTGCAAAAATACGCGGTAAGGCGCGGAGCGATTGCCGGGCGGCGGTGGCTGATGCCGGTCCACACGTCCCTGAATGGTGACAATGGCACCTGGCTGCGCCAGCGCGATGCCGGGCCGGTTGCGCCGGTCGATGATGTTGGATGGAGCGTGAAAGAGGAGGTCGATGACGCGGGTGTCTTCCGAATTCTCCCGCCCCAACAGTTTCGCCAACAGATCGGCAAGCTTTGGCCCAACGCCGGTGAGCGTGGAGACGGTGGCAAAAAGCGGATCGAGAAGGGCGGGGCGCATGGGCAGCAAAATCGGGGAAGGTTCCGTGCAATGCAAGAGTGTTGCCTTCAGAAAGATCGTTTATCACCCGTAGTTTTTCCGTGCCTGGCGGAATATTTGCGTAAAAACCGGTTCCCAAGCGTTCATGTCCTGTTCTATAGGAGTGCAGCAATAACAGACAGGTGAATGCGATGACTGGACTGGTGCGCACGAGTGCCGACCTCGAACCGAGACGCAGGCGGATTCTGTATCGCTGCTGGCATCGCGGCATTCGTGAAATGGACCTCGTGCTTGGCCAGTTCGCGGAAGAAAATATCGCTGAGCTTTCGCAAGAGCAGCTGGACGAACTGGAAACCATCATGGCTGAGGAAGATCAGGATTTGATCCAGATGGTAACCGGTGCGGCGGCAATACCCGCAAAGTTCCAGACGCCGCTGTTTGAAAAAATCATCTCCTACCGCCCGGACTTCGATCTCGTCACGGTCCAGAACGGAAATCGTACAAAATGATTGCAGGTTTCGATGTGAAGCTGGTGGCATCGGCCGATACGCCGCTGACCATCGGAAAGGTGCCAGCAGGCATGGAAGCCTTGCTTCTGGCGGATATGGCACGTGCTGGAACGTCCGTTGCCTATGTCATGTCGGATGGGCAGCGCGTGTCCGATCTGGAGCAAATCCTGGGCTTCGTCGCACCCGAGATCCCGGTGCTGACATTGCCAGCATGGGACTGCCTTCCTTATGACCGCGTGTCACCGAGTGCCGACACCTCTGCGCGTAGGCTGGCGGCGCTCTCAGGTCTGATCCATCACCAGAAGAAGCCGCATCCGGCCATCGTTCTCGTTACCGTCAACGCCATGCTGCAAAAGATGGCGCCGCGCGATGTCATCGAGAGCCTCGCTTTCTCGGCAAAGCCCGGCAACCAGATCAAGATGGAAGAGATCGCGGCGCGGCTGGAGCGCAACGGCTTCGACCGTGTGGCGACTGTCCGCGAGGTGGGTGAATTCGCCGTGCGCGGCGGCATTCTGGATGTGTTCGTTCCCGGCACGGAAGAGCCGGTACGTCTGGATTTCTTCGGGGATACGCTGGAAAGCATCCGCACCTTCGATCCCGCCAGCCAGCGCACCATCGGGCAGGCCCGCTCGCTCGACCTCAACCCGATGAGCGAGGTGACGCTGACGCCCGATACGATCAGCAGATTCCGCAAGAATTACCTTTCGCTCTTCGGGGCTGCGATACGTGACGATGCACTGTATCAGGCCGTTTCCGAGGGCCGTCGCTACGCGGGCATGGAGCATTGGCTGCCGCTTTTTTACGAGCATCTCGAAACAGCCTTCGATTACCTCAAGGGCTTCCGCATCGTAACCGATCACACTGCGCGAGAAGCAGCCGTCGAGCGCTCGAAGCTGGTGCATGACTATTTCGAGGCGCGCCGGGCTTCGGGCCAGACCAAGGGTGCCACGCAGGGCGCGCCTTACAAGCCGGTGTCTCCCAGCCAGATTTATCTCGGCGGCAAAACTTTCGATGAGACGCTGAACGCCTTTAATGCCGTGCGCTTGACGCCATTCAATGAGCAGGACAGCAAGGAAAAGCCGGTCGCGACGCTGGACGCGCATGTCGGCCCACGCTGGGCGAAATCCCAGACGGAAAGCGAAAGCGAGGAGCGCGTCAACGTCTTCAGTCTTGCGGTGAAACATATCGCTGAGCGCCGCTCTAAAGGCTGGAAGGTGTTGATTACCGGTTGGTCCGAGGGCTCGCTGGACCGTTTGTTGCAGGTGCTGAACGAACATGGTCTGGAAAAGATCAAGCCGGTCGGCTCTCTGAAGGAAGTGGAGATGCTTGGCAAGGGTGAGGCTGCTGCTGCGGTCTTAAGCCTCGAAGCAGGTTTCGAGACGCCTTTCGACGGGGGCAATCTGGCCGTCATCGGCGAGCAGGATATCCTGGGCGACCGCATGGTGCGCCGCTCCAAGCGTCGCAAGCGCGGGGCCGATTTCATTTCCGAAGTTGCCGGGCTGGATGAAAACTCGCTCGTCGTTCACGCCGAACACGGCATCGGTCGCTTCGTCGGTCTTCGCACCATTGAGGCAGCGGGTAGCCCGCGTGACTGCCTCGAGCTGCATTATGCCGACGATGCCAAGCTGTTCCTGCCGGTCGAAAACATCGATCTTCTTTCGCGTTATGGCTCGGACGCTGCGGAAGCGCAGTTGGACAAGCTCGGTGGCGGCGCATGGCAGATGCGCAAGGCGAAACTCAAGAAGCGCCTGCTGGATATGGCGGGCGATCTCATTCGCATCGCCGCCGCGCGTCTCGTGCGCAAGGCACCCGTTCTGGCAGCACCCGATGGGCTTTATGATGAGTTCGCTGCCCGTTTCCCTTATGACGAAACGGAAGATCAGCTGAATGCCATCGCATCCATTCGTGAGGATCTGGGTGCAGGCCGCCCAATGGACCGCCTGATCTGCGGTGACGTCGGCTTCGGAAAGACAGAAGTGGCGCTGCGTGCCGCCTTCCTCGCGGCCATGAATGGTGTGCAGGTGGCGGTCGTCGTCCCGACGACGCTGCTCGCGCGCCAGCATTTCCGTACCTTCTCCGAACGCTTCCGTGGACTGCCGATCCGCGTGCAACAGGCATCGCGCCTTGTTGGCACCAAGGAACTGAACCTCGTCAAGAAAGAGGTCGCGGACGGCAAGACGGACATCGTCGTTGGCACCCATGCGCTCTTGGGGCAGGGCATCAGCTTCGCCAATCTCGGCCTTCTCATCATCGATGAAGAGCAGCATTTCGGCGTGAAGCATAAGGAGCGGCTGAAGGAGCTGAAGAGCGATATCCACGTTCTGACGCTGTCTGCAACGCCAATTCCGCGTACCCTCCAGCTTGCGATGACGGGTGTTCGCGAGTTGTCGCTGATCACCACGCCGCCGGTGGACCGCATGGCGGTGCGCACATTTATCTCGCCTTTCGATGCCTTGGTCATCCGCGAAACCTTGATGCGTGAGCATTATCGCGGCGGTCAGAGCTTCTATGTCTGCCCGCGTCTGGCAGATTTGGCGGATATCCACGCTTTCCTGCAGTCGGATGTACCGGAACTGAAGGTGGCGGTTGCCCACGGCCAGATGGCAGCGGGTGAACTGGAAGACATCATGAACGCCTTCTATGACGGCAAATACGATGTGCTTCTTTCCACTACTATTGTCGAATCCGGCCTCGACGTGCCGACGGCCAATACGCTGATTGTGCACCGCGCCGATATGTTCGGTCTTGCCCAGCTTTACCAGCTTCGTGGTCGGGTCGGTCGCTCGAAGGTGCGCGCCTTTGCGCTGTTCACATTGCCGGTCAACAAGGTGCTGACGACGATGGCGGAGCGTCGTCTGAAGGTACTGCAATCGCTGGATACGCTCGGCGCAGGCTTCCAGCTTGCCAGCCACGACCTCGATATTCGCGGTGCGGGCAATCTTCTGGGCGAAGAACAGTCCGGCCACATCAAGGAAGTCGGTTTCGAGCTTTACCAGCAGATGCTGGAGGAGGCCGTGGCCGAAGTGAAGGGTGAGGACGAGGTTATCGACACCGGCTGGTCGCCGCAGATTTCTGTCGGCACCTCCGTGATGATCCCGGAAAACTATGTCCCCGATCTGCATCTGCGCATGGGTCTTTACCGCCGTCTTGGCGAGCTGACCGATCTTGGCGAAATCGATGGCTTCGGCGCGGAGATGATCGACCGCTTCGGCCCGCTTCCGAAGGAAGTGCAGCATCTGCTGAAGATCGTCTACGTCAAGTCGCTCTGCCGCACTGCCAATGTCGAGAAGCTGGATGCTGGCCCGAAGGGCGTTGTCGTGACGTTCCGCAACAAGCAGTTCCCGAACCCGGCGGCGCTTGTTGGCTACATTGGCAAGCAGGGCTCGATGGCGAAGATCAGGCCGGACCACAGCGTGTTCCTGACCCGCGATCTGCCGACCCCTGAAAAGCGTTTGGCTGGTGCCGCGATGGTGATGACTCAGCTGGCGGAACTGGCGAAATCATAGGGGTTTCGCCAGGTCGACCATTACCGCGAATTAATGAAACGGACATGTATCGGTAGAGGTTGAAAGCATAGTCTTCATGTAGCGGATGGACATAGTCTTCCGCTGCTAAACCAAGGAGCAAGACTATGTTGACTACCAAGAACAGGTTTGTCGCCGCTGGTCTGGTTGCTTTGACAATTGCGGGCACCACAATTGCCACCACCAGCCAGGCAGAAGCACGCAACTATCATCATGGAGGCGGAATTGCCGCTGGTATTGCGGGCGGACTTCTTGGGGGCGCCTTGATTGCTGGCGCAGTGGGCGGTCCCGTCTACGGCGCACCGGCATACGGTCCGCCTGTCTATTACGGACCTCCGCAAGCTTATTACGAACCCGTCTATCACCGCTGCCACTTTGAATGGCGCCATAATGGCTGGGGAGAAAGATATCAGGTACAGGTTTGCTACAGGTAATGAGGGCTGATTGATTGGCCTATAGCGTTCCCACACGCATGTGGGAGCGCTTTCTTATTGGTCGTCCGGCGTCATTGCGACCGCAACGTTCTGGTCAGCGGCAACTGATGTCGGCAATGGGACTTTGCGCTGCTTTTCGCGGATCAGCGTCAACAGGCCGGAGCCGATGATGAGAGCGATGCCGACGAGCATCCAACCGTCCACACCGTCTCCAAAGATGAGATATCCAAACAGAATAGCCCACAGCATCTGGCTATATTGCGTCGGCCCGATGACCGCTGCTGGAGCATATTGCGCGGCATACATAATAAGAATATTGGCGAATGCGCCAAGCAGGCCGTAGCCCGCAAGCATTAACCACTGCTCGCCATTGGGTGGTACGAACGAGGGTATCATCAAGACGCCACATATTACGAGGCACCCGAGCACTCCAGCCCCATATAGCGAGATGTTCTTTTCTTTCGGTCCCATCGCCCGGAAGATAACGATAGACAGCGCGCCGCCGAGGCCACCGATGATCGCACCGAGATGACCAATCGAAAGTTCGCGGAAGCCGGGGCGGAGAATGACCAGCACTCCGGCAAAGCCGATGATGACTGCCGACCAGCGCTTGATACCTACCTGTTCTTTCAGAAACAGAACGGACATGATGGTAACGAATGCTGGCAGAAGGAAGATCAGCGCGAAGGCTTCTGCCATTGAAAGATGGGTGAAAGCCGTAACGCTGCCAATTGCACCCGCACCCGATGCGAAGAACCGCAGAATCCAGAGCGGACGGTTCGTGGTGCGTACGATATCGGCAAGGCTATCATTCTTCTTGCGAATGAAGGGTAGGGCGAGAAGGCCAAAAGCCGCGCCGAAAAACGCCGACTGGATCGGCGAAAGTTGACCTTCGATGAGTTTGACGCTGGCATCGCTGAAGGCATAAGCCGCAAATGCGGCGAAGGCCAGCAGAATGCCCTTCAATGTGCTGTCGGACACGGTAACACCGATTAAGAAAACAGGCAGGAACCGACAGCACGCTCGCTGAAGGTCAGTTCATTGCCCTATGCTCTTCCGCTTTCATTTTGGCAATATCCCGCAGTGCATTAATTAGCACTTCCTGAGACTGTGCACCGCTGACTGCGTATTTCTGGTCCAGAATGAAGAACGGCACGCCGGAAACACCCATCTGCTGCCCGGCATCGATTTCAGCTTTTATGGTATCCTTATCCGCATCCGAGGACAGCAATCGCCGCACCAGTTCACGGTCCATTCCGGCCGCTTCGGCTACGTCCATGAGAACGGCGTGGTCACCGATATTGCGACCCTGCTCGAAATTTGCCTTGAATAGCGCGCTGACCACCTTGTCCTGAAGTTCGCGGCTTTCCGAGTGCGCCCAGAGAGACAGCCGATGAGCATCCAGCGTGTTCGGACCAATTTTGACGGCGGCGAAATCATAATGGATGCCGACTTCCTTGCCGAGTTCGGTCAGCATGGCATGCGCCTGATCTACGCGTTCCTGACCCCCAAGCTTTTCTGCCAGCGCTTTGTGATGATCCACACCTTCAGGCGGATAATCCGGGTTTAGCTGGTAAGGGCGCCAGTTTACATCCACGCTGATCTCGTCCTGCACTTCTGCAATTGCCAGATCGAGACGGGCCTTGCCGAGATAGCACCAGGGGCAGACCATGTCCGAGACGACATCGATGACAATACGTTGCATGGCGCTATTCCTTGTGAATTGCTGAAAGTTCACCCCATCTAAGGCGCAGGCATCTGTCGCACAAGGCGTTACCGAAAGGGAACCACCGCAATATCACTGCGCCCGCTCGTCCCACCAGGTCTGTTTCTGGTTGCCGGAAAGCGGTATGGCTTCGGGTCTGCCGATATATTTCCAGCGGGCTACCCACTGCGCGCCGATGTAGTATAGCGGGATGACGTAGTGGCCAGCCGTGAGCAGGCGGTCGTAGGCGCGCACGGCGACTTCGAAATCCTCCGTTTCACGTGCCTGTAAGAGCGCCTCGATCATGCGGTCGATATCCGGGTCGGCAACGCCTGCATAGTTGAAGCTGCCATTGGCGTCCTTCGAGACGGAGCCCCAACGATTGATCTGTTCCATACCGGGGGACAGCGAGGAAGGGTAGGAACGAATGATCATGTCATAATCGAAACCGTTTGAGCGCGATTGATATTGCCCGTCATCGACTGAACGGATTGCCATATCGACGCCGATCAGCCGCAACGAACGCTGGTAGGCGAGGGCGATGCGTTCCTGCGCCGGGTTCTGCGTCATGATTTCGAATGATAACGGGCGACCGTTTGCGTCGGACATCTTACCGTTCGTGATCGTGTAACCCGCTTCCTTCAATGTATCGACGGCGAGCTTCAGAATCTTGCGGTCTGCGCCAGAGCTGTCGGATTTCGGCATTTCATAGGTGCCGGCCAGTATAGCTGGCGGAATTCTTTTGGCGGCATCGCCGAGCAGCGCCAGTTCGTGCTCATTGGCCGGATTGCCGAAAGCGCCAAGCCTGGAGTTCTGCCAGAAGCTCTGGCTTCTCTTGAAAGCTCCACCGAGAATATTGCGATTCATCCAATCGAAGTCCATCGCGTAGGAAAGACCTTCGCGAACCTTCTCATCAGCAAAAAACGGACGGCGGGAGTTGAAGACGAGACCGAACATGCCTGTCGGTTGTCTCGATTCGAAAATGTCGCGGGCGATATCGCCTCTATGGACGGCGGGGAAATCGTAGGCTGAACCCCAATGCGAGGTATCGGAGGTGCCGTTGATGGCGTCACCCTCCGGGTAAATGTCGATATCGCCTTTCTTGAAGGCTTCGAACATGGTTGTGACCTGAAGGAAATAGGTGACGCTGATTTCGTCGTAATTGTCGAAGCCGACTTTTGCCGGAACATTCTTGCCCCAATAATTCGGGTCCCGTTGCCAGACGATCTGCTCGCCCGGCCTCAAGGTCTTGATTCGGTATGGACCGGAGCCGACGACTGGCCCGAGGCCGCCCTGATCGAAGGTTTTCGGATCCATGGCATGAGCGGGCAGGATCGGCGTAGAGGAGGCAAGGATCAGCGGCGTCTCGCGATTCGCCTTTTCGTTAAAAGTGAAACGTACGCTGCGTTCTCCCACCTTCTCCATTTTCGCCACGCCATTCAGGCGGCTGTCGAACGGAGGGCGGCCCTTCTCCTTCAAAAGATTGAAGGTGAAGATCACATCTTCCGGCGTGACCGGCTTGCCGTCCTGCCAATGCGCGTCCGGGTTAAGGTTGAACTGGATGTAGGTGCGATCCTCATCCCACTCGGCCGTTTGCGCCAGAAGGCCATAGAGTGTGAAGGGTTCGTCATGGGAGCGCTGCATGAGAGGCTCGTAGAGAAGATTACCGAATTCCGGGTCCCATACGCCGCGAGCCGTGGTGCGCATTCCCTTGAGAATGAACGGGTTAAGGCTATCGAAGGTGCCAACGACACCATAGGAAACGCGTCCGCCCTTTTTCACCTGCGGGTTCACATAGGGGAGATTTTTAAAGTCTGCGGGCAGTGCGGGATCGCCGTGCATCGAGATTCCATGAAGCGGTTCCGCCAACGCCATGCTTGAGATGAAGAGGGCTGGAATGAGCGCCAAAAGGCTTCGCATGTCACTATCCTGTCGCATTCAGGCTGTTGAGTTGCGGGCCTTGCACCCGGCGCTCGAAACTGGCCTTCTTGTTTTGATTCCCGCAGGAATGTATCACACAGCACTATGTCAGGCATCGGACGAAGGAAAACTTGTCGGCTGCAAGGAAAAAGTTAAAGAAGTGCTGGATATCGCGTCGAACGGGATGTAACAGGGGTGCCGAAACATTCGGGTCACGCATTTGCCTCAATTAAACGACAGTTGACGGGCAGAAGAATACCGGCAGTGTTGAGCAGTTCGCGCCGTACTGCTTCGCATAATAAATTCAGGAGACGGAACTCTTATGATGCAAAAGGCAAACACAATCACCCGGGCAGCTTTGTCTGCTCTCGTTCTTTCCTTGGGTGCCGTGTCCGCCCCCGCAGTATCGCAGGCTCAGCAGGCTGCCGCTCCGGCAGGCTCCCCGCCGCTCGGCTGGTTCAAGACCTGCAGCAAGCAGGAAGACAACGATGTTTGCGTCGTGCAGAACGTCGTGCTTGCCCAGAATGGCCAGATGATCACGGCCGTTGGCCTCATCAGCGTCGAAGGCAAGGTCAACCGTAAGCTGCTTCAGGTTTCCGTCCCGACTGCACGTCTTCTCCCTCCTGGCGTCGTCATGCAGATCGACGGCGGCAAGGGTCAGAAGCTTGATTACGCAGTCTGCCTTCCAGACAAGTGCACAGCCGAAGTTCCCCTGACGGACGCCATGATTGCTTCCCTGAAGAAGGGCGGAGAGGTCGTGTTCACGTCCATCAATTTCCGCCGTGCGCCAAACCCGATCAAGATCGCTTTGAGCGGCTTCACGGGTGCTTACGATGGCGCAGCGATCAGCCAGTCGCAGCTTGCTGAAAGCCAGCGTTCGCTTCAGGAAGGCATGCAGAAGAAGGCTGAGGAAGCTCGCAAGAAGCTCGAAGCCGCACAGGAAGCTGCCAAGGCAAAGCCTGCAAACTAAGCCTGGCTCCATCGAATACAAAAAAACCGGCCTGCGTTTCAGGCCGATTTTTTGTTGTCTGAAATTGCGAATTTCAGTGTGTCATCGCTGATTTCGGACGGAATTCGCCGCTTGGGGTCGTATCGAATATCCGTGTGATATTGGGGTTGCGGAGCGGTTGGTCGCTCTCGTCGTGTATCAGGTTCTGTTCCGACACATAGGCGACGTACTCGGTCTCTTCGTTCTCAGCGAGGAGATGGTAAAACGGCTGATCCCGTTCTGGGCGAATCTCGGCTGGAATCGCATTCCACCATTCTTCGGTATTCGCGTACTCGGGATCTACGTCGAATATTACGCCGCGGAACGGAAACATCTTGTGTCGAACGACTTCGCCTATCGTAAATTTTGCGTCTCTTTGTTTCATGGCATGTCATCCTTTCCCAATACAATTTGGGGCATAGCGGGAAAATATCAAGATGCTCCGCTCAAGTGTCGACGCATCACCGTATTTTGCCCAATGGAGCGGTTGCCAGCACAACGCCGCCCGTCACAAGTATAATGCCTGCCGCGTGATAATGTTCGAAGCTTTCACCAAGAAATGATACGGCCATGATGATCGAAACTGGCGGCGTCATGTAAAGCGTAATGCCAGCCGTTGCCGGCCCGAAGGTGCGAACCGTGTGCGTGAAGCAGTAGAAGGCTGCGATCGAAGCGAAGACGACGATCCCGACGATCTTTGCCCATGATGCGAGAGAGGCGGGTAGCAATCCGCCATTGGCAAGCTCGATTGTCGCAAGCGGCAGAAGCACCAGCGCACCGGAAAGTGCGATGACTGCGAACAGGCTGAGCGATGCCATTGTCTGTGCCGCCGGATCGCGCAAAAGCAGCGAATAGATCGCAAAGGAGATCGATGCCACGAGAATGGCAAAATCGCCCATGTTGAAATTCAACTGCCAAAGCTGCTGCATGTCGCCCTTCAGTACGATAACGGCAACGCCAAGGAAGGCGATGGTCATTCCCACAACTTCCAGCCTGCGAATGGCACGGCCCTGAAATATCCGCTGGAAGAGAATGATGAAGAGCGACGATGTCGTATAGATCAGCGTGCCGTTGGCCGCCGAGGTCATCGTCAGGCCCCAATAAACGACGCCTCCGCAAATTCCCATGCCAAGAATGCCAAGGATGAGCCAGAGTGCCGTCTTCTTTTGGATGAAAGACCAGCAAGCGCGCCAGTTACCGATGATAAAGGGGAGGACCAGCAGCGTCGAAATAGTCCAACGCAGGAATGCTGTCGTAAAAGGCGAAACCTCGCCGATAATCCCGCGTCCGAATATCACGTTACTGGAAAAGAAGAATGGGACAGCGAGGAAGATCAGCCAGTCACGCAGGCGAGGGGATGGGGTGGTGGCGGAGTTCATCGGGCATTCCAGTATGTCTGCTTTTTCAGCTGCTGTGTGACACGCCGGAACCGATTGCAAGCCTTACAAATAGAAAAGGCGCCCCGAAGAGCGCCTTTTCGTAAACATCAGGCCGAATAGTACATGTCGAATTCGACCGGGTGAGGGGTCATTTCGAAGCGCATGACCTCCTGCATCTTCAACTCGATGAAGGCATCGATCTGGTCGTCATCAAAGACGCCGCCAGCTGTCAGGAACTTGCGATCCTTGTCGAGGCTTTCGAGCGCTTCACGAAGCGAGCCGCAGACCGTTGGGATCTTCTTCAGTTCCTTGGCGGGCAGGTCGTAGAGATCCTTGTCCATCGGCTTGCCGGGGTGGATCTTGTTCTTGATGCCATCCAGACCAGCCATCAGCATCGCGGCGAAGCCGAGATATGGGTTCTGGGTCGGATCAGGGAAGCGAACTTCGACGCGCTTTGCCTTCGGGTTGGAGCCGAAAGGAATGCGGCAGGAAGCCGAACGGTTACGGGCGGAATAGGCCAGCAGAACCGGTGCTTCGTAGCCTGGAACCAGACGCTTGTAGGAGTTGGTGGTCGGGTTGGTGAATGCGTTGATGGCCTTGGCGTGCTTGATGATGCCGCCGATGTAGTAGAGGCAGGTTTCTGATAGACCCGCATACTCGTCGCCAGCGAAGGTTGGCTTGCCGCCCTTCCAGATGGACTGGTGAACGTGCATGCCGGAGCCGTTGTCGCCAAAGATCGGCTTTGGCATGAAGGTTGCCGTCTTGCCGTAGGCATTGGCGACCTGATGCACGACGTACTTGTAGATCTGCATCTTGTCGGCGCTGGAAACCATCGTGTCGAACTTCACGCCCAACTCGTGCTGTGCGGAGGCAACTTCGTGGTGGTGCTTTTCAACGACCACGCCCATTTCACCGAGAACAGTCAGCATTTCGGAGCGCATGTCCTGAAGGCTGTCGACTGGCGGAACCGGGAAGTAGCCACCCTTAACACGCGGACGGTGACCGAGGTTGCCGGTCTCGTAATCGGTGTCGTCGTTGGATGGCAGTTCGGAGGAGTCCAGCTTGAAGCCGGTGTTGTATGGGTCGGCCTTGTACTTCACGTCATCGAAGACGAAGAATTCCGGCTCTGGGCCAACGAAGATGGTGTCGCCGATACCGGAAGCCTTGAGGTAGGCTTCCGCCTTCTTGGCCGTGCCGCGTGGGTCGCGGTTATAGGCTTCGCCGGAAACCGGATCGAGAATATCGCAGAAGATGACCATGGTGGACTGCGCGAAGAACGGGTCCATGTGAACGGTCGACGGATCAGGCATCAACACCATGTCGGACTCGTTGATGGCCTTCCAGCCGCCAATGGAGGAGCCGTCGAACATGACGCCATCTGCGAACATGTCTTCGTCAACGCAAACCACGTCCATGGTTACGTGCTGCAGCTTGCCCTTCGGGTCGGTAAAGCGCAGGTCGACGAACTTTACATCGTTGTCCTTGATCTGCTTCAAAATATCGTTTGCGGTCGTCATATGAAGTTTTCCTTGAGTGTGGTGATCAACGAGGTGAAGCCTGAGCCTGGAAATTGGCTCAGGTCATTTTATATGGCGTCTACGCCTGTTTCACCCGTACGAATACGAATAACCTCTTCCACGTTGGAGACGAAAATCTTTCCGTCACCGATGCGGCCGGTCTGGGCTGCATTGCGAATTGCCTCGATCACGGCATCCGCGTTTTCATCTGCAAGAACCACCTCGACTTTTACCTTCGGCAAAAAGTCGACGACATATTCTGCCCCGCGATAGAGCTCCGTGTGGCCCTTTTGACGACCAAAGCCCTTCGCTTCCGTAACCGTTATTCCCTGAAGTCCGACTTCCTGAAGGGCTTCCTTCACTTCGTCGAGCTTGAAAGGCTTAATGATCGCTTCGATCTTTTTCATGAGAAAATATCTCTCCGCTTCTCCCGTTAAAGCGGTAAGTCCGCTCTCCCACAAGAATGCATGTATCGTGCCAGATCGGAAGCCTGTTTGAATAAAAAAACGAGAGAAAGTGATTGGTCATGGGAGGATTTGGTCAAAAACCAGCGTTTTCATAGGTGAAAATGGCAGGGTTGAACGCAAATATGACAGATTGTGCCAATTTTTTTTAGAGAAACCAATGAATTGCGAAAACGTAAACGGCGGAACTTTACTGGCGTAAAAATAGACATTTGATGAAAATTTATGCTGACGAATTTGCCTAAATTTGCGCCGATTGCATTTCTTTGTGTTTTAAGGTGAAGTCCTCATATGACATCCTTGGTATACCACGCTCTTTTCGATCCATCCACCATGGCCGTTATCGACGCGGCCGCTGAGGCTGGCGGGCTACCTGTACTCCCGCTTATGGAGCGGGCCGGGCAGGCGGTTGCAGCCGTCGCGTTGAAATATTATCCGCAGGCCATTCGGTATGTTGTTCTCTGCGGGACCGGCAACAATGGCGGGGATGGCTTCGTTGCGGCTCGTGCATTGCGGCAAAGCGGTGCTAAGGTCGATGTCTATGTTTTCGGAGACCCTGAAAAGACCCGGGGTGCGGCAAGATCGGCCTTTGAGATGTGCGGTGTTCACATCGAGAGGCTGAACCGATTCACGCCGCAAGCCGGTGATGTTGTTATCGACGCAATCTTCGGTGCAGGTTTATCGCGTGATGTCCCGGTCGAGGTTGCTGCTGTGATCCGCAGCGTGGGCGAGGCGGGTTTGCCCGTGATTGCAGTCGATCTGCCATCGGGTTTATGCGGCAGACGCGGTGTGCCGCTGGGCTCAGCTTTCAAGGCTGAGCGAACCGTGACGTTCATGGCGAAGAAACCTGGCCATGTGTTGATGCCGGGTCGCACACTGTGCGGTGAGCTAGAGGTTTTCGATATCGGCATTCCCCACCGCATCATGAAGGGAAATGCAGGGCAGGTGTGGGAGAACCATCCTGCGCTCTGGTCGAGCTTCTTCGCCACTCGTGATCAGGATACCCACAAGTTCAAGCGGGGACACCTGACGGTGTTTTCCGGCCCTTCCCACGCAACTGGCGCAGCCCGGATGACCGCGACGGCAGGGTTGCGAGCGGGGGCAGGTATCGTAACCGTTGCGGCACCTGCGGAGGCCGTTACTTTGCTATCCGCTAACCTGACGGCAATCATGGTGTCGGAGGTCGAAACGGTTGATCAGCTTCGGGAGTGGGGCGAAGATAAACGCCACGGTACCTATGTTCTGGGACCGGGTTTCGGTGATTTCGACAAGGCGCGGCACTTCGTGTCACTGCTGGGTGATAAAGCGCTTGTTCTGGACGCGGATGGCATCACGGCTTTTAAGGACGCCCCGAAAAAACTCTTCGACATTTTCAGAAAAGATGCGCCACGCATTTTGACACCGCATGAGGGTGAGTTCGCACGTGTTTTCCCGCAGATCCATGCCGATAAGCAACTGAGCAAGATCGAGAAAGCGCAGGCTGCTTCTTTGCTGAGTAACGCGGTTATCGTCTACAAAGGCGCTGATACAGTCGTTGCGGCACCGGATGGCAGGGCTGTTGTGAACACCAACGCGCCCTCCTATCTGGCAACCGCTGGATCTGGCGATGTTCTGGCTGGCATAGCGGGAGGGTTTCTGGCGCAACAGATCCCGGCCTTCGAGGCTGCTGCGGCAGTGGTCTGGCTGCATGGTGAGACAGCCAATCATATCGGTCCCGGTTTGACTGCCGAGGATCTGGCCTCCGCAGTCCGTCCCTTTTCTTTTGCGTGATCAAGCGGCTCAGTGATGAGCTGCTTTGCCCTGACTGCTTGCGGTGGCCATCCGCGATGCGCTCATCAGAAGCTTGCGCTCGGCGCGCTCCTGCTGAGGAGTGCGATTGTAGATTTCACGATAACACTTCGAGAAATGCGAAGCGGAAACAAATCCACAAGCGACAGCCACTTCCACCACAGGCATGGCGGACTGCACGAGAAGATGACGTGCGCGGTCAAGGCGGATTTCCAGATAATAGCGGGCAGGGGACCGACCCATTTCCTGCCTGAACAGCCGTTCTACCTGACGGCGTGAGAGGTCCGCATCTTCGGCAATGTCCAGAAGCGATAACGGCTCGGAAAGATTGCTTTCCATGAGCTCGATGATCGAAAGAACCTTGTCGTTCTGCACGCCGAGACGCGCACGAAGCGGCAGGCGCTGCCTGTCATGCGGGTTTCTGACGCGGTCGGTCAGCTGTTGCTCGCAAACGCGGTTGACGAGATTATCACCGAAATCCTGACCGATGAGGTTCAGCATCATATCCAGCGATGCCGTGCCGCCGGCGCACGTATAGATATTGCTGTCGACCTCGTAGAGATCGGCATAGACTTCCACCTGCGGGAATGCCTCGGAAAAGCCGGGAAGGTTTTCCCAATGGATCGCACAGCGCTTGCCGTTCAGAAGACCCGCCTGAGCAAGGACATGTGCGCCCGTACAGAGGCTGCCGATGGCTATCCCGCGATTGTTGGCTTCACGCAGCCAGGCATACACGGATTTGTTGTGATATTGCTCTATGTCGATGCCGGAACAGATGAGGACCATGCTTGGTCGATTCTCTCCGTTTACGCTTTTGCGTTCGTCTGCCAGGTTGGTGTTTGCCTCAAGACAGATGCCGCTGGACGAGACGACCTTTTGGCCATCCAGTGAGGCCAGCCGCCATTCATAGGCGTCGTAACCGAGCATGCGATTTGCTATGCGAAGTGTTTCCACCGCAGCCGTAAACGGCAGCATGGTGAATTGTGGAACCATATAAAAAACTATTATGCGCTTTTTCGAAGGAGGCTTGCTCATAGTGTGATGCTCCATTTGCAATAACGCAATTTTTTGCTTGGAAAGAGTGTCCTGGATATCGCTTTTGCGACCTCATAGTCGCAAATTGCGACACTCCTGTCACGCGCGAAAAAAAGATAGCTGCTGCGGTGGCTTGACGTAAATCAACAAATGAGCATCTCCGCGACATCGCATTATTTTGCATTTTATTAATATTGTTTTCAATTTTTCGGCGCAGCCTGTCAGCAATGTCGCCGAATTGCGCGTTCTGTCATTGCGATGGAACGGCGGTAAATCGAGAGAGCCGCCGCTCTATCAAGTGTTTCAGTACCGGGTATCGAATTGCCGAATGGCTTTCGCCCGGCGGCTATTGAGCGGAGTATTGCGTATGCATGAAGCTGGCATCACTGTTCTAGTGGTCGAGGACGAGCCCATCATCAGGCTGACCTTGGTCGATGCGCTCGAAGAAGAGGGCTACAGAGTTCTCGAAGCGTCCAATGTGCTCGAAGCCGTGGGATTGCTCGGAAAGAACGAGGCAATTTCCGCCGTCGTGACGGATATAGACATGCCAGGCGGCCTGTCGGGGCTCGATCTCGTCGACTTGCTGGATAGAACACAACACCATATCGCCGTGGTGGTTACGTCCGGTGGACATGCTGCGGATACACTACAGCTGCCTTCCGACGCTCGCTTCTTCAGTAAGCCCTATCATTTCGACGACATATTCTTTGCCCTGCGAGCGGGCCTTTCCGCAAAGGCAAAATCCGTGAAAAAGCGCCGCGGATATTCGATCCGTGGCGTGACTACGGCCTGATAGCCTGCAACTGGTTCGCCTATGGTCGGCTGCAACTGCGACTTCTGCGTTTCAGTTGCTCATATACCTTTCACTTTCCGCGTGTTCTGAAGACAAAAAAAGAGCCGAAGGGATACTCCGGCTCTTTTTACAAAGTAGAATTTGGAACGTCAGGCTGCCTGCAACAGGATGAGGCTACGGCCTTCCAACGTGTAGTTCTGGGAGTTGGCGATGTGATTGCCGCTCACGCTTGGATCGGCAGTCGTCAGCTCCGTCGTCCAGCCATGTTCCACCTCGGGAAGCTTGAACTCGACATCACCGTCATGGGGATTGAACAGGATGAGAACATCTCTCCATTCATCGCCATTCGCATCGGCGTCGCGCGTGAGGCGCAAACCGAGGGTGGTGCTACCAGCATCCTCCCAATGTTCCTGGGTCTGCTCGCCACCGCCGGGGTTCAGCCAGCTGACATGCGTACCGTCGTGCCAGCTATCTCTGCGAAGGATCGAATGCTTCTGGCGGAGTTCTATCAGTCTCTGCGTGAAGTTGCGCAGAACCTCCGCACTCTCCGGCAGACCTTCCCAGTGAACCCAGCTGAGATCGCTATCCTGACAATAGCCGTTATTGTTGCCCATCTGGCTTCGGCCGAACTCGTCACCCGCCAGGATCATCGGCGTACCATGCGACAGGAGAAGCGTTGCGAGGAAATTGCGTTTCTGGCGATCTCGGACATTGTTGATGCCTTCGTCGTCCGTCGGCCCTTCGACGCCGTAATTGTAGCTGCGATTATGGCTGTGACCATCCTTGTTGTCTTCGCCGTTCGCTTCATTGTGCTTTTCGTTGTAGGACACCAAGTCGTTGAGGGTGAAGCCGTCATGCGCGGTAATGAAGTTGACGCTTGCCCATGACTTGCGCCCACGCAAATCATAAACATCACCGGAACCGAGAACACGTGCGGCGAAATCTCCAGCGGTGCCATCGTCACCCTTCCAGTATTCACGCACCGTATCGCGATACTTGTCGTTCCATTCTGCCCAACCGGGCGGGAAGCCGCCAACCTGGTATCCGCCGGGGCCAATGTCCCAAGGCTCACCGACCAGCTTCAGTCTGGAAAGAACCGGATCTTGCCCCACCGCATCGAAGAAGCCGCTGCGCTGATCGAAACCTTCCGGTTCACGGCCGAGAATTGTGCCAAGATCGAAGCGGAAGCCATCGATGTGCATTTCTTCTGCCCAATAGCGCAGGGAATCCGTCACCAGTTGGAGAACACGCGGATGAGAGGTGTTTACGGTGTTACCGGTGCCAGTATCGTTGATGTAGTAACGCGGCTCGCCGGGCATGGTGCGGTAATAGGAGAAATTGTCGATACCCTTGAAAGATAGGGTCGGTCCAAGCTCGTTTCCTTCCGCCGTATGATTATAGACCACGTCCAGAATGACCTCGATACCAGCGTCGTGGAAGGACCGCACCATGTCGCGGAAACCCGCCATTTTGCGTGGGCCGTAATAGCGGGAAGCAGGCGCAAAGAAAGCAAGGGAGTTGTAGCCCCAGAAATTTTTCAGGCCCTTGTCCAGCAGATGGGAATCATCGGGGAAGTAATGGATGGGCAAAAGCTCGATTGACGTTATGCCGAGGCTTTTGACGTAAGATACGACATCCTTGTTGCCGAGACCCTCATATGTCCCCCTCAGTTCATCTGGCAAAGCGGGGTGAAGCTTGGTGAAGCCTTTGACATGGGTTTCATAGAAAATGGTTTTCGACCATGGAACACTGGGGCGCGTGTCGTTGACCCAGTCATAATCCTTGGGATCGATGACGCGGCACTTCGGCATTTTCGCCGCACTGTCAGCATCGTTGAAGGAAAGATCTTTTTCCTCACTGTCCAGAACATAACCGAACTGCTCGGAGCCCCATTCGATATCGCCGACGATCTCTCTTGCATAAGGATCGATTAGCAGTTTGTTGGGATTGAAACGATGGCCATTCTCCGGGTCGTAGGGCCCGTGGACACGATATCCGTACAGCGCGCCGGGCTTGAGACCGGGAATATAGCCGTGCCAGATTTCATTGGTAAACTCAGGAAGCGTGATGCGTTCGACTTCGGTTTTGCCGTCCTCGTCGAAAAGGCAAAGCTCGACCCTTTCCGCGCAGGCGCTGAAGAGCGCGAAATTTACGCCGTCGCCATCGTAATTGGCGCCGAGGCGCGTGAAATCGCCGGGTTGAATGCTGGAACCAAACTTTGCCATGGGTTTCCTCTTGCTGAAGTGACCCCCTGAAACTGGCTTATCATCCCGTTTGTTCCGCAGCGCAAAAAAATGGCCCGCCGAGCTGTGCAGCGAGCCATTATCGATGTGTTTTCAGCGTGATTACTTGCGGACAATCCGCATGCGCTTGTTGTCTGTGGTCGGCCATCCAATATCCTTCAATGTGTCAGCAGGCAAAGCTTCGAGCGCCCGCATTGTTTGCCTACGCTTCCAGGAACTATGGATGCTCTGCGCAAGACCCATAACGGGTGCTAACAGGTTCAGAACTAGGGGTTGGCCTTGAGAATTTCTTCTGCCTGAATTTCGGGTGATGGTGGTCATTTCACACTCCTTGGTGCTTCATGTCCATTTGCGGACGGTAATAATGTGCGTCCTTACATTTCATCAATCAATCGAATGAGAATTATATCACTCATGATTTATGGTGATGTATTTCCTCTTCGATTACATCTGAATGTAAGGCGTTTCCCTTTCACGCTTATGACAGTGAACCTGTGTTGACTTTCAATCAAATGAAATGATATCGATGTATCGTTCAAAAAAATTGAAGGCGTCTCGTCATGACAATTTCATTCCGGCAGCCATTGCCACTTCTCGACAATGATATCTTGAGGACATTCGTCGCCATTGCCGAAACCGGCAATTTCTCCACGGCTGCGGAGGTTGTCTTCCGAACGCCCTCTGCGGTTTCAATGCAGATTAAGAAGCTCGAAGAGCAGCTTAAGACGACCTTGTTTCTCCGTGATGCTCGTTCCGTTACGCTCACCGCTCACGGTGAAATTTTGCTGACCTATGCCCGACGAATGATCGCGCTTTCGAACGAGGCGGTGTCGCGCTTCGTCATGCCGGAGCTTTCCGGCGTCGTGCGGCTTGGTGCGCCAGAGGATATCGGCGAGCGCGGACTGCTGCCGGGTATTCTCAAGCGCTTTGCCGAAGCTTTTCCGGCAATCATGGTGGATGTCACTATCGATTCAAGCAGCAATCTCTACCGTCGCATGGACGAGCAGCGGCTCGACCTTGCATTGGTGAACTGTGCTGCCCATCCTTTGCGGGATACTGGCGAGGTGTTGATGCGCGAGCGTCTTGTCTGGGCGGGTGCCAAATGCGGGACGGCGCATTTGCGCGATCCGTTACCGATCTCGATCTGGGAAGACGGGTGCATCTGGCGCTCTGAGGCGATCAATTCGCTGGAGCAGCGTAGCCGTCGCTACCGCGTCGCCTATCTTAGCGGGCATACGATGGCGCAACGTGCGGCAATCGAAGCCGACTTGGCTATTGCACCACTGCCGAGGTCTTACGTGCAGAACGACATGGTCATATTGGGTGAGAAGGAAGGGCTGCCGGAGCTTGGCTGCTTCGATATTCGCCTCATCACCGGCGAAAAATCTTCCCGGCCTGTGGAGGCTGTTGCGGATAGTATCCGGAACGCTTTTCGCGATATCGCCCAGCCGGTTGCGGCATGATCACAGTTTTTTGAAACTGGCTGGAACCGGACGCGTATTTCTGCGTTCCTGAAGTGCATTTTTGGATCGTGTCTGCTTCGGCAGACTTTCGGGGAGTATAAGCATGACCACACGCGCATTCGCAACCACCGCCGCAATTCTGATGACCGTCGCTGCCCTCAGCTCCTGCGGCAACACCATCCGCGGCATGGGCCGTGACACTGCAAACGCAGTGGACGCAACACAGGATGCTGGCCGCAACGTGGACCGCGCTGCGCGTCGCTAATCCCATCTTTCACGACTTGAAAATGCCAGCGACTGTCGCTGGCATTTTTGCTTTTTAGATGCTTGATTTTGTGCCTTTGACCGCATTCGGTCATATTCTCGTCCGCCTCGAAAGCCTATCGCTCTTGTCCGTTACGCAAGATGATTCTCAGGTGGGATGAGGGATGATGAAACGGTTCTTAGGATATTTTCTGTCGCTTCTCTGTTCCACGACTGCGGTCAGCGCAGAACTTCCGTCCTATTGCCGTGAGATCGATCATTCTGGTGGCAAATATACGGTCTGCAGCTTCGATCCCCGCAAAAACAAAATCAGGCTTTACCATCACGACTACATAACCGGTGTGCCCTACGGGTCATTCGCTGCGCTCTCAACTGCTCTCTGGCGGCAGCACAGTTTCATCGTCTTTGCCATGAATGGCGGTATGTATCACCGTGACCTGTCGCCGGTCGGTCTTTATATCGACCACGCAACAGAGAAGACGCAGATCAGCACCGGCGGCGGGTGGGGCAATTTCCATATGCAGCCAAATGGGGTTTTCTTTCTGGATGGCGAGGCCGCCGGAGTGCTGGAAACCAGCGCTTATCTCAACGCAAATCTGAAGCCGGACTTCGCTACGCAATCAGGTCCGATGCTGGTTATCGACGGCAAGCTGCATCCGCGTTTTCTCGAAGACAGTGACAGTTTCAAAAGGCGTAACGGCGTCGGCGTTTCGAGCGACGGCATGGTTCACTTCGCGATTTCGGAAAACCCTGTGCGTTTCTATGATTTTGCCACGCTTTTCCGCGACGAACTCCATGCACCCAACGCTCTTTATCTCGATGGTACGATTTCCAGCGTCGATATCCCTGCCATCAACAGACGCGACGACCTGTTCCCCATGGGACCGATCATCGCAGTTGTGGATAGCGTGCCAGATTGAGCGCGCTATCTACAGCGGAGATTTTGGGTAGGCTTTTTCCAGGCCGCCAGATTTTGTAACGCCCGCCTTGAAGGCGGCGAAAGCTGGATGCTGGCTGCTCCTGGTCGCCTCATGGAGACGGATCTGAATCCGGGCAGGGGCGTTGTCGCCGAACCACTGGCCGCATTTCTCGAGCTTCAACGTGTTGAGAAAGCGCGATTGCGTTTGCTGATCCAGAAACAGATGCAAGCCTTCCAGCAGGTTCTCGTCTTGGAGCGCGTTTTCCATCAGCAATTTAAGCCATGCCTGGTCGTCCTCGCCGAAAGCGCCGATCTTGGAAGCGACCGTGTTCCGGTCTGGAAAAGAGGATGAATTCGCCTGCATGATTCCTCACCGCAAATGTTTGTTTCGGCCCGGATAATCCAGACTTCAACCGGTTTCAAGTGATGGGTGCTGACCTCGGTAAGAGGTTCAAAATCGACCTCTTTACACTTTAGTCGAAATTAAGACGGTCTCGTGTGGAGGGTTGTTTCAAAATGGGTCGATAACCTATTGTTTTTTCGAGTACCTATGCAATGCGCGTATGGCAGATGATAGAATTCGCCTTGCTTTAGCCGCTTTTTGCAATTGCGTTCGTCACGCATTTTTAATAAATACTCCCGCCAACGGAGCGAGCGATAAGAGCCGCCCGGAGAGTGAACACGCTGGAGTAATCATGGAAGAAACTGCACAGAAATCCTGCTGGGGCGTAACGTTACGTGCACTTGCAGGCTTTGCCGCTTTTCTCGCATTGACCTATATTTTTGGCACGCCGTAAGCATCTCTCTTACAGAAGTTTCAGGCAAGACAGCACGGTCTCTCCCAAGAGCCGTGCTGCTTTCGTTTTACCGATGCGAAACGCCATGTCGCAGCCGGGGAAGTTTCTGCCCCTTTTTGATATGGCTGGCTTTGCGCGGTTCGGATAGACTGACTCGATAAGTCTATACATAGGGCAGGCCACACATGTTTCTTTCGGTTTTCGATGTTTTCAAGATCGGTATCGGTCCATCCAGTTCGCATACGATGGGGCCGATGTCGGCGGCGAACCGTTTTCTGGAAACGATCCTTTCCGATGACTGGCCACGACCTACCGGCGCAACCGTCTCGACGATCAAGGTCAGCCTGCATGGCTCGCTTGCGTTCACCGGCATTGGCCATGGTTCAGGTCGTGCGGTGGTGCTCGGCTTGACGGGTGAACGACCAGACTGCGTCGATCCCGACGCGATGGATGGTATCATTGCTGAAGTGGAGGCCAAGGGGCTCGTTACGCCGCCGGGGCATTCGTCTTACGTGTTTCGCCCGGCGGAAGACCTCGTGTTCGACAAGAAGAACCCGTTGCCCGGTCACGCCAACGGCATGACATTCTCGGCCTATGATAATCAGGGCCGCATGCTGCTGAAGCGTATCTACTATTCCGTCGGCGGCGGTTTTGTCGTTACCGATACGGAACTGGATTCCATGCGTCAGCGCGGCAAGACCGTCGATAATGGGCCGAAGGTACCCTATCCCTTCGCATCGGCCAAGGAGATGCTGGATATGGCCGAACGTTCCGGCCGCACCATTGCGCAGATGAAACGTGCCAACGAAGAAACCGTAATCAGTCGCGATGAACTGAACAACCGCCTCGACCAGATCTGGGAGGCCATGAACGGCTGTATCGAACGCGGCCTCAAGGGTGAGGGCATCATGCCCGGCGGTCTCAAGGTCCGCCGTCGTGCGCGTTCAATTCATGAAAAGCTGAATGCGGAATGGCGCAGCAATCGCCTCAATCCGGTTCTCGCCAACGACTGGCTAAGCGTTTACGCCATGGCTGTGAACGAGGAGAACGCAGCTGGTGGCCGGGTTGTGACGGCGCCGACCAATGGCGCGGCGGGGGTCGTCCCCGCTACAGTCCGTTATTTCCGCCACTTCCATGAAGATGCATCTGTCGATGACATCCGCGATTTCCTTCTGACGGCAGCTGCCATTGGCGGCATCATCAAGCACAATGCGTCGATTTCCGGCGCAGAAGTCGGCTGTCAGGGCGAGGTTGGGTCCGCAGCGGCAATGGCCGCAGCAGGTCTCGCAGCCGTGATGGGCGGTTCTCCGGCCCAGATCGAGAACGCAGCGGAAATTGCGCTGGAACATCATCTGGGCATGACGTGCGATCCTGTCGCCGGTCTCGTTCAGGTGCCTTGCATCGAGCGTAACGCACTCGGTGCTGTGAAAGCCGTGACCGCAGCCTCGCTGGCGTTGAAGGGCGATGGTGAGCATTTCGTGCCGCTGGACGCCTGTATCGAAACCATGCGTCAGACCGGTAACGACATGAGCGAGAAATACAAGGAAACCTCCACCGGCGGCCTTGCAGTCAATGTCGTGGAATGTTGATGTCTCGGTCAGCTAGCCAAGATGAAGTTCTTGACGTGTTGTCCAAAACGGCATTGATAGCGCCATGGCATTACATCTGATCAAGCTTTGCGTTGGCGCAGACTGCATCGAGGATTTGCGCGACTGGGTTTCCCAGCGGTCTCTGTCTGCGATTGCGGCGGGGCTGGAGCCGCACAGCGTTCACACCACGCGCATGTTACCGAAACGAGGAGACGAGCTGCTCGATGGCGGCTCGCTCTACTGGGTTATCAAAGGCCAGGTGCAGGCGCGGCAGAAACTGCTCGACATTCGCTCTTTTACTGGTGGTGACGGAATAACCCGTTGCGATCTGGTGTTGGGGCCTGAGGTCATTGAGACCTCTCCGGCACCGAAACGGCCGTTTCAGGGATGGCGCTATCTGAAAGACGATGAGGCTCCCCGTGATCTCGACGGGTTTGATCTTTCCGATGATATGCCGTCAGACCTTCGCCGGGAGCTGGCCGAACTCGGTCTGCTTTGACGTTTCTCGCAAAGCCTCGATAACACATGAAAAAGCCGGTTCCGGGGGCAACGGAACCGGCACTCGGCACGGTCTTAAACGGGGTGTAGACCGGCCTTGAGTTTGGCTTGGCTGTTCACATGTCGCTACGCAGAAACAGTGCGTGTTTTGCGCGGCAGCATGGCTTAATTGATACCGGCAACTGCGTTGACGTTACGGCCATCCTGAATTTTCACCCAGCGTCCGGGATTGTTGGAGTCCTGGCGCTTGAGGTAAGTGTATTCGGTCTCGGCCCAATCCATCACCTTGTTGCGAAGATTATCCAGAATGAAGTCGCCGCGATCGGTCCGCACCGTCAGCACGGCATGGCCGGAGCCATTCGGCTGAAGAACGACGGTGATCAGAAGGTTGGATGCGGAGAAGCCCTGGCTCATCAGCATCTTGCGCTTCAACAGCACGAAGTCTTCACAGTCGCCGACTGTCGTTGGGTAAGCCCAACGTTCTTCAACACCGTAGATTTCCATGTCGGTCATCGGCGTAATCGTCGTGTTGACGGTGTAATTCACATCAAGAATCGCCTGCCACTTTTCCTGCGTCAACTTGATCGGACCCATGTCCACTGACGTTGGCTGGCACTCGCTCTGATAGGTCTGGCAGAATTCATAGTGACCAATCGGCGGATTTGCCTTGCCCATGATGCGCATTGCTGCGGCTGGAGATGCTTCTGCCTGTGTCGCAAATGCCCCTGCGACCAAAGCTGCAATCATAAGTCCGAAACGGCTGTACTTTTTCATTTGTTGTCTCCCCGTCGTTGGAAAGACAATGCCAGCTAGTTTTTGATCGCCCGCAAATAACGGTGGTCAAATTCGAGCTTAAATTTAGAAAAAACAACGGTTTATTTGAACTGTATTTGAGAGGAATTTGATTCAAATTTGATCGAATTCATTATGCTCACCCTGTGGGATTTTGCGCTATATGATTGATTTTATAGGGTTATCATATGCTGTTGGTAAACGGCTTCAGTGTTTTTCTTATCGAGGTCCGCATTTAAACTATTCTTTGACTATACTTTTAACACTCAAAACGGCTTGAAATGAGCTGAAATAAGCCAAAATCACCTCATGATTGTGCGAGAAAATTCGATTTCAACCGGTTTTCAGCCATTTTTTTCTGAAATTTTTTCGTTTTCCCACAATGAAACAGGTAAAAAAGGTCTGCTCAGGAGTTCGATTGGCCAATTCGGATGTAAGCAAGCGCTCTTAAAAAGGGAAGGCAGCATGAAAAAACCGGCTAACGCGAGGCGTTGCCGGTTTAAAGGTGGAGGTTATTTTTCAATCAGAGAAATTCGATCAGCGCGTCGCGTGATTGTACCGTGTCGAATTCAATGGCAACGCCCTCCATGAAGTGGCGGACGATGCGACCTGCCATGTTGCCCAGGCGAACATTCGTACCGAGGGCAGGGCGGATTTCTATTTCGATAGCTGCGCCTGAAAGTGAAAGGTCGATGATACGGCAATGAGCGATATTGCCATCATTCAGCATCAGTTCTGCTTTCGGGTTGCGTGGAGTAAGGCGGTCGTGGCGGCGATCTTCAGGAAGGCCGAGTTCCTGACGCTTGGCAATCCAGGCCAACTGCGCTGCCAGCTTCTCCCGCTTTCTTTCCGTCGCGGAAATCGAAATCGTAAATCCATCGGGCGTCAGCGTCGTGACCATACCTTCGATACGGCCAATGTGCTGAAGATAAGCGATGATTCGTTCGCCGCGCAGCGGACGCGCAAAGCAGGTGAACCGCGCCGTTTCGGCCGTCATTTCATTCGCAGTGCAATCGAACTCATCCTGGCTGGGCAGCATGAGGCGCCCCGAAAGGCCAACGGAAACGCTTTCCACGGCACTGGCGGTTTCGGCAGTTTTAGTAGCGTAGGCGGTGTTTGCTGAGCGCGATGCGAACATGGACTTACTATGTGAAGAAAAGATAATCTTCTCTCTACAATGCGCGAGTTAACAGACGGTATTGTCGTAAACCGTAATCATTCACAAAGTTTCCCATTTTGACATTGTTTGCGCCCCGGCCTGCGGTACATAGCTCTTACTGCGCCTTTTCGGCGGTTCAAGCAGTCCGCTTCGGGTTATCGTAAGCGCGGCAAGTGGCTGTGCGAAATCATTGCGCGCTGGCTCGCAACTGATGCAGCCGAGAAGACTGCCTTGACCGCTCTGTTCTGCGGCAAGCGGTAACAACACCATTTCAAGCGCCACCAACTCCAACCCATCGGCGGTCTCGCCCTCAATCTCGAAAATAACGGGCAATTGGTGGGTCATTACGCCTTTGGCGATGTCGTTTGCGTAGCCTCCCACGCGATCATTCCAGATGTCCTCAAATTGGGAGCCGCGCAACTCTGCACGAAAAAGATTATAAAGCCGCGTGCCCGTCAAACCGAAGGCGATGCCCGCATCGTTCGCTTTCAGTATGAAGAGATCAGGCAGGATGCTCCTTATCTTTCCAGGATCGATTTCTGCGCGAGAAGGTGCGCTGCGGTTGTGGCGCAGCCTGTTCCAATAAGCATAGATTTCAAAACTGGCGGCGTTCTTCATGATGCTCTTTCCGCCGTGCCAAACCGTATCGATTTGAGACAGCTCTGCAGTTCATTTGCAGGATAAGGAGAGTAGATGCGAAATTCGTGCCACCGCCTTCGCTTTAACTTAAGAAGCCGTTCCTATATTGCTCTGAAGGAACTCTGTTGGTGGAAGCAAATATATGACGCATAACGACGGTGACCTGCCTGAGACGGACGAGCAGCAGGTTGAACAGAGAAGAGAAAGAACGCCGGTCTTCAATCTGCCCTCGGCACTTGTGGCGATACTGGCGTTCCTAATCCTCGTGCATGCGGTCTCCGCCTACGCGCTTTCCGACGATGCCTATGGCTGGTTTCTCTTCACATTCGGTTTCATCCCTGCGCGCTATGCCTATCCGCTTGCTGAACAGGGGCTCGAGTGGCTTTGGACACCCATCACATATTCTTTTCTCCACGGTGGCCTGGAGCATATTATCTTCAACGGATTATGGTTGATGGCCTTCGGCGCGCCGGTGCTGCGTCGTATCGGAACGGTGCGTTTTGCGCTGTTCTGGGGCATTTCGGCAGCTGTGTCCGCCTTCGGTCACACGGCGCTCAACTGGGCAAGCGTCACGGTGCTGATCGGCGCTTCGGGCGTCGTGTCCGCCCTGATGGGAGCCGCCTGCCGGTTTGCATTTCCTCAGCGTGGCCTTCGTTATGATCCTGCATACGGACACATGCTGCCTCGGCAGGGAATTTTAGAGGCCCTGACGAACCGCACAGTTCTCTTCTTCACGCTTATGTGGATGGTCGGAAATCTTCTGATCGCATTCGGCGTGCCGCTGGTCGGTGACATGGCGGGCGAGATTGCCTGGGACGCTCATGTGTTCGGATTCCTGTTTGGATTTCTGCTGTTCGGCCTGTTCGATCGCAAGATGGCTCGATAGGCGGAACTGCCTCAATCGATTGAAGTTTTATCTCCATCGAAATGATGTTGCTTTCCGTTTTTGGCAAGCGCACCATAACGACCATTGATTTGCTGGCGTTGCGGAGGAGCGCGATTCTGGCAATCCTGCGGTGATGGAATTGGAGGTACACATGCCGATATTTGTGAAAGAGATTCTCGATCTTAAGGGCCGTGAGGTTGTTACCGTGGCCCCTGACATGACGCTCTCCGATGCCGCCGTGACGCTCTATGAACACCGCATCGGTGCTGTCGTGGTGACTGAACCTACCGGCAAAATCCTGGGCATCTTTACCGAACGCGATCTCGTGCGAGCCGTGGCGGCCAAGGGTGCTGCGGCCTTGCAGACTGCGGTTTCGGACGTGATGACCAAGAACGTGACCCGATGCAACGAAGAATCGACCACGGATAATCTCATGGAAATCATGACCGGCGGCAGATTTCGTCACCTTCCCGTCGAGGCGAACGGGAGGCTTTCAGGGATCATCTCCATCGGTGACGTGGTAAAAGCGCGCATCGGCGAAATCGAAGCGGAAGCAGAGCACATCAAGGCTTATATTGCTGGCTGACATAGAAAGAGGGACGGCGGCATTTTGGACCGTCCCATTATGGCTTGTTTCTTTTCCATAAGAGAATGCACCAGCGCCTTAAGTCTGGAAGGCCTGCTGCATTCTTTGCAGTTCAGGAATTCGAGCTCTCGTTTCCTCGTAGCCTCGTTCGATGGCTTCGGCGGCTCTGTGAAACTCTGAAAGTCCGATCTGACTGATGCGCGGATGAAGCGTTAAATCCGGTGGATCTCCTGCAAGTCTGGAGCGGGAAATCCTATCCTGAATGATGTTGAAGGCCTGTACCATGACGCCTGGCAAGCCCATTTTGGACTGCATGTCCGTCTGTGTCTTTGCCGCGGCTTGATTGCTGGCGGCACCGGCAACGTGTTTCACGACGGCGGAACGTCCGAAGATATCGTAGTTGAGGTTCACCGCCACCACCAATGCCTGTTCGTATGCCCTGCATACGGAGACAGGTACGGGGTTGACGAGTGCGCCGTCGATCAACGTTCTGCCGTTGCAGCGAACCGGTTCGAAAATGCCCGGTAACGCGTAGGAGGAACGCAGAGCCGTGATGAGATCGCCCTGATGCACCCAGACTTCATGGCCGGTTTTCAGTTCCGTTGCCACTGCAATAAAGGGGTGGTCGAGATCCTCGATATTCAGGCCTTCCAGATGCTCCTGCATCCGCTTTGTCAGGCGCATGCCGCCGAACAAGCCGCCGCCGCCAATGGTAAGGTCCAGGAGACCTGCAATGCGGCGCATTGTCAGCGAGCGGGCGAAATCCTCCAGTTCATCCAGCTTGCCTGCCAGGTAACATCCGCCGACCAACGCACCGATGGACGTGCCTGCAATCATGCCGATCTTTACACCCGCCTCATCCAGCGCACGCAAAACGCCGATATGCGCCCAACCACGTGCGGCACCGCCGCCGAGCGCAAGCGCAATGCGGTTTGGTGGGAGGATGGGTTTTGGACCCAGCGGATTTGGCTCGATGTTTTCCAGCGTTGTTACTGCAGCCGGATTGTCGCGATTTATTCCCCACCCTAGCATTCAAGCACTCCTGGTATGAACTGCGAAGAGCCGTAAAATCCTCCGGGCTCTGTCACATATTCGTAGCAAAAGGCAAAGAAAGGGGAAAGATCGTCTTATTCGGAAGAGGATATTGAACCGTAGGTGGTGGCAGGATCGAAATGGCGCACATCATCGGTGATGGTCGTCAATGCTGCGCCGTTGTCTATGCTGACCGTGCGGTAGAAGCAGGAGCGGCGGCCCGTGTGGCAGGTCGCGTCGTGACCGGCAACGGAAACCTTGAGCCATACGGCGTCCTGATCGCAGTCGGTGCGAAATTCGACAACGGTTTGCAAATTGCCGGAGGTTTCGCCCTTCTTCCAGATTTTGTTGCGGGAGCGGCTGTAATAATGCGCAATGCCGGTTTCAAGCGTCAGTGCCAACGCCTCGGCGTTCATGTGCGCGACCATCAGCAGTTCGCCGTCCTTCGCATCCGTCGCGACAGCCGTCACCAGACCATGCGCATCGAATTTCGGTGAAAACAAACCAGCGTCTTCAAGCGCCTGCTTGTCGGCAGGCGCGGGCGGGAAGGTCGAGGACATGGAAACCTCTGGTGAAAAAGATACGGGACTGCCTTAGAAGCGATTGCGTACCATGGACATGAATCGTGCCTGTTCGGCGGGATCGGATTTGAACACGCCGGTGAAGGTGGTCGTCAGCGTGGTCGAGCCCTGCTTTTGAACGCCGCGCATGGACATGCACATATGCTCAGCGTCGATCATGACAGCCACGCCGCGCGGGCTCAGCTTGTCGTTGATGGCGTTGGCGATCTGTGCGGTCATGGTTTCCTGCGTTTGCAGGCGGCGACCGAAAATCTCGACGACGCGAGCAATCTTGGAAAGACCGAGGACGCGACCGTTCGGCAAATAGGCGACATGCGCCTTGCCGGAAATCGGCACCATGTGGTGTTCGCAATGGGAGTAGAAGGGAATATCGCGCACCAGAATAATGTCGTCGTAGCCGCCGACTTCTTCAAAGGTGGTTCCCAGCACATCGTTTGCATCCAGGCCGTAACCGGAAAACAGTTCGCGATAGGACTTTGCAACGCGCTTGGGCGTGTCGAGCAAGCCCTCGCGATTTGGGTTATCGCCTGCCCAACGGAGCAGAACGCGTACCGCATCTTCAGCTTCGGCTTGTGTCGGGCGAACGACGGCTGCGTCGTCCTGTGAGCCAGCGCCGGGGAAATTTTTCACGATTGCATCCATATCTTGCTCTCCCGGTGTGGTTAAAGGCCACACCTGAACTCGGGTTACAGCATCACGATTCAACGTGCTGTGCGTGCTATCTGGTCGCTTTCCGCTAGTTTGGCAAGTGTCACCCTAATTTTTCAGTGTCTAAGCGATTAAAATCGCACCACTTGATGACGATTGTGTTTCATAACATATAATAGTGACACTTCGCAGAAAAGTGTTGGCCAAAATGGCGCAGCCTTTGAAAAATCGATCCTGCGAAAATGGACGATCTTGATGGATGATATCTACAATAACCGTATCCTCGAATTTGCAGGCAACATCCCTTTGACGGGAGCGATGCCGGACGCGGATGCGAGCGCGCAAAAGCACTCGAAGCTCTGCGGCTCCAAGGTAAAGGTTTACATCAAGCTGCGTGATGGCGTGGTGACGGATTTTTCGCACGAGGTACGCGCCTGCGCCCTTGGGCAGGCCTCGTCCTCCATTATGGCGCATCATGTGACGGGCGCCAGCGTCGAAGAGGTTCGCAAGGCTCGTCAGGACATGCTGAATATGTTGACGTCGGGCGGCGAGGGCCCGGTCGGCAGATTTGAGGACATGCGGGTGCTGAAACCCGTGAAGGATTATAAGGCACGCCACGCCTCCACAATGCTGACATTCGAAGCCATCTGCGACTGTCTCGATCAGGTCGAGGCGAAGCAGCCAATCTCGGCCTGAGCCATGTGCGGAAAGCCTGACTGCAAGCAAGAGGGTCCTGCGGAGGCGATTACGCGTCGCTCCAGAAACTGGGCAGGGCCTTTTGCGAAAACGCCGGGGCGTTTGTTCGGCATGGGTTTCATCAGGCTTTACCAGTTGACGCTATCGGGCTTCATCGGAAATTCCTGCCGCCATATCCCAACCTGTTCGGAATACGGCTACGAGGCAATCGCCCGCCATGGGCTGTGGGCTGGCGGGTGGATGACGTTGTTTCGCGTCGCACGCTGCGGACCGGGAGGCACCAGCGGCCTTGATCCCGTGGTGGATGCACTACCTTCGCGGCAGAAATGGTATCTGCCATGGCGATACTTCCGCGCCTCATCTTCGCATTAAGCAAGAGCCTTTACGGTTTGGGTGAACGCGGTTAAAACGCCGCTCCAGTAAGTAATCACATACTTGCCTTTACATATGAAAACCACCCGCATTGGTTGGCGGGACTGGACAGGAGAATCACAGTGTCAGAAGTTTCCATTACATTCCCAGATGGCTCCGTTCGTCAGTATCCTGCGGGTACGACCGGGCGTGACGTCGCCGAATCCATTTCCAAGTCGCTTGCAAAGAAAGCCGTCGCGATTGCGCTGGATGGCGATTTGCGCGACCTTTCCGACACCATCACCGATGGCAAAATCGAGATAGTCACCCGCGATGACAGAAGAGCGCTGGAACTGATCCGCCACGACGCTGCTCACGTCATGGCCGAGGCCGTGCAGGAATTGTGGCCCGGCACGCAGGTGACGATCGGTCCTGTCATCGAAAACGGGTTCTACTACGACTTCGCCAAGAACGAGCCTTTCACGCCCGAAGATCTGCCAAAGATCGAGAAGAAGATGAAGGAGATCATCGGTCGCGCAAAGCCGTTCACTCGCGAGATCTGGTCTCGTGAGAAGGCGAAGGAAGTGTTCGCTGCCAAGGGTGAGCAATACAAGGTAGAACTCGTGGATGCGATCCCCGAGGGGCAGGACCTCAAGATTTATTATCAGGGCGACTGGTTCGACCTTTGCCGCGGCCCGCATATGGCCAACACTGGACAGATCGGCACGGCTTTCAAGCTCATGAAGGTGGCCGGTGCCTATTGGCGTGGCGATAGCAACAACCCGATGCTGACCCGCATCTACGGCACGGCATGGGCCACGCAGGAAGAGCTGGATCAGTATCTCCATATTCTGGCCGAAGCCGAAAAGCGCGATCACCGCAAGCTGGGCCGTGAGATGGACCTGTTCCATTTTCAGGAAGAAGGTCCGGGCGTGGTGTTCTGGCACGGCAAGGGCTGGCGCATGTTCCAGACTTTGACCGCCTATATGCGCCGCAATCTCGAAGGCACCTATCAGGAAGTCAACGCGCCGCAGGTGCTGGATGCTTCGCTGTGGGAAACTTCCGGTCACTGGGGCTGGTATCAGGAAAACATGTTTGCCGTGAAATCGGCTTACGCCTTCACACACCCGAAGGATGAAGAAGCGGACAACCGAGTCTTCGCGCTGAAGCCGATGAACTGCCCCGGTCACGTTCAAATCTTCAAGCATGGGTTGAAGTCTTATCGGGAATTACCTGTTCGCCTTGCGGAATTCGGCAACGTCCACCGCTACGAAGCGTCTGGCGCCTTGCATGGCCTGATGCGCGTACGCGGCTTTACGCAGGATGACGCGCATGTGTTCTGCACGGAAGATCAGATGGCGGCGGAGTGCCTGCGGATCAACGACCTGATCCTGTCGGTCTACAAGGACTTCGGCTTCGAAGAAATCGTCGTAAAGCTCTCCACACGCCCTGAAAAGCGTGTTGGCTCGGATGAAGTTTGGGATCGCGCCGAAAGCGTTATGACCGACGTGCTGAAATCCATTGAGGCGCAGTCCGAGGGTCGTATCAAGACCGACATTCTGCCGGGCGAGGGTGCATTCTACGGCCCTAAGTTCGAATACACGCTGAAGGATGCCATTGGCCGTGAATGGCAATGTGGCACGACGCAGGTGGACTTCAACCTGCCGGAACGCTTCGGTGCTTTCTACATCGATCAGGCGTCCGAAAAGCGCCAGCCGGTGATGATCCACCGCGCCATCTGCGGCTCGATGGAGCGCTTCCTTGGCATTCTGATCGAAAACTTCGCCGGTCACATGCCGCTGTGGTTTGCGCCTCAGCAGGTTGTCGTTGCGACGATCACCTCGGATGCCGACGATTACGGTCGTGAAGTTGCCGAGGCTCTGCGCGATGCCGGTCTTTCCGTGGAAACCGATTTCCGCAACGAGAAGATCAACTACAAGATCCGTGAGCATTCGGTCACGAAGGTCCCGGTGATCATCGTTTGCGGTAAGAAGGAAGCGGAAGAGCGCACCGTCAACATTCGCCGCCTCGGCTCGCAGGCGCAGACGCCCTACGCGCTTGATGAGGCAATCGCCAATCTGGTGGACGAAGCAACGCCGCCGGATGTGAAGCGCAAGCGTGCTGCAAAAGCAGCCAAAGCGGCCTGATCAAATGACAACGGCGCCCTCGGGCGCCGTTTCTTTTTGTGAGTTGTCGCGGCTTTGTCGTTTATGAAGAAACAGCTTCACGTACCGCGATTTCCGCCATGGCAAGTGCTGCCTCGCGGGTCTTTGCAGCGGCGATGAAGCGTCCGTTGTGGCAGAAAGTTGCGCCCTCAACGCCGCTTGCTTTCTCCAGATCGCCATTCGTCAGTCCGGCCCATGCCGCGGGCAGGTCGGCGCGAAGTTCAAAGCCCTCGTCTGCGCAGCGGATGCCGGTGACACACCAGTCCTTGTCGCGTGGATGAACCACGAAAAGCAGGTGATCCGCACCGGCCTTGATGATGGCAGGGCGGAACGGCATGCCGAGGGAAAGCTCAAGCACGCGGCTTTCTCCAGCCTGTTCTATCGCTTTCATCACAAGGCCTTCAGCACGCAGCTTTGCAGCTTTCTTTTCGATGGATGCCTCAACGAAGGCCCGCGCAATGGCAAGCGCTCCGTCGAAAGCCTTGTCGTCTGCTCCCGGCTCACGATTGTCGAAGGTGGGCTTAAGTGTCTCGAGAAGCGAGGGCAGGGTGAGGCCAGCAAGCTGGCCGGCTGTTGCCGGGCTTAGTGCGCCGTTGTCGACAAGGTCGATTGGCAGCACGAAACTATTGTCGAAAGAGGAATGAACGTCTTCGACGTGATGAGCGGGAATGCCGTAAGCCAGCAGATATTCCCGACCGAAATGCTTCCAGACGAGGCCGAAGGAGCTGAAAGGCTGGCCATTCTCACGCAGGGGCGCGCCGCGCTGGTGGTGATCGAATATCCGCCATTCGGCGTCATAGGCACCACCAACATCATAGATTATGCGGTCTTCGGCGGGGGTAATCCACCCTGGCGCGCGGCTGCGCACGATACGCGCCTGTGGGTAAAGTCTGGTCAGGATGACGCTGGAAAGCAGTTCATCGGCATGAAAGCCACCGGAATGGGTGACGAGGAATTCCACCGTCATGCAGCATAAGCCCTTTATTGAGGATGATCTTTGCTGCGGACCTACCCGTTATTTTGCAGTGCGGCAACCGGCTGACTATTCGATTGCCGTGATTTCGAGTTCCTTGCCGCTGACTGTCACCACATCGCCTACGGCCTTGCCGTTGAGCGCGCGGGCGACCGGAGAGACGTAGGATATGGAACCGGTCTTCGGATCTGCTTCGTCTTCTCCTACAATGCGGTAGGCCTGAACGCGACCATCATCACGTGTGAATGTGACCTTGCTTCCAAAGGCAACGACGTCCGTCGCTTGCGGTGCGGGGATGACCTGGGCGGTGCGAAGACGCTCCGCGAGATAGCGGATATCGCGCAGATGGGGCGAGATCTGCCTTCTGCGCTCGTTTACGTCATCAACGGCATTGGCGATTTCATGCGCTGCACGCGCCGCCTTGAGCTGTTCTTCAAGGAGTTTCAGTCCCTGTTCGGTGACGAGGTTTGGGTGCTCGGAAATAGGGCGATCGGGCAGTTGCGTTTCCGCTGCAGTCTCCGCACTCTCTTCCTTCACAAATGCGACGCTCACGGTGAAACTCCATAAAAATACTCATCCACCATATGGAGATTGCGAACCTTATTGGCAAGCTGCGGGCAAGGGCTACTCGTGGCGCAACGCCTCAATCGGGCTTAGGCTTGCGGCGCGTCTAGCAGGGAAGTAACCGAAGACGACACCGATAGCCGCCGAGAAGCCAAATGCAATCGCGATGATGGATGGGCTGGTAACAAAAGGGACGCCAAGGAAGCTGACCACCGCATAAGCGAGCCCAAGACCCGTGAGAATGCCGGCTATTCCGCCGAATGCAGAAAGCATGACAGCTTCTACCAGAAACTGGGTCAGCACCTGTTTTTCCAGCGCGCCGATTGCCAGACGAATGCCGATCTCGCGGGTTCGCTCAGTCACGGAAACGAGCATGATGTTCATGATGCCGATGCCGCCGACGAGCAGGCTGACGGCTGCGACGGCGCCGAGCAGGCCCGTGAGCAGCGTCGTGGTCCCCGTCATGGCAGAAGCAATCTGCGTCATGTCGTTGACGGTGAAGTCATCATCACGCCCCAGCGCGATACGTCGGCGTTCCCGCAGCAGGTTTTCAAGGTCCGATTGAACCTTGGTGGTTGATACGCCGTCCTGCGCGGAGACCATGATGGATGAGATGGTGGTGGTGCCGCCGATTCTGCGTTGGTGGATTTTCAGCGGCATGATGATCGTATCGTCCTGATCGTCACCCATGCCGGACTGGCCCTTGCGCACCAGAACCGCAATGACCGGGCAGGAGATGTTGCTGACACGGATTGTCTGCCCCACCGGATTTGATGCGCCGAAAAGCTCCTGCCTTACGGTTTCACCGATGATGCAGCCAATTTGACCGCCACGATCTTCCGCGGGCTGGAATTCACGGCCGAGCGCAATCGTCCAGTCCTGTGCGATGAGATAATCGTTTGACGTTCCCACTACACTGGTCTGGTGGTTTCGCCCACCATAGATGACGGTTGCAGCGGAAGATCTGTTTAACGGGGCAACAGCGCGGACGCCGCTGATCTGGTCCTTGATTGCCTGCACATCCCGGTCGGTAAAGCGCTTGGCGTCCACGCTTGCGCGGCCGGGACCGAACTGGCCGGGCCGCACGAAAAGCATGTTCGTGCCTAGCCTGGAAAGTTCAGCCTTCACACGCTCTGTCGTGCCATTGCCGATTGTCACCATGGCAATGACGGCAGCCACACCGATGACGACGCCTAGCACGGTGAGAAACGAGCGAAGCATGTTGCGGCTGATGGCCCGCATGGCAAGGCGGCTTGTTTCAAAAAACACCGGACGTCTCCTTCTCTTGCTCTGCCAGACTGTCGGAGGCAAGATGCCCGTCCACAAAGCGGAGCAGGCGGTTGGCGTGCGCGGCGATATCTTCCTCATGCGTCACCATGACGACGGTGATGCCCTTGTCGCGGTTGAGCGAGGTTATGAGGTCCATGATTTCGACGCTGGTCTTTGTATCGAGGTTACCGGTTGGTTCGTCCGCCAGAAGCAATGCCGGTTTGGTGACGATGGCGCGAGCGATGGCGACACGCTGCTGCTGCCCGCCTGACAACGCCTGTGTTGTGTGATGTTCGCGTCCGGTCAGCCCCACCTGCGCCAGTGCGTCCATGGCGCGCGCACGTCTCTCGGCGGATTTCATACCTCGATAGATGAGAGGCAGTTCCACATTCTCTACGGCCGAGGTGCGTGAAAGCAGGTTGAATCCCTGAAAGACGAAGCCCAGCATGTGTCGCCGCAGAAGCGTCAGGTGCTCATTATCGAAGCCACTGGTCGGCACGCCCTGAAAGAGATACTCACCTGCCGTCGGCGTATCGAGACAACCGATGATATTCATGGACGTGGATTTGCCGGAGCCGGATGGCCCCATGATCGCGACGAACTCGCCTTCATGGATCGACAGGCTTACGCTGTCCAGCGCGCGGATCGTCGCTTCGCCTTTGCCGTATTGTTTCACGACCTCGCGAAACTCGATGAGAGGAGTGGCGGTCATGACATCGCGCCTCATCCACTACGTTGCTGAGCATCGGTGATGACGAGATCGCCAGACTTCAGATCATTCGATTTGACGGCGGTGAATTGTCCATCGGTCGATCCGGTTTCGATCTGAATGCTGACGGGGATGTTGTTTCTCAAAACCCAGATCGTGCGTTTACCATCGGTCGCCTGTTCTGTTCCACCACCGCCTCGCGGGCGGTTCATGCGGGGAGGGCGGAACAAGGCCCCAAGGCCACCGCCGCGAGACGCACTTTCGCGTGGCGGGGAGTAACGCAAAGCGGCATTGGGAACGAGAAGTGCGTCCTTCACATGCTCCACCACGATGTTCGACGTGGCGGTCATGCCAGGTCGCAGCAACAGTTCGGCGTTGTCGACGGTAAGAATACCCTTGTAGGTGACGACATTGGAAACCGTTTCGGATGCGAAGCGCACGCCTTCGATTTCCGCCGGAAAGCTGCGTTCAGGATAGGCATCCACGTTGAAGGTTGCCGTTTGTCCCACCTCGACCTTGCCGACATCCGCCTCGTCGATGGAGACCTGAAGCTCCATTTTTCGCAGATCGCCAGCGATGGTGAACAGCACCGGCGCGTTAAGCGAGGAGGCGACCGTTGCGCCCGGATCGACGCTTCGCGTGAGAATCACGCCATCTATGGGGGAAACGATCTTGGCCTTGCCGAGATTAACCTCGGCAAGCCGCAGGTCGGCCTCGGAAGAAAGAACCGTCGCTTCATTGACATCCAGCGTTGCCGCCGCTGCATCATAAGCGAATTGCGCGGCATCGAGGTCTTGCTGGCTGGACACTCGATTCTGGACGAGCGACTTCAATCGCTCCAAGGAAGTACGGGCGGAACCAAGGTCCGCCTTTGCTTTCAGGACGTTCGCTTTCGCAGAAGCAAGCTTCGCGCGGGCGCTCTGAACATCGGCCTCGAGCTTGTTGGTATCAAGTTCGGCAAGAACGTCGCCCGCCTTTACGGTGGAATTATACGTTACGTTGACCTTGCGAACTGTGCCGGAAAGCTCGCTTGAGATATCCACCTGATCGGTAGGCTGCACGGAGCCGGTGGAGGTAACGATCACCGAAAGATCGCCCTGCTTTGCAGATTCAGTCGTATACACGTAGGCGATCCGAGAGCCTGCAAAAGCGAAATAGTAGATGCCGATCGCTGCTGCCACGACCAAAAACGCCGCCGTATAGACCCATCGGCGGGATTTCTTTCTGCCGGAATTTGCCGAAACAAGAATTTCTCCAAGGTCGGGCTTTTGAGAAGGAGTGCTATTTTTCTGCACGGACTTATCGGCGTCGTTCATTCCTGGTACCTGTTGATGCCGCTCTATCCGGCTCCTCCGGCCTATTCCGTAAAATTGTGTTGGCAGGCCTTGCTAATGTTCAACCCCGCTTCGCACAGCTTCGTTGCATGCGGAAGTGAAAACTTCGTAATGTTGGCGTGCGCAGGTTGCGGCGCGTATCTGTGGAAAAAAGAGGGCTCGCGAAAAAAACAAACAGAAAGGTGATTTTACCTGTTGCAGGGTCCGCACGAACTATGTATTACCCGCCTCACGACATCGGCGGAGTGTAGCGCAGTCTGGTAGCGCATCTGGTTTGGGACCAGAGGGTCGGGAGTTCGAATCTCTCCACTCCGACCATTTAAAGTCATCTATTTGCAATGACTTTCGTGATTTCCCTAATAAATTGGTTCGGGTTTAAAATAGTGTCTGTGGGCGCAGCTGGTGCCGCGCCTCATGCTACATATTGAAAATATGCCCAGGCACCGACAAAGAATGCAACGATCCCCAAAACTGTAAGAAATTTGCGCAAACCGGGGCGAGGTTGTTTCTGCCGCTTTGGTGGTTCTGGCTTACGGAATTTGATGACATTTTCGTTCATTTTAGGCCTCTTATGATATTTCGAGATAGAATACGGTTCGCTTGATGGGTTCAAGAGTGCGCGGTGCTTTTTCTTTTGGCAGGCCGCGGCATCTTTCCATATTGGTGGATTTTCTCTTTTCAGCGAATGGCTTAAATTCTGTTGGAGTACTATCCATTACAAAACCGCTTCGCAGTTGCTTGAAATGCTCTATCGGCGGCTTATCGACTTGACTTGGAAGTGGAGTCGGTCCAAGTGAATTTTGGCTGCCGTGCGTAATAAATCGGTTACGGGTGGTGGCTTAGAAAGAGCGAAGTCTCGCTTGATCGGAAGACGGAGCAGTTGAAATGTCGGCAAAAATCTATCGTCCAGCAAAGACGGCTATGCAGTCTGGTCAGGCCAAGACCAATGTCTGGGTTCTGGAGTTCGATGCTGAGGTTCCCCGTAAGATCGACCCGATCATGGGCTATACGTCTTCGTCGGACATGAAGCAGCAGCTGAAGCTCAACTTCGATACGCAGGAGCAAGCGGAAGCCTACGCGCAACGCAAAGGCATCGAATACCGCGTCATTCTACCCAAGGAAGCAACCCGCAAGGTCGTCTCTTACACGGACAATTTCCGCTATTCGCGCACGCAGCCTTGGACTCACTAATCTGATTTTCGACGCCTTCGCGGGCGTCATCAAGGCCCCTTAGCTCAACTGGATAGAGCAACTGCCTTCTAAGCAGTAGGTCGCAGGTTCGAGTCCTGCAGGGGTCGCCACTAACTTTTATCCAGAACGAAATGTTGGTTTAACGCTGGTCTCTCAGACTTACAGCCTGCTGCTCTCAGCTTTTTTATCTTATTGATCGCGATTGCATCTCGTCTTTTTGCGCACAATCCTTATTTCTGATGCGCGAATAAATGAAGGAGATTGCATGAACGACCGATGTGGCCCGTATGTACAAATGGGTATCCTCGCGGAGCGTATGGCTGCGATGTACCAGATGGATAAGAACCTTGAGTTGGCACCCCATCTTTTGCATTACATGGACGAAGTCGATGTCAATATTGCTTCCGATAGCTTTGACCATGTCGGCTTCATGACCAAAATCCGCGACCGCGTTGAATCGGGCGTTCTAAAAGCTACTGAATCTCGCCGCCGTGATTTTCTGCGGGCCGTCTCTGGCGCGCTCATGGAGCGTATCGGACGGGACGCTATTGATTTGGCTCGGGAGAGTTGATGATTTCAGCGGTCGATGGAAGTTGGGTGAACTGCCGTCTGTAGAATATAAACCCGCACTGTAATTCCGTGCGGGTCGAGTTCATAAATTCTACTTCTTTTCATTTTTTGCGTTTTTAGGATCCGTGGAGAACGAGATTCCGCAACTCTTCCTGCGTGACGCATCCTCGATAGCTTGCATCTCTCCTTTCAGACGAGCGACTTCGGCGGCAGACGCTCCGTCTCCATTGTTGAAAAAGAGAGCAGGCCAGAACAAAACGATGCCGACTGTTGTGATTGCAGCATCTTGCCCCGCTTTTTTGTCTTGAACTCCAGATGCGGCAATGGCTCTGCTAGATACCGCCTTTGCTTCTTCCGCGAGTTGGCTGCAAGAGAGATGAGTGTAGAGCGTAGGAGATACGTATGTCGCCGCGATCTTGTCGGCTTTCGACGCGCACGAAACTGCCGCCACGGCGATTACGCCGATGGTAATGATATTTTTCATGATTTACCCCCGATTAACTTAAGCAATCAAGCATAAGTACAATCCAGAGTCGATTGCAGACTTACTAAAATTGTTTTCATCAGCATTTAAGCTGTGAAAACATTTTGAACTTCACCAAGCAACAAAACTATTTGAGCTCAGCCTTGATCCTCTCCGCATACTCTTTCAACACTTCTGTATCCGCCATCGCGCCACTATGCGGCTTCAGCGGTTCGCCTTCCTTGCGGGGGACGATGTGGAAGTGGAGGTGGAAGACGGTTTGGCCGGCGGCGGGTTCGTTGAACTGGGCAATATAGACGCCATCTGCTTCGAAGGCTTCCTTTGCGGCGATGGCGAGCTTTTGGACGACTGGGATTGTTTTTGCCAAGACTTCCGGATCGGCATCCAGAAGGTTGCGGGAGCCGGTTTTGGGGATGACGAGCAGGTGGCCAGGGGCTTGGGGCATGACGTCCATGAAGGCCAGCGTGTGATCGTCTTCGTATACCTTCACGGAGGGGATTTCGCCGCGCAGGATTTTTGCGAAGATGTTGTTGGTGTCATAGGTCGTCATGATGTCTTCTCCCTAAATGCTTTGCTTGCATTGGCCTGCGTACTCGCGAGAGTATTAATGGCTGATGCATGGATTGGATATGTGACTATGGCTGTTCGCCCGCGTCAGTCGTCGGTTTCCTGCCGCTCACCTTTGCGGAAAGGGCTGCGATCTTCAAGATAGTCGTTGATCTCCTCCACTTCGCTACGCTCCCGCTCCAGATAATCCGCAATTGCGCGGCGAAGGCCGGGGTGGGTGATGTAGTGGGCGGAATGGGTCGTGATGGGGGTGTAGCCGCGTGCGAGCTTATGTTCGCCCTGCGCTCCGGCTTCCACGCGCTTCAGGCCCTTCGACAGAGCGAAATCGATGGCCTGATGATAGCAAACCTCGAAATGCAGGAAGGGATGGTCTTCGATGCAGCCCCAATGGCGGCCATAAAGCGCGTCGCCGCCGATGAAGTTGATGGCGCCCGCAATATACTTGCCCTCGCGCTTTGCCATGACCAGCAGGATATCATCCGGCATCCGCTCGCCGATAAGCGAGTAGAATTCGCGCGTAAGGTATGGCTTACCCCATTTGCGGCTACCGGTGTCCATATAGAAGGTGAAGAACTGGTCCCAGATATCTTCCGTCAGATCGCTGCCGGTCAGCAAGTCGATCTCTATTCCGTTTTCCAGTGCTGCGCGGCGTTCCTTTTTCAGGGTTTTGCGCTTGCGCGATGACAAGGCGTCGAGAAAATCGGAGTGGTCGCGGTAGCCCTCGTTGATGAAGTGGAACTGCTGGTCGGTGCGATGCAGGAACCTGTTTTCCACCAGCGCTTCGATCTCGTCTTCTGGCGCGAATGTCAGATGCGCGGAGGAGACGCCAAGCTTCTCCGTAACCTGGGCGAGGCCAGATGCGAGAACTTGCTGGAACGCGGCAGTATCCAATCCGGCTGTCAGCAACCTGGGGCCTGTTGCGGGTGTGAAGGGAACCGAGCATTGAAGCTTGGGATAATAGCGCCCGCCCGCCCGCTCAAAAGCGTCTGCCCATCCGTGATCGAAAACGTATTCGCCGCGGCTGTGATTTTTCAGGTAGGCAGGGACCGCCCCCATCAACTCACCGTCGCCACGCTCCAGCAGAAGATGCTGGCCAAGCCAGCCTGTCTTGGGCGTGGCGGAGCCTGATTCTTCCATGGAAGACAGGAAAGCATGAGAAATAAAGGGGTTGTACGGTTTTGTTAATGTGGATTTTGATGTTCCGGAAAGTGTGTTCCAGCTTTCCCGATCAATGTCCTTGAAGGACTGTGCAATGCGAATGGAATATTCATCGCTCATGCGGCCTGCCAAATGGCTAAAGCATGTCGCGTTTAATTGTCTTCAATTAAACGATAACGTACATGCGAGAAAATAAGGATCTAAAGCGGGTCGCGGTGAATCCTATTCACTGCGACCCGCTTTAGGTTATGCTGTCGGGGCTGACGCCTTCGGGTCGAAACCCTCGAACGTCATCTGGTCAGCATATGTATAGGTCTTCTCTTTGGCGTTTTCATCCCGCACCGTCCAGGTAATTACCGGAACGTTGAGTTTTCGCTGCGCCTCGATGAAGCTGTTGGGCAGATGACCCCAGAAATAGGAGATAAAATCGAGGCCTATCTGCATGGCTTCGTCATGCTTGAAGAAGTCTTCCGGGTTGGCACCTTCCGCCGTCAGGCCAAGGGGCCACGGCGATCCCGCGGCTTTCAAGTCCTTCAGCAGATGGTGGTCGAAGCTCATCAATGCGACCTGGCCCTGATAGCCTTCAAGGTCTTCCAGAACGGCTTCGGCAAAACCGTCATCAACGCCTTCACCTTCACGTCCCTTTAACTCGATGACGAGCGGAACTTTGCCTGCGCAGAGCGTCAAAAGCTGCTTCAGTGTCGGTACGCGGTCCTTCGTCTGGCCAATGGACAACAGGCCGAGTTCTGCAGATGTACGTTCCCGCACATCCCCCTTGATGCCGGTCAAACGCGTCATCTCGTCATCGTGGAAGATGACTGGAACGCTGTCTGCCGCCAGTTGCACATCGCATTCGATGGCAAAACCTGCCTCGATTGCGCGGGAGAACGCGGAAAGCGTGTTCTCCCATACGGCCTTGTTCATGTCGTGATAGCCACGATGGGCGACGGGTTGGGCCGTCAGCCAGGAAAGCTTCAATGTCATGCTTCGATTTCCACGATGGCGTCGATCTCGACAGCGGCATTGAAGGGCAGGGACGCCATGCCGACGGCGGCGCGCGCATGTTTGCCAGCGTCGCCCAGAACATTCGCAATCAGGTTCGATGCGCCGTTGATGACGAGGTGCTGCTCGGTGAATTCCGGGACGGAGGCAACGAAGCCGTTGAGCTTCAACACGCGGCGAACCTTGGAGAGATCGCCGGTCAGCGCTGCCTTGACCTGCGCCAGAATGTTGACTGCGCAAAGTTCGGCAGCCTTCTGCGCCGTCGCAACATCCACATCACGACCGACATGGCCGGTGACCGCAATCTTGCCGGATTCCATGGGCAACTGACCTGAAATGTAGAGCAGATTGCCGCTGATGGTGAAGGGCACGTAGTTTGCAGCAGGCGCTGCGGCGGCGGGAAGGGTGTAACCGAGTTCCTTGAGGCGAGCTTCGATGGCGTCCGACATTTTTTCCGTTTCCGCTTTTGTTGTAAATCTTTCAAAAATCCGGCATTCAGTTCATGATGTCCAAAAGCCGGATGGTTGCTTGTACAGTATGAGCGATGAGTCCAACAGGAGATATTGTATGATCGTCAGGAACCTTGCTCTCGTTCTTGCCGCTGGCGTGGGCTTAACACCCTGCATCGCAAGTGCCGTGCCGGTAGGTGTTCCCAACCTTATTTCCCATCGCGCCGTCTATGACCTGGAGCTGAAAGATGCTTCCGACCGATCCGGCATAGAAGGCATGACGGGGCGAATGGTCTATGAGTTCACTGGCTCCTCCTGCAAAGGCTACAAGACCGACTTTCGTTTTGTCACGCAGATCAGCACGGGCGATGCTGTGCGTCTTACTGACCAGCAGACTACGACGTTCGAGGACCCTGGCTCGAAGAAGTTTACCTTTGAAACGAAGTCTTTCACCGACGACAAGCTCGACAAGGAAGTGACTGGATCGGCTGCTGATGTCGATGGCACGATGACGGTCGATCTCACCAAGCCAGATTCCCGCAAGGTCGATCTGGATGCTGGCGAATTTCCGACCGAACACATGTATCAGGTCATCGAAAACGCCAAGCTCGGTAAGCGCATCTTCGAGTCGCGCGTATTCGACGGTTCTGACGATGGCGATGAGAGCATGATAACCTCGACGCTGGTCGGCAAGCAGCAGACGCCGAAGGAAGGTGTATCGGACCCGGATGCTGGCATGGCAGGCGATTTCGCCAAAGCGCCATTCTGGCCGGTCACCATCGCTTACTATAATGACAAGTCCGGTACGGATGCGCTGCCAATCTATCGTATGTCCTTTAAGCTATACGAAAATGGAATCACGCGCGACCTGACAATGGATTATGGCGACTTCGTTCTGACCGGCAAACTTGCCAAGCTCGATGTTCTTCAGCCAGAAAGCTGTGAAACAGCGCCCATGCGCTGAAATCGATGGGCGTCCGGCCTTTTTTAATGTTGGATGCTTGCAATTTGGGTGAGGGCGCTGTATGCGGCTCACCATTCCACACGCGAAGCTTGGGGTGTTCCGGGAGAAATCCGGTCCATTCCGCCCGGTGGTGCCGCTCAAACGGCGCTGTTCGCTTCGCGGGGGTTCAACCGGAAAAGGATAACTAGGCATGGCATTGCCCGATTTCTCTATGCGTCAGCTTCTCGAGGCTGGTGTTCACTTCGGCCACCAGACTCACCGCTGGAACCCGAAGATGAAGCCGTACATCTTCGGCGATCGTAACAACATCCACATCATCGACCTGGCTCAGACCGTTCCGATGCTGTCGCGCGCTCTTCAGGTCGTTTCCGACACCGTTGCTCGTGGTGGCCGCGTTCTGTTCGTTGGCACGAAGCGTCAGGCTTCTGAAATCATCGCAGACAGCGCAAAGCGCTCCGCTCAGTACTACGTCAACTCGCGTTGGCTCGGCGGCATGATGACGAACTGGAAGACGATTTCCAACTCGATCCAGCGTCTTCGCAAGGTCGACGAAATCCTGAACTCCGAAGCTTCGGGCTACTCCAAGAAGGAGCGTCTGAACCTCGAGCGCGAGCGCGAGAAGCTTGAAAAGGCTCTCGGCGGTATCCGCGATATGGGCGGCGTTCCGGACCTGATGTTCATCATCGACACCAACAAGGAAAAGATCGCAATCGAAGAAGCCAAGCGTCTTGGCATCCCGGTTGTTGCTATCATCGACAGCAACTGCGATCCGGACCACATCGACTTCCCGATCCCGGGCAACGACGACGCTTCGCGCGCCATCTCGCTCTACTGCGACCTGATTGCACGCGCTGCAATCGACGGTATCGCACGTCAGCAGGGCGCTTCCGGTCGCGACATCGGCGCTTCTGACGAAGCTCCTGTCGAGCCAGCTCTCGAAGACGAAGCCAACGCCTGATAGTGGGCCGTCTGGTGGCGTCGTGACGCCGCCTTTCAATCAGGATTAAGACAAGGCCGTTCTGGACTACATGTTCGACGGCCTTGTTCGTTTAAAGCCACCGCAGCTTCCCGTAATCGCGTCAACGACGATGAGTTGGGGAGCAGCAGGGGGCTGACAAGTTTCGTGGCGGTCTCTTCATCAGGCTGTCACAGTTCCGGGTACATTCGTTCCCAAAATCCGATTTCGGCCTGGCAAACTGCCGTGACCGACCGAACCGACAAGAGGCACACAATGAGCGAAATCACAGCCGCAATGGTTAAGGAACTGCGCGAAAAGTCTGGCGCAGGTATGATGGATTGCAAAAAGGCGCTGGCCGAAACCGGCGGCGACATGGAAGCTGCAATCGACTGGCTGCGCGCCAAGGGTATCGCCAAGGCTGACAAGAAGTCTGGCCGTACGGCTGCCGAAGGTCTCGTCGGTATTGCATCTGCCGGTCACAAGGCTGTTGTCGTTGAAATCAACTCCGAAACCGACTTCGTTGCCCGTAACGATGCCTTCCAGGATATCGTTCGTGGTGTTGCCTCCGTTGCGCTGACGACAGATGGTACGGTGGATGCCGTTGCGGCCGCAACCTATCCTGCGACGGGCAAGACCGTTGCCGACACCATCAAGGACGCAATCGCAACCATCGGCGAAAACATGACGCTGCGTCGCTCCGCTTTGCTTGAAGTCGAGCACGGCGTTGTTGCGACCTATGTTCACAACGCTGCTGGTGACGGCATTGGCAAGCTTGGCGTTCTGGTTGCGCTCAAGTCGGTTGGCGACAAGGCTGTCCTGACGTCCATCGGCCGTCAGATTGCCATGCACATCGCTGCAACCAACCCGCTGGCCATCCGCGCCGAAGAAGTCGACGCCGCTGTTGCAGAACGCGAGCGCAACGTATTTATCGAGCAGGCCCGTGAATCCGGCAAGCCTGAAGCCATCATCGAAAAGATGGTCGATGGCCGTATGCGCAAGTTCTTCGAAGAAGTTGCTCTTCTTTCGCAGGCCTTCGTTATCAATCCGGACCTGACTGTTGAAGCTGCCGTCAAGGAAGCCGAAAAGGAAGCCGGTGCGAAGATCGAAGTCGTCGGCATGGCTCGCCTGCTTCTCGGCGAAGGCATCGAAAAAGAAGAGAGCGATTTCGCTGCAGAAGTCGCAGCCGTCGCAAAGGGCTGATGTTCTTTACCCAATATGGGAAAACTTCGGGGCATCGCGTGACAACGCGGTGCCCTTCGTGTATCCGCGTTTTGGTTATATCTAAAGCGAATGGTGCATTTCAGCTTCCTATCCGCTTTGGATTTTCGTATTTCGCATGTCGTCATCTCAAACCGCACACATCGCAGCGCGACATGCTTTAAGGAGTCATGATGTCTTCCAAGCCGCTTTATAACCGTGTTCTTCTCAAGGCGTCCGGCGAAGCCCTCATGGGCAATCAGGGGTTCGGCATCGATGTTGCCGTAGCTGACCGTATCGCCTCCGATATCGCCGAGGCCCGTGCCATGGGCGTCGAAGTCGGTGTCGTCGTGGGCGGCGGCAATATTTTCCGAGGCGTTGCTGTTGCCTCCAAGGGCGGTGACCGCGTGACTGGCGACCACATGGGCATGCTGGCAACCGTCATCAACGCGCTGGCTCTCGCAACCTCTTTGCGCAAGCAGGATATCGATACGGTGGTTCTTTCCGCCATCGCCATGCCGGAGATCTGTGAGAGCTTTTCACAGCGTGCCGCCATTCACCACCTGTCACAGGGCCGCGTCGTGATCTTCGCAGGTGGCACGGGCAATCCATTCTTCACCACTGATTCCGCCGCCGCCCTTCGTGCAGCCGAGATGGGTGCTGAAGCGATCTTCAAGGGCACGCAGGTTGATGGCATTTACTCGGCCGACCCGAAGAAGGATCCGACCGCCACCCGTTTTGACGAATTGACCCATTCGGAAGTTCTGGGCAAGGGGCTGGCTGTAATGGACGTGGCTGCCGTTGCTCTGGCAAGGGAGAACCACATCCCGATCATCGTGTTCTCGATCCACGAAAAGGGTGGTTTCGCGCAGATATTGACGGGTGGCGGTCGCAAGACCATCGTGCACGACAAATAATCACCGGCTGCTGATTCCGCGCCGATAAAAACGGGCCGCCAAGGCCGAAATTATGGAGTATGAAGATGAGTGGTGTTGACCTCAATGACATAAAGCGCCGCATGGATGGCGCGATCAACGCTTTCAAGAGCGATATCGCTTCGCTGCGGACCGGGCGTGCATCCGCCAACATTCTCGATCCAGTCACGGTTGATGCCTATGGTTCGCGCGTGCCTCTTTCGCAGGTCGCCAACATCACCGTTCCCGAGCCACGCATGCTTGGCGTCAACATCTGGGACAAGTCGATGGTCGGCGCTGTCGACCGCGCTATCCGCGAGTCCAACCTCGGCCTCAATCCGATCGTTGATGGTCAGAACCTTCGTATTCCTTTGCCGGAACTGAACGAAGAGCGCCGTAAGTCGCTGGTGAAGGTTGCGCATGAATATGCTGAGAAGGCCAAGGTCGCCATTCGCCATGTTCGTCGTGACGGAATGGATGGTCTAAAAAAGGCCGAAAAGGATGGTGACATCGGTCAGGATGAAAGCCGTGGCAACTCCGACAAAATCCAGAAAATGACGGACGACACGATTTCTGAAATTGATCGCTTGCTTGCGGAGAAGGAAAAGGAAATCATGCAGGTATAGTTGGCTGCGGCCAATCCCTGTAACTTTGCTTTCTTCAACTCCGCGCTGCCTAAACTGGATTGAGATGTCGGAAACTGGACGTTCCCCACTGCCTGAGCATGTTGCCATCATCATGGATGGGAATGGACGCTGGGCAAAGCAGCGCGGATTGCCGCGTATCATGGGCCATCGCCGTGGCGTCGAAGCCGTGCGCGAAACGGTGAAGGCTGCCGGTGAGTGTGGGCTGAAATATCTGACGCTTTTCGCTTTCTCTTCGGAAAACTGGCGCCGCCCGGAAGCTGAGGTGGTCGATCTTCTCGGCCTCCTCAAGACATTCATCCGCCGCGATCTGGCCGAGTTGCACAAGGAAAATGTGCGTATTCGTGTGATCGGCGACCGTCAGGGGCTGGCTGACGATATCAGGAACCTGTTGACGGAGGCTGAAGAGACGACGCGCGATAACTCCGCGCTGACGCTTATCATCGCCTTTAACTACGGTTCGCGTGACGAGATTGCGCGCGCGGCCCGATCGCTGGCTCTGGACGTTGCAAGCGGCAAGATCGATTCTTCCGCAATTACGCCGGACGCGATCAACGCGCGGCTGGATACGGCCGGAATTCCCGATCCGGACCTCATCATCCGCACCAGCGGCGAGGAGAGGCTCTCGAACTTTCTGCTCTGGCAGGCGGCTTATTCCGAATTTCTTTTCATTCCCGACTACTGGCCGGATTTCGACCGGAAGATTTTCTTCTCGGCAATCGATCAATTCATGACACGAGATCGCCGGTTCGGCGGCCTTTCCGGTCAAGTCGCTCTGGCGGGCGTTTGATGAACCGCGAATTGAAGCTGCGGATTATCTCCGCCCTTGTGCTTGCCCTGATTATTCTGACCGCAACATGGTACGGCGGGCTGATGTTTCGCACTGTTGCGGGCATTCTTGCTCTTTTGATCTATACCGAATGGAGCACCATCACGAAATTGTCAGACACCAATCCCACGGGCTATGCCTGGGGGTGGTTTGCTGTCGCAGTGATGAGTGGCAACACGATTTTCGGCGAAAGTTCGCTGGATTTGCCGCTGCTTTCCGGCTTTGCGATCACCGCAGCCCTGTTTCCGATTCTGCGTGGCAAGAACTGGTGGCTGGTGGGTGGCATCGTTTACTCTGGACTTACAGGAATCTCGCTGGCCGCCATTCGCGGTGACGACGCAGTTGGTCTCGTGGCTATGCTCTTCGTCTTCGCCATCGTCTGGGCGACGGATATTCTGGCTTACTTTGTCGGCCGTGCAATAGGCGGGCCGAAGCTTGCGCCTGCCATATCGCCCGGCAAGACGTGGTCCGGCGCCATTGGTGGCACCGTTTCGGGCGTCATCGCGGGCGGGGCGGTCGCCCTTGCTTATCACGGTCGCCTGGCTCTCATCGTCGTGGTTATGGCGTTCGCGCTTTCGGTTTTCAGCCAGATCGGCGATCTTTTCGAATCCTTCATCAAGCGTCGTTTTCAGGTGAAGGATTCCTCGAACATGATACCGGGCCATGGCGGCTTTATGGATCGGGTTGACGGTCTTGTTTTCGCCTGCTTTACCGTATTCCTCATTGCTGTTGTTCACGCCGCGCTAACGGGCGATGTGCCAGGATCGGGCAGCGGAATTCTGATCGGTTTTTGAACTGGTTGACCGGCAGTAAAGCGAAGGGCAGGGCAGAATGGATGTGGTGATGAATGCGGTTGGCTTTTTGACCGGCTACATGGTGCCGTTCATCCTTGTTCTGTCGCTGCTGGTTTTCGTCCACGAGATGGGCCATTACCTCGTCGGTCGCTGGTGCGGCATTCGATCCACAGCTTTTTCTGTCGGCTTTGGCCCTGAACTCGTCGGCCTTACCGACAAGCGCGGCACGCGCTGGAAGCTTTCCGCGATTCCCCTCGGCGGCTACGTCAAGTTCTTCGGCGATGACGACATTTCCAGTAAGCCGGATAGCGATGGTCTTACCGGGCTCACTCTTGAAGAGCGGGCGCATACCCTACAGGGCGCAAAGTTGTGGAAAAGGGCTGCAACGGTTGCTGCCGGTCCTATCGCCAATTTCATTCTGGCGATTCTCATTTTTGCAGCTCTGTTTACGATCTACGGACGCACGATTTCAGATCCGGTTGTGTCGGAAGTTCGTCCCGATAGCGCTGCGCAGACCGCCGGGATTATGCCTGGAGACCGGCTGCTTGCCATTGATGGTGAGAAAGTGGTTACTTTCGAGGATGTGCGCCGATATGTCAGCATTCGTCCCGGTACACAGATTGCCGTAACGGTGGAGCGAAACGGGCAGGAGCTATCCCTGCCGATGACCCCAACCCGCACCGAGACGACGGATCAATTTGGAAACAAGATCGAGCTTGGAATCATCGGCATCGTAACCGATCAAACCAGAGGCAATTTCCGCCATGTTACCTACGGTCCAGCGGAAGCCGTGTGGGAAGGTGTTCGGGAAACAGGCCACATCATCACGGGTACGTTCAACTATATAGGCAATCTTATTACCGGCCGCATGGATGCCGATCAGCTCGGCGGTCCGGTTCGTGTAGCGCAGGCTTCAGGCCAGATGGCGACGCTCGGCGTGGCCGCCGTCATTCAGTTGGCAGCAGTGCTTTCGGTGTCAATCGGACTTCTCAATCTGATGCCTGTTCCAGTTCTGGACGGGGGGCATCTGGTGTTTTATGCGATTGAAGCGGTGCGTGGCAGACCCCTCGGTTCAAGTGCGCAGGAGGTTGCGTTCCGCATCGGCATGGCAATGATTTTTAGCCTCATGGTATTTGCCACTTGGAACGATATCAGCAGCTTGATCGGCTAAGGGACGTCTTTTAGCTGTTTTTTTAAGAAATTGTTTACCGTGTTTTGATGCCAAAGTGGCGATTGGGTCACGGTGGCTTGCGAAGTAAACAGAAATTAACGGTCGGGCTTGCTTGTAGAGGAAAAGCAGGTAAAACGACGCAGATGGCCGGAGTCGGGTTCTGCCCGCTGAGGGACAACGGGAAAAGGTAAGAGTTGAATATGAAGGCTGGTTCAAGATTTTTGAACGCGGTGTCGGCGGTTGCGCTGTCTGCTGGTGTTTCTTCGGTCGCAGCTGTGGGGGTACTTGCTTCTGCCGGTGTTGCGAATGCGGCTGTTGTCAGCAGAATCGATGTACGCGGCGCTGAGCGTTCCGGTGCGGATGCGGTCCGTTCCAACATAACGATCGCGCCCGGTCAGAATTTCTCCAATGCTGATATCGATGAATCGGTGAAGCGCCTTTATGCGACGGGATACTTCTCCAACGTCAGCATGAGCGTTTCGGGCCGCACGCTCGTCGTCACGGTTGCTGAAAACAATCTGATCAATCAGGTCGTTTTCAACGGTAACCGTAAGATCAAGGACGACAAGCTTCAGGGCATTGTTCAGACCCAGTCTCTCGGACCGTATGATCAGACCCTCGTCTCCGCCGACATTGCACGGATCAAGGAAGCTTATGCTGCCATTGGTCGTAGCGACGTCGAAGTAACGACGCAGGTCGTTCCGGTCGGTCAGGGTCGTGTTAATCTTGCTTTCCAGATCAATGAAGGTGAGCGCACCAAGATTGCGCGCATCGATTTCGTCGGAAACAATGCCTACAGCGATGGCCGTCTTGCTGCTGTCATCAACACCAAGAAGTCCAACATGCTGTCGTTCCTGACGCGTAAGGACGTTTACAATGGCGACAAGCTGCGCGCCGACGAAGAGGCGCTGCGCCAGTTCTATTACAACCGTGGTTATGCCGACTTCCGCGTGCTGTCTTCCGATGCAGTACTTGACGAAGCGAGCAACGAATACACGATCACGATCACTGTCGATGAAGGCCAGCGCTACGCTTTCGGTAACGTCGCTGTCGAATCGACCGTTTCTGGAGTTGATGGTGCCGAGCTTCAGGGTCTCGTAGAAACCCGCTCGGGTTCCAGCTACAGCGCCAAGGAAGTACAGCAGAGCATGGAAGCTATTTCCAAGCGCGTTGCTGCTGAAGGCTATCCTTTCGCACGTGTAACGCCACGTGGCGACCGTGATCTGGCTGGTAACACCATTGGCGTTACCTATATCGTAGACCAGGGCGAGCGCGCCTATGTCGAGCGTATCGAAATTCGCGGTAATACCCGTACTCGTGACTATGTCATTCGTCGTGAGTTCGACATCAGCGAAGGCGATGCGTTTAATCAGACCGTTGTTTCTGCCGCCAAGCGTCGTCTTGAGGCTTTGGGTTACTTCTCCAAGGTCAATATCGGCACGTCGCAGGGTAGCGCACCTGATCGCGTCGTCATCGTCGTAGACGTCGAAGATCAGGCAACTGGCTCCTTCGGTATCGGTGCGGGCTATTCGCAGAACGACGGTGCGCTTCTCGAAGCGTCTATCGAAGAGAAGAACTTTCTCGGTCGCGGCCAGTACATTCGCCTCGCAGCGGGTGCAGGTCAGGATGATGCGCGTAGCTACAACCTGTCCTTCACCGAACCTTACTTCCTGGGTTATCGTCTTGCCGCTGGTTTCGACCTGTTCAAGAGCCAGAGCTCGAGCGAAGACTATTATGATTACGACGAGCAAGGTTTTGCACTTCGCGTAACCGCTCCGATCACGGAAAATCTCGCGACGACGTTCAAGTATACGTATAAGGAGATCAGTTATGATGGACGCGGCGATTGGAACGTAGGTAATAACCTCGCTTCTCCTTATCGTGCGCTTATCGCAGGTGGCGACTGGACTCAATCTATTATTTCCAACACCATCGCCTACAATACTCTTGATGATCGCAATATGCCGCGTGAAGGCTGGCAGGCTGCGTTGACGAATGAGTTCGCAGGTCTCGGTGGTGATTCTGAGTACTACAAGATTTACGCTAAGGCTCGTTACTACCACACCCTGTCTGACGAGTACGACATCATCGGCTCTCTTACCGGTCAGGCTGGTTATGTTGCTCCAACAGGCGACAACTTGCTGGTGTTCGATCAGTTCAAGATTGGTGGACGCGTGATCCGTGGTTTTGAAAATGATGGTATTGGTCCGCGTATTGGTGATGACGCAATCGGCGGTACGACCTATTTTGCCGCGTCTGCCGAAGTGACGGCTCCTATGCCGGGCGTTCCGGAAGATTTTGGTCTTCGTTTGGCCGGTTTCGTGGACGCGGGTACTCTGTATGGCAATAAAGTTTCCGCTACTGAGTCGGTTCAGGACGACAGCTCTATCCGCGCTTCTGCCGGTATTGGCATCATGTGGGCTTCGCCGTTCGGCCCGCTGCGTGTCGACTACGCAGTGCCGTTCATGAAAGAAGACTACGACGAAGTGCAGAACTTCAAGTTTGGCATGTCCAACACTTTCTGATATCGGCAGTCCAGAACTGCGAGTTTGAACGTTCTGGAGTTTCCGTCTGATGGAATACAATGCATTTTTTCCGCCTCACGATGGCATGCGATTGAAAGATATCGCAGACCGTCTTGGGGCGGAACTGTCTGATGAAGCAGCCGGTGATTGTATCGTTCGGTCTATAGCGCCGGTCTACAGGGCAAAAGCCGACCAGCTTTGCTACATCCTGTCCCGCAAGAATCGAGATGAGTTACTGACTTGCGAAGCAGCTGCGGTCATTTGCGACGCAGCGCTGAAAAGCCTTTTACCTCCACACATTCCGGCTTTAATTACGAAGAATGCCCATACGGTTTTCGCCCAAGCGGGTGAGCTACTTCATCCTTCCGCGATGAAGCCGTCTGCGGTTCTTTTTCACGATTCCGAGATATCGCCTACAGCCCATATCGATCCGACGGCGAGGCTTGAACCAGGCGTTGTTGTTGAAGCGATGGCGGTAATCGGTGCGAATTCGCACATTGGCGCTGGCACGCGGATCGGTCCATGCGCCATCGTGGGCGCTGATGTTCAGATCGGTCGTGAATGCACCATTGCAGGCGGTGCGAGTGTTTTGTCTGCCCTTATCGGCAATAGCGTGATCATTCACAATGGCGCCCGCATTGGACAGGACGGCTTTGGCTATGCGCCCGGTCCGCGCGGTATGATCAAGATCGTACAGATCGGTCGTGTCATCATTCAGGACAATGTCGAAATCGGTGCCAATACGACCATCGACCGTGGGACTATGGACGATACTGTGATCGGCGAAGGCACCAAGATCGATAATCAGGTCCAGATCGGCCACAACGTTCGTATCGGCCGCCATTGCGGCATCGTCAGCGGTGTTGGCATTGCCGGAAGTACACGCATCGGTGATGGCGTAATGATTGGCGGCGCTGCGGGGATCAACGGGCACATCACTATTGGCGACGGTGCGCAGATCGCCGCGATGAGCGGCGTCGTGGCAGACGTTCCTGCCGGTGCAAAGTATGGCGGCGTTCCGGCCAGACCAATTAAACACTTCCTGCGCGACATGGCGGATATCCTGGCGCGCGCCGAGGAACGAGATAAGAAAACAGGAGAGAAGAATGTCTGAAGAGACGCAAACGACGCTTGGCGCGGCTGACATCCTAGAGGTGATGAAGCTGCTGCCGCATCGTTATCCCTTTTTGCTGATCGACAAGATCATCGATATCGATGGTGACAAATCCGCTATCGGTATTAAGAATGTGACAGTCAACGAACCGCATTTCACAGGCCATTTTCCGGATCGCCCGATCATGCCCGGCGTCCTGATCGTTGAGGCCATGGCTCAGACTGCGGGTGCCATCTGCGCGCGCAACCAGGGTGAGGGTGGCCATCTCGTCTATTTCATGACAATCGACAACGCGCGTTTCCGCAAACCTGTCGTGCCTGGAGACCGTCTCCAGATCCATGTCGTCAAGCAGCGTCAACGCGGCAATGTATGGAAATTCCATTGTGAGGCAAAGGTTGAAGGCGTTCTGGTCGCGGAAGCGGATATCGGTGCAATGATGATCCCCGAGGACCAGCAATGAGTAACGTTGCGGCTTCTGCCAAGATCCACGCCATGGCCGTTGTCGAGGATGGCGCGATCATTGGTGAGAACGTCGAGATCGGCGCGTTTTGCCACGTCGGTGCTAAAGTGACATTGCGGGACGGAGTCAAGCTGCTCAACCATGCGGTCGTAACCGGCCGGACAGTGGTGGGCGAGGGAACAGTCATCCACCCCATGGCGGTCATTGGCGGGCAGCCACAGGCTATTCGTCATGATGGATCTGAGACCACGCTGGATATCGGGGCGCGTTGCATCATTCGTGAAGGCGTGACGATGAACACGGGCAGTTCGGATGGCGGTGGAAAGACGATTGTGGGGAGCAACAATCTGTTCCTTGCCAATTCGCACGTCGCTCATGATTGCATTCTCGGAAATGAGATCATTCTGTCGAACAACGTCATGCTCGCGGGTCATGTCACGATCGCGGACAAGGCGATTCTCGGCGGTGGATGTGCCGTGCATCAATTCACTCGAATTGGAAGGCAGGCTTTTATCGGTGGGCTTTCCGCAGTCAGCTATGATGTTATTCCCTATGGCATGCTGAATGGAAACCCTGGCGTGCTAAGCGGCCTGAACGTCGTTGGAATGACGCGTGCGGGCATCGAGCGTGCCGATATCCATACGGTTCGCCGCGCATATAAGCAAATATTCGAGGGTGAGGGCAATGTGCGGACGAGTGCATCTGCCATTCGCGACGATTATGTCGACTGCGCCCAGGCGCTCGAAATCATCGATTTCATAGCAGAAGCTAACGACCGCGCGATCTCGTCGCCAAACCGCGGTAAGTAAGCAATGAAGCACAGCGGCCAGCGTCTGGCGATCATCGCCGGTAGCGGTTTTCTTCCCTACTATGTGGCTCTGGCCGCGCAGGAGGCAGGTGAAACCCCGCTGATCATTCGCTTACAAAATGAAGCAGACCTCGATTGGTCGCAGTTCGAGAATGTTGCGATCAGTGTGGGGGATGTGAAAGGGCTTGGTCAGCTTCTTCTTTCACATGGAATAGACCGTGTCGTTCTATCCGGCGGTGTTTCACGCCGTCCTGAATGGCTTGAGATTCGCCCCAATCTCAAGATGATCGCTAAAATGCCGTCGATCATCCGCACGCTTTTGTCAGGCGGTGATGACACGGTCCTGCAAATGGTGATCGGTCTCATTGAGGCACAGGGTGCTCGCGTTATCGGAGCGCATGAGATCGCGCCAGCACTTCTTGCAACCACTGGCCCGCTTGGGCAGATAAAACCGAATGACGACGATCGCAGGGACACCAAAAAGGCTGCTCAGGCTGCACTGGCTCTCGGCATGTTGGACATAGGGCAGGGTGCAGTATCCGTAGGCGGACGAATAGTCGCTACGGAGGGGGTTGAAGGGACCGATGGAATGCTGGAGCGCGTGGCGGCGCTGCGCACTGCGGGACGAATATCAGCGCGCCGCAAGGGCGTTCTGGTCAAGCTATGCAAGCCACAGCAGGATGTTCGTGCGGATCTACCCACAATCGGTCCTTCGACGGTAGAGAACGCTGCCAAAGCCGGACTTGCCGGAATAGCGGTGGAAGCGGGGCGCGCCTTCATTCTTGATCGTGAGGCCATGTTGAAGGCCGCCGATGAAGCAGGTCTTTTTGTTTGTGGTATAGACACGGCTCTTGAGGGAGACATGATGTGACCGAAGGCGCTCTGAAGCTTGCCGTGGTGGCTGGGGAAGTCTCAGGCGATCTGCTCGGCGCCGATCTGGTTGGATCTCTTAAAAAACAGCATGACGGGGCGGTGGAGCTCATCGGCGTCGGTGGAGAGCAGCTGACAGCAGAAGGCTTGACCTCGCTTTTTGACTATTCCGAATTGTCGATCATGGGTTTCACACAGGTTCTGAAGAAACTTCCACAACTCATTTCCCGCATAAAGGAAACGGCAAACGCGATAATTGCCGCAAAGCCCGATGCGCTGTTGATCATCGATAGTCCCGATTTCACACATCGGGTTGCCAAACGGGTAAGGAGGGTACTGCCAAACCTTCCAGTGGTGAACTATGTTTGCCCCAGTGTATGGGCATGGAAAGAGTATCGCGCTCAGGCAATGCTGGGTTATGTCGATCATGTGCTCGCTCTCTTGCCCTTCGAACCGGAAGCGATGCAGCGTCTTGGTGGTCCGCCGACGACATTTGTCGGCCACCGCTTAAGCGTCGATCCGAATGTTCTAGCGGTTCGGGAGAAAAGGGCATCGCGCAAGCCTCCACAGACGAGGGAGCCGCGGACGATCCTTCTATTGCCGGGATCCCGTTCGACGGAAACCATCCGTTTGATGGAACCCTTTCAGCAGGCTGCGACGGCCTTCGTAGAGCGTAATGGTCCGACCCGATTCGTGTTGCCAACCGTCCCTCGGCAGGAAGCGCGGGTGCGTGAACTGGCTGAAGCGTGGCCAAGCGATATTCGGCCCGAAATCGGAACAAGTGGCGATTTCAAATGGCGATGCTTTGCTGAAGCGGACGCCGCAATCGCGGCATCCGGCACAGTTATCCTGGAACTGGCGCTATGCAACGTTCCCGTCGTGTCCGTTTATAAAACCGACTGGATTTTCACGATGCTCAGCAAACGCGTGAAAACCTGGACCGGTGCTCTGCCAAACCTGATTGCCGACTACCCGGTCGTGCCGGAATATTTCAACGAAGTCGTCCGCGCAGGCTCCATGCTACGCTGGGCGGAACGCCTTTCCTCCAACACCGCGCAGCGCCAAGCTATGCTCGAAGGCTTCGCCCTAGTGCATGATCGCCTGACGACAGAGGTGCCGCCGGGCGAACGCGGAGCGAAGATTTTGGTTGAGACGATCAAGAAGAAGGCAGAGATGGCCTGAGATCGTCGCCATCAAGAAAGCAACATACGCTCAACACGCCTTTGTGATTCCATCGACAGATCGATTATTCCCACGGTAGAATCTCGCATCATCACTTACAGCGGCTGATCAGTAGCCTGATGCCTGCGAAGGCAAAAAATGCTCCTAGGGTCGTCTGGATTGCGCGGCGGCATCTGGCATAGATCCGGACCATTGGCTGTGTCGAAAAGATAAGTGCATAGCATATATGTACAATGAGCGAGAGGAGAGAGGTGCCGAGAACGATGATCATGCCGACCCACGCGGGTGCATCGCTCTGCAAGCCGAGCGAAACAATTGCAATCCATGTCAGAGCTGCTTTTGGATTCGTCATCTGAATGCTCAATCCACGCAGGAAATAACCCGATTGGCTTCTTCTCCCCCAGCCTGGTTCTTTCGCTTCTATGTCGTGCGCGCAGGCTGCGGACTTGAAGGCCTTGAAGCCCAACCACAGGAGATAGATGCTGCCACCGATCTTGATAATAGTCAGCGTGACTGCATAAGTGGATAGCAATGCTGAGAGCCCCAGCACTGTTAATACGGCCCAAAATAAAGACCCAGTTGCTACGCCCATAGCCAGCGCCATGCCTGAAGTTCGCCCAACGCGCATCGATGTTGCCATGACCGCGAGAACGTTGGGACCGGGGCTGGCTATTCCCAGTAGAAAAGCCGTGTAAGCCATTAATATCCCAGGCAGGTATATTATGATGTCATCATGCATGGTGTGATTCTTCTATGTTGATCAGAATACCATTTCCATACAGCAGGATCGGGCACCGTTGTTTCGGCGTCGACCGAACTATCCAATGATGACGCGGTACACCCTCTGCGTTATCTTGGGGCATGACAAATATCGCCAGCGCAAACGCCCTCGCAGAAATCGCCGCGTTGATCGGAGATCCGGCAAGAGCGAACATTTTGTCAGAATTGATGGGCGGCAAGGCGCTGACAGCTGGTGAACTCGCTCAAGCAGCAGGTGTAAGCGCTAAAACCACCAGTGGCCATTTGGCGAAGCTGCAGGAAGGCGGCCTAATAGTTTTGGAAAAGCAACATGGTCGCCACCGATATTTTCGCATTTCCTCCGTAGAAGTCGCTCAGATTATTGAGGTTCTTTCATCTGCTGCTGCTCGGGGCCCTAAACGGTATCGACCACACGGTCCGAGGGATGAAGCAATGCGCTTCGCCCGCACGTGCTACGACCACATCGCGGGTAGACTTGGAACCTCTTTGACGGAGTCCCTATGCTTAAATGGCTACGTGGTACTATCCGATGGTGCGGGGGTTATCACGGAGGCCGGAAATCGGTTCTTTTGCGACTTTGGCATTGATCTGGAACTATCGCGGATGTCCAAGCGTGCCCTTTGCCGAACATGCCTCGACTGGAGTGAGCGGCGTCCTCATCTAGCCGGTTGGCTTGGCGCAGCCATTCTAAAGCGATCTCTTGATCTGGAATGGGTCGTTGCTTCTTCGAAAGGCCGCGTCCTTCGGCTCACGAACGCGGGGCGCACGGAGTTTACTTCCAGATTTAATATCGCAGTGGATTGACTGCTGTATTCTCTAATCGGCTCGATCAGGCAATCCGTAAGTGAAGAAAAGCCCCGAGGTTGTCTCCAACTCTCGGGGTCTTTGATTTTAACTGAGTACGTTAGGCTTAGAAAAAGCCCTTGCGTTGCCACCAGCCGCCCTTGCGGGGCTTTGGTTCGTCGCCTTCCGGATTTTCGCCTGCGCCGGTGGAGGTAACCACAGGCCCAGACGAGGACACGTTTTCACCGCGGTTGGCGCGGGCAGGTTTTGTGCCGTCTTCTGCTGCATCCGATGTGGTTTCGGTAGAGACTTCAGCGACTTGCTCTAAAGGAGCAGATGCCGCAGGCGCTTCTACAACTGGAGTTTCCTGTGGTGCAGGCGTGGCTGTTACCGTTGGTGCCTCAGCGTCCGCAGTCGTCTCTACCTTTTCCTTCGCCTTGCGTGTGCGGCGCGGCTTCTTAGGCTTTTCAGATTCCTCGACGACGGCTTGCGTTTCAGGCTCCGCCTTGACGATGTCTACGGAAGCGACCGGTTCTACACTTTCCACCTGAGCTGCAGCTTCACCATCCTGAACGGATTCGTCTGCATCGCCATTTTCTACTTCCAGCGTTTCGCCATTTTCATCGCGATTGCGGCGACCGCCGCGCTTGCCACGACGGCGGCGTTTGCGCTTGCTGTCTTCAGAGCTTCCATCTTCGCCTTCGGCTCTGACGTCTGCACCTTCAGCCTGCTCTTCGCCGTTGTCTTCTTCTTCGTCTGACTCGTCGGAAGACGTTTCGTCATTGGCGTCTGCCTGAGCGTCGCCATTCTGACCGTTGCCCTTAACGCGACGGCGGCGGCGACGCTTGCGCTTGCGCTTGCCGTCTTCCCCATTTTCAGCCTGAGGACGAGATTCGCTAGCCGGCGCCTTGACGATGATTTCTTCGTCTTCTTCCTCATCGAGTTCGATGACGATATCGTCGTCTTCTTCCTCAAACTCCGGCAGTGCCTGTAACAGGCTTTCGATCTTTACCGGGTTCTCTACAGCATCACCCCGATCGATCGCGAAATGCTGGGCACCAACGCTTGCATCCGCAGCGACGATGATTGCGACGCCGAAGCGACCTTCATAATCAACGACGGTCGCGCGCTTGTGATTAAGCAAATAAAGCGCTGTGTCTGGCGTAGTGCGAACCGTGATGTTGTGAGTCGTATTACGCAGCAGATATTCCTCTACGCCGCGCAAAACATGCAGTGCGATGGAGGATTCGGAACGAACATGACCTGTGCCGCCGCAATGCGAGCAAACTTGCGTCGTGGATTCAAGAACCGAAGCGCGGATGCGCTGCCGTGACATTTCCAGAAGACCGAAGTGCGAGATGCGGCCAACCTGAATGCGGGCACGGTCGTTCTTCAGGCAATCCTTCAGCTTCTTTTCGACGGAGCGGTTGTTGCGCTTTTCTTCCATGTCGATGAAGTCGATGACGACCAGACCTGCCAGGTCGCGCAAGCGAAGCTGGCGTGCGACTTCTTCAGCCGCCTCGAGGTTAGTTGCCAGCGCCGTTTCCTCGATGGAATGTTCGCGCGTCGAGCGACCGGAGTTCACGTCGATAGAAACCAGCGCTTCCGTCTGGTTGATGATGAGATAGCCACCAGACTTAAGCGTCACTTGCGGCTGCAACATACGGTCCAGTTGCGCTTCGATGCCGGAGCGCGAAAAGATCGGGTGAATGTCGCGGTAAGGCTGAACCACTTTGGCATGGCTCGGCATCAGCATCTTCATGAAGTCTTTTGCTTCACGATAGCCTTCTTCACCGGACACGATGATCTCGCCGATATCCTTGTTGTAGAGATCGCGAATGGAGCGCTTGATGAGCGAACCTTCCTCGTAGACGAGGCAAGGGGCGGTCGAATTCAGGGTCAGTGTGCGGACATTTTCCCAAAGGCGCATCAAATATTCAAAGTCGCGCTTGATCTCGACACGCGTGCGGTTCGCACCCGCAGTACGCAAAATGACGCCCATGCCGTTAGGAACTTCCAGGTCGCGAGCGATTTCCTTCAGGCGCTTGCGGTCCGCAGGCTGGGTGATCTTGCGGGAAATACCGCCGCCACGCGCAGTATTCGGCATCAGAACCGAGTAACGACCGGCCAGCGACAGGTAGGTAGTCAGAGCAGCACCCTTGTTGCCGCGCTCCTCCTTGGCAACCTGAACCAGTAGAATCTGCCGGCGCTTTATGACTTCCTGAATACGGTACTGCTTGCGAGGCTTGCGCGAAACGCGATCAGGAACTTCTTCCATCGCGTCTTCTGCGCCAACAGATTCGATGACTTCCTTTTCGTGATGATCGTCGTCGTCATCATCATCGTCCTGACGGCGGCCTATACCTTCGACTTCCTCGGAAATCGTATCTGTATCGACCATGGCAGCCATTTCGCCGCCCTTGCTGTCGTCTTCATCCGCATTTTCGTCCGAAGCAGCTTCCGCCGACGCTTCTTCAGTCTCGGCCTTCTTTTTCGCACGAGGGCGGCGGGTGCGCTTCTTCGGCTTCTCTTCCTCAGCAGGGGCTTCGGCTGCAACGGTCTCTTCAGCCGCAGATTCGGTGGTTTCAACGACTTCTTCTGAGGCCACGGCCTGTTCTGTAGCGGCCTCGTTCAACGGAACGATACCGACATCCGGCTGATCGGCCTGAGAAAGATCGATGGCAGGGGAGGCGGGTTCGTTCGGCGCGTCTGCAGGTTCGAAGTCGTCGCTGCGGCGATGCTCTTCGGCTTCCGCCTTCAGCAGTGCCTGACGGTCGGCCAGCGGGATCTGATAATAATCCGGGTGAATTTCCGCAAAGGCAAGGAAGCCGTGCCGATTACCACCGTAATCCACGAAAGCTGCCTGAAGCGAAGGCTCAACGCGGGTTACCTTGGCAAGGTAGATGTTCCCACGGATTTGTTTCTTGTGTTCCGACTCGAAATCGAATTCTTCAATCCGGTTTCCGCGGACGACTACGACGCGCGTCTCCTCTTCGTGGGAGGCGTCGATAAGCATTTTGTCTGCCATGTAAGCTGTGCTCCTCGGCGCAGCCCTGTCTTATACGAGAAGAGGCCCGCCACGAGGACAGGCCTTTCATCATTTTTCAAGGGTGTGCCGGAAATGAAGTTTCCAGCCCGGCGCATGTAAACTGGCAGCATCCGGACGACTGGCAAGGCATACTGCCTGCTCCATGTATCCGGTTCATATGAAAGCTGCTGCAACGACATCATTGGCCAAGCGAGAACGACTTTAATAAATAGACCCCGAAAGGTCCGATGAAATTGCTCTCCTCAGAGCGGCGGTGGCATGCCACCGGGTATGATTCCGGCCATGGCCGGTTGATCCAGTTTCAGGAAAAAAATGCAAAGACGGCAGATGATTGCCCGATTTGCAGCGCCAGCGTCTTTATCGATTGGCAGCCGGCGGGCATCTATCCCGTCAACACTTTTAACCCTCAATCTCGTTGTATGTTTTATCTGTCATAATAGCAATAGGCAGGCTAAATATGCCATATCATTGATGGATTTTCGCAGTTAAGAAATGCTTTACCAACGCCTGCGATTGTTGCGCGGGCGCGCAAATCAGGCCATCCTACATCCATGCCGCCTTCATTTGGACCGTAAAAGGCGAAATTCTCCTGTCGAACGACTGAAACGCGAAAATGATACTGGCATCCATAAATAATCATTCAAAGAATGACACGCGTCACTTCGTAAGCGTTTTCAAGCGAATCGCCATGGTGATCTGCGCGGCTTTTCTTGCGGCTCCCCTGTCGTTCGAATGTGTACATTCGGCTGAAACCGCCCCGTCGTTGGTCGCGAATGCTGCACGCATTATCGGCGACGAGGCGCGGACCCGCGTTGTTCTTGATTTTAACGCCGAGCCCGAGTTTGAAATCCATTACCTGGATGCACCGGCGCGAATCGTCGTTGATATGCCAGCCGTCAGTTTTGCATTTCCGACACAGGATTTAGCGCCCACCGGTCTTTTCAACGATATTCGCTTCGGCAGTATGGGGGAGGACAGTGCCCGTCTCGTTCTGACTGCAAAGAAGCCCGTTCAAGTCGCCGTTGCAGAAACCAAGGTAGAGGATGGAGGCAAGGTTTTTCGGTTTGTGCTGGACACGGAAATCGCCACGAAGCAGAAATTTGCCGATCTGCTGAAAAATCAGAACTGGCAGGCGCTTGCCCCGGCGACCACCGCTTCGGTTACACCGGATATTCTGGCGAAATCTCCCCGTCAGTCTGATTTCGTCATTGCCGTGGATGCGGGACATGGCGGAATAGACGCAGGGGCCAAAGGTGGCATCAGCGGTACGGATGAAAAAGTTATCACCCTACAATTCGCAAAACAGCTTTCAGACCGCCTGAACAAGATTACCGGTGTAAAGGCGTTTTTGACCCGAGACGACGATACGTTTCTTGCACTTTCCGAGCGGGTAACGCTGGCGCGGCAGCAGAATGCCAATCTATTCATTTCGGTCCATGCCGATACGTTGAAGCAAAAGGGCATTCGCGGCGCGACCGTTTACACCATTTCAGACCGCGCATCAGACCGGATGGCACAGGATCTTGCCGAGCGTGAAAACCTTTCCGACCAGGTTGCTGGCGTGGCTGTCACCAACACCCAGCCTGAAGTGGCAGATATTCTTCTAGACCTCACCCGTCGCGAAACGCTGGCGTTTTCCGTAACCCTGGCGGAAAACATCGTGTCGTCCTTTGAGGGGCAGGTGGGGCTTATCAATAACCCCCATCGTTACGCGGGTTTTCAGGTGCTTCGCGCTCATGATGTCCCCTCGGTTCTGCTGGAGTTGGGGTTCCTCTCCAATCCAGATGATGAGAAGCTGTTGCTGGACGAAAAATGGCGTGAAAAGGTTGCTGACCGGCTTGCAGCGGCAGTGACACGTTACCGTGCGCAAGCACTGGCCAATGGCGGATGATCCATCCTTTGACTACCACCTGTGTCGGTTTTGCGACGGTTTGTGAAAACCGTTGAGGCTTTGCATCTTTAAGGGTTCAATTATAAACCGAAGCCCTATTTTACTCACATTCCCCACGTTACTCGCAGGCTAGATTCGGCGACAGGAAGGGTTCGTTTCCATTTGGAGAAGCGGCGATCTCCCGGTAACATACGCGGGAATGCTTTTATCAGCGACTTGTCATCCGTTAAGCGGTGTGCAAAACGGCACGCTACATGTAAAAATGCGCTCCTGAAATATGGGCGCAAAGTTACGATTCGAAGTATCGGTAGCCTAATATGATCAGACTGATTGGATATTTCTTCGGCTTGGCGAGCATGCTCTTTCTCGTGGTCGCTGCTGGCGTTGCCATTTATTTGGTGACGATAACGAAGGATTTGCCTGACTACGCGGTTCTGAGCAGCTATGAGCCGCCGGTGACGACGCGCGTGCATGCTGGCAATGGTGCTCTAATGGCTGAATACGCCGAGCAGCGCCGCCTTTTCCTTCCGATTCAGGCTATTCCTGACCGTGTGAAGGCTGCATTCCTTTCCGCTGAAGACAAGAATTTCTATCAGCATCCGGGTATCGATGTGACGGGTTTCGCCCGCGCCGCCCTTGCTTATGTAACCGGTGGCCCCACCCAGGGCGGTTCGACGATCACGCAGCAGGTGGCGAAAAACTTCCTGCTGACGAACGAACAGACAATGGAGCGTAAGGCGAAGGAAGCCATTCTCTCCTTCCGTATCGAACAGGCCTATAGCAAGGACAAGATTCTCGAGCTTTATCTCAATGAGATTTTCTTTGGACTGAATTCGTACGGTATCGCCAGCGCGTCTCTTACCTATTTCAACAAATCCGTGACCGAACTGACGATTGCGGAAACGGCTTATCTTGCTGCCCTGCCGAAGGGGCCTGCCAACTATCACCCTTTCCGTCGTGGGAAGGCAGCTGTTGAGCGCCGTGACTGGGTTATCGACCGCATGGCGGAAAATGGGTACATCACTAAAGCTGATGCCGACGAAGCCAAGCAGCAGCCGCTGGGTGTCAACGTACGCCGCGGCGGCCCGCAGTTGCCTGGGGCCGATTACTTCGCGGAAGAGGTTCGCCGCCAGATCGTTGATCAGTATGGTGCGGATGCCCTGCTAAAGGGCGGGCTTTCCGTCCGTACGTCCTTCGACCCCGAGATCCAGATCGAGGCGCGCCGCGCATTGCAGGACGGTCTTCTTGAATATGATGAGCGTCGCGGTTTCCACGGACCTGTCGATCAGATCGACACCAGCGGCGACTGGACTGCGGCACTCGAAAAGATCAGGCCGTTGCGTGACGTGCCGGAATGGCGTCTCGCGGTTGTGCTTGCGTCTTCGGCTGAAGGTGTCGATATCGGCCTTCGCCCGGATGGCGACAGCGAAACGCAGCAGACGCGCGGTCGCATAAAGCCGGAAAACATGCGCTGGGCCTATCGCGATTCGAAGGGCGCGCGCAGTACGGCGAAATCTCCGGCAGGTGTCTTGAAGACCGGTGATGTGGTCTATGTCGAACCCATGTCGGGCGGCGGGAGTGATCTCCGGCTTCGCCAGCCTCCAAAGGTTCAGGGCGGCATGGTTGTCATGGACCCACATACGGGCCGCGTTCTGGCAATTGTCGGCGGCTTCTCTTATGCGCAGTCGGAATTTAACCGCGCGACCCAGGCCATGCGCCAGCCGGGCTCGTCCTTCAAGCCGTTTATCTACGCTGCGGCTCTCGACAACGGTTATACCCCCGCTTCCGTTGTTATGGATGCTCCGCTGGAAGTCGTTTCCGGAGGCGAAGTCTGGCGGCCGCAGAACTACGGCGGGGAAGTCGCGGGTCCATCCACACTGCGCCTCGGTATCGAAAAGTCCCGCAATCTCATGACCGTGCGTCTCGCGCAGGACATGGGCATGAACCTCGTTGCTGAATATGCCGAAAGCTTCGGTATCTACGACAAGATGCCTCCGTTGCTTTCGATGTCCCTCGGTTCCGGTGAAACGACAGTCATGCGCATGGCGTCTGCCTATTCGGTGATTGCCAATGGCGGAAAGCAGATCAAGCCGACGGTGATCGACCGCATTCAGGACCGCTACGGCAAGACTATCTTCCGTCATGAAGATCGTGCCTGTGAGGGCTGCAACGCGACCGTCTGGCAAAATCAGGACGAGCCGACGATCGTCGACAAGCGTGAGCAGGTTCTGGACCCGATGACCGCCTTTCAGGTGACATCGATGATGGAAGGCGTCGTTCAGCGCGGTACGGCGGCTGGCAAAATCAAGACCAACCTTCCGGTTGCCGGCAAGACGGGCACCACAAACGACGAAAAAGATGCCTGGTTCGTTGGTTATACTCCAGACCTCGTCGCGGGCCTCTATATCGGTTTCGATACGCCAGCACCTCTTGGTCGTGGCGGCACCGGCGGCTCGCTTGCCGCACCGATTTTCGGTGAGTTCATCGCACAGGCGCAGAAACATCTCGAGCCAAGCAAGTTCATCGTGCCGAACGGAATGCAGTTCATTGCCGTGAACCGCAAGACAGGCATGGCGGCCATGGAGGGCGAGCCGGACACCATCATGGAAGCCTTCAAACCGGGTACCGGCCCTGCTTCCACGCTTGAGGTCATCGGCATGGATGGCTACATGTCGCAGGAGGATATTCTGCGCGCGTCTCCGCAGGCGCAGCAGGCGATAACGGGCGGCGGCGGCGGCCTATACTAGACACGCTAATTCTGAAGGCGAGGGGCGCGGGTCTTTACATCCGCGCCCCTCGCATTTATTCACGCAAACAGTTTTCAAAAAAGGCGAAATACTCTCGAAATGCGCAACGAAATCGTGAATGTAGTCGACGAAATCAAGCAGGCCATAAGCCTGCTGAGGAGGCATCTTTGACTGGGATCAGGCAATAAGACGGCTGGACTGGTTGAATAACAAGGCAGAGGATCCGAACCTCTGGAACGATGCGTCCGAAGCGCAGAAGCTGATGCGGGAACGCCAGCAACTCGATGAATCCATCAGTGGGGTCAAATCACTCGAACAGCAGGTGAATGATAACATCGAGCTCATCGAGATGGGCGAGGCTGAGGGGGACGCCGATATCGTCAAGGAGGCCGAGGACGCCCTGAAGGCCCTTCGCAGCGAAGCAAACCGCCGTCAGGTGGAAGCTATGCTCTCCGGCGAAGCGGATTCCAACGATACCTATGTCGAAGTTCATTCCGGCGCTGGCGGTACGGAAAGCCAGGATTGGGCCAACATTCTGTTGCGCATGTACACGCGCTGGGCGGAACGCCAGGGCTTCAAGGTCGAGGTTCTGGAAGTTCACGAAGGCGAAGAAGCTGGCATCAAGTCTGCAACGATCCTCGTGAAGGGCCACAATGCTTTCGGCTGGATGAAGACGGAATCGGGTGTTCACCGTCTGGTACGTATTTCGCCTTACGACAGTAACGCGCGCCGTCACACGTCGTTCTCTTCGATCTGGGTTTATCCCGTCGTTGACGATTCGATCCAGATCGACATCAACGAAAGCGACTGCCGTATCGATACCTATCGTTCGTCGGGTGCCGGTGGTCAGCACGTTAATACGACTGACTCGGCTGTGCGTATTACGCATATTCCGACCGGTATTGCCGTTGCGTGCCAGCAGGAGCGCTCCCAGCACAAAAACCGCGCCAAGGCCTGGGAAATGCTGCGCTCGCGTCTCTATGAAGTCGAACTCCAGAAGCGGGAAGACGCGGCCAATGCGCAGGCTGCTTCCAAAACCGATATCGGCTGGGGCCACCAGATTCGCTCTTATGTTCTCCAGCCTTACCAGCTGGTGAAGGATCTGCGCACAGGTGTTGAAAGTACCGCGCCGAGCAACGTTCTCGATGGCGATCTGAACGAGTTCATGGAGGCAGCACTTGCCCACCGCATCAGCGGCGGCGCGAATGTAGAAGTTTCCGATATCGACTGAACGTTGATGTCTTGAATTATGTGAGCCTCTCGCGATGACAGTTGCGGGAGGCTTTTGTTTATGGAGATTACGTTGCGTCAGGTTTTGTATATCGTTGATGTTCAGCCGAGCTTTAACCCGCCGCCCGCTTTGATGACGGATATAACATCGCTGGCAAAGCGGATGCATAGCGTTGCCAGCGTCGAACGCCACGACGAAAATATTACGCCCTTCGAACGACAGCTTGCATGGAAGCCGGGAGTGGATGACGATTCATTCGTTCCAGCCGATCGCGTATTCATCAAGCATGGTTATGCGCCGCCCAAGGACGCCGTCGATTACCTTATTTCGCTGAAACTCGATCGCGTGCTCGTTTGCGGCATTCAGACAGACACCTGTGTGCTTGCGGCCGGATTTGCATTCTTCGATGCTGGACTGCAACCAACGCTCCTACCATGGCTCACCGTCGGGTCTAGCCTCGACCGATCCGGCGCACTCGGCACACGCCTCTGGAAGCATCATTTCGGAGCCGTGCTTAACGGCCCGGACGAACTTGCTGTCTGATTTAATTCGAGGCTTTCTCGATTTTCATGTCGCCCAATTCGTCTATAAGCACGGTCCACGCATCGGCTTCCTTTTGCGTTGGATCGGTCTTCAGGAAGACAGTGACAAACAGGCCGGGAGCGGTGGAAGCACCTGACGAACTTTCGGACCGGATATCAGTCACGTAAGCCTTCATCTGCGTGAACTCTTCCAGTTCCAACGTCTCAACCAGATTAGGACCCTTAGCAGTATAGGCTATCTGCTGAAGATAAACCTTTGCCGTTCCGTCGGTCTGACGCATGGCGACTAGCTTGTAATAGCCGCGGGTGGGTTCGCTCGCCGCCGCATTGTTCGATGCGTCTTTTTCGGCGGGCTGCTCCCACATGCCGCTACTGGTCACGAAAATGGTCGAAACGGGCAAGGCGTCGATATCCCGAGTCTGAGCCAGCGCTGGGGCAAAAGAAGCAGACAAGAGGGCGGCTGCGAGAAGCGTTTTCATCATCATCGTTTTCATCAGTTCGTAAATTGTTCGGCAAGCACTCTATCAGACCATGAACGGTCTGGGTCGGAGAGGATTCTCGCAGTTCTATCTTGAGACTGTGCAATCCGCACGGTCCTTACCGATTTCACTTCCGTGTGGTCGGCAACGGCGTTGACTGGACGCTTGTCGATCTCGAGGACGTGGATTTCGACCGTGACTTTGTTGGGGAGGAGCGCGCCCCGCCAGCGGCGAGGTCGGAAAGCGCTGACCGGCGTCAAGGCAAGGAGAGGGGATTCCAGTGGAAGGATTGGCCCGTGGGCAGAAAAGTTATAGGCGGTAGACCCGGCGGGGGTAGCAACCATCATGCCGTCACACACGAGCTCTTCCAGCCGCGTCTGGCCGTCGACATCCACGCGCAGCTTTGCAGCCTGATGAGACTGACGGAAAAGGCTCACCTCATTCATGGCCAGCGCCGAGAACTCTTCACCATGAGCGTCTATCGTCGTCATGCGCAGCGGATGAAAATCATTACCAGTCGCGGCCTCGATACGTTCCCTTAGGCGTTCAACCTTATAGTCATTCATGAGAAAGCCGATAGAGCCACGGTTCATGCCATAGACGCGCTTACCGGAATTCATCGTTTCGTTCAGCACCTGGAGCATGAAACCGTCGCCGCCCAGCGCGACGATAACGTCGGCCCCCTCGAAAGATTCGTTGCCGTATTCCTCGATCAATTCCTCGCGCGCGGCCTGCGCGTGCTCTGCAGATGACGCAACGAAAGAAATAGACTGTGTTGAACGCGACATGCCGCCACCCTTGTTGATGGCATCTTTGGTACATGAATACGCAGTCGTCCTACAAGCTCTTTCCCGCGTTCCCACGACCTCAACAAGTTTGTCACAAGTCAGTATTTGAACGGTAGCAAAGTACCATCGGATCAAAATGACACGCCTGTGAAGAAATGTTGATGATTAATTTTGCCTGTTTACGATTCACGCCGTCAGAGATCAGGAACTAAACAACACCTATCCCGTTCTGTGAACAAAAGGAGAGGTGACATGAAGTCGCAAAGCAGTTCCGATAGCCGCAGAGTTCTTGAAGCCGCCAACAGTGCGTCTTCCTCAACCTACAAGCCGCTGATCATTCCTCTGCGCGGCACCTATGTCGCCATGATCTTCCGAAGAACATGCCGTGGCGCGTTGTCAACGCAGAAGAATTAGTCTTCCGACCTTTGGGCTAGTCCCAAGTAATGAATCCAAAGAGCATGCACAACGACTTATAGTGGTAACAAAAATAGCGAAGGGAGAATGACATGAAAGCAATTCTCATAATCGCAGGTGCTCTGGGCATGACCGCCTCTGCAGCGCTCGCAGACTGCATCAACCACACCAATGTGAACGCATCCATACCTGTAGACAGGGAATTTAAAACCGCCAGCATCGCGCCTCCGACCGGGCCGGTAGAGAAGCCAGTGTTGATCCTTAAAAAGACTGACCGCGTGGCCATCGCAACGCAGGGTGCTGTGGCTTCGCCGGAGAGCGCTCTTCAGCGCATGCAATAAGCGAAACGAAACGCGCATTTTTCAAGATGTCCCGTGCGGATCAAAATCCCACGGGACTTTTGCTTGGTAGGTCTAAGTCGAACAACTCCATCAAGCCATCTTTGCCGGAAATCTCAGACGATTTACGCAAAATCATCTGGCGTCCGGCGTCAAAATGAAGCTGGAACAAGCGTCGCGCCCGAATAACTACGGACATCCGTAGTTCACGAATCCAGTTTGAGCGACAACTGCCTGCCACCATTTTTCTTAAGAATATAAATCGGTTTTGCGGTCATGAACTCGGTTTTTCTTTGCAGCTCTCGACGCCGAGCCTCGGCGCGCTCCCTGAGGTCACGAGATTTTGCAACTACATTAAGTGCATCTTGAATGGCTACATCCGCTCGCGTCATGGCAGGCTCTCCATTTGTTCACTTTATGTTCTTATTTTTGATCTTCCTTGTCAAGCAGTATTCGAGTGTCCGAAAGATGGGGCGTAGGAAAGGAGGCTCGGAAAACTGAAAAGCCGGCACGTATGGATGCCGGCTTCAAAACATTCATGATGTAAAGCGAATTGACATACGTTTACAAAGGTCAGGACAGAGGTTGGCCCTCTACAAAGGCAGCCTCAGAGATTTGTCCGCTGACGAGAGCGACGATTGCCAGGACCGCATGTTGCCGGTCCCAGCCAGCACCTTCGGCTTTTTCCAATAACCCGTTTATAGACGGCTCAAGAGCGAATTGGCATTCTGCCTGGTAATCCATCGTGTCGATAGAAAGCGACGGAGAATTGATCAAAGCGCGCATTCAGCACTCCATTCTAACGCGCGAACTGACCCCCAAATCAGAAAGCGCGGAAATTCAGATGCCTGCGCTGCCTCACTATAAGACGAGCAGCACAAGTTACGAATCCCCCAGCGCCGGGCAGACTCGGTTAATTGCGAGGCAGTGTCAACTAGACTTTGCCCCTTATGCTCAGGTTTCTCAGTCTCTGTGAGGTGTCCGCCGCCAGATCAACATGGCCATGACGAACAGGCAAAACAGGACGAACCAGATCAGCGGAAAAGCCAAAAAGAGAGTCGCATACCCACACCCTCCCGCGACGCACGATCCTGACTGCGCCATAACGGTGGCCGTTAAAAAGGCGACCGCACCGCTTGCGGCGACGCCTCCTATTAAAAGAAGAAGATTTGTTACCGTTCTCATGTCGGCGATTATGAAGCGAAATAAGACAGCTTTTAGGAGCGCAATATCTAGGTGTGATTTATAATCGTAATCGCCTGCCTAGTGTTGCATGTGAGGCATACGTCATACGAGAGCCGCGCAGGCTGAAACCAAGCATTACGCACTCGGTTTGCATACACGTTCCATTAGAATAAAGAGGAATTTGGTGGGTGATGTAGGGCTCGAACCTACGACCCGCTGATTAAGAGTCAGCTGCTCTACCAACTGAGCTAATCACCCGCCGCCCGCCGTCTGGCGGTGTGATTGGCCGTATAAAGAGGAACATTTGGGTTGTCTAGCGGCAAATGTATTTTATTTCGTTTTTATGCCTCCAAAATTTCCCGATAAACGAAAAAAGCCCGGAAGACCGGGCTTTTGGCGGTTGAGAATTTTTCTTCGTCAACGCCGGAAGGCGCGTCCGATCGCAATGAGAATGCAGGCGCCGATGAAGCCGGCTATCAGATAACCCAGCCATCCCGCCAAAACGATTCCGAAGACGGATAGAATAGCGTTGGCGACGATGGCTCCGATTATTCCTAGAATGATGTTCATGAAGACACCCATGTTGCTCTTCATGAATTGTTCGGCAAGCCACCCTGCGATGCCGCCGATGATGATTGCGGCGATCCAGCCAATCCCAGCAGATTCCATAATGTCCTCCAAGTTTGCGTGATAACTGTGTCAGTCACTCTAATATCGCGCGAATGGGCGTTTTGTTCCCCCGTTTTGCGATTTATTGGCGCTTGAAACCCTCGAGTTGCCGATTATTTTGACGCGATGAATCAGGCGAAGCAGAAAGGCAATACGATGATTTTTTCGATAAGGCAGAACAGGTCGCTTCGGCACCTGCCGATGCTCGCCGTTGCCTGGATGCTTTTGTCCTCGTTTGCCTTGGCGCAGGTTACCGATGAAGCCGTTCCCGATGCACCTCTGCCGGTCGCGCAGCAGGCAAAAGTCGATATCGAAAAATGGAATTCGACGCTGTCTGGTATTACTCAGGATGTTGAGAACGGAAGCGGTGAAGATAACAAACTCGTGGACCTCAAGGGCCGTGCCGACGACCTTACGGGAAACGCGAATGGAACGGTCAGCAGTCTTCGCGTCCGGCTAGATGAGATAAACGGTCGCCTGAGCTCTATAGGAGAGCCGCCGAAGGAGGGGCAACCGCCTGAGCAGAGCGTCGTTACGGATGAGCGAAACAAGCTGAACAGCGAAAAGTCGCAGATCAACGCAATTCTGGGACAGGCGGAAGCTGTTTCGACGGCTGCCGCCAGACTTTCCAACAACATCACCTCGATCCGCCGCTCGCTCTTTGCTGCGACACTGTTCAAGCGGACTGAAATCTCTCTTCCTGTGTTAGGTGAGGCCGGAAAGGAGTTTGTTAGCGAGTTATCGGCGCTGAGCAGTTCGTTGACGAACTGGGCAAACTACGTCTGGAATTACAAACGAGTTTCCATGTTTGGGGCAGTTTCGCTGTCGGTACTTGCGGCGCTGCTCTTTTTGGTCGGTGGATATCGCCTTCTTGGTCACCGCATGGAGCGAAGAGCGTTTACAGGCGAACCATCTTATTTACGCCGACTATCGGTCGCGTTCTGGTCTACGACGGTCCAGTCGCTGTCCGTGTTCCTGTTTATGGTGACGTCGGCATTTTTTCTCGATAACTTCGGTGTACTCACCGAGGATATTGCACCGATCGTTTTTGTCGCCATGTCCGTCATGGCCTTCGTCTACTTCGTTTCACGACTGACCTACGCCATTTTCGCGCCGACACAGCCGGAGTGGCGCTTGTTGCTGGTCTCTAACCGAGGCGCACACACCCTTTCCTCCGCCATGCTCGTGATGGCACTGGTCAATGGCCTTGATTACCTGTTCAGCACAATCAGCGAAACGCAGAATTCCCCGCTGATCCTGACTGTGGCGAAGAGCTTCGTAGCGTCGATAACCATAGGCGTTATTCTCTTTGCGATGTCGTTTTTGCGTCCGGTCATCGGCGAGGGGCAGGATGCCGAAACCGGCAACCGACGCATGCCACGCTGGCTGGTTATTCTGCTGCGCGTCGGCGGCCTGCTGCTGATTGGTGCGTGCCTCACCGGTTACGTGGGCCTTGGGCGTTTTCTGGCCACGCAGATCGTTGCAACGGGGGCTGTGGTTGCGACGATCTACATCGGCATACTCTCCGGCAAGGCGATTTCCAGACAGGGTGCGTTTGCCGAAACACTCGCAGGCCGCTATCTCGGTCGCCGTTTCGGACTAGGGCCAGTGCCTTTGGATCAGGCAGGGCTTGCAGCGGGGCTCGGCATATACGGCATTGCGCTCGCCTTCGGGGTGCCGCTCATCCTGTTCTCATGGGGCTTTCAGCCGGGAGACATCGAAAGCTGGGCATATCGCCTGCTGACCGGTTTCTCCGTCGGCAACACCTCGATTTCGCTGATCAGTATTTTTACCGGCATTCTGGTCTTTGCGGTTGGCTATATCGTTACACGCTGGTTCCAAAAGTGGCTGGATCGTAACGTGATGGCGCGCGGGCAGGTGGATGCCGGTGTGCGCAATTCCGTCGGCACGGGCATTGGTTATCTCGGTGTCGTCGTCGCCGCCATTTTTGGTGTCTCGTCGGCGGGTCTTGATCTTTCCAGTCTTGCTCTTGTCGCTTCCGCTCTTTCGGTCGGTATTGGTTTTGGTCTGCAGAACATCGTTTCGAACTTTGTCTCCGGCCTCATTCTTCTCGTCGAGCGCCCATTCAAGGTGGGTGACTGGGTGGTGACGGGTACGACAGAGGGAACCGTGAAGCGGCTCTCGGTTCGTGCTACCGAGATCGAAACCTTCCGTGGTCAGTCGATCATCGTTCCGAACTCGGAATTCATAAATGCGTCTGTCGGCAACTGGACGCATAGAAATCGCATCCAGCGCGCGGAAATCCCCGTTTCCGTTGCTTACGATACCGATCCGCAAAGGGTGATGGATATTCTGCTGGAGCTCGTCAAGAAGCAGACGCCGGTGCTTCGCAATCCTGAGCCACACGTCGAGTTCCTGCGGTTCGGCGACTTTTCGCTGGATTTCGAGCTGCGGTTCCATCTGGCGGATCTTTCACACGGGCTAACCGTGAAGAACAATCTGCGCATGGAAATCCTGCGTCGTTTCCGCGACGAGGGGATCAGCATTCCGATGCCGCAGCGCAACCTCAATATCCATATGGAAGGTGAGACCAATCCGCAGCTTCTGGCCGCACTTCTGGCCGAAGAGGGCGAAAAAGCGGTCGTCTCTCATACAAACGCGGCGGCGGCTGCAAAACAGGAGACGCCGAAGCAAAATGATATGGATGAAACCGAAATGGAATCTGGAAATAAACAGCCCTCTGCCCGCGCAGCCAAGCGCAGCAGCTGACCGGTTCGGAGCTTGAAAATCGTCAAAAGGCTCGTCGTCGCGGCGAGCCTTTTGCATGTCGTAATCAGGCGTTTGGGCAACGAAGCGACATTGCATAGTCCGTTCCATACTGGTTCGGGAAAATTCCGCCATTAGGCGGGTAGAAAATGCCTCAAGGGGAACTTTCATTATGAAGACAAATGCGCGGGCTGTTGTTATCGGTGGCGGCGTTGTCGGTGTTTCGACGCTTTACCACCTTGCCAAAAAAGGCTGGAACGATGTCGTTCTCATCGAGCGCAAGGAGCTGACGTCCGGCTCCACATGGCACGCCGCTGGCCTGCTGCCGCTGTTCAACATGAGCTATTCGGTTGGGCAGATCCACAAATATTCCGTGAAGTTCTATCAGGAACTTCAGGAAGAGACCGGTATGAATGTCGGCTTTTCCAAGGTTTCCAATATTCGTCTCGCCCGGACAAAGGACCGCTGGGATGAATATATGTACTACGCTGGCATCGCTGAAACCATTGGCGTCAATTACAAGCTGCTGACGCCGGAGGAGGTGAAGGAAGTCTGGCCTCTTTGTGAGACAGACGGTCTCCTCGGCGCTATTCAGCACCCGGACGATGGCTATATCCAGCCTGCCGATCTGACCCAGGCGCTTGCCAAGGGTGCGCGTGATCGTGGCGCGACGATCTATCGCAACACCACGGTTACTGAAATTGAGCAGCAGGCGGACGGCAACTGGAAGATTACGACCGACAAGGGCGAAATCATCGCGGAGCATGTCATCTCCTGTACGGGCAACTTTGCCCGCAAAACCGGCGAAATGGTTGGCATCAACATTCCCGTCATTCCCGTCGAACACCAATACATCGTTACCGAGCCACACCCGGCCATTCTGGAACGCCGCAAGCAGGGTCTGCCGGAAATGGGCGTGTTACGCGAATCCGATAGTGCCTGGTACATGCGCGAAGAAGCTGGCGGCCTGATCCTCGGCCCTTACGAAGTCGGCGCACCCGTCTGTTATGTCGACGGTCCGTCCGACGAAAGCGAGTATGAGCTGTTCCAGGAAGAGCTCGACCGCCTTATGCCGCATATCGAGACGGCTATCGAACGCGTTCCCGCATTCGGTGAAGTCGGTATCAAGAAGGTCTATAACGGCGCTATTGCCTATACGCCCGATGGTAATCCGATTGTTGGCCCTGCGCCGGGGCTCAAGAACTTCTGGCTCAACGAAGGTCACTCTTTTGGCATTACTGCGGCTGGTGGCGCAGGTTGGCAGTTGGCGGAATGGATCGTCGATGGTGAGCCCACGCTCGACCTCACCGGCGTCGACCCACGCCGTTTCGGTCCTCACGCCACAGAGGGTTATCTCATCGCCAAAAACGAAGAAGCCTACGCAAACGTCTTCACCATGCACTATCCGGATGAAGAGCGTTCGGCTGCGCGTCCGCTGAAGACGACGCCGGTTTATGATCGCCTGAAGAAGCTCGGCGCAGTATTCGGCTCTGTCTACGGCTGGGAACGCGCAAACTGGTTCGCACCTGAGAGCTATGCGCTGAAGGAAGAAGAACTCGGCGTCGGAGCAGACGTAATCACCAACCATAATTACGCTCCTGCTTTGGAAGACGGTCGTATCGTTGAAAAGTGGTCGTTCCGCCGGTCGAACTATTTCGAACACGTCGGCAACGAAGTGAAGAATGTGAACCAAAACGTCGGCGTGATGGACATGTCCGCCTTCGCGAAGATGGAAGTCTCCGGCCCCGGTGCACGCGCCTGGCTGGAATCTATCCTCGCCAACGCCATTCCGAAGAAGCGTGGCCGTATTGCCCTGACCCACCTTCTGACGCCTAATGGTGGAGTGAAGGCCGAGTTCACTGTTTATGAATGGGCACCGGGCCGCTTCTATCTGGTTTCGGCTGGCGGTCTCGAGTCTGTCGACCATGACACCCTACGCCGTCTGGCGCCGACCGACGGTTCCGTCGTTCTCCAGCCGATCACCCAGAAATACGGTGTGTTGGTGCTGGCAGGGCCTAAGTCGCGTGATGTACTCAAGAAGTTGACGCGCACCAGCCTGGAAAACAAGGATTTTCCGTGGCTCACGGCGAAGGAAATCTCAGTGGGCGTTGCCACGGCGCATGCGCTGCGTGTCAACTTCGTAGGCGAACTGGGTTGGGAACTACACCATCCAATCGAAATGCAGAACTACATCTTCGACCGCCTGATGGAGGCCGGTGCGGAGTTCGGCATCAAGCCGTTCGGTATCCGCGCAATGGTTGCCATGTCGCTGGAAAAATCCTACCGCAACATGGGTCGCGAGCTTTCGGTTGAATACAATGCGTATTCCTCCGGTCTCGACCGATTCGTAAAGCCTGAAAAGCAGTTCATCGGTCGCGATGCGCTGGTTGCTGGTAAAGAAGCGGGCCTGAAGTGGATATTCTCAACGCTCGTCGTCACAGGTAACACCACGGTCGACGCTCGCGGCTCGGAGGCCATCTTGAACGACCCGGGAGATGTCGTCGGCCGTGCGACGAGCGGCGGTTTCGGCTGGCGTATCGGAAAGTCGCTGGCGCTTGCCATGCTTTCACCGGAATACGCTACCGTCGGTACGAAGCTTAAGATCAAGATTTTGGGCGACCATTACGACGCTGAGGTAGTGGGCGAAAGCCCCTTCGATCCAGACAACGCCGTCCTTCGGGCATAAGAACCAAAAAGGCTCCGGTTGATCCAGGAGCCTTTTTTCTGTGTGTCATCTGTCGCGGGTGACAGACATTTCGCCGAAGATTCTTGCCATTTCTTTTTGGACGTTACGCTCTTCATCGCTGTCACCAGAGGGAGATACAGCGGGTTCTGGTGCTTGCTGTTCTGTATTCTCAACCTCCAGGCTAACAGGAGGTCCACCCGCTGCGTTATTCTTGGCAATTTCTGCTTCCAGAAAACTCTCAAAGTCGCTGGTAAGCTGGTCACCGAAAACCGGACCATTGTCACCAAGTGCAAGCGGTTCTTTCTTCGGGGAAGCGGCAGCGGTGACCGCTGGCGCCGTCTGGAAGGTCGGTAGCACCCGCTCGCGGGCGGCATCGAGAAAATCGACGGCGCTCTGCCGATCGATGGCGGGTTCTCGCGCAGCGACAGGCTCCGGTGCAACGGCTACGGGCGTCGGGATGACAGCTTGTTCCTCAGCCGCCGACGCCGGGCTTTTTATCGGGCGCTCTGGCTCCACAGTTGGCAGAGCCGCAACTGTCGCCGCGACCGCTGTTGCCGGTACCGCAGGCGCAACGGGCTCACGCGCGATAGTACGTGGTATTGCGGGCGCATCCTCCTGATCTCGCTGCCTAGGCGCCGCTGCCGGGATTTGCGCTGACGTGACAGGGGGGCGGGCGGGCAACGGGGTCGGCGCAGGCGCAGGCGAAGGCGAGGGCGTGACTGCCGGTGCAGATGGTCTCGGTACCGGCGGTGTCACAGGCCTCACGGTTGCCACTGGCGATGCGGCAACTGGCTGCTTCTTCTCGGGTTGAGGCACCGCTGGCTGCGAGGGAGCTGCATTTGTTGCCGCAAATGTGGGCCGCGTTTCCTCCTCACGCTGTGGCGGAAGAGGTTTTGGCTTTTCGGACGTGATGGCTCGCTCTGCCGAAAGCGATTGCAAAACTTCCTGCTGTGGGTCGCGGATGTCTTTTACGATCGGGATTGCGCCAATGCCGCTTTCAATGACGATATCCGTAGGGCCGCCGATCATGACCAGATGCTCGACATTGTCGCGCCGTACGAGAACGAGACGGCGGCGCGCATCGACTGCCGTTGCGTCCAGCACCTGAAGACGAGGTTGACGGTTTTTTCCACCGCGAATGAACGGGGCAGAGCCGCTCCGTCTTCGAATGAACCATAAAACGATGGCAAGAAGGAGAAGCGCGACGCCTACGCCCACGACCGCCACGATAAGGCGGTTGCCATAAGTGCCGATAAAGTCTTCCATCATGAAGCCGGTCCCTTTGGTCTTCTGCAGCCCAAATGATTGCTGCATTTCATGTTTTTACAGATTGTGAACGGAAAAGACGATTTTTTTGGGCCGGACACAAGAATTATCCGAATTCCTCCACGAAATTGCTGGAGCTATCTCGATAAAGCCGCTTTTCGCACAGTCATAGCTTCAGTCGTACGCGGCGTCGCGTCTTCCCCCGCGCATTGGCTGTGCATGGACAAAGGTTTATGCAGTTCAGGAGCTTTTTGATATTTCTTCGAATTGCTACAAGGAAAAGTAAAGGCGATTCCGTATGCTTCGCCTCAGTGAATGCCAGGGAATGACAGAACTGCAAGGGTTAGAGCCTCGATGACCAAGGTGCGTCAAGCCAGCGACAATGACTTTCCCTTGGTGGACAGGCGTGCCCGCTCCGGCACTGTGCTGCGAATATTGCTTCTGGCTTTGGTGCTGGTGGCTGCTGCCGTTGCTTTCGTCTACTTCAAGAACTCACTGGAAAACGAGATCGTGCTCGGTATTCTGGGCGTTCTGGCGATGCTTGGCATCTTTTTCCTCGTTTCTTCGGTCATCGGTTTCATCGAGGTCATGCCGCAGTCGCAGTCGGACGGGATGGCGCGGCGGTTTCTCTCCTCTCATCCGGATGGAACGCTGATCGCCGACCCAAAGGGGCGCCTGGTCTATGCCAATGCGACCTATTGCCAGATGACGAGCGCCACCAAGGCTACGGACATACAGAGCCTCGAAACTCTGCTCTCGCGAGACCGGGAATCGACCGAGGCACTTTACCGCCTGATCAACGGCCTTCGGGAAGGCCGCGACGGCTACGAAGAATTCAGGCTTTTGAAGCCGCTCAGCCAAACCGCCTCCCATTCCGGTCCGCATTGGTACCGCCTCAAGGCGCGCCTGCTCAAGGACACGAACGGGCAGGACCTGCATGTTTTTCAGATCGCTGACATTACCACCGAGCGCGAAGATCAGGAGCGGTTTTTCCGCGAGTTGCAAAACGCCATCGATTACCTCGACCACGCGCCAGCCGGTTTCTTCTCGGCGGGCCGCAAGGGCGAGATCGTTTATTTGAACGCCACGCTTTCCGAATGGCTTGGTATCGATCTTGCGCAATTCTCGCCGGGATCCATGACAGTTTCGGATATCGTTGCAGGCGAGGGTATGGCACTGATCGAGTCCGTCCATCCGCAGGCCGGGGCCAACCGTACAGAAATGCTCGATCTCGATATGCGCCGCGTCAACGGCCAGAGCATGCCCGCGCGTCTGGTGCATCAGGTAACCGCCGCGCGCGATGGTGCGCCAGGTGAGAGCCGCACCATCGTTCTGATGCGTCCAAAGGGGCAGGAAAACGCGGAGTCGGCTTCGGCGATGCGCTTTACCCGTTTCTTCAACAATACCCCGATGGCGATTGCATCACTGGACGGTGACGGGCGAATCCTGCGCACCAATGCGCCGTTCCTGAAGCTATTTTCCGGTGTCGTCGGCCGTGACGAAATCGATAGTCACGTGACATTCGAGACCGTTCTGCATGATAACGAAAAGGCGAAATTTGCTCAGGCCGTTGATGCCGCCAAGGACCGACAAGGCGATATCGCGCCGTTCGATTCGCGCCATCCCACCGATGAGGCGCGCCATTTCCGCTTCTACGTGAACGCCGTCATTGACCAGGATGACGAAGCGCCGGAAGAGGTTGCCATTGTCTACGCAATCGAAGTGACCGAGCAGAAAGCGCTCGAAACGCAGATGGCGCAGACGCAGAAGATGAATGCCGTAGGTACGCTGGCAGGCGGCATAGCGCATGACTTCAACAACGTTCTGACCGCCATCCTTCTGTCATCCGACCATCTTCTGCTTCAGGCGCGACCGGCCGACGCCAGCTTTGCCGATTTGATGGAGATCAAACGAAATGCAAACCGCGCAGCCGTTCTCGTTCGGCAGTTGCTTGCATTCTCTCGCAAGCAGACAATGCGACCGGCTGTCCTCAATCTGACAGACGTCATCGGTGATCTTCGCATGCTGGTGGATCGTCTGATTTCCGGCACGAACGTCAAGCTGGAAGTCGATTATGGCCGCGATCTCTGGCCGGTGAAAACAGACCTTTCGCAGTTCGAGCAGGTTCTGATCAATCTCTGCGTCAACGCGCGCGATGCCATGCCGGATGGGGGAAAGATCAAGATCGTTACGCGCAATATGACCGAGAACGACGTTGCAGCCCTTGGACGGTCGGATCTTCCTGTTGAAGATCTGGTAATGATCGAGGTAGCCGATAACGGCACTGGTATCGCACCCGAAATCATGGACAAGATTTTCGAGCCGTTCTTCACCACCAAGGAAGTGGGCAAGGGAACGGGACTGGGCCTTTCCATGGTCTATGGCATCGTCAAGCAGTCCGGCGGCTATATCTATCCGGAATCCGAGGTGGGCAAAGGTACCGCCTTCCGTATCTTTCTTCCACGTCACATCGTTGAACCTGTCCAGGCGGTTTCGTCAGTCGATGGCGCACCGGTTCAGACGCAGCCGGCTCCAGCGGCGAAGGAGCCTTCAAACGAAGAACCGCTGGATTTGACGGGAAAATCGGCTGTCGTGCTTCTTGTCGAAGACGAGGAGGCCGTTCGTCGCGGTGGCAAGCGTATGCTGGAGACCAGAGGCTACACTGTTCACGAAGCGGGCTCGGGCACCGAAGCGCTCGACGTCATGGAGGAGTTGGAAGGCAAGGTCGATATCGTGGTTTCGGACGTGGTGATGCCAGAGATGGATGGACCATCGCTGCTCAGGGAATTGCGGAAGTCCTATCCTGATCTCAAGTTCATATTCGTTTCGGGATATGCCGAAGACGCCTTTGCCAAAAACTTGCCCGCAGATGCAAAGTTCGGATTCCTGCCTAAGCCGTTCTCGCTCAAGCAACTGGCGGTCGCCGTTCGGGAGATGCTCGACGATAACAGTTGATGCTCAGCGTGCAGCGGACTCCAAAATTGCCTTATCAGGTTGATGGCTTGGGAATGTCCGGTAGAAAACCATTTAAGGTCAATGTTCCTGCGTGTCGCCGAAGTTGGATCTAACTTTCGTCGGCTTGAAACGGATTAGTGATTGCAGTGCGCCGCAAGGGGCTTAAAATCGCTCATTGAAGACCTAAATAGGAGAAGGCGAAATTCTTACTCGCTGCCTTATCGGGTTAAGCGGGTTTGATGTGGAGAATGAAGAAAGATGATCGCCAAGTCGATCTACATGCAGGGCGAAGGTGAAGGGGACGACGGCGGAACGAACCGTGGAACGTCGGTTATTACCCGCACCCAGCCCAAGACGAAACGACCGAATTTATACCGTGTTCTTCTGCTGAATGACGACTACACTCCAATGGAGTTCGTCATTCATATTCTGGAGCGTTTTTTCCAGAAGGACAAGGAAGCCGCGACCCGTATCATGTTGCATGTCCATCAACATGGGGTAGGGGAATGCGGAGTATTCACATATGAGGTCGCCGAGACAAAAGTAAGCCAGGTCATGGATTTCGCCCGACAGCACCAGCATCCGCTTCAGTGCGTCATGGAAAAGAAATGAGGATCGCAACGTGCCAACTTTTTCCCCAAGTCTAGAGAAGGCGCTGCACCAGGCACTGACCTTTGCAAATGAGCGTCACCACGAGTATGCGACGCTCGAACATCTACTGCTCGCGCTGATCGAGGATGTCGATGCCGCCGCCGTGATGGGTGCGTGCAACGTCGACCTCACTGCACTGCGCAAGACCGTGGCTGATTATGTCGATAACGAACTTTCCAATCTGGTCACAGGATATGACGAGGATTCCAAGCCCACCTCCGGCTTCCAGCGCGTCATCCAGCGCGCGGTTATCCACGTCCAGTCCTCCGGCCGCGAGGAGGTGACGGGCGCCAACGTTTTGGTCGCCATTTTTGCAGAGCGTGAAAGCCACGCTGCTTACTTCCTGCAAGAGCAGGAGATGACCCGTTACGATGCGGTCAACTACATCTCGCATGGTATCGGTAAACGTCCGGGTTCTTCCCAGACCCGCACGCCGCGGGGTTCGGAAGAGAACGAAAACGAGGCAAAGCCAGCGCGAAACGGTTCGGAAGACGATGGTTCCGGTGCCAAGAAGCAGCAGGATGCGCTGAAGGCTTACTGCGTCAACCTCAACGACAAGGCTCGTAACGGTAAGATCGATCCGCTGATCGGTCGTCACGAGGAGGTCAACAGGACCATTCAGGTCTTGTGCCGCCGTTCGAAGAACAATCCGCTTTATGTTGGAGACCCTGGTGTCGGCAAGACCGCCATCGCTGAAGGTCTCGCAAAACGCATTGTTGAAGGCAAGGTGCCGGAAGCGTTGAAGAACGATACGATCTTCTCGCTGGATATGGGTACGTTGCTGGCCGGTACGCGTTACCGCGGTGATTTCGAAGAGCGCCTGAAACAGGTCGTGAAGGAACTCGAAGAATTTCCGGGTGCGGTTCTGTTCATCGATGAAATCCACACTGTTATCGGTGCTGGCGCGACATCTGGCGGCGCAATGGATGCGTCCAACCTCTTGAAACCTGCACTGTCCTCAGGGGCGATCCGTTGCATCGGTTCGACCACCTACAAGGAGTATCGCCAGTTCTTCGAGAAAGACCGCGCACTTGTGCGTCGTTTCCAAAAAATCGACGTCAACGAGCCATCCATCGATGATGCCATCGAGATCATGAAGGGTCTGAAGCCCTATTTCGAGGATTATCATCATCTTCGTTATACCAACGAAGCGATCAAGGCTGCGGTGGAGCTTTCAGCACGTTACATTTCCGACCGCAAGTTGCCGGACAAGGCTATCGACGTGATCGATGAGACTGGTGCGGCGCAGATGCTGCTTCCAGCTTCCAAGCGGCGCAAACTCATCACCGAGAAGGAAATCGAGGTCACCATCGCGACGATGGCTCGTATCCCGCCGAAGACAGTTTCGAAAGATGACGAGATGGTTCTGGCCAATCTCGAGCAGGAACTGCGCTCGGTGGTCTACGGTCAGGATATTGCGATTGAAGCTCTCTCGACCGCTATCAAGCTTGCCCGTGCTGGGTTGCGCGAGCCGAACAAGCCGATTGGTTCCTATGTCTTCTCCGGCCCAACCGGCGTGGGTAAAACCGAAGTTGCCAAGCAGCTTGCGTCGTCACTCGGCGTTGAGATGCTGCGCTTCGACATGTCGGAATATATGGAGCGTCACACCGTATCTCGCTTGCTCGGTGCGCCTCCCGGCTATGTCGGCTTCGATCAGGGTGGTCTTCTGACAGATGGCGTCGACCAGCATCCGCATTCGGTCGTGCTGCTGGACGAAATCGAAAAGGCGCATCCGGATATCTACAATATTCTCTTGCAGGTTATGGACCACGGTTCGCTCACGGATCATAACGGCAAGAAGATCGATTTCCGGAACGTCATTCTGATCATGACCACTAATGCGGGCGCGTCCGAAATGGCAAAATCTGCCATCGGTTTCGGTTCGTCGCGTCGATCTGGTGAGGATGAAGAGGCACTGAACAGGCTGTTTACACCGGAATTCCGCAACCGTCTGGATGCGATCATTCCATTCTCACCTTTGCCAACAGCGGTCATCCACAAGGTTGTCCAGAAGTTCGTCATGCAGCTTGAAACACAGCTTTCCGAACGCAACGTTACGTTTGACCTGCACGAAGACGCCATCGCTTGGCTCTCCGATAAGGGCTATGACGAAAAGATGGGTGCGCGTCCGCTTGGTCGCGTTATTCAGGAGCACATCAAGAAGCCGCTTGCTAACGAGATCCTGTTCGGAAAACTCAAAAAGGGCGGAGTCGTCAGTGTTGCCGTCGACAATAAAGACGGCAAGGACGGCCTGAAGCTTGAGGTGTTGCCAGAAACGGCTCCAGTCAAACCAAAGCCGGAAGCTGAGTTGAAGGCGGCGAAGTCCCCTGGAAAGGGCAAGGCCAAGTCGAAAGCGGCAAAGGTTGCCAAGGCTGACGAACAATCAGAGGTCTTGACGCTGGATGACGACAAGTCTGCCGACGAGGCAACGCCTCGCCGCAAGGCCAACGCGGTTCCAAAAGTGCCGAAGAAAAAGTAAAAGCGTCTTGTCTTGAGTGATGAGTGCCGGGTAGTTTCTGCCCGGCACTTTTGTTTGTATCGGAAATACCATGCCTAGCCAAAATGGCACCGACTCTCACTTTCTCTGGTTCGCACGGGGAATGAGAGGGATATTCTCGCTGCCTTCTCTCATCCTCATGACATCGTTTGTTGGGTTCAGTGCGTTTGCGCTGGAATCTGGCGTCACGCGTGGCGAGGCGGTATTCATGACGCTGACGATCTGGGCGCTGCCCGCGAAGATGATCCTGATCAGCTCCATGGTCAGCGGTGCAGGGCTTGCGGCGTGTTTCCTGGCGGTGACATTATCCTCTATCCGTATGATGCCGATGGTGGCGTCCATCGTACCGGAGATGCGGACCGCAAAGACCCCAACCTGGCTACTCCTATTCATCTCGCATTTCGTGGCCATAACGGCATGGGTTTTCGCCACGCAAAATCTTAGCAAAGTCTCAAGGGAGGCTCGGGTCGCCTGGTTTGCGGGTTTCGGCATGACTTTGACCGTCATAAATGCGCTGATCGTCGGCGTATGTTACGGCGTGGTTGCGGCTTTTCCGCCGCTCGTTGCTGGTGTGTTGTTCTTTTTGACGCCTGTATACTTCGTCTCGTCGATATGGGCTTCGGCCCGGCACAGCGTCGTAAAGGTCGCCTTCATCATTGGCGTCATCGGTGGCCCGTTATTTGCGATGATAGAGCCTGAATTCGACATTCTCTATGCGGGTGTCGGCGGCGGAACACTTGCTTATCTCGTTGATCGTTTTTGGTTTCGCCGCCGCGTTCAACCTGTCTCACCGGAGAGTGAGCTATGATGGGCGACGCGTGGTGGGCGCCTTACCTGTTCATTGCAATTGCAGGATGGATCGCTACGGATTTATGGCGATGGCTGGGCGTCATCGCCGGTAACAAGCTTCGTGAAGATTCGGAGGCTTTGAACTGGGTGAGGGCAGTGGCGACGGCTCTCGTTATGGCTGTGACAGCCAAACTGATTGTTTTCCCTACCGGTACGCTTGCTGATTCGCCTGTATGGTTACGGATTGGTGCCGCTGCGCTGGGCTTCATCGCATTTTTGGCCAGCGGTCAGAGAGTTTTCGTGGGTGTCGTCGTACCGATTATTCTGCTTGCATCGGGCATGTTCCTGCTAGGAGTCTAACCCGGGTTTTTCATAAATATCGTTCAAAAAAAATGGTTGAAGCAGTTTATTTCTGCTTCAACCTCAAAGTATGCCGTTATCACTAATGCACGTTCAACACGTGTGCATGGCTGCTGGCCACGAGAAACGATTCTCTCGCAGCCTCAATGTCGCACCGTCCAGAAATCGCGGCGAGGCACTGCTTTTTTGCTTCTTCGTACTCATATCCGTGGTCGTTCGGCCAACGATACATGAGCATATCAAGCGCGACCAACGGACTGTATATTTCCACCATAGCGCAAAGCGGTAAGTGTATTGCTACGGGTTTAACCCATTGCGCGTGGTGACAGGGCTGTGACTTGTGGATGAGCATGGGATCCTCCTTCCCGACCTCGCGCACAAAACCGAAAAATCACGAAATGGTTCCTGTTCACGGAAAATGTGAACACATTAGGGGTTTCTTTTTATCAAGATGAATGGAAAATGAACGAACACATGAACCGGAGATGAACGAAAAAGCTGTTCACGCGTTTATATGCTCATAATGAAGGAGGCCCGATTATGTTCAATCTGTCTGGAATTCAGGAAAGCTTTTTTGGTGATCGTATGGCTGGCGTATGCCAGGCGATAACCTCAGCACTCGCGTTTGAAACGGGTCTGGAAAAATCAAGTATTTCGGCCATGGTCGAGAACGACACGATCTACCTCGAAGGCACAGCCGACTCCGTTGAGGCAATCGACATCGCCATCAGCTTGGCATCTTCGATATCGAACTGCCGCATTCTCAGCCACATCGAGCCAGTTTACTGAGAGCCGCGTGCCGGGCCATCTGAGCCCGGCAAAATTGTTATTTGTTGTTGCCGATCTGTTTACTGCGAACAACGTCGCCAGCCTTTATTCGAAGCTTCGCAGCAAGGCCGCCGTTCAATTCGAGAACGTAGCGGACTGATCCGCCAGAGCCGATGATCGATTCTGAATGCGGAACAGCATTCGCACCGATGTGTTCAATTTTCCCGGACTTGGACATGAACAGCATATCGAGTGGAATGAAGGTGTTTTTCATCCACATTGTCACGTCTCGGTCGGCACCGAAGTCGAATAACATTCCATGATTGTCTGTCATGGTCTTACGGAACATCAGCCCCTGCTGTCTCTGTGCATTGGTCGTGGCGAGTTCTACGGTAAATTCGTGGGTTTTGTTGTCAGAGGTCTCAATCGTCAGCGTTTCGGTTGGGAAGCTTTCCTGAGCTGTCGTGAGCGTCGGCGAGCATAAAGACAACACAAGCGCCAAAAAGGCGCTCGCAACTTTTCCTGATCTGGAAGAATTCATTAGTGGGCCATCCCAATACGCGCCGGATTGTCCGGATGGATTTCAGCAGCCATCAAGCCCTTATCTCCATCTCCATACCGAACCAGAACGACCTGACCGGGACGAAGTTCCGCAAGACCGTACCTGCGTAAAGTCTCCATATGAACGAAGATATCCTCGGTGCCTTCGCCGCGCGTCAGGAAGCCGAAGCCCTTGGTACGGTTGAACCACTTGACGATGGCGCGCTCCAGTCCGCTCTGTGGCGTAACCTGAACATGAGTGCGTACCGGCGGCATCTGCGAGGGATGAACAGCCGTGGACTGATCCATGGAGAGAATGCGGAAAGTCTGGTAGCCACGGTCCCGACGCTGGATAAGCGCTACGATGCGCGTGCCTTCGAGAATGGTCTGATAACCATCACGGCGCAGGCAAGAGACGTGGAGAAGCACATCCTGCGTGCCATTATCGGGAACGATGAATCCGAAGCCTTTGGCAACGTCGAACCATTTTACGACACCAGTGATCTCGACAAGGTCAACGGCATCGCCCGAAAGGTCTTCGAAATCGACAACAGTTTTCGACGACATTCTATCAGCCATATTTGCCCAGCCCCTCGATTACGCACCACTACCGGTCAACTGATTCTTTAACCAGAGATTAACATCTTGGTAACGGTTTTGCGCAAGTCCTAGTTTGTGATTACTCATCGGTTTTTACCCTTTCGGGCTTGCTCAAGGCTGACTTGCATGGCCTAAATGAAGGTGAGATGCATGGAAGGAGAATGCAAATGCGTTATCTACACACGATGGTTCGCGTCAAAGACCTCGAAAAATCCCTGAATTTCTACTGTAATCTCTTCGGTTTAGAGGAAGTTCGCCGTATCGATAACGAAAAAGGTCGCTTTACGCTGGTGTTTCTCGCTGCGTTCGAAGATGTGGCGACCGCAAAGGAGAACAAGGCTCCATGCCTGGAGCTCACCTATAATTGGGATGCGGAGGATTACACCGGCGGGCGCAATTTCGGCCATTTGGCTTACGAGGTTGATGATATCTACGAAACCTGCGCGAAGCTTCAGGCAAATGGCGTGACGATCAATCGCCCGCCTCGTGATGGCCACATGGCTTTCGTTCGCTCTCCTGACGGCATCTCCATCGAAATTCTTCAAAAAGGCGCAAGCCTGGCACCAGCCGAGCCATGGATATCTATGGAAAACACCGGTTCTTGGTGATGTCGTGGGCTGTGCTAACCTTCGACCTGCATGAACGGCCTTGAGAATACGAAAGCTCCCATTAGTCGGCTTGGTGCGGACTGGCGGGAGCCTCGTCTGGCGAAACGGTATATCTTGCATGCAAACGGAGGTTTCTTCTGTTGACATCAACGGCTGACAACATCTCGAAGAAAGTGCCGCTTGCGCTTTTGGCCGCGGTTTCACTTCTGGTCCTGTCCGGCTGTGTCTCGGAAGTGCAAGAGGCAGCGGCTGACCTGAAGCCAACCGCAGCAACCGCGCCGGAAAATACCGTGAGCGCGGCAAGTTCGCCGCCGGGTGGTGCGATGGTACATCAGGCAGGCTATGTCGATCCTGTCGTTGCGTCTGCCGCTTCCGGCCATCGCTCACAGCCAAATGCGGCGCAGTCTCAATATCAGCCAATTCAACCCACTGCTGGCGAAACACCGCAGATGGCCGGACTGGTGACGCAGCCCACCGGTATCTCCGCCGGGTCACAAAGCATCTTTTCAAGCGCGCAAGGTGGACCGGCGTCTGCCGCCAATACAGCGGGTGGCCAGATGAATACGGGTTCTGTTCCAGCCTATGCGCCGACGCCAAAAATCTCACCTGCTCTTAACAGTGTTTACTCGGCACCCGCCGCGCCTGTGGCGTATCCTCAACCAGTGACACAGCAACGTCCGCTGGAGCATTCTGCCAACAGCCAATCACCCGCCGCGTCCGGCTCGACAGAAAATCTTGCCGCGAGTGTTTCCGGGGAGAACGTACCTCCGGACGGCAGCTTGCAGAGCGTGCCGATCGCTGCCTTTTTTGCCGGTGCTGCGAAAAAACGAACGGCTGCACAAACGTCTGCCGGAACGCAGATTGCTGCACTTCCCAGGTCTGCCCAAGCGGGAATAGCGCTTGCGGGCAGGGCAACCATGACGGACGAGTTCGACGATTCCCATACGGATGACGATGACAAGCCGGCGGGACTGATGAAGCTCGCCTCACTTTCAGGCCTCAGTCGGGTCATGCCGAACGGACTTGTCCTGCAAACGGAGCAGGTAAATGTCGGCTGCTTCAAGCCCGAACTGATCCGTCGTATCAAGGAAGTCGAATCGCACTACCAGCGTCCAGCCATAATCACGTCCGGCTATCGTCCACCGAAGGGCGCCACACAACACTCCAAGCATTACACATGTGAAGCGGCAGATATTCAGGTCAAGGGCGTTTCAAAATGGGAGCTTGCGGAGTATTTGCGTTCCTTGCCGGATCGGGGTGGGGTGGGTACATACTGTCACACCGAGTCCGTCCATCTGGACCTGGGTGAACCGCGTGACTGGAACTGGCGTTGCAGGCGCACCGCACAAAATCTCTGACAAAGCAGTTGCTCCGGCGCAAGTCCCTGAAGCCATAGACGGCGATTTTGCCGTTGCGTAAAAACACGGTCAACGGATGGTTAAGCAAATGCCGCTAAGGTGATTCCAGTAGCGCGTTTGAAGGCTGTTCGAGAGTATGTGGACAAAGCATCATAAGAAAAGACGGTTTGGCCGTCTCGTTGTTCCTGCGATTACGGTCGCGTTTCTCTCCTATTTCGGATATCATTCGGTCCATGGCGATTTCGGGCTTGAGGCAACGGAGCGTCTGGAGCGTCAGCGCATTGCGAGAACGGCCGAACGGGACAAGCTCGTCAAGGCCCGCGTCGCACTCGAGCGTCAGGTCGAACTGATGAGCGATGGTTCCCTCGAAAGAGACATGATCGACGAGATTTCTCGGTATCAACTGAATATGTCGAAGCCGGATGAAATCGTCATCATGAACGGATATTTGTGATTAACCTAATTCGGGTTAATCAATTTTTATGATTTATTCACAGCTACTTAACTTGAATATGAGCCATGCGTTTATGGCATTGCTGCTTCGCATTTTCTTGCATATGTTACGCGCCACTCCAACCATTCAAATTCAACTTAAGGGAGGGATGAATGGCGCCGCGCAAAAACGCGACCGTATCCGGCCGCAAGACTACGGCAAAAACGCCTGCCAAGGAATTTACCGGCAAGAATTCGCCGGAATTTGGCAAGGACGAAGAGCTTCACGCCTATCGCGAGATGCTGCTCATCCGTCGCTTTGAAGAAAAAGCTGGCCAGCTTTATGGCATGGGCTTCATTGGTGGCTTCTGTCACCTCTATATCGGTCAGGAAGCTGTCGTCGTCGGCATGCAGATGTCGCAGAAAGAAGGCGATCAGGTCATCACCGCTTACCGTGATCACGGCCACATGCTGGCTGCTGGCATGAGCGCGCGCGGTGTCATGGCAGAGTTGACGGGACGTCAGGGCGGTCTTTCCAAGGGGAAGGGCGGCTCCATGCATATGTTCTCCAAGGAAAAGCATTTCTACGGCGGCCACGGCATCGTCGGTGCGCAGGTTTCTCTTGGAACCGGTCTTGCATTCGCGAACAAGTATCGCGGCAATGACAACGTATCCGTCACTTACTTTGGTGACGGCGCGGCGAACCAGGGTCAGGTTTACGAGAGCTTCAATATGGCTGCTCTCTGGAAACTGCCGATCATCTACATCGTCGAGAACAACCGTTATGCCATGGGCACGTCCACGGCACGCGCGACGGCTCAGTCCAATTACTCGCTGCGCGGTTCCGGCTTCGGCATCCCGGGCATTCAGGTGGATGGCATGGATGTGCGCGCGGTCAAGGCTGCTGCGGATGAGGCTCTGGAACACTGCCGTTCTGGCAAGGGTCCGATCATTCTGGAAATGCTGACCTATCGTTATCGCGGTCACTCCATGTCCGACCCGGCGAAATATCGTTCCAAGGAAGAAGTGCAGAAGATGCGCTCCGAGCAGGACCCGATCGAACAGGTCAAGGCACGCCTTCTCGAGCAGGGTTGGGCGAGTGAGGACGAATTGAAGGCAATCGACAAGGATGTTCGTGACATCGTTGCCGACAGCGCTGAATTCGCCCAGAACGACCCGGAGCCGGATGTTTCCGAGCTCTATACCGACATCCTGCTCTGATCCGGGAAGGGAGATACCATGCCTATCGAAATTCTTATGCCCGCCCTTTCCCCAACCATGGAGGAAGGCACGCTTTCCAAGTGGTTGAAGAAGGAAGGCGACACCGTTACATCTGGCGACGTGATCGCTGAAATCGAAACCGACAAGGCGACGATGGAAGTCGAAGCCGTGGACGAAGGCGTCATCGGCAAGCTGCTGATCGAAGCCGGTACGGAAAACGTAAAGGTCAACACGGCGATAGCCGTGCTGCTTCAGGAAGGTGAAAGCGCCGACGCTGTTTCTTCTTCTGCAAAGAAAGAAGAGCCAAAGGCCGAAGCCTCCAATTCCGGTTCCGACGCTGCTGGCGGCAAGACCCGCGAAGCAAGCGAAGAGCCGTCTGCTGCTAAGGAAGCTGCAAAGGTTCCAGCCGCACCGAAGATCGAAGTTGCTGCCGATCCCGATATTCCGGAAGGCACCGAATTCGTAAGCCAGACAGTGCGCGAAGCGCTTCGCGATGCAATGGCTGAAGAAATGCGCTCCGACGAAAAAGTTTTCGTCATGGGTGAGGAAGTTGGCGAATACCAGGGTGCCTACAAGATCACCCAAGGGTTGCTGCAGGAATTTGGCGACAAGCGCGTCATCGATACGCCCATCACCGAGCACGGCTTTGCCGGTATCGGCGTCGGCGCTGCTATGACGGGTCTGAAGCCGATCGTCGAATTCATGACGTTCAACTTCGCCATGCAGGCTATCGACCAGATCGTCAACTCTGCTGCCAAGACGCTCTATATGTCCGGCGGTCAGATGGGTGCGCCGATGGTGTTCCGTGGCCCTTCGGGTGCTGCTGCCCGCGTTGCTGCCCAGCATTCGCAGTGCTATGCCGCATGGTACAGCCATATTCCGGGCCTCAAGGTCGTCATGCCGTACACGGCTGCCGACGCCAAGGGTCTTCTGAAGGCGGCTATCCGTGACCCGAACCCGGTCATCTTCCTCGAGAACGAAATCCTGTATGGTCAGAGCTTCGAAGTGCCGAAGCTGGATGATTTCGTGCTGCCAATCGGCAAGGCGCGCATTCACCGCAAGGGCAAGGATGCGACCATCGTTTCCTTCGGTATCGGCATGACTTACGCCATCAAGGCAGTCGCCGAGCTGGAAAAAGAAGGCATCGATGTCGAGCTGATCGACTTGCGCACCATCCGTCCGATGGACCTTCCGACGGTTATCGAATCCGTCAAGAAAACCGGTCGTCTGGTCACTGTCGAAGAAGGCTTCCCGCAGTCATCGGTCGGTGACTTCATCTCCAACCAGGTTCAGCGCGCTGCTTTCGATTACCTCGATGCACCGATCCTGACGATTGCGGGTAAGGACGTTCCAATGCCTTACGCTGCAAACCTGGAAAAGCTGGCTCTGCCGAACGTCGACGAAGTCATCCAGGCTGTCAAAGCCGTCTGCTACAAGTAAGGGGAGGGCGTTTCGATGCCTATCAACATCACAATGCCTGCCCTTTCCCCCACGATGGAAGAGGGCAATCTTACCAAGTGGCTGGTCAAGGAAGGCGACAAGGTTGGTCCCGGCGACGTGATTGCCGAGATCGAGACCGACAAGGCAACCATGGAAGTGGAAGCCGTTGACGAGGGTATCGTTGCCAAGCTGGTCGTTCCGGCTGGCACCGAAGCGGTCAAGGTCAATGCCCTGATCGCCATCCTCGCCGGTGAAGGCGAAGACGTTGCAGAGGCTGCCAAGGGTGGCGATGCTGCTCCAGCTAAGGCCGAAGCGCCGAAGCAGGAAGCCAAGGCAGAAGCGCCGAAGGAACAGAAATCGGAAGCCGCCCCTGCAAAGGCTGAAAAGCCGGTTGCAGATCAGGCTGCCGCACCTTCCACGCCCGCTCCGGTGTCGAAGTCTGGCGAGCGCCTTTTCGCATCTCCGCTGGCACGCCGTCTGGCGAAGGATGCCGGTCTTGATCTGTCGGCTGTTTCGGGCTCCGGCCCGCATGGCCGCATCGTCAAGTCCGACGTGGAAAAGGCAGTCAGCTCCGGTGGCGCAAAATCCGCTGCGGCACCTGCTCCCGCATCCTCCGGCGCTTCGGCTCCGGCTGCTGCTAAGGGCCCGTCCGACGAGAATGTTCTCAAGCTGTTTGCGGAAGGCTCCTACGAGCTTCTGCCGCATGACGGCATGCGCAAGACGATTGCCTCGCGCCTGACCGAATCCACGCAGACCGTTCCGTCCTACACGGTTTCGATGGAATGCGAACTGGATGCGATGCTGAAGCTGCGCGCCGAGATCAATGCATCCGCGCCGGTGAAGAGGACGGAGAAGGGCGAGGTTCCGGCCTTCAAGCTTTCCGTCAACGATTTCATCATCAAGGCAATGGCGCTTGCACTGCGTGACGTTCCGATGGCGAATGCCTCCTGGACCTCCACGGCCCGCGTTCTGCACAAGCATGCAGATGTCGGCGTCGCGGTCTCCATCCCGGATGGTCTCATCACGCCAATCGTGCGCAAGGCGGAAGAAAAGTCTCTTTCAGCCATCTCCAACGAGGTCAAGGATCTTGCCAAGCGTGCGCGTGACAAGAAGCTGAAGCCGGAAGAATACCAGGGCGGCACGACATCCGTGTCCAACCTCGGCATGTTCGGCGTCTCCTCCTTCACGTCGATCGTCAACCTGCCGCAGGCGTCCATCGTTTCGATTGGCGCTGGCGTCGAAAAGCCGGTCGTTCGCGGCGGCAAGATCGAAGTCGGTACGGTCATGACCGCCACCTTCGCCTTCGACCACCGCGTCATCGATGGCGCGCTCGGCGCGGAACTCGCTTCCGCCTTCAAGCGCTACATCGAAAGCCCGATGAGCATGCTGGTCTGATAAACACGGTCGAGCCGAAAGCTGTCGCCAGCCTTCGGCTCTTCCCGTTCGGGAGACGGATGTGACGAAAACCGTTCTTTGCTATGGCGATAGCCTGACATGGGGATATGACGCCGAGAATCTCGGTCGTCATGCCTTTGAAGATCGTTGGCCGAGCGTGCTGCAAAAGGCGCTGGGTGGCGATGTCAATGTCATTGCCGAGGGCTTGAACGGGCGTACCACCGCTTACGATGACCATCTGGCGGATTGCGACCGGAACGGCGCCACGGTGCTACCGACCATTTTGCACAGCCACGCGCCGCTTGATCTTGTCATCATCATGCTCGGCACGAATGACCTGAAGCGTGGCATTGGTGCGGGCTCGGCCGTCGGTGCCGTCAAGGGTGTCGAGCGGCTGATCAGCCTCATCAGGCATCACGTATGGTCCTTCGAGGATCATGATGAGCCGGAAATCCTGATCGTGGCTCCGCCGCATATCTGTGAGACGGGCAACGAAATGTTCGCCGCCATGTATGCGGGCGCCATCGAGCAGTCACAGATGATGGGTTCGCTCTATCGCGATCTGGCTGACGATAAAGGTTGCGCCTTCTTCGATGCGTCGTCCGTTGCTGTCACGACGCCGTTGGATGGCGTTCACCTGGATGCCGAAAATACGCGTGCGCTTGGTCGCGGGCTGGAGCCCGTGGTGCGCATGCTGCTTGGAATTTGAATTTTAAATTCGATTGACGGAGCGGCGCGAAGTCGCCGTCAAAAAGATAAAGGCAGGAAATAGAATGGCTCAGTCCTACGACCTCATTGTCATTGGCTCCGGCCCTGGTGGCTATACCGCCGCCATTCGCGCGGCTCAGCTCGGTATGAAGGTTGCCGTTGTCGAGCGCGAGCATCTGGCCGGTATTTGCTCCAACTGGGGTTGCATTCCGACCAAAGCGCTGCTGCGCACCGCCAACGTCATGCACAGTGCCACGCACGCCAAGGATTACGGCCTGACGCTGGATGGCTCGATCAAGCCTGACGTGAAGGCCATCGTCGCCCGTTCGCGTGGCATTGCTGCACGCATGAACAATGGCGTCGGCTTCTTGTTCAAAAAGAACAAGGTCGATATCATCTGGGGTGAAGCCAAGATCACAAAGCCGGGCGAAATCGTCGTTGGCAAGATCAGCAAGCCAATTGTCCAGCCGCAGGGTCCTGTACCAAAGAATACGCTGGGCGAGGGCACCTACACCGCCAAGCATATCATTGTTGCAACTGGCGCACGTCCCCGCGCGCTTCCCGGCATCGAGCCGGATGGCAAGCTGATCTGGACCTATTTCGAAGCCATGAAGCCGGAGGAACTGCCTAAGTCCCTGCTCGTCATGGGCTCTGGCGCCATCGGCATCGAGTTTGCCAGCTTCTACCGCACCATGGGCGTCGATGTGACCGTCGTTGAAATCATGAGTCAGGTCATGCCGGTGGAAGATGCCGAAATCTCTGCCTTCGCCAAGAAGCAGTTCGAAAAGCAGGGTATCAAAATTCTTCTCGAAGCCAAGGTTGCCAAGGTAGAGAAGGGTGCCAACTCCGTTACCGCCACCATCGAAAAAAAGGATGGCTCGTCCGAGAAAATCACCGCAGACCGGATGATTTCAGCCGTCGGCGTTCAGGCCAATATCGAGAACATCGGCCTCGAAGCCGCTGGTGTGAAGACCGATCGCGGCTTCATCGTCATCGATGGTTATGGCAAGACCAATATTCCGGGTATCTACGCCATTGGCGACGTTGCCGGTGGTCCGCTTCTGGCCCATAAGGCCGAACATGAAGCTGTCATCTGCGTCGAAAAGATCGCAGGCCTGCCGAATGTCCACCCGATGGACAAGGGCAAGATACCCGGCTGCACCTATTGCAATCCGCAGGTCGCGTCTGTCGGTCTGACGGAAGCCAAGGCCAAGGAACAGGGCCGAGACATTCGCGTCGGCCGTTTCTCCTTTGCCGCAAACGGCAAGGCCGTGGCGCTCGGTGAAGATCAGGGCATGGTCAAGACCATCTTCGACAAGAAAACTGGCGAATTGATTGGTGCTCACATGGTTGGCGCGGAAGTAACCGAACTCATCCAGGGCTTCGTCGTGGCCATGAACCTTGAGACGACGGAAGAAGAGTTGATGCACACCATCTTCCCGCATCCGACGCTCTCCGAAATGATGAAGGAAAGTGTGCTCGACGCCTATGGGCGTGCGCTGAACGCGTAATTGCCGGTCGATACCCGGCATTGCTTGCGCGTGCCGGGTACACCATATGTCTCTGAAATAGGGTTGACGGGAGTATGGAATGGAAAGTGTAGGCTGGATTGCCGCGATCTTTATCGGCGGCTTGGCGGGTTGGCTCGCGGGCAAGCTCATGGATATGCGCTTCGGCATTTTCATGAACATCATCCTCGGAATCGTTGGATCGGTCGTTGCTGTCGCCGTGTTGCAGTCCTTCCATGTTTTCGTGGAAGATAGTCGGCTCGGCTACTTCGTGACATCTTTCTTGGGCGCGAGCCTTCTGTTATTCCTCGCCAAGCTCGTCAGGCGATAAATCCGCGCAAAAGCGGTAGAAGCAGGTCTCTTATGGTCACTATTCTCGACAGGACGTCTTCCCCGGATGAAAAGCGCATTCGGCACCCGGAGAAGGCTCACAAGCCGGATACGGAAGTCGCGCGCAAGCCTGAGTGGATTCGCGTCAAGGCGCCCACATCCAAGGGCTACCACGAGACGCGTGAACTGGTGCGCAGTCACAAGCTGGTGACAGTATGCGAAGAGGCTGGCTGTCCGAATATCGGCGAGTGCTGGGAAAAGAAGCACGCGACCTTCATGATCATGGGTGAGATCTGCACCCGCGCCTGCGCCTTCTGCAACGTCTCCACCGGCAAGCCTAACGCGCTCGATATGCTCGAGCCGGAAAACGTCGCCAAAGCCGTCAAGCAAATGGGCCTCAGCCATGTCGTCATTACGTCGGTTGACCGTGATGACCTTGAAGACGGTGGTGCAGAGCACTTCGAAAAGGTGATCTGGGCTATCCGCGCCGCATCGCCCAATACGACGATTGAAATCCTGACGCCTGACTTCCTAAAGAAGCCCGGTGCGCTGGAACGCGTCGTGGCCGCTAAGCCTGACGTTTTCAACCACAACATGGAAACCGTTCCCGGCAATTACCTCACCGTTCGCCCAGGTGCGCGTTACTTCCACTCTGTTCGCCTGCTTCAGCGCGTGAAGGAACTGGACCCGACCATGTTCACCAAATCCGGCATTATGGTCGGTCTCGGTGAAGAGCGTAACGAAGTGCTGCAATTGATGGACGACCTGCGCAGCGCCGATGTGGACTTCCTGACAATCGGCCAGTACCTCCAGCCGACCCGCAAGCACCACAAGGTCGAAAAATTCGTCACGCCGGAAGAGTTTAAGTCCTACGAAACCATTGCCTACACCAAGGGCTTCCTCATGGTTTCTTCCAGCCCGTTAACGCGCTCTTCCCACCACGCCGGCGACGATTTCGCACGCCTGCGCGCCAACCGTGAGAAGAAGCTGCTCGTTGCAGCCGAGTGATACTGTAATGGCGCGTGAACCTTTGCCACGCGCCATGCTTTGAATCTGGACGTCTGTGCGGCTTTCACCACAACGCTACCAGTCAATTTTGTGTGACATACGCTAGGTGTCGCTTGAATGTGCCTCCAGAAGCGTCTTCAGTTTCTCCAAATCTGCCTGCACCAGTCCGGCGTCTCGGTCAAAATCCGCGCTACTCATTCCCGGTAGTTTCAGCACTGTGAAGGATATTTCCGCACCGTCTCCATTCGGGGTGATACGCAATGCGTTGTACACTTCCAGTCCATCCGGCATGGTCACGATGTGGTCTATGACGCCGTAATCATTGGGCTCTACAAAGTGGACACGGACGCTGCCCAACGGACCTGAGGCAATCCAGTCGTCCCCCTCCCGTTGCAATCCGCTGGCGAGACCTGCTGCCCATAAGGGCATTCTTTCAGGATCAGAGGCAAAGGCGTACACATCTCTCCAAGCCCGGTCTATCGCCTTGTGGACAATTCGAGTTTCCATGGTTGGCATATGATCCCTCCTCGATAAGACAGTCTGCGCTATTTTGTCCTCACTTGACCTAAGTCAAGGATGGTTGCGCCGACTGATGGCAAAACGCAAGGAAAGAAACGGACCTTGCGACCATGAATCTGTACACCGCCGGACATCCAAGTTCAGGGGCCGATAAAGGCCGAAGTCGGAATTCGGAGAAGGCCGGAGACGGGCGCCCGCCACTCTATGAACCGCGCAAGAAGATATTTCCCAAGCGAGCGCAGGGCCGATTTCGCCGCTTCAAATGGATCATAATGCTGACAACACTCGGCATTTACTACCTGACGCCGTGGATCAGGTGGGATCGAGGCCCATATGCGCCGGATCAAGCGGTCCTTGTCGATATTGCCAGCCGACGGTTCTACTTCTTTTTCATCGAAATCTGGCCGCAGGAATTCTACTACGTTGCGGGGATGCTGGTCATGGCAGGTTTTGGCCTGTTTTTGGTTACATCCGCTGTCGGTCGCGCATGGTGTGGATATACCTGTCCTCAAACCGTGTGGGTTGATCTTTTCCTGATTGTAGAACGCGCGATCGAAGGCGACCGCAATGCGCGGATGAAACTCGACTCTGGTCCCTGGACATTTGAGAAAGTCCTCAAACGTGCAGCCAAACATTTCATCTGGCTGGGGATTGGCTTGGTAACCGGTGGAGCATGGATATTCTACTTTGCCGACGCACCCACCTTGGCATTGCAGCTTCTCAATGGCGATGCGGCGATGATTGCCTATTACACAGTCGCTACTCTGACCGCGACAACCTATGTTTTGGGTGGGCTGATGCGCGAGCAGGTCTGCACCTATATGTGTCCATGGCCGCGTATCCAGGGTGCGATGCTGGACGAGCATTCGCTGGTCGTAACCTACAACGACTGGCGGGGAGAGCCGCGCTCGCGCCATGCGAAGAAGGCAGTTGCCGCGGGGCAGCCGGTCGGCGATTGCGTGGATTGCAACGCCTGCGTTGCGGTCTGTCCCATGGGTATCGATATTCGAGATGGCCAGCAGATGGAGTGCATTACTTGCGCCCTGTGCATCGACGCCTGTGATGGCGTTATGGACAAGCTCGGAAAGCCGCACGGCCTCATAGCCTATGCCACGCTCAGCGAATACGATTCCAATATGGCGCTTGCCACCGGTAATGGCGCGCACCCAATCAAGCCGTCGAATATTCGTGATAGTGATGGGACTTTCGTCAAAGCCATTCGACACTTCAACTGGCGCATCATTTTCCGCCCGCGAACGGTCTTCTACATGACAGTCTGGTGTCTGGTGGGCGTGGTCATGCTGGTAACACTGGCGACCCGCGAGCGGCTCTCTGTCAATGTCATCCACGACCGTAACCCTCAATATGTGCTGGAGTCGGACGGTTCGATCCGCAACGGCTATACGGTTCGCATCCTGAATATGATCGCCCAGCCGCGAACGATCACGCTTTCGCTGGAAAGCCTTCCCGAAGCGGTCATGAAGATCAACGGCATTTCGGACGTTGCAGCAAGAAGCTTCGATATCGCCGTGAAGCCCGATGAGGTCACGAGCATCAAGGTTTTTGTGACCCTCTCGGCGGGTGAGGTCGAAAGGACGGCGACGGATTTCAATTTCACTGCTATGGACGCGGAAAACGCCGAGTCCGCACATTACAAGGCCGTATTTAACGCGCCGGGAGCGAAAAAATGAGCTTGGAACGGAGCCAAAAGAAGCCGTTTGTCTTCACCGGCTGGCACATGCTGGCCATAATGCTCTTGTTTTTCGGCACTGTCATTACCGTCAACATCACCATGGCCTGGAACGCGGTGACGAGCTGGAGCGGGTTGGTGGTGAAGAACACCTATGTCGCAAGCCAGCAATTCAACGGCAAGGCTGAGGCTGCGAAGGCGAGGGCGGCGAGCGGTATCGTCGGCACGCTTCTAATCGACGGCGACAGCATTCGATATGATGTCACCCATGCCGAAAAGGGTGTTGTCGATACCGATATGGTGACGCTGAACTTCCGCCGCCCGGTTGGCGAGAGCCAGGATTTTTCGCTGGCTATGGATAAGCTATCCGCCAACAGCTTTGCTGCCAGACACGAGCTTCCACCTGGTGACTGGATCGTGGAGGCTGTCGCCGTAAAAGATGGAAAGGTCATCGTTCACGAAGGTACGCGTATCGATATTGCCGGAGGTGTCAGATGAGTTGCTGTGCGCCCGGAACGGAAAGTGCGCTCGATAAGGCGGGGTTGAAGCGGGCGCTGCCCTCGTCCGAGGAAATGATGATGGCAAGCCGCGATCTGGGGCAGGGTATGCGCCAGATCGATCTTTCCGTGCCGGGTGTCTATTGCGGCACCTGCATCACCACCGTCGAGACTGTGCTGAAGGCTCTACCGGTCGTGGAGCGCGCTCGCGTCAACCTGTCATCCAAACGCGTTTCGGTGATCTGGAAAGAAATATTGGACGGTGACAGGACAAATCCCGGCGTCATTGCGGAGGCACTCGCCTCTAAGGGATATGAGGTTCACCTTTTCGGGAATGGTGAGGAGGCTTCCGACGAACTTCGCAATCAGCTCATTCGGGCTGTTGGACTAACCGGCTTTGCGTCGATGAATGTGATGCTGCTTTCCATTTCGGTCTGGTCGGGCGCGGATGCCGCGACGCGTGATATGTTCCACTGGCTCTCGGCTTTGATCGCCACGCCAGCTCTCATCTATGGTGGCCGCTTTTTCTATAAATCTGCCTATACCGCGTTGAGACATGGCCGAACGAACATGGATGTGCCGATAGCGATCGCCATCACACTCACCTATGTCGTTTCAATATGGGAAACGATGCACAGCGCCACTCATGTCTGGTTCGATGGTACGGTGTCGCTATTATTCTTCCTGCTAATCGGCCGAACGCTGGATCACGTCATGCGCGACAAGGCACGCTCTGCGATTGCGGGTCTGGCAAGGCTTTCACCCCGTGGCGCGACCGTTCTCTTGGCTGATGGTACGCGGGATTACCTGCCGGTTAACGAGATTGAGCCGGGTAACAGCATAGCTGTGGCTGCGGGCGAAAGAGTGCCGGTCGATGGCGAGGTGGTGAGCGGTAGCAGCGATCTGGATGTGTCAATCGCCAACGGTGAGAGCGCGCCGCGTGTCGTTCGTGTGGGCGACGCCGTTCAGGCCGGAACGCTGAACCTGACAGGCCCAATTATCATCAAGGCGACGGCGATAGCGAAAGATTCTTTTCTCGCGGAAATCATCGGTCTGATGGAAGCTGCCGAAGGAGGCAGGGCTCGTTACCGCCGTCTTGCCGACCGCGCGGCGCAATATTATGCGCCTGTGGTTCATCTTCTCGCGCTGATCGCCTTCGTGGCATGGGGCGTCTTTGGCGGAGACTGGAAGCAGGCGCTTCTGGTTGCTATCGCGGTTCTCATCATCACCTGCCCATGTGCTCTGGGGCTGGCAGTGCCGGTCGTTCAGGTCGTAGCAGCTGGACGTATGTTCAAGAATGGCATCATGGTAAAGGATGGCTCTGCCATGGAACGTCTGGCAGAGATCGACACCGTTCTGTTTGACAAGACGGGAACATTGACCATTGGCAAGCCGCGACTGGTGAATGGTTCGGACATTTCCGAAGCGACGATGCGGCTCGCGGCTACTATTGCGGCCAATTCCCGCCACCCACTGTCGCAGGCGCTTTATGGTGGCGTTGCAGGTCCATTTCCTGATTTCAAAGAGATCACGGAAATTCCCGGCTGCGGCGTAGAGGCCAGAGGGCCGCTCGGGGTCTATCGCCTTGGAAGCAGAGCGTTTTCCTGCAAGCAAAATGCCGTAGCAAGCGGAACTGATGGGACGTCGGAAGTCGTTCTTTCTCTGAACCATATGGAAATCGCCCAGTTTTGCTTCGAGGACAGCTTACGGCCAGGCGTCAAGGAAACCGTTTTCGAATTCAACAGGGCTTGCTTTGCTACGGAGATCGTTTCCGGTGACAGGCCCAGTGCCGTCGAAGCTCTTGCAAGACGCGTAGGTATCAATAAATGGCAGGGTTCGATGGCGCCCTCTGAAAAGGTCGGTCGCTGTGAGGAACTTGCAGCGGCAAACCGGAAGGTTCTCATGGTGGGTGATGGCATAAATGATGCACCCGCGCTGGCCGCTGCCCACGTTTCCATCGCACCTGCATCGGCTGCGGACATCGGGCGTAAGGCTACGGATTTCGTTTTCATGCATAGCGATCTGCGGGCTGTCGCCTTTGCGGTCAATATTTCAAAGCGGGCGGGGCGGCTCATTCGACAGAACTTTGCACTGGCAATCGGTTACAACATTATTGCAGTACCGATTGCGCTTGCAGGGTATGCGACGCCGATGATTGCGGCGATCGCCATGTCGACTTCGTCGATCATCGTCGTCGTGAATGCACTCCGGCTTAATGGCTTCGAACAGCAGGTTACGGCATCTGCGGGCTCGACTTCCGTTGGCGCTGAACCGATCGCACATGGGGGGCACTTGGCATGAATATGTTGATGTACCTTATCCCGGTCGCATTGTTTCTCGGAGGGTTGGGTCTGTGTGCTTTTCTCTGGTCGCTGAAAAGTGGCCAATATGACGATATGGATGGCTCCGCATGGCGAGCTCTGGACGATGGAGATGACAGGCCATCGCAATAAGGCCAGTATGCACTTGGCGCAAAGCTGACCTGCGTCACCAAAATATAATCGTTTTAACTGCCTCTTGCCTTGCTGTTTGAAAATTTGAGTGCCAAAACAACCGCCATCGAATGCAATATGGAGGCACATCCGTGGAACAGGCAGAAATCGGTTTGATTGGTCTTGGCGTTATGGGGTCGAACCTCGCGCTGAATATCGCGGAAAAAGGTAACAAGATTGCCGTTTTTAACCGAACCGCGGAAGCGACGAAGAAATTCTACGCTGAAGCTGGTGACCTGCAGGGCCAGATCATTCCTTGCGAAACCATCGAGGAATTCGTTGCCGCCATTCGCCCGCCGCGCCCCATCATTATCATGATCAAGGCTGGTGAACCTGTCGATCAACAGATGGAAATTCTGAAGCCGTACCTCGAGAGCGGCGACATCATGATCGATGCGGGTAATGCAAATTTCCGCGATACGATCCGTCGTTTTGATAACCTCAAGGATAGCGGCCTGACCTTTATCGGCATGGGTGTTTCCGGTGGCGAAGAAGGTGCTCGCCACGGCCCGTCGATCATGGTCGGCGGCACGGAAGAAAGCTGGAAGCGCGTCGAGAAGGTACTGACTTCCATCTCCGCGAAATACAAAGGCGATCCGTGCGTAGCATGGCTTGGCAACGACGGTGCTGGCCACTTCGTCAAGACTATCCACAATGGCATCGAATATGCAGACATGCAGATGATCGCCGAGATTTACGGCATCCTGCGCGACGGACTGAACCTCAGCGCCTCGGAAATCGCCGATGTGTTCGGTGAGTGGAACAAGGGTCGCCTGAACTCCTACCTGATCGAAATTACCGAGAAAGTCCTGCGCGCCGCCGATCCGATTACCGGCAAGCCGATGGTCGACCTGATCCTCGACAAGGCAGGTCAGAAGGGCACCGGCAAGTGGTCTGTCATTGAAGCGCAGAACATGGGCGTTGCTGCGACTGCTATCGAAGCTGCCGTTGCTGCTCGTATTCTTTCCTCTCAGAAGGATGAGCGCGAAGCTGCTGAAAAAATCTTCGGCGTGCCGCAGGCGCTTGCTGCTCCGGCAGACAAAAAGGCCTTCATCGCTGATCTTGAAAGTGCATTGCTTGCAGCCAAAGTTGGCGCTTATGCGCAAGGCTTCGCAATCATGGCGGCAGCTTCCAAGGAGTTTAACTGGAATTTGCCGATGCCGACAATCGCCCGCATCTGGCGCGATGGCTGCATCATCCGCTCGCAGTTCCTGGATGAAATCACCTCGGCCTTCACCAAGGATCCGCATGTCGCAAACCTGATCGTAACACCTGCCTTCGCGCAGATCGTCAAGGAAACCGACGCACCCCTTCGCAATGTGGTTTCTCACGCGGTTCTTTCCGGTCTGCCGGTTCCTGCACTTGCTTCCGCACTTGGCTACTTTGACGCCTATCGTCGCGGTCGTGGCACGGCTAATCTCATTCAGGCCCAGCGCGACTTCTTCGGCGCGCATGGTTTCGAGCGCACAGATGGCGTAGACAAGCCGCATGGCCCTTGGGGCAGCGGTCTGGATATCTTCCAGAAGTGATAACGAAAGGCCCGCGAAATGCGGGCCTTTCGCTTCTCTGAGTGGAGGTTGAATTCTTACGCCACCAGCGAAAGGCGTACTTTTCCGATCATGAGTGCAGCGCGGGCGGCCTCTCGGCCTTTTTCTACGAAATGCGCGCTGTAAATCTGTTTGTGGTGATCGGTTTCCTGAAAGTGGTGCGGTGTCAGGGAAACGGACAGGACGGGAATACCCGTATCCATTCCGGCTCGCATAAGGCCATCGACCACCGCCTGCGCTACAAAATCGTGGCGATAAATTCCGCCATCGACGACAAGAGCAGCAGCTGCTACGGCTGCATAACGTCCGCTTGCGGCCAAATCGCGAGCGAGCAGCGGCATTTCGAATGCGCCGGGAACATCATAGACATCGACTTGCTCGGAGGGAATGAGTTCACAGAATCCTTCCAGCGCACGGTTGACGATTTTGGAATGCCAATTGGCCTTGATAAAAGCATAACGGGTGGGTGCCAACGTAATCTCCTTCGGTAACGACACTTCACCCAAGGCGATCACGCGCGGACAGCATGCCAGCAAAGGCAAGCTGATCCACCCGTTCTCTTTCATCCGGACTTTCACCGTCGGCTCAGGCCTCTCACCTGATCTGCTGACCCTTCCAAGGAAGGCGCTCGCGGGCTCGTGGCCAAAGCCACATACCGCCGGTAGGGAGTTTCACCCCGCCCTGAGAACAAGCCAATGTTAGATCATTGGAGATGTGTTTGACAACGCCAGACGGTGACGATTTCGCACATTCGATATTTGCGACAATTAGTTGTCGAACTTCGGCGCACGGTTGGACCAAGCGGGTTGACTGACCGTTTGCAGGTTGGCTGAGGTCGTACCATCAATACGCGCAAGAACAGCTTTGGCGAGTTCTCGACCTGCAAGCTTGATGTCTTCGTTGACCGTATGAATTTCCGGCCGCAACCAGTTCAGGAAGTCTGCAGACTGTTTGGAAACGACGTCGATGTCCTTGCCGATCTTCCTGCCGCTGGCCTCGATACCTGCGACGAAGGCAATGGTTGACGTGCCGCTGATCGAAACGAGGCCATCCGGAAAGTCTGCGCTGCTCATGACCTTTTGGCTTGCATCCTTGACCTGATCGAGCGGTGTCTCATCGCTTGAGATACGCAATGGAAATTCGTTGAGGCCAAAATCTTGCAGCCCACGCTCGAAACCCCTGCGAGCGTAATCATAATAGGAATACTGGCTTGGCGGCAGGAGAATGCCGATGCGCTTTCTGCCGCACTGCGCCAGTCGCTTTACGGCCTCGTAAACATAGGCCTCATTATCGAAGTCATGATAGGGATGCTCGATGCCCATGTTGCTACGCCCATGCGTGGCAAAAGGCATCCTGCGTTCCGTCATGAAACGCACCCGCTCATCATCCGGTTTGATCTTGGAAATGATGACACCATCCGCCGAGCCAGTATCCAGGATGTAGCGGATGGGGATCATCGGGTCTTTTGCATGGGTATGAGGCGTAACGACAAGATGGTATTGCGTGTTGGCAAGTACCTCGGTGATACCGAACACCATCTGCGTGGTGAAGCCCATCAGTTCTTCATCCACACTGAGCACCAGCGCGATCACGTTTGTCTTGCCTGTACGAAGTCTAACACCCGCCCGGTTTGGCTGGTATCCAATCTGCTGCGCGACGCGGCGAACGCGTGCCTTGGTTTCGGCACCGATATCTGGTGCATCCTTCAAAGCGCGGGAGACGGTGGTTATGCCCAGTCCGGTAATATAGGCAATCGTCTTGAGAGTAGGGCGTTCACCGCTGGCTAGTGGATCGTCGCCCTCTTCGGGTTTCATACTATCAGTCATTTCGCTACCACTACTCCTCGCTGATGATCATGGTAAGGCGGTTGTGCGTCGTTGCAAAGCTATTGCCAACGCGACAGCCCCTTATGGAGAATAAAGAGCTGTAACGATGCGGTAAAGTTACCTCCCACATGAGATCACCAGGCTTTACTGCGGACGTCAAAAAATAAGCTGTTACGAATAAGGTTACATAACGTTGATAAGTCAATGTTTTATTTGGTGTATTATCAATTCATTTTTTGTCAGACCTATTTATTGGTCATGAGCATGTTCAAACTTTTAGCAATGACGACTGAGTGTTTTTACGATAACGTTTTAGCCCGGAGGAGAAATCTACGATAAAAGTCTGGTGCATCAGGCGATAAGCGCGCGAGCGGGCATGCTTGTTAGCTGGCTCGTCCTCGATGACAACCTAAGACTTCCTCCAGGCTGCGTTAATGACAGGGCATGGACATGACACCATCTTATGCGACCGACGCCGTGGTCGATCTCTCCGGCGAATGGAAACTGTCTTCTGCCGAGGGAGATCATGTTACCAATATCGCCATTCCGGGTGATGTGCATAGCGCTCTGCGAAACGCAAAGATTATTCCCGACCCGTATTTTGGCCGCAACGAAAATGATGTCCAGTGGGTGGCGCATCGCGACTGGATCATAGAACGCCGTTTCACGGTGGAAGATGTCGACGCCGACTGGTATCTGGACATTGATTACCTGGATACCGTGGCAGTCGTTTTCCTGAATGATGTGCCGGTGCTTTCGGCCGATAACTGCTTTCGGCGTTACCGCCCAGACGTTTCCGCTGCCTTGCAGCCCGGTGAAAACGTCATTCGCATCCATTTTCATTCCAGCATCAAGGCCGGAGCGGAGAGGCAGGCGGCGCAGCCCTTCTATGTGCCTTATCACCCCGGCAATTCGCCAATCCCCCACGGCAATATGCTTCGTAAACCGCAATGCCATTTCGGTTGGGACTGGAATATCGCCATCGCGCCGCTCGGGCTATACGGCTCCGTTGCTCTTCGAAGACTTGAGACTGCGCGCATCGAGCATATCACCACTTCGCAGCAGCACACACGTGATGGTGTGGAGTTGCATGTGGAGGTGACACTCTACGCCGCGCAGCCTGCTAGTGTGCCGGTGCATCTTTCTCTTGGCGACGAAAAGCTTCGCCTGGACTGTGGAGTCAATGCCGGCGAAACCGTGGTGCGGCATATTTTCTTCATCGAAGACCCTCGTCTATGGTGGCCGGCGGGCAGCGGTGAGCAGGCGCTCTATACGCTGACAGTCGCTTTGCCGGATGAGACTGTCACGCGCCAGATCGGATTGCGCACGGTCGAGCTTCTAACGGATAAGGATGAGGCCGGAAGCCGCTTCGCTTTTCGCGTAAACGGCCGGGAAATCTTTTGCCGGGGCGCCAACTGGATACCGGCGGACGCCCTGCATTCCCTGTCTAGCCGCGAAAAGACGGAAGGTCTTCTATCGTCTGCCGTCGAAGCCAATATGAACATGATCCGCGTTTGGGGCGGTGGCTTCTATGAGCCCGACTGGTTTTACGACTTGTGCGACCGTTTGGGCCTTATGGTTTGGCAGGACTTCATGTTTGCCTGTAATCTTTACCCCTGCACGGATGACTTCCTCGCTAATGTCGAGCACGAGGTCGATTATCAGGTCAAGCGACTGGCATCTCATCCCTCTCTCGCCCTCTGGTGCGGGGATAACGAACTGGTGGGCGCACTGAACTGGTTTGAGGAATCCCGTCATAATCGCGACCGCTACCTTGTCGCTTATGACCGGTTGAACCGCACGATCGAAAAGGCACTGAAGAAGGCCGCTCCATCCGCCATATGGTGGCCATCCAGTCCGGCATCTGGTTATCTGGACTACGGGGATGCGTGGCACGCCGATGGTTCTGGCGATATGCACTATTGGTCCGTATGGCATGAGAACAAGTCATTCGACAATTACCGAAGCGTGAAGCCCCGCTTCTGCTCCGAATTCGGATTTCAGTCCTATACATCTATGCCGGTGATCCGCACCTATGCGGACGAGAAGGATATGAACATCTCCTCACCGGTGATCGAGCTTCACCAAAAGAACGCGGGCGGGAACGAGCGTATCGCGGGCACCATGTTCCGCTACTTCCGCTTCCCCAAGGATTTCGCAAATTTCGTCTACGTCAGTCAGGTGCAGCAAGCCCTGGCCATCAAGACGGCTGTGGAATACTGGCGGTCGCTCAAGCCCCACTGCATGGGCACGCTATATTGGCAATTGAACGACACTTGGCCCGTCGCATCTTGGTCCAGCCTCGATTACGGCGGCAGCTGGAAAGCGCTGCATTATTCTGCCCGTCGATTTTTTCAGCCCGTTTCCGTGTCTGCGATCCCTTCGGAAGACGGACGCGTTGTCCGGTTTTCGATGGTCAACGATACAGCAGAAGACGTTGAGATCGACATGAACATCTTTGCGCTGAGCATGGATGGAACGCGTGTTCCACTGAAATCAGCCAATGGCGCCTGCGGACCGGACGCGGCTAAGCAACTGACGGAGGTGTCGTTGGATCAGCTTCCCGATGGTGCGATACTCTCCTGGAACTTCATTTCTTCCAATGGCATGACGGGTGAGGGGCATCACGTCCGCGACACATACAAGGCTCTGGATTTGCAGGCCTCCGGGCTGGAGCATTCGGTCAAAACGCTGGATGACGGGCAGTTCGAAGTCGAAATCCGTTCAGACGGTCTTGCGCTTTTCGTTATGATAGAGGCGGACGTTCCGGGTCGATATTCCGACAACCTTTTCGATCTGACGGCAGGTGAGACCAAGCGTATCGTATTCTCCCCAAGTGAGCGCCTCAGCACTGGAAAACCTTCATTTCGGCTGTTTGATCTCTATTCATCGCAGTCGCAAGGTTGAAAGCGGGAAGCTGTCTCTTTAAGCTTTCACCAATATACATAGCTCGCCGTGTTCTTCGGCGGGTTTCCAATCGATCTAGGGAGGACCATCCATGGCCTGGCAACCGGCGGAAAACCGCTACGCTTCCATGAAATATAATCACTGCGGCCATTCGGGCCTTAAATTGCCTGCCATTTCTCTCGGCCTATGGCACAATTTCGGAAACGATTTCTCACACAGGACGAAACAAGAGATTTGCCGCAAGGCTTTTGATCTCGGCATCACCCACTTCGATCTCGCCAATAATTACGGTCCACCACCCGGCAGCGCCGAGACCGCTTTCGGTGAAATCCTGAGAACCGATTTCGCTGGATATCGTGACGAGCTTATCATCTCCTCCAAGGCTGGCTACAATATGTGGCCGGGACCGTATGGAGAGTGGGGCAGCCGCAAATATCTGATCTCTTCCTGTGACCAGAGCCTCAAGCGCATGGGACTGGACTACGTCGATATCTTCTATTCGCACCGCTTCGACCCGGATACTCCGCTGGAGGAAACGTGCGGTGCGCTTGATCATATCGTCCGTTCGGGCAGGGCGCTTTATGTCGGCATTTCGTCCTATAACTCGCAGCGCACCCGCGAAGCGGCGGCTATCCTTAAAGACTTGGGTACACCCTGCATCATTCACCAGCCCAGCTATTCCATGATCAATCGCTGGATCGAGGAAGACGGGTTGGTTGATACGTTGGAAGAACTTGGTATCGGCTCCATCGTATTCTCGCCGCTGGCTCAGGGCATGTTGACCACGAAGTATCTTGGCGGCGTGCCTGATGCGAGCCGTGCCAGCCAGGGCAAGTCTCTGAACCCCGCTTTTCTGAATGAGCGCAATATCGAAAACATTCGCGGCCTGAACGCCATTGCGGAAAGACGTGGGCAGACTTTGGCACAGATGGCTATCGCCTGGGTTCTGCGCGAAGGTCGCATTACCACCGCGCTTATCGGAGCAAGCCGCCCTGAACAGGTGGAAGACTGCGTGAAAGCGCTCGACAAGCCTGACTTCACAGTGGAAGAGCTGGCTGAGATAGACCGTTTCGCCCAAGATGCGGATATCAATCTATGGGCAAAATCCGCTGAGCTGAAAAAATAATCGAAGGCGCCGCCTGAAGGCTTTTTCAGGCGGCGCCATTCCTATCCCAAGCTACTTTTTAGTGTTTTTACACATTAATATCGCGATGTAAGTTATCATAAACATTACGGATTTGTAATTAGAAGCTTCACTTTCCATTCATCTTCGGAACGCTATCTTCAGCGCATCGAAATGCAGAGGAAACACAATGAAAAAGCTTGTAACCGTCTTTCTAGCCGCCACCATTCTTGCCGCACCGATGGCACAGGCGCAAAGCCGCCACGATTATGGACATGACCGTGGACGGGTGACCGAGAGAACGATTACGACGAAAAAGGTCATCGTCAAAAAGCATCGCTGGGATCGAGGTCAACGCCTGTCGGCCGCCGAGCGCCGTCACTTCATTGACCGCCGTGAGTATCGCCGTTTTAACCTGCGGGAGCCACGCCGTAACGAGCGTTGGGTACGCGTCGACAACCAGTTCCTGCTGATCAACGCCGTCAGCGGCCTCATCGTTGGACTTGCCGCTGCTCGATAAGCATTTAAATCCGATTGGCGGGTACCACGCAGTCACCCGCCAATTTATTAAGCTGCCCTGACGCTCCAATCAGGAAAAGGATCAGCAAGCGCGCTCCAGTCGGAAGGTCTGAAATTGGTTGCGTTCACAAGGCACGCATTGAGTTCCGCGCGTATGGCTGCTTCGCTCATTGGGTCCGCGCCTATGAAGACGATTTCCTGACGGCGATCTCCCCACACCTTATCCAGATAGGGCGCAAGCGTCCGTTCAAATACGGGGTCGTCGGGCCAATGTTTCTTGGGAACAGAAGACCACCAGAGACCCATTTTGCCGGTTTTTACAAATGCGCCCGCCTGGCTTATTTCTCCGACATGGTCAGGTCTCGTCGCCAGCCAGAAAAAGCCTTTCGCACGGATCACACCCGGCCAATCACGATTGATGAACGCGTGCAAGCGCGCCGGATCGAACGGCTGTTTGGCGCGGTACACGAAAGAGCGGATACCGTATTCATCGGTTTCCGAAATATGGTCCTTGAAACCGTGCAATTCCTTGAACCACAAAGGATGCGTTTCAGCTTTCGCCGTATCGAACAGTCCCGTTCCCAGCACATGCTTTAGCTCGACCTTGCTAAAATCCGCTTCGATCACTCTGGCGTCCGGATTTAAACCGACAATGATTTTGTGCGCGGCATCCCGTTCCGCCGGTGTCGCATGGGATACCTTGTTAAGCACAACGACATCGGCAAACTCGATCTGCTCTACCAGTAGATCGACCAGCGTCCGGTTGTCACCAGCGCCTGCTGTTTCACCGCGATCCGCTAGAAAATCCGCAGAACCGTAGTCTTTGAGGAGATTGGCGCAATCAACGACGGTCACCATGGTATCGAGCCGGGCAATATCCGAAAGGCTAAATCCTGTTTCATCGCGGAAATCGAAGGTGGCTGCGACGGGCAGGGGTTCGGCAATACCCGTTGACTCGATCAGAAGATAATCGAAGCGGTCCTGCTCGGCCAGTTGCCGCACCTCATTCAGAAGGTCGTCCCGGAGCGTGCAACAGATGCAGCCATTGGTCATCTCCACGAGCTGCTCTTGTGTGCGGGAGAGGTTGGCGCCTCCATCGCGCACCAATGCCGCATCTATATTCACTTCGCTCATGTCGTTCACGATAACGGCGACGCGTAACCCTTCGCGATTACTCAAAATATGGTTGAGCAGCGTTGTCTTTCCTGCGCCAAGAAAGCCGGACAGGACGGTGACTGGCAACTTCCGTTTCATGATAACCTCATTGTTATATTATTACATCAATAGGCAAAAAAGAAAGGCAGCATCGCCGCCTTTCACGTTTCAGTACTGTTTATGACAGGCAGTTTTTAAGCGACTGTGCGATACCGCGCATAAGCTTGAAGTAAAGTTCAGGCCCTGCTTCAAGCGTTCCTGCTTCGGGGTCCAGAGTACCGGACTTCGCCTGTGTTCCCTGAATGACGACGTTGACGAGTTTCGGCTCGAACTGCGGCTCTGCAAAGACGCATGTGGCGTTCAGTTCTTCTACCTTCGTATGGATCTGCTTCACACGATCAGCACCGGGCATGTTTTCAGGGCTGACGGTGATCGAGCCCGCGGTCTTCACAGCGTAACGATGCTCGAAATACTGATAGGCATCGTGAAACACCACGAAAGGCTTGTCCTTTATCGGAGCAACCGTTTCGGCAATTTCCTTATCAAGGGCGTCAAGACGCTCCATCAGTTTTTTGGTGTTGTCCTGATAGGACTGAGCGTTGGCGGGATCGGCAGCCAGCAGCGTCTTCTCGATCTCAGTCGCCATCGCCTTGGCATTCTGAGGGTCCAACCAAAGATGCATATCATACTCACCCTCGTCATGATCATGACCTTCGTGAGCATGGTCATGGCTGTGTTCCCGCTTATGGGCCTGCTCTTCGCCACCATGGTCGTGTCCCTCATGCTCGCCATGGTCATGGGCTTCGAATGGTCCGCCTTCACGGAATTTCAGCTTTTCCAGCCCGGGCGCACCATCCAGTTCAACGACAGTCGCCTTGCTGCCAAGCGTCTCAAGCGGCTTTTCAAGAAACTTTTCCAGCCCATCGCCAACCCAAAACACAACATCTGCACCTTCGATGGCCTTCGCGTTGGAGGGTTTCAGATTGTAGGTGTGCGGGGACGCTCCGCCATCGACGATGAGTTGCGGCTCTCCAACCCCTTGCATGATGGCGGCCACCAGCGAGTGGATCGGCTTGATGGAAACAACCACATTGGGAGACGCCATTGCGTTTGAAGAGGCTATCATCGCAGCGGAGGCGAGAAGAAGCGTGGCGAAGGTTTTCATGCGGTATGCTCCACTTGTTAATTGAATGTAATGTTATTACATAAGTTGCGTTACGCTATAACGTATGCGATAGCCTTGTGCAACAGCTTCAATCGGAAAAACACATGCTTCATTCTCCGACCAAAGGTGATGAAAATCTCGTTTCCTTGTCAGGTGCCGGCGTAAGGCGCAGCGGGCGCTGGCTCGTGCGGGGCGTGGACTTTTCCGTCCGCCGTGGCGAGATCGTTACCCTGATCGGTCCCAATGGTTCGGGGAAATCCACCAGTGCCAAGATGGCAATCGGTGTGATGAAGCCGGATGAGGGTGCTGTTTCGCGTCTCACCGGATTGAAAGTTGGCTATGTCCCGCAAAAGCTTTCAGTGGACTGGACAATGCCTTTGACTATCTGGCGGCTGATGACACTGACCGGCCCGCTGCCTGCCCGTGAGATCGATGCCGCACTGAATGCAACCGGCATTGCCCATCTCGCGAAAGCGGAAGTACAGCATCTGTCAGGCGGCGAATTTCAAAGAGCGCTGCTGGCGCGCGCTATCGCACGCAAGCCCGATCTCCTGGTTCTGGATGAGCCGGTTCAGGGCGTCGATTTCTCCGGCGAGATCGCCTTGTACGATCTCATCAAGACCATCCGCAACGCTACTGGATGCGGCATTCTGCTCATCTCCCACGATCTTCATGTGGTGATGGCTGAAACGGACACCGTCATCTGCCTGAACGGACATGTTTGCTGCCGCGGCACGCCACAGGCGGTCAGCCAGAGCCCGGAATACATGAAGCTTTTCGGCGGAGGCGCTGCACGCGGCCTTGCTGTTTACAGTCACCACCACGATCATACCCATCTACCGGACGGTCGGGTCATGCATTCCGATGGGTCGGTAACCGACCACTGCCATCCTGAAGACGGGTATCATCACGACCACGATCACGATCATGAACATCATCATGACGGGCATGAGGATGATGCCTGCGGCTGTGGCCATCACCACGGAGATGGTGAGAAACAGCATGCGCCCGGAGTAAAACATGTTTGATGACTTCTTTATCCGAGCGATTTTCGCGGGCGTCGGCGTAGCGTTGACTGCCGGGCCGCTCGGCTGTTTCGTCGTCTGGCGGCGCATGGCCTATTTCGGGGACACGATGGCGCATTCAGCCCTTCTTGGCGTTGCACTTTCGTTGCTGCTTCAGTTGAACCTCATCGTGAGCGTTTTCGTCGTTGCTGCGGCCGTTTCGCTTCTTCTGCTTTTCTTGCAGCGCAGACAGGCACTGTCCGCCGATGCGCTTTTGGGCATCCTGTCTCATTCTGCGCTCGCATTCGGGCTTGTCATCGTCGCCTTTATGACCTGGGTGCGCATCGATCTCGTCGCCTTTCTGTTTGGTGACATCCTTGCGGTTTCGGTTTCGGATATCCAGATGGTGTGGGGCGGCGGCGTGCTGGTTGTCTTCGCAATCGTCTATCTCTGGAAGCCTTTACTTGCCTCCACCGTTAACGCGGAACTTGCAGAGGCGGAGGGCTTGCGGCCGGAACGCTCCAAGCTGCTTTTTATGCTGCTGATGGCGCTGGTTATCGCCATTGCCATGAAAATCGTCGGCATCATGTTGATTACGTCACTGCTGATCATCCCGGCGGCGACGGCCAGACGCTTTTCGTCAACGCCGGAAATCATGGCGGTACTGGCCTCGCTCATCGGCGCACTTGCCGTCATCGGGGGGCTGATGGGATCGCTGCAATACGATACGCCGTCCGGACCGTCGATCGTCGTGGCCGCCGTCTTGCTTTTTGTCTTGAGTCTCTTGCCTATGCCGGGTCGCTCGCGTAGGGCGGAGCAGGGAGCCCGCTAATGAATACGAAAACGCTTACCCGCAATCAGTCGCTTGTTTACGATGCGCTTTCACACTCGCAAGCGCCACTCAGCGCCTATGTCATTCTCGACAAGTTACGTGACAGCGGGTTCCGCGCGCCCTTGCAGGTTTATCGCGCACTTGAAAAACTGATGGAGTTCGGCCTGGTTCATCGCCTCGAAAGCCTCAACGCTTTCGTCGCCTGCTCGCACACCAGCGCGGATTGCTGCACCCATCACCACGGCACGGTGGCTTTCGCAATCTGCAATGCCTGCGGCCAAGTGACCGAATTTCACGACCACGAAATCGACCACCGGCTCGGTGACTGGGTGAAGGCGCAAAAATTCAAAGCGGAGAAGACCACGATAGAAATCCGTGGCCTGTGCGAAGCCTGCGCTGCCTAATCAGACCAGCTTCAATTCTTTCGCAAACCGCTTCCAGTTCTGGACATATTTCTCGGCTGATTTTTTGAGACCTTCCACTGCCTGCTCATCCAGCGTGCGGATTGCGCGGGCAGGGGAGCCGACGATCAGCGAATTGTCGGGAAACTCCTTGCCTTCCGTCACCAGAGCATTCGCCCCTATGAGGCAGTTCCGGCCGATCCTGGCGCCGTTGAGAACGGTCGCGCCCATGCCTATCAGCGAGTTGTCTCCGATGGTGCAGCCATGGATAATGGCGTGATGACCTATGGTGCAATGTTCTCCGATGGTCGCCGGGAAGCCTGGATCGCTATGAACCATTACGCCTTCCTGAATGTTGCTTCCACGACCGACGCTGATCGGTTCATTATCACCACGTAATGTCGCACCAAACCAAATGCCGACATCTTCTCCAAGTGTGACCGAGCCAATGACATTCGCATCCGGAGCGACCCAGTATCGATCTGGAGAGGGCGTGTTGGGCACCCTCTCACCGAGGCTGTAAATCGGCATATGCTTCCTCCAAAAGGTGGCGTTATCACGCGACCTTGACGGTCAGTGTTCCAACGCCGTCCACGCCGCACGTCATGACGTCGCCCGAAATGACCGGACCTACGCCTGCAGGCGTGCCGGTCATGATCACGTCTCCGGGCGCGAGTGTGAATAGCTTGGAAAGCTCCGCGATGATTTCCGCCGTCTTCCAGATCATCTGGTCGAGATCGCCCGACTGTTTACGGTCCCCATTAACCTCCAGCCACACCGAGCCCTTGGCCGGATGGCCGATCCTTGACGCCGGGATGAGTGGCGAAATCGGAGCGGAAAACTCGAACGCCTTGGCGCTTTCCCAGGAACGTCCCATCTTCTTCAACACATCCTGCATGTCGCGGCGTGTCATGTCGATGCCGACGCCATATCCCCACACATGATCCAGAGCCGTTTCTACCGCAATATTCGAGCCACCACTCTTCAACGCAACGACGCATTCCACTTCAAAGTGGACATTGGAGGAAAGTGGCGGATAGGGAAAATCATTGCCCGCGGGAAGCAAGTTGTCGGGATTTTTCTGAAAGAAGAAGGGTGGTTCGCGTGAGGGGTCATGCCCCATTTCGATGGCGTGATCCGCATAGTTACGCCCTACACAATACACCCGCCGTACAGGAAAGGTGTCGTCCGTGCCTTCGACGGGCAAAAGAACGGGCTGAGGGGCGGGGATAACTGTTGCGGACATCATGGCACTCCTGTTTTGAAGATGTGTTGTCCCGCGATTCCAGGTGGATTTCCAGCCTTTGTTTTCTGAAATGGTGCTTCATCAGAACAAAAGCCAAGTCATAAATACCGCGATTCAGATAGGGCCAAGCAGACGCCCGAGACCTTCATCGGTACTGGTGCCCGAGCCAACCACAGGTCGATGAAGAGACTAGTCATTGGTTTGCTCGCTCATTTCGCTTTTCTGCGATGATTGAGGCAAGCTAACAGCAGCTGAAGATGAAGCACTCCCCATCTGGAATCGGTGATTTTTGCGTTGGGATTTCGAGCTAGCATCAGAATATCTAGTCCATCTAAACACATCACTCCCGGTCGCGCACTGAAATTCGCAGGTGTGGCTGAGGTAAGCCCATCGGCGTATAAAAGTAGCTTTGCATGAGAGATGGCACGCCACGACTTGCTATCTCGATAAGGTCGAAATCTGTTGGATCGTCGATCATGTCTGAGGTGCTGTGAGCGAGTCCCTTGTTCGTTAGGAGAAAAACTCTTAACAGCGCATTCTCCGCTTCCTCGCGATCGCCGCCATATCTGCTTACTGCGACATGCGGAGGCAGTAATGCCAGCGGTCCGCTGGCATTACTAAAGCATTCAATGCCTAGGTGTTTGATCCCGGACTTTGATGGTGCATTATTTTCCCAAGCTTGGAGGGATGCACTATGGGACAAATTCTGCACGGCAGCGCCACGATGACGGAGGCAATCCGTCGAGCAATACAAAATAGTCAAGAGAGCCTGAGGGCTCTGTCAAAGCGCTACGGGATCAATCAGAAGACTGTGGCCAAGTGGCG
>NZ_JAAMFB010000006.1 GCF_013322225.1 Agrobacterium larrymoorei
TCCCAATCCTCGGACGGTCGCCTGTCGCCGGGACTGCGGGCTGTGAAGGGCCCGCAGTCCCGCACCGACAATAACCTCAGAACAACAAACAATCCTCGGGCTTGTCCCGAGGATCTGCTACGTTGCATCCGCAGAAGCGTGATTAGATCCTAGGGACAAGCCCTAGGATGACGTTGGTAGGGATTGCTTGTCACTTCGCGACAAATGGTGACATTTCTGATCGCTTTGTTACGTCACGATTTGATATGGCGGCTTCCTTCTCGCCAATCTCATCACACCCGATAAGCCGCATCCAACACGCCGCTGACCGTGATGCCAAGATCGAACGTGGCGCCATGGAGCGGATTGGATGCGATTTCCTCTGCATCAAGGCCTTCGCAGGCGGATGTAACGAGAAGCCGGTTCGCGTTAGGGCCAACGAATGCGGGGCAGGTGGTCTGGCCTGCGGGCAGTTTGTAGCGCTCGATATGCTGGCCATCAGGTGAGTAGCGGTCGACCGCGCCCTGACCCCAGCGGGCATTCCAGATGTGGCCCTGCGCATCGCAGACCGAACCGTCGATGCCGCCATCCTGGCCGTGCGCATCGACCAGAATGCCTGGCGCGCCAGTGGGCAGGCCCGTCTGCGGATCGACGGCCACCTTCATCAGCCAGTTCACGCGCGTATCGACATAGTAGGCGGTCGCACCATCGGGTGAAAAGCAGATGGAGTTGGAGATGCTGATATTGTCGAACAGCTTTGTGATCACGCCTCTGGCAACATGATAGATCGCGCCCGCGCCATCCTCCGCCTTCTTGCCCATGGTGCCGATCCACAATGCGCCGCTCTGATGCATCCGGCCGTCGTTAGAGCGATTGCCCGGTTTGCCCGGCTCGAAATCCGCGTGCAGCGTCAGTTCGCCGGTAGAGCGGTCGCGAATAAAGAGGCCGTCTTCCGAGGCGATCAGTTGCTGCCGGTCATCGATGCGAGCAACGACGCTTGCCATGAAGGGCAGATCGAACACAGTCTTCTTGCCCGAAACAATGTCGAGTTCATGCAGCTCTTTTTCGAGAATGTTGAGCCACCACGCCGTACCGGTGATGGGATCGAAACTCGGACCTTCACCCAGCATCAACTGCGTGTTGTCGAGAACACTGCCTGCAAATTCATGAACCTTGACCATGCTTATCCTCCAATAGCGGCGTCATATGCCCTGATGGTGACTTCAGCGCGTTCACCTGCTTCGCTTGCGGTCATGCCGGGCTTGTAAAGGCTGGTGCCGAGACCGAATGCGGTGATGCCGACGCTTGTATAGTCCCCGAAGTTTTTGTCGGAAACGCCGCCAACGGCTGCGACCATCGTATCCTTCGGCAGGATGGCGCGGATGGCGCTTATGCCGGATGGTCCAAGCACGCTGGCGGGGAAGAACTTCAGGCCAGTCGCACCGGCTTTCAGCGCGAGCAATCCCTCGGTCGGCGTCAGAACGCCCGGCAGCGTGACCATGCCTTTTTCACGCGCCGCCGTGATGACCTCGACATCCACGTTCGGGCTGACCATCAGCTTGCCGCCGACGTCATCGAGTTTCTGAACGTCTTCCACCGAAAGCACCGTACCCGCGCCGATAAGGGCATCGGCAGGAGCGAACTTGGCGGCGATTTCGATTGAGCGAAACGGATCTGGCGAATTCAGCGGAATTTCGATGGCGCGAAGGCCGCTTTCCAGAAGGGCGCTGACAACACCTTCCGTCTCTTCAGGCTTGATGCCGCGCAGAATGGCGACCAGTGGGTATTTCATGGGAGGGAAGGGAATGCGCATGGTCTTTCAGTCTCCTCAAGGCCAGATGGCCGTTGCGGCGGCGCTCAAGCCCCGGCGAACGGCATCATCGGCGTCGATGGTTGTAAATTCAATGGAAAGCGTGTCGAAAGCAGCCTTGTAGAGTTCACCAAGGCCACCGGAGCCGATCAGTATCACCGCCGATTCCTTCGGCGCGCTGGTATGCGCCCCTGCGATTTCCAGGCCGATCAAGGTGCCGGAAAGCCTGGCCTTGGCATCTGTCGCGGAAAGGCCGTGGAGGAGTTGCCCGGAACGGAGGGTGAAAAAGCGGTTGGTCGCCATCTGCGGATTGCGGTAGGCATCGGCAACGGCATTGCGGAACGAAGGTAGATCGCCCGCAAAGTTTCCTGCCTCCGCAATGGCGTGGGAAAGGATCGAGTGCTTCGAGATTACCTCGAACAGCTCCCCCGTCATGAAGGTCGAAAATCCGGTGACGCTGAAGTCCTGTACGCGCACCCATTTGGAATGGGTACCTGGCATGCAGACGAGCTGGTGGCCGGAACGATAGTTGTCCGAAAGTGCGCCGAGCAATTGCGTTTCTTCGCCGCGCATCACATCCGGGGCATCCTCCGTCCGCTGTGCCAGACCGGGCAGGATACGAACGTCATCCTGCTGGTGAGGAACGCGGGTCGCCGCTTCCAGCACCCGAGAAAGATTGGCGGGAACGTCGACGTAACCCGCCTCGACCCAGCCCTGCCGCGCACCGGCCATGCCGCAGACGACCACGGGCAGACCGGAGGGAGCGGAAAGCGCTGACAGGTGAGAGGCAAGCACTTCGGCAAAGCCCGTCCGCATGGCTGTGGTCATGCCTTCCGAACTGCGACGTTCACCGAGAACCTCGCCGGATTTGCTGATCAGCCAGAGCCGGAAACTGGTCGTTCCCCAGTCCACGGCGACGAATGCGGCTTGCGACATTATAAAAGACCTCCATCGATGATCATTGTTTGTGCCGTCATTGCGGTTGAGGCGCTGGACGCCAAAAAGAGGCACGGGCCGACCAGATCATCGCCGGTCAAGGCGCGTTTGAGGCATTGTCTGTTGACCGTATCGGCAATCGATTGTTCCGTCAGCCAAAGTTGTTTCTGGCGCTCGGTGACGATCATGCCAGGCAAAATCGCGTTTACGCGGATCTTTTCCGGCCCGAGTTTGCCCGCGAGGCTTTTGGTCAGGCCGATGATGCCTGCCTTTGCCGCTGCATAAGCAGGAAGATCGCCCATGTTCAACATATAGGCAATGGACGAGAAATTGACGATGGAAGCCGCCGTCTCCTGCCGTAAATAGGGCAGTGCAGCCTGCGTGACGAAGAAAACCTGCTTCAGGTTGACCGCATGGTTGGCATCCCAGTATTCGCTGGTCACGCCACCGATGTCATGCCTGTCATCCCAGGCAGCGTTGTTGACGAGAACCTTTATCCCGCCCGTTGCCTGAGCTGCTGCCTCCACGGCTGACTGAAGTTGGTGCTGATCCCGAAGGTCGGCCTTGACGAAGGTGGGCGCGCGCAGACCGTCTGCTGTAAGTCGATCGACGAGATGTTCGCTCGCTTTTTCGTCTATGTCGATGAAGGCAACATGTGCGCCATGAAGGCAAAAAGCCTCGACGAGCGAAGCACCGATCCCCGAACCGCCCCCTGTTATCAAAACGCCTTTCGCGTCGAATTCACTGGGCTGTCGACCGTCGACCATCATCCGCCACATCAAGGTTGCAAGTTCCATTATTTGGAACTAAGTTTTATTTAATGGAATAATTGCTTTTACGTCGCGCTCCTGTCAAGCGCCGACACCATCAGAACAGGAAAACTCTTGCGCCATAGCCAGGAAACAGCCGGGAGCACCGGCACCGTTGGTAAAGCAGTCGCGCTGCTTGAAATCGTCGTCATGTCGTCGGAACCGCTGCGCTTCACCGATATTCTACAGAAGACGGGTCAGCCGCGCGGCTCTCTGCACAGACAGTTGTCGCATCTGGTGGAAGAGGGGCTTCTGGAGCAGAAGGGTGACCAGACCTATGTTGCTGGCGTCCGGTTGCTGACATTCGCGGCCCGAGCATGGAGCAGCAACGACTTGCGTTCGGTTGCCGCGCCCCATCTCAAACATCTCCACGCGCAGACGGAGGAATCCGTTCATCTTGGCGTGTTGCGAGGCGCAGAGGTGATCTATCTCGACAAGATCGATGGAAAACATGCGGTCAGAATGCACTCCCAGATCGGACGCATGTCGCCTGTGTACTGTACTGGAATTGGCAAGGCGGCACTATCGCTGCTTTCGGATGAAAAACTGGCTGCGACTGTCCAGTCCATAGGATTTCAGTCCTTCACCGCCAACACTATTACTGACGGTGAGCATCTGATGAGAGAGGTCAGCACGATCAGGCGTCTCGGCTATGCATGCGATCTTGAGGAGCATGAGATCGGGATACAGTGCATCGCCGTTCCAGTATTTTTCGACCGGCATGATTTCACGGCAGCAATATCCGTCACCGGCCCAGCCTATCGTCTGACCCGCGAGCGTTTGGAGAATTGGGCACCATTGCTACGGGAAACGGCAGCAGCGATTTCGAGCGATCTTGAGCTTCGGTTGCCGCCTTCCGCGGGGTAAAGAAAAAGTGATCACGCGAATTTAAAATAGGACGGATACAGGTACTGATTGCGGTTGCCATTTTCATCAACCTGTTTGCATAAAAGCTACAAGTAGGTAAGTATAGCCTCACTGAATTTACCTATTGAAACCTTCATTAATTTTTATGTTGAACTGCAAAGACAACTCCCAATGCTAAAGCCCGAGATTAACGACTCCACGCCGCTGGGCGTGGAATGCGTGCAGGAATTGAACACCCTGCTGACACAGTTCGACATCTTTCGTTTTTTAAAGAGGGTTACCGAAAGCTGGGGCATGAAGGCCTTCATGGTCGTCAACCTGCCGCCACATATGGCGCTGGAACTTTCGGAATACACGGTCATCACCAACTGGCCGGCTGAAATGCTGCATCAATACGATCATGATTCTCTGCTGGCTGGCAGCAACGTCCTGCGAGAGTTGAAACGCTCTTGCGCGCCCTTCATCGCCAATAAAGAATTTCTGACCGAGGGGCATTCGGACAAGACCGCTGAAAAAATCACCGATCTCTTCGGGCGGTTCGAAATGTTGAACTCGATCTGGTGTCCGGTGCAGGACGCAACCGGCTTGCGTGGGGCAGTCTCCTTCGCCGGCACGAGATCCGATTTTTCACCGATGGAAATGGCTGAGCTCTTTTACATTTCGGCAAATGTGTATGGCAGGCTTGCCCATGTCCGCAGTCTGGATGCGCGGATTCCCGAAACGCTGACGGACCGGGAGATCGACTGTCTCAACTGGACCTCGGCTGGCAAGACCAGCGCCGAGATCGCGGAAATCCTGATCCTGTCGGAACACACGGTAAATCATTATCTCAACAGGGCGACCAAAAAGCTCGACACGGTCAACAGGACACAGGCGGTCGCAAAGGCTTTGCGTATAGGTCTCATAAAATAGGGATATTTTCTTTTTCCTGTTGTTATCTTGCGATGTGTGAGCGATTCTGTAGACGCTCACGGCACAGGAGACGCATTTGATAGGTTCGAGGCGCTTCAAGGCAGCTTTTTCTCCTACGGTTGATTGTGCGATCCTCGTTGTCGCCCTTGAAAAAGGTTTTGCTGCCGACGAGGGCATTGGTCTCGAACTCATCAGAAAAAATTCCGCTCAGGAAATCATGTCCGACTGGGCAGATGAGGGGTTGAATGGTGCGCATCTGCCCGCGTCGCTGCCGGTTGCGTCAGCGCTCGGTTTGCTGGAAGAGCCAGGGGATTTGGTCAGCCCCTTCGTGCTTTCCACCGGCGGCGCGGTGCTGGCGGTTTCGCAAATCCTCCACGACGACCTTTTTGAACAGGGCATGAAAATTCCCGATGCCGGATCGGTTTCGCGGGCGCTTTCGCGCGTTGCGCTGGCACGCAATGCCGCAGAGCTACCGCCTCTGACATTCGCCATAGAGCATGTCTTTTCGCCCTCCGTTTATGAGCTTCGGTATCTGCTGGCGAGCGCGCGCCTGCTGTCTCCACGGGATGTCACGATCATCGAAACCGCGCCTGCCGACATGCCCGGTCTTCTGGCAGAAGGTGTGATCGACGGTTTCTATGTCGCCGAACCCTATGGAAGCGCCGTGGCGTTGAGAGATAGCGGTCGCGTCGTCACCACCAAGTCCCACATCTGGCAAAACGCGCCGGAAAAGGTGCTTGCCGTGTCTCGCGGCTGGATCGCTGACAACGAAGCGACGTTGCACGCACTGCTGCGGGCGCTTTATCACGCGGGCGAATGGTGCGCCGCGCAGGGAAATATCGAAGAACTGGCGGGTCTGCTTGCCGCCCCGCAATATCTGGCGACCGAGGGTGATCTGGTCCTTCCAGCGCTGACCGGCTTCATCCCACACTCGCCCAGCCGTCTGATTGAATGCCCACGCTTTTTTGCGACGAGTGGAGGTGCCGCCAACTTCCCTTGGCAAAGTCAGGCGCTCTGGTTTTTCAACCAGATGATCCGCTGGGGCGATTGTCACGCCGACTATTTGACTGATGTGAGCGCCTATGAGGCAGCGTCGCAGGCCTACCGCCCGGATATATTCCGGTCCGCCATGCGCCCCATTTTCGCGCCGGTGCCTTCAGCCAATATGAAACTCGAGGGAACCCTGCATGTGCCGGTCCATGTCGGCGCGTCCCGCTCCAGCCTGCTTCTTGGGCCTGATGCTTTCTTCGATGGAAAGATTTTCGATCCCGAAAAGCTCGAAAATTACGATGAAAGCTGAATGCGACCCGTGAAGTTTGCTCTTTATGATTGGCGAAGCGCACGGGCTTCTTTATCTAACCTCATGTAAGACACGCATCGGGGTAGAATGAGCATGGCACAGGTGGATAAGAAGCAGGTCGAGCAAGCGCTGAAAAGCGTGATCTATCCCGGCAGCGAAAATGACATCGTCAGCCTGCGCATGGTGTCCGAGATTTTCATCAGCGACGGCAAGGCTTTCTTCTCTCTCACGGTGCCAGCCGAAAAGGCCAACGAGATGGAACCGCTGCGGCTCGCTGCCGAAAAGGCAGCGCTCGGGGTTCCCGGAATTACCGCAGCGATGGTAGCGCTGACGGCGGACCGAAAGCCGGGTCCGGCTTCCGCGCCGCCCCCACCGAAGCCAGCCGCGGCAGCACCCGCAGGCCATGCGGGACAGCCCCGCGCCAAGGCCGGTGTTCCTGGCATCGGTGCCATTATCGCTGTTGCATCCGGCAAGGGCGGGGTCGGCAAGTCGACCACGGCCGTCAATCTCGCGCTTGGTCTCCAGTCACTAGGTCTTAAGGTCGGCATCCTCGATGCGGATATCTACGGTCCGTCCCTGCCACGCCTGCTCAAGCTTTCCGGTCGGCCCGAACAGGGCGAGGGGCGCGTCATCATGCCCATGGAAAATTATGGGTTGAAGGTCATGTCCATGGGTTTCCTCGTCGATGAGGAAGCGGCCATGATCTGGCGCGGTCCGATGGTTCAATCGGCCCTGATGCAGATGCTGCGCGAGGTCGCCTGGGGTGAACTCGACGTGCTGGTGTTGGATATGCCGCCGGGAACGGGCGACGCGCAGCTGACCATCGCCCAGCAGGTGCCGCTTGCCGGTGCCGTCATCGTCTCCACACCGCAGGATCTGGCGCTGATCGATGCGCGCAAGGGCATCACCATGTTCCGCAAGGTAGAAGTACCGCTTCTGGGTGTGGTGGAAAACATGAGCTACTTCATCGCGCCCGATACCGGAAAACGATACGATATATTCGGCCATGGCGGTGCGCGGGCGGAGGCCGGGCGGATCGGTGTTCCATTCCTTGGCGAAGTACCGCTCACAATGTCCATCCGAGAGCTTTCGGACCTCGGTACCCCGGTCGTCGTTGCAGAACCGGATGGCCCACAGGCTGCTATATATAAAGACATTGCTCACAGGGTCTGGAGCCAGGTTGGCGCAGGTACCCTCAAGCCAGCACCTAAAATCGTATTCGAATAACACGTCTGGCGATACTGAAGATTAAGCCGATCAATCAATGCGCTCACCGCATATCTATCGTTCATTACGGTGGATTGACATTGCGGAAGCGTAGTAAAAATCCGCTCAATATTCTGTTTTATCTCGTTTTTTTCTTTCGCTGGCGAGGTAGAAGGCCATAGTGGAAGGATGGCCTGGGAAAATATCGCTTGATTCTCCCTGATATTGGGAGCATAGGCCCACGCCATTTGAACCGCAGGCATTTTCATGCGTTTGCGGGAGCCGCGCATGATGTGTTAGACCAGCACCCGGGCACAGAACGATGCCGCGGACGGAGAAACTGATTGATCAAAGCCTATCGCTCGAATTGCGAGGCAATCAGCCTGTCGGCGGACCAAGCGGTTACGCAGATTTCGGACGATATTGTCTGGATCGACCTCATCAACCCGGGTCGCGACGAGGAAAGACGTGTCGAGGCACTGCTCGGCACCGAGCTGCCCACGCGCGAAGATCTCAAGGACATCGAACCTTCCAGCCGTCTCTACACGGAAGATGGCAATGTCTTCATGACAGGCTCGCTGGTCTGGAATGCAGACTCGTCCAATCCACAGCTGACCGATGTGGCTTTCATCCTGGTTGGTAATCGTCTCGTGACCATCCGTTACGCCGAACCGAAGTCCTTCAATCTCTTCATCGCTGCGATCACGCGGGTGCCGCATGAGATGCGCAGTGGTGCTGCTCTTTTGCTGAAGCTTCTGGAAACCATTGTCGATCGCACCGCCGAGATTCTCGAAAATTCCGTTGTCGGCATAGACGCGGTTGCCAGCGGCATATTTGGTGGTGAGGCCCGCAGCAAGCGCAAGGCTCCACGTTATCTCGAAGAAAAGATCGCGGAGATTGCTTCCTACCACCGGCTGATATCGAAGGTCCGCGATAGCCTCGCCTCCCTATCGCGCGTCCAGTCCTTCCTCCATGCCACGGCGCTCGTGCAGCAGGATGAGGAAGCCCGGGAAATGGGCCGTTCCATTGCGCGGGATATCCAGTCGCTATCGGAACACGCGTCCTTCATTTCCGGCAATCTGACCTTTTTGCTGGATGCGTCGCTCGGCATCATCAATGTCGAGCAGAACGCCATCATCAAGATATTCTCCATCGCGTCCGTGGTTTTTCTGCCGCCGACCCTGGTGGCATCCATTTACGGAATGAACTTCAACGTCATGCCGGAGTTGCAGTGGCCCTATGGTTATCCACTGGCGATCTTCGTCATGCTCATATCGGCAATCATTCCGTTCATCGTTTTCCGTTGGAAGGGCTGGCTCTGAGAAGGGGCCAGGATACATATGTCTCATGCCTTGGATAAGGAAACTCTCGATAAGCCGGAAGCGGAGCACAGACATGTTCAAGGTCTGTTTCCCGCCATGCTCGGCTCTATCGGCGTTGTTTACGGCGATATCGGCACCAGCCCGCTTTATGCGTTTCGCGAAGCTCTGAAGCCTATCTCTCATGACGGCGTGACCGAAGCGGAGGTCATCGGGTTGATCTCGCTGATGATATGGTCGCTCACGATCATCGTGACGATCAAGTACATCTGTTTTCTGCTGCGCGCCGATAACGATGGCGAAGGCGGCACATTGTCCTTGCTCGCCCTTTTGATGAAGAACGCCGGCGCACGTCGCGGGCTGCTCATCATGCTCGGTCTCATCGGTGCGGCGCTGTTCCTTGGCGATGCGATGATTACTCCGGCGCTTTCGGTGCTGTCTGCAGTGGAAGGCCTGAAGCTCGTCACGCCCGCGATGGATGAATTCATCATTCCCATCTCGCTGGTCATTCTTGTTGGTATTTTTGCCATCCAGTCGCACGGCACCGAAGTCGTTGCCAAGTTCTTCGGGCCGATCACCGCAGTCTGGTTCATCGTCATGGGGTTGGCGGGTCTGCTTCACATTTCCGACGATTACAGCATTCTTTTTGCCTTCAATCCGCTGCACGCTGCGGAATTCCTGCTGAGCGAAGGCTTTTACGGCATCGTGGTTCTGGGCGCCGTCTTCCTGACAATCACCGGTGCGGAAGCTCTTTATGCGGATTTGGGCCACTTCGGGCGCAGACCCATTCAATGGGCATGGTTCGCGCTGGTCTTTCCGGCGCTGACATTGAATTATCTCGGGCAGGGCGCTCTGGTATTGAAAGACCCGGCCGCCATGTCCAACCCGTTTTACCTCATGTTTCCTGAATGGGCGCTGCTTCCTGCGGTCATCCTCGCAACGGCTGCGACCATCATCGCCAGCCAGGCGGTCATCACCGGCGCATTCTCACTGGTCCGGCAGGCGATCCACCTCGGCTATCTGCCGCGCATGGAAATCCTCTTCACGTCCGAAACCAATACCGGGCAGATTTATCTGCCATCGGTCAACACGGTGCTGCTGTTCGGCGTCGTCGCGCTGGTTCTGACTTTCAAAAGTTCCGATGCGCTGGCTACCGCTTACGGAATTTCGGTTACGGGTGCGATGGTTGTCACCAGCCTTCTGTTCTTCCAGTTTACCCGGTCGCACTGGAAATGGTCGCTTCCTCTTTCGCTGCTGGTGATCCTCCCGTTCATCACGCTGGAATTGATCTTCCTTGGCGCAAACCTTTTGAAAATTCACGATGGCGGCTATGTGCCGGTGCTGCTGGCCGTTGCCTTCGTCGTCATCATGACGACATGGCAGCGCGGCTCGAAGATCCTTTTCGCCAAGACCCGCCGGACAGACGTGCCGATGAAGGCCTTTGTCGCTTCGGTCGAAAAAGAGAGCGCCCATGCGCCGGTGCGTATTCCCGGCACGGCAATCTTCCTGACCGGCGACCCGGAGACTGCGCCCGCCGCACTGCTGCATAACCTCAAGCACAATCATGTCCTGCACGACAAGAACGTCATCCTGACGATCCGCACCGAGGACACGCCGCGCGTTCACCCGGACAGGCGTTATACGATGACGAAGATCAGCGACCGTTTCGTGGTGGTAGAGCTGCATTTCGGCTTCATGGAAACGCAGAACGTCACGCAGGCGCTCGGTTATCTGCGACGCACCGGCTACAAGTTCGACATCATGTCGACTTCCTTCTATCTCGGACGCAGAAAGCTGGTGCCTGATCCGAAATCCGGCATGCCCGGCTGGCAGAACCGTCTGTTCATCGCGATGGCGGAAAGTGCTGCCGATCCATCGGACTATTTCCGACTGCCTGCCAACCGCGTGGTGGAACTGGGTTCGCACGTCGTCATCTAACTGCTCCATCAACAACAGCGTCATGCGCCGTCATCGCAAATCGATGGCGGCGCATTTTAGTTTATCCTGACACATTAATGTGAGCGCAGAGATGGATGCGTGCCGTTAACCAAGCATCAAGGTTAATGAGAGATTATCCGGCTGAGTAGCAATTGCGTTTGCGTGTGTCCGGAGTACTGGTTTTGCGTTCGAACAATTCAGAGCATTTTCAGAAAAAGTGGGCACCGGTTTTCCGTTCGAAAATGCGACAAGACAAACTGTCGCGCCGAGGGTCGTCCATCCCGTTTGAAAAATGGGCTTCGCCCATCGTCTTCGGCCTCGCCGCCTGGCTTGCCTTTCCCTCCCTCGCCGCTCGCGCCGATCTGGCTTCTTTGCTTGCCGGTCTCGATGCCGGTGGGGAACAGTGGCGCATGGTGTTGACCAACTCACCCGCCGGTTCCGTTCACAGCGCCTCGCTTGCCTTCAACGACGCGACGGAAACTGCTGCGATCAAGGGTTCGGGCATGACATTGCCGGATGGACGCAAGGTTGCCTTCGTCAGCAACAAGGGCGGCAAGGAAACCACGCCGGACAGCGCCCGCGTCAACCGCGCTGCGAAGAAAGGCAGGGTGGTGGCGACCGAAGTCATGCAGCCGCCAAAAGCCTTTACCGCAGGCTCCGTTCTGCAGCGCACCAGCATGATCGATATCGAGCCCCTGAAACGTAAGGATCAGGCGGCTTTCGTCAAACGCAAGAAAAGCAGCGAAATCGAACTCGCCTCCTTTTATTTCCGCCGCGATGACAAGAAGGCCGACAAGACCGTCTCGCCCATGCTGGCAGACCTTATTACCAACCGCAGCGCGGATGTACTGGCCACGGCCTATGCGCCACCAGAACCTGATTTTGCCCGGCAGTCGCCTTTCGATGCTATTTTAAGAAAGCCTGACGCGGGGCGTTTCATTCCCCCGATTTCCGCGGACGATCACGCCTGGGCTGCAACGCCTCTGCCCGCCGACGCCTTCTCTGCTGCCGAACAGCAATGCCTTGCCTCTGGCATCTATTTCGAAGCGCGCGGAGAATCGGTCAAGGGTCAGGCAGCTGTTGCCCAGGTCATCCTCAACCGCGTTCGCAATCCTGCTTATCCCAAAACGATCTGCGGCGTGGTCTATCAGAACAAGGACTGGCGCAATCGCTGCCAGTTCTCCTTTGCCTGCGACAACATCAAGGATCGCGTGAACTCCGAGCGTCACTGGAAGATGGCGCGCGAAGTTGCCATGGCAACCACGGCCGGAAAGATCTGGTTGACGGAAGTCGGCTCGGCAACCCATTATCATGCCGTCTATGTACGCCCCGCCTGGGGGAAAAGCATGAAAAAGGTCGGCAGGATCGGGTTGCATGTCTTCTACCGCACATATGGCGGCGGCTGGAGCTGAGATCACGCCCTTTTTGGTGCAAAACCCGTGGCAAATCGGCTGATTCCCGTCACAAACATTGGATAGATTCTGTCGCAATCAGCTAACGCCATGTTTTAAAACATAAAAATTGTATTCGGTCATGCGTTGCCGGTGCCTTGACTAGAGAAGCCCCTAAAACTATGTTGCGCGCGACTTCAGAGCGGGCTGGAACAGGCTTGAAGCCCTGCCGTTTACAACTCCAAAGGGTTCTGGCAACGCTGGAACGGAGAAAAAGGGCAGGATTTAAAAATGACCGGCAACCGTAACGATAGTCTGGACGAGCGCCGTAAACGCCTTGCCGAGGGATTGGCAAAGGTGCAAGCGGAGGACGAGGCGGAAGAGAGGATCGAGCGCAACGCCGAAGAAAGCCGTAAGGGCTTTGGGATGGCGATGAAGCTCTCATCCGAATTCATTTCTGCCGTCATCGTGGGCGCGATGCTGGGTTATCTTCTGGACCATTTTGCCGGCACGTCGCCGTGGGGGATGATCATTCTTCTGCTTCTCGGCTTCTGCGCAGGCGTGCTGAATGTTCTGCGCTCTGCGGGTGTGGTGGCAAAGCCGCCGCTGCTCGAAGAGGGGCTCGGAAAAGATAAGGGTGGGAAGCCGGGCGAGTAACGTCCCTTTCCATATAATGACGAGAGGTGCCGCTTTGTGCGGCGACAGTAAAGAGGGCAGCCGGTGGCAAACGATCCGACCCATCAGTTCATTGTAACGCCGATCATCCCGATTGAGATCGGTGGCGTCGATTTCTCGTTCACCAACGCGTCTCTCTTCATGGTCGCAACCGTCGCCGTAGCGTCCGGTTTCCTCTATTTCGCGACGTCGAACCGCGGTCTCATCCCGACCCGCATGCAGTCCGTTGCAGAAATGTCCTATGAGTTCATCGCCTCGATGTTGCGTGAAGGCGCAGGCAAAAAGGGAATGGTATTCTTTCCTTTTGTCTTCTCGCTCTTCATGTTCATTCTGACGGCCAACCTGCTCGGCATGTTCCCGTACTTTTTCACGGTAACCAGCCAGATCATCGTTACCTTTGCGCTGTCGTGCCTCGTTATCGGAACGGTCGTCGTTTACGGTTTCTACAAGCATGGCCTTCACTTCCTCGGCATCTTCGCCCCATCGGGCGTGCCCAAGGTGTTGCTGCCGCTGGTGGCGTCCATTGAAGTGATTTCCTTCCTTTCGCGTCCAATCAGCCTTTCCGTTCGTCTTTTCGCGAACATGCTGGCCGGTCACATCACGCTGAAGATTTTCGCAGGCTTCGTCGCCTCCATGGGTGCGCTCGGTGCACTCGGCGTTGGTGGCGCAATTCTGCCCCTCATCATGACCGTCGCTGTCGTCGGTCTCGAATTTCTCGTCGCCTTCCTTCAGGCATATGTCTTCGCGGTACTGACGTGCATGTACCTGAACGACGCCGTGCATGGTGGTCACTGAGAAGTAAAGTCGCTGACATCCGAAACGGGTGTCAAAAAACACCGCAACAACCCATTCTAAGGAGCTTAACATGGAAGCGGAAGCAGCAAAGTACATCGGCGCAGGTCTCGCATGCCTCGGCATGGCTGGTACGTCCCTCGCTCTCGGCCGTATCTTCGGCGATTTCTTGTCCGGCGCGCTGCGCAACCCATCTGCCGCTGACAGCCAGTTCGGCCGTCTGGTATTCGGCTTCGCCGTTACGGAAGCTCTGGGCATCTTCTCGCTGCTCGTTGCTCTCCTTCTCCTGTTCGCTGTTTAATTTCAGCATCAGGTTTGGATCACGGCTGGCGACCGCTTGCCGTGATCCTTCGCATTTGCAGTACCCCTGGAGGTGAGCATGTTCGTGACCGAGGCTCTTGCCCAGTCAGCACCGGCGTCCCCTGAAACGACGACGGAAATACCGGCTGTCGGCCAGACGGCCCCGGAAGCAACGCATACGGAAACCGGTGTGGCGGACAACGCCCATGGTTCTTCGGGCGTATTCCCGCCGTTCGACCAGTCGACCTATGCATCCCAGCTTCTGTGGCTGGCGATTTCATTCGGCCTGTTCTACGTGCTCATGAAAAAAGTCATCGTGCCGCGCGTTGGCGGAATTCTCGAAGACCGTCATGGCCGCATCGCACAGGACCTCGATGAAGCATCTCGGCTGAAGGCCGAAGCGGATGCCGCAATCGAAACCTATGAAAAAGAACTCGCAGCGGCTCGCGCCAAGGCTGGTTCGATCGCTTCTGCTGCCCGCGAAGCCGCAAAGGTGAAAGCCGATGCCGACCGTGCGGCGATCGAAGCTGAACTGGCTGAAAAGATTTCCGCTGCCGAAGCACGCATCGAGTCCATCAAGAGCCAGGCTTTTGCAGATGTCGGCACAATTGCCGAAGAAACCGCGACCGCGATCGTCGATCAGTTGATTGGCGCCAAGGTCAAGGACACCGATGCCAAGGCAGCCGTTCTTGCCGCATCAGATGTGAAGGGGGCTTGATATGGCGTTCGACGCAACGTTTTTCGCACTCGTAGGCCTCATCCTTTTCTTCGTCCTCATTGCCTACCTCAAGGTTCCAGGCATGTTGGCAAGCTCGCTCGATGAGCGCGCTGGTAATATTCGTGAAGAGCTTGCGGAAGCAAAGCGCCTTCGTGAAGAAGCCCAGCATCTGCTGGCCGAGTATCAGCGCAAGCGTAAGGAAGCTGAAGCCGAAGCCGCTGGCATCGTCGCTGCTGCCGAACGTGAAGCTGCCGCTCTGACGGCAGAAGCCAAGGCAAAGACGGAGGAATTCGTCGCCCGTCGCAACGCGCTGTCGGAACAGAAGATCAAGCAGGCCGAACTCGACGCCATCGGCGCCGTCCGCTCCGCTGCCGTCGACATCGCTATCGCCGCTTCCGAGAAGCTGATTGCTGAAAAGACAACGGCAGCTGCAAAGACGAAGCTGTTCAAGTCCGCTGTCGGCGAAGTCAAATCTCGCCTGAATTGACAGAGCATTTCCCGCAAGGTGCGAAGCGTTTTCGCGTTCGGACTATGCGTGAAAACAAGAACTTAGAGCATTCTCGGGTTTGAAATAAAGTCGAAACGCTCCAGAACTGCTTAAGCTCATCGAAACCCCTCCGGAAAACCTCCGCGAGGGGTTTTTTGTTGCGCCACAGTCCCCTGTGCTGCGGAGCACTTTCGATAAATAGAGTATAAACATCACCATTCAAAGTAATCACCCGTAGGTGTGTTGATGGTGCTATTAACTGGACTTGAATTTAATAAAACATAAATAAAGGTTTTGTAATATAGCGGTCTAAAGGGTGGGACTATCAGTATCAGATTGTCTGTTTTCGGAGGCAAGCAGGTCTTGCCGTGAAGCTGTCCATGATGCTGAAGCATGCGCATTTTCAAATTATCCATAATCTTTGATCTGGGGTGACGATCATGAAATTATCGATCGGTGTAGTTTTGGCCGGCCTGTCAGGGGTCATGCTGCTGGTTGCGGGCGTGCAGGGCAGTTTCTCCTTAATGTCACTCTCGAAGATCAAGGGCGGTATCGAGGTTATTGTCGGGGAACGTGTTCCCGCCTTTATCACCCTCGGCGCAATCAATGCCGAAATCGGGAGCGTGCGAAATGCGCAGAGCGCGATCGTGAGCGCTACCGGAGCCGCGCAGGACGAGTTTCAACGGCAGCTCGCTCAAGCAAAGAGCGACCTCAGCGATAATTTGAAGGAATATCAGAGCTACCTCGTCGATGAGGCGGATAAGACGCATCTCGCAAGCTTCTCCAGCAAATGGGCGGCTGCCGAAAGCCGCTGGTCGCAGGTGGAAAGCCTCGTTAAGGGCGGAAAGATGGACGAGGCGAGAGCGCTTTTCGTCGGCGATGCGCTGACCGCCTACAATGACGCCAAGACAGCACTTCAGGGTGCCGTGGATGACATGGAATCCGACGTGCGTAATGAAGGCGATGCGACTGATGCGACGGCGTCGTTGGTGATGACGCTGAACTACGCATCGCTGGCAATTGCGATCGTCATCGGCCTCGGCGCGGCAGTGTTCGGCAATCTCTATCTGGCGAAGCCGCTCGTGCGGATGACAGGTGTCATGCGCAAGCTGTCGTCTGGCGACACGGCAATCGACATCCCGGGCCGCGATCGCAAGGACGAAATCGGTGCGATGGCTGATGCCGTTGAGGTCTTCCGCCGCAGCGCGATTGAAAACCAGAGGCTCGAATCCGAGGCTGAGCAAAATCGCAGACAGGCTGAAGCCGAGCGAATGGAGACCCAGCGTCGCGCCGAAGCGGATGCGGAAGAGCGGTTGCGCGCAGCAACATCAGGTCTTGCCGCAGGCCTGCGTCGCCTGGCATCCGGCGATCTCGCCTTCCAGCTCAACGACGCTTTCTCGCCGGACTTCGAGCCCCTGCGTCGTGACTTCAACCAGTCGATCAAGCAACTGGGCGCAACGCTGACGGAAATTTCCCATTCCATCGACGCCATGAACAACGGTACGCGTGAAATCGCCGAAGGCTCGGTCGATCTTTCCCGCCGCACCGAACAGCAGGCGGCAACACTGGAAGAAACGGCTGCAGCTCTGGATGAGATCACCGTCAACGTCGCTAACTCCACCAAGCGCGCACAGGAAGCCCGCGGCGCGGCAGGCGAAGCAACGCGTGCGGCGAAAGTTTCCGGCGACGTCGTTGCCACCGCCGTGGATGCCATGCAGCGCATAGAGCAATCGTCCGGCCAGATATCCAACATCATCGTCGTCATCGATGAAATTGCCTTCCAGACCAATCTTCTCGCTCTTAACGCGGGCGTGGAAGCGGCACGCGCCGGGGAGGCAGGCAAGGGTTTTGCCGTGGTTGCTCAAGAGGTGCGCGAACTAGCGCAACGCTCTGCCCAGGCCGCGAAGGAGATCAAAGAGCTCATCAGCAAGTCCTCCAGCGAAGTGGAAAGCGGCGTCAAGCTGGTGCAGCAGACCGGCGATGCTCTCAAATCCATCAGCCACCACGTCGAGGCGATGAACGATCACATGGGGGCAATCGCATCCTCCGCACAGGAACAGGCGACGGGCTTGGCCGAAGTCAACACGGCGGTCAACCAGATGGATCAGACCACCCAGCAAAACGCCGCCATGGTTGAAGAAACCACCTCCGCCACCGCTGCTCTGGCCAGCGAAAGCGACAAGCTGCGCACGCTTCTCCAGCAGTTCAGGCTTACGGAACATGGCGGCAGCCAGGACGGCTATCAAATGCGGCGCGCGGGCTAGGCCTTTCCTCATTAAAGGGAAAAATTCTGCTGGTTCAAGCCGGATCGCTCGTTTGTCCGGGCGGGGATGTGCCGTAGCCACACCGTGCGACCGTGGCGCCCGCGCAAGCAGGCTGTCCCGTTTGAACCACCCCTTCCGCAGATTTGCTGGCAAATCTGCAAGACCCTTGATTACCGGGTGCGCTCATCTCTTCGCATCGCGAATCAGCGCAACCGGTGGCCGGGCATCTTTCCAACATGCTCAAAGGCGATCGGCTCGACCGTACCTTTGTGTATGCTCTTCGCCAATCAGTAACGCGAGCAGTGATTTATCGCCACGATATTCGCAAAGTTACGCCGAACGGCTATGCATCAAATATGGCATGACGGCAGTAGCGATGAGGCTGTCCCTACAGTTTTGCGAGGCTTAAAAACGCAGCCGGTAGGCACACAAACATCGCGCAGCAGCGTCGGCGGGCCGGTCGCCTTATGCAACATCCTGTTTGAGTGGACGAAAGCTCATACGGTGGAGTGAGCAGGCACCGTGAGCTTCGATGGCGCGGAGGTGAACAGGCGTTCCGTAGCCCGCGTGCATCTCGAAGCCGTAGACGGTGTGGATGGCACCGGCGCGTTCCATCATCCGGTCGCGAGTGACCTTGGCGACAATGGATGCGGCAGCAATAGATACGGAGCGTGCATCACCCTTGATGACGGCCTTTGCCTCACAGGAAAGGCCGGGCGGAATATCACGGCCATCGGCAAGGACGAGGGCCGGGGAAACTTCGAGGCCGAGGACTGCCCGCCGCATGGCATCAAGGCTGGCGCGGAGGATGTTCATCCTGTCGATCAGCAACGGCCCGGAAGAGGCGATGGAGACGATGGATGTCTGCAAAATCTGGGCGAAGAGCGTTTCCCGCTTTGCCTTCGTCAGTTTCTTGGAATCATTCAGACCCGCAGGGATATTGTCGGGATCGAGAATAACGGCAGCGGCAACCACTGGCCCTGCCAGAGGGCCGCGTCCAGCCTCATCCGTACCGGCAACAGGCCAGAGCCCACGCTTGCGGGCCTCAATCTCGAGACTGAAATCCGGCACCGGAGGCACCAGATCGAACAGGACAGGAGAATCGGATGCTGTACGTCGTTTCATGCGGCAGAAACTCGCACAGACACCCGATCTCCTGCAAGCCCCCGGTTGCGGCGAAATAGCGGTAGCCCGGTGTAGGGGCGTGGGCTGCCGCTGTTGGCCGATCATGGCCAAGTCATCCCCATGAGGCAGAGAGGATGTGATCGCACGCGAGGCGGCGGGTACCGGGGGCAATGCCGCTGCATCAGGGACGGGACAGCGGACATTCTTAAATTTCAATCAGGCCGGTCTTCGGGGCAGGGCGTAGATAAAGCCTGCTGGCCTTTCGCTTCATGATCTCCAAAGTCCGTTACGTCTGTTTTGTTTTGCGCTCTCGCACCGAGAAGCCGTTCTAACGCCTTAAACCAACGCACTGGATTTAGAGCCGTTTTCTGCCTTTGATCCGGTACTTGCGACGATTCTGGCACCGTTCTTAAAACGCTCAAAGCATCTATTAGAGCAGAGACAACTGCACACCGGCACCGCCGGGAGCGGTGAAGAGATCGTCTCGCAACTGAATGCCACGGCGAATAAGCCCAAGCCTCTTTGTCGCCATTTCGAAACGTCGACCGATCTGCCATGCATAAGGGCCTGCCCCCTTCATGCGTTTTCCGAACTCCGCATCGTAGTCCTTTCCGTCCCGCATGGAGCGCACCAGTGACATGACGTGGCGATAACGATCCGGATAGTTGCGTAACAGCCAGTCACGAAACAGCGGACTGACTTCCAGCGGAAGACGGAGCAGCACATAAGACGCTTCGGTTGCGCCAGCAGCTTTCCCCGCATCGAGGATACGTTCGATCTCGTGATCGTTCAGCGCCGGAATGACAGGCGCCATCATGACCGCGACGGGGATGCCTGCATCCGTCAATTCCTTGATTGCTTCCAATCGCTTCGATGGCGTAGATGCGCGGGGCTCCATATTGCGGGCGAGCTTCCGATCCAGCGTCGTCACCGAAATACCGACCTTGACCAGCCCCTTCTTCGCCATCGGCGCAAGTATACCGATATCACGCGTGATCAGCGCAGATTTGGTGACGATGGCGACAGGGTGCTCTGCTTTTGCCAGCACCTCAAGGATCTGCCGCATGATGCGCCATTCCTTTTCGATGGGCTGATAAGGGTCGGTATTGGTGCCGATGGCGATGACCCGTGCCTTGTAGCCCGGCTTCGCCAGTTCCCGCTCCAGAAGCTTCGCCGCATCCGGCTTGGCAAACAGCTTCGATTCGAAATCCAGCCCTGCAGACAGGCCCATGTAGCTATGTGTCGGCCTGGCAAAGCAATAGATGCAGCCATGTTCACAGCCACGATAGGGATTGATCGAGCGATCGAAAGGAATATCAGGCGATTCGTTGCGGGTTATGATGGTTCTTGGCTTTTCAACCTGCACCTCCGTGCGAAACTCGGACGGCTCTTCAGGAATATCCCAGCCATCATCGAACGCTTCATGCTGAAGCGTCTCAAAACGCCCGCTCGGATTGATGCCAGCCGCGCGGCCACGGCGCCGGTCGATCTCGATCCTGATGCCAGATGTGTCCGCCAGCGCATTGGCAATATCCGACGTATGGCCCGGCTGAAAGGCAGCCTGCCCCGAAAGCACATGTTGTCTCATCTGAACGCTCCTGACCGGCAAAACGCCAGCGGCTTTGATGAGGAGATTTCTAACGCGAAAATGAGAACATTACAAGAACAAAATTTATCATCCGATGGTGGCAATCGCTCAGGAATTGCGTTAGGTTTTGTCATACTTATGGACGAAAACTTATAGGTCGATATTTATCCGTCACGTCGGTTCGAAACAATGCGGCTTCGGGTCATGCGGAACGAACACGGAATAGGGATCAGGCGGGCGAAACGGGGTTTATGCTAACAGTCATCATGCAATGCCGGGATCAAGAGCCCGAACTCGCCCACACGTTATCTGCACTGGTGTCCGGTGCGGTGGAAGGCTTGATCAGCGACGTCATTATTCTCGATCATGGCTCCAGTGACGGTTCGGCGCGGGTGGCAGAAGCGGCGGGATGCCGCTTTCACGACCAATGGAACGCCGGTGAGATCATCACTTCGGCGCGGGGTGAATGGATTTTACTGATGGAGCCCGGCAGCCGTCCGCAGACGGGATGGATCGACGACATTCTTGAATATGTGGCGCTGAACAAGGTGCCTGCGCGGTTTGCGCCTTCACGTCACTACCGGCCATCATTCCTGCAACGCCTGAAACGACGCAGCCATTCGCTGGAGTTCGGATTGCTGCTGCGCAAGCAGGAAGCTGTGGCATTGGCGCAGAATGGCATGGCCTTGGATGAATTTCCTAAAGCCATGAAGGCGCGACGGCTCAGCGCTGAACTCATCCCGGCATCGGCGCTGAGACGCTGAAACGGGCAGTTCAGACTTTCGCAGCCCCGCGCTTTAAATGTTCATCCAGCCTCGGCATGATTTCCACGAAATTACAGGGTGTGTGGCGATAATCGAACTGAGCCTTCAAAATTCCGTCCCATGCATCCTTGCAGGCTCCGGGAGAGCCCGGCAGCACGAAAATGAAGGTGCTGTTGGCAAGGCCAGCTGTCGCCCGTGACTGGATGGTCGAGGTGCCGATTTTGTCGTAAGAAATGCGATGAAACACTTCCGAAAAACCGTCCATGCGCTTCTCGAATAGCGGCTCGAGCGCTTCCGGGGTGACGTCCCTGCCGGTAAAACCGGTTCCGCCGGTGGTAATGACGACATCGATCTCGCTTGAGTGTGTCCACCCTTCGACCGTGTCGCGAATGGCTGCCTTGTCGTCGGGTACGATTGCCCGATCTACCAGAACATGCCCGGCATCCGTGATGCGCTGAGCCAGCGTATCGCCGGATTTATCATCCGCAGGCGTGCGTGTATCCGACACGGTCAGAACCGCGAAACCAACAGGAATGAATGGCTTGCCTTCGCTCATGGGAACACCTTCGTTTTTGTCGTCGTGGCTTCAACGTACCAGTCTGGCTTTCGTTCGCGAATGCGCGCCGACGCTTCTTCGGCCTTTTCCTGTGTAGCGAACAGTCCGAAACATGTCGCACCGGAGCCAGACATGCGCACCAGTTCGGCCCCTTGGTCGGACAGCGCCTGCAAAATCTCGTTGATGACTGGCAGCAGTGTAGCGGCAGGCGGCTGAAGATCGTTTCGCATTTGACCGAGAAGCGGAAGCCAGTGTGTATCTGGATCGTCTTCGATCTGCGGCAAGGGTGCGTTATTCTTGGTTTCAAGCAATCCAAAGATCTGCGGCGTCGAGACGGCCTGTAACGGATTGACCAGCACCATCGAAAAACTCGGAAGATTGGCGAGAGGGGTGATCTTCTCCCCAATTCCGCGTGCGATAAGCGGTGTACTGGCCAGACACATGGGCACATCGGCGCCGAGTTTCAGTGCAAGCGAATCGAGCTCTTTGGTTGGCAGCGAAAGACCCCAGTGGCGTGAAAGACCGCGCAGTGTTGCTGCCGCATCCGCCGAACCGCCACCGATGCCGGATGCGACTGGAAGATTTTTCTCCAGATGGATGGAGACAGGCGTGGCGATAGGTAAGCCGCTGGCATCCACCGAAATTCGCAACAGATCACGCGCTCTCAGGACGAGGTTGTTGCCGGCATCTCCATCTTCAAGAAGCTCTGCAAAAGGGCCAGAGATAGAAAACCGATCGTCTGGCGCATCCTGAATACGGATGACATCTCCCGCTTCGGTGAATGTCACCAGCATTTCGAGAAGATGATAACCGTCAGCCTGCTGACCTATCACATGCAGGGCGAGATTGACCTTTGCCGAAGCGGCCTCGATTGTCTCGACCGCTTCCTTTTGATCATGCACAGGCATAAAGCGTCAGGATTTCTTGTCCGGCACGGGCGCAGGCGTTGCCGGTGGAGGCGGGGTCTGCTCTTTCTTGGCAGTGTTTTCCGCTTCCTTCTCCAGCGGTGGCAGGCCGTTGGCAATCTTTTCCTTCACCTTGGCCTTGTCCACATCATCGCTATCGCCGATCAGCGCGCGGTTCCACTGATAGACGGCTTCAAGCTTGCGCCCGACGCGCCAGTAGGCATCGCCCAGATGGTCATTGATGGTGGGGTCACCGGCACGAAGCTCGATGGCGCGTTCCAGTTCCGTCACCGCTTCATCGAAAGCGCCGAGGCGATAATGCGCCCAGCCCAGTGAATCGACGATGTAGCCGTCATTGGGACGAAGCTCCACGGCGCGGCGGATCATGTCGATCCCCTCATCGAGGTTGATGTTCTTGTCCACCCAGGAGTAGCCCAGATAATTCAAGACCTGTGGTTGTTCCGGGTTCAGCTCCAGCGCCCGCTTGAAGCTCGGTTCGGCCTTGTCCCACTGCTTCAGGCGCTCATAGGCAATGCCGCGCTGGAAGAAGATCGTCCAATCGGCCTTGTTCGGCACGGCACCGATCACTTCGACGGCCTTGTCATAATTTGCCGCCATTGCGGCATAGTCCTTGGCGTCGGAAAGGACAGAACCATAGGCCAGATAGGACCGCAGGTCCGCAGGATCGGATTCCAGCAGCGCCTTCAGGTGCTGGCGCGCCTCGTCCACCCTTTCGGTCTGTGCAAGGGTCAAGCCCAGCTGCAATTCGGAAATTCGGTGCATGGGCGAATCAGCAGGCACTTCGCGATAGAACTGAATGGCGCGTTCCGGCTGCTTTTGCGCTTCGGCAAGACCACCAAGTAGAATAAGCGTATCGGCGCTTTGCGGGTCCAGTGCGCGAGACGTTTGGAGGTAGAGCGTGACGATCTCTTCCGCGCCTTCGCGGTTGAGCGCGCCAGCAATGGAGAACATCACGGAGGCAGCGCCTTCGACAGCGGTTTGAACCTGCTGGTCCGGCTTGTCGCCCTTTTCGATGCTCTGACGCAGCGCCTTCAGGGGGGCATAATTTGGCGCAAAACCATCGCCGACAGCTATCGTGTCCAGTGCTTTCTGCTTGTTGCCAGCCTTGGCCTCAAGACGGGCGAGCGCCATGACGGCGCGCATGTAAGTGTCTGTGGCGGTCGCGCCGCCCTCGCGGTCTGCCACGGCCTCACCGAGGCTCTTGCGCGCGGCTTCCGTGTTCCCGGTCACGAGCGCAATGGCACCGGCATTGTATTTCTGGAAAATGGAAAACCAGCCCGGGCCTTTCATGCCGTTGACCAAGGCAAGCGCTTCCTTGCCTTTGCCAGATCCGGCGCGTGCCCATGCGGTCAAAAGCGTGTTGACCATACGGTCGAGATCGTTCGGGCCGCTATATTTCAGGATCTTTTCAGCGGAGGAAAATTCCTTGTTCTTGATGGCGGCAAGGGCGCGAACGATGGTCGTCACGCGCTCGACGGTCGAATCGTCCTTCAGCGAATCGGCAATTTTCGCACCGGCATCGAAATCGCCGCTGAGCAGCTGTGCGATCATCAGGCGCTGGCGGATCTCGTTGTTGGCCGTATCGAAGTCCAGCGCCTTCTTGTAGAGCGTTATCGCGGTGGCATAATCCTGATCGACATCGGCCGTGCGCGCTGCGAGAAATGCTCCGGAGAATGTGTCGACCTTGGACGGATCGAACGTCACGATCTCGTCTGCCTTTTTCTCGGCAGGCTTCGTCTCAGCCTGTGCAGCGGCTATGCCCGCACCCACGGTCAGGGCGGCAATGAAAGCTGCGCTGCAGAAAAGACGAAATGCTGGTTTGCGCCGCATGAAGGAACCTTTGCTCTTGTGCTTGTTGCACTAAAAAATCAGTTTCCCGCCTTACAGTTCGGGGCAAAAAGCTCTGCACCGGCACGCTGTAACGCTTGAATCGAATTGTAACGCCGAACCGGAATCAATTCAGGCAATCATGCATCACGTCATGACAGAATGGCTTTTTTGAAGCAGCCCTGCAAGAAAATCCACGCCTGAGTTTGGATTTATAAGACGCTGCCGCCGCAGAGAGAAGCGTCCCTGCTGCAACGACACGATTTCATCAATTGACGCGCTCGATGCAGAAGTCGATGACTTCCATCAACGCATCTTTCCAAGGGCTCTTCGGCAGGGGAGCCAGCGCATCGCGGGCAATGGTGCCGTAGTGATTGGCGCGGGTGATGGTATCCGCCAGACCCTTGTATTTCTTGATCAGGCCGAGCGCTATTTCCAGGTTGTCATCCGTACTTTCACCCTGTTCGATGGCGCGCTTCCAGAATTCGCGCTCCTCAACGGTGCCGCGGCGATAGGAAAGAATGACGGGAAGCGTGATCTTTCCTTCGCGGAAGTCATCACCCGTATTCTTGCCCAGATCGGCTGATTTGCCACCATAATCCAGCACGTCGTCCACCAGCTGGAAGGCAAGACCAAGGTTCATGCCGTAGGATTTCAAAGCGCTGCGGGTCGCCTTGTCCGTCTTGGCAACGATCGGGCCGACTTCCGCTGCAGCGGCAAAGAGAGCTGCCGTCTTGGCGCGGATCACCTGAAGATAGTCGTCTTCCGTCGTTTCCATGTTCTTGGCGACGGAAAGCTGAAGCACTTCACCCTCGGCAATCACCGAGGCAGCGGTAGACAGCACGTCGAGGGCATCGAGCGAGCCGACATCCACCATCATGCGGAAGGCCTGACCCAGCAGAAAGTCGCCGACGAGGACGCTCGCCTGATTGCCCCAGATGGTGCGCGCGGTGGATTTTCCGCGACGAAGATCGCTTTCATCCACCACGTCATCATGCAGAAGAGTTGCCGTGTGCATGAATTCGACGCTGGTGGCGAGCTTGATGTGATGGTCACCATTATAGCCGAACATGGAGGCGGAGGCGAGCGTCAGCATCGGGCGAAGGCGCTTGCCGCCGGAAGAGATGAGATGGTTGGCCACTTCCGGAATCATCTGCACATCTGAACCCGCTCTCGAAAGAATAAGCTGGTTGACGCGTTCCATGTCAGGTCGGGTCAGGTCGACAAGCGGCTTGACGGATGCGAGTTTGTTTTTGCTTTCTTCAAGCGGTATGACGACGCCCAACGGACCGGACTCCTGTTCGAATTTGGGTTTGACAATAGAAAGCGACAGAGTTGGCGGCAAGGGGCGAATTGCCACGCGCCGTTCAAAAACGTGGGAATTCTGATGGAAACTTACCTATGCGTGAATTGATCCGTACAAACGACGCCGTTCTGCTCTCTTTTGCGGAAAGTCTTATGAAAGACGCTGGCGTCCATTGCCTTGTCGCCGATCAGGGCATGAGTATTCTGGAGGGCTCGCTCGGCCTTTTGCCGCGTCGTTTTCTGGTTGAGGAGGACAGGGCGGATGAGGCCCGCCGAATTCTGATCGATGCCGGCCTTGCCGACGAACTGCGCGACGAAGAGGGCTGAAACGCCATGACGTCGGAGACTGTCGATGCATTCCACCGGGGCCGGTTTCACCTTGTCCAGCCGAAGGGCAGGGGGCACCGGGCGGGCATGGACGCGATGCTGCTGGCCTCGCTCGTCGCCGATGAAAAGGCGTGCCGCGTGGCAGATCTTGGCGCAGGCGCTGGTGCTGCCGGAATGGCGGTGGCTTCGCGTCTGGAAACGGCTGAAGTGACGCTCTTTGAGCTTTCAGACGAGATGGCCGATTTTGCCAGACGCAGCATCGAGCGACCGGAAAATGCCGCCTTTGCGGGTCGCGTATCGGTCAGGCAGGCCGATGTCACGCTGCGCGCGGATGCAAGGGTCGCTGCAGGCCTCATGGACGGGCATTTCGATCATGTCATCATGAACCCGCCCTATAATGATGCGGGAGATCGTAAAACGCCGGATGCGCTGAAAGCTGCCGCCCATGCGATGACGGACGATCTCTTCGAACATTGGATCCGCACCGCAGCCGCCATCCTGGTGCCTGGCGGTCAGCTTTCGCTCATCGCAAGGCCGCAGTCGATTGCAGACATCATGTCCGCCTGCGGTCGCCGCTTCGGTGGACTGGAATTTACGCTCATTCACCCAAGGCCCGGCGAAGACGCCGTCCGCATGCTGATGACTGCCATCAAAGGCTCACGCGCGCGCCTCACCTTCCGCGCCCCTCTGATTATGCACGAGCACGACAGCCACGCCTTTGCGCCCGAGGTGGATGATTTGAGTAACGGGCGGGCAGCATATTTGCGAAATGATCTGAAGAGTAAGCCCGGAACTTAAGCCTGGTAAATTATCCTTGTGCGCCATTGTGTTTGCCCCGGCGATACATACATCCCTCTTCGAGCTAAACGGACAAGAGGATGAAATGGCGGAGTTTTTGAAGCGTCTGGTGCCCAAGCGGTTTCGCAAGCAGGAATTGATCGTGCCGGTGGTGCGCATGCAGGGTGCGATCATGGCAGGCGGAAGCCAGTTTCGTCCAGCGCTCAATCTGGCATCTTACGCGCCGCTGCTGGACAAGGCGTTCAGCATGAAGGACGCTCCGGCGGTCGCCATTTCGCTGAATTCTCCCGGTGGTTCGCCGGTCCAGTCGCGCATGATTTACAACCGCATCCGCCAGCTTGCAGAAGAGAAGAACAAGAAGGTTCTGATTTTCGTGGAAGATGTCGCGGCCTCCGGCGGCTACATGATTGCATTGGCGGGCGACGAGATCATCGCTGATCCCACGTCCATCGTCGGCTCTATCGGCGTGGTTTCGGGCGGCTTCGGTTTCCCGGAAATGCTGCGCAAGATCGGGGTCGAACGTCGCGTCTACACGGCTGGCGAGAACAAGGCGATTCTCGATCCGTTTCAGCCAGAGAAGGAAGGCGATATCGAATATCTGAAGTCGCTCCAGCTCGAAATCCATAAGGTTTTCATCGAGATGGTGCAGATGCGCCGTGGCTCGAAACTCAAGGACGACCCGGCACTGTTTTCGGGCCTGTTCTGGACGGGGATGCGCGGACTAGACCTCGGTCTGATCGACGGGTTGGGCGACATGAAGGATGTCCTTCGCCGACGCTATGGCGAAAAGGTCAAGCTGCAACTGATCAGCGGCGGTCGCAGCCTTTTCGGCAAGAAGGTGCCAGGGGTTGATCTTTCCGCGAATTCCATTGCCGCATCCGCAGTTTCGGGACTTGCGGATGTCGCCGAAGAAAAGGCATTGTGGGCCCGTTACGGATTGTGATGGACGGAAAATAGATGGCCCAGATTATTACGCTCGCCCTGCTCGTGTTCGGGGCGATCATTCTTTACAAGCGCTTCATCAAGGACGCCGAAAAGCTTTCCGCGAAATCCAGACGGCAGGAAAAGGAACGCCAGACCGGTGCTGCCGGCACGCTCATCAAGGACCCTGAAACCGGTGAGTACCGGGTCAAGAAGGAAGATGAGGTCTAAGGCTTTTTCAGCGATAGTGCGGAGCGGTTTCGTAACCGGACGATGCGTTAAAACAACAAGCTAGAGCATTTTCGTTTTTCAAAGAAGGGCGGAAATGCTCTAGGAACACGAGTGGCGCGGCTCACCAGCCCCCACCGCCTCCACCCCCGCCACCAGAGCCGGAAAACCCACCACCGCCGGAAAAGCTGGACGAAGACGAACTTGTCGTCTGCTGCGGAATAGTCGAAGCGATGGTGGATGCCATGGACGACGAAAATCCGCCGATCCGGTCTCCAAAATTGGTTGCGCTGCCACCGACATACCAGCCTGGCGTATAGGTGGCAGCGGCTCCCGCTGCGGCATTTGCCAGCCATGTCTCGAACGTCCGGCTCCAGGGCTTTTCTACGCCAAGCGCCACCGCATAGGGAAGCAGCGTCTCGAAATGCTGTGGTGACATTTCCGGGGCGCCCTGCATTTTCATTCGATCCCTCTCAGCAACAGTCAGATAGAGGCGTAAGCCCTCTATTCCGTCCATCAATTTACGGCCGAGCGGCGTTGGTGCGCCCATCAGGAAGATAAAAAGCACGTTGATGAGGACAATCAGGCCAATCGCCACCACCGCCAGCGAATTTGTGTCATGGACATGATCGAAGAAGAATTTTGCCGCCAAGCCTATGATAAATACAAAACAGAGGAAGCCAGAAACGGCCATGAACACGATACTGACGATGCGTGAGGCTACGGGTGCGCCCCGCTTTCGCGACTTGCCGAAGATCGCCGCACCTACCGAGAAGAACACGGAGGCAAAACTCAGTGCGACGACCGTGCCGACATCATTTTCGTCAAACCCGCCAATAATCATCGTGGCAAGAACAATCATGATGCTCAGAAAAACCCCGCAGACGATATAGACGAGGTTGCTTTTGTAATATTTGCCGCGATGTTCCTTTTCGATGGCCGAGCGAAACTGTTCACCGATATGCTCCACCTTTAGGCCGTTCGCTGCGCTGATTTGCAGGCTGTCGCCCGGCCCTCCGATGGACGCGAGCAGCGAACGCTGCCCCGATGGAAGACTGTCTTCGATCTTCCTGGTCGTGCGGCGAATGATGATGGATTTCTTGAGATCTTCCAGCGTGACGTAACCCTTTACGGCAAGGTCGAGTGCCGTTGCTGAAATCGCGCTCCATCCCGCTCCGGAAAATCCCCGATTATCGATGTAGTTGACCAGCGCGGGCGAAACACCCTCAGGTGCATCCCATCGCGGCACGATGATGCCCGCTGCCGGGTTTCGCCCCACAGCCGCCCACGCCTTGAAATAATAGCCAAGGACCAACAGCAGCCCGATTCCTGCGACGATTAAGCCCAGATTATCCCGCAGCCACCAGCGCCGCTGCTGCTCCGCCGAAGGCACGTCGATGGCACCTTTTGGTAGCTTCACGGCAATCGTCATGTTTTCGCCTTCCTGATAGGGGCGAGTGGAGGCAAAAAACACCTCGTTACCTTCCGTCAAGATGCGCGCATCTCGACGCTTGCCACCGAAAGCCCCTGTAAACACTGCCGTTTCTGTCGGGCTCACGCCTTGCGGCAACGAAACAGTCGCGGATATTTCGCGCATCGGAAACTGCCAGCCGGTGCCGGTCACGTTCCAGGTCAAGTCGTCGTAGGCGTCGAAGTAACGAATCTGACGGTCGGTGGTGTAGGTGATCTGGAAAATGTGCTCTCCAGTGGAGAGAAAACGGTCTGCATTGCCCGTGTAGATGCGGATGCCGCCATCGATCGTTTCCGTACGCCAGTCCTCCGGCGCTCCGTCGCGCTCCACGGAAACCACTTCGAACCCGACTTTGGTGCGGTTGCCATTCTTGTCCAGCGCATAGAGCGGAAAATCGCGGAAGATACCGCGCTTGATGCGATTGCCTTCCGCCCGCGCATTGATGGTTTCCGTCACCGTCAATGTGCCGTTCTTCGCAACGTCGATGATGGAGTGATAGGACAGGATGAACTCTTCGGCGAAGGCCGGAAGCGTCGTGGCGATGAAGACGAAAAGCGCGAGAATTCGGGCGATGATGGTCTTCACGAGTGCGGTTCTCCCTTTGGCCTTTTCCTCATTCGCGTCTCAGCAAGCAGCGGCACCCCTCACCAAGAAAACCTAGGACTTCGCTTTGCGAAGATCGAGGTTTTCTATCCTCTCCCACAAGGGGGAGAGGAAAAAACGTCGCACCCTTTCGGCTTACTCAAGCTGTAGTGGAAACCAGAGCGATGCCGCAGGTTACCTCTACCCTTGTGGGAGAGGAAGAAAAATCATGGTCTTAGCTTCAGCTAAGTCATAGATTTTTCAGGTGAGGGGTTAGTCTCCGCAACTTACTTATCCACCTCATCATACTTCACACCCAAAGACCCCAATGCCTTCCAATACCCCGGATAGGTTTTGCCCACACAAGCCGGGTTCTGAATGCCGATGCCCCTAGTCTTCAGCCCGGCAAGCGCAAAGCTCATGGCAATGCGGTGATCATGAAACGTGTCGATAGATGCCTTTACCGTCTGCCCCGCGAGAGCAGGATCGGCATGCACGATCAGATCATCACCGTCTTCATGCGCCAGACCGTCCCTGATCTGGTTGAGGCCAAGCGACAACGCGCGGATGCGATCGCACTCCTTCACGCGCAGATTGGCGATACCGACGAAGCGGACGGGCGTGTTGTTGTAGGCGGCCAGCACGGCGATGGTCGGAATGGCGTCCTGCATCTGGCTGCCGTCGATTTCGGCGGGCAGATCGGGAAACTGCGCCATCACCGCATGCGCCTTGGCATCCGGCTGGGTGAAGGCGTCCGCAGGCATGCCGATATCGATCTTGCCGCCGGTCAGCAGTTCCGTGCCCCAGAGATAGGTCGCAGCCGATGCATCCGGCTCGATGTGGAAATCGGTGGCCTTGTAGCCGGTGGGGTGCACGCGCCAGATGGCGTTGCTGATACGCTCTACCTTCGCGCCGAAGGCTTCCATGGCAGACACAGTGAGGTCGATGTAACCCTTCGCGCCGATGTCCTCACCGGCCAGAATGATATCGAAAGTCTGCGCGCCACAGGGGGCCGCCATCAGCAGGGCCGATACATACTGGCTGGAGAGATTGCCATCGATGGTGACGCTCTCTTTCGTAAAGCCCTTGCCGTTTCCCTTCACCGTTACCGGCGGGCAGCCGGTCGGCGCTTCGGCGTCGATGCCGAGCGCGGTCAGCGCGTCCACCAGCGGCTTGATCGGGCGCTTGCGCATATGCTCGTCACCATCGACAACCACGGTGCCGTCGACGGATGCGACGGCGGCGGTGAGGAAGCGCGTGGCCGTGCCGGCATTGCCGAGGAAAAGCGGTTTGTCCGGTGCGGTCAGAACGCCCTGACTTTCCACCACGAAGCTTGTCGCATCCGGCTCCGTCACCTTCACGCCCATGGCGCGCAAGGCTTCGGCCATATACAGCGTGTCGTCGCTTTTCAGCGCGCCGGTGAGAACGCTTCTGCCCTTGGCCAGACCCGCCAGCAGCAGTACACGGTTGGTGATGGACTTGGAGCCGGGAGGCTCGACCTTGCCGGAAAGCGGGTGGTTTGGCGGGGTGATGGTCAGTTCGATCATGTCTTTATCGTCTTCTCGCCAGCTTTTTCACTGGCATTGCAATTAGAATTTAACGGAAGGAACGGCGCGATCCGCCTCATTGGTGATCTCGAAATAGGGCGCTTTGGCAAAGCCGAACTGGCCCGCAACGAGGTTGGAGGGGAAGCTCTCCACCTTCACATTCAGGTCGCGCGCAGAACCGTTATAGTAACGGCGCGACATCTGTATCTCGCTTTCGAGTGTTTCCAGAGATCGCTGCAATTCCAGAAAGTTTTGGTTCGCCTTCAGGTCCGGGTAGGCTTCCGCCAGCGCGAACAGTTTGCCGATGGCCTGCCCGAGTAAGCCTTCCGCCTGCGCACGGCCCTCGACATCACCGGCCGGCACGGCCTGCGCGCGGTTGCGAAGATTGACCACCTCTTCGAAGGTGGTCTTTTCATGGGCCGCATAGCCCTTCACGGTTTCGATGAGGTTGGGGATGAGGTCGGCGCGACGCTTCAACTGAACGTCGATGCCCGACCAGGCCTCTTCCTTCATCTGCCGTGCTTTGACGAGGCCGTTATAGATGAAGACGACATAAAGCGCGATTGCCGCGACGATGGCCAATGCGATGAACATGCAAGCTTCCCCCTCATGAAAACCCCAACGAGCCGAATACCTCGGCCCGTCATCATCACCTGACTACTTATAACGTCAGGCCGCGTCTTTATTCCAATTCACACCACCGGCATCCGTCATCAGGAACGCTTCGCCGCAAGCCTTGGAAAGCGTGCGAACGCGCAGAATGTAACTCTGGCGCTCCGTCACAGAAATCACACCGCGCGCATCCAGCAGGTTGAAGACGTGGGATGCCTTGATGCACTGGTCGTAAGCTGGAAACACGCATTTATGCAGCATCTGGTTGGCGTTATCACCGGGAGCACCAGCGGCGAGCAGCGCCTGACACTCCTTCTCGGCATCGATGAAGTGGCGATGCAGCATGGCCGTATCGGCATATTCGAAGTTATGGCGCGAATATTCCTGTTCTGCCTGCAGGAAGACATCGCCATAGGAAATCTTCTCGTCGCCTTCGCGGCCATTGAAGTTCAGGTCGTAGACATTGTCCACGCCCTGCACATACATGGCCAGACGCTCGAGACCATAGGTCAACTCACCGGCAACCGGCGAGCATTCGATGCCGCAAACCTGCTGGAAGTACGTGAACTGCGACACTTCCATGCCATCGCACCAGCATTCCCAACCCAGACCCCAGGCACCCAGCGTCGGGCTTTCCCAGTCGTCTTCCACGAAGCGCACATCATGCAGCAGCGGGTCCAGACCGATGGCCTTCAGCGAACCGAGATAAAGCTCCTGCAAGTTTGAAGGGTTCGGCTTCAGAATGACCTGATACTGGTAATAATGCTGCAACCGGTTCGGGTTCTCACCATAGCGACCATCGGATGGACGGCGCGACGGCTGCACATAGGCGGCCTTCCACGGCTTGGGTCCAAGCGCGCGCAGCGTCGTGGCCGGGTGAAACGTGCCCGCACCCACTTCCATATCGTAAGGCTGCAAAACGGCGCAGCCCTTGTCCGCCCAGTAATTATGCAGCGTCAGGATCAGCGCCTGAAAGGAACGCTTCGGGTTCATATGGTCTGGAACGTCGGTCATTGCGGTCTTCACGGTCAAGAGAGTGTAAGCAAATTGCTTACTTGAATTGCGGACAGGTGCCATGGCTAGGGGTTACAGGTCAAGACATCTGTATGGAGGTGAATATTAAAGGTATGAGCATAGCTGAGAATATTTTTAAGAAAAAACGCAAAAATATTTCCCTTTAGCTTGTTTTACGCTCTTCAATCCCGCGGGCACGAGGCCTGTTCTGCTCTCAGATACAAGGCAAGACGTTAATAACAAGGAGACTTCGGCGGTGGTGGTGGAGGAATTAAGCGAACCTTTTTTATTCATAACATTGTGCATTCACCGGAAATTTTGCTAGCAGAGGCCAAAGAAAATCCATCACACCGGAAATTGACCAATGCCTGATCTTCTGCTCGAACTTCGCTCCGAAGAAATCCCCGCCCGCATGCAGCGCAAGGCGGCGGGTGATCTGAAGAAGCTTGTCACCGATGCGCTGGTGGAAAGAGGGCTGTCTTACGAAGGTGCGCGCGAATACTGGACGCCGCGCCGCCTGACGCTGGATATTCGTGGATTGAACGCCCGCTCTGCCGATGTGCGCGAAGAAAAGAAAGGCCCGCGCACGGACGCAAACGAGAAGGCCATCGAGGGCTTTCTGCGCGGTGCTGGCCTCTCCGATATTTCGCAGGCGCAGGTCGTTTCCGATCCGAAGAAGGGTGATTTCTACGTCGCCATCGTCAACAAGCCGGGCCGCCCTGCCGAAGAGATCATTGCCGAGGTCATGCCCGGCATCATCCGCTCCTTCCCATGGCCCAAGTCCATGCGCTCCGGCTCCGCCTCCATGCCGAAGGGTTCGAGCTTTGGCGGTATCGAGGGCAAGGGTTCGGAAAGCCTGCGCTGGGTGCGCCCGCTGCAATCGATCGTCTGCATGTTCGGGCCAGAGCATGATGAGACGCAGGTCATCCCCTTCGAGATCGATGGCATCGTGGCGGGCAACGTGACCTATGGCCATCGTTTCCACGCACCGGAAGCCATAACCGTGCGCCGCTTCGATGACTATGTGGCAAGCCTTGAAAAGGCAAAGGTCATTCTGGATGCCGAGCGCCGCAAGGATATCATCCTGCACGACGCCAAGGATCTGGCTTTCGCGAACGGCCTCGACCTCGTGGAAGATGAAGGCCTGCTGGAAGAGGTCTCTGGCCTCGTGGAATGGCCGCAGGTTCTGATCGGCACCTTCGAGGAGGATTACCTCGAAATCCCGGCGGAAATCATTCGCCTGACAATCAAGACCAACCAGAAGTGCTTCGTCACCCGTCCGCAGGGCGCGAGCGAAGGCCTGTCGAACCGCTTCATTCTGGTCTCCAACATTCAGGCGACCGATGGCGGCAAGGAAATCATCCACGGCAACGGCAAGGTCGTGCGCGCCCGCCTGTCCGATGCCAAGCATTTCTGGACGCGCGACCAGGGGGATCTGCCGGACCTTGAAACGCTGAAGGAATCCGCCGCTAAATTCGGCCTGGACCTCGCCAAGCCTCTCGACCAGCGCATGGCAAAGCTCGACGCCCTGAACGTCACCTTCCACGCCAAGCTCGGCACGCAGGGTGAGCGCGTCGCCCGCATTCGCGAACTCGCGAAACAACTCGCCCCCATTGTCGGTGCCGATGCCGCTCTGGTAGACCGTGCCGTCGTTCTGGCCAAGGCGGACCTGCGCACCGAAGCCGTGGGCGAATTCCCCGAACTTCAGGGCCTGATGGGCCGCAAATACGCAGCTCTCCAAGGCGAAAACGAAAGCGTCGCCGCTGCCATCGAAGAACACTGGAAGCCGCAGGGCCCAACCGACGCCGTTCCACGCGACAAGGTTTCGCTGACGGTCGCGCTCGCCGACAAGCTCGACACCCTCGTCGGCTTCTGGGCCATCAATGAAAAGCCGACAGGTTCGAAAGACCCGTTCGCGCTGCGTCGTGCGGCGTTGGGAGTGATGCGGATTATTCTGGAGCGGAATGTGCGTTTGCCGTTGATAGAAGCTACAACGCAGGCAAACCGAGCGGCTGCTGTTCAATTGTTTAATAACGATAAGGCGTTTTACGAGGCTGATTTCGAGAACGATGACGGTGAAACTGAATACGTTCTTGCACCGTATTATGCGAACTATCGAAGGGATGAGGAGTTTGCTATTAACCTCATCCATGAAGAAGGTTGCCACCTTAGTTTAGGTGACGAGCGCAAAGGCATATTGAGCTTTGGCAGTGAGGTCATCTCCTTCTTCCACGACCGCCTGAAGGTCTACCTGCGCGACCTCGGCGCACGTTACGACCTCATCGAATCTGTGCTGACACCCGAGTCGGATGACTTCCTCATGGTCGCCCGCCGCGTCGAAGCCCTGACGGCCTTCATCACTGGTGAAGACGGCAAGAACCTGCTGGCAGGCACCAAGCGCGCCACGCAGCTGCTCGCCGCCGAAGAGAAGAAGGGCACTGTCGTTGCGGACGGAGTGTCAGAAGACCTGCTGAAGCTCGACGCGGAAAAGGCGCTCTACGCGGCCATCAAGAACGCATCCGCCGATGCGGCCACAGCCGTTGAAGCAGAGGACTTCCGTTCTGCCATGCAGGCACTGTCCACGCTGCGCGCGCCAGTCGACAATTTCTTCGAAGATGTCCTCGTCAACGACGAAGACGCCGCCATCCGCGCCAACCGTCTGGCTCTGCTGAAAGCGATCCGCGAAGCGACCGGCACCGTAGCGGACTTCTCGAAGATTACCGCTTGAGTAAGACTTCTGCATGGTAACGTTTATGGTACTATAGCGCATGATCAAGATCGTTGAATATCTCGATCAAAGTGGTGCAAGCCCTTTTGAGCGCTGGTTCAATAAGCTAGATGCACGGGCAGCCTCAAAGGTGACGATTGCCTTGACGCGCCGCGCATGGGACAAGGTAATTTCTCGAACGTCAAAACAGTAGGACTGGGGGTTCTGGAATACAGGATCGATTATGGGCCGGGCTACCGCATCTATTTCGGCAGGGATGGTGAAGCGCTGGTCATTTTGTTGGTAGGTGGTACCAAGACCAGACAGCAGAATGACATCGAAGCGGCTCATAGCTACTGGCAGAGTTACAAATCCAGAAAAGGGTCTTGATGTGGCACTGACGCGAGAATTCAAGGAAACGGTGAGAGCGAGGGTTGAGAGCGATCCGACCTTTCGCGCCGCCTTGCTTTCCGATGCGGTTGAATTGTTACTGGAGGGCGATGTTGAAACTGGCAAGGCCGTGCTTCGCGATTTCATCAATGCAACGATTGGCTTCGAGGCCCTAGCGGTGGAAGTTGATATGCCTCCAAAAAGCCTGATGCGGATGTTCGGCCCGAAAGGCAATCCACGCGCCGACAACCTGTTCACTGTGCTTCATGCACTTCAAAGAGATTCCGGCATCCACCTCGCAGTCGCGGCGGAGTAGTCATTCAATAAAAACGCCGGAGATTCTCCCCGGCGTTTTTGTTTGTATCGATTTCCGAAAGTGATCAGCTTGCCATGCGCATCTGCTGCGCCATGCCGTGCAGCGAGCCGGATTGATGCTGCGAGACGCGGAAGGTGCGGATCAGGTTCAGCAGTTCTTCCGTGTCCGCGGCCAGCGCTTCTGCCGATGCGGTGGTTTCCTCCGCCATTGCCGCATTGTGCTGCGTCGCCGCATCCAGCTGGTTCAGCGAAGAAGAGATGGAGCGCAGTGTCGTGTCCTGCTCGGCTGCGGAATGAGCAATCTTGGTAACGATTTCGCTGGCCGATTTGATCTGGTTGGAAATTCGCTTCAGCGCATCGCCCGCTTCCCCGACCAGCCGCACACCGTTTTCGACCTGGGTGGATGAGCGGGCGATCTGGTCCTTGATCTCCTTTGCAGCCGCGGCAGACTTCTGCGCCAGTTCACGCACTTCCTGCGCAACGACCGCAAAGCCCTTGCCTGCCTCTCCGGCACGCGCCGCTTCCACGCCAGCGTTGAGCGCAAGAAGGTTGGTCTGGAACGCAATGTCGTCGATGACGCCGATGATCTTGGAAATCTCATCCGCAGACTGCTCGATGCCGCTCATCGCGCCGATCGCTTCTTCCACGATGGTGTCGCTGCGTCCCGCGTCGCCGCTGATGGAATTGACCCGCTTGGCGGCCTCGCTTGCCCCTTCCGAGGTCTGGCGTACCGCCACGGTCAGCTCGTCGAGTGCAGCGGAGGTCTCTTCCAGATTGGCAGCCTGACGTTCCGTGCGTTGTGACAGTTCGTTGGAAGCCTTGCGAATTTCGTCCTTCGAGCCACCGATGTCGATGCTCTTTGCATTGACCTTTGCCATGGCGGCGTCGAGATGCGAGAGGGCTTCATTGAAGTTGTCGCGAAGGCCGGAGTAGCGCGTGCCAAGATCACGGCAACGCACGGTCAGGTCGCCAGCGGCGAGTTTTTCCAGTGCTTCGCCGATGGTGGATACCACGCGGGCCTGCACTTCCGCCTCGTCGCGCTGCATGTCGGAGTTGGTCTGGCGTTCCGCATCCAGTTGCAATTGCTGCTCTTCCTGACGCGCCTGCATGGCATGGCGTTCGCGCACCTTCTGCTGAAGCGAGGCGGTGGCTTTTGCCATAAGGCCGACTTCGTTCTTCTTTTCCGTGTGCGGAATGGGCAAGTCGACATTTTCGTTGGCAACTTCGCCAAGCGCCCGGTGAATATCGCTCAATGGTCTGGTGATGCCGCGAATAACGTAATAGGCGAGCGCGAGACCAAGGCCGAATACCAGCAAGCCAACCGACAGGGCGTTGATGATCGTGGAGCGGACCTGTGCCTGAAGGTCATCGACATAGACACCGGTGACGACGACAATCTGCCAGGGTTCGAACGCCATGGCATAGGAGCTTTTGAGGAAGCTGTCGCCCTGCTCACCGGGCTTGGGGCCGAGGAAGTTGACCTGACCGCCGCCGGAGCGCGCCAGCCGTACCAGTTCATCGCGATAGGCAAAGCCCTGGCTATCCGCCTTGCCCTTGAAGTTCTGCCCCACGCGCTTCGGGTCCGGATGGAACATCATGTTGACGTCGTAGTCGTAGCCGAACATATAGCCGTCCGGCACATATTTCATGGAGGAAACGATGGCGAAAGCCTGTTTCTGCGCGTCTTCGCGGCTCAGCGTCCCTGCTTTTTCCTTGTCGTAAAAGGATTGAAGGATGGAGATCGAAGACTGCACCTGCGTGCGCAACATGCCGTAACGCTCTTCATAGATGGCGTTGACGGAAGATTTGATCTGGAAATACGTCGCCAGAGTGAATGCCGCCATGAGCGTAATCACCAGCAGGATCAATTGGCGGGAAATAGGGAGGTTCTTCATCGGTGCTCGCGATATGGCGTTCACCGCGCGGTCCACGCGATGAAACAGGAATATATAAAATGGGACTTTGCGCATCCTGCGCTTCGTTCGTGCTGCATCGCACATTCAAGCACCGAGGAAGCTTCAGAATATTGAATAAAAGCTTAAATAAGCAGGCGCTTGCGTTGCCTGACAGGTATAATATTTGATTTTTATCAAAATAGTTTTCGAGGAAACTATTTCCAGTTGTCCTGACGCGGGGCGTGCTGACTCTGGATATACGTTACCGAGCCTGCCTTACTGAGCTCTGCGCAAAGGCGTATCGGTCAGATTTTCGAGCAGGCTGAGATCGCTTGGTCGTTCTGTTTCCGGCTTGGCTTCCACGGCGGAAGTCGTCACTGCGGCATCGACAGGTGCCGATTGCTGTGTTGCCATTGCCGCCGCCGTCGTTGCGGCGGGAAGCCACATGGGATTTGCGCTGACGTAGGTTACGGGCGATCCACCGAGCCAGGCCTCGGTGCGAACAGTTTCCTTGCGTCCGCTGATTTCCCGCACGGATATGTTCTGCGTACCCGGCTCGATAGCTGGTGCTGCGATCTCCACGGCAGGCGCGGCGGGTGCAGGGCAGAATGCGCAGCTGATCGAGATAACGCTGTCGTTCGAGGTTCTGTCGCCGCGAATATGTTCGATGGAGCCGGCCATGGCCGAACCGCTTGCCAGCATCAGGGCGAGTGTCAAAACAACCTTGCGCATCGAAAGCTCCATAGCCTGCGGTCTTGTCGCCGCGTGAACATGAAAGCGACCTTACGCAAGGTTCGTTTTTATTGGGTCACGATTATTGGTAAAAATTGAGCGAAAGGCGGATTGTCATTTCGCCTTTTCGCGCGCCACCGCCTGCCAGCCGATATCGCGGCGGCAGAAGCCGTTGTCCCATTTCACCTTGTCCACGAGGGCATAGGCTCGCTCCTGCGCCTCGCTTACGGTGCTGCCGAAGGCAGTCACGTTCAGCACGCGCCCACCGGTCGCCACAAGCTGCCCATCCTTTAAGGCTGTGCCAGCATGGAACACCTTGGCCTCAGCGCTCTCCTGCGGAAGGAAGGAGATCGGCGTGTTCTTGTCGTAAGAGGCAGGATAACCTTTGGAAGCAAGGACGACAGTCAAAGCCGGTTCATCGCGCCATTCCGCTGTGACCTGATCCAGCGTGCCGGTGGCGGTCGCATAGAGGATCGGCAGGAGATCGCTCTTCAGCCGCATCATCAGAACCTGACATTCGGGATCGCCGAAGCGGACGTTGTATTCGATCAGTTCCGGGCCTTTCTTCGTGATCATCAGGCCCGCAAAGAAGACGCCGGAGAAAGGATTTCCATCCTTTGCCATGCCCGTGATCGTCGGCTCGATGATCTCCTTCATCGTGCGCTGAACCATTTCATCGGTCATCACCGGGGCAGGGGAGTAAGCACCCATGCCGCCCGTGTTCGGGCCGGTATCGCCATCGCCAACACGCTTGTGATCCTGCGCGGTGGCCAGCGCCAGAGCCGTCTTGCCGTCGGAAAGGCAGAAGAAGCTCGCCTCTTCGCCATCGAGAAAGGCCTCGACCACCACTTCAGCACCTGCCGCGCCAAATGCACCGTCGAAGCAATCATCAATGGCGGCAAGCGCTTCGGCTTCCGCCATGGCAACGGTCACGCCTTTGCCAGCCGCCAGACCATCTGCCTTGATGACGATTGGCGCGCCCTGTTCGCGGACATAGGCTTTCGCCGGTTCGGCAGCCTTGAATCGCCGGTAGGCGCCGGTCGGAATATCGTAGCGGGCGCAGAGATCCTTGGTGAAACCCTTGGAACCTTCCAGTTGTGCGGCAGCCTTGGAGGGGCCGAATGTGGCAATGCCTGCTGCGCGAAGATCATCCGCCAGACCCGCAACCAGAGGCGCTTCCGGGCCGACGACGACGAAGTCGATACCGTTTTCTTTTGCAAAAGCGATCACGGCTGCATGGTCTTCGACATTGAGCGACACCAGCGTCGCATGGTCTGCAATACCGGGGTTGCCGGGTGCGGCATAAAGTTTGGTCAGCTTTGGGGATTGGGCAATTTTCCATGCCAACGCATGCTCGCGACCACCGGAACCGATCAACAGAACTTTCATGCTCAACACCCCTGTTTCGAATTCCTTGCGGCGTTAAGGGCAGGGGGGCGAAAGGTCAAGACGTATATGGAGATTTGCCGGGTGTAAGTGTGGCGAGAGGAAGTCGATTTCCCCTCCGTCATGCCGGACTTGATCCGGCATCCAGTCGACGCGCGTCTGCGCGGCGAAAGGAGTCCTTTCAGACCAAAGACTTGGTCTGACTAGACCCCGCATCAAGTGCGGGGTGACGGAGGGTGGAGCCATGCTTTTCTGTGGAATCGCCGCGCCACCGTGTTGTCATGCCATAACCAGCCTCTATGTTCGGGCGGATATTCAAGAACAGTTCAGAGAACCATATGTCCGCAGATAACGCCCGCCTTGCTCCGACCATCGCTTCCGAAATCAATGCCCGTGCCGAACAGGTGAAGGCGGCGATACAGTTGCTGGATGAGGGCGCAACGGTTCCCTTCATTGCGCGCTATCGTAAGGAAGCAACGGGCGGGCTCGACGACACGCAGCTACGCACATTGGCCGAGCGGCTGTCCTATCTGCGCGAACTCAATGCCCGCCGCGCTTCCATCGTTGAAACCATCAACGGTCAAGGCAAGATGACCGACGAACTGATGGTGAAGATCATGCAGGCGGCGACGAAGGCGGAACTGGAAGACCTTTATCTTCCCTATAAGCCCAAGCGCCGCACCCGTGCCGAGATTGCCCGCGAACGCGGCCTCGGCCCGCTGGCGGATGCGATATGGGAAAACCGCGCCGCCGATCCGGCCAAGCTGGCTGAGGCTTATGTTCAGGGTGAGGTTGCCGATGTGAAGGCTGCGCTGGAAGGTGCGCGCGATATCGTGGCCGAAACCATGACGGAAAATGCCGACCTGCTGAAGCGGCTGCGCGAATATATGCGCCAGAACGCCATGCTCCGCGCCAAGGTGGTGGATGGTAAGGAGGCGGCAGGTGAGAAATTCTCTGACTATTTCGACCACACGGAAAAATGGGCCACCGCACCCGGCCACCGCGCGCTCGCCATGCTGCGCGGCTGGAACGAAGAGGTGCTGACGCTGACCATCGATGTGGATGCGGACGACCCGTCGCCGGTCAAGCCCGCACAGCGCACCATCGCCAGCACCTTCGAAATCCGCAACTCTGGTCCTGCCGATCAATGGCTGATGGATGTTGCAGGCTGGACCTGGCGCGTGAAGCTTTCCATGTCGCTCTCGCTCGACCTGATGCGGGAACTGCGAGAGCGGGCAGAGGAAGAAGCGATCCATGTTTTCGCCCGCAATCTGAAAGATCTGCTTCTGGCAGCGCCCGCCGGTTCGCGCGCAACAATGGGCCTCGATCCGGGCATCCGCACCGGCGTCAAGGTCGCTATCGTCGATGGCACCGGCAAGCTCTTGGACACGACGACTGTTTATCCTTATCCCCCGAAGAACGATATTCGCGGCACGCAGGCAGAGCTTGCCTCGCTTATCCGCAAGCATAATGTAGAGCTGATCGCCATCGGTAACGGCACCGGCAGCCGCGAGACGGAGAAGCTGGTGGCCGATATGCTGACACAGATCACAGGGCCGAAGCCGACCAAGGTTATCGTGTCGGAAGCCGGGGCTTCGGTTTACTCCGCATCCGAGCGTGCGGCGGCGGAGTTTCCAAATCTCGACGTCTCGCTGCGCGGTGCCGTCTCCATTGCGCGGCGCCTGCAAGACCCGCTGGCGGAACTGGTGAAGATCAAGCCGAAATCCATTGGCGTCGGGCAGTATCAGCATGATGTGGATCAGGGCAAACTCTCTCGCTCGCTGGACGCGGTGGTGGAAGATGCGGTGAATGCCGTGGGCGTCGATCTCAACACTGCCTCTGCGCCACTGCTGGCGCGGGTTTCCGGTCTCGGAAGCTCCATTGCCGATGCCATTGTTCTGCATCGTGATCAGGTCGGTCCATTCTCCAGCCGCAAGGAACTCTTGAAAGTGCCGCGCCTCGGGCCGCGTGCATTCGAACAGTGCGCGGGCTTTCTGCGCATTCCAAACGGCAAGGAGCCGCTCGACGCATCCTCCGTTCACCCGGAAGCCTATGTCGTGGCCAAGAAGATCGTTGCCGCCTGCGGTCGTGATTTGAGAACCCTGATGGGTGATAGCGCCACGCTAAAAGCGCTGGACCCGAAGACATTCATCGATGAGCGCTTCGGTTTGCCGACCGTAAAGGACATCATCGCCGAACTGGAAAAGCCGGGCCGCGACCCTCGTCCAAGCTTCAAGACCGCGACTTTTGCGGACGGCGTGGATGAAATCACCGACCTGAAGGCCGGCATGTTGCTGGAAGGGACCGTGACCAATGTGGCGGCCTTCGGGGCATTCGTGGACATCGGCGTCCATCAGGATGGTCTGGTCCACGTCAGCCAGTTGGCTGACCGCTTCATAAAAGACCCGCATGAAGTGGTGAAGGCCGGTGACGTGGTAAAAGTCCGTGTGGTGGAAGTGGATGTAAAGCGCAAGCGCATCGCACTCACCATGCGCAAGGATGGCGGCGAGGCCGCTCCTCAGCCCATGCGGGAAAAGGGTAACGCCAGCGCCATGCGCCACGCCAGTGCCAAGCCTAAAGATCGCAACGAAGGGTCGCAATCTGGTGGCGCGTTGGCTGCGGCTTTGGCAGAGGCGATGAAGCGGCGGTGAGGGAGGGGAATGACCCCTCACCAAGAAAACCTAAGACTTAGCTTTCGCTAAGATCAAGGTTTTCTATCCTCTCCCACAAGGGTAGAGGAAAAGGCGCAAGCGGCGCGGCGTCCACCCTATCTCTCCCCCTTGTGGGAGAGAAAGCAATTTCAACATCTTAGCGCTAGCTAAGTGTTAGAAATTGCCAGTGAGGGGTTTGTTTGGGCTACTCACCTTAAGCCGAAACTTGTCATCATGACAGGCTTCCGACTCAAAGCGAACGCTGAAAAACACAGCTGAAATCATTCAATATTTTTGAAAACCACCCATCTTGAAACTTCGCCGGAAAGCGATACGGTAACATCGACTTGATAAGTGAGACTTAGCTTATTGGGGGTAAGATGGCCTCGTCTCTGCATGCGTTGTTCGAGAAAATAGTCAAAACCGGAAATCTCATCGTTACCGGCCCTGCCGGGCTACAGGCTTATGGCGATGGCACTGGCAAAAGGGTGGCTCTCAATTTTACAGATGAAGCCGCCATGCAGGAAGTCGCTACCGATCCGGCGCTGAAGCTTGCCGAGACCTATATGGAAGGACGGATGAGTGTCGTTGAAGGCGACATCTATGATTTTCTGACCCTCATCAAAAGCAACACCCTTAGCGAATCGCTGACATTCGGCATGATCTGGCGCGGCATGGCCCGCATCATCGCCTCGCGGATCAAGATGCATCTGCCGGTCAATCACAACAAGAGCAACGTTGCCCATCACTACGATCTCAGCGCCAAGCTGTTCGACCTGTTTCTGGACGAGGACTGGCAGTATTCCTGCGCTTATTTCAATCCGCCCGGTATTTCGCTGGACGAGGCTCAAGTTGCCAAGAAACGTCACATCGTCGCCAAGCTGGTGCCCGAACCGGGCCAGCGCGTGCTGGAAATCGGTTCCGGCTGGGGTGGCATGGCCATGTATCTGGCCGAAAGCTCGGATGTGGATGTGACCGGTATCACGCTCAGCGAAGAGCAATTGCGGGTTTCCCGTGATCGCGCAACAAAGCGCGGCCTGACGGACAAGGTGCGATTCGAACTTCAGGACTATCGCTATCTTCCAGCTTCCAAAAAATACGACCGCATCGTCTCGGTTGGCATGTTCGAACATGTCGGGCCGACGCATTATCGCGAATATTTCCAGAAGGCGGCTGAGGTTCTGGACGATCATGGCGTGATGCTGCTGCACTCCATCGGCCAGCCCTATCCGGCGCTAGCCACCAATCCCTTCATCGAAAAATATATTTTCCCCGGTGGCTACATTCCCTCACTGGCAGAGGTGGCGCCAGCTATAGAAAAATCCGGTCTGCTTGTGCGGGATGTCGAAATTCTGCCGATGCACTATGCCTACACGCTTCGCCACTGGCGGGAGCGATTTGTGGCTCGCAAGGCGGAGGCGGTCGCCCTTTACGACGAGCGCTTCTTCCGCATGTGGGAATTTTATCTGGCCGGTTCCGAAATGGCTTTTTCCCACGAGAACTTCCACATTCTTCAGATCCAGCTGGCCAAACGAGGGGATGTGGTGCCGGACAACCGGGATTATATCGCGTGGAATGAAGCGCGGTTGGCGGAGTTCGATAAGGTGCGTAGGCCGTTGGAGAAGGTTGAGTTTTGATTGGGGCGGAAGCCGACCCCTCACTTGCAATTTCTAACACTTAGCTAAAGCTAAGATGTTGAAATTGCTTTCTCTCCCACAAGGGGAGAGATAAACCCAGCCGCGCCCTTACGGCTATTTTACGGTTTGGTGAGCATCGAAGCGGTGCGGCCTTTTCCTCTCCCCCTGTGGGAGAGGATAGAAAACCTCGATCTTCGCAAAGCGAAGTCATAGGTTTTCTTGGTGAGGGGTTCGCTTTCGGTAACACACATCGAAAACCCGTTCCGCTTTCCCCACCAATAGGCTAGAACGCAGCCATGGTTGACAACAGCGATCTTTCTGGCCGCGTTTCGGACGCGCCGTCCAATAATTGGGTGTATCGGATATTGCCGAGGAGCCTATGGCCCTATGCGCAACTGGCCCGCTGGGATCGCCCCATCGGCTGGCAGCTTTTGATGTGGCCGTGCTTCTGGTCGGCGGCTCTGGCGGCGAATGCGGCGAAATCACTAGGGGACTTTTCGTGGGGCCTGCTGCTGTTCCACCTGTTCCTGTTTTTTGCCGGTTCGGTCGCCATGCGGGGTGCGGGTTGTACCTATAATGATCTGGTCGATCACAGAATAGATATGGCGGTGGCGCGAACGCGATCGAGGCCGCTGCCATCTGGCAGGGTCAGCCGAACACAGGCCAAGACTTTCATTGTCTTGCAGGCGCTGGTCGGGCTTGCGGTTCTGCTTTGCTTCAATGCTTTTTCGATTGCTCTCGGCATAGCGTCGCTTATTTTCGTGGCGATCTACCCTTTTGCGAAACGCTTCACCCACTGGCCGCAATTCTTCCTCGGGCTTGCCTTCAACTGGGGAGCGCTGATGGGCTGGGCGGGTCAGTTTGGGTCACTATCCATTTCGCCGGTGCTTCTTTATGTGGGCGCGATTGCCTGGACGATCGGATATGACACGATTTATGCTCATCAGGACAAGGAGGACGATGTGTCTGTCGGCATCGGTTCGACAGCGCTTCTGTTCGGGGCTAAGACACATGGCTGGCTGATTGGTCTTTATGGCACAGCTTTGCTGTTCTTGGTTCTGGCGTTCGCAACGGCGGGTGTTAACATCCTGGCCTATTCAGGACTTGCCATCGCAGCTCTGATGCTCATCCGGCAGATCGTCGTTCTCGATATCGATAATGTCGCACAGTGCCTTGCACTGTTCAAATCCAACAATCGTGTCGGCGTGCTGGTTTTCATCGGGCTGATGCTGCCGCTGGTGTTTGGATAAGGCATTTCCAGCAAAAGTGCCCAGCGGCTTCGCGTGCGGACAATGCGCATAAGAAAAGCCCGGCAGCAGGGGCGCCGGGCTTCATATCGTCCATATCTGGAAACGTGCCGAACACAGCGCTCCGTGGATCAGTTACGGGCGATGATTTCCTTGCCCTCGATGCGCATCGCAAGGCCCAGCGAACCGGTGCTGCGACGAACGAGGAAGCGCGGGCGGCGCTCTGCGAAATAGGAATGGCGACGGCGCGGGCGGGTGGCCTTTGTGCGCACATTGCCGAGATGGTCTTCCAGCGGACGGGCAACACCATCTGCTTCTACCATCAGCATGGGAATGCGGTACTTTTCCGACCAGCTGCGCCAGTCTGCCGCGATGTCGCAAAGGTCATGCGCCACCAAAAGCGGGATGCAGAGATCAGGGTCGTCGTGATGAAGTTCGAGCGTCACGGTAACTTCGCCATTGCCATGATCGATGGCGCGGGCTGCGACACCCTTGAAGGCGCGGGCCGGAAGCGCGAAGGAAAGCGGAAGGCCGCTGGAATTGAGAACTTTACGAAGCACTGCGCCGCGCTCGTCGAGCGTGATAGACACGTCTGCTGAACCCTTTTCCTTGCCATAGGTCAGCTGCTGCGGGAACCGCGTCGGGTCGAGCCGGAGAGTTGCGCCTGCCCATTCGGGCTTCAGAACGGTGTTTGTCATCATGCTATCCTTGTTTTACCTGAGAGCCGTTTCATGGTTCTCGTCCGGGACTTTTCGTCCTCTGATAGGGTGAAGATAGCCGCGCCACCTTCGAGACAGCTTAAAAATCGAGGTTAAGAAAACTTTGCATTCCCAAATGGTTAGCAAAACGCAGCCCGATAGGGTTTCGAAATCCTGAACCGGGACGGTGTGTGGTTTGCAAGGCTTGAACAGAATGGATCAAATGCCGGGTAGTTTGCCAGACATCAAAAAGGGTGAGCGAAATGGCGCCCACACGCCCCCCAAACGGGTGATGACAGCCGCCTGCTAGTCGAAATAGCCGGTATACGTTGGTTTTCGTGCCGGATACTGGCGAGATAGTGTCGATCTCAGACCGAAACGACCTTACCCGGATTCATGATGCCCGCCGGGTCGAAAGCGCTTTTTATCCGGCGCATCAGGTCCATTTCGATGGGCGAGCGGATGGCTGCAAGTTCGTCGCGTTTGAGCTGCCCGATGCCATGTTCGGCAGAAATCGAACCGCCGAAAGACAGCACTATGCCGTGGACGATCTCATTGATTTCCCGCCAGCGTGCGATGAATTCGGCTTTGTCGGCACCCACCGGCTGGGAAATATTGTAGTGAATATTACCATCGCCAAGGTGGCCGAAGGCGCAGATGCGCGCGCCGGGCATTGCGGCAAGAACGCCTTTTTCCGCAGCGTCCATGAATCCGGGAATGTGCGAGACCGGTACGGAAACATCGTGCTTGATCGAGCCGCCCTCGGGCTTCTGCGCATCCGACATGCTTTCGCGCATATGCCACAGCGCCTGCCTTTGAGCCTCGGATGAAGCGATGACGGCATCCTGCACCACGCCTGCCTCAAAGCCTTGCTCCAGCAAGGTCTCGACCATCGTCTGCGCTGTTTCCGCCGAATCGGATGTGGAAATGTCGATCAGGGCATACCAGTCATGCGGCGCTTCCAGTGGATCGCGAACGCCCGGGATGTGCCGTGTGGTGAATTCGATGCCGATACGCGGCATCAGTTCAAAGCCTGTCAGTGCCGTGCCGCACAGGGTCGAAGCCCGCTCGAAAAGTTTCAGTGCATCGGCCGGGGAGGCGAGACCGGCAAATGCCACCTGATGGCCGAGCGGCTTGGGAAAGAGTTTCAGCACTGCGCCGGTAATGATGCCGAGCGTACCTTCCGAACCGATGAACATGTCGCGCAGGTCGTAACCGGTATTGTCCTTCTTCAGCCGGCGAAGGCCGTTCCAGATTTCGCCGGTCGGCAAAACAACTTCGACGCCAATGCAGAGCTGGCGCATATTTCCATAGGCGAGAACGGCTGTGCCACCCGCATTGGTGGCGAGATTGCCACCGATGCGGCAGGAGCCTTGCGAGCCGAGCGAAAGAGGAAACATGCGCTCCACCCTTTCGGCAGCCTTGTGAACGTCGTCCAGAATGCAGCCGCCATCGACAACGATAACATTGGCAACAGGGTCGATGTCGCGCACGCGGTTCATGCGCTCAAGCGAAAGAATGACGTCGCTTTCTCCGCTGCGAGGCGTCTGCCCACCGACAAGCCCGGTGTTTCCCGTTTGCGGAACGATGGCCGTTTTCGTTTCGCTGGCCAGCTTCATGATGGCCGAAACCTCTTCAGTCGAGGCTGGTTTCAGTAAAACTGGCGACGTGCCGCGATATAGGCCACGATTTTCGACCAGATGCGGCTCCAGATCGGCAAGCTCCCGCAAGGCATTTTTCTCACCGACGATATCCACGAACCGCTTGAGCAAATCTTCTGGCAATGTGGTCGTCATAAATGCGTTCCTCAAATGTGATGGCACTCAAGCGCGGGGCGCGGCGGCTCGCGTTAGCCGGTCGTTGATGGCTTCACCAAGTCCCTTATTGGGAATGGGCGTGATGGCTATGCTGCGCGCACCGCTGGCATCGGCGCGTTTCAGATGGTCGAAAAGATTGGTCGCGGCTTCGCCAAGGTCTCCGCTTTCGCTGAGGTCGAGCACGATTGCCGCTTTGGCTTCGCCATCGACTGGCTGACTGCCGAACCGGATCAGCGCTTCGCCTTCCTCGATGGAAGTGGCGTTCAACCGGACGGACGCGCCGGGGGCGTAATGCGATTCCAGCATTCCGGGTGCTTCGATGGCAGCTGAAGCCTTTTCCGGGCGGATCAGCGTCACGCCTGCCACCTGTTCTATATCTTCCACGATAAGGCCGCCGGGCCGTAACAACCTCACGGTCCCGTCGCCCTCGACCTTTACGATGGTCGATTCGACCCCCACGGGCGCAGATCCGCCATCCAGGATGAGACCGACTTTCTGGCCGAGATCGGCCTCGACATGGGCCGCACTTGTGGAGCTTATCTTGCCGGAACTATTGGCGCTGGGTGCGGCCAGCGGCTTGCCGAGCGCAGTGATCAACCGGCTTGCAAAACCCTTGGGAATACGGATGCCGACCGTATCGAGCCCGGCGGTTGCAAGCGCATGAATGCGGCTTTCAGGCTTGAGCGACAGGATGAGCGTCAGCGGACCCGGCCAGAAAGCCTGTGCAAGCTTGCGCGATATAGGATCGAAGACAGCATACTCTTCCGCCATCTCGATACTCGCCATATGGCAGATCAGCGGGTTGAATTGCGGGCGGCCCTTGGTCTCATAGATACGTGCAATGGCGGCGGGGTTCGTCGCATCCGCCGCAAGGCCGTAGACCGTCTCGGTAGGAATTGCGACCGGAAAGCCTGCCTCCAGCATGGAAACGGCCTGGACCAATGCCTCTTCCGGCTGATCCTCGATATCGATGTGACGCGCCATATCCTCAAGCAACCTTTCGAATGGACAAGGCTCTTAGAATGTTTCGGCAGCGATGGGAAGTATTTACAGGGTTTGAATGAACTTGCGCATTTCGTCGGAGCGCGTGCCGAGCATAAGCACGTTCTTCAACGCCACCTTCGGATCATGCGTCTGGAACAGCAGCCCGTCGCGGTGAATCGACTTGTCGATCCGCACCGTTTCACCGTCTGTCTTCTGCATGGCAATGGCGAAGTACATACGCGAGCGCGTCTGGTCGATCTTTTCGAAGAACTGTTCGTCGCCGCAAAGCTCTGCAAAGAAATTGGCGAAGTAGAAGGACCACAGAACCGGCGTGCGGGTATCGAAGCTGGTGCGCGATGCCGTGACGTGGCAATAGCCCAGATGCGGGCTCTCGTCGATCACGCGGTGGAAGATCATCTTGGGAAAGCGGATGGTGCTGTGAAAGGCGTTCAGCCGCGAATGCGTCATCTCACCTGCTTCCTGCAGGCGACGTCCGGTGATTTCGGCCACCTGCTCATGGGTGAAATAGCTGCGATCGCTCGGTAGCCAGGCCTCTTCGTAACGCGCGATGCGGCCGGTTCGGAGGAATTCCGAATGGGCCGTTTTCGAGCGTGCCGGCGGAAATCTCCGTGCCTTCGCGTCGAAATAGCGTATCCGCGTTCCCTTCTCCACGATGTCGTCCCCATTGAAAGATATGATCTTTTTAAACCCACTCGGTTAATACTCCCTTTCCGGGAGGGTGCGGGTATTTACGATTTGTGTTTTTGCGACGAAGTTTTATCGTGTCGAAGGCCGCGGGCTGTGGTGCAATAACCGACTGTTTTGAAAAGAAAAAAATCGTATGGTCGTTTTTAGAGGGAGTGTCGCAATTTGTCGTTAATGCGGGATCGAATGTCGCTCAATGTGGTGCTGTAAACCAGCGCCGATGGTTAGATATTTCCATGCAAAGACGGCAAGACGCAAATGCGCTGCCGAGACCCATCGAGGACATGGCCATGGAACTGCGTGAAACCGTACTGCGCCAACTGAAAAACCGCCGTGAAGGCTTTAGCCTTGAGCAGCCTTTCTATACCGATCAGGACTATTTCCAGCTGGATATGGAAACCATCTGGTATCGCGACTGGCTTTTTGTCGGGCACGATTGCGAAGTCAGCAAGCCAGGCTCCTACGTCACCGTGCAGGTCGGCGCTTATTCCGTGGTCATCGTGCGCGGCAAGGACAATGTCATCCGCGCCTTCCATAACTCCTGCCGTCACCGCGGGTCGCGCGTCTGCACCACGCACAAGGGGCAATCGGCGCGCCTTGTATGTCCTTACCACCAGTGGACCTACGATCTTGATGGCAAGCTGCTTTTTGCACGCCACATGGGCGATGATTTCGACAAGGCCAGTTTCGGCCTGAAGCCTGTCGCCTGCGAGAGTGTTGCCGGTTACATCTTCATCTGTCTGGCGGATCAGCCCGCCGACTTCTCGCCCGTCCGCGCCGAAGTCGAAGCCTACATGGCTCCGCACCGCGCATGGGAAGCCAAGGTGGCGCATGAGAGCACCATCATCGAAAAGGGCAACTGGAAGCTCGTCTGGGAAAACAACCGCGAATGCTACCACTGCGCAGCCAATCACCCGGAACTGTGCCGCACCTATCCTGAAAACCCGAGTGTGACGGGCACGGATGGCGGCGCAAGCGATCCCGAGATCGGCGGTCACTGGGCGCGTTGCGAAGCGGCCGGTCTGCCGAGCCGCTTCAAGATCGACGAGAACGGACAGTTCCGCGTTGCACGCATGCCGTTGATCGGCGACGCTGAAAGCTACACCATGTCCGGCAAGCCTGCCGTTCGTCTGCCGCTTTCCGGGGACGTGACCATCAGCCATATCGGCGCGCTGCTGTTCTTCCACTACCCGACCACGTGGAACCACTTCCTCGGCGACCATATGATTTCCTTCCGCGTCATGCCGCTCGGCCCGCAGGAAACGGCGGTCACGACGAAATGGCTGGTCAACAAGGACGCTGTCGAGGGTGTCGATTATAATCTCGAAGATCTGACCCACGTCTGGAACGAGACGAATGATCAGGACCGCCGCATCGTCGAGGAAAATGCCTTTGGTATCCGTTCCCCGGCTTACGAGCCCGGCCCTTATTCCATGGAGGATGAAGGCGGCGTCATGCAGTTCGTAAACTGGTATTCGAGTTTCATGATCGACCGCCTGTCGGGTGACAAGAAGAAGCTGTCGGCAGTTGCGTAACATTGATGGACATGACTGTGGCCTATAAGCATATCGATGAGATGAAGCCGTGGAGCGACAAGCTTCACATGCTGGAGTGCATTTCGGTAACCCCCGAAACGCCCGACGTGATGACATTCCTGTTCCATTCGAACGACATGAACTGGTTTCGCTATCTGCCGGGCCAGTTCGTGACGCTGGAGCTTCCCGTGGGGCCGGAGCCCGTGTTCCGCACCTACACCCTGTCATCCACGCCGTCTCGTCCCTATGCCGTCGGCGTGACAGTTAAGGCGCAGAAAAACAGCATCGGCACCCGCTGGATGTTCGACAACCTCAAGCCGGGAATGAAAATTCGTGCGCTTGGGCCGCTGGGCGATTTTTCCTACGTCAAGCATCCCGGCGATAAGTATCTCTTCATCTCGGCTGGATCTGGCGTGACGCCGATGATGTCGATGGTGCGCGACATGTGCGACCGCGCCCCGCAAAGCGACATTTCCTTCATCAACTGCTCGCGCACGCCAGCAGACATCGTTTTCCGGCATGAACTGGAATATCTGGCGCGCTACATGCCGAACCTCTCGCTCGGTTTCATCGTGGAATCGACAGGTCGTACTGACCTGTGGTCAGGTCTGAAGGGGTTCATCGACAAGGCGAAGATCGCGCTTCTCACCCATGACTTCATGGACCGCACGGTATTCTGCTGCGGGCCGGAGCCGTTCATGGCGGCGGTCAGTTCCATGTTGGAAGCCTCCGGCTTCGATATGTCGCGTTACCATCAGGAAAGCTTTGCCCCGGCGGCGCCCGTTGTCGTGGGGCCAAGTGTCGAGCCTGCCGATGGCGAAGTTCTGGCGAAGATCAACTTTGCGGCGTCCGGTAAGGAAGTGCCTTGCCAGCCGGGCCAGACCATTCTCATGACGGCCCGAGCAGCGGGTGTGCGTATCGGTGCTGCTTGTGAGTCCGGTATCTGTGGCACATGCCAGGTCATGAAGCTTTCCGGCGAGGTCGAGATGAACCACAATGGCGGTATTCTCGATGAAGATATTGCGGAGGGCTACATTCTGGCCTGCTGCTCTCGTCCTCTAACGGACGTCAAGATCGACGTTTGATGCGCCCGGCTTATAGCGAATGCGGTTTCTAACTGAGCATGTCGCGCTCGATTCAATTCATCGAAGCGCGACATGGCACATGGAACAACTTCTCATTTCCCCCGTTTCTAATTCATCTATGGGTTGGTGCTATTGCGGTGGTCTCCGCATGATCAACGCCCCGGATAAAAAGGCACGAAAAACGTGTCAAAAGAAACGGAGGAAAATTCATGCTGAATTTGCGCAGAATGAGTGTGGCGACCGCCGTGCTCATGGTTATGACCAGCTTCACGCCGTCCCAGGCAATGCCGATACCGGTTCCAGCACCTAAGCCTATCGTTGCCTCTGAAACGGCCACACAGGTTCAGTACCGTCCTTGGGAACGCCGCGAAATGCGCAGGGAATGGCGTCGTGACCGTGGCCGGGATTTCCGACGCGACCGCGACTGGCGTCGTGGCGATCGTTATGGCTGGTACAACGGCCACCGCGGCTACCGTGAGCGCCGTTCGGGATACCGTTATCACAACGGCTATTGGTTCCCGCTCGCCGCATTCGCAGCCGGTGCCATCATCAGCGGCGCTGCATCTTCGCAGGCTCGCCCATCCTATGGCAGCAGCCACGCGCAATGGTGTGCAAACCGCTGGCGCTCGTACCGCGCTTACGACAACAGCTATCAGCCCTATAACGGGCCGCGCCAGCAGTGCGTTTCGCCCTATCGATAAGGTAGGATTGCCTTTGATAGCCCGGTCTCTGATCGGGCTTTCTTTCGTTTGCGAAATGATGCGTCCGTTCAAGTATCTGTGATTGCATTGTTAATCCTGGGTTCAGACACCAGTTCATATCCTTCAAATATATAAAATACCCGCCCAAAGCGGGACGTGATGGAGAATAATCGTCGTAATTCACGCCGTCCGGCGCTGCCGGGTGTGAATGGAGGAAACCAGATGAAAACCTACATGAAAACAATTCTGGCAGCCGGTCTCTCTGCCATTATCGGCGTTGGAGCCATCCTACCGGCGCAGGCCATGCCGGTCACGGTTGCGCCCGCTGTTCCGCAGGCCGATAATGGCGTTGTGAACGTGCAATACTGGCGTGATCGTGGTTATTACGGCCGCGACTATGGCGGAGGCTGGTACAGAGGTCATCGCGGCTACCGTGATTATCGTCCAGGCTATCGCCGCCACAACAACGGCTATTGGTTCCCACTCGCGGCCTTTGCGACTGGTGCCATCGTTGGCGGTGCGCTCTCGCAACCGCGTGAGGTCTACCGTCCCCGTCCGGTCTACCGCGAATATCGCCCGGTCGTTCGTGGTGGTGTCAGCCAGAGCCATGTGAACTGGTGCTATGGCCGCTATCGTTCATACGATGCCTATAGCAACACGTTCCAGCCCTACAATGGGCCACGCCGCACCTGCTATTCACCCTACGGCTGATTATGCTGGGGCATCGATGACCTGAAAGCCGCTCGGAGCAATCCGGGCGGCTTTTCAGTTTCAGATGATCCCGACACGCCACAGCAACACCCAGGCCAAGGCTATCGACGCGATGATGAAGCCAGCCGCATAAAACGTTCCGCTCGTTCCCTCCATAAAGGGAAGGGCGCTGGTGTTCATGCCGAAGAAACCGGTCACCAGCGTGGGCGGCAGAAGAAACGCCGTCATGATCGACAGGATATACAGGTGACGGTTGGTTTCGGACGAAAGCTTGGAATCGATTTCCTCATGCAGCAGTCTCGCCCTTTCCTGAAGTGCATAGACATCGTAATCGACGGCTTCCAGCCTGCTCGTCAGCCTGCTGGCGATTTCCTCGAAACCAGCGGGCATTTCGTCTTCGTCTGCCGCCGAGGCACGGCGCATCAGCGTCAGCACAGTGCGCAGGTGCCGATGCAGGCGCACCACCGTTCGCCGCACCGGCGCAAGCCTTCGGCGCTCATCTCTAGGAGCGGTGTCATAAACGAAATCCTCGATGGCGTTGAGTTCTTCCGTGGTCTCCATCACCAGGTTGATGAGACTGCGCTGAAACTCCGCCACCAGCGCCTCGAAAATATGCGATGGCGTGACATACCGCTTCGGGTTCTTGTCTATGGCGGCGCGAAGACGGTCTACCGAGCGTAACGGTTGCAGCCGCGTGGTAATGATGAACCGGTCGGTTACGGCAAAATGCAGCCAGCCAAGATCGCGCGTCTCCTGATCGAACTCCCGCTGGAAATCGACCAGCGTTCCAAAAAGCGCGCCTTCGTCCACGGTAATGGAAGGATGGGTTTCATGGGCGGTGAGGCTTGCCCTCATGTTTTCGTCCAGACCCGGTAATGTGTCCAGGAACGAGGCCACCCGCGTATCGGCCAGATTGAGGTGCAGCCAGAAAAAACCGTCATCCACCTGCATTTCATTGAGATCGCAGGTCGAGGACAGGCGGGTGCATGGCTCCGTGCCGGGGCGGAAACGATAGGCCCATACGAGGCCGGGAATGCGGGGATTCTGGATGTCCATGAGCATGGTCCTGGGAGGCGGATACCGGACTGTCATAAGAAGTTTGCAGTCGACAACCGGCGCGTCATGCTGAACAGAGTTTTATGACAGTTTCATAACAATCACGCAGCTCGAGGCCGGGAATTTTCAAATTGACGTTTACGTAAAAATCATTTAGCCCCGAAGGCATCGCATTGTAGGCAGACGCTTTGGAGGAGGCAGGATGTATACCGCACCGGTAGACGAAATCGCTTTTACGCTGAAACATGTGGCCGGTCTTGGACCAGCACTCGAAAGCGGTGTACTCGGCGATCTCGGCGAAGATCTTGTTGACGCCATCCTCCATGAAGCCGGACGTTTCGCCACGGATCAGGTCGCGCCGCTGGCAGAGGTCGGTGACAGGCAAGGCTCGAAGCTGATCGACGGCAAGGTGCAGACACCGGATGGCTGGGCCGACCTTTATCGTCGTTGGGCCGAAGGCGGCTGGAACGGGCTGACTGCACCGGAAGAGTTTGGCGGGCAGGGCCTGCCGCATATGCTAAACGTTGCGGCGCTTGAAATGTGGAACTCCGGTTCCATGGCTTTCGCGCTTTGCCCGACGCTGACGATGGGGGCGGTCGAGGCCATCACCGCGCACGGCAGCAACCACCTCAAGAAGACCTATCTCGAAAATCTCGTGTCCGGCAAATGGACCGGCACGATGAACCTCACGGAGCCGCAGGCCGGTTCCGATCTGGCGGCGCTGAAGACGCGTGCGGAACGTACGAGCGACGGCACCTACCGCATTTTCGGGCAGAAGATTTTCATCACCTGGGGCGAGCATGATGCGGCGGACAACATCATCCACCTCGTTCTTGCCCGCCTGCCGGATGCGCCCGCGGGAACGCGCGGCATTTCGCTCTTCCTCGTGCCGAAATTCCTGCCCGACGACAAAGGAAATCCCGGAGAGCACAACGACCTGTTCTGCCACGCGCTGGAACACAAGCTCGGCATTCACGGCTCTCCCACCTGCACGATGATCTTTGGTGACGGTCGGTTCGGCGTGGAGAAGGGCGCGATCGGCTGGCTGGTCGGCGAAGAGAACAAGGGGCTGGCCTGCATGTTCACCATGATGAACAATGCGCGTCTGGCCGTCGGGATGCAGGGCGTCGCCATCTGTGAGGCAGCGACCCAGAAGGCCATCGAATACGCGAAGGATCGCACACAGGGCAAAGCCCCCGGCACGCAAGCAACGGGCATGAGCCCGATCATCGAACACCCCGATATCGCCCGCACGCTGTTGACCATGAAGGCGCTGACGCAAGGGTCCCGCGCCATCAGCTTCGCCTGCGCCCACGCCATCGACATGAGCCACGCCAGCACCGATCCGGCTGACAAAAAGTTCTGGCAGGAACGCGCCGCTCTTCTGACACCGATAGCGAAATCCTTCTCCACCGATGCAGGGGTGGATGTCGCCTCGCTTGGGATTCAGGTGCATGGCGGTATGGGCTTTATCGAGGAAACCGGTGCAGCACGCTATCTGCGCGATGCTCGCATAGCTCCGATCTACGAAGGTACCAACGGCATTCAGGCCATCGATCTCGTCATGCGCAAGCTGCCGCAATCGGACGGCGCGCATGTTCGCGGCTTTATTGGCGAGTTGAGGAAGGTCGCAGATGCGGTACGCAACTCCAACAAGCTCGAGCTTGGCGAGGCCGCTCGTTATCTCGACCAGAGCATTGCCGATCTCGATGCCGCCACCGAATGGCTGCTGGAGACCGCAAAGAGCGATGCGTCTGCTGCCCTTGCGGGCGCAACGCCTTACCAGCGCCTTTTCGGGCTGACGCTGACCGGCATTTATCTGGCAAAGGGCGCACTGGCTGCCGTCGATGATGGCAAGGGCGGAAAGCGGAACGCGCTTTGCCGTTTCGCGGCAGAAAATCTGCTGGCTGAAACAATCGCGCTAAAAGACCGTGTTATGACCGGCGCGGCAAGCCTTCAGGCTGCCCGTAGCGTTCTGGATTGAGGAGCAATCGATGTCCGCAGACCACATTCTCGTTGAACGTCCCCAATCTGCCCCCGGCGTTCAGGTCATCCGTTTCAACCGCCCGGACAAGAAAAACGCGATCACAGACGCAATGTACCGCGCCATGATCGAGGCCTTGCAGGCGGCGGATGCGGACGCGGACATCCGCGCCATTGTCTTCTTGGGCTCCGATGGCTGCTTCTCCGCGGGCAATGACATGGCCGATTTCATGGCCTTCGCCATGTCCGGCGGCAAGGGGCGTCTGGCAGCGGGGGATTTTCTGCATGCGCTGGTCGGCGTCCAGAAACCCATCGTATCGGGCGTGGATGGCCTTGCCATCGGCATCGGCACAACGCTGAACCTGCACTGCGACCTGACTGTCGCCTCCAGCCGCAGCCTGTTCAAAACGCCATTCGTGGATCTTGCGCTGGTGCCGGAAGCGGCCTCCAGCCTGCTCGTCCCGCGCATCATGGGCCATCAGCGCGCCTTTGCGCTTCTGGCGGCGGGTGAGGGATTTTCAGCGGAGCAGGCCTGTCAGGCTGGCCTCATCTGGAAGGTGGTCGGCGAAAGCGAAGTCGAAGCGGAAACGCTGAAGATCGCCGCCAGCCTTGCCGCCAAGCCACCACAGGCGCTTAAGATAGCGCGCGACCTCATTCGCGGCGATGTTGCGCAGGTCACAAAGCGCATAGATGAGGAAATCAAGCACTTCGCCGCACAGTTGCAGAGCGCCGAGGCCAGGGCGGCGTTCGAAGCATTCATGCGCCGTTAAGGCTGCGTGAGGAAATGTGAGGGCCTTTACGGAACCGGAAGGGATAGCGTCTACTTTGCCGCCAAACCGTTCCTCTCGCGAGAAAGCCGCCACCATGCGCAAAACCGTCTTTGCAACGCTCGCTCTCATCTTCGCCTCGACCGCGGTGGAGGCCGCAAGCTTCCAGCTACCTGTAATGTCGCAGCCAGCGCAAAGCGATATCATTCAGGTGCAGAACTTCAACAGCAGCTCCGGCCAGTCCAACCGCAACGACCGCCGCGACCGCCGCCGCACGGATTTCGTCTGCGTCATCACCCCGCCCGATAGCGCCAACCGCTCGCGACCCTACGTCTGCCCGGTAGAGCGCGGTCGTGTCGGTGGACGTTGCCGGTGCTCGGGCGTTGTTGGAAGTGGTAATATCGACACGGCGTGGTGATGGGACACTCGCCCCTTCCGTATCGGATTTTCGATATTGGGATCTCGTCTTACCTACTGCGGAAAATCGAGTGTGGTTTCCATGGCCCGCTCGCCGGATTTCACAAGAATGGTCCACCTCTGACCCTTTGGGCTGTAGGTTTTCGGCAAGCCCTTGATATTCATGTAGAATGATAATTTGCGCTTGTCGCGGACCAGATTCTGCGGCTCGAAATAGGCATAGCCGGAGGGACCGGCCACGAATATGTCAGCCTCTTTTGGCGCGCCGTCCGGCAGATGCAACTCCACGGCAAGCAGCGTCTTGTCTGGCGTTATGTGGAAATTCTGGACCTTGAAATCGTCTGAAGACTGTTCCGGCAGCCTTGCCTTGGCGGCGTTGACGATCTCCGTTTCTTCCGGTGTGGCGACCTTGCCTGCATCCTTGCGGAAGCTGAAATTCGCTTCGAAGGGAATGCAGATGTTGAGGCACACGCCGATGAAGCTCGTCAGTGTGACATCATCGTGTTCACGGCCCGGAGCACTTTGCAGCGCAAAGGGCAAATCGACCGACGCATCATAGCCGATGTCGGTGATATCGTCGTTTTTAATGAGCTTAGGGACGGGGAAAGACATCGATGTGAAACGGACGCCGCTTTTCGGGTCCGGACTCAACTGCGGTGGAATGCCCGCTTCGCCCGGCTCTCGCCAGTAGGTGATCCAGCCCGGCTTGAGGTCGATCTGCAACACGCCCTCAATGCGCCCGTTCTGGTCCATTGGCAGGCTGACGATACGCATGCGCCCGCCTTCGCTCTCCATCCAGTCCGTGGTCTCTGCGCTGGCGTTATGGCCGGAGAATGCGACCACGCTGACAAGAGCAGATGCCAGAAGAACGGTGCGTGCGGGGAAGAGATTTCGAAGCTTCATGAAATCCGATCTACCGCAAGAAGCCATGGTGAGCCAGTTACGATTTCGTTTCATTCATCATTTTCGGTTGATTGATTGGTCTCAATGCCTCATCCTCAACAAATGACGAAACCAGATGCGGTGCCTCAAGAGGCGCGGCAGACCGGAGGCGCTGGTGACTTTTTCGACCCTTATGGACAAGAAAGAACGTGGCTTTCTGGATGGCCAGTTTCTGATCGCCATGCCGGGGCTGGACAGTAGCGCCTTCGAACGCTCGGTCATCTATATCTGTGCGCACTCGCAGGCGGGTGCGATGGGCTTTATCATCAACCGCCCACAGCAGATCACCTTTACGGAAGTCTTGCTGCATCTGAAAATCATGGACAGCAACGACGCCATAATGCTTCCGAACCGCACGCGTGATTTTCCCATTCAGTTCGGTGGGCCGGTAGAAGCGGGGAGGGGGTTCGTGCTGCATTCGGACGATTACTCCAGCGAATCCAGCATACCCGTCAGCGACGACATCTCGATGACCGCGACGCTCGATATCGTCCGTGCCATCTCGAACGGACGGATGCCGCACCGCGCGACCATGCTTCTCGGCTATGCCGGTTGGTCCGCTGGCCAGCTTGAAAACGAAATTGCCAATAATGGCTGGCTGAATTGCCCGGCCTCTGAAGATCTGATTTTCGACCGCACGTTGGATAACAAGTACGAACGCGCGCTTGCGCTTATGGGTGTCGATCCTCGTATGCTTTCGGCTGAGACCGGTCACGCATAAGCCTCATAAAATTTAGCGGAACCAAAATCGAGAGCCCACGTTTTTACCCCGGTAGCCAGCACCGAAGCCTGGCCAAACTAGGGAGAAATATCATGGGTAGCACATCTGATAAGATTTCCGGCAAGGCAAACGAAGTCGCTGGCAAGGTAAAGCAGAGCGTTGGCTCCGCAACCGGAAACGACCGTATGCGCGCAGAAGGCGCAGCCCAGGAAACCAAGGGCAAGGTACAGTCCGCCACTGGTAAGGCCAAGGACGCCGTAAAGGGCGCGGTCGACCGCATGTAATTTGCACACCGTCCTCCGGCTTCCGGAGGACACCTCCGCCCCACCCGGAGGAACAGAAACGAGCGTATGTGTTGCCAGCCTTCACATGCGCTCTTTCCATTTATAGAAGCCCTTTCAGCAACACAGTCGTCTCGCGCTATTCAGGAGCAGGACATGCAGCTTTTTTCGTGCGCGGCCTGCGGGCAGCCGGTTCATTTCGATAATCGTTCCTGTGTAAATTGTGGCCACAGACTGGCCTTCGCGCCCGACACCCTGTCCATGGAAGCTCTGGAACCTGCGGGCGATACGGACTGGACGCTGGTCGCAAAGCCCGACCGCAAGGTTCGCTTCTGCGCCAATGAAGTCAACGACGTCTGTAACTGGCTGGTGTCTCAGAAAAGCGAAAGCTCTTTCTGCCCGGCTTGCAGCCACAACAGGCTGGTTCCGGACGCCGCCACCGAAGAGGGCATCGCCCAGTGGCGCAGGCTAAGCCAAGCCCAACGGCACCTGTTCTACTCCCTGCTGAAACTGGACCTGCCGCATCCCAACCGTGATGTCGATCCACAGGGCGGTCTCGTGTTCGATTTTCTTGTCGACGAGGTTGCGCCGGACGGCTCGATCATTCCCGCCATGACCGGCCACGATGAAGGTCTGATAGCCATCCGCGCTGCGGAAGCCGACGACGTGACCCGCGAGCAGGTTCGCGCCAACATGAACGAGCCCTATCGCACCATGCTCGGCCACTTCCGGCATGAGGTCGGTCACTTCATCTGGAACAAGCTGGTGCGTGATGCCGACCGTCTGGAGGCTTTTCGCGCGGTGTTCGGCGATGAGCGGGAAGACTATGGCGAGGCCCTGAAACGCAATTACGCTGAAGGCCCGAAGCCCGGCTGGCAGCAGACCTACATCAGCTCATACGCCTCGGTGCATCCGTGGGAGGATTTTGCCGAATGCTTCGCGCACTATCTCCACATCGTTGATACGCTGGAAACCGCCCACGCGTTCGGTATCGCCATCGAGCCGGAAGGTCATGAAGAGATGGCGACGGAAGTTGCATTCAACCCTTACCGGGCAAGAAGCGCGCAACGCATCGTCAACGCCTGGATACCGATGAGCGTCGCGCTGAATTCCATGCAGCGCAGCATGGGCGAGGCGGACCTATACCCCTTCGTACTGACGCCTGCCGTGGTCGAGAAGCTGCAATTCGTGCACGATCTCGTCCATGGCAATATCCCCGCGCAGACGCAAGACGCACCTGCCCCCGTTGCGCAGCAGCAGGCGGAACAGGATCAGGCTCTTTTGACCACCTGAAAACGCTCACGAAGCAAACGCAGAGCGGCATCCGCCGTATCCGGTGTACCAAACAGGAAGCTTTGCCCGTAATGACAGTTCATGCGGGCAAGCTCCGTCGCATCCTCCGGCGTTTCTATACCTTCCGCCACCACCTGCATTTCCAGCGCACGCGCCATGGCGATGATGGAGCGCAGCAGCACGTTGCGCTTGTCGCTGGTATTGGCGACCAGCGCCTTGTCCAGCTTGATGGTGTCGAAGGGGAAGCGGGTGAGATAGGCGAGCGATGAATAGCCGGTGCCGAAGTCATCCAACGCAAGGCTGAGCCCTGTTTCCTTCAGCTTCGCCAGCACAAGCCGCGCCTGTTCCGGGTTCTCCATCACGATGGATTCCGTCAATTCCAGTTTCAATTGCTGAGGGTTACAGCGTGTCCGCTGCAACATGCTGCGCACATCGTTGTAAAGCTCGTTGTTCAGCAGCTGCGCGCTCGAGATGTTCACCGAAATGAAGATCGGCAGCTTGTCGATGGCGTGCTGCCAGTCCATCAGATCGGTCGCGGCGCGTTCCAGCGCAAACATGCCAAGGGGCTCAATGAGGCCGGATGCCTCTGCCACCGGAATGAATTCGCTCGGCGGAATATTGCCGCGCTTGGGGTGTTCCCACCGCATCAGCGCCTCGAAACCGGCCAGATCGCCATTATCGAGCTTGATGATCGGCTGATAGGCGAGCGATAGTTCCTTGCGCTCGATGGCGCGGCGCAGGTCGCTTTCCATCTGCAAACGGTCGGTGCCGGAGGTGCGGAAGGCGGGGCGGAATGGCTCGACGCGATTGCCGCCAGCGCGCTTGGCGCGGTACATGGCCAGTTCCGCATCGCTCAACAGCCCGGCGGCACTCTCCTGCTGATCGATCCACGAGACGAGGCCGATAGAAGCCGTAAGGATGATTTCGCGGTTGGCGAAATTGATCGGCACCATAATGGCCTTGTTCACGGCCTCTGCAAAATCCGCCACGCGCTGCGGATCGCGTTCCGAGACGAGAATCAGGCCAAACTCATCGCCGCCCAGACGTGCCAGCGTATCCTGCGGCTTCAACAAACGGCGCAAACGGCGGGTCAGCGCAATCAGGATATTGTCGCCAGCAGCAATGCCAAGCGTATCGTTGACCAGCTTGTAGCGGTCGATATCGATGGCCATCACGGTCGGGCGTACCGTCTCGCCTTCAGGTGCGAGGTTTAGGACGGACTGAAGGCGGTCGAGAAATACCTGACGGTTCGGCAGGCCGGTCAGGTTGTCGTTCAACGCATCCTGCAACAGCCGCTCGACGGAATTCTTCTGCTCGGTGATATCGGTGATGGTGCCGACGCAACGAATGATTTCACCATTGGAGCCAAGCACCGGACGCGCCCGGATTTGCAGCCAGTGAAAATGCCCGTCCTCGGCGCGAATGCGGAACTCGTGGTTCAGCCTGCCCTTGCGATGGTCCAGAAGCACGTCGAGCGTCGCTTTAAAGCGGTCGCGATCATCCGGGTGCAGACGTGGAAGCCAGTTGCGGGCGGCACCATGCATGGTGCCGGGATGCAGACCGAGCTTGATGGAAACATCCGGCGTCGTGACGATGCGGTCACGCGTAACGTCCCAGTCCCAGACCGTATCGCCGCTACCCGTCAGCGCCAGCGATTGTCGTTCGAGGTCGGAGAACAGGCCTTGCTGGTAGGCGCTTCCGGCAAAGGCGTGCTGAATGACGGTAAAGCCGATCAGAAGAACGATCAGAACCAGACCACCGCCGAGGGCAGGCTGCACGATATCGTTGTCCAGTTGTCCGGTTACGGTCAACCAGCCTCCGAACAGCCAGACGAGGATCAGCGCCCAGGATGGCACAAGCAGAATGGCGCGATCATATCGGTTGAAGCCGAGATAGATGATCAGCAAAATACCCGCGGTCGCCGTCAGCGCGAAGGAGATGCGAGCGATACCGGCTGCTATTGCGGGATCATAGATGGCCACGCCGAACAGCGCGCCAAGCCCGATGATCCACGCAAACGTCGCGTAACCCAGATGCGCATGCCACCTGTTCAGATTGAGATAGGTGAACAGGAAGACCACGAAGCTGGAGGCGAGCGCGACTTCCGCACCCGCCCTCCACATTCGCTCGTCGCTGGATGTGACGGTAATCAGCTTTTCGAGAAAGCCGAAATCCACGCAGATATAGGCAAGCACCGCCCAAGCCAGCGCCGCCGAAGCGGGCAGGACGGACGTGCCCTTCACCACGAATAGAATGGTCAGCAACACCGCGAGCAGACCGGCAATGCCAAGAACGATGCCACGATACAGCGTGAAAGCGTTGATCGTATCCTTGTAGGCTTCCGGTTCCCACAGATATATCTGCGGCAATTGCGGCGTTGAAAGCTCTGCTACGAAGGTAATGACCGCGCCGGGGTTCAGCGTGATCCGAAACACATCGGCATCCGGGCTTGGCTGACGGTCGAGCGCAAACCCTTCGCTTGGTGTAATGGCAATGATGCGCTGCGAGCCGAGATCCGGCCAGATCATCTTGGAATTGACGAGGCGAAAGTGCGGGGCGACGATGACGCGCTCCAGCTGTTCTTCGGAGACATTGGCCAGCGCAAAGACGGCCCAGTCGCCCTGATGGGTAGGGGAGCTTGCCCGCACCTCGATGCGGCGGCGTATGCCATCCGGTCCGGGGGCGGTGGAAACCTGAAAGGCTTCGCCCTGATTGGCGTAGATGTCGGTCGTCGCCGTCAGGTCGAGTGCGTTGTCATCGCGGGAAATCTTAACCGGCTCGAAAGCATAAGCTTTCCCCAAAAAAAGGGGGGGCGCCAGAAGCGCGCATACCAGCAGCAAGAAGGTGAAGCGTGTCGCCATCAAGAAACGCATGACAGGGCGCGACGCAAGGCTGATTTTTATCATTTATCCTACTGCGTACCGGAAGTGTGCTTGTCGCCGATGAGGGAGAACATCACATGATCCCGCCACTCGCCGTTTATTTTCAGATATTCCCGCAAGAGACCTTCCCGCTGAAATCCGGCATTTTCGAGCAGCCGAATGCTTTTGAAGTTTTCTGGAATACAGGCTGCCTCGATACGGTGCAACTGAAGTCCGTTAAAGATGTAGGGTATTACCAGTTTTAATGCGGCAGACATATGGCCTTGGCCCGCATAAGCCTCACCCATCCAGTAACCCACCATGCAGCTCTGGGCCGCGCCGCGCCGGATATAGCCGATGGTGATGCCGCCCAGAAGCGTGGTCCCACCCTTGAATATCAGCAAGGAGACGGCGGTGCCGGAGGAAAATTCCTGCCCATTGCGGGTCACGCGAACTCTGAACGCGCTTTCCGTCAGCTCGTCGTTGCGCCACGTCGGTTCCCACGGCTGCAAGAAGCTACGGCTCTCGGAGCGCAGCTTCTGCCATGGCTTGTAATCGGAATAACGCGGCAATCTTAACAGATAATCCGCGTTGCGCAGTTCGGGCGTGTCGCTGTTTCGGGAGAGAAAGCGCAGCATCTAGTCGTCCAACACCATGCTGCGGACCCGTTGCCTGCCGTCAGCCGTTTGCCTGTATCTTGATTGACGGCGATGCAGAAAGCTCCGCCGTGATGTCTGAAAGCGGCGCGAGGTTTTCCAGCGGGCCGATGGCGGACAATGTGGGAACTTTATCGAAAAACAGACGGCCCGCAAGATCGGTCAGACGCTCGGTGGTGATATCGCCAAGCCGCGTCATCATCTCGTCATTCGGGATCGGGCGACCATAGAGCATCATCTGGCGGGCGATCTGCCCGGCACGGGCAGCAGGGCTTTCCTGACCCATCAAAAGCTGGGCGCGAATCTGCGCGCGGGCGCGGTCGATTTCTTCCTGATGAATGGTCTGAGACGACTTGCGAAGCTCGTCGATGATGACCGGAACCAGTTCCGGCAGATCGTTTGCGCCGGTTGCGGCATGAATGCCGAAAATGCCGGTATCGGAAAAGCCCCAGTGGAAGGCATAGACGGAATAACAGAGGCCGCGATATTCGCGCACTTCCTGAAACAGCCGGGACGACATGCCGCCGCCGAGAATATTGGCGAGTATTTGCGAGCAATAGAAATCGCGGGCGTGATAGGCCTTGCCTTCGAAACCGAGAAGCACCTGCGCATCCATCAGGTCGCGCGTTTCGCGAATTTCACCGCCGGTATAGATCGCCTTTTCGAGAACCGGCGTTGCATTCGGCTTCTGCGGCAGGCTGGAGAAGCGCTGCTCCACCTGCTTCACAAAGGTTTCGTGGTCAACGGCACCCGCAGCAACCACAAAGATGCGGTCCGTCGTGTAGTTGCGGCCAAGATAATGACGGATTTGATTGGTCGTAAAGGACTGGACCGTTTCAGGCGTGCCGAGAATAGGGCGACCGATGGTCTGGTCGCGATAAGCGACGCCGGAGAAATTGTCGAAGATCACATCGTCCGGCGTATCGGTGGCAGCACCGATTTCCTGAAGAATGACGTTCTTCTCACGTTCCAGTTCGCCTTCATCGAATGCGGATTCCGTCAGGATATCGGCAAGGATATCGACCGCCAGCGGAACGTGATCTTTCAGAACGCGCGCATAATAGGACGTCGTTTCCGTCGAGGTCGCGGCATTGACTTCGCCGCCGACGTTCTCGATCTCCTCGGCGATCTGGCGTGCCGTGCGGCGTGCCGTACCTTTGAAGGCCATGTGCTCGAGAAGATGCGCGATGCCGTGCTCATCATCCGTCTCGTTGCGTGAACCTGATTTGATCCACACCCCCAAAGCAACGCTTTCGAGGTGTGGCATTCTTTCGGTGACGACCGTCAACCCGGAGGGGAGCCGAGTTAAGTTCACATTCATGTTCACGTCTTTCCGCGTCGCTTAGTTCTTGGCGCGAGCGTGATTACCGATGAAATTTTCAACGGCGTCCAGCTCAGCTTCCAGAACGTCGAAACGCTCCTCCCGGTTCATTAGATCAGCGAGCCATACTGGAAGCGCGGGATCGATTTCGCAAGCGGATTTTACAGCCGCCGGAAATTTTGCGGGATGCGCGGTGGACAGCGTGACCATCGGACTGTTTGTTTTTTCATGCTTTTTGGCAACGAATACACCGGTTGCGGTGTGCGGATCGAGCAGATAACCCGTTTGCGCAAGCGTCTCGCGGATCGTTTCGGCAACCTGCTTTTCGGTTGCGCGGCCTGCACGAAAATCGCGCTTGATGAACTTCATCGCCGCTTCCGAAATATCGAATGCACCGGATTGCTTGAGCCCATCCATCGAACGCTTCACCGCATCGGAATCGCGCCCGTATGCTTCGAAAAGTAGACGCTCGAAGTTGGAGGAAATCTGAATGTCCATGGAAGGCGAGGTCGTCGCCTTCACACCGCGCATCTCGTATCGCCCGGTCTTCAGCGTGCGCGCCAAAATGTCGTTGTCGTTGGTGGCAACAACCAGCTTGTCGATGGGCAGACCCATCTGCTTGGCGACGTAGCCCGCGAAGATGTCACCGAAATTGCCCGTTGGCACGGTGAAGGAGACCTTGCGATCCGGTGCGCCGAGCGAGATCGCGGCGGTGAAGTAATAAACCACCTGCGCCATGATGCGCGCCCAGTTGATGGAGTTTACGCCGGAAAGCTTGACGCCATCGCGGAACTTCGCATCGTTGAACATCTCTTTGACGAGGTTCTGGCAGTCATCGAAATTACCGTTGACGGCAATCGCATGCACGTTCGACGCAGTGGAGCTGGTCATCTGGCGCTGCTGCACCGGCGAAACCTTGCCATGCGGGAAGAGGATGAAGATATCGGTGCGTTCGCGACCCGCAAATGCGTCGATGGCAGCGCCGCCGGTATCGCCGGAGGTCGCGCCGACAATGGTTGCCCGCTCGCCGCGCTCTGCCAAAGTATAGTCCATCAGGCGGGCGATAAGCTGCATCGCCACGTCCTTGAATGCAAGCGTCGTGCCGTGGAAAAGCTCGAGAATGTAAGAATTTGGCCCGGTCTGAACAAGCGGAACGACGGCTGGATGGCGGAAGGTCGCGTATGCATCATCGATCATCGAGCGGAAGGTGTCAGCCGGAATTTCGTTGCCGGTGAAACGATAAAGAACCTCGAATGCGACTTCCTGATAGGTCTTGCCGCGCAGCGCCCGGATTTCTTTTTTCTTCATGGTCGGCCATTCGCGCGGCACGTAAAGCCCGCCGTCACGCGCCAGACCCGCCAGAAGCGCGTCGCAAAAACCCAGCGATGGGGCGCTGCCCCTGGTCGATACATACTTCACGAGATAGTCCTCATAACGTCAGCAGCCTGTCCGCTGGAAAATGGCCTTGGATGAAGTCGTAAAAAGCCTTTTGCAAATTTAAGGCAAATCCGAACGCAACCAATCGATTTTTCCCAGCGCCGCTGCTATAGACCATCGCCGACAGCCATGAAAGGCCAATAAACAGGTTCTCCGGTCCTGTATCGGGATAGTTTTAGAGGGTTGAACGAGTGACACGGAATATTTTGCGTCTATCCACCGCCATTTCGGTTCTTGCAGTACTGGCCGGTTGCAACTCCTCAAATCCATCGGATTCACTGGCGGTCAATCCTCCAGCTGCGCAAACTGCTGTCGCCCCGGTCGTGCAGGCAAACTGCCCGACGATCACCATTCTGGATGCCAGTGCCGTTCACCGCGTCTATGCCGGTGGCGCGAAGGGCGACGCGAGCAAGCTCGTTTATCAGGCATCTCTCTCTGACACGACCCGCTCCTGCAGCATGAGCGAATCCACTCTCACGGTAAACGTACTCGCGCAAGGCCGACTTGTTCCCGGCCCGCTTTCCAAGCCCGGCCGCGTCACCTTGCCGATCCGCGTCACCGTGAAGGATGGCGATGGCGAGATCTATTCGCAGGTAACAAACTTCGGCGTCGACGTTCCGGCGGGGACCGCGGGCACGCAATTCATCTTCAACAATCCGAATGTCGCCATCCCCAACGCGCCGGGCGGCGCATCACGCCAGACGAATGTGTTCATTTCGTTTGAAGAGGCCGGTGCGGGCAAAAAGGGTCGCCGCGGGTAAAGCTCGATCTAAGCTACTCGCGTTTTTCTAAGCTTTGGTTGGAGTATCTTGTTGCGCAGTTATCTCGTATCGGCTATATCTCGCATATGAGATGGTCTGTCGAAACGCACAATGCGGCAGACCTTGAAATTGAGGCGCTTCCCGTGGGCCTGCAAGCTCGACTTATTCGCTTGATGGAAGCCGTCGAGAACGTAGGTCTTGAGCAGTTACGAGAGCCACATGTGAAGCATCTCGAAGGGAAGCTTTGGGAATTGCGCGCAAAGGCAAGCGAAGGCATTGCGCGGGGCATTTACGTTACCATGTCTGGACGACGTGTCATCGTGCTGCATGTTTTTGTGAAGAAGTCGCAGAAAACTCCCAAAAGCGCATTGGCAATCGCCAGACAGCGAATGAGCGAGATAAATTCATGACGAAAATTGCCGATCTCAAAAAGAGACTGATGGATGATCCCGGCTTTCGGGAAGAGTATGAAAAGGCAGATGCCGAGTTTCAGCTAATAGAGGCGCTTGTGAGCGCCCGCACGCGGGCAAAGCTTTCTCAGGCGGAAGTCGCGCGTCGCGTCGGCACCACGCAGTCGGCCATTGCACGGCTGGAAGGTGGCGGAGTTTCCCCGTCTATTTCCACCTTGAGGCGATATGCGGAGGCAACGGGTGCCAAGCTGGAAATTAACCTGATCAGCACGTGAGCCATCTAAATTCCACCTGATTGGTGGGGAGGTCTCAGAACGCGCCAGCCCACTCAGACAGCGCCTCGATCGTCGCGGGCAAATCCTGCATGCGGGAAATCACGGTTTCAGCGCCGGCATCCGTCAGTCTGTCCGCATGGCTGGGGTATGTGTGGGAAGCGCCGGTGAAGCCGATGACGCGCATGCCTGCGGCTTTTGCCCCGGTGATGCCGTGGACGGAATCCTCTACTACGATGGCGCGCTCCGGCGAGACGCCGAACTGTTTTGCGCCGTGCAGGAAGATGTCCGGCTTCGGCTTGACGCGATCCGGGCCGAGATCTTTTGCGGAATAGATATGGCCGTCGAAATAGGGCTTCAGACCAACCTTCGTCAGCATCATATCAAGACGATGGCTGGAGGAGTTCGAGCAGATGCAGCGCTGTGCGGTTAGCCGCGAAAGCGCGAATTTCACGCCTTCGATGACCTTCACATCGCGCTCAAGGCGCGCATCCAGCAGCTTCTCGGATTTTTCCAGAAGCGAGGCGGAAAGCGGAATGCTGGCTTCGCGCTCGATTTCGAGAAGAATGTTCTTCCACGTCATGCCGGAAAAGCGCTCGCCCATCTCTTCAACGGAGATCGGGTAGCCTGCGTCGGTCAGCAGGCGTGACTCGACCTGCGCGGCGATGATTTCGGAATCGACCAGAACGCCGTCGCAGTCGAAGATGATGAGATCGAAGCTGCTCATGGGCGCTCCTCTGAAGTGCGGGAAATCGGAAAGTCGGGGGGGCTTTTAGACCATGTGAGGCGCAAGCTCAACCGGTGCCAGTGCAAGACAGCATTGCAGGCAGCGGGTTTGCTCGACAATCCGTGTGCCGCGCCTTATGTCAAATCATGGCCAAAGCACCGAAAACCAAATCTGAAGACACCATCGCCGCAAAAATCAGCCGCACGCTGGCCGATCGCATCGTGCGCGGAGAACTTTCTCCCGGTGAGAGGTTGCGACAGGATCATGTTGCCGAGGAATTCGGCGCTTCGCATGTGCCTGTTCGCGAGGCTTTTCGGCGACTGGAGGCGCAGGGGCTGGCGGTCAGCATTCCCCGGCGTGGCGTTCGCGTGGCGGATTTCGGTCTTGCCGATGTGAGGGAGGTGGCGGAAATGCGGGCCGCTCTTGAAGTTCTCGCCCTTCGCCATGCCATTCCCAACATGACGGCGGCAATTCTGGATGAGGCGGAGGCGGCGACGCGGGAAGGTGACAGCGCCCTTGATGTTCGCAGTTGGGAAGAGGCCAATCGACGGTTCCACCGGCTGATCACGGCACCTTGCAAGATGCCGCGCCTGATAGAGGTCATCGATGGGCTGCACGCAGCGAGCGCCCGCTTCCTGTTTTCCGCCTGGCGGGCAGGGTGGGAAAGGCGCACCGATACCGATCACCGCGCCATCATCGACGCACTGCGTGGCGACCGCGCCGAGGAGGCGGTCCGCATTCTCGACGGCCACGTGCAATGGATCGGACGCACGGCGATCCGTACGCCGACGGGGTCGACACGCGAAGCCTTCGCGATCGTCGGGTAAATTATAGATAATTTTATTATCGTCTAATCGTCTGAAAAAATACAGATTTCTAGTTATGCATCCACACGTCTTGTATGCGTGGATCGTAAAATGCTGCATTCAAGCTAGACTCCACGGTCGATTTCGTTATCAATCATGCGCGTCCTGATAAATTATCTATAATTTGGAGATTGGGTGATAATGACGACACAGACCCGGAACGCCACGCTTGGCTTCTTTGATATTTCGACCAGATCTTACGTTCAGCAGTCGCTCTTTGCCGTTGCGGGAAGCCTCGTTCTTGCGCTGGCTTCGCAGATTGCGGTTCCCATGGTGCCGGTGCCGGTTACCATGCAGACTTTTGCGGTGACGATGATCGGCGCGCTTTACGGCTGGCGGCTGGGCGCTATCACCGTTTTGCTATGGCTCGGTCAGGCGATGATGGGCCTTCCTGTTCTGGCGGGAATGGCATCCGGCCCGGGTCCGTTCATCGGACCGACTGCTGGTTATCTCATATCCTTCCCAATCATGGCGGCGCTGGTCGGTTATGTTACGGAAAAGGGAATTGGAGGCGATCGGCCGGTCGCTGGTTTTGCCCTGCATCTGGCAGCCAATGCCCTTGGCCTCGTTCTTGGCTGGATGTGGCTTGCCAACCTCATCGGTTCTGACAAGGCATGGATCGCGGGCGTTGCTCCCTTCATTCTGGGCGCGGTTCTGAAATCCGCACTCGCCGCTGCCATTCTCAAGGCAATCGCTGTCCGGAGCGTCCGCCTAAAGTGACGATCCGGCTTCGTGGGCATCATCTGCTCTGCATGCTGACCTATGTCGGCAAGGGCTATAGCCAAGGCTTCACGGTCAATTACGACCGTGTCGCCGCGCTGCTGAATGCGGGGGAGGAAATCGAAATCGTTTCCGGCCCGGACGATATCTGTTCACCCCTGCTGTGCGATGGCGGTGCGCATTGCTTCAATCAGAGTGTGACTAAGCGTGATGAGGCTGCACTTGCAGCCATCTCTGACTTTCTCCGCGAGCCCGTTGCCATCGGCACGCGCATCCGCCCGACAAAAGACGTCATCGCAAAACTGCGTGCAGGGTTCGCTCAGGGGGCATTGCGCTCTGCCTGTATCGATTGTGAGTGGGGCGGTCTGTGCGACCGCGTTGCCGCTTCCGGCTTTTGTGATGTCAAAATCGCGCCACAGAGCATCACGGCTTTCAGTCCGTGATGTTCAGTTCCGTCCGTTCCGAAGCGGTCACGGTAGCGTTCACCTCCTTGGGTTCGCGCTGCGTCTGCTTCGCGTAGGTGACCCTCACCATATAGTTTCCGGGTGCCAGCGTTTCCTGATGAGATGTGTCGTAGCGCCCGGAAATCTCCTTCTGCTCACCCTGCAGATCCTTGGTGATTTCCATGATGTCGATGCGCTCCGCCTGCGGTGCCTTGACGGCCAATACACCGGCATTCAGGTCAAGCGTCACCTCCGTGCGTTTGCCCGGCTGTACGCTGAAAGGCTTCTCGACCGTCACCTTGCCCAGGCGCGCCCGCATGACGAAATCACCGGCTGGCATTTCCATGGTCTTGCCGACGCCATATGTTCCGGTAATCGTATCGCGCGTTCCGTCTAGTGTCTCAGCCGTGGAAAGCGTTTCGAAACGAATGCTGTCCGTCTCGACCGCACGTCCGCCTTCCTTGTAAACCGCCTTCGCCACGACGACACCGCTTGGAATGACCAGATCGTGGCTCACGGTCTCGCCTGCGCGAACGTTGATCGTTTCCTCAGCTGTGGCAGGGCCGATGCGTCCTTCCAGCTTCAACTCTCCAGCCGGAACATAGATTTCCTTTTGGCCGTAGATGCTGTCGCTGTATCCATTCTGCGTCACCGTCACCCGCGATTGTGGTTCGGCATCCTTGCTGTCGGCGCTGCGCTTGGGAATGATCGTCAGCTGCGCCGCTTCGAAATCCGCCTTCAGCTCCGCAACCGATCCATCCTTCACGTCGAAGGGGATTTCCTTGGAAATATTGCCGAGCGCGGCGACGGCAATATATTTGCCCGCCGGAATTTTCTCCTCGAAGGTCGCATCGTAAGCGCCGCCGACATTTTCGTCGCTCCGCCCGCCCGCGCTATCGGCCTTGTAGAAATCCCAGCGAACCTTGTCGCTGTTGCCGAGTGAAGGCCCGCCGCTGAACAGTACCGCATCGGTTCTGACATTTATCTCTGGCTTGGGCAGATCCGGCTTCGGCTGCTGCGCAAATGCGGCGCTGGCAAACAGCGTCGAAACCAACATCAAGGCGATTCGCATATTCTTATTCCCCTGCACCCTTTGAAGGCACCATGATACCGCTGATGCCAAATTTCCGAAATCAAAACGTTAAAAATATCATCCGGTTCCATCGACAGGTTTTTTCGCTTTTTTCGCCATCCGTTCAGTCTTTGATAACCATCTTCGGTAACCATAAGCATCAGTAGAGTTGAGTAAGCGTATGGAGCGAGTACAGATGGCATCAGTGTTTCCGCTGGCCGATTTTCGGCGTGCCGGTTTTGATCTTGCAGGTGAAAGCGATGCCTGGAAAGACAGCATCATAAAGGGTGACTGCGTGGCGGCTCTCGAAGCACTGCCCAGCCAGTCCGTGGATGCGATTTTTGCCGACCCGCCCTACAATCTCCAGCTCGGTGGCGCACTTCATCGCCCGGATCAGTCGCTTGTGGATGCCGTCGATAATGATTGGGATCAGTTTGCATCCTTCGAGGCTTACGATGCTTTCACCCGCGCATGGCTCCTGGCCTGCCGCCGCGTGTTGAAGCCGAATGGCACCATTTGGGTCATCGGCTCCTATCACAACATCTACCGCGTCGGCTCGATCCTTCAGGACATGAACTTCTGGATTTTGAACGATATCGTCTGGCGCAAGACGAACCCCATGCCGAATTTCAAGGGGCGCCGGTTCCAGAACGCGCATGAAACGATGATCTGGGCCAGCCGCGATGCCAAGGCAAAGAGCTACACCTTCAATTACGAAGCGATGAAGGCCTCCAACGACGACGTGCAGATGCGCTCTGACTGGCTGTTCCCTATTTGCAGCGGCGGTGAGCGGCTGAAAGGCGATGACGGCAAGAAGGTCCACCCCACGCAAAAACCGGAAGCTCTGCTGGCCCGTGTCATTCTGGCATCGACCAAGCCCGGCGATGTCGTGCTCGATCCGTTCTTCGGTTCCGGCACCACCGGCGCGGTTGCCAAGCGCCTAGGTCGCCACTTCGTCGGCATAGAACGCGAGCAGGACTACATCGATGCGGCGTCGGCCCGCATTGCAGCCGTCGAGCCGCTCGGCAAGGCGGAGCTGACGGTGATGACCGGCAAGAAGGCCGAACCACGCGTCGCCTTTAACGTGCTGCTGGAAAGCGGCCTTGTCCGCCCCGGTCAGGTTCTGACGGATGCGAAACGCCGTTACAGTGCCATTATTCGTGCCGATGGCACGATTGCCTCCGGTGGCGAAGCCGGTTCCATCCATCGTCTCGGCGCAAAAGTGCAGGGGCTGGATGCCTGCAATGGCTGGACTTTCTGGCATTATGAAGAGGGCGGCAATCTCAAGCCGATCGACGATCTGAGAAGCGTTATTCGCTCGGAACTGGCAAAGGCAGAGTGACGACGCGATCCACCGCCTCGCGCTTTGTGTCAGTCGCCCATCCGGTTTAGTACCTTCAGTCCCGGATGGGATCAGCGAAGGCCCGGTGTTCCCTGGACGCCGGGCCTCAGTATTTGTTGTTGTTCATAATCGAATTTGTTGAAATATAACAATTGCATGACAAGTTTCGAGCAAGTAAGGCTGTTTAACAAGTTTTGCCAAGGGGACGACGAAAGCCGCCGCCGCACTGACCCGGAAGTTCGCAAGGTTTTTCGAACAGGCTCGATGCGGAAAAAGACGGAAGTTTCCCGGCACTGAAAATTCTGATCTGGCTGTTCATTCAGCTGGACTGGCGCAGGCTGGGGACCGCCATTCCCTCCTGCGCCAAGAATTCTCTTTTCAGATGACCACCCCGTAACCGGCCAAATCCGCTCTCAGCTTCTCAGCACCGGTAAAATGAACGGCCTGCCATCCGGCCGCCTTTGCGCCTTCCACATTCGCAACCGTGTCGTCGATGAATATGCTGGTGGCCGGATCGAGGCCGAATGTTTCTGCGTGCAACTCGTAAATCGCCACGTCCGGTTTGATCAGGCCGACATCGCCGGAAACGGTGACGCCACGGGAAAGTGTGAGAAACGGATACATCTTCTGTGCTTCGCGGAAGGTGTCGGAAGCGAAGTTGGTCAGCATCGTTACATCGTGCCCGCCTTCGATCAGTCCTGTCAGGATGCCAACCGAATCATCATAGCTATGCGACACCATTTCATGCCAGTGCAGACGGAAAGCGCGGATATGCTCTTCGCGATCCGGGTGGGCAGCGAGAAGCAGCGCTTCGGCATCGGCCCAGGTGCGCCCGCGATCCTGCTCGATGTTCCAGTCGTGGGTGCAAACGTTTTCGAAAAACCATGCGCGTTCCGTCGCATCCGGTATCAGGCGGCTGAAGGGAATATGCGGATCGTAATGGATCAGAACCTTGCCGATGTCGAAAACGATATGATTGATCTTGCTCATGAAACTTCCCTGATGGACTAAAACTTCTCACGCTTTTGGCGCGAACGCCAAAGGAATAGCCTGCGAAATTGCTTTTTTCATTACGGTCGGCAGCGCCTGCACATCAAGATTTGTGACCGGCTCCCACCATCCGTCATTGCTATGCGGTTTCATCGCGTCTGAAACCTTGGCGCGGTAGATGGATAGCCGCAATTCAAAATGGGTGAAGACATGCACGATGCTGCCAGCCGCCTCCCAATTGGCGGCAAATGGCGCATGTTCGGTTCCGGTGCCGCCATCGATGCGCGCGGTCCATGCCGTTGTCGGCACCTCCGTCATGCCACCCAGCAGGCCGGTCTCAACCCGCCGTCGCAGTAGGATTTCACCGGCATCGTTGACTGCAACGAAGGCTGCACCGACGCGCACCGGCTTGTCCTTCTTTGCGGCCTTGACAGGAAAACGCTCCGGCTCATCCTTCGCCAGCGCCAGACATTGGCTGTTGAACGGACAGAGTGCGCAGGCAGGGCGCTTAGGCGTGCAGATCGTCGCGCCGAGATCCATCATCGCCTGCGCAAAATCGCCGGGGCGGTCCGCGGGGGTAATGTCTGCGACCTTCGCCTTCATCGCAGGCTTGGAGCCGGGCAGGGGCGCATCGATGCAAAAAAGACGCGAGATGACGCGCTCCACATTGCCGTCCATCACCGCCGCCTGCCGGTTGAAGGCAATGGCCGCAACTGCGGCTGCCGTGTAATCGCCAATGCCGGGTAGCTTTTTCAGACCCTCTTCCGTATCGGGAAAAACGCCGCCATGCTCGCTTGCAACGGCTTCAGCGCATTTCTTGAGATTGCGCGCGCGAGCATAGTATCCAAGCCCCGCCCATTCCGCCATCACATCCTCGCTGGGTGCCGCCGCCAGATCGTTTACGGTCGGCCATGCCGCCAGAAACTTTGCGAAATAGGGCTTCACCGCCTGCACGGTGGTCTGTTGAAGCATCACTTCCGAAAGCCACACATGGTATGGATTTGCCCTCAAACCCTTCGCCGCCATCGGCGGTGACGTGCGCCAGGGCAGGTCGCGGTGATGGCGGTCGTACCATGCCAGCAGCATCTGCGCGTAGGGCGGCTGTTCGATTTTGTGAAGCATGGTTTGCGGTCTGTCTCCGGTTCGGCCTATACTTGGTCTATCCGTTCCGCCCGATCAAGCCACGAGTTTAGAGTTGAAAAAGAGCCAGCCCCGCAAAGGCGTCCTCCAGATTGCCGAGGTCGCAAACGGCATCATCGATCCGGTTCTGGCCAAGCGTGCCGGGATCAGCACTGCCTTGCTCGGCTCATGGGACGAAATAGCAGGAGAGGATTTCGCCGATTGTACGCGACCGGAAAAGATCACCTGGCCACGCCGTGATGAGGGACCGGATCGTGGCGGGTACCAACCCGGCGTGCTGACAATTGCCTGCGAAGGCGCACGTGCCTTGTTTCTAACCCATGCGCAGGGCGAACTGATTGCCCGCATCAACGGCTTCTTCGGATTTCCGGCCGTGCGGCAGATCAGGATCGTGCAGAAGCCTGTGTCGCAGACCTCCAACCGTCCCCGCAAGCCGCAGCCTCTGCGGGGCGATGCGGCACGGCGGTTGGAAGACATGATGGACGGCATTGAAAGCGACGCATTGCGCAAGGCGGTGGAGCGGCTGGGAACTGCGGTTCTGCAGAAGCGGAAGAAGACCGGGACAATCTGAAGCATGGACATTTGCAAGGCCGTCCCTTGACTGGTCACAATTCTTTGACAAGAACAATTGCAATGGTGCCTTGTTCGTAACAATGCCGCGCTATATCCGAATCGCAGACATATGAGTCTTTCACAAACAGGTGCTTTCATGCATTTTTCAAAACTGAATATGACCCGCCGCAGCCTTTTCGGCACTGTTGCAATGGCTTCCGTTGCAGCAACTTTGCCGGTCGCTGCAAGCATGGCCTTCGCACAGGATCTGCCGGAGTCCGCGGGTGACGTGGATATGGCGGAAGTTCTGAAGCCCGGCGTTCTGCCAGAGCGTGGTCTGGGTGATGCGAATGCACCGGTGAAGATCGTCGAATACATGTCGATGACCTGCCCGCACTGCGCGAATTTCCACAACAAGACCTTCGATGAGATCAAGAAGAAGTACATCGACACCGGCAAGGTCTACTTCATCATCCGCGAATTCCCGTTCGATCCACGCGCCGCCGCCGCCTTCATGCTGGCCCGTTGCGCGCCTGAACAGCAGTATTTCCCGTTCGTGTCCATGCTGTTCAAGCAGCAGCAGAGCTGGGCAACGGCGCAGGATGCACGCGCGGCCCTGCTGCAAATGTCGAAAATGGCCGGTTTTTCACAGGAGACATTCGAGGCCTGCTTGACGAACCAGAAGCTTCTGGATGATGTGAATGCAACGATGCAGCGCGGTGCGACGGAATTCGGTGTGAATTCCACGCCGACCTTTATCATCGGTGGCAAGAAATACGCTGGAGACATGTCGGTTGAATCCATGTCGGCTCTTATCGACAGCCAACTGTAAGCCTAACCATTTCGATATGAAGGGCGGTCGCAATCGGCTGCCCCCATTCCTGTGCTTGTCACAGGAATCCAGTGCGCCCAAGTCCTTGGGCGCGAAAGATTCTTTTTCTTACCTCTATGCTTCCTTCACGGCGCAGACGCGCCGTGGCTTGATTTCTGTGACAGGCACAGAAATGAGGGTGGTGGAAAAATTTACCGAGGCAGCGGCATGAAGTTCAACAAGCTGCGCCTGCTTGGCTTCAAATCCTTCGTTGAACCTTCCGAATTCATCATCGAACCGGGCCTTACCGGCGTCGTCGGTCCCAATGGTTGCGGCAAGTCCAATCTGGTCGAAGCGCTGCGCTGGGTGATGGGGGAAAACTCCTACAAGAACATGCGCGCATCCGGTATGGATGACGTCATCTTCTCCGGCTCCGGCAACCGCCCTGCACGCAATACGGCAGAAGTCGGCCTTTATCTCGATAACTCGGATCGCACCGCACCCGCTGCCTTCAATGACAGCGACGAGATACAGGTGACGCGTCGTATCGAGCGAGAGAACGGCTCGGTCTACCGCATCAATGGCAAGGAAGCCCGGGCCAAGGATGTGCAGCTTCTGTTTGCAGACGCCTCCACCGGCGCTCGCTCGCCATCCATGGTGGGGCAGGGGCGCATCGGTGAACTCATCAACGCCAAGCCGCAGGCACGCCGCCAGCTTCTGGAAGAAGCCGCAGGTATTTCCGGCCTGCATTCGCGTCGCCATGAGGCGGAACTGCGCCTGCGCGCCGCCGAAACCAATCTGGAACGGCTGGAAGACGTTACCGCGCAACTGGAAAGTCAGATCGAAAGCCTGAAGCGTCAGGCCCGTCAGGCCAACCGCTTCAAGATGCTGTCGGCCGATATCCGTGCCCGCGAAGCCACGCTGCTGCACATCCGCTGGGTGGAGGCCAAGCAGGCCGAGGGTGAAGCGGATAGCGCGCTCAATCAGGCCACGAACCTCGTCGCGGAAAAAGCGCAACGGCAGATGGAGGCCGCGAAAGAGCAGGGCATCGCCAGCCTCAAGCTGCCGGAACTGCGTGAAAACGAGGCAAAGGTCGCTGCCGCCCTTCAACGTTTGCAGATCGCCCGCACCCAACTGGATGACGAGGCCAGCCGCCTTCTGCGCCGCCGGGACGAGCTTGCCCGCCGCCTTGCGCAACTGGGCGAGGACGTTCAACGCGAAGAGCGACTGGTTGCCGATAACTCGGAAATCCTCGCGCGTCTCGATGCTGAAGAGGCCGAGCTGCTGGAAATCCTCTCCGACGCCGGACGTTATTCGGAAGAGACGAGAGAGGCATTCGAAGGGGCGACCGCCAAACTTGCCGAAAGCGAACGTGTCTTCACCGCGCTGACGGCGGAGCGGGCAGAAGCTGCTGCCTCCCGCGCCCAGCTGGAACGTGCCATCCGCGATCTCGCGGACCGCAAGATGCGGCTGGAGCGTCAGGCTTCCGAGGCCTCGGCGGAAATCGAGACCGTGAACGAGAAACTGTCCGGTCTGCCCGATCCCGCCGAAAAACGCGAAAGCGTGGAAGCGGCGGAAATCGCGGTCGAGGATGCGCTGATCCTGGTGGAGGAGGCGGAAAGTGCCGTTGCCGAAGCCCGCTCTGCCGAAAGCCTTGCGCGCGGCCCGGTCGACATGGCCCGTAATCGCGTCAATGCGTTGGAGACCGAAGCAAGGACGATCTCCAAGATGTTGGCCGCCGGTGCCGCCTCTGGTTCTTTCACGCCGGTTGCGGAAGAGTTGCAGGTGGATCGCGGTTTCGAGGCGGCTCTGGGTGCCGCATTGGGCGATGATCTGGAAAGCCCGCTCGATCCATCCGCTCCCGCCTTCTGGACCGCTAACGGAGATGGTGCGGGCGACCCCGCCTTGCCGCAGGGTGTTTCGTCTTTGCTGAAACATGTTTCCGGCCCTGACGCCCTGAAGCGTAATCTCCAGCAGATTGGTGTCGTTTCCGGTTCAGACGAAGCGCGCCGGCTGATGCCTTCGCTGAAAGCCGGTCAACGGTTGGTCACAAGAGATGGCGCGCTGTTTCGCTGGGACGGTCATATCGCCAGCACCGATGCTCCCGGCAGTGCCGCGTTGCGGCTGGCCCAGAAAAACCGCCTTGCCGAGCTGGAAGGCGAAGTCGAGGAAGCTCGCATTGCTCTTGAAGAAGCAGAAGGGCAATTGGCCGAAAGTGCCGATGAAATCCGCGTTGCGGATGCGCGCTTGAACGAAGCCCGCGAACGCAGCCGCCTTGCCGCCCGCCAATTGACCGAGGCGCGGGATGCGCTTTCGATGGCGGAGCGTGCTTCCGGCGACCTGTTGCGCCGCCGCGATGTGGTGTCGGAAGCCATAAACCAGATCAGCGGGCAGATCGAAGAGATCGCTATTCAGGAGGAAAATGCCCGCATCGAACTGGAGGATGCCGCCGATCTTACCGATCTCGATTTCCGCCTGCGCGAGAGCCAGCTGGAAGTCGCAACCGATCGCAGTGTTCTGGCAGAAGCCCGCGCTAGGCACGAGGGGCTGAGCCGGGAAGCGGAATCACGCCAGCGTCGTATCAATGCCATCACGCAGGAGCGCTCCACTTGGGCTGCAAGAGCCGCAAGTGCCGCCGAGCACATTTCGACCCTGCGGGAGCGCGAGGAAGAAGCGCGTGACGAGCTTGCGGAACTGGACATCGCGCCGGAAGAATCCGACGAGAAGCGCCGCAATCTTCTGACCGAACTACAGAAGACGGAAGAGGCGCGCCGTGCTGCAGCCGACCGCCTGGTCGAAGCCGAAAACCTCCAGCGCGAAGCGGATCGAACGGCGACGACTGCGCTGTCCGAGCTGGCGGAAGCGCGGGAAAAACGCGGACGCGCCGAAGAGCGGCTGGTTTCCGCCCGCGAAAAGCGGCAGGAAGGTGAGCATCGCATTCGCGAGGCGCTCAATGTGGAGCCGCATATGGCGTTGCGCCTCACCGGTCTCGCGGTCGAAGCGTCGTTGCCGGAAATCCGCGATGTCGAGCGCGATCTGGATCGCCTCAAGATCGAGCGCGAGCGTCTCGGTGCCGTCAACCTGCGCGCCGAAGAAGAGCAGGCGGAGCTATCGGCAAAGCTCGCCGCGCTCATCAAGGAACGCGACGACATCATCGATGCCGTGCGCAAACTGCGCGCCGGTATCCAGAACCTCAACCGCGAAGGCCGCGAACGTCTGGTCGCCGCTTTCGATGTGGTCAATAGCCAGTTCCAGCGGCTATTTACGCACCTCTTCGGCGGTGGCACGGCGGAACTGCAACTGATCGAATCCGACGATCCTTTGGAAGCCGGTCTCGAAATCCTCGCTCGCCCACCGGGCAAGAAGCCGCAAACCATGACGTTGCTTTCCGGCGGTGAACAGGCGCTGACCGCAATGGCGCTCATCTTTGCCGTCTTCCTCACCAACCCGGCCCCGATCTGCGTGCTGGACGAAGTGGACGCGCCGCTGGACGACCACAATGTCGAGCGCTACTGCAACCTGATGGATGAAATGGCGGCGACGACCGACACCCGTTTCGTCATCATCACCCACAACCCCATCACCATGGCGCGGATGAACAGACTGTTTGGCGTGACAATGGCAGAGCAGGGCGTTTCCCAGCTCGTTTCTGTGGATTTGCAAATGGCAGAGAGATTAGCCGAAGCGGTTTAAGGCGATGCCCTCAAAGGCTTCCTGAATGCACTAAAATTAATCCTAAACCGTTTGGCGGACGCCAAGATAAATACATTTTAAAATTGCATTATCGTAAGTATTGATAACCTTTTGGTTTTTATTTTCATTATCACGACAAATAGTTATCGCGTCGAAGTAAGCCTTCCTGGGACTTCAACACAGGAAAAATCTAAAATACGAGCATTTTGCTTCAAAATTAGGCAAATTCCTTAGTATTAATATCCGCTTAAATTATTGATGTCAGATTTGACATGCGAGATGTCGCTGCGGCCAATCAGGGTCGAGAGGGAACTTACATGTCCATACGGGTGAAGCTTTTTGCGTGCATATTTTCTCTAACTGCAATCCTGGCAATAACTGCTTTCTTCTCATTGTATTCGTTGAACCAAACCTCTGCTCTGCTGCGTAGCGTGGTTCTGGATCGCGTCATTCCGATGGGGCAGTTGAAGTCCATTTCCGACGATTACGCAGTCAAAATCGTCGATACGGTGCATAAGGTCGCAAGTGGCAAGATGCCGGGCTCAGAAGGGGCCAAAAGCGTAACGGAAGCCATGCAGCATATCGACAAGGCATGGAAGGCTTACGCCGCCACATATCTGACAGACGATGAAAAGCGCATGGTTGCGGACTTCGAGCGTCTTCGTAGCGTGGCCGACACGAAACTCAACGGTATCGCGACCCTTCTTGCCAAGAACGACCTCGCAGAAGTTGATAAATTCGCGGATGAGCAACTCTACGGTATCGTTGATCCGCTAAGTGACTCGATTTCGAAGCTCATCCAGCTTCAGCTGACGGTCGCCCAGGAGGGTATGGCAGCCGGTGAGCGGCTCCAGATTTTCCTGCTGTCCACTCTTGCAGTTCTTGGTGCAATTGCCCTTGCACTGGCTCTCGCATCGGTCTTCATAATCGTCCGGACCGTCATCAAGCCGATCAAGTTGATGACGGAGACCATGTCCTCGCTGGCTGCTGGCAACATCGAACAGGCAGTTCCCGGCACCGAGCGCAAAGACGAAGTCGGCCAGATGGCGGCTGCCGTTTCCGTATTCCGCGAGAACGCACTTGAGCGTATTCGCTTGGAACAGGAAGCCGATGCCAATCGCAGCCTTTCGGAGAAGGAGCGGATCGCCCGCGAAGAGCAGAAGGCAAGGGAAGCGGCAGACACGCAGTTTGCGGTCGATAATCTAGCCGATGCGCTGTCGCGCCTGTCGGAAGGCGATGTGTCCTACCGCATCAGCCAGCCGTTTGCGCAGCATCTCGATCTGGTGCGCAACAACTTCAACGCCTCTGCCGAAAAGCTTCAGTCGGCGCTATCGCGTGTGGCCGACAATGCCCGCGGTATCGATGCGGGCGCCAATGAAATCCGCTCTGCTGCCGACGATCTGGCCAAGCGCACCGAACAGCAGGCAGCCTCGGTCGAAGAGACAGCCGCAGCACTTGAGGAAATCACCACCACGGTGAAGGATTCTACCCGGCGCGCGCAGGAAGCAGGCGAGCTTGTGTCTCGTGCCCGCACCGGTGCGGAACAGTCCGGCAATGTGGTGCGCAAGGCCGTCGTTGCGATGGAGCAGATCGAGAAGTCCTCGTCTGAGATCTCCAACATCATCAGCGTGATCGACGAGATCGCCTTCCAGACAAACCTTCTGGCGCTGAATGCTGGTGTGGAAGCAGCGCGTGCGGGTGAGGCAGGCAAGGGCTTTGCGGTGGTGGCGCAGGAAGTGCGTGAATTGGCGCAGCGCTCCGCCTCTGCTGCCAAGGATATCAAGGCGCTGATCAACACCTCGAATAGCCAGGTTCAGGAAGGTGTGACGCTGGTTGGCGAAACCGGACGCGCGCTGGAAACCATCGTTGCGGAAGTGCAGGAGATCAACCGGCATGTGATGGCGATCGTGGAGTCGGCGCAGGAGCAGTCTTCCGGCTTGCAGCAGATCAACACGGCTGTGAACCAGATGGACCAGGACACGCAGAAGAACGCAGCGATGGTGGAAGAGTCTACCGCAGCCAGCCACGGTCTCGCTCGCGAGGTTGCCTCTCTCAACCAGTTGCTCAGCCAGTTCAAGCTTGCAGGCGGCTACGAGGCTCCTGTTCGTGCGGCAACCCCGACCGAACGCCCCGCACCATCACCGGCCCGCGCGCTTGGTCGCAAGGTCGCATCCGCCTTCAACGGCAATGCGGCGGTGAAGGCTGACTGGGAAGAGTTTTGAGATTGGCCTGCGTTTGATCGATACTCGTTTTACAGAAATCGAGCGAACAAACTGCCCGCATTTCCAGTGCGGGCAGTTTGTTTTCGTTGAGAGCGCTCCATTCGCCCCAATTATGCTGCACTGCGGTGTAATCTTGGAAAATACGAGCGTTCCCAATAATGTAACAATGCTGTAAAGGGTTGAAAAACAAGAACGCTTCTGGGTGGAGAGCGTACAGATGAAGAAATGGGTTTATACCTTCGGCGATGGTGAGGCCGAGGGGCGGGCGACTGATACGGCCATACTGGGCGGCAAGGGTGCAAATCTTGCCGAAATGGCCTCGCTCGGTCTGCCGGTGCCGCCGGGCTTTACCATCATCGCCGAAGCGTGTGCACGATACCATCAGGGCGGGCGCTCTCTTCCTGAAGACCTGAAGCTTCAGGTGACAAGTGGCATTGCCGGTATGGAAGCCATTACCGGTCGCAAGTTCGGTGCCGGTTCCCATCCGCTGCTGCTCTCCGTCCGTTCCGGTGCCCGCGCCTCCATGCCGGGCATGATGGACACGGTGCTGAACCTCGGCCTTAACGACGAAACCGTGCAGGCGCTGGCGCAGGATTCCGGCGACGCTCGTTTCGCATGGGATAGCTACCGCCGCTTCATCCAGATGTATGCCGATGTCGTCATGGGGCTGGATCACGAAATCTTCGAGGAAATCCTGGAAGATGAGAAAGGTCGCCTCGGCTACGAATACGACACGGATCTGTCTGGCGATGAGTGGCGGCACATCGTCTCGCTCTACAAGGGCCTGATCGAAGACGAGCTGGGTGAGCCTTTTCCGCAGGACACCGAGGTCCAGCTTTGGGGCGCGATCGGTGCCGTCTTTGCAAGCTGGATGAACACCCGCGCCGTCACCTACCGCCATTTGCACAATATTCCGGGTGACTGGGGAACGGCGGTCAACGTGCAAGCCATGGTTTTCGGCAATCTCGGTTCGACCTCGGCCACCGGTGTTGCCTTCACCCGCAATCCGTCCACGGGCGAGCGTGAACTCTACGGCGAATTTCTCGTCAATGCTCAAGGGGAAGATGTGGTCGCGGGCATCCGCACGCCGCAATCCATCACCGAAGCCGCTCGTATCGTGTCCGGCTCCGACAAGCCTTCGATGGAAAAGCTGATGCCGGAGGCATTCCGGGAATTCATGGCCATTTGCGAGCGGCTGGAAACCCATTACCGCGACATGCAGGACATGGAGTTCACCATCGAGCGCGGCACGCTGTGGATGCTTCAGACCCGCTGCGGCAAGCGGACAACGCGCGCGGCGATGAAGATCGCCGTCGATATGGTGGGTGAGGGATTGATCAGCGCCGACGAAGCCGTTTGCCGGATCGAGCCTTCCTCTCTCGATCAATTGCTGCACCCCACCATCGATCCGTCGGTCGAACGTCCCGTCATCGGCTCCGGCCTGCCTGCTTCCCCCGGCGCGGCATCGGGCGAGATCGTCTTCACCGCGGATCAGGCGGTGGCGGCGGAAGCCGAGGGCCGACGCGTCATTCTGGTTCGCATGGAAACCAGCCCGGAAGACATTCACGGCATGCACGCCGCCGAAGGCATTCTGACCACACGCGGCGGTATGACCAGCCATGCGGCGGTCGTCGCACGCGGCATGGGCATTCCTTGCGTTTCCGGGGCAGGCTCCATGCGGGTGGATTTACGCAACGGCGTGCTGATCGGCATGGGCTGCATTTTGAAAAAGGGCGATGTCATCACCATCGACGGCTCCTCCGGCCGAGTGATGAAAGGCGAAGTGCCGATGACGCAGCCGGAGCTTTCTGGCGATTTCGGTAAGCTGATGCAGTGGGCCGATGGCGCGCGCCGCATGACCATCCGCACCAACGCCGATACACCTGCCGATGCCCGCTCTGCCCGCGCTTTCGGCGCGGAAGGCATTGGACTGTGCCGAACCGAACACATGTTCTTCGAGGGGGAGCGCATTCAGGTGATGCGCGAAATGATCCTTGCCGAGGACGAAAAGGGCAGGCGCGCAGCGCTGGACCAGCTGCTGCCGATGCAGCGCGAGGATTTTACCGATCTCTTCTCCATCATGCACGGCCTGCCGGTGACGATCCGCCTGCTGGACCCGCCATTGCACGAATTCCTGCCGAAGACCGATGGCGAGATCGTCGAGGTGGCCGCTGCCATGGGCATGCCGCAGACGCTGTTTCGCCAAAGGCTGGATGCGCTGCACGAGTTCAACCCCATGCTCGGCCATCGCGGCTGCCGTCTGGCCATTTCCTATCCGGAAATTGCCGAAATGCAGGCCCGCGCCATTTTCGAGGCTGCGGTGGAAGCCGCCCGCAGAACCGGTGCGCCGGTGGTGCCGGAAATCATGGTGCCGCTCGTCGGTCTGCGCTCGGAGCTGGATTACGTTCGCGGCGTCATCGACCGCATCGCCGCCGAGGTTGCAACGGAAACGGGCATGACGCTGGAATATCTGACCGGCACCATGATCGAGCTTCCGCGTGCTGCCCTTCGTGCGCATGTGATCGCCGAAGCTGCGGAGTTTTTCTCCTTCGGCACCAACGACCTGACGCAGACGACTTTCGGCATCTCGCGTGACGATGCGGCTCGCTTCATCAACACCTATCAGCGCAAGGGCATCATCGAGCGCGATCCGTTTGTGTCACTGGATTTCGATGGCGTCGGAGAATTGATACGCATTGCGGCAGATCGCGGACGCCAGACCCGACCGGAGCTGAAACTCGGTATTTGCGGTGAACACGGCGGCGATCCGGCTTCGATCCATTTCTGCGAGGACGCCGGGCTGGATTATGTCTCCTGCTCACCATTCCGTGTGCCGATTGCCCGGCTCGCTGCAGCACAGGCGACGCTCTCTATGGCGGAAAAGCAGCAGGCTGAGCCGGACAGGAAGGTCGTGTCCGTCAGCGGTTTTGCACGATGATCCGGCGCTCCACCACCACCGGGCGGTAGAACATATCGCGGTTGACCTGCGCCTGCCAGGCGCGCGCATCGGCGCGCCGGTCAAGGTCCAGATCCAGCAGGCACCGTGCCATCTGGTCGGTGCCGATGCGGAATCCATAGCCTCGGCAGGTCGCTTCATCGCGCGCGCGCCGCTCTTCGGGCGTCAGGGTCTGGCAGGCGGTCAGCGCCAGCGTCGCTGCAAGTGCTCCGAAAACGATGGAAACGCGCATCATGTCCACTCCCACTGACAGCCAATTTTGGCTGGAATCTCTGACGTACTGATACGCTTCTTCATTCCTTTAGAAAAGTCCGTATGAGGCCTAAGGCTACCCTCTTCTTCTGCAAATAAAGGTGAAGCGATTCCATTTGCGTTCGAAACGCTTTATGAGGAATTCATAACGGTGATTCCAGAGGGAATGGTTCTTTCTGGAGCGCTTCGTCGCCACTGAATATGCCTGCGGGTGCTCGTTTCATGACTGTGCGTTTCGTTCGCCCCGTTTCCCATGCGGCCTATCTTTCCCGTTATCTCGGGCTGTCCGCCCTGTTGCTTTTCGCCATAGCAGCACCCCTCCATCGATTCGGACCGCTAACAACCCCTGATTTCGTGGCCCTGACGCTGATTTCCGCCGGGATTGCCGCCGTTTCCCTTCTGCTTGCCCTCATCGGCCTGCAACGCCTCTGGTCGGCAGGGGCGAAGGGTGGCATGTGGTCGCTCTATGCGATGCTGCTCTCTTCCATTCCACTCGGCGTCGTCGGCTTCGCGGCCTTTCTCTATTGGCAGCAGCCGAAGATTTACGATGTCTCGACGGATGTCGCGGATGCACCGAACTGGCTCTCAATTCCCTCAGCCAATCAACAGTGGATGCCGCGTGCGGCCATGGTTTCGAAAGCCGATCGGGATTTGCAGCTTTCGGCCTATCCAAGCCTCGCAGGCCACCGCTATGAGGGCGCGATAGATCGCGTCTACACCGCTGCCCGCAAGGTTGCACGCGCCCAGAACATCCGCATCCTCCACACGGATGGCCTGATTGGTGCGATACCGGATGTGCTGCCCGGCGTGCCGAAACAGGACCAGCAGGAAGGCGCAACCGATGCGCCCATCGAAGAACTGCCAGCTATCGTCCCCGTGCCACTGGCAAGGCCCGCAGACGCTCCCGCCCCGACCTTTTTCAACGGCAGCGGTGTCGTTCTGATACAGGGAGACATGCGCACGCTGGTCTGGGGCGCGCGCTTCGACGTCCTCATCCGCCTCAAGGAAGACACCGAAACCACGCTGGTCGACATCCGCGTCGCCTCCCGCTTCGGCCCGCACGATCTCGGTATGGGAGCGAAGATCGCAAAGGCCTATCTCGACGCGCTGGATGCCGAAATGCAGGGGCTAAACGATAACTGATTGGTGTCAGACGAAGCGGTCGCGCTCTTCAGGCGCCGGCATTCGGCAGGCCTGACGCCGCCCGGCGATTTTCATGCGGTTGCGAGCAACGAGATTGTAGACGCCATCGCGAATGAAGCGCGGCACAATTCGGAGAAGTGCTGCCATTCCGATCTTCCCGCCCATGAGCTCGAGTACCCGCAGCACGCCGTCCGAATAAGCATAGGCGATCCCATTGTCGATCAGCAGACTGGTTTCGTAATTGTCGGTCCTACAGCCATAGTGCCGCATCAATGCCGTGCCGAGAGGAGATTGCGCGGGCGTAAAGCGGAACAGTCCTTGGCTGTCATGGCGAAGTACGAAATCGATATCGCGGGAACAGAAACCGCATTCGCCGTCGAAGACGATCAGCGGCCTGTCGTCCGGAAAGTCCGGAACGGAAGGGTCCTGGCGATAGCTGTATGCAACCGTCATTGCTTCATCCCTAAAGCGTGTGGCATGTATCGCTGATGCTTCAGATCGGAACATAAATGCCGTTGATCGAAGGCGCTCCATCGGTCTGCACCATGCCTTTCTCGATAAGATCTTCGATATGCGCAAGCACGGAAAGCGCGGCAGCGCCATGGAGGCGAGGGTCGGTGCGGCGGTAGATGATCTTTACCATGTCGGGGATCGTGCGGTCTCCGGCCTTGATCCGTGTCAGCACCGCTTTCTCCCGCATGCGCCGGTGCGCGCGTAGCCCCCGCATGAAGGCGGTGGGGTCGCTAACAGGTCCGCCGTGGCCGGGCAGAAACAGCCGGTCCTTGCGCTTTAGAAGCTTTTCCAGCGAGGCCATGTAATCGCTCATCGCCCCATCCGGCGGCGCGACGATGGTGGTTGCCCATGCCATGACGTGATCCGCCGAAAATACGATGCCATCGTCATCGAGCGCAAAAGCCGCGTGATTTGCAGTGTGCCCCGGCGTGTGCAACGCCTTCAGAAACCAGCCGTCGCCCGAAATGCTCTCTTCGTCGCCAAGCGCGATATCCGGCATGAACTCGGTATCGGAGCTTTCCGCGAATGGGTTGCGCTCTCCCTCATGTAGCGGACGCGCCGCGCGGTGCGGTCCCTCCGCCACGGTCAAGGCGCCTGTCACTTGCTTCAGCCTTCCAGCCAGCGGTGAGTGGTCGCGATGTGTATGACTGACGAATATATGCGTCACCTCCCGGCCTTTCAGCGCCTCCATCAAAGCCTGAAAATGCGCCTCATCCTCCGGCCCGGGATCGATCACGGCAACCGACTTATTCCCGACGATATAGCTGTTCGTGCCATGAAAGGTGAATGCGGAAGGGTTGTTGACGGTTATTCGCTGAACACTGCGTGCCACCGGTATTGCCGTTCCGTAGGCAGGTTGAAATTCAAGGTCGAATACTGGTTCTGCCATGGATGCCGCAAAGCTGTTGAGAGACTGAACCACGACCTAACATGAAGCATGCGCACCACCCACAAGAAATGTTGCGTTTCCGTGAACATAATGATTGCCGCTGCCGCTTTGCTTTGCTAATCAGGCGCCGTTCGGGCAATCGGCTTTTTCGCCAACCTGCCTGTTGGGGCGTCGCCAAGCGGTAAGGCACCGGTTTTTGGTACCGGCATTCCCAGGTTCGAATCCTGGCGCCCCAGCCATTACTCCTGCAAAAAAATTCGTTCTGTACGCGTCAGACGTTCTCTGTGCGAACGCCTAATCGGCGAGGTGGAGAAACAGGATCTTCACCCCACCATTTGCGTAAGGCTTTCGCGAAAGCTTCAGCCTCGTCATTTTCAAATACTCGTTTCGGAAGTATGTGCGCCTGAAACTTAGAGGTCCAGAAGTAATACCGTTCTGCGTCCTCTTCGACCGAGACAAGACTGTTCCATGGGCAGAGCCATGTTTGTTGGCGTATAAGGATGAAAACTCCCTTGGCGTCCACAGTCATTTCCATCGGAACATCAATCGCTTCGCGAGTTTCGAGAAACCCTTTCCAGAATCCGATAAACTGCGCGCGAAAGAACCCGTAAACAAGCCACGCGAGAGCGGGACCAGCAGCAATTGCTCCCACGACGATAGCCGCAGCGAGCACGTGCTCTTCCCTTTGCCAAGTGTCGAAAGCGAAGAAGAGCCCGATAGAAAGGGTGCAAAGGGTGATGAAACCGGCGAAGCGACCGAAAGGGAGCGGCTCGCTACGTGCATAACGCACCGCCATATGATCCCCAAGGCCTATTTCAAACTGCTTTGTGAAAACATTCGTAGTAGGGGTTTGCCAAATACTAGGAACGGTCGACTTAGCCATATGAGTTGTCTCCGTTGGAAAAATTATAGAAACCTGTCAGTGTCCGTCCAGGAGAATTGAAAGTCACTCCAAACACATTAATCGGATAAAATCTGTCCTCATGCATCTGCATCAATATATAAACGATGACGAGTAGAGACAACGCATGCAATCCTGCGTTCTCGTTTTGAGGATTGAGAATGAAATGTGACCGGGAGCGTAGTTTACGCAAGGTAGGCTCAGCAGGTACCTTATCAAGGGTCGCTTCAGCCTGTCACCGGCTAGTGAAGCTGCATTTTGACCGTACCCCTTACGGGTCGCTGTTCGGCTTTGCGTCGTAACGTGATCCGCTTGGCATACTCTATGAGAGGATAAAAATGCCCGGAGAAACCGGGCATTGAAATTCGGAAATATATGTCCTCGAAGCGATCAATCCGCTGCAAGAAACTCCGCGCAATAGCTCGGGCCGTTCACGCCGGGGCGGTCGGAAACTGTGCGGACCGAGCGGATCTTATAGTCTTCTCCAACGGTCATCTGCACCGTGCAGGAGAGATAGGCCTTACGGGCAGGCGAAATCTGGCGACCGCGCTTGCCGTTCTTTTCGTCGTATTTCGCAGGTATAGTCGTGGTCTTGTATCCGCCGCGCCAGTTATAGGTCGTCGTGCTGCCGGACTCGACGTCGCTCAGAGGCGGGCCGAACTTGGCGAAAAATACGCCAGCCGATTGACCAACCCAGCGCGTCTCGACTGCGTTCTTGGGAGCGATGGAAGGGGTCGTGGTGCAGGCCGAGAGGGCTATGGCAAGTCCTGCAAGCGCTACGCTGCGAAATCGCATGAGGGGTGTCCTTTATAAGGGAAGACTGGAAATGCTTTTCCCCTAGCAGATTTGAAAAGAAGGGGCAGGGGGCAGATGATGCCTGTTGAAAGATTTCCTGCCACAATTGCTTTTTTGTAACGATTTTGCTGCGCGCCGCATGATTTTGGGGCGGCAAAAATCTGTCACAAAAAATTCTCAAACGCCGCTTGTCGAGTGCAGGAGCCTGGTTTATAGAAACGCCGCTGGTCACGGAGTGTAGCGCAGTCTGGTAGCGCACGTCGTTCGGGACGACGGGGTCGGAGGTTCGAATCCTCTCACTCCGACCAGATAAACAGCTAATAATAAATGATTTTTTCCATTATATTTCCTGTTCGGAAATTGTTTCCGTTCGTCACGCGCCGCTCCTTCACGCTTGTGATCACGACTCTCAATCTTCCTTTTGAAGCACCAGGATCGCGCCTTAAAACTTGCGGGAAAGAATACAGCCCATCTTTCTTGTGAGGTGCCCCGTTCGCTCGCGTTGCGCGTGGCCTTTCCCATTTGCGGGGAACATTCCTGTCAGGCAGGCATTCTCTATTCACATAGAGGAGAGAAAAATATGCTGAGAGCTATGCTTTTATGGGCGCTGGGCGTTCCGTTTTTCGTGGTGGTACTGCTGTGGATGTTCGTTTTCTGAAGCATTGATCACCCCAATCCACAAAGTTCAAAAGGTGCCGGGTTTTGCCCGACGCCTTTTCTTTAATCCAGTTCACCCAAAACCCTCGCGGCATTGCTGCCCGATGTTCGCCTTATGTCGATCTCATCCCGGCGGCTGGAGAGAAGTTCGCTCGCCAGAAGCGCCTCCGCCAGATCGGCTGGAATCGAGAGGATGACACGTTCGCCGCTGGATGCGCGGTCCGTGGCGTTCCTCTTGGCTAGAATCATGCCGCCCGCCACCGTATTGTTGGTATCGGGATCGATGAGGATGAAGGAACCTGTGGCGCGGTTCTGCTCATAGGGATCGAAGATCGCAGTTTCATCGAAGGCCAGACGAACCTTGCCGATGGCGTTCATCTGAAGCGTATCGGCGTGGGGAAGCCACTGACCGTTCTTGAGGTCCAGCTGCGTCACCGGCTGCGCGCTCACACGCTGGCGGCGGCTGCCGCTTTTCAGCCAGTAGCGCTTGTTCGGCTCGATGCCACCCGGCTGCAACGCCACGATCTGCGCGTCGAAGGCGAGGCCCGTCTGCGGCTGTGCGTCGATGGAAACGATCATGTCGCCGCGCGAGACGTCGACCTGACGGTCCAGAACGAGGGTAATGGCATCGCCTGCAACGGCAGCATTGCGTACGAGATTGAAGGTCACGATCTGCTTGACGTTGGCGACCATGCCGGATGGCAGGATGACGACGGAGTCGCCCGGCTTCACCGCACCACCGGCAACTGTGCCCTGGTACCCACGAAAGCTTTCGCCGGGGCGGGAAACCCGCTGGACGGGCAGGCGGAAGCCACCGGTCTGGGTGGAGCGGACAGTGGCAAGTTCCAGCGTTTCGGCCAGCGTTGGACCTTCATACCACGGCATGGATGCCTTGGCCGAAAGAACCACGTTCTCACCCTTCAGCGCCGACATGGGGATTGCTGTGATCTGCTTGATGCCGAGCGACAGCGCGAATTCCCTGAATTCATGCGCAATCAGCTCGAAACCGGCCTTGTCGTAATTGGTCAGATCGATCTTGTTGACGGCCAGCACGAACTGGCGAATGCCCATCAGGGCCGCAATGGTGGCGTGGCGGCGGGTCTGCTCCAGAATGCCGGTGCGGGCATCGACCAGCAGCACGGCGAGATCGGCGGTCGAAGCGCCGGTTGCCATGTTGCGGGTGTACTGCTCATGGCCGGGCGTGTCGGCTACGATGAAGGCGCGCTTGTCGGTGGCGAAATAACGATAGGCGACATCGATGGTGATGCCCTGTTCGCGCTCGGCCTGAAGACCATCGAGCAACAGCGCAAAATCGGGCAGGCCGAGATCGTTCTGCTTACCGCTGTCACGCTTCAGCGTCGCCGCCTGATCTTCCTTCACCGCCTTGGTGTCCCAAAGCAGACGGCCGATCAGGGTGGACTTGCCATCATCCACGCTGCCGCAGGTGATGAGGCGAAGCGGGCGCGTGTCCTTGACGGATTTCGCTGGCTCGACAAATGGCAGGATGGTCGCGGATTGCGCGTTTGCGTTCTGTGTCATCAGAAGTAACCCTCGCGCTTTTTCTTTTCCATGGAGCCGGACTGGTCGCGGTCGATGGCGCGACCCTGACGCTCAGAAACGGTGGCGATTTCAAGCTCGGAAATCACTTCGTCCAGCGTTGTCGCCTCGGAGCGGATCGCGCCCGTCAGCGGGAAGCAGCCCAGCGTGCGGAAACGGATCGAATCATACTTGATCTCTTCGCCCGGCTGGAGCTCGAGACGCTCGTCTTCAGCGAGGATCATCATGCCGTCACGCTCGATATAGGGGCGTTCCGCAGCATAATAGAGCGGCACCAGCGGAATATTTTCCGCCTGAATGTAACGCCAGATATCGACCTCGGTCCAGTTGGAGAGCGGGAATGCGCGAACGCTTTCGCCCTGACGAACCATGCCGTTATAGATGTTCCACAGTTCCGGGCGCTGGTTGCGCGGGTCCCATTTATGGTCCGGCGTGCGGAAGGAATAGATGCGCTCCTTGGCGCGGCTTGCTTCTTCGTCACGGCGCGCGCCGCCAAAAGCGGCGTCGAACTTGCCGGCGTCCAGCGCCTGACGCAGCGCTTCCGTCTTCATGATATCGGTATAGAGCGCAGAACCATGCGTGAATGGCGTCACATTCTCAGAGGCGCCACGCGGGTTGGTATAGGAAATCAGATCGAGATCGTATTCCTTGACGATATTGTCGCGGAATTCAATCATCTCCTTGAACTTCCAGCCGGTATTGACGTGCAGAAGCGGGAAGGGGATGCGCCCCGGGAAGAACGCCTTGCGCGCAAGATGCAGCAGCACGGACGAATCCTTGCCGATGGAATAGAGCATCACCGGTCGGTCGAACTCGGCTGCAACTTCGCGAAAGATGTGAATGGCTTCGTTTTCGAGGGCTTTGAGATGAGGATCGAGCGGCTGCTTGGGGCTGCTTACGCTGTTGCCTTCCGTTTCCGGAACTGCATTGGACATTTTAAACTCCGGCAATGTACTAAATCTGGAAATTAGCTCTGGTGGGCGGTGGGTATGGTCGAAGCTTGCGCCTGATCGGCTACGTGGAGACCGCATTCACGCTTCTCGTCATTTTCCCACCACCATCGGCCGGCGCGCTCTGGCTCGCCGGGCTTGATGGCGCGGGTACACGGCTCGCAGCCGATGGAGGGATACCCGCGTGCGTGAAGGGGATTGACGGGAATGTTTTCCACCGTGACATGGGCCTTGATCGTATCGATATCCCAGTCGGCCAGCGGGTTGATCTTGATGAGGTTGCGATCCGCATCATATTCCGCAAAAGGCGTCATCGCGCGATTGCCTGACTGGCCGCGACGCAGACCCGTGATCCAGAAACCTGCACCTTCCAGCGCTTTCGCCAGCGGCACCAGCTTGCGCACATGGCAGCAGGCGTGGCGAGCCTCTACGCTGTCGTAAAAGCCGTTGAGGCCATATTTTGCGGCGTAAGCGTCTATATCGTCCTGTTCGGGATAAAACCGCTTGATATCGATGCCATATCGTTCTTCCGTTTCAGCGATCAGCTTTACGGTTTCGGGAAACAGCCTGCCGGTTTCGAGCGTTGCAACATCGATGGGCAGTCGGTGCGTGCCGATAGCGGCGGTAATCACCTGATCTTCGATGCCGAGGCTGGTGGTAAATACCGTTCGCGCTCCAAGTCCCGCAACAAGTGCCAGCCTTTCGGCAAGGCCAAGGCCCGCCAGCTCGGCGTCAAGCGATGCTATGTCGTTGCTGGAAATGTCTTGCGAAGGCGTATTGATCGTCATTTCTCGATTCCGAAACTTTACTGTTTCGATAATCCCAGAAACACGCAACAGATGACAGGAATGGCTATTCTTCTATGCTGGGGTGTTGAGCAAATATCTCTCTTCCGGCGAACTTACGCGCAAAAGAGTCCCAGAAATAGCAAATTGATACACCTTATCGCCGCGACATAAGGGCAAGTCAGCCGAAATTGCAAGGGGTTAGATCACATTTTCTCTAATTTTTGTAGATTTCTGTTGCTCTCTGATTGGCTGATTGGCTCTTTCATCTTGAAATGCTATTCTATTCAACAGAATTTTATGTGGGCAGAGGACGAAATTGTGAGGAAAACGAGAACTGTTTTTGCTTTTCCTGCGATCATCCTGTGCAACTTATTGCGTCTTCTTATGGGCGAGCGGCGCATTTGTTATCGTCACACTCTGCCGAGGGGAAACACTTTTGCGATTGCCGTCGGACAGATTGATTAGTTTTTCACAGCCGTTACGTTGAAGGCCGAAGCATCCAGGAGGGTAGTGATGTCGAAATTTCTTTCCAGCCTCAGCGCTGTCGCGCTCAGTCTGTCGGTTACATTGGGTGCTGTGGGAACGGCGTCGGCAGAAACGAAGCTGTTGAACGTGTCGTATGATCCGACCCGCGAACTCTATAAGGACTTCAACGAGGCTTTCGCCAAGAAGTGGAAGGCCGACACGGGTGAAGACGTCACCATTCAGCAGTCGCATGGCGGCTCCGGCAAGCAGGCTCGCTCGGTCATCGACGGTCTCGAGGCCGATGTGGTGACGCTCGCATTGCAGAGCGATATCGATGCCATCGTAAAAAACGGCGGCAAGATCAACGCCGACTGGCGCACGCGCCTGCCGCACAACTCATCGCCTTACACGTCCACCATCGTGTTTCTGGTCCGAAAGGGTAACCCGAAGGGCATTAAGAACTGGGGCGATCTCGTCAAGGGCGATATTCAGATCGTGACGCCAAACCCCAAGACATCCGGCGGCGCGCGTTGGAATTATCTGGCGGCATGGGCCTGGGCGAATGAAGAATTCAAGGGCGATCAGGAAAAGATCAAGGCTTATGTGGGTGAGCTTTACAAGCGTGCTCCCGTTCTCGACACTGGCGCTCGCGGCTCGACCGTGACGTTTGCGCAGCGCCAGATCGGCGACGTGCTGCTGGCATGGGAAAATGAGGCCTATCTTGCCGGCCAGGAATTCGGAGCGGATGCTTTCGATATCGTCGTTCCGCCGATCTCGATCCTGGCTGAGCCGCCGGTTGCAGTCGTCGATGCCAATGTGGACGCCAAGGGAACACGCAAGGCCGCTGAAGCCTATCTGCAATATCTCTATTCTGATGAAGGCCAAAACCTTGCGGCGAAGCATTTCTACCGCCCGTCCAACCCATCGGTCGTTTCCAAGGATCTCCTGAAACAACTGCCGGACATCAAGCTCGTCACCATCGACGATCCGATCTTCGGTGGCTGGGCAAAGGCGCAGCCGGAACATTTCGGTGACGGCGGCATCTTCGACCAGATTTACAAGCCCGCAAAGTAAGTGGATGATGCGAAAAATCCGGGTTGTCTGCCCTAGGGCAACTTCCCGGGCCGCTATGAGGATCGACCGGCTCAAAAGGCCGGTCGTTGGTGCATCGGAGCATCGGACTGATGCTCGAATGGAAGTCGGCTGCTTGCAGCCACCACGTTACCCGGAGCCTTGATGAGCAATACCCCATCGCACAGCAGATGGAAGTGGCGTCAGTCGAGTGTCCTGCCAGGATTTGGCCTGACACTCGGTTACACGATTACCTACCTGTTTCTAATTATTCTGATCCCACTCGGTGGCCTCATCTGGTCCACGGCAAAACTTGGCCTTGCTGACTTCATAGCGATTGCTACCGACAGCAGAACGCTGAATGCATTGCGTGTCAGCTTCGGGACGGCATTCATCGCGGCACTCGTCAATGCCGTCTTCGGCGTCATCATCGCATGGGTGCTGGTGCGTTACCGCTTCCCCGGTCGCCGCTTCGTGGATGCCATCGTGGATTTGCCCTTTGCGCTTCCCACAGCCGTTGCCGGTATCGCGCTCACCGCGCTTTATTCCAATCGCGGCTGGGTCGGTGCGCTGTTCGAACCTCTCGGTATCAAGATCGCATTCACGCCAACCGGCATCGTCATCGCGCTCATCTTCATCGGTCTGCCATTCGTGGTGCGCACCGTGCAGCCGGTGATGGAAGAGATCGACCGGCAGGTGGAGGAAGTGGCCGCAACGCTTGGTGCCAATCGCTTCCAGACCATTACCCGGGTTTTGCTGCCGAGCCTCACGCCTGCCATTCTCACAGGTTTCGCGCTCGCCTTCGCGCGCGGGGTGGGGGAGTACGGTTCGGTCATCTTCATCGCCGGCAATATTCCTTATGTCTCTGAAATCGCACCCCTTCTGATCGTGATCAGGCTGGAGGAGTTCAATTACGCAGGCGCGACCGGCATCGCCACGATCATGTTGATCATTTCCTTCGCGATGCTTTTCGTCATCAATCTCATTCAGGCGTGGAGCCGCAAGAGGTACGGTTATGCCTGAGAACACGCACGCATTGAAACCTCGCCCGTTTCGTGATCCCGCCAGCGAAGCGCTGCCCGCAAAGCTGGCTCTGTTTACGCTCGCCTTTCTGTTTCTGGCGCTCTTCCTCGTGTTGCCGCTGGTATCGGTGTTTTTCGAAGCCTTCCGCAAGGGTGCGGAAGCCTTCTGGGAGGCCATCGTCGAGCCGGATGCGCTCTCGGCCATCCGCCTGACGCTGCTGGTCGCGGCCATCTCGGTGCCGCTCAACCTCATCTTCGGCGTCGCTGCCGCCTGGGCCATCGCCAAGTTCGAGTTCAAAGGCAAGGCGTTTCTGATCACGCTGATCGACCTGCCATTTTCCATCTCGCCGGTCATTTCCGGTCTGGTCTATGTCATTCTGTTTTCCTCGCACAGCGTGCTGGGGCCGTTCCTCAAAAGCTATGGCATCGAAATCCTCTTCGCCGTGCCGGGCATCGTGCTCGCCACCATCTTCGTGACGTTCCCCTTCGTCGCGCGTGAGTTGATACCGCTCATGCAGGATCAGGGAACGGGAGACGAGGAAGCGGCGATTTCGCTCGGCGCATCCGGCTGGCAGACCTTCTGGTACGTCACGCTGCCCAACATCAAATGGGGACTGCTCTACGGCGTACTTCTGTGTAACGCCCGCGCCATGGGTGAATTCGGTGCTGTCTCGGTGGTCTCGGGCCACATCCGCGGCGAAACCAACACCATGCCGCTGCATGTCGAAATTCTTTACAACGAGTACAATATCGGTGCCGCTTTCGCCGTTGCCACGCTTCTGGCTGGCCTCGCGCTCGTTACCCTTGTTCTCAAAACCATTCTCGAACTACGCTTTGGCGCGGGCAACGCTGCCGGCAAGCATTGAAGGGCATATTTATGGAAGTGAAAGTTTCCGGCATCACCAAGCAGTTCGATCGCTTTCCGGCGCTGAACGACGTGTCGCTCGATATCCGCTCCGGCGAACTGATCGCGCTGCTCGGCCCATCCGGCTCCGGCAAGACGACGCTTCTGCGTCTCATCGCGGGTCTGGAACAGCCCACGCAGGGGCAGATCTTCTTCGGGGATGAGGACGCCTCGCACCGCACGGTGCAGGAGCGTAACGTCGGCTTCGTGTTCCAGCACTACGCGCTGTTCCGGCATATGACCGTGGCCGATAACATCGCCTTTGGCCTGAAAGTACGCCCATCCTCTCAGCGCCCGCCAAAGGCGGAAATCCGCAAGCGCGTTTCGGAACTCCTGGACATGGTGCATCTCTCGGGTCTCGAAAAGCGCTACCCCAACCAGCTCTCCGGCGGTCAGCGCCAGCGCGTGGCGCTTGCCCGTGCGGTCGCCATCGAACCCCGCGTCCTGCTTCTGGATGAGCCCTTCGGTGCGCTCGATGCCAAGGTGCGCAAGGAACTGCGCCGCTGGCTGCGCGAATTCCACGACCGCACCGGCCACACCACCGTTTTCGTCACGCATGATCAGGAAGAGGCGCTGGAACTGGCCGACCGCGTTGTCGTCATGAGCCAGGGCAAGATCGAACAGGTCGGCACGGCGGATGACGTCTATGACACGCCGAACTCCCCTTTCGTGTTCTCCTTCATCGGCGAATCCTCCAACCTGCCAGTCACGATCAAGGACGGCCATGTGCTGTTCCAAGGCGAAAGCATTGGCATCAGTGAGAGCGAGGCGGGCGCTGGCGACCTGTTCTTCCGCCCGGAAGACGTGGTGCTGACGGACGAGCGCGACGCCCTCTACGGCAAAGTCACCACCTGCCGCCGCCTCGCAGGCACCCGCATCGCCGAAATCGACATCGCCAATAATGGCCATGAGCCGTATCACCTCGAAATCGAAGTCCCTCTGGATGCAACAGTGGCGGTGGGCAACGATGTGCGTTTTCGCCCGACGCGGTGGAAGGTGTTTCGGAAGTAGGAAGGTGTGGGAAAAGGACTGTGAGCTTGCTGAAAGCAGTTCCCCTCTGCTGCCATTCCAGCGCAAGTCCACTGCTGCCCGGATGCGGTTGTTGGAAAACCCTGGGCAATACGAATTGATGGGGCGGCCAACAAACCCACTCCGTCATCCTCGCCCTTGAGGCGAGGATCCATGGCGGCACCCTAGGGCGTGGATCCTCGGGTCAAGCCCGAGGATGACCAAAGTTGGAGGGCTGTCGGTGGACGAAAGCCGCCGGTCCAAATCTCATCATGTCATAAGCCAAGCAAAAGCTTGGCGGAGTGTTTTGGACACGATGTCAACGACAAAATGATTGATAAAAAGGAAAAGGGTCGCTTGCGCGACCCTTCCATGAGTTTGGTCATTGTTTCAGACCCGAAACGTTTAGCAACGTTTCGAAGGGAAGGCGGATCAGGCCGAGGGCTGCCTCGTCAAAATCAAATCCTTTCCATTGCCTGCTACGAAGACCGAAATCTCACTAGACATTGGATCACCTTCCTTTCACTACGTTGAACATAAGAAGAAGGTAATACGATTCGCGGGGATTGCAAGGGGTGACGAATTCAAGCGGCCTTTTCAGCAGTCACATCGAACTCGAAATGAATTTGATCGTAAGGAAATTCCACGCCCTTCTCATGCCGGTCGATAATCCCGGAATTGATCAGCGTTGTAATGTCCCGATGCACCGCCTGAACATCGCGTTCAACGCGACGCGCCACTTCGCGGATGGAAAGCGCCCCTTGCCCGACCAGTGCTTTGACGATCGCCAGTCTTAGCGGCGCAAGAATGCGGTGGAGGTCGTCGTAGTTCGAAAACTCGATCGAAGGCTTGGCTTCTAATGCCTTTCCAGACATTGCGCGTTGTCCTGCCTTCGCAAAACGAGCCTTCATGTCGTCCATTGTACTGAGCCGCACTGTCAATGTCGTCATTTCAGCATCCTTTCCATGTCGGCTTCAAACGCCTCAAAAAGCTCTTCCAAACCCAGAAACACGATGGATTCCTCTTGTCCATCAATATGGCGATGGTCGCCCTTGCCACGTTCGTTATCGTATCGAAGCACGCACTCGCCGTTGATCACTAACGCCAGCCGATACTTGAATGGATGTCCACTACCAGGGACAGGTTCCGGCAAATGCCAAAGTACAACCTCGAAAAAGGCCGCTTCACTGATGACTTTGCGCGTTTTTTCGATAAGAACGGCCTTCATGTTGTCAACGATGACAACATTGGCGTCTGTTGTCAATGAAAACAACAGACGCGTTGCATGGGTTTACGAGACCCGCATCACAATCTTCCCGATATGCCCGCTGCTTTCCATCAACTTGTGACCCTCCGCAACCTGCGCGAAATCAATCACATCATGGATGACCGGCGCGAGTATGCCTGTTTTCAGCAACGGCCAGACCTGCTCTACCAGCTCATCACGGATGGCGCGTTTTTCGTCAGCGGTACGGGGGCGCATGGTGGAGCCGGTGACTGTGAGGCGCTTGACCATGATGGGGCGTAGATCGACCTTTTCGGCTATCGTGCCGCCGAGGAAGGCGATGATGGAAAGGCAGCCATCCTTGGCCAGCGAGGCGACGTTCTTTTCGAAATAGGAGGCGCCGATCATGTCGAGAATGACGTCCACGCCCTTGCCGCCGGTCGCTTCCTTGATGACGGCAGCGAAATCTTCTTCGCGGTAATTGATCGCTCGTTTTGCGCCAAGCTTTTCGCAGGCATCGCATTTTTCCTTCGAGCCCGCCGTTGTATAGACCTCAGCGCCAAACGCCTTGGCAAGCTGGATGGCCGTCGTGCCGATACCGCTGCTGCCGCCATGGATCAGCACGCTCTCGCCCTCGGTCAGACCAGCCATTTGGAAGAGGTTGGCCCACACGGTAAAGAACGTCTCCGGCAGTGCCGCTGCCTTGACCGCATCATATCCTTCAGGAAAGGGGAGGGCCTGACCGGCGGGCACCACACAATATTCCGCGTAACCGCCGCCATTTGCCAGGGCACAGACGTGATCACCGATCTTGTACTCGCCAACGCCGTCGCCAAGCGCCACGACCTCTCCGGCAATCTCCAGACCCAGGACGGGACTTGCATCCTTCGGAGCAGGGTAATTGCCTTGCCGCTGCGCCACATCCGGTCGGTTTATGCCCGCTGCCTGCACCTTTACGAGTATTTCTCCGGCCTTCGGCAAAGGCAAGGGGCCGTTCGAAAACGTCATGACCTCAGGGCCGCCAAAGCTCGGCAGATCGACATATCGCATGGTGGTTGGCAGGGTCACGGATGGCCTCCTCAAAGGTTCTCAATAATGGGAACTTAGGTCAGACAGACTTCTAATTAAAGAAGACCTTTTGACGCTGCTGCGATAATCTTCATTTTAAAACCTGCTTATCCCACTGAATTTTAGGAAGGACTTTTGATGAACAAGGTCGTTGTTCGGGCCGTTCGGGTTGAGGATCGAGCAGGGTGGGATGTTTTGTATCAAGGCTATGCGGCTTTCTACAATGTCGTGCAGACGGCCGAAATGCGAGACACGGTATGGGCGTGGCTGCATGACGATAGCAAGGAGTCACGGGGCCTTGTCGCGGTGGATGCAGACGGACGGCTGACCGGGATCACACATTTTCGGCCGTTCGCCCGACCGTTGTCCGCGACGACTGGCTGCTATCTCGATGATCTTTTCGTCTCGCCATCAGCGCGTGGCACCGGCTGCGCCGAAGCGTTGATCGAAGGTGTCAAGGCGGTAGCCCTCAGCGAAGGATGGTCGGTCGTAAGATGGATTACCGCCGAGAATAATTATCGCGGTCGCGCGGTCTATGACAAGTTGGCGACACGAACCAATTGGGTCACCTACGACATCAAGGTATGAAGGATTTCCAGCAAAGGCGCGAAGTGGTTTTGCGCCCGGAGAATGCGTGAAACAGAAAGTCAGAGCATATCGGCGAAAAGCGGAACCTCAGATGCGCCTCACGGCGATCACTCCTTCTCGCCGTAACTACGAATAATCAGCCCGGAATCGCTTTCCTTCGCAGCTTTCTTGATGCAGGCAATTTCCGAGCCGATCTTTTCCGGAGCTCCGATGATCAGGCCCTTCGGCAGCTTCAGCACGCCGATGGAGCAGCGCAGCAACGCAAAATCGCGCTCGTTACCGAAGCGGTCATGTCCTTTGATCTGGCCCGCAGCGCGATCCTCGTCGGAGTAGAGTTCAACTACATCGTCATGGAAATCGCTCAGCAGACGCTCAAGAATTTCGGTCAGCTCGTCCTTCGTCCAGTCACGCACGCCTATGAAGAAATCATCGCCGCCGATGTGGCCGAGGAAGCAGCCGCCTGCGAAGAAATAGCGTCGCATGAGTGCCGAAAACAGGCTGATGGCATGGTCGCCAATGTGGAAGCCGTATTTGTCGTTGAACGGCTTGAAGTTATCGAAATCGCAGTAGCAGAAGAAACGGCTTTCATCATCGTCGCCACAGGCGTCCTCGATAAAACCGCTTATCGCACGGTTGCCGGGAAGGGCGGTGAGCGGGTTTTGCTCCTGCGCCAGCTTCAGCTGCTTCTCGTTGATGACCTTGATGAGCGAAGCGGCGGAGACCACGCCGACATAGCGCATGTTCTCGGTCAGGATCACGCAGGCGCTGCCGCCCATATTGGCGAAGATGTTCATCAACTGATCCGCATCGGCATCGAGGCCGACGATGGGCGCGCCATCCACGAAGTGCGAAATCGTTCGCTCATAGACCTTGTTTTTCAGCAGATCGCGCCCGAACGGTTGATAGATATATTCCTTGAGATGATATTCGTTGATGACGCCACGCGGCTCACCATTGGCGTTCAGAACGGGGAAGAACGCCTGAGAGGGATTGCGACGGAACAGCTCGAACACGCTGTCGATGCTGTCGTTTTCGAAAACGGTCGGTAGCCGCTCGATCTGGCGACGGATAAGGATTTCGTCCAGCGTCTGGCTGTTGCGGCGCGCTTCGCCCAGATGCTGAAGGTGCGGAAAGGCGCCTTGCAATTCGCTGATGAAGGTGGTGGGGCGTGAAATGAACCAGCCCTGTACCAGATCGACACCATACTCGCGGCAGGCCAGAAATTCCGCTTCCGTCTCGATGCCCTCGGCAATCACCCGCACGCCAAGCACATGCGCAATGTTGACGATGTTCTTGACCATGTGTCGCTTGCGCGGATTTCGATCCACGCCTTCGATGAAGTAGCGGTCGATCTTCAGATAGTCGACCGGAAAATCGCACAGCAGCTTCATTTCGCCATGACCAACGCCGAAGTCGTCAATGGCGAGCTTGAAGCCTTCGCGGCGCATACGTGTGATCAGGGCGCTGAACTCCGGCACGCTTGTATTATCGAAGCGTTCCGAAAGCTCGAAGCATATGGAGGAGGGCGGTATCGAGGCCTTTGCCAGATGCTCCAGCAAGGTATCCAGAATGGCGTCGCCATGGCGAATGAGCCGGACATCGAGATTGAGGAACAGCGTGGCCGATGAAAATTCAGCTAAGGTGGAGAACTTGGCCAGAGCCCGCCCTGCCAGCATCTGCTCCAGCGAAACCAACTGGCCATCGGCTTCGACGTGGTCGAGAAGTTCCAGCGGGTTATCGAAGCCGATGCGGTCGTAGCCGCGCATCAGGGATTCGTAACCGAATATTGTTCCGGTGGTCGCCTCGACAATGGGCTGAAAAGCAGTCTCCAGAACGAGTTTCGCCATGGAAATCATCTGACCGTTTGCGAACCGCCTGATCGCCTCGGGGTCGACCGCCGTGGACTGCATTTCAATTCTCCGCCGTTCTATTGCCTGATCTGCGCTGAAAACCTGGCGGATGAGGGCTCTTTTTGGCGGGGATGATGATGGAAAGTTCTCAACGAAAACTTTCCATCATGTGAAGCTTTCATGAAACTTCGTTAAATCTGTAACGTCTTAAGGCCGTTCAGCCGTGACGTCGCACCGAGTGGGCAGCATAGAGATCCGCCACATTCAGATGTTCCTCGGTGGAGTGGGGAGGGTTGGCTTCGCGGGACATGGTTTCCTGTTCGGCGGAAGCGACCCACAGACGCAAGGCGGCGCGAACGACTTCGCTGCCCGAAGCATATGCCCCGCAGGCGACGGCTTCGCGCATTTTTGCCGCCTGCTCCGGGGAAATGGAAACGGTTACCATTGGCATCGTGTTTCTCCCTATTTGAAGCGGCGTATTTCGGTCATCATGCCGAAGGTCGGTCGCTCTGGCCGTTATGGATATTCACCGCTGGCCGTTTCGGTGAACCTAAGTGATTATTAAATTAGCACGAACTCGTTGTGCGACCGAACAAACGCGGGGCTGGAATATAGGTTCCGGCGGAAAATTCGTTTCGTGACGCTCGGATTTGGAAGGCAAATCTTTGCCTCAGCGCCGGAACATTGCATTCCGTCATCAAGCGAATTTCGTCGGTCATGCCGCACCTCCACTTGGTTTTGTGTCGAGAACTTATCAGCAATACCTTATGAGCGCAAAGCTTTCCGCTGGCTTTGATCTGCCTCAAAAGCACGATTGCGTGTCGAGATTTTTATTGATTGATCAGTCAATCAATAATAAAAGAGGCAATCGAAGGAGATTGTTGATGCCGAAAGTCGGAATGGAACCGCTACGGCGCAAGGCGCTGGTGGATGCCGCACTTCGCACCATAGGCCATCATGGTTCGCTGAATGTGACAATGTCGGATATCGCGCGCGAAGCCGGTGTTTCGGCAGCACTCGCGCATCATTACTTCGGCAGCAAGCAGCAGCTTTTGCTGGAAACCATCCGCAGCCTCCTGCGCGATTTAAGGCGCGATGCCGTTGCCGCGCTCACCCGCGCATCCGGCCCGCGCGAACGCCTGAGCGCCATCGTGCGCGTGTCCTTCCAGAGCGATCAGTTTACGCAGGAGACGGTTGCCGCATGGCTGGCCTTCTATGTGGAGGCTCAACGCTCGGAAGAAACGCGAAAGCTCTTGGTCATCTACACCAAGCGGCTGCGCTCCAACATCATGGATAGCCTTAACCGCCTTTGCCCGCCGGATGATGCGGCGCGAATTGCGGAAGGGGCGGCGGCCATGATCGACGGTCTCTACATTCGCCACAGCCTGCAGGCCGCGCCGCTTGGCCTGTCCGCAGCGCCGACGCTTGTCGAGGATTACTTCGACACACAGCTGAAACAATTTTCGGACAACAAACCGTCCATCCGCATTCTTTGAGGACAGATAAAATGACGTTGAACGCCCAGCCAAAAGCCTCGCATTTCATCGATGGCGAGTACGTCGAAGACGCCAATGGCACGCTGATCGAAAGCATCTATCCGGCCACCGGCGAAGTCATCGCCCGGCTCCATGCGGCAACACCTGCTATCGTTGAACGCGCTGTCGCCTCTGCAAAGCGCGCACAGAAAGAGTGGGCGGCGATGAGCCCAACGGCACGCGGGCGCATTCTGCGGCGCGCGGCGGATATCATGCGCGAGCGCAACCGCGAGCTTTCCGAACTGGAAACGCTGGATACCGGTAAGCCCATTCAGGAAACCATCGTCGCCGACCCGACATCGGGGGCAGACTCGTTCGAATTCTTCGGCGGCATCGCGCCTTCGGCGCTGAACGGCGATTACATTCCGCTCGGCGGCGATTTTGCCTATACCAAGCGCGTGCCGCTTGGCGTTTGCGTCGGCATCGGCGCGTGGAATTACCCGCAGCAGATCGCCTGCTGGAAGGCAGCTCCAGCACTTGTGGCGGGCAATGCCATGGTCTTCAAGCCGTCTGAAAACACGCCGCTCGGCGCGCTTAAGATCGCTGAAATCCTGATCGAGGCCGGTTTGCCGAAGGGTGTCTTCAACGTCATTCAGGGTGATCGAGATACCGGCCCGCTGCTCGTCAACCACAAGGATGTCGCCAAGGTCTCGCTAACCGGCTCCGTGCCGACAGGCCGGAAGGTAGCCGCTGCCGCTGCCGGTCACCTGAAGCACGTGACGATGGAACTCGGCGGCAAGTCTCCGCTGATCGTGTTCGACGATGCCGATATCGAAAGCGCCGTCGGCGGAGCCATGCTCGGCAATTTCTATTCCTCCGGTCAGGTCTGCTCCAACGGCACCCGCGTTTTCGTGCAGCGCGGCGCAAAGCAGCGCTTCCTCGAGAACCTCAAGAGCCGCACGGAAGCCATGAAGATCGGCGATCCCATGGACGAAACCACCCAGATCGGACCGCTTGTTTCCAAGGCGCAGCAGGAAAAAGTGCTGGCCTATATGGAAAAGGGCAAGGCCGAAGGCGCAACGCTCGTCACGGGCGGCGGCATTCCGAACAAGGTCTCCGGTGAAGGTTTCTACGTGCAGCCCACCGTCTTTGCCGATGTGACCGACGAGATGACCATCGCCCGCGAAGAAATCTTCGGCCCCGTCATGTGCGTGCTGGATTTCGACAGCGAAGAAGAGGTCATCACCCGCGCCAACGCCACCGAGTTCGGGTTGGCGGGCGGGGTGTTTACGGCCGATATCAACCGTGCGCATCGCGTGGTGGATCAGCTGGAGGCGGGAACGCTCTGGATCAACACATATAATCTCTGCCCGGTTGAGATGCCCTTCGGTGGTTCGAAGCAGTCAGGCTTCGGGCGGGAAAACTCGGCGGCAGCGCTCAACCATTACAGCGAGTTGAAGACGGTTTACGTCGCGACGGGCAAGGTTGAAGCGCCGTATTGATATGGGCCTGTTACACCACCAAATCATCGAGATCGACGTTGAGCGCTACGGCGATGCGTTTCAGTGCATCGACGGAGCCGGTTTTCTTACCGCTCTCAATGTCGGAGAGATAGGGCTGCGATATTCCAGCATCCTTGGCGAGTTGGGTCATGGTTATCTTGCGGTGCTTGCGAAACACTGTAACGGGATTTTCGCCATTTGCGCGCGCTATGACGACCTCCATAGGCCATGTTTCTTCCCCGGCATCGATACGGGCCTTGATGGATTTGGCATGCAGACCGTCGATCAGATCCTCATAGTCCTCTTCGCTGAGCAGGACATATGTCTTGCCTTCGATGGTCAGTTTCTGAATTTCGCTCATAGGTCTTCACTCCTTGTAAATGCCGCCACGCGGGCCAACGTCGAGAACGAGGATCACAACCCCATTTTCGTCAATTATGACCCGGTCTTGACCGACGCGGATGCGGAAAAAGTCGCATCCTTTCATCCTTTTGATGTCAACGGGCTCGCCGCGGGCATAAGCAGAAATCTTTTCGAGGATGGCCAACCTGCGTTTTGGTTGCATTCGCTGCAACGCCTTGTCCGCAACCCGCGAAAAAGTGACGTTCTTCATAATCAACTCATATCAAATAGATATAAAAATCTCAATAAATTTATAGCCGATGATTATGGCTATGAACAGAGCAAGAGGCATTGATCCATGACAGTGAGTGCAGATTTCGTCATCGTCGGCTCAGGTTCAGCTGGCTCAGCCATGGCCTATCGCCTGTCGGAAGACGGGAGATATTCCGTCATCGTCATAGAGGCGGGCGGTTCGGATTTTGGACCGTTCATCCAGATGCCAGCCGCACTTGCCTGGCCGATGAGCATGAAGCGCTACAATTGGGGTTATCTCTCGGAGCCTGAGCCGAACCTCAATAACCGCCGCATCACCGCGCCGCGCGGCAAAGTCATCGGCGGATCGTCTTCCATCAATGGCCTCGTCTATGTTCGCGGCCATGCGGAGGATTTCAACCGGTGGGAAGAGCTGGGCGCGCAGGGCTGGTCCTATGCGGATGTGCTGCCCTACTTCAAGCGGATGGAACACAGCCATGGCGGCGAGGAAGGCTGGCGCGGGACGGACGGGCCGCTGCACGTGCAGCGCGGGCCGGTGAAAAATCCGTTGTTCCACGCCTTCATTCAGGCAGGCCAGCAGGCAGGTTTCGAGACGACAGAAGACTACAACGGCTCCAAGCAGGAAGGCTTCGGGCTGATGGAGCAGACGATCCACAATGGTCGCCGCTGGTCTGCCGCCAACGCCTATCTGCGCCCGGCGCTGAAGCGCGGCAACGTCACACTTGTTCGCGGGTTTGCGTGCAAGATCGTGATCGAGAACGGTCGCGCAACGGGCGTCGAGATCGAGCGCCGGGGCAGTGTGGAAACGATCAAGGCGAACCGCGAAGTCATCGTCTCCGCATCGTCTTTCAACTCCCCGAAACTGCTCATGCTTTCCGGCATCGGCCCGGCGCAGCATCTGCGCGATATGGGTATTGAGGTCAAAGCTGACCGCCCCGGCGTCGGCGCCAATCTTCAGGACCATATGGAGTTCTATTTCCAGCAGGTCTCCACCAAGCCGGTGTCGCTCTATTCATGGCTGCCATGGTTCTGGCAGGGTGTGGCCGGTGCGCAGTGGCTTATGACCAAGGGTGGGCTCGGTGCCTCCAACCAGTTCGAAGCCTGCGCCTTCCTGCGCTCCGCACCCGGCCTCAAACAGCCGGATATCCAGTTCCATTTCCTCCCCGTCGCCATTTCCTATGATGGCAAGGCAGCGGCGAAAAGCCACGGTTTTCAGGTGCATGTGGGCTATAACCTGTCGAAATCGCGCGGCAATGTGACGCTGCGATCAGCCGATCCGAAGGACGACCCGGTCATCCAGTTCAACTATATGAGCCACGCCGAAGACTGGGAAAAATTCCGCCATTGCGTGCGCCTGACGCGGGATATTTTTGCCCAGAAGGCGTTTGATGAGTTTCGCGGCCCCGAAATTCAACCGGGCGAAAACGTACAGTCGGATGCCGAGATTGACGCTTTCCTGCGCGAACATCTGGAAAGCGCCTACCACCCCTGCGGCACCTGCCGCATGGGCGCGAAGGACGATCCGATGGCTGTGGTCGATCCCGAATGCCGCGTCATCGGCGTCAATGGCCTGCGCGTGGCAGACAGTTCCATCTTCCCGCACGTCACCTACGGCAACCTCAACGGCCCATCGATCATGACCGGAGAAAAGGCGGCGGATCACATTCTCGGACGCCAGCCGCTGCCGCGTTCCAATCAGGAGCTCTGGGTCAATCCGCGTGCGGCAGTGAGCGACCGGTGACGGTTAATGATAGTCGTCTTCGCGTTGGTGGCGAACGGCGAGTATTGATACCGTCTCGCCGTCTTCGATTTGGATGAGCGCAATATAGCCTGACGACCCGAAAGGGATAAGCAGTTCCCGTAGGAGCGCGCTATCGCCGCGCGCTTTTCTTGTAGCGAAAGGAAACTCGCTTAGTCCTTCTATGGTAGAAATAATGCGGTCAATTGCCTTTTCCGCCGTATCAAAATCTTTGTCCAAGAGGAAATTATAGAGCCGCGTTATGTCTGCACGGGCCTTGATGGTATAGCGTAGATGAAACGTCACTGGTTACGCTCAGCCTTCTTGGCCGCAAGCATCGCTCGCAGTTCTGCGTGTACTTCTTCTGCAGAATAAAAGACGCCGGTGCTTCTGGATTCTTCCAGCGCAGCCAAGCCCCTGGCAATAAACTCTTCTTGCGATTTGCGGATTTCAACCTGTTTGCGAACAGCGTCTTCGATGAAGCCTGATAGCGTTTCACCCTCTCGCAGCACGCTTTCCGCCTTATCCCGAAATTCAGGCTCGACCCTAAGCGAGGGCAATGTCGCGGTTTTCAGTAATTTCATCGTCCAACTCCTGCATTGCAATTGCGATGCACAAACTCTGCGCCTTTCGTTGGCAATTGTCAAAGACGCGGTTGCAATCCGGGCTTGAGGGGTCGATAAGGAGGGTCTCCCGACACATCCGCAACACTCATCCAAGATGTCTGGATTACCATGCCTGCCAATTACAAAAAGCTGAAAATGCTGCGCCGTACCCGTGTTGTCTGGGGTTCGTGGCGCATCTGGAAACCGCGTGCCGTCTTCTGGCTCGGAGCGCTCGCCGTCGGCGTGATCAGCGTTGTCTTCGCGATACTGGCCGATCACGCCCAACATCTTTTCTCGACGGCGGTTTCGTCGGGCCGATATACCTATCTGTTGCCGCTGGTTATCAGCCCGCTCGGTTTCATGCTGTGTGCTTGGCTTGCTTTTTCTTATTTCCCAAATGCGCAGGGCAGCGGTATTCCGCAGGCGATTGCGGCGCGGCATTTCCATGAGGATGAGGACCGTTCGCGCCTGCTGTCGCTGAAGCTGGCCTTCGGGAAAATCGTCTTGACGATTGCCGGGCTTATGTCCGGGGCGTCTATCGGCCGTGAAGGGCCGACGGTTCAGGTCGGTGCGTCCATCATGTTGCAGGCGGCTCGCTGGGGTGGTATGGCGCAGGCCAAGGGGCTCATTCTAGCGGGCTCTGCCGCAGGCATTGCCGCCGCCTTCAATACGCCGCTGGCCGGTATCGTCTTCGCCATCGAGGAAATGGGCAAGGTGTACGAATCGCGCACCAATGGCATCGTACTGACTGCTGTCATTCTCGCTGGCCTGTCCTCTATCGGTCTTGTCGGAAGCTACAATTATTTCGGCACCAGCGCGGTCATGGCGACGACAGCGGCGGACTGGGCACTGGTGCTCATCTGCGGTCTCGGTGGCGGCGTGCTGGGCGCTTTGTTCAGCTCCACGGCAGTGAAGATCATGGCGCGCATTCGCCGCTGGAGCCATGTGATGCCGCTGAGGCGCCTGCTGGCTGTTGCAGCGATCTGCGGAATTCTTTCCGCCATCATCGGAATCATTTCCGGCGGAACCACTTATGGCACGGGGTATGAACAGGCTCGCGCCGCGATTGAGGGCCACGCTGCTCCCGCCATCTTCTTCATCGAAAAGCTGCTGGCCACCTTCCTTGCCATGCTTTCCGGCATTCCGGGCGGCTTCTTTGCGCCGTCGCTATCCGTCGGCACCGCGTTCGGTAGTACGGTGGCGGATCTGGTTGGGGCCAGCATCGGCCTCGGGGCCATTCTCGGCATGGCGGGCTATTTTTCAGGCGTCACGCAAGCTCCGATGACCACATTCGTCATCATTCTGGAAATGACGGGCAATCATCGCTGCATGATCCCCATCATGGCCGCCTCGATGCTGGGATATCTGACCTCGCGCATTATCATGCCCGAGCAGTTCTACCACGGCATGGCGCGGGTCTTCGTCGCCAACGTCATCCGGGCGAAACGCGCCGGACATACACCCGAGCATTGATGGGGCGGATCAGGCGCTTGCCGGTTTCCGCTCCGGTGCCGGCTCGAAGGAGTTGACGCCGAAATAGCCGAGGCCGGGGATCTTGATGCCGGGGTTCTTTACGTCGATCCCGGCGACGAGGCCAAGGAAATTCACCTCGAAACCGCTGCGTGCGCCGAGCGAGACCCCGAAGAAACCGCCGAGCGAGACGCTCGCATCCTTCCAGTCGTCAGCGATGTGGACGAACTCACCGTTTGGCAGATAATCGCGCCCCACCGCATCCGGCGGTAGCACGACGCCAAGTTCCGGCACCTGGCGCAGCACATGCGCGACGAAGGTATTGGAGTTCGGGCCGGGATAAATCCGGTATCCGCCCGCCTTGCCATAAGGATAATCCGCGATGGCCTTCTGGATTTTGGGAATGAGCCGCTCGGCCTCTTCACCATGCAGTTCAAGCACCCGACGCGGCATGTTGGAGTACCAGTAGGCATCCGGCGCGTAGCCGTTGCGGCGAATGGGCGTTCCCCATCCCACCTTATCGTAACGTTCGTAACTTGAGGCATTCTCCGGCTTCATCACGATCCAGGCGTGGCTGGCAATGGAGCCTTTCAGGCCACCGGTCATCGCTGAGTAAATATAGATGGCGGCGGGCTTGTCCGCGGGGGCTTCCGGCAGGATGCCCGCCGAAGACCAGCGCGCATTGCGGTAGCCTGTCGGATGTTCCTTCATGGCCCATAATCCGGCGGAAGCCAGAGCGGGCAATAGATAGACGATGAAAACGACAGCGAGAAATCGTTTGGCGAATTTCAAAGAGATAGCCCCGTGCATGATGCGAATGATTTAGGTAAGAACAGGCGCAATTTCGAATTTTTTGAGGCCAGCATCATGCACAACCCCGTTACCGTCGAAGTCACACGCGGAAATCTCGTCGAAAGCCGCCATCGGGGCATGGCCGTAGTGGTGGATGGAGATGGCAAAACCCTGTTTTCGGCAGGTGATGTGGAAAGCGGTGTGTTTCCCCGCTCTGCCTGCAAGGCGATGCAGGCGTTGTTCCTTGTCGAAAGCGGTGCCGCAGATGCCTATGGCTTCGGCGACCGGGAACTTGCGCTGTCTTGCGCCTCTCACTCGGGCGAAGATGCGCATGTCGAGCTTGCAGCCTCAATGCTGGCCGAGGCGGGCAAGGATCTAAACGCGCTGGAGTGCGGTGCGCACTGGTCGCTGGACCAGAAGGCGCTGATCCAGCAGGCCCGCGCCATGGACAGGCCAACCGCGCTTCACAACAACTGTTCCGGCAAGCATTCCGGCTTCATCTGCGCCTGCTCCCATTCGGGCATCGAGACGAAGGGCTATGTGAATTACGAGCATCCCCTACAGCGGGAAATCCGCGCCACGATGGAGAGCCTCACCGGTACGGCGCTTGGCGAGGACAATTGCGGTGTCGATGGCTGTTCCATTCCCACCTATGCCGTGCCGCTGAAGTCACTGGCGCATGGCTTTGCGAAAATGGCAACGGGGCAGGGGCTGGAGCCGGTGCGCGCCAAGGCGTCACGCCGCCTGATGGAGGCCTGCATGGCAGAACCCTTCTACGTGGCGGGTACAGGCCGCACCTGTACCAAGCTGATGGAAATCGCACCGGGCAGGATATTCGCCAAGACCGGCGCGGAAGGTGTTTTCGTTGGCGTGCTGCCGCAACAGGGCATCTCGATCGCGGTGAAATGCGAAGACGGCACGACCCGCGCCGCAGAATCCATGATCGCGGCACTTCTTGCGCGCTATGTAGAGAAGGACAGCGCCGAACAAGCGGCGCTGTTAGCCTTCGCCAATCGTCCCCTGAAGAACTGGAACGGCATCCATCTGGGCGATGTCAGGGTGACATCCGCGCTGGCTTGAGCCTCACGCCGCTTCTGCGGCCCGGGCTTCCCACATGGCCTTGAAAGCAGGCCGGGCCTGGCAGCGCTCCAGCCATGCTTTGACAGAGGGATGCGCCTCGAATAGCGGCGCATGGGCCTGTGCGTAGCGAACCACTTCCGCGGCGTTGATATCGGCCACGGTGAAACGGTCCCCCACCAGATAGTCCTTGTCGGAGAGGTGCTGTTCCAGCACGCGGAAAGGGCGTCGCAGCATGCGGGCGGCCACGTCCATCACGGCTTTACCCGTCTCGCTTTCGGCCAGCCCTTCGGCAGCGGTCGAGGAGATCTTCAGTGCATAGCTCTCGATTTCGGTCGCTGCAAAGAAGGACCACTGCATCATATGCGCGTCTTCCGCCGGATCGGCTGGCGCAAGCGAAGTGCCATGCTTGCGTGCCAGATAGAGGTTGATCGCCATGGATTCGTAAAGAACCATGCCATCATCATCGATGCAGGGAATGGTCCCCATGGAGTTGACGGCAAGATAGGATGGCGTCAGCGTGTTGAGCGGGGCGTCGACAGCCAGCGGATCTGCAAGGCGTCGGGCCTGGATGACGGGGATATGCTCGAAATCAAGGCCAAGCTCTCCTGCGAGCCATAATGTGCGCGTTGCGCGCGACCGATACACCCCGTAAATCTTCAGCATTCACTTCCCCTTGAAACCTGTATTGCGCCCGCAAGCTATTGTCCGCGCGGAAAAAGTAAAAGTGGCAGAAACCGCGATCCAGCATGATTTTTTCTGATGCTTACGCAACTTTCGATTGCTGCCGCGAGAAAATAGCGCTAATGGCAGTTATATTGTGCCAGTATTGTTCAGAGGTAGATATATTTTTCGATATATACAGTGTTAAGACTCACCTTAATCAAGCATAAGTAAATATGTCTGATAGTGGTTGCATCTGGACTGTTGCATCGAGTGTGTGTTCCAGAGGCGCCTGATGGCGGCGAGTAGTCGATACACTTTGGGGTAAAAGGTTCTTACGCTATGCGTGAAGAAAAGGGCGCTCAATCGTTCACGGCGCAAGCATCAGTCATGCATTTTCTTCAGGAAGCGGTCGTCGATGAACGGCTGGCCTACCTGTTCGATAACATTCCCGAGATGGTGTTTCTGAAAGACGCTGACGGCAACTACAATTACATGAATGCGGCAGCGCTTGCCTGTCTTGGCCATGAGCCGGGTTTTCTCGGAGGCCGCAAGATGACCATTTACGACATGGCGCCGCCTGAAGTGGCGCGCCGCCTGGACGAGATGGATCGCCGCATCATGTCGAGCGGCGTCGGCCTTTATAACGCAGAAGAGCGTGTGGCAGGAAAAGACGGCCAGGTGCGCTGGTATTCCGGCACGCGCATACCGGTCAGAAATGCCGAGGGTCAGGTCATCGGCATTGCCGGTATTTCGAGGGAAATCACCGCTGCCAAAAGGCAGGAAACCTTGCTCCGCTGCCATGCGGACCTGTTGGAAATGGTCGTAAAAGGCCTGCCACTACCGACGATCCTCAAATCCGTGGTCAGCACGATCGAGGGGTTGCTGGACAACGTCACCGGCGCTGTCATGCTGCTGGACGAAAAGCAGGAGTGCCTTCGCAACATTGCCGCACCCGGGCTGCCAGATGCGTATCTGGCGCTGATCGATGGCCTGAAGATCGGCCCGAAGGCAGGTTCCTGCGGCACGGCAGCCTGGCGGCGCGAAGCAGTTTATGTCCGCGATACGTTTCAGGACGAGCTCTGGGCAGACTTCGTGGAACTCGCCATGCGCTATGGCCTGCGCTCCTGCTGGTCCACGCCGATCATGGGAAATGGTGGCGTTCTGCTCGGTACCTTCGCGCTTTACTCCGGCACGGTGCGGCTGCCGACGACCGTTGAATCGGAAATCATCGACATGGCGACGAATATCGCCGGTATTGCCATCGATCGTTGTCGCGCCGAAGAGCGTGTCCATTTCATGGCGCACCACGATCCGCTGACGGGTCTTTCGAACAGAAACCTGTTCTGGAGCCAGTTCGGTCGCGCCATTCACGAGGCGAAACGCGAATCCAGACTGGTGGCGATCACCTACCTCGATCTGGACAACTTCAAGCAGATCAACGATGTGCATGGCCATGCGGTGGGGGATGAGGTGTTGCGTGCTTTCGCGGAGCGCGTCGGCAGCTGCATTCGCGCCTCCGATATCGCGGTGCGCCTCGGCGGTGACGAATTCGCCATCATCTTCAGCAACCCCAAGCATGATCAGGCGGGCATCCTGCGTCGTCTGGAGGCTATTCGCAGCAAGGTCGGCGAGCCAATTGCGCTGGAAAACGGCTTCATTAGCGTTACCTGCTCTTCCGGAACGGCATTCTACCCCGATGACGGCGAGACGCCCGAAGTGCTGTTGGCCAGAGCCGATGCGGCAATGTACGACGCGAAAAAGAGCGGCCGCAACAGCGTGAAGGTTTTCGAACAGCAGCACGGCGCCGGGATATAAATACTTCGATAGAAACGAATTACGTCGACGTCGCAACCACTCTTAAGGGCGTCGTTCTGCTCATCTCAAGTGCCCTATGAATCAGGACTGATTACCGACAACACGTTGCATCCTGACCAAATAATTATTTGTCAAATTGTACCGTATAAGGTACATGGAGTATTTGAATGAAACGCATTATTGCCCGGTTCTTCGTCACCGACGAAGGGGCGGAGCCTGTGAAAGAGTGGCTGAAAACACTTGATAGACAAGATCGTCAGACAGTTGGATCAGATATCGCAACAGTCGAATTTGGATGGCCGATTGGAATGCCCACATGCAGGCCGATCAGGGATGGTGTCCGTGAAGTCAGGTCCAGCATAAAAAATGGAAGTGTTGAAGCCAGAACATACTTCGGAATTGACACCAGCATAATGCTCTTGCTCCACGGTGAAGAGGGTAAGGACGGCCAGCAGGATGCTATCAAGCTTGCGGTCAGGCGCTGGAAAGAACATCTGGAACGATCGAAACGACAAAAGAAGAACGACAGGAAGAGCAAGAAATGAGCGATTCAAAACATTCCGTCGGTAGCACGCTCGAAGATTTCCTCGAGGAACTGGGTGAAAAAGAAGAAGTCTATGGCGAGGCCATAAAACGGGTGTTGACGTGGCAGATCGAGGAAGCACGGAAAAAGCAGTCAATTACCAAATCCAGTATGGCCACAAGAATGGGCACAAGCCGGACTCAGGTGAAAAGAGTTTTAGATCCGAGTAACGTCGCTGTCTCACTCGACACACTCGACCGAGCAGCGCGTTCGGTGGGTAAGAAGCTGAAGATCGAGTTGGTCGACGTTTGAGCAAGTCGGGAGGTGTTGCAGACCGTGGCTGAGCGAAGTCTCATTCGGCCCTGGTATTGCCATCTTCCCTCATCGCCGCGTCCGGCGTCAGCCGCGTCTCGAACCGGCCGATGAATTTGTCGAATAACCGCGCGAATTCTGCGACGTCCTCCAGCGGCCAGTCGCTCACAACTTCGCTTACGAGTGCGAGCTTCGCACTTCGCATTTCTTCCAGAATGCTGTTGCCGAGCGGCGTGATGCCGATGACGCTGCGCCTTCCGTCATCCTGGCAGACCTCGCGCTGCAACAGGCCCCGGCTTACCATATCCGCCACCACGCGGCTTCCGCGCGAAGGGTCTATGCGCATGCCCTCGGCGATCGATCCCACCGTTGCGGCACCTTTGGCGCGGTGAACCACATCCAGCACATCGATGTGTGAAAGCTCCAGCCCCGGTGCGAGCTTTGCAATAGCCATCCGCCCGATCACCCGTCGACCGATCATCAGCCGCATACGTGTCATCGTATGGCCGATATGCAGCACTTCATCGCTGACGGGTTTCTCGCGCTGCTCCGAAACGGATTTCTGCTGGTTCATGCCACGGTTCCCCAAATCACAGAAACGATCCTATCATAATTCAATGAATGTGCCATTGACACATATATGCTAAAGGCACATAAATTACATATCAAGTGCGAGATTTTCCCGATGGATATGTCACATACGCCTGCAGCGCCCCTCGTTGCAGATCCCCGCCGCAGGATTGTGGTGTTTCTGTTTCTGATGTTCGCCATGTTCATGGCAACGCTCGATAACCAGATCGTATCGACCGCACTTCCCACCATCGTGGGTGAATTCGGCGCTCTGGAGCGTTTCGGCTGGATCGGTTCGGCCTATCTGCTGGCAACGAGCGCGGTCATGCCCGTCTACGGCAAACTGGGCGATCTCTTCGGTCGGAAATATGTGATGATTGCCGCTATCGTGATCTTCACTCTGGGTTCGCTTGCCTGTGGTCTCGCATGGTCGATGAATTCCTTGATCGCGGCCCGCGTGCTTCAGGGTATAGGTGGCGGCGGCATCATGGTGTCGATCTTTTCGGTCAATGCCGATCTGTTCGAGCCGCGCGAGCGGGCGCGTTACCAGAGCTATTCCAGCCTCGTCATCATGGCGTCGGGCAGCGTCGGGCCGATCCTCGGCGGCACGATGAGCGACCTGTTCGGCTGGCGCTCGATCTTCCTCATCAATCTGCCCATCGGCATTGTCGTCATCACCGGCATCGCACTTCTTCTTCCCTATCGCCGTCCCGATCGCCAGCCGAAGATCGATTATATCGGTGCCGTTCTCTTGGCCGTCACCATCTCCTGCGTGGTCATTTGGGCCGATAGCGGCGAAATGTTCGGCTCCATCTTCGCGTGGCAGAGCCTCTGCATCGTCGCCGTCTCGGTTCTCACCGGATATCTGTGGGTACAGGTTGAGCGCCGGGCAGCGGAACCCATCGTGCCGCTGCGCCTGTTCAAGGACAGCACCTTTCCGCTGTTTATGGTCATTTCGCTGGTCAGCGGTGGGCTTGGCATCGGCATGGTGAATTACTATGCGCTGTTCCTGCAAACAACGACCGGCCTTTCGCCATCTTCCGCAGGCCTGTTCTTCATCGCCGTGACTGGCGGCATCGTCATGGGCTCGCTGACGGCGGGACGTCTGATTTCCATCACCGGCAGCTACAAGCCCTTCTCCATCATCAGCCTGTCCATCGCCCTCGTCGTCATGCTGGCCTTCTCGCAGGTCCATGCCGGAACGTCGCTGGTCATCATCGCACTATTGATGCTGGTGCAGGGCATGGGCGTTGGCCTTGGACAGCAGGCACCCATCATCGGCGTGCAGAATTCGGCACCAAGGGCGGATATCGGGGCTGCGAGCGGGGCGGTGACGCTGACGCGCATGGGCGGTGCTGCGATTGCCATATCGATCTACGGTGCATTCATTACCTCCAGCCTCAAGGGAGCGGGAGCGGATATTCCCGGCGTCGGCAAGATAGAGCAACTGACGCCGAAGATGCTGGCGGAACTGCCAGCGGCTTCCCAAAGCGCGGTCGCCAATCTTTACGCTGGCGCATTCACGCCGATGTTCTATGCCGCTGCGGCGACCGCTGCCGTCGGTCTCGTCGCGGCGATCATGCTCAGGAACGTCAAGCTGCCCGTCGCTACCGACGAGAAACGCGCGCGGTAGAGGCGTGAGGAGGGAACACGCGGCCACCACATCGCGTTTTCATCGCCTGTAACTTGAACGTCCGGGCGCATATGAAACCTGAAAAGCTGCTGAACCCGACGCCGAAAGGGTTGTATTGCCCCGTTGGCGATTTCTATGTCGACCCCGTGCGGCCTGTGCCGCGTGCGCTGATAACCCACGGACATTCCGACCATGCACGGGCAGGGCATGAAAAGGTTCTGGCGACGCGCCAGACGCTCGACATCATGCGCATACGTTATGGCGAGGATTTCACCGCCAGCGAACAGGCCATCGGTTTCGGCGAATATGTGGATGTGAACGGGGTGAGGGTCGGCTTTCATCCGGCAGGCCATGTTCTCGGATCGGCGCAAATTTCCATCGAACATGATGGGACGCGCATCGTCGCGTCGGGCGATTACAAGCGCGGAGTGGACCCGACCTGCGCGCCTTTCGAACCAGTGCCGTGCGATGTGTTCATCACCGAGGCTACTTTCGGTCTGCCCGTCTTTCACCACCCTGCACCCGGCCGCGAGATTGCCAAGCTCCTGACCTCCATCAAGCAGTTTCCAGAGCGAACCCATCTTGTCGGCGCCTATTCGCTGGGCAAGGCGCAGCGCGTCCTGAGGCTTCTGCTGGACAACGGTTATTCCGGACCCGTCTATATCCACGGCGCACTGGCAAAGCTCTGCGATTACTACATCAGCCAGGGGATTGATCTCGGCGATATCCGCCCTGCGACGCTCGAAAAAAGCAATCCCGAACTCTTCAAAGGCGCCATCGTCGTTGGCCCGCCATCCGCGTTTCAGGAGAAATGGGCGCGCCGCTTCAACGAACCGCTCATCGCTTTCGCATCCGGCTGGATGATGGTGCGTCAGCGCGCCAAGCAGGGCGGCGTGGAACTGCCGCTGGTGATATCCGATCATTGCGACTGGCCGGAACTGCTGGAAACGATCAAGGAGGTCTCACCATCGCAAGTCTGGGTAACGCATGGCCGCGAGGAGGCGCTGGTCCGCTGGTGTGAGTTGCAGGGCATTCCGGCACGTCCGCTGCATCTGGTCGGTTATGAAGATGAGGGAGACTAAGGCCATGAAATCCTTCGCAACCCTTCTGGATCGCCTCGTCCTCACCCCATCCCGAAACGGCAAGCTCAAGCTGCTCACCGACTACTTCCGCGACACGCCGGACCCGGATCGCGGCTATGGCCTTGCGGCGATAGCGGGCACGCTGGACCTCAAGGGTGTAAAGCCTGCCATGCTGCGTGAACTGGTGCTGGAGCGCATGGATGACGTGCTGTTTCGCTACTCTTACGATTACGTCGGCGATCTGGCCGAGACCATTTCCCTTGTCTGGGACACCAGCCAGAACGCCGATCAACCGCCAGCGGACGATCCCGGCCTTGGTGAAGTCGTGCGACAGATGAATTCGCTCGGCAAAACGGAAATACGGTCCGCCGTCCGCGACCTGTTGAACCGTCTTGACACCTCCTCGCGCTTTGCTTTCCTCAAGCTCGTCACCGGCGGGCTGCGCATCGGTGTATCCGCCCGGCTGGCGCGGCAGGCGCTCGCGGATTTCGCAGGCAAGGACATCGTCGAGATAGAAACGCTCTGGCATGGTCTTGAGCCGCCCTACGAAACATTATTCGCGTGGCTGGAAGGCAAGACGGATCGCCCGGTTCTGGCCACCCCCGCCATCTTTCACTCCGTCATGCTGTCCACCCCCGTGGGCGATAACGATCTGCAAAACCTCGATCCACAGGATTTCGTCGCCGAATGGAAATGGGACGGCATTCGTGTCCAGCTTTCGCGGGCAGGGGATACGCGAAAGCTCTATTCCCGTTCAGGCGACGATATTTCTGGTGCCTTTCCCGACATTCTGGAGGCGGCCAATTTCGATGGCGTCATCGACGGCGAGCTCCTGATCGGCGGCACCGCACGCTCCAACAGTTCCACGCGCACCTTTTCCGACCTGCAGCAGCGCCTTAATCGCAAGACGGTAACGGGCAGGATGATGGAGGATTACCCCGCCTTCCTCCGCGCTTACGACCTTCTGTTCAAGGGCGATGAGGATATTCGTGCGCAAGCGTTTCTGGAGCGGCGAAAGAGCTTGGATGAGCTTATCGACAAGGCTCCACACGACCGCTTCGATCTATCCCCCTTCGTGCCGTTTTCGAGCTGGCAGCAGCTGGACGACCTGCGCAAGGTTCCGCCTGATCCCGTCATCGAAGGTGTGATGATAAAGCGCAAGGACAGCATCTATCAGGCTGGCCGTGCCAAGGGACCGTGGTTCAAGTGGAAGCGCGATCCGTTCAATATCGATGCGGTAATGATGTATGCGCAGCGCGGCCACGGTAAACGCTCCAGCTACTATTCCGATTTCACCTTCGGCGTCTGGTCGGAAGGAGAGGAAGGCGAGCAGCTGGTACCGGTTGGAAAGGCCTATTTCGGCTTTACCGATGCGGAACTGGAGATCCTCGACAAGTTCGTGCGGGATAACACGGTGGAACGTTTCGGGCCTGTGAGAGCCGTTCGCGCAAAGCCGGATTTCGGCTTCGTGCTGGAAATCGCCTTCGAGGGTATTGCGCGCTCCAACCGCCACAAATCCGGCGTCGCAATGCGTTTCCCCCGTATTGCCCGGTTGCGTGCGGACAAGCTGCCATCGGAGGCGGATCGGCTCTCTACATTGGTGGCGATGATCGATGAGAAGGCGGGCGCGTCCTGAGGGTTGAAATCTCCGGGGCCAGCGCCGAAACTTTCCAAAGCTTAAGTGGACAAATGCCCGAAATTAGTGATGAAATAAAATCAAGCTGAAAACGCCGAGTGGGTCGCATTTATGAAAAATGGGCTTATCCATACTTCTGTTTCTTCCATCATCGGTGACGGGTTGACGCGTCGCGGGTTTCTTTCCGCATCGGCAGGTGTCGCGGCCATGGCGCTTTCGCCCGTGCAGGCGGTGGCGGAACTCGCTGCACCGGAAACATTGCCTCTGGAAAGCGATGATTACGCCTTTGCGCGGGAGCGTTTTCATACGCATCTGCTACGCAAGATGGCAGCACCGGAAAAATCAGAGCCGTTGGGCGCGGCACCCGGCGCCCGGCATGTGACGTATCCGGGCGGGCCGCATGGTTCGATTGAGCTTGTCGCCTGGCTTTCGCACTACGAGCCAGCCAAATCGCTGAAACCTGCGGTTCTTTTCCTGCATGGCGGCAATGCTACCGGTGTTGGTCATTGGGAACTGATGAAGCCCTTTTGGGAGGCGGGTTTCGTGGTTTTGCTGCCATCGTTCCGCGGAGAAAACGGGCAGGAGGGTAACTATTCCGGCTTTTACGATGAAACTTCGGACGCGCTCGCTGCCGCAAGCTACCTCGAAAGCCTGCCGGGGATCGACAGGGAGCGGCTGTTTCTCGCGGGGCACTCCAATGGCGGCACCCTGTCTTTGCTGGCATCCATGACACGCAGGTTCAGGGCGTCGGTACCGATCTCCGCAGGCGTCAATTCGTGGCGCTATTTCAACCGTTATTCGGACGAAATCTGCTTCGATGGCACCGATCCGAAAGAGTTCATCATGCGCTCCTCGGTCTGTTTCGGCCCCAGCCTGAAATGCCCGACCCTGCTTTTACGCGGTATGGAAGAGCGTCCTTTCGATGCCGACCACCGGCTATTGATGGACAGGGCGCGCTCCGCCGGGATGCATATTTCCCACCGGCTTTTGCCGGGAACACACAATGGTGTCGTGCCGGGTGCGGTTGTGGAAAGCATTCGCTTCTTCAACGAGTTCGCATAACCGCGCATATTTGTCCAAAACCTTGCGGTTTCTCCAGCCTCGCGCCAGCCGGGCTTGGCATTGTTGCGCCAATGCTATCAATGTGAAGCGGCTCAATGAAATCACTCGCCTCAAAAGCCATCCGACGCTTCGTCTGCGTTTTCAGCCTGCTTCCGCTTCTGAGCGGCTGCCTTTTCGTGACGGATACGAGCCGCATGAATGCCGATGTCTTCGTGCAGGAAACCGCGCCTGTTTTCCAGTTCAACAATGTCGGCTCCATTCCGCGCCAGCCTCTGCCGCCGACGCCGGGGTCGATCAACAGCCGCCCGCCGGATCTTTTCCGCTCGCAGTTCCAGCAGCTTTACGGCCCGCCGACGACCGCAAGACCAGCGCCCGCCATGTCTCCGGCCTATACCGACCGCAGCGTAGGCTATGGTCTGCCGGTCAGCAATCCGCTGCACCGTGTCATGTATGACGTGGTTCGTGACGAAGATCATACGCTTCCTGCCATTCCCTATAGCCGGGTTGATCCCCGCTATCTGCGGCAGGAAGTCAGTTATCAGTCTGCGGAAGCTCCCGGCACAATCGTCGTCGATACGAGGCAGCATTTCCTCTACCTCGTTCAGCCGGGCGGCAAGGCCGTGCGTTACGGCGTAGGGCTAGGACGCGATGGTTATGCCTGGGCCGGTCGCGGCAAGATACAATGGAAGGCCAAGTGGCCGCGCTGGACGCCGCCCAACGAAATGGTGGCGCGACAACCGGAGCTGGCTTCGATTTCGGCCAGTAATGGCGGCATGGTTCCCGGCCTGAACAACCCGCTCGGTGCGCGGGCTCTTTACATTTTCAAGGACGGCAAGGACACGCTCTACCGCGTCCACGGCACACCGGATTGGCAATCGGTCGGCAAGGCGACCTCTTCCGGCTGCGTGCGCATGTTCAATCAGGATGTGATCGATCTGTACGAGCGCGTGCCGCAGGGTGCGCCAATTGTGGTTATCTGATCACTAGCGCCGGTAAATGAGAGAAGGCTGGGCCAATGTTGCATCGCTGCAACTGGCCTTATGTATGTATTAACCACTATACCAATACGTCAGTAAGCGTGGAACAAATGACGTACAGCGAGATTGAAGGGCTGGTCCTGCGCGTAAGTTCGCGAGCCCGCCCCCGATCGCTTCCGATGTGAGAAAACCGGCCTTATGATGAGCACCGACACAAACTTTTCCAGACGTACCTTCCTTTCCCTTCTCGGCCTTTCGTCCGCATCGCTTTTGGCGGGTTGCGCGTCTTCCGGCGTCAGACCTTACAACAGCGCGCAGCCTGCAAGCTTTGCGGGCGGCATGGCGAATGATTTCCGCCAGATGTTCTCTTCCGGCATTTCCGATGCCGAGCTTGCCGTGATGTATGGCTCCATGGAAGATGGCGGCTTCGTCATCCCCGCCGTGCCATACCAGAAGATCGATTCCCGCTATTATCGCCAGCGCGTGGTCGATCCCACGGGGGAACGTCCCGGTACGGTCGTGGTCGATACCCGCTCGCGTTTCCTCTATGTGGTAGAGCAGGGCGGCTCCGCCATGCGCTACGGCGTCGGCATCGGCCGAGAAGGCTTTGCATGGTCGGGTGAGGGCGTCATCCAGTGGCGTCAGAAGTGGCCGAAGTGGACCCCGCCAGACGAGATGGTTGCCCGTCAGCCGGAACTCACCAAATATTCCGCCAAGAACGGCGGCATGCAGCCGGGTCTTAAGAACCCGCTTGGTGCCCGTGCGCTCTACATCTTCCAGAACGGTCAGGACACGCTCTACCGCCTGCATGGCTCTCCAGAGTGGAATTCCATTGGAAAAGCCGTCTCCTCCGGCTGCGTGCGCCTGATGAACCAGGACATCATCGACCTCTACGACCGCGTGCCGAACAAGGCGCGTGTGGTGGTCTGGCAGTAAGCTATTCGCATTTCGATAATGACAAAGCCTCAGGCAGCGAGCGCAGCCTGGGGCTTTGTCATTTCTCGCAGATTATACAATTATTGATTGATTTTTTCTGTATCGCCGCGATATCCTGTTGCCATCGAAATGCGAGATTTCCATCTTGGTCAGCGTGCCGAAAATTTCAGCCAGTTCCGACGATCCCGAAGATGTGCCGCCGCAAGTACAAGTGGTTGACCGCAAATTGACCTGGGTCGCATATCTTCTGCACCTGTTGGGTGGTGGAGGACTATTCGGGCTGCATCGGTTTTACCTGGGCTCCTATCGCTCCGCCAAGATTCAGCTTGCCATTGGCGCACTTTCGCTTCTGCTGCCGTTTTTCATCGGTCGCAACATTATAGTCGACATGCTCTTTTATGTGGCCATGACGTGGTACATCGTCGATCTGTTTTTGATACCGAAAATGGTGCGCGAGAAAAACGCCATCGCTTCGGAGACGCATTCGTCCTAGGCTTTTACCAGATTGTCCCTGAGTGCGTTTAGCCGGTCCCTCAGTGCGCCAAGCTCATCAAGACTGCATCCCGTCGCTTCTCCGATCGAGCGCATCACGTCGACTGCCTTTTTCTTCAACTCCGCACCATCCGGTGTAAGCGCGATCAACACCTGGCGCTCATCCACCGTGCCGCGTTTGCGGGTTATAAGCCCGGCCTGTTCCAGCCGCTTGAGGAGGGGGGAAAGCGTGCCGGAATCAAGCCCCAGCATTTCACCCAGCGTCTTTACCGTTGCGGTTTCCTTCTCCCATAGAGCCATCATGACGAGGTATTGCGGGTAGGTGAGGCCAAGTGGCTCTAGCAGGGGCTTGTAGGCGCGGTTGAAGGCGTGCGCTGCGCCATAGAGCGCGAAACATATCTGAACGTCCAGCCGCAACAGGCCTTCCATCGTCCCATCGTCCATCGGTGTTAGCTCCAAAATGCGGCTTTCATGGCGTATTCCCGCTCGAAGGATGACTTGCTGATCAAGATCATGTCCGTCGAAACAGAAAACGCTCTAGGGAACATTTTATCCCGTCACAAGGTTCCTGCCCCATGCAAAAGGCAATGCAAATCCTCATTCGTCTTATTGCAGGAAAAGAAAAATTTTTCAATGTGCAAAATTATATTGCGCACAATAAAATAGGGCGCTATATGGTTTGCATCATCAAACGAAGGGAGTAGTTCACATGGCAATTCTTTACACGACCAAGGCAACGGCAACTGGCGGTCGCGCCGGCAATGCGAAGTCTGAAGATGGCGTTCTCGATGTTACCCTGACGGTGCCGAAGGCGCTGGGCGGTGACGGTGCAACAGGTACCAACCCGGAACAGCTGTTCGCCGCAGGTTACTCTGCGTGCTTCCTCGGCGCGTTGAAAAATGTTGCGGGCAAGGAAAAGGTCAAGATTCCCGAAGACACCACCGTAACAGCCACCGTCGGCATCGGCCCGCGTGATGATGGCACCGGCTTCGGCATCGACGTGTCGCTGAAGGTCAACATCCCCGGCCTCGACAAGGCAACGGCAGAAGATCTGGTGAAGAAGGCGCATATCGTCTGCCCTTACTCCCACGCCATGCGCACCTCGACCGAAGTTCCGGTTTCCGTCGAGTAATCAGCTTTCTGACGCGCTCTCGTCCCCACGACCGCCGTCACGAAAAAGGCCGACTGTCCTCAGTCGGCCTTTTTTGCTGTGAGCAGAGAGCTTTCAAGGCGATGGATCATCCCAGGCTTACCAAGTCCTGCCGGAGCCTGTCCGCATCGCCGCTTTTGATCTGCGTTTCCACATCCGCATGGGTGTTGACCCAGATCGGCAAGGCAGATGCGAGCAACGATGTTCCTTCCTCCGTCAGGCGGAGGCGCTTGCCGCGCTTGTCCTTCGGGTCGGGCTCAACAACCAGAAGCCCACGCTTTTCAAGGGGTTTCAGCGCGGCGGTGAGCGTGGTCCGGTCCATCGCCAAAAGTTGCGCCACAGGCCCCATCGGCGGCGGCTCAGGCCTGTTGAGAGACATCAACAATGAAAATTGCCCGTTGGTAAGCGCCAGTGGCTTCAATGCATTGTCGAAGCGGCGCGCGAGCGCGCGGGCAGCCCTTTGCGCGTGAAGGCACAGGCACACGTCCTTCACGAAAAGAGTTGTAGAGAAAGGAATCAAGTCGGTGTTTGACATGATTCCTTTATGTTGATATCAACGTAATTAGTCAAGCATATTGAAGCGGCGTCTCCATTGACGTCGCAGACACCGATTCTGCCACTTGAACATTGTTCGCGGCCTGCCGGGAGGGCGGGCCACAGAGGAGGATTTCATGCAAAATGCTGTCGTTTCCAAAGAGGAATGGTGGGAGGCACGCCGGGAGCTTCTTGCCAAGGAAAAAGAGCTGACCCGTGCGCGTGACCGATTGAACGAGGCCCGGCGCGCCTTGCCTTGGGAGCCTGTTACCAAGGAATACCTGTTCGACGGGCCTTCCGGGCCACAGTCGCTCGCAGACCTTTTTGGCAATTGCAGCCAGTTGATCGTCTATCACTTCATGCTGGCACCGGACTGGGAGGAGGGCTGCGTCGGCTGCTCGTTCTTCGCAGATCATCTGGACGGCGCCATCATCCATCTGAAAAATGCGGATGCCGCATTCGTTGCCGTATCCCGCGCGCCGCTGGAAAAGATCGAGGCGTACAGGAAACGGATGGGCTGGAAGTTCCCATGGGTGTCATCGGACGGCAGCGATTTCAATTATGATTATCAGGCGTCCTTCACCGACGAGGCCGTGGCCTCCGGCACCATAACTTATAATTACACCGACACTCCCGCGATGGGGGATCTGAAAGACCTGCACGGCACCAGCGTCTTTGCCAAGGGTGAGGATGGCCGGATATACCACACCTATTCCACCTACGCTCGCGGTGCGGAACAGACGCTGACGACGCTGATGTTGCTCGATCTGGTGCCGAAAGGCCGCAATGAAGAAGGCACCATGAACTGGGTGCGCCGTCACGACCAGTATGAGGATGCGCCAAAGGCGGCAAGCTGCTGTCACTGATTTCGTTGGGAGGCGAAACGATGGAATGGTCGAAACCGCAGAAGGAGCACGAGTTCCTTCATCGAATGGTGGGCGATTGGAAAATGACGTCCACCACCAGCGACGCCAGTTACGACCCGGATGACCCAAGCCAATGCTTCAGGGAAACCATCCGCTCCATCGGCGGGCTCTGGATTGTTGGCGAGAGCAAGGGGCGGATGCCCGACGAATCGCCGATGACGGCGGTCCTTACCGTCGGTTTCGATCCCGCCAGAAAAGAATTCGTCGGTTCCTGGGTGGGCTCCATGATGAGCAATCTGTGGGTCTACAAGGGCTGGATGGAGCCGGACGGAAAGACGCTGGTGCTGGAAGCGGAAGGGCCGAGTTTCGATGGCAGCGGCGAAATGGCGCTCTATCATGATGTCATTACATTGCATGACGATAATCACCGTACCTTTGCAGGCACCGTCCGGCAGCCGGATGGCAGCTTCAAGGAGTTCATGTCGTCCGAGTTTCATCGGGTGAACTAAAAATTAAATGCGGGCAACCATGCCGCCAACAGGGAGTGAACCTATGTCTGAGACCCACGGAAAATTCATCTGGGCGGAATTGATGACGACGGATAAGGACGATGCAGGCCGGTTCTACGCCCATGTCGTCGGCTGGGAACTGAAGGACTTCGGCTCACCGGAGATGGGTTACAAAATCTTCGAAGCAAACGGCGTTGGCGTCGGCGGCATGATGGAGCTGACGGACGAGCATAAGGCCGAAGGCATTCCGCCAAACTGGACCCGCTATGTAGCGGTGGACGACGTGGATGCTTCCGCCAGGCTTTTCGAAGAAAAGGGCGGCAAGATCATGCGCCCGCCATTCGACATTCCGGAAGTGGGGCGCATGGCTGTCGTGACAGACCCCTTCGGTGCCGTCCTCTGCATCATGACGCCACGACCGATGGAAGGCGGCGGCAGCTTCCCGAAGGAACCGCAAAGCATGAACGGCCATGTCGGCTGGAACGAATTGTTCACGGATGACGTCGACCACGCCATGGCCTTCTATGGCGATGTCTTCGGCTGGACGAAGAACCGCGATTTCGACATGGGCGAAATGGGCCCATACCGCATTTTCGGCTATGCTGGTCATGACGGGAAAGACATCGGCGGCATCATAAAACGTCTACCACAAGTCCCCGTCTGCCACTGGGGCTATTACTTCAACGTCGATGGCCTGGAAGACGCAATCACCCGCGTCAGCACCGGCGGCGGCAAGGTCATCAACGGACCCATGCCAGTACCCGGCGACAGCTGGATCGCCAATTGCCAGGACCCCCATGGGGCTTATTTTTCGCTGGTTTCGATGCGGAAGTAGCAAGACGCTCTCTGATTGAAAACGCTACGCCAGGCAGCGATTTCATCGCCGTGGAGCGGCGCATCCGAAGGGGAGCGGACCGTCGTTGATTGACGACGGCCTAGAGGTACACGTAATTTGGGTCGGCCTATCAGTGGACTGCAGATCGAAGCTGGGCTTGTCCAATTGGTTGCAAAGTAACGTCCCCCATATTGGAAACTCCCAGTGGAGCGCGACGGTTGACTAAGGTGCCGTCGATAAATCTGTTTCTTATTCAGAGGTGGCTCGGAAAATCTGCACAGCTAGGATAAGTGGAATTTCTGCCTGACTTCAGCTTAAATGCTGAGAACAGGAGATACCATGACGAGACGACCGCGCCGGAACCATAGCCCGGCTT